>NZ_JARUXS010000004.1:1104663-1735448 GCF_031451175.1 Caballeronia sp. LZ035
GCGGGCGGCCCGCGCCGCGCCCGCCCGCCGCCGCCGCGGCCCCCCCCCGGCCCGGGCCGCCCCCCGCCCGGCGCCCGCCCCCCCCCGCGCAACCACCCCATTCCACACAGGCAAGGACTTTTCAATGACTCTCTACGACACAGTGACGTTGACGGTGAAGCTCGGCGCGAACGCGCGGGTCTTCGAGCACATCCAGGCGAGCCCCGCCGCATCGGGCGTGAAGCTGCTCGGCTGCTGGTATTCCGACATCGGCGCACTGGGCCGCGTGATGGTGCTGCGCGGATTCGATTCGGAAGCGGCACTCGTGCGCGAACGGCAAAGGCTGTTGCTCGAAGGCAATCCGTTCGGCTGCGGCGAGTTCGTCACCGACGTCGAGGTGAGCAGCTACGCGCTGTTCCCGTTCCTTCCGCCGATCGAGCCCGCCGTGCATGGCGGCATCTACGAGATGCGCGTGTACGGCACGAAGCTCGCGAGCCTGCAACACACGATCGACGCGTGGCAGGGCGCGTTGCCGGAACGCACGAAGCGTTCGCCGCTGATCGGCGCCATGTACGCACTCGACGGCACGGTGCCGCGCTTTCTCAACATCTGGCCGTACGCGAGCGTCGACGAGCGTTCGCGCATTCGCGCCGAGGCGGTGGCGGACGGCATCTGGCCGCCGAAGGGCGGACCGGCCCATCTGACGACGATGGAATCGACCATCTACGTGCCGGCGCCGTTCTCGCCGCTGCGCTGAGGGGAGACGTCGCCATGTCACGACGCAAGTTGTCCCTGTCGGCCCTGACGGTGCTGGAGCTGACGCCGCCGCAGATGGTCGAGTGCGCGGCGCGCGCCGGTTACGATTTTGTCGGCCTGCGGCTTCTGCCGGCGACGGACACGGAGGTGCGCCACGAGATCGTCGGCGCGACGCGGCTCAAGCGCGAGACGCTCGCGGCGTTGCGCGACACGGGCATCGGCGTGCTCGATGCCGAGATCCTGCGCCTGAAGCCCGACACGGACGTCGCCGCGTTCGAGCCGATGCTCGCGACCGCCGCCGAGCTTGGCGCGCGCTGTGTGCTGGTCGCGGGCAACGATCCGGACGAGGCGCGTACCGCCGCGCGTCTCGCGGCGCTGTGCGATCTTGCGCAGCCCTATGGCCTGTCGCCTTCGCTTGAACCGATGCCCTGGACGGATGCGAAGGACATCGTGCAGGGCGCGCGCATCGTGCGGGCGGCGGCGCGCGCGAACACGGGCCTGATCGTCGATCCGATCCATTTCGACCGCGCCGGTTCGTCGACCGCCACGCTCGCCGATCTGCCGCGCGAATGGTTCGGCTATCTGCAATTTTGCGACGCGCCCGCCGAGCGTCCCGCAGACCTCGACACGCTGCTGTATCAGGCACGCGCGGAGCGCATGATTCCGGGCGAAGGCGGCCTCGATCTGACGGGCATCCTGCGCGCGTTGCCGGAGGGTTTGCCGCTGTCGATCGAAACGCCGATGAACCAGTGGGCCCAAACCGCCGATGCGCTCACGCGCGCCACGCGCCTGCGCGAGGCGACACTGGCCGTGGTCGAGGCGGCGTACGCAAAAGAATGACATCCGGCGGTTGAATTCCGAGGTGGAATCGTGTTCTCATTCCGCACTGGAACTTCGAGAGGCTGAAGATGGCAGGAAACCTGGAGCGGGCGTTGTCGATCATCGAGTTGCTGGCGAAAAACGGCGGGCGCATGCCGCTCGCCACCATCGCCGACACGCTCAACATTCCGCGCAGCGGCACGCACCGGCTGCTCGCGATGCTGATCGACGAAGGCTATGTCCGTCAGGATGAGGATCACGGCGAGTACATGCTGGCGCTGAAGCTGGTGTCGCTGGCGCTGGTCTATCTGTCGACGGGCGGTGTGCTGGACGTCTCCCAGCCGGTGCTCGACCGGCTCGCGGCGCAATCGGGCGAACTGGCGCGGCTGGGCGTCGTGGAGGACGACCACATTACGTTTGTCGGCAAGGCGCAGGGCGCGAAATCCGGTCTGCGCTACGACCCGGACATGGGCAGCCAGCCGCCGCTGCATTGCACGGCGAGCGGGCAGGCGTGGCTGTCGTCGCTGACCGACGAGGCCGCGCTCGAACTCGTTGCGCGGCAGGGCGGGCTCGGCAAGCCGGGTGCGGGCGGGCCGAAGGCGCCGAAAGGCATCCAGGAGTTTCTTGCCGGCTTGCAGGCGGCCCGCGAACGTGGCTACGGCATCGCGAGCGAGACCTACGAGGCGGGCATGACGTCGATGGCCGCGCCGATCCATCATCCGGTGACGGGCGTGGTGGTGGGCGTCGTGAGTCTGGCGGGGCCAACCAGCCGCCTGCCCGATGCCCGCCTGGAGGCGCTCGCGCCCGCGTTGCTCGAAGCGGCTTCGGACATGGGCGCGGCGACCTTGAGTTCGCCTTATTTCAAGCGCTCGGCGGGGAAGGTGGACGTGGCTTCGGATGCGGCGTCAGCGCCGGCTTTGGCCGCAGGCGGCAAGGGCAGAACGAAGTCGAAGGCCGGGTAAGCGGCGGTGCGCGCTGGCCGAATGGCCGAGGCGACGTGCCGCGCAGCCCTGCGATATCATGAATTCATCATGAAACGAGAACCGCAAATGACTACTCCGCTCGATCCCATCGTGTCCGAGTTCGCCACCGTCGAAGAAGCCGAAGCCTATGACAAGTGGTTTCGGGAGAAGGTGAGACGGTCCATGGCGGATACTCGGCCGCGCATTCCGCACGACGAAGCCATGGCGCGGATTCGTGCCAAGCTGGACGCGAAGATCAAAGAAAAGGAAAGGTCTGGATCCTGATGCTGCCGATTCGCTGGACGGTTCAGGCATTGGATGACCTCGACCAACTCACGGACTACATTGCTGAATAGAACCCTTGGGCAGCGAAGACGATGTTCGAGGTGATCGAAACCGCTGTGATTCCTGCTGCAGTGTCTCCTTACCTGTTTCGAACCGGCCGCGAGCCGGGGACACGCGAGATCGTTGCGCATCCGAATTATCTGGTCGTTTATCGTGTCATGGATGGGGTGATCGAAGTGGTCAACGTGATCCACGCGCGACAACGCTATCCGCGTGAGTGAAAGTGAACCGCGGGGGCGGCTTGCGGGCGTAGGTGGACTCTGGCGAAGCGCTGCATGAGTCGGCGCCTCGCATGACTCTGTTCTGAAATTGCTCCCGCACCTCCTGCCCGGATCCAGCCTTCGCGAGGCCGATCATGCACGCAGCGCCCGTTACGCCGTCCTTGCGCGAAGTCGATGACCTGCCGTCGCCGCGCGGCCTTCCCCTGCTGGGCAATCTGCATCAGTTGCCGCCGGCCACGCACCATCTGACGCTCGAACGCTGGGCCGCCGAACTGGGCACGCCCTATGTCTTCCGCTTCGGCACCACACGCGTGACGGTCTGGGACGACATCGAGTTGTCCCATACGGTGCTGCGTGAACGTCCGTATCGCTACCGGCGCTATGCGCCCATCGAGAGAATCCTGAAGGAGTTCGGCTGTAACGGGCTGTTCTCGATCGAAGGCGATGCCTGGGAGTCGCAACGCCGCCTCGTCATGCAGGCGCTGTCCATTCCGCACATCAAGGCGTTCTATCCGACGCTGGCTGCCATCACCGAGCGTCTGCGGCGCCGCTGGGAAGCCGCGGCGCGCGCGGGCGCGGTGGTCGACATGCTCGACGACCTGAAGCGTTTCACCGTCGATGTCACGAGCGCGCTCGCACTCGGCGACGACCCGAACACGCTGGAGGACGAACGCGAGCTGATCCAGGAGCAACTGGCCATGCTGCTGCCGACGCTGATGGCGCGCGTCAATTCGCCGTTCGCATGGTGGCATTACGTGAAGCTCCCGCGCGACCGCCAGTTCGACGCCGCGATGATCGACGTGCATCGCCATATCCGGGCATTGATGGCGCGCACGCGTGCGCGCATGCGCGAGGAAGCCCGCGCGGAAGCCTGCGAGATGCCGTTCATGGATCTCGACGTCGAACCGCGCAACCTGCTCGAAGCGATGCTCGCGCTGCGCGATGTGCCCGGCTCCGGCATTACCGACGACGAAGTCGCCGCCAACGTGCTGACCATGCTCGTGGCGGGCGAGGAGACGACCGCGACGAGCATCGCCTGGGCGCTGCTGTTCCTGGGCGCGGACGAAGCCTTGCAGGAGCGCGTCGCGGCGCACGCCCGCACGGTCCTCGGCGATGCCGCGGTGTGCCCGGGCTATACCGCGATGCGCACGCTCGACCTGTGCGAAGCGCTTTGCATGGAAGCGAGCCGTCTGCATCCGGTCGCCCCGTATCTTTCGCTGGAACCGATCGAAGACGTGCGGCTGCGCGGCGTGCGTCTGCCGGCCGGCACCAAGATTTTCCTGCTGCATCGTCCCGCGATGCTCGACCCCCACAACTTCGCCGATCCCGAACGCTACGATCCCGACCGCTGGCTGCATGAACACCGGCTGCAACAGCGCGCACCCGCCGACTGTCCGGCGCAGCGCGGCGCGCATGAGCCGCATGCCTACCTGCAGTTCGGCGCGGGGCCGCGGGTGTGTCCGGGACGCCATCTGGCGGCGGTCGAGATGCGGCTCGTGATCTCGATGCTCACGGCGAACTTCACCGCGCGGCTCGCGACGGACGCGTCGCGGATCCAGGAAATCTGCGCGTTCACCGTAGGGCCGAGCGCCATGCCGATGCGACTCACGTTGCGCGCGACCTAGGCGGGTAGATCGCCAGAGGGCACGCTGCCGCCTGTCGCCATCCACAGCACTTCGGCATCTTCCTCGCTCGTCGATATGGCCGCGTGGCCGGTGCGCGAATCGAAGTACATGCTGTCGCCGGCATTCAGCTGGGTGGGCGCATACAGCTCGGAATACAGGCACACGCTGCCGCTGATCACATACAGGAATTCTTCGCCTTCATGGCGGCCCCAGTCGTCGAACGCGTCGAGCGTATGCGCCGAGATGCGGATGCGGAACGGCAGCATGGCCTTGTGCGCGAGATCGGTGGCAAGCAGTTCCATCTGATAGCCGCGATACGCGTGACGTTGCCCCGCGTCGCGGCGCGTGAGCGCGCGACGCCCGCTCGCGCTGGGCGCCGGCGCCGTGCCGAACAGTGCGCCGAGATCGATGCGCAGACCGCGGACGATCTTCTGCAACACGTCGAAGGTCGGCGACATCAGCCCATTCTCGATCTTCGACAGCGCCGAACGCGACACGCCGCACACGCGGCTTGCGGTTTCGAGCGTCAGGTCGAGCGCGAGCCGCGCGTGCCTGACCCGCTGTCCGAGATCGGCCGGGGAGGTGTCCGGCGGGTTTTTCGTGCTGGGGCTGGCCATGGGAAGATGGGTGTCGTGGGTCGCGGAGGACATCGTTTTGTTTCCGATCATAACATCGCCATATCGCCGGACGGGCCGCGTGCGGTTGCCGGAAAGCGCTGAAAAGCATGCGTGACAACCCTGATATTGACCGCGGTTGTCGCGCGGAGCCGCAGCGCGTATAGTTTCCGAAATTGACTCAAGTTTCTGATAAGAAACAGCTGCTCCGCCGCGTCGCGCGGCAGGGTGCGAGCCGGACTTACTTTCGAAAGGACAAACATCGTGAACGCACAATCGATCCTCGCCGACCTCGGCATTGCGCACCTCGTCGCCGATGGCGACCTCGCCGTCGCTTCGCCGATCACGGGCGATGTCATCGGCCGCGTGAAGCAGCACACCGCCGCCGACGTCGACGCCGCGCTGGCCGCCGCCCGCGACGCCTTCGCCACCTGGCGCAACGTGCCCGCGCCGCGCCGCGGCGAACTGGTCCGCCTGCTCGGCAACCGGCTGCGCGAAAAGAAGGAAGCGCTCGGCCGGCTGGTGTCGCTCGAAGCGGGCAAGATTCTTCAGGAAGGGCTGGGCGAGGTGCAGGAGATGATCGACATTTGCGACTTCGCCGTCGGCCTGTCGCGTCAGCTCTATGGCCTTTCGATCGCATCGGAGCGTCCGGGTCACCGGATGGCCGAAACCTGGCATCCGATGGGCGTGTGTTCGATCATCTCGGCCTTCAATTTCCCGGTGGCGGTGTGGTCGTGGAACGCGGCGCTTGCGCTCGTGTGCGGCAACGCCGTCGTGTGGAAACCCTCGGAAAAGACGCCGCTCACGGCACTCGCCGTCGATCGCATCCTGCGCGACGCCCTCGACGAATTCGGCTCGGCGCCGGCCGGACTGGCTGCGCTGCTCATCGGCGGGCGCGAGGTCGGCACGGCGCTGGTCGCGGACAAGCGTTCCGATATCGTCAGCGCGACCGGCAGCACGGAAATGGGCCGCAAGGTCGGCGTCGCGGTGGCGCAGCGTTTCGGCCGCTCGATTCTCGAACTCGGCGGCAATAACGCGGGCATCGTCTCGCAAACCGCGAATCGTGACCTGGCGGTGCGCGGCATCCTGTTCTCGGCGGTCGGCACGGCGGGGCAGCGCTGCACGTCGCTGCGCCGGCTGTTCGTGCACGAGAGCATTTATGACGAAACCGTCGCCCGTCTGAAAGAGCTTTACGGCAAGGTGCCGGTCGGCAATCCGCTGGAGACGGGCGTGCTGATGGGGCCGCTGATCGACGTGCAGGCGTTCGCGCGCATGCAGGACGCGCTCGAGCAAGCCAAGGGCGAAGGCGGCACCGTGCATGGCGGCGAGCGCGTCGCCGTGAAGGGGCACGAGAACGGTTACTACGTGCGGCCGGCGCTGGTCGAGATGCCGTCGCAGACGGAAGTCGTGCTGAAGGAAACCTTCGCGCCGATTCTCTATGTGATGCGCTACAGCGATTTCGATGAAGCCATCGCCGCCAACAACGCGGCCGCGCATGGCCTTTCGTCGTGCACCTTCACGACCGACCTGCGCGAAGCCGAGCGCTTCCTGTCGGCCTCGGGCAGCGATTGCGGCATCGCCAACGTGAACATCGGACCGAGCGGCGCGGAGATCGGCGGCGCGTTCGGCGGCGAAAAGGAAACCGGTGGCGGACGCGAATCCGGCTCCGATGCGTGGAAGGGCTACATGCGCCGCGCGACCAATACGATCAACTACTCGTCGGAATTGCCGCTGGCGCAGGGCATCGACTTCAACCTGGGCTGAGCGCGCGGCGGCTTCGGCTTCGGCATCTGAATCGGCAGCGGCATTCATACGGAGGCGGCGTGGCTTCTCAAGTGGTGATCGTGGGTGGCGGCGTGATCGGCAGTTCGGTCGCGTATTTTCTGCGGGCGGCGGACCCGACCGTGCAGGTCACGGTGATCGAGCGCGATCCGACTTACGCGCGCTCGTCGTCGGCGCTGTCGGCGGCGTCGATCCGCCAGCAGTTCTCGACGCCGCTCTCGGTGCGCATGTCGCTCTATGGCATCGAGTTCCTGCGCTCGATCGGCGAGCGGCTGGAAGTGAATGGCGAACGGCCGTCGATCGATCTGCATGAAGGCGGCTATCTGTTTCTCGCGACGGCGCCCGGGGCCGCGACGCTGCGCGAAAATCACGCGCTGCAACGCGAACTCGGCGCGGACATCAGCCTGCTCGATGCCGCGCAACTCGCTGTGCGCTTTCCCTGGCTCAATACGGAAGATCTGGCGGCGGGCGCGTACGGCGAGAGCGGCGAAGGCTGGTTCGACGGCTACGGCCTCGTGCAGGCCTTGCGGCGCAAGGCGCAGGCGCTCGGGGCGCGCTACGTGGCAAGCGAGGCGACGGGCATCCGGCGTGACGGCGGGCGCGCGACGGCCGTGCAGGCGGCGAACGGCGAAACCTATGCGTGCGACGTGCTCGTGAACGCCGCGGGCGCATGGGCGCGGCCGGTGGCGACGATGCTGGGCATCGACCTGCCGGTGCATGCGCGGCGCCGCAGCATCTTCAATGTGTCGTCCCCGGCGCGGCTCGAAGGCGCGCCGTTGCTGATCGATCCGAGCGGGGTCTACTTTCGGCCCGAAGGGCAGACGTACATATGCGGCACGTCGCCCGCCGCCGATGCCGATCCCGACGACCTGCCGCTCGACGAAGTCGATCACGCGCTCTTCGACGACGTGATCTGGCCGACGCTCGCGCATCGCGTGCCGGGCTTCGAGGCGCTGCGGGTCGAGCGTTGCTGGTCCGGTTATTACGAGTACAACGTGCTCGATCAGAACGCGATCATCGGTGCGCATCCGGAGGTGGAGAATTGCTTCTTCGCCAACGGTTTCAGCGGGCACGGATTGCAGCAGGGTCCGGCGACGGGTCGCGGCGTCAGTGAAATGATTCTGCACGGGCGCTATGAAACGCTGGATTTGTCGCCGCTCGACTGGACGCGCGTGCTGGAAGGCAGGCCGATCGTGGAAAAGAATGTGGTGTAACTAATAGAAGAGTGCAGTGCGGAACGGGGAGCGCGATAAACCACCGCTTTCGCACTGATCCGATTCGACAATGCCCGGCTTCGACCGGGCATTTTTTTCGCTACCTAAAACGATAGGCGGATTGAAACGATTCCGCATGCGCTACGTGCAGACATTCTCTTGAGTCTTGCTTCGTTTTTCGGCCGCGTCCATTAATGAAATCCACTAGGGCCAGCCGCTTCATGGAGGCGCATTCTGGAACCATCAATCTTATCGAGTGCATCGACCGAAAGGAGACTCATGATGGATGCCAATACGAGCACACACTACTACGCCTGGATCGAAGACGGCGAACTGCCCCCGGATACGAGCGTGACCGTGTCGCACCGCTCCAGCCAGGTATCGGCGGCGCCGGATTATGTCGCGGAAATCTGTGGACGTTTCGCCAGTGAGAAATCGGAGGAAGAACAGAAATCCTGCGTCATTCGCGGATATAACTGAGCGCAACTTGGCAATGTGTTGCGCGCGCGGCACGGTGTGTCACCAGGCATTTTAAGCGTAACAAATTATGTCATTTCAATTCATGATCCGGTTTCATGAGTTGTGTGAAGCCGGCGAATAAGCGGCGGAGTCAGACGAGCGTCTTCGCTCTCAAAATCCCGGTTTTCAAGCTTGCAGATTTTGCTAATCGGCAGTGTTTTACGCGTTCCAATCCCGGCCGCACCGAACCCGCTTCTGGCGGGTTTTTTTGTGCCGTGCGGCAATGCGAGGCTAGCGATGGCACAATCGCACGCATCAAAAGCGAGAAAAGGAGCAATGGTGGCGCACCTCGACCTGGACAATCCGTTTCTCGAAGCGCTGGGCGCGACGTTCAGCGAATGGCGCGCGGGTTATGCCGAATTCCTGATGCCGATACACGCCGGGCATCTGAACCGGCAACGCATTTTGCAGGGCGGCGCGATCGCCACGCTGCTCGATGCCGCATGCGGCTACGCCGGCCTCTTCACGACCGGCTCCGCACCCGTGCACGGCTTCACGCTTTCGCTGACGGTGAACTATCTGGACCGGGGCGTCGGCGACAAGGTCGTTGCCAAGGGTTTTCTGGAGCGTCAGGGACGCTCGGTGTATTTCGCGCGGGGCGAGGCGTGGGTTGATGGTCGCGTGATGATCGCGAGCGCGCAAGGCACCTTCAAATACGCTCGCTAAGCGCGCCCATCCGGCGATGGCCCTCAAGAATCTCCTTCGGCGTCTCGATCTTACGACCCTGCAACTCTTCCTCGCGGTCCATGAGGAAGGCACCCTCACGCGCGCCGCGGAACGCGAGGCGATCGCGGTCTCGGCGGCCAGCAAGCGGCTGCTCGAACTGGAACAGGCCGTCGGCGCCGTGCTGTTCGAGCGCAAGGCGCGCGGCATGGCGCTCACGCCCGCCGGCGAGACGCTGCTGCATCACGCGCGCCGCGTGTTGCGCGATGTCGAGAACATCGGCATCGAACTGGCGGAACATGCGAGCGGCGTGCGCGGTTACGTGCGCATGATGGCCAATCTCTCGGCGATCGTGGAATTTCTGCCGGAAGACCTGCGCGCGTTCCTCTCGGTGCACGACCAGATCAAGATCGACCTGGAAGAGCGTCCGAGTGGCGGCATCATCGAGGGCGTGGCGGACAGTCTCGTCGATCTCGGCATCTGTTCCGGCGACGCCGATACGCGCGGCCTCGACACCGTGCATTACCGGCACGACCGGCTCGTCATCGTGACGCCGCTTTCGCATCCGTTGACGAAGCGCGCCCGCGTGAGCTTCGCCGATACGCTCGACTTCGATCACATCGGCCTCCATTCAGCGAGTTCGATCAACATGCGCACGCATCTGGCGGCGCGCCAGGCGGGTCGCGCGTTGCGGCTGCGGATCCACGTGCCGGGCTTCGACGCCGTGTGCCGCATGGTGCAGGCGGGCATGGGTGTGGGCGTGCTGCCCTTGCACGTGTTCGAGGCGATCGGGCGGCAGCTTGGCCTGGCTGCCGTCGCGCTCGATGAGGAATGGGCCGCGCGCAGTCTCGTGATCGTCGTGCGTGACGCGGATGCGCTGTCGCCGGTCAGCCGTCTTCTGTTCGATCACTTGCGCACGATCGAAGCGTCCGGCGCGCCCGCCTAGCTTTCAAAAACCCCGCGATCGTTCGCGTTTCGCGAACGATCCTTGCCGAAATGCGGTTGGACGCCCCCGAGCGTTCGCCAATAAGCTTGTCTCCAACAATCGAAACCAGGAGACGAGCAGCATGAGCGGACCTCTTCAAGGCATCCGGGTCATCGAAATCGGCACGTTGATCGCCGCACCCTTCGCGGCGCGCATGCTCGCCGAGTTCGGCGCGGAAGTCATCAAGATCGAGACGCCCAATGGCGGCGACCCGTTGCGCAAATGGCGCAAGCTCCACGAGGGCACGTCGCTCTGGTGGTATCTGCAATCGCGCAACAAGAAGTCGGTCTGCGTGAACCTCAAGTCGCCGGACGGCGCGGAAGTCATCAAGCGTCTTGCGAAGGACGCGGACATCGTCATCGAGAACATGCGTCCCGGCGCGCTCGAAAAGCTTGGCCTCGGCTGGGACGTGCTGCACGCCATCAATCCGAAGCTGACGATGGTGCGCATCTCCGGCTACGGTCAGACCGGACCGTATCGCGACCGTCCGGGGTTCGGGGCGATTGGGGAGGCAATGGGCGGCATCCGCTACACGACCGGTGACGCGGAAGGACTGCCGGCGCGCGTCGGCGTGAGCCTCGGCGATTCGCTGGCCTCGCTGCATGGCGTGATCGGCGCCCTGATGTCGGTGTTGCGCGTCAAGACCGGACAGGGCGACGGACAGGTAGTGGACGTCTCGCTCGTCGAAAGCGTCTTCAACCTGATGGAAAGCCTGGTTCCGGAGTACGACCTGCTCGGCCATGTGCGCGAACGCAGCGGCGGTGCGCTGCCGGGCATCGCGCCGTCGAATACATATCGCACGGAAGAGGGCGGCTTTGTGGTGATCGCGGGCAATAGCGACCCGATCTACAAGCGCCTGATGCAGGTGATCGGCCGGCCCGACCTCGCCGACGATCCCGCGCTCGCCCGCAACGACGGCCGCGTTCGCCACAGCGCGATGCTCGACGAAGCCATCACGGCGTGGACCACGCATCACTCGATGGACGACGTGCTTGCCACGCTCGAGCGCGAAGAAGTGCCCGCAGGCCGCATCTATTCGGTCGCGGACATCGTCAACGACGCGCACTACCAAGCCCGCGACATGCTGCTGCACGCGAACCTGCCGGGCGGGGCGTCGGTGAAGATGCCCGGCATCGTGCCGAAGCTCTCCGAAACCCCGGGCGAAGTGCGCTGGCAAGGTCCGGCGCTGGGCGAACACACGCAAGCGGTGCTGGAATCGCTCGGCTTCGATGCCGGCGAGGTCGAACACCTGCGCGCGGAAGGAGCGGTTCAATGAATTTTGCATACAAAGAACCGCTGATTGTTCAGGAAGTCGCGCCGCGCGATGGCTTGCAGATCGAGAAGCAATGGGTCGACACGGCGGACAAGATTGCGCTGATCGATGCGCTTGCCGCATGCGGTTTCACGCGCATCGAGGCGGGTTCATTCGTGTCGCCGAAGGCGATTCCTGCGTTGCGCGACGGCGAAGCGGTGTTCAACGGCATCGTCCGCAAGGAGGGGGTGATCTATGTCGCGCTGGTGCCCAACGTGAAGGGCGCGGAGCGCGCGCTGGCGGCACGGGCGAACGAACTCAATCTCGTGATGTCGGCGAGCCAGACGCACAACCGCGCCAACATGCGCATGAGCTGCGAAGACTCGCTGGCGGGCTTTGGCGATATCGTGCGGCTCGTGCAGGGCGCCTCGGCTCCGGTCTCGCTGAACGCGACGGTCGCGACGGCGTTCGGCTGTCCGTTCGAAGGCCGTGTGGATGAAGACCGCGTGGTGTCGATTGCGCGGACCTATCGTGAGATGGGCATTGCCGGCATCACGCTCGCCGACACCACCGGCATGGCGAATCCGCGTCAGGTTGCGCGGCTCGTCGAGCGCGTGCTTGCCGAGGTCCCCGCCGCCGACCTTACGCTGCATTTCCACAATACGCGCGGGCTCGGGCTCGCCAATGTGCTCGCGGCTTACCACGCGGGCGCCCGCCGTTTCGATGCGGCGCTGGGCGGACTCGGGGGCTGTCCGTTCGCGCCCGGCGCGTCCGGCAACATCTGCACCGAAGACCTCGTGAACCTGTGCGACGAGATGGGCATTCCGTCGGGGATCGATCTTGTGCGGTTGATCGGCCTGTCGCGCACGCTCCCTGGGCTGGTCGGACACGAGGTGCCGGGGCAGGTCGCGAAGGCGGGACGCAACTGCGACGTGCATGCGGTGCCCGAATACGTACGCGCCATCTGATTCACCCCAAGACAACAATACTGGAGACAAACATGAGCGACCTGAGCGTCCACGCGGCCGACGAGCCGCATTCGCTGGCCAACACATCGGACATCATTCGCAAGGTGGCATGGCGGCTGATGCCGCTCATCATGCTGTGCTATTTCTTCGCGTTCTTCGATCGCATCAATATCAGCTTCGCGAAGTTCCAGATGCAGAGTTCGCTGGGGCTGTCCGATACCGCGTACGGTCTCGGCGCCAGTCTGTTCGTGATTGGCTACGTGATCTTCGAAGTGCCCAGCAACATGCTGCTCTACAAGGTGGGCGCGCGCCGCTGGATCGCGCGCATCATGATTTCGTGGGGCATTGCGACGGCGCTCATGGTCTTCGTGCAGACGGAATGGCAGTTCTACGGACTGCGCTTCATCATCGGCGCGATGGAGGCGGGTTTTGCGCCCGGCGTGCTGTACTACCTGACGCTATGGTTCCCGGCGAGCTATCGCGGCCGCATTACTTCGATGCTGTTTCTCGCGTCGGCATTTTCGGGCTTGTTCGGCGCGCCGCTTTCGGGACTCGTGCTTGGACATCTGAACGGCGTGGCGGGCATCGCCGGCTGGCACTGGCTGTTCCTGCTCGGCGGCATGCCGTGCGTGTTGCTCGGCATTCTCGTGTTGAAGGTGCTGAAGGATCGTATCGATGACGCCGCCTGGCTCAGCAGCGCCGAGAAGACCTGTCTGAAGAGCCAGATCTCGACGCAGAGCCAGCATACGGATACTGGCCATTCGCTGTTCGGCGCGATCAGGACGCCCGGCTTCCTGATGCTTGGACTGATCTACTTCCTGATCCAGATCGCGTCATACGGCCTCAACTTCTGGGCGCCCCACCTGATTCGCGCGGCGGGCACGCAGAACCCGACGATCATCGGCCTGCTCACGGCAGTGCCGTATATCTGCGGCGCGATCTGCATGGTGGTGGTCGGCCGCATGTCGGATCGCTCGGGCGAGCGGCGCAAGTTCGTCGCGATCCTGCTGATCATGGCGGCTGTGGGGTTCTTCGCTGCGGGCATCTTCGACAAGCAAACCGGTTTGCTGATTGCCGCGCTGGGCGTGATGGGTGCGGGCGTGATCGCATCGATCCCGGCGTTCTGGGCGCTGCCGCCGAAGCTTCTGACCGGCGCAGGCGCGGCGGGCGGTATCGCGCTGATCAATACGCTGGGGCAACTTGGCGGCATCGTAAGCCCGGTGATGGTCGGCCGCATTCGTGACACGATGGGCAGCACGACGCCCGCGCTCTATGCGATCGGTGCGATGAGCGTGTTGTGTGCGCTGTTGCTGCTGTTCGGGTTGCCGCAGTCGCTGAGGCAGCGGGATCATGCGGAAGCGGGTGAGGGTGTTCGGGGGTGAGGTCTGGAAGGCGCGTATGGGAGATTCGGTTCGGTGGGCGCCTTTCTTGTAGCGTCTAGGTTTGGATAGTGAATTTGGCGTTTTGAATGCGTTCTGCCAGATGGTGTTTCGCATGCCGCATGCAAAATGCAGCGAGACGAGCCGCGGCGACGCGCGGCGTATGAGGGATCCGCCGTGCCTTCAGACTGGGCAATGCAAG
The DNA here is from genome assembly GCF_031451175.1 of Caballeronia sp. LZ035. Classification (NCBI taxonomy): domain Bacteria; kingdom Pseudomonadati; phylum Pseudomonadota; class Betaproteobacteria; order Burkholderiales; family Burkholderiaceae; genus Caballeronia; species Caballeronia sp. LZ035. The sequence continues at coordinate 1,118,949 of NZ_JARUXS010000004.1, forward strand.
GTAGCAATGCGACTTGCTCGGTGAGTCTGGTGAAATTTCTTTCATTTGCTGTTTTGCATGCGTTCGACCAGATGGCATTTCGCATGCCGCATTCAAAATGCGGCAAGACGAGCCAGGCGCAATGGGCGGCGCATCAGTGATCCGCAGCGCCATGACACGGAGCAAGGTAAGGTCACATCACGACCTGCTCGGGGAGTCTGTTGAAGGTTCTTGCCTCTGGCGTTTTGCATGCGTTCGACCCAATGGCATTTCGCGTGCTGAATGCAAAATGCCGTGAGCCGAGCCAGAAGGGACGCGCGGTGAATGAGTGATCTGCCGCGTCATGACACGGAGCAACGCGAGATCTCATCGCGACTGCTCGACAAGCGTGTTGGACCTTCCCGCATATAGTGTTTTGCATTCATTCGGCCAAATAGCATTACGCATTCCACATGCAAGATGCCGCAGGACGAGCAAACCGCGGCTGCGCGAGACAGTGGGACAAAAAGGAGGAATGAAGCAGCGCAAGATCGCACTATGCCTCGCTCCGTCGCAATACGTCTCGCCCGGCATTCCAATCCAGGTCTCTTGCATTCAGAATTTCGAATGCCTTCGACCAAATGGCATTTCTCATGCTGCATGCAAAGTGCCACAGAGCGAGCAGTACCGAGCACAACAGAGCATATCCGGGCGAGGCAGACCGATTCAACGATGCGCATCGTATGACCTGCACGACGCAACGCAAGCGCCGCCTCACTCTCCCCCCACCATCCTCCTGCAGTGCCGCGCGATCTGCCGTTCCTCCTGAGTAGCAATCACGCGATGCGCCGCCCCCAAAAAACCGAGCCCTTCGAGCACCTGAGAACGCACCGCGTCGCTGTGCTCGCCGATCCCCCCGCTGAACACAATCAGATCGACGCCGCCCAGCAGCGCCGCATACGCGCCGATGGTCTTGCGCACCGCCGTACAGAACACATCGACGGCCAGCGACGCATCCGCATCGCCCTGCGCCCGGCGCGCAAGCAGTCCTTGCATGTCGTCATCCGATTCCGATAACGCCTTCATTCCCGCGCGTCGGTTCACCAGCGTTTCGATGCCGTCGGCGTCGAGCGAAGCATGCCGCAGCAGATGAATCAGCACACCAGGATCGAGATCGCCGCTGCGTGTAGCCATCGGAATCCCGCCAGCCGGCGTCATGCCCATCGACGTATCGACGGAGCGCCCGTCCTCCAGCGCACACAGACTGGCGCCGCTGCCGAGATGGGCGATCACCGTGCGCGCCGGCAGGTCCGCGCCAAGCACGCCGACGATGGACTCGTAAGACAGCCCATGAAACCCATAACGCACCACACCTCGTTCCGCGTATTCGCGCGGCAGCGCGAAGCGCGTTGCCCGCTCGGGCAGCGTGCGGTGAAACGCGGTGTCGAAGCAGGCGAAGTGGGGCGCATCGGCGAAGATGCGCTGTGCCTCGTCGATCAGCGCCAGCGCGGGCGGCAGGTGCAGCGGCGCGAACGGCACCGCTTCCTGCAAAGTGTGCTTCACGTCATCGGTGATGCGGCAATGCTCACGCAGCCGCGGGCCCCCATGCACGACACGATGCCCGACGCCCGCGAGCGGCACATCCAGATGCTCGGTAAGCGCGTCGGCGACGCGCTTCAGCGCATCGTGCTGCGTCTCCATCACATGATCCTGCGCAACATCGATACGGCCGTCCGACGACTTCATCGACCATGATCCGTTGTCGCGCCCGATGCCTTTCGCGCTGCCCGAGAGCCACGCATGCTCGTCGCCGTCGCGTGGGGTGAACACGCCGAACTTGAGCGACGACGATCCGCTGTTGAGCACCAGAATGCCTTCGTTCATGGCGTCAACCCTTCCAGGTCCAGTCGCGGATTTCGTCACGATCGATGCCTTCCTCATGCGCATACCGCACGCTCTCGATGATCTCGTTCCTGAGCCACTCCTTCGTATGCGCGCTGCTTTCGGCGATGCGCGGCACGCGGTCGATCACGTCGATAGCCAGCGTGAAGCGGTCCACGCCGTTGATGATCGCCAGTTCGAACGGCGTGTTGATGTTGCCGCGTTCGCGATAGCCATGCACATGCATGTTCTCGTGATTGGTGCGGTTGTAGGTGAGCTTGTGCACCAGCGTCGGATAGGAATGGAAGTTGAAGATGACCGGCTTGTCGCGCGTGAAGAGGGAGTCGAAATCGCGGTCGGAGAGACCATGCGGATGATCGGTGTCCGGCATGAGCCTGAACAGGTCGACCACGTTGACGAAACGAATCTTCAGATCGGGGCAGTTCGCCTTGAGAATCTCGACGGCGGCAAGCGCCTCCATGGTCGCGATATCGCCCGCGCATGCGACCACCACGTCGGGCTCCGTGCCCTGATCGGTCGAAGCCCAGTCCCAGATACCGATGCCTTTCGCGCAATGCACGATTGCATCCTGCATGCTCAGGTATTGCAGATGCGGCTGCTTGTCCGCGACGATCACGTTCACGTAATCATGCGTACGCAGGCAATGGTCCGCGACGCTCAAAAGACAGTTGGCGTCGGGCGGCAGATAGATGCGGACCACGCCCGGACTTTTGTTGGTGACGACATCGAGGAAACCCGGATCCTGATGCGTGAAGCCGTTGTGATCCTGACGCCACACGAGCGACGTGATGAGCAGGTTGATCGACGGTATGGGCTTGCGCCAGTCGAGTTCGTTCTTGGCTTTCTCCAGCCACTTCGCATGCTGATTGAACATCGAATCGATGACATGCACGAAGGCTTCATACGTTGCGAACAGACCGTGCCGGCCCGTCAGTACATAGCCTTCGAACCAGCCTTCCAGCGTGTGTTCCGACAGCATCTCCATCACACGGCCGTCGACGGACAGCGCGCCGCCGTCGGCATCTTCCGGCAGCGTCTCGGCGAGCCAGCGCTTGCCCGACACTTCGTACACGCCGTCGAGCTTGTTGCTCGCCGTTTCATCCGGACCGAACAGACGGAAGCTCGTCATGTTGCGGCGAATCACGTCGCGCAGGAAGGTGGCGAGCACCATCGTCGGCGATTGATACGTGTTCGCTGCCCGCTTGAATTCGAACGCGTACTCGCGAATGTCGGGCAGATCCAGCGACTGGCGCTGCAAGCCGCCGTTCGCGTGCGGATTGGCGCTGATGCGCCGCGTGCCTTCGGGCGCCAGCGCACGCAAGGATTCGATCAGCCGGCCATCTTCATCGAACAGTTCTTCGGGCTTGTAACTGCGCAGCCATTCTTCCAGCAAGGCAAGATTGCGATGGTTGCTCGCCGGATCCGCAATAGGCACCTGATGCGAGCGCCAGAAGTCCTCCACCTTGTGCCCATTCACTTCCTTCGGCCCGGTCCAGCCTTTCGGCGTGCGCAGCACGATCATCGGCCAGCGTGGCCGCGTCACATTGCCGGGATTCGCGCGTGCGTTTGCCTGGATGGCGCGGATATCGGCGATGCAACGTTCAAGCGTCGCCGCCATGCGTTGATGCATCTTTTCGGGCTCGTGCCCTTCGACAAAATGCGGCTCGTAGCCATAGCCCTTGAACAGCGCGGCGAGTTCCTCATGCGGAATGCGCGCAAGGATCGTTGGATTGGCGATCTTGTAGCCGTTGAGATGCAGGATCGGCAGGACGGCGCCGTCGGTGGCCGGATTGAGGAACTTGTTCGAGTGCCAGGACGTGGCGAGCGGGCCGGTTTCCGCCTCGCCGTCACCCACCACGGTGGCGACGATCAGATCCGGATTGTCGAAGGCGGCGCCGAACGAATGCGACAGGCTATAGCCCAGCTCGCCGCCTTCATGAATCGATCCCGGTGTTTCCGGCGTGCAGTGCGAGCCAATGCCGCCCGGCGACGAAAACGCGCGAAACAATTTCAGCATGCCGCGTTCGTCGGTGCTGCGATCGGGATAGATTTCCGAATAGTGGCCTTCCAGGTACGAATTCGACAGCGTCGCGGGCGCGCCATGACCCGGGCCCGACACGAACAGAACGTTGAGATCGTCGCGTTTGATCAGGCGATTCAGATGCACCCACACGAATGATTGTCCCGGGTCCGAGCCCCAGTGCCCGAGCAGACGTCGCTTGATGTGCTCCGGTTGCAGGCGCTCGCGCAGCAGCGGATTGGCGCGCAAATAGATCATGCCGACCGAAAGATAATTGCAGGCCCGCCAGTACGCGTCGATTTGTGCGAGGAGATCGGGGGCAAGAGGCGTCTCGAGGGCAGTCGGGGTGACGTCGTCGTTCAATGGCTTCTCCTTGCAGGTGGGATGAGTGGTGAACGTCGTGCGTGCGGCGTGGCGCAAGATCGGGTCCCGCGCATGGCTTCATGATCGGACGCGTTCGTGGCGCTGGTTTGACGAGCAAGTATCGGCAGACATCATAGAGCGGTACGCGCAATCGGACAGCGAAGGCGACAATCCACCGCGGGGCTTGTCTTACGCCCGCGAGCACGCATATTCAACGCTCCCGCGCCGTTTCGAAAGCGCCCCTAGAATAGCTGGATGCCCCGACAATCTCCTCCCGCGGACGACGCCCTGCAAGGCTTTCATCCTGCCGTCGCCGGCTGGTTCCGCGCACGCTTCGCCGCGCCGACGCCCGCCCAGGCGCGTGCCTGGCCGCTCGTGCAGGCGCGCCGTTCGACGCTCGTTGCCGCGCCCACCGGCTCGGGCAAGACGCTCACCGCATTCCTGGCCGCGCTCGATGAACTCGTGCGCGACGGCATCGCCGCCGGCGGCGTGTTGCCGGACGAGACACGCGTTCTCTATGTGTCGCCGCTGAAGGCGCTGTCCAATGACATTCGCGTGAATCTGGAAGAGCCGCTCACGGGTATCGCGCAAGCCTTGCTCGAATCCGGCGCGGCGGCGCCCGAGATTCGGGCCGCCGTGCGCACGGGCGACACGACGCAACAGGAGCGCAATGCGGTCAGGAAGCGGCCGCCGCATATTCTCGTCACCACGCCCGAATCGCTTTACGTCCTGCTTTCGTCGGATTCGGGCCGCGCGATGTTGTCCACCACGCGCACCGTGATCGTCGATGAAATCCACGCCGTGGCGGGCAGCAAGCGCGGCTCGCATCTGAGCCTGTCGCTTGCGCGACTCGATGCGCTGTGCGAGGAGGCGGGCCGGCAGCGGCCCGTGCGTATCGGTCTCTCGGCAACGCAGAAGCCCATCGAACGCGTGGCACGGTTTCTCGTCGGTGGAAACGAGGCGTGTGAGATCGTCGATGTCGGCCATGTTCGCGCACGTGATCTCGCGCTCGATCTCCCGCCGATGCCGCTCGAAGCCATCATGTCCAACGACATGTGGGAGCGCGTCTACGACCGCCTCGCGGATCTCTCGGCGCAACATCGCACGACGCTCGTCTTCGTCAATACGCGGCGCATGGCGGAGCGCGCGGCGCGTCATCTCACCGAGCGCCTCGGCAAGGACGCCGTCGCGGCGCATCACGGCAGCCTCGCACGCGAGCAGCGGCTGGCCGCCGAACAGCGCCTCAAGCGCGGCGAGTTGCGCGTGCTGATAGCAACGGCGTCGCTGGAACTGGGCATCGATATTGGCGATGTCGATCTCGTCTGCCAGCTCGGTTCACCGGGGTCGATTGGAGCGTTCCTGCAGCGCGTGGGGCGCTCGGGGCATCACGTGGGCGGCATGCCGAAAGGGCGGCTGTTCCCGACTTCGCGCGACGACCTGATCGAATGCGCCGCTTTGCTCGATTGCGTGCGGCGCGGCGAACTCGATGCGCTGAAGATCCCGCCCGCGCCCCTCGACGTGCTCGCGCAGCAGATCACCGCCGAAGTCTCGTGCCGCGAATGGAGCGAGGACGCGTTATACGAGCGCATCACGCAGGCGTTTCCGTATGCCGACCTGAAACGCAGCCGCTATGACGCCGTGCTGCGTACCCTCGCCGAAGGCTATACGGGACGTCAGGGCGTGCGCGCGGCCTATGTGCATCGCGACGCGGTGAGCCGGACGTTGCGCGGACGGCGCGGCGGCAAGCTGACCGCCGTGACCTCGGGTGGCGCGATCCCTGACAACGCCGATTTCGCGGTGCTGCTGGAGCCGCAAGGTTTGCAGATCGGCACTGTGAACGAAGACTTTGCCGTTGAAAGTCTCGCGGGCGATGTCTTTCAGCTCGGCAACACGTCGTATCGGATCGTGCGCGTGGAAGGCGGGCGGGTGCGCGTGGAGAACGCCAACGGGCAGCCGCCCAATATTCCGTTCTGGCTCGGCGAAGCGCCCGGGCGCAGTGACGAACTGTCCCATGCGATCGCACGCATGCGCGCCGGTATCGATACGCGACTGGCGCGGGACGACGGCATCGACTCGGTCATCGCGTGGCTGGCGGAGGAGAGCGGCATCGACCGCGAGGCGGCGCGGCAGATCGTCGATTATCTGGCGCGTTCGCGTGCCGCGCTCACCGTCTTGCCGACACAGGAGACGCTCGTCATGGAGCGCTTCTTCGATGAATCCGGCGGCACACAGCTCGTGATCCACGCACCTTTCGGCAGTCGCGTGAATCGCGCGTGGGGCCTCGCGCTGCGCAAGCGCTTCTGCCGCACTTTCAATTTTGAATTGCAGGCTGCGGCGACCGAGGACGCCATCGTGCTCTCGCTGACGGGCAGCCACAGCTTCGCACTCGATGACGTGTGGCGCTATCTGAAGTCGAACACGGCCGAGCACGTGCTGATTCAGGCGCTGCTCGATGCACCGCTGTTTGGCGTGCGCTGGCGCTGGAACGCGACCAACGCCCTCGCGCTGCCGCGTTATGCGGGCGGCCGCAAAGTGGCGCCGCAATTGCAGCGCATGAAAAGCGAGGACCTGCTGGCGGCGGTGTTCCCGGACCAGGTGGCGTGCGCAGAAAACCTCGCAGGCGAACGCGAGGTGCCCGCGCATCCGCTGGTCGAGCAGACGCTCGACGACTGCCTGCACGACGCCATGGACAGCGATGCGTGGCTCGCGCTGCTCGGGCGCATCGAGAGCGGCGCCGTGCGGCTGGTGACGCGCGAATTGCCGGCGCCGTCGCCGCTCGCGGCCGAGATCCTGTCGGCCAAGCCCTATGCGTTCCTCGACGACGCGCCGCTCGAAGAGCGCCGCACGCAGGCGGTGCTGGCGCGTCGCTGGACCGATCCGCACTTGGTGGACGACCTCGGCGCGCTCGATCCCGAAGCCATCGACAGCGTGCGCGCCGAAGCCTGGCCCGATGTCACCAGCGCGGACGAAATGCACGAGGCGCTGACGACGCTCGCCTGCATCGCCGAGCGCGAAGCCCAGCGCCACGCGCAATGGTCCGCGTGGCTCGAGACGCTGGCGCGCGGCGGCCGGGCGACGCGGCTGCAGGTTGCGGAACACGACGCGCTGTGGACGCCGGTCGAGCGGCTGGCGTGCCTGCGCGCGGTCTATGAGCACGCGCCGATGCAGCCGCCGTTGCAGCCGCCCTCCGGGTTCGACGAGGCCTGGACCGCCGACGACGCGCTCGTCGAGATCGTGCGGGCGCGCCTGTCCGGTTGCGGGCCGCTGACGGTGCCGGAGATTGCGCGGCCGCTTGCATTGCCGGCCTCGGCGATTGCGCTGGCGCTGACACGGCTCGAGGCGCAGGGCTATGTCATGCGCGGGCGCTTCACGCCAGGCGCGCAGACCGAGGAATGGTGCGAGCGGCATCTGCTCGCGCGGATTCATCGCTATACCGTGCGGCGGTTGCGGCGCGAGATCGAGCCGGTCGAGCGGCAGGACTTCATGCGTTTTCTGTTCGAATGGCAGCGCGTCGGGGCGGATGCGCGCGGTGCGGGGCGTGAGGCGCTCGGCGCCGTGCTGGAACAACTGGAAGGTTTCGAGGCGCCGGCGGTTGCGTGGGAAGACGAGATCTTGCCGGCCCGCATCGGCGATTATTCGGGACTCTGGCTCGACGAACTCTGCCGCGCCGGCAAGCTCGTCTGGACGCGTCCAGCGGGACGCGCGCGCGCAACGGGCGGCCCGGTGCGCGGCACGCCCATCGTGCTGCTGCCGCGCCGTCATCTCGACGCATGGAACGCGCTCTTGTCCGCCGACGAAGCGCCGCAGATGTCGTCGCGCGCGCAGCGGGTGTTCGAAGCGTTGAGCACGCACGGCGCCATGTTCTTCGATGAACTCCTCGCCGACGCGCGTCTCCTTCGCACCGAGCTCGAAGATGCGCTCGGCGAACTCGTGTCGCTCGGGCTCGTCAATGCCGACAGCTTCGCCGGTCTGCGCGCGCTGCTCGCGCCCGCGGCGAAGCGCAACGCCTTTGCACGGCGTCCGCGGCGTGGCGGGCTGTTCATCGGCGGAATGGACGACGCCGGGCGCTGGGCACTGCTGCGTCGCGCCCGCGATGAAGGCGAACGCGATGACGGCGCGCTCGAACACGTCGCGCTCACCTTGCTGCGGCGCTATGGCGTCGTGTTCTGGCGCTTGCTCGAACGCGAAGCCGGATGGCTGCCGCCCTGGCGGGATCTGCTGCGCATCTATCACCGGCTGGAGGCGCGTGGCGAGATTCGCGGCGGACGCTTCGTCGCCGGTCTGGCGGGCGAGCAGTTCGCGCTGCCGGAGGCCGTGCCCTTGTTGCGCGACATGCGCCGCCGCGCGCGGGAAGGGGCATTCGTCGCGCTGTCGGCGGTGGATCCGCTCAATCTGGTCGGTACGCTTTTGCCGGGCGACAAGGTGCCGGCGCTCGCGGGCAATCGGGTGCTGTATCTCGATGGCGTGCCGGTGGGCGCGGTGATCGCGAGCAAGACGCGCTATCTCGGCGAGTTCGATCCCGCGACGCGCGAGCAGGTGCGCCTCGCGCTGGTGAAGCGCACGGCGCGTTCACTCGCGCTGTCGGCGAGCGCACCGGGCGGCGGTCTGACGGGCGGGACGCTGCCGGCGCGCCAGGGATGATGCGTCGTCCGCGCCCGTTGCGGCGTCAGTCTGCCTTCTTGCCGACGATCTTCGTCGTGAATGGGCCGGGCGGCTGCACCGGCACGTCTTTCACCGGCACGCCCGGATAGTCGACGACGCGATTCGGGTTCGCCGCGGTGCGGATGCGGAACGATGGTTTGAGCCCGTTTCGCGCGCCGCCGACGATCGTATGCATCGCCTGCCGGTCGAGTTCGACGCTGTCGGGGAGATCCCTGATTTTGATGACGGCCATGGTGAGTTCCTCCAGAGGTTCGTGAGCCGGTGCGCCGGATTTCAGCCGGGTTGATTTCGAGCGTAGCGCTGCTTGGCTCTTTGAGTGCAAAACACAAAAAACGCGCCAGCGCCTGCGGGGCCGAAGGTCTGAACCTTCCGCCCTGACTGACGGCGCGTGATCGCTCGCGCCGAATCATGCGAAACGCGTGCCAGAGACCGCGTGATCCGTGCGTCAGAGGGTCCGAGGCCCACGCGGCGGGCATTCCATGCGCGTTTGAACGCGCAGCAGCCGACGTTTGGCGATGCACTTGGCGTCGTCAAGCCAACACATGCACAAAATGTGTCGGTATCCGAACGACATGTGCGCGATGCCGCGCAGAATCCAAAACGTCATTTGCTTAAGGCGCATGCGAAGTCTAGTATCGAACCAGCATGAAGTATTTGTTACGACAAGTGGACTTGGCCGATCGAACAGGAGCCGCATCGCGTCGCACAGATGACAAGTTTTGCGCAAGCGATACGTACTTTTCAGAGCAACAGCGGGTCGCGCGACGAGTTCTTTGCCCGGGTTGACGGCGCCCTCGCGACCGAGCAATCCACGCCAAAGCAACTCTTGGAGATGCTCGACGAAGAGCACGCGGTCAAGCCTCTGCCCCCGGATGTCTACGCGGCCATCCGGCGCCGTGTCGACCATGCGGCGCGCATGCGTCCCGAGCTGGATTCGGACACGGGCCCCATCGGCAGCGACGAGACGCGTCTGCAAACCATGACGAGCTTCGCGCCGCCACCCATGCCGCCTTCGCTGCCCGAGCGCGATCCGAGCAGCAGCGCCGGCGGATCGGGCGCGACCAGCGGAACGAGTGGCACCAGCGGCACCGGCGGCACGTTCGGCCAGGCGACCCAGGTCAGGACCGACCACGACCAGCGCATGAAGGGCGTCGGCGACACGCTCAACAGTCGCTTCGTGCTGGAGGAGTGTCTTGGTATCGGCGGCATGGGCACCGTCTACAAGGCGCTGGACTTGCGCAAGCTCGAAGCATCGGATCGTCGCCCGTATGTGGCGATCAAGGTGCTCAATCTGCAGTTCCGCGGCAATCCGAAGTCGTTGATCGCCTTGCAGCGCGAAGCCCGCAAGGCGCAGCAACTGGCGCATCGCAACATCGTTACGGTGTATGACTTCGACCGCGACGGCCCGGTCGTCTATCTGACGATGGAATATCTCACCGGCCAGCCGCTCTCGCGTCTGCTGCGCAATCCGAATTTCAAGGGCATGCCGTTCGCCGAGATGTTTCCCATCTTCAAGGGCATGGCCAACGCGCTCGCCTATGCGCACGAGCGCGGCTTCGTCCACTGCGATTTCAAGCCGGCCAATGTGTTCCTGCTGGATACGTCGGAAGTGAAGGTCATCGACTTCGGCATTTCGCGCGTGATCCAGCGGCCCGAGGAAGAGAGCGAGGCAACCGTCTTCGATCCAGGCAGCCTCGGCGCGCTGACGCCCGCCTACGCGAGTCCGGAGATGCTGGAGCATCTCGAGCCCGACCCGCGCGACGATATCTATGCGCTCGGCTGCATCACCTATGAGCTGCTGACAGGAAAACATCCGTTCGACCGCGTGCCCGCGCAACAGGCCAAAGCCGCGGGCATGAAGCCCCAGCGGCCGGAGCATCTCGGCAACAAGCAATGGAAAGCGCTAAAGGCGGCGCTGGCGTTCGAACGCGAGGCGCGCACGCCGAGCGTCGTGCAGTTGCTGGAGGACATCAGCGACCCGCAGCCCACCACTGCGGCGACGCGCAAGAGCAAGCAGGGCGGTGCGCCGAAACTGGCGATCGGCGCTGCGGCGGCGGTGGCCGCGCTGTTGATTGCCGGTGGCGGGTATTACTACCATGAGCATGGCCAAGGGGTGACGGAAGCGGCTCATGAAGCACCGCCGCCGCCCGTCGCGCGCACTGAACCCGCAGCGCCGCCGTCAAACGGTTCGCAGGTGGCGATCACGCCCGTCCTGCCCGCGCCGCCCGCGCCGGTGCTCACGATGGCGGCGGTCACGCCCGTGCTCGCCAGCGTGCCGTGCTCGGCGCTGGTGGCTTCCGTGCATGACCAGACCGTCGACGTGCAGGGCTTCGTCTCGCAGCGGTATGGCCTCGCGCGGCTCAAGGATGCGCTCGGACGCGTGCCCGGCGTGAAGACCACCAACTTCGGCGTGCAGCAGGTCGCGGATGACAAGTGCGATCTGCTCAAGGTATTCGCGCCGTACTGGTCGGCGAATCGTCAGTCGGGACGGCCGGCCTCGGTGCATACACGATCGCAGGCGACGCGGCTCACCGAAGGTCAGCCGCTGATCGTCGATCTGATGACGCCCGGCTTCGATTCGAGCGTCAACGTCGATTACTTCACGCTCGACGGCAGCGTCGTGCATCTGCTGCCGAACCAGCGCTCGCGCGACAATCAGGCGCCGGCGAACTACACGGCGACGATCGGCTCGATGGGCGACTGGATCGTCGGCAAGCCATTCGGTTCGGAGATGATCGTATTGATGCTCGCGCCCGCGCCGCTCTTCGATGCACCGCGTCCGGACAGCGAAGCGAAGTCCGACTATCTGCGCGCAGTCGAGAAACGCCTGGCGGCGCTGGCAAACAAGTACGGGCGCGACAAGGTGGCCGTCGACATGTTCCAGATCACGACGCAGGCGAAGCAGTAACGGGAGGTCGAAGCGGGTTCCGTTCGCATGGACTCAAAGACGAGCCGAACGGAACCGCGCCGGAGGGCCTAGCTTTGAGGCTTCTCCATCGATGACTTCAATTCCTTTAAAGCATCTTCCATCCGCTTGCTGACGAGCGCATAGGCTTCGGCCTGTGTCTGCTGAGTCGTGCGCGCGATGTCCTGCATGTCGGCGAGTGCGTTGTGCAACGCGCGCTGGACGACTTCGTTGGCATTGAAGGGCGGTTGCGCCGACGTATGGGCGAACTGCTTGGCGATGCCTTCCAGATCGCTCAGGGTACGGCGCAGGATTTCAAGCTGCTTGTCGCGCAACGCTTCGATGCCGCCGAACGCGACGCGGTTCGTTGCCGCGAGTGCCTCGACGTCCTTGCGGCGCGATTCCATGATCGCGGCGACATCGAATCCCGGCAACTGGTATTGCTGGAACATGGCGGCAAACTGGCTGAACGGATCGCTGAAATTTTGATTCATCATGTCTCCCAGATTCGTTCGGTCGAGCGCGGATCCCGCTGTCCGACTGCATAAAGAGCGCGGATGACCGGGCTGTCTCACCTTGCGTGCGTCCCCAGGCCGAGGCGCCGCCGGCACCTGATACTACCAATTTAAAGGCCGATCTTGGGGCAAGGGAAAACGCCATGTAGGCGATTCATGCGGCGGCGCTCGCCATGATGCCCGCTTGATGCAGGTCAACGTGCGCCACGCCGCCGCAACGACCATGAAAGCAGGGGCAGACGGTCGCGAGCGGATCACGCCCGGACCGCGCTTCAACCGCGCGAGCAGCGGGAGCGCATCATGATCAATGGCGAAGGACGAATCGTTGCGGCGCTGGGCGCGGTGTTCGTGACGCTAGGCGGGATCCATGCGGCGCTGCGCGGACTGCTGTTCGACGAGACCGCCGTAACCTGGTACGGCGTGCTCGCCATTGTGATCGGGGCGGCGTCGTTTGTCGTGATGCTCACGCCTCTGCCAGGCGACGATCCCTGACCCTTCCGCACGCTGATTCAGCGGCCTTCTCCTCCCGCGAACACGCTGTGCTCGGCCTGGATCTGTTCACGGTCGATGCACTGCACATGCCACCGTCCGGTGCTGTGCGGGTTCGCGCCATCGGCGCCGTCGGCATACCACAGCACGCGTCCGGCGAGGCCTTCGCAGGGGCCGCCGGGTGCATCGAAGTCAAGACGTTCCAGCACGCAGATCGGCTCCTCGACGTGCTGGCCGCAGATCATCGTTCCGTTCGTTCCCGCGCGCAGTCCGCCCCAGTCAGGCACCTCGACCGCTTGGTGTCCCTCGCGCGACCAGCGGCGCGTCTCCTTGTCGAGCCACAGAATGGCGTATGCCGCGGATTGAGCGCCTTCGAAACCATCCAGCTTCACGGTGATACGCATGTCATCCTCCATGATACGAATCGATGGACATGACGCTCGGCGCAGATACGCCGGCCATGAGCGTCGTGGAATGAAAGGCGGCGTCTCGAAGCACTCGCTTCAGTGCGTTGCGCCGCGCGTATTGGTTCGGGCCTTGCGCGCCGAGGGCCGCAATCGCAATGTCAGTTTCGAACGGCATACGGCCAATAAGTTTAATGGCGCCGCATGGACAAGTTTCATCGGCGCGACGTTCGGAAAGGGAGCCTCTATCGAAAGCGCTTGCGCATTGCAGCATGGCGCAGCGCTCACGCATAAAGCAAATCCAATGCCGATAAACTTTGAATAACGCCGCGAGAACATTGGCACAGCAGTTCAAGTCTAGCCCGTCAATATGACGGCTTTCGGTAGGCATTTCGCCGCGGACAACTCAGTCACGCAAGCGGCATTGACGCCGGCGACTGCGCGCGATCCGCCCGTACTCGTGCGTGTTGCACCACGCCGGACGTCGAACGCCCCAACAGGTTGCGACCCACTCGACCCAGCGTTCCCGGCAACATCCGTGACGTGTGCGGCGCAACAATGAATGCAAAATGCATCATGCAAAGAACCAGGCGTCGTGGGCATGGCGCAATGGATCGGGCACCGTCTCCGTCAAACACGTTCCAGCCTCATGCGATCGACGATATGCAACTGCCTGCCGTTGAGGCCGATCAGGCCCTCACGTTGCAGCTTCGACAGCATCCGGCTCACGGTTTCCAGTTCGAGACCGAGATAGCTGCCAATATCGCCGCGCGTCATCGGCAGGAGCAGATCGGCGAGCGGGGTCGGCGCGTCGAGGCGTTCCGACAGGTCCAACAGGAACGCCGCGACGCGCTCACGCGCGGGCATCGTTCCCAGCATCAGCGCGAGCCGCGAGGCGCGCACGATTTCGGCGCTCATGATGGCAAGCAGTTCGTGCTGCATGGCCGCATATTCGCGGCACAACGGTTCGAGGATACCCACGGGCATGATGCGCACCACGCTGCTCTCGAGTGCGATGGCATCGCTTTCGTGTCGTCCCGTGCAGATGCCGTCGAGGCCGAGCGTTTCGTCCCGCAGATGGAAGCCGGTGACCTGGGTGTGCGGCGCGCTGTCCAGATCGTTCGCCGGAAAGGTCGCGACGCTTTTGAAGCAGCCGCTGTGCACGGTGTAGAGCGAGCGCAGCGGCTCACCCGTGGTATAGAGCGCGGCGCCTCGCTCGAGGGTGCGGGTGGGAAACGGAATGGCGTCGGCGTCGGCGAAGCGCACGTGAAGCGTGGCTGTCGCGTTGCGGTGAAGCGAGGGTTCCATGGCGCGATCCTCCTGCTGATTGCAGTATGGTTCACGGATCGCGGAAAGGACAACCCGCCGTTGCCGACCTAAGCATCAGAGTGGCAGGACGATGCGTACCTCGGCGCCGCCGCCCTCGCGCGGGCGCAGTTCGAGCGTGCCGCCATGCAGCCTGGCGATGCGCTCGACGATCGCAAGACCCAGTCCCGTGCCTTTCGGCTGGCCTTCGCCGCCGCCGCGCTTGAACGGCTGCTTGAGCGCCTCGGGATCCTGCCCGGCCAGTCCCTTGCCGCGATCCGCAATCACGACGCACACGCTCCGCGTCCGTGCGTCGGTCCAGGTGCGGACCTCAAGTCCCACCACACCGTAAAGGACCGCATTCTGCATGACGTTCATCAACATGCGCATCATGCTGATGGGACGGAACGCGAAGGGCTGGACGTCCCCGAGTTCGAGCGCGAACGTGTGCCCAAGCCCTGCAAAATCGGCCGCGAGGTTCGCGATCAGCGCATTGAGATCGCCGACGACCGGCGCCTCCTTCGCGCCGCTTCCGGCATAGTCCATGAACTGCTGCAGGATCGTGTCGATGGTCTCGAGGTAGCCCTCCGCCGACGCCGCGAACGCCGCGTCCGTCGACGGCACGGACGACATGGCCATCGCAAGACGGAGCTTGGTCATCGGTGTGCGGATGTCATGCGAAATGCCGGCGAGCATCAGCGCGCGCGTCGCATCGGCATCCCGCAACGCCGCGGTCATGCGGTTGAAGGCGTCACTGACTTCCGCGATTTCGGTCGGGCCGTCGTTCGGCAGGACGCCTGGATCGCCGCCCGCGGAGACACGGCGCGCCGCATCCGCGAGATGCGCGAGCGGGCGATTCAGGTGCCGCTGGATCACATACGCGGTGCCGGTGGCGAGCGCGCCGAGTCCGAGCGAGAGCAGCAGGGCCGTGGCGATGCCATCGCCATGGGCGGCTTCCGGAACCGGCAACGCAATCCAGCGCGGCTCGTTCGACAGATGCGCGCGGATCCACAGGCGCTGCTGACCGTCATCGCTCGTATCGCCGCTTTGCCAGCGCACCAGCAGGTCCGCAGGCAGATGACGCCGCAGGCTCTCGACAAAGGTCCGCCGCTGGTAGGTTTCATAGAAACGCAGACGGGAAACAGGTGCGAAGGGCGCGGCGCTCGCAGGCAGTTCGGCGCGCATGTCGAGATGCGACGTGACGGTTTGCGCGGCATCCGATGGCGTCGTCTTGAGCAGGGTGTCGAGGGTAACGATGTAACTCGCGAAAGCAGAGGCGGCGCGCTCGATGCGCGGCGTCTGGATGAAATGCAGCAGCACGGCGATGGCGCAGACCTGGCTCACCGCGACCAGCGCGACGAGCAACAGCACGTTGCGCGCGAAGAGCGAGCGCGGCGCGAGCTTCACGGCGTGTCCGCCTCGACTTCGGCGAGCAGCATGTAGCCGACGCCCCACACGGTCTTGATGAAGCGCGGCTTGCCCGGATCTTCCTCGACGAGTTGTCGCAGCCGCAACACCTGTACGTCGATGCTGCGGTCGAGCGCATCGTGATCGCGTCCTCGCGTGCGCGCGATGAGATTGTCGCGGCTCACCCCACGATTCGGCGACGAACCGAGCGCGTTCAGCAACTGCATCTGCGCGGAGTGGATCTCGAACGGTTCGCCATTCCTGAAGAGCAGCTGGCGCGCGAGATCGAGGCGGAACTCGCCGAAGCGAAGGACTTGCCGGGTGTGCGTCGGATCGCCCGCGGCGATCTTCTGGCGGCGCAGCAGGGCACGCACCCGCGCGACCAGTTCCTGCGGCAGGAACGGCTTGGCGAGATAGTCGTCCGCGCCGGTTTCGAGGCCGACGACCTTGTCGACGGGATCGCCCTTCGCCGTGAGCATCAGGATCGGCAGCGTCTGGCCTTCAGCGCGCAGGCGCTTGCACACCGAGAGACCGTCTTCCGGTTCCATCATCCAGTCGAGTACGAGCAGGTCATAGGGTTCGCGCTGGAGATAGCGGTCGAGCCGCTTGCCGTTCTCGACGACCCGCACCTCGAATCCCTGCGAGCTCAAAAAACGCTGCAGCATGTTGCGCAACTCGGCTTCGTCGTCGAGCACGATGATCTTCGGCAGGGCGTCCATAAGCGGGCTCCGGGCTGTCAGTCAGGGATCAACGTTGCGCCGCGTGGGCGCGCATGAACGCCTCGATTTGCGGCAGGGTGACGAAACCGTTCTTTTGCGTATCGATCTCGTCGAAATGCTTTGCCACCATCGGCATGCCGCTGGCGGCCTGTTCGCGCGTGAGTTTGCCGTCGCGCGTGGTGTTGGCATTCGAGAAGCGGGTCTGCAACTGGCCGAGCGCACGTTCGACGTGCGGGCTTGCGCCCATCGGCTGGGTGGCGGTCTGCGCAAAGGCCGGGGCCGAGGCGACGCACACAAGGCAGGCAGCAACAGCGGCAAGGATGGTTCGCATGAGTCTCTCCTTGATCGGGTGCGAATGAACAAGACAAGTGAGGCTCATTCTATTGAGCCGCGTTGCAAGCGCAATCGCGGCCGTGTCGCGAATCATGTCGCCGCATGTCATGCGCGCGGCATGGCCGGCCACGACACGCGCTGACACAAGTCATCGCTCACGGTTTGCGCGACGCTTCGCTATCGTTCTCATCGCCGGCCAACGCTTCTCTCGCGGGGCCGTTTTCAACGTCTGACGTGCATGAGGACCAACATCATGAACTTTCGCTTGCTGAGTGTTTCCGCCGTGGCCGCCGTTACCCTGACTTGCGCCAAGACCGCAGTGGCCGGTACGAGCGTACAGGTTTCCTACGTGGCGCCCGCGGTCGTCATTGCATCGCGGCCCCCGGTGTACTACTACGCGCCGCCGCCGCGGCCCCCGTACTACTACGTGCCCGCGCGCACCGTGATGGTTGCGCCGGTGTCCGCGCCGGTGGCGGTCATCGCGCCGCCGCCGAGACGGCCGGTCGTCGTCGCGCCGGTCCCGCTGCCGAGTTATGCGGTGATGCCCGCGATCAGAGTCACCTACGCGCAGCCCGTCTACCGGACGCCCGTTGTCGTGCTGCCCTGAACGCTTCTTCCGTTCGACGCAACAGGTGGCAAGAGCATAGTGCATTCGGGGCATGCTGAATGCGTAATGCAATACGCAAAATGCGTTTCACGCTTTTCTTTTCGGCCGCCTCCTATACTGGATTGATTGCATCGGCCGTGCGCCGATGCAGCCGCGCATCCGGCGCCATGCTTCCGCATCGTGGCGTTCCACCAGGAGGATCGAGCCATGCTATTCATCGTCAACTGGACGGCGCAGCCCGAAGTGGAAAGACAGGCCGCCGAGCGATTCCTCCAGACCCGCGGCGCGCCGCCGGATGGCATCCATCTGATCGGTCGATGGCATGCAATCGGCTCGATCTGGGGTATCGCCGTGTGTGAATGCGATGACATCGAACCGCTGGCCCGTTGGGCGCTCGAATGGGCCGACATCTTCATGTTCGATATCAAGCCGGCGATCACCGACGAGCAAGTCGGCAGAATGCTTGCCGAACACGCCGAGAAACAGTAGAGAGGCCACTCGGGCGGCCGTCATACGGGCTGGACAACGAACGGTCGTTTCCAACTGTCGGCGATGGACGATCTAAGGGTTTGTGTGGCTTGCAGCGTGGCAGGCCATGCTTCAGCATTCAAAAACGTACTAGATAGTTAATTTTGGATGGCGCTGCGCGACTGCATGCTCCGTCTGACGATAATGCCGCATAGGAGCGAAGCGTGACTGAAGCGAAGACCCAGGAACCTTGCGTGATTTCCGTCGCGATTACCGGATCGGTGCCGCGCAAGAAGGACAATCCCGCCGTACCCATTACGATTGCCGAGCAGATCGAAAGTACGCACGAAGCCTATGACGCGGGCGCGACGCTCGTACATCTGCATGTGCGCGACGAGGACGAACGCTCCAGTTCGGACCGTCATCGCTTTGCGGAATTGCAGGAGGGCATTCGCAAGCACTGTCCGGACATCATCATCCAGTTCTCGACAGGCGGACGCGGCCGCTCGTTCGAGCAGCGGGGCGCGATGCTGGATCTGAAGCCAGACATGGCGTCGCTCGCTACGGGATCAGTGAATTTTCCGACTATCGTGTACGAGAATCCGCCGGACTTCGTGCGCTCGCTGGCGCAGACCATGCTCGATCATCACGTCAAACCCGAGATCGAGATCTTCGATCTGGCGATGCTGTACAACACCGTCGATCTGGTGAAGCAGGGTCTGCTGAAGTCGCCGGTGCATGTGCAGTTCGTACTCGGCGTAAAGAATGCGTTGCCCGCGCGGCGCGAAATCCTCGAGTTCGAAGTCGAGCAGTTGCGCAAGAATCTCCCCGATGCAACCTGGACCGCCGCGGGTATCGGGCGTCATCAACTCGAGGTGAACCACTGGACCCTCGAAATGGGCGGCCATTGCCGTACCGGCCTCGAAGACAACGTGCGCTGGGACAAGGACACGCTCGCCAGGAGCAATGCGCAACTCGTCAGCCGGGTGGCCTCGCTATGCGCGGACTATGGCCGGCCGGTCGCGACTGCAAAGGAAGCGCGCAAACTGCTGTCGCTCTAGGCAGGCAATCGATCGGTTCTGCAAGTAACGGAGGGGCGCGCCGCCGGGCATCGGGGCGCGCCCTTTCTGTTTTCACGCAGTGCCCACACGCGTTTGCATGATGCATTTTGCATTCTTGATGCAAAACTCATCCGCCGGCTCGGAAAAAGCTGCCTTACAATCGGTGCTCCTCCCTGACAAGCGGGTCCTCGCGAGAACATGAACGAGCGCAAGGCAGCCGGTCTCGCCGACCGGATCTACAGCGACATTCTCAACCGCATCGTCGAAGGCGAATTCAAGGAAGGCGACCGGCTGCTGACGGAGCATGCGCTTGCCGAGCGTTTCGCCACGTCGCGTCCTACGGTGCGCGAGGCGCTTGCCCGCTTGCGCGCCGACGGTATCATCGTGACGCGTCGCGGTTCGGGTACCGTGGTCGGGCGTCGGCCGGATCCGGACGCACGCCGCTTTGCGCCCGTGGAAACCTTGTCCGACATCCGACGCTGCTACGACTTTCGTCGGGTGATGGAGACCGGCGCGGCCGAGCTGGCTGCGGACAAGGCCGAGGACGCGGACCTGCATGCGCTCAGGTCCGCCTGGAACCAGATGGCAGGCGCCGTCGAAGCGCAAAAAGGCATCGATGCACACGATGACTTTGCATTCCGGCTTGCCGTCGCGCGAGCGTCCAAAAACCCATTCTTCGTCACGATGCTGTCTCTCATCGAGGAGCAGATCGTCTTCAGTTCGAACCTGTCGCAGACGCTGTCGGCGCTCAACACCCTCGAACGCCACCGGCTTGCCCAGCAAGAACTACTCGAGGTGCTCCAGGCAATCGAAGCCCATGACCGGGCGAGCGCGGCGGCCGCCATGGACGCTCATCTCAGGAAAGCGCTGGAGCGCATGTTCGGCGAATGAGGCGGCTGATTTCCTGACCGACGTTGTCATACAACCTTGGCGGCTTGCGACACGGCATCTTCAGCCAGTCAAGTTGCCTGACAACCTCGTTCCAGAAAAAACGGAACGCTCAACGCTTTTTTTCAAGTCTCTCCAGACCCGACGGAAGCTTGCATCACACGTGCTGGCGCCCGTGTAACGCGTGTTTCCGTCGGCGCTTACCCTCGAAGGAAACGCGCGGAAACGCTCAAGGAAACATCCTTCGAGCGCGGTTAAACCGCCGCGAAAATGCCGGCTTGGGGTATCTCCCGAGAACCTGCCGCAAGCCGCTATCGGCTGACGAAAAGAACGCCTCTTAAGGTTTCGGTAACACGCACGCACGAGTCAATTTGCTTGACATCCTATAACCCCGTTAGCTATTTTTCAGCTTCCAGAGGCAATCAGGACGCGCGCAGAAACAAACAACCAGACAAGCCCGAATTAAAAAACACGCTGCACAGAGAAAGAATCACAAACAGGGCGGCGCACGCGCGGCAAATAACGTCGATGACGCGACCGACCCCTTCCCGACCCGTGGTTGCGAGCGAAGTGAGGAGACGACAACATGGTTTTCAAGGCAGGACTGTCAGTGAAGCTGGCGGCGGTGTGCATCGCCGTCGGCGCGGCCTTCGGCATGAGCGCGGCGCAGGCGGCCGATCCCGTGTCGATCAACATCGTGGACGTCGCAGGCAATCTGCAACTGACGCAAAAGGGCTTCGAGGCTTTCAAGGCCAAGTATCCCGACCTGGTTTCCAGCATCACCTTCACCAACGCGCCGGCGCCGCAGCTGCCCGGCAAGATCAAGGCGATGCAGGCGGCGGGGCGCTCGGACATCGACCTCGTCGTGACCGGCACCGACGCGCTCGCGGCCGGCATCCAGCAGGGCCTGTGGGAGAAGCTGCTGCCGGATCAGTCGAAGGCCTTCCCCGGCGTGCTCGACAAGTACGCGCCCGGTCCGCGCAAGATGCAGGACATAGCGCAAGGCTATGGCCTCGAAGTGACCTACATGCCCGCGGGTCCGCTGCTCGAATACAACCCGGCCAAGGTCACCGACGTCCCGAAGACCCCGGATCAGCTGCTCGCGTGGTGCAAGGCGCATCCGAACAAGCTGATCTATGCCCGTCCAGCCAACTCCGGCCCGGGCCGCACCTTCCTGATGGGCCTGCCGTATGTGCTCGGCGACAAGGACCCGATGGATCCGATCAACGGCTGGGACAAGACCTGGGCGTTCCTCAAGCAGCTCAACGACTGTGTTCCGTACTATCCGGGCGGCACCTCGGCCGTGATGAAGGAACTCGGCGAAGGCACGCGCGACATGACGGTGACCGTGACGGGCTGGGACATCAATCCGCGCGCGCTCGGCATCGTGCCCGCGGAGTTCAAGGTCGGCGCATTCGACAACATGACCTGGGTCAACGACGCCCACTACATGGTGATCCCGAAAGGCGTGCCGAAGGAAAAGCTCGACGTGCTCTACAAGCTGATGAACTTCATGCTGGAGCCCGCGCAGCAGGCGCTGACCTATGACGACGGCTACTTCTATCCGGGCCCGGCGGTGAAGGACGTGCCGCTCTCGATGGCGCCTGCGAAGAGCCAGGAAGTGATCCAGAAGTTCGGCCGTCCCGAGTACGCGAAGCTGCTCGCGGACCGTCCGCATGTCGTACCGCTGAATGCGCAGGCAATGGTCGCCGCCTTCCAGAAATGGGATCGCGAGATCGGCGCGGCGAAGACGAAGTAAGCCCGAAGCGGCCTCGATGCGGCGACGTTCCCTGCAAGGAACGTCGCCGCCTGCACCAGACACGCGCCCATCCACGGGCAGGAATTCGTCATGAAGCACACCTTTGAGCAACTGCGCCTCGACTCGGTCTCGCGCAGCTTCACCAACGCGGAAGGGCAACAGCTCGCCGCACTGAAAGGCCTCGATCTGAACATCCAGCGCGGCGAGTTCATCGCGCTGCTGGGGCCGTCGGGTTGCGGCAAGTCCACCGCGCTCAACTGCATCGCCGGGCTGCAGCCGCTGACGGGCGGCGGCATCTGGCTCGACGACAAGCGAATCGACGTGCTGCCGCCCGAGAAGCGCGGCTTCGGCATGGTCTTCCAGAACTACGCGCTGTTCCCGCACATGTCGGTGCTCGACAACGTCGGCTTCGGCCTCAAGATGCGCGGCGTGCCGAAAGCGGAAGCGATGAAGCGCGCCAAGGCCGCGCTGCAACTCGTGCAACTTATCGGCCACGACGCCAAGCTGCCCGGCCAGCTCTCCGGCGGCCAGCAGCAACGCGTGGCCATTGCCCGCGCGATCGTCATCGAGCCGCCGCTCGTGCTGATGGACGAACCGCTCTCGAACCTCGACACCAAGCTGCGCATCGAGATGCGCGCGGAGATCCGCCGCATCCACGGCAAGCTGGAGCGCGCCACGCTCTACGTGACGCACGATCAGGACGAGGCGCTGTCGATGGCGGATCGCATCGTCGTGATGAGGGAGGGCGTGGTGCAGCAGGTGGCGTCGCCGAAGGAAGTTTATTCGCGGCCGAAGAACCTGCACGTCGCCCGCTTCATGGGCTATCGCAATGTCGTCGCGGCGACCCTCGAGGGCACGCAAGGCGACGCGGTCGTCGTGAACGCAAACGGCGTGAAGCTGGTCGGCACGCCGATGGAAGGCTTCGACAGCAAGCAGGTGTCGGTGGCGTTGCGCCCCGAAGACATGGAGCGCACGGTGCCCGGCACCGAAAACGCCTTCGATGCGCATGTGGAAGTGGTCGAGTATGGCGGCCGCGATTCGCTCATCATCGTGAAGACGGCGTTCGGCCGGCTGTGGGCGCGCATCGCGGGCGAATGCACGGAAGGCGAGCGCATTGCGCTGCGCGTGGCGCCCTCGAAGATCCTCGTGTACGGAGAAGAAAAATGATCGCGCTGCCTGCACAGCCGCGCGATCCGAAGGGCTGGCTGGTCGCGCCGGCGCTGCTCTTCATCGTCGCGCTGTTCATCTACCCGTTCGCCTACGGCCTGATGCTGTCGTTCCAGCCGATGAACGGCGGCAGCATCTGGGCCAACTACATCACGTTCTTCACCGACACGTCGATGTGGCCGACCAT
Source organism: Caballeronia sp. LZ035 (assembly GCF_031451175.1). Lineage (NCBI taxonomy): Bacteria > Pseudomonadati > Pseudomonadota > Betaproteobacteria > Burkholderiales > Burkholderiaceae > Caballeronia > Caballeronia sp. LZ035. The sequence continues at coordinate 1,142,068 of NZ_JARUXS010000004.1, forward strand.
CATCGTCACGCTGAAGCTCGCCGTGCCGGCGACGCTCATCAACGTGGGCGTCTCGGTGCCGGTGGCATTCGCGTTGCGCCGCACGTCGCCGTGGCAGAAGTTCGTCACCACGCTGCTGGTCGTGCCGGTGACGCTCGGCACGGTGCTGATCGCCGACGGCATGCTCACCTACTTCAGCCCGAACGGCTGGTTTCCGCAGGCCTTGCAGGCGCTGCACCTGTACGGCGATGAAGTGCGCCTCACGCACAACTATTGGGGCGTGCTGATCTCGCTGATCGTGTCGGGTTTTCCGTTCGCGTTCCTGCTGACCTTGTCCTACGTGACCGGCATCGACCCGACGCTCGCGCGCGCGGCCGCCACGCTCGGCGCGGGTCCGTGGCAGCAGTTTCGCCAGGTCTATCTGCCGCTGCTGCTGCCGGGCCTGACGATGACCGCGTGCCTGTCCTTCGTGCAGGCGTTCTCGGTGTTTCCGTCAGCGGTGCTGCTCGGCGCGCCGGCTGGCCCGACGCGCGTCATTTCCATCGCCGCATCGGAAGCCGCGTTCGAAAGTTATGACTATGCGCTGGCATCGACCATCGCGATCGTCATGGGCTTCGTGCAATTGCTCGTGGTGGGCGGCATGCTCGGCGCGCGCCGTTTCTTCTATACGGGTCCGGTGACCGGAGGCAAGGGCTGATGACGACCGATAACCACGCGGCGTCCGGCTGGCAGGCCGGCGCCCCGACTCAAGGCGCCACCCGTGCGATGAAACAGCAGACTAGCCTGCGTGACCGACTCTGGAAGTGCATCGTCTGGGCGACGATGGGCTTCTTCCTGCTCAATGTGCTGCTGCTGATTGCAACCGTCGCCGTCAACTCGGTGGCGACGCGCTGGTTCGGCACGCTGCTGCCGCAGGGTTTCACGCTGCACTGGTATGCGCAGGCGTGGAGCGATTTCCAGCTCTCGAGCGTGCTGCTCGTGACGCTCGAAGTGGTGGGCGCGGTGGTGCTGCTGTCCATCGTGCTCGGTGTGCCGGCGGCCTATGCGCTGGCGCGCGTGCAGTTTCCCGGCAAGCGCTTCGCCATGCTGGTGTTCCTGCTGCCGCTGATGGTGCCGCCCGTGACCTACGGCATCCCGATGGCCACGGTCATGTACAAGTTCCATCTCGCGGGCACGCTGACCGGCGTGATTCTCGCGAACCTGGTGCCCGCGCTGCCGTTCGTGATTCTGGTGATGACGCCGTTCATCGAGCAGATCGATCCAAATCTGGAATCGGCCGCACGCATTTTTGGTGCGAACACATTCCGTTATTTTCGTTACGTGCTGCTGCCGCTGCTCGTGCCGGGGATGCTCGCGGCGGGACTGCTGGTGCTGGTGCGCACCATCGGCATGTTCGAACTCACGTTCTTCACCGCCGGGCCGACCACGCAGACGCTGGTGGTCGCGCTGTACTACGCGGTGTTTTCCACAGGCGTGCGCGCGCCGCAATCCATCGACGCCATGGCGATGATCTACATGGCGATCACGATGGTCTGGGTGCTGATCGCGCTGCAGTTCGTGAGCCCGACGCAGCTCGTGTCGCGCGTGAAGGAACAGAAACAGTGACCGTGACCGATGCCGACGCCGCCGCGCCGGCTTCTCCCGACGAAGCAGCAACGTGACGAACATGCGTGAAGTCGTGACACTCGAGGCCGAGCCGAAGCTCGTCCTCTCCAGCGGGCCGCATACGCTGGAGATCGCGCCACAGGCCGGCGGGCGCGTTACGCGCTTTGTCACCGCCGATGCACTCGGCGTCCAGGAATGGCTCGCGCCGGTGACGGAAGCCCGCTGGCCCTGCGACGCGTGGCCGAAGGGCGGAAGCTATCCGCTCGTGCCGTTCTCCAACCGGGTGCGCGACGCGCGCTTTACCGGACCGGACGGCTCGCCCGTCGAGCTGGCGACGTTTCCCGGCATGCCGCACGCGCTGCATGGCTTCGGCCAGTTCGCGGCGTGGCAGGTGGAACTGCACGAGCCGGATTGCGCGGTGCTGCGCTTCGTGCATCGCGCGGACGAGCATGGCTGGCCGTGGGCGTTCGAAGCAGTGCAGCTGATCGAGGCCACGCCAGAGGGCGCGCGTCTGTCGATGCGCGTGTTGAACCGTTCATCGCTGCCGATGCCGGTCGGTCTGGGTTTTCATCCTTATTTCGCCGCGCGGGAGGCAGAGGTCGAAGCGAGCACGCTGTGGCGCCATGAAGCCGAGATCGCGGTCGGACCGGCCAGCGAAGCGCCGCCCGGCCGGCACACACGCGAGATGCAGGGCTACACGCGTTATCTGAGCGGCTGGAACGGCCGCGCGACGCTCCATTACGCGCACGGCCGCACGCTCACCCTCGCGGCCGGCGACGCTTTGAGCCACGTCGTCGTCCACTGTCCGGCCGGGGCGGGCTATCTATGCGTCGAGCCGGTCTCGCACGTCAGCGACGGCTTCAATCTCGCGGCGCGCGGCGTGGGCGGAACGGGCGTCGCGGTCATCGAGCCAGGTAGTGAAATACGGGCGTCGCTCGCGATGGCAACCGGCGTGACCCCGGCCCCATGCGACGGCGGCGGCGCCTGACGCGCGCTTCCACGGAGGTCCGCACGCGCGAGGCGTTCGCCGGCAACAGACCTCCAGCCACAAGACAGGCAACGCAGGCAAGCGGGTTCATGCGACACCTCCGACAAACATCAACGCCTGAGCGGCGTAGAAAAGAACGCTTCGACCATATCGACGATGCGCCAGGTCGCGCACGGCCGGCGGCAATGCGCGTCGAATCCGGCGTCCTTGAGCATCTGCACGGGGTCGGCGGGCCAGACGTTGCTCATCGCGACGAGCAGGCGCCCGGTCATCTCCGAATCCATCTGGAGCGTGCGCAGGAAGACATAGCCGGAGTCGCTGTCGAGGCTGGTGTCGAGCAGCAGCGCGTGCGGCTGCCAGCTGCCGACCAGCGCGCGGACGGATTTGAGATCCTGCGAATGGATGACCTGCAAGCCTTTGAGCCGAAGTTGCACGGCGAGCGAATCGCCGATCGACTTGTCCTTGTGAGCGATCAGCACGCGGCGTGAAGCGTCGCTGGTGCGGGCCCGCTTGATTCGCCACAACGCGAACTCGCTCTCGCTGGGCGCTAGACGGCTTGACATCTCATCCTCCTGATCGTTATTTGATGGGGTTGATTCGATGCCGCCAGTTTCGACCGCACGTGCTTATCGCTCAACCCGGCACGGGAAGGGGCGTTCAGAGATTTTGGGGGACTGCCGAATGGATCCCTGCGAAAGGGGGGTAGAAGTCGTCCAAGGCCCGCGTAAGATCGGAACCGTTCTCGGAGCGTCGCAATGGAAAATGGCTATTTCAAAACAGTATTGCTAGTTGAGGACGAAGGGCTCACCAGGAGCGCGATGAAAAGTCTCATCCTGGCGAATGAGCCCTTGCTCGAAATCGACGAGGCCGACGGTTTCGAACAGGCGAAAGTCAAGCTTTCGGCCAATACCTACGACCTCATCTTCCTCGACTACCATCTGCGTGGCCAGGACACCGGCATGGACCTGCTGAACTGGATCCGCGAGGAAGAGCGCGAAGTCCAGACCATCATGCTGTCCGCCCAGGACGACCGCGACACCGTGCTCGAATGCATCAAGAACGGCGCGTGCGGCTTCATTTCCAAAGGCAGCGAGCAGGGCGCCGGCGTGTTCCGCGAGGCACTGAAGACCATTCTCAACGGCCGCGTCTACCTGCCCAACACCGTGCTCGGCAAGGGCGGTCACAGCCCGAGGCCCGTCACGCCGCATCCGAGCGTAACGGTCGAATCGCTCGACCTGCCGCCGCGCCTCACCGAGACGCTGCGTTATCTGCTGCAAGGGCTGTCGAACAAGGCGATCGCGCGCAAGATGAACATCAGCGAGAACACCGCGAAGGAATATTCGAGCGATCTGCTCGCGCGCTTCCATGTCACGCGGCGAACCTTCCTGATCGTCGAAATGGCGCGGCGCGGCATCGAAATGCCGATGAGCAATACCTCGTCGGCGTCCTGATCCCGGCGCAGTCACGCAAGGCCGCCTCGGAGGCGGCCCGTCCGCGTTTCGGAACGTTCCGAGGAATTCATCGCGAGATGGTAAGGTAGAGCCCGGACTAATTCGAGACGGGTTCAGCGCAGGTGATTCGCAGGCTATCGTTCAAGAAAATGCAAGGTGCCGGTGCGGCGTTCGCCGCGAGCGCGGTGCTGATTCTCGGCGCGTGTGCGCCCCTTCCACAGCAGGACGGCACGGATACCGTCGCGCCCGCGTCGGGCACGGCGCCGGTCCAGGCCGCGCGCACGCCGGTGCGGCCGCCCGCACCGAGTCTGCCGCCGGGCGAGCGCCGCATCATGGTGGGCAGCCCGGACGGCTATCACCTGATGGTCAAGGCGAAGACCCCCGGCCAGGTGTGCGATAACGACGCCTTTGCCGACGGCGTCCGCTATGGCTACGCGCTCACCTGGAACCGGATGGTCGGAGAAGACGCGCGCAACGGCGGCAAGCCGAAGCGCAAGTTCGATCCCGCCGCGATCCACTCGCAGGACGACCAGTACAAGATCCAGTGGGACGGCAAGGAGCGCGTCAACGCGTGCGCGTCGGACGGTTATCTGATCGGACGGGTGGTGGGCACCCATCTGGCGACCGTCGACATGCGCGACGGCAAGCCTTCCTGAGCCGCCGCGCGGAGCACTCGGTCGCTGCTCAGTCGCAAGTGTGGGTGGCCGCGACATAGCGGCTCGCCACGCCGATATCGCCGTAGATCGTGTAGCCGGTGTTGTTCGCCGACGCCTGCGCGATCAACAACACCACCGATTGACTCGTCAGACCGCCGCTCGGAATCGAGATGGCCTGCGTATCGGGGCCCGGCGAGTATTCACGCACGCGTCCGCCGATCGGCGCCCATGCCGATTTCACGCAGCGGACGAAATCGTAAGGTTTGCTCTGTGACGTGCCGGACCCGATCGGCACAGTTCGGAGCAGGCTGTCGTCCGTCGCGACGCACGCGCTCAACAGGGAAGCACTCAGCGCCGCGCACAGGAGCGTTATTTTTCTCTTCATATGATTCAAACCCTTTTTTAGTCAGTTTCGCGTTGCCGGTGCGATCTTAGCGGCTTTTCTTCATTTGGTTCGGCGCCTCGAATTACAAACAGTAAGACCTGCACCGTTGCAACAGCACCCGCAAACCTTACAGTCCGTACTTTTCCCAATATGCGTCAAGTCGGGTCAACCGTCGCCGTTATATAGGCGTTTCATTGCCTGAAGCCATTTGTATGGCGCGAGCGCGGGCGACCCGAGCCGAAAGCGTGTTTTTCGAGCGCATGGCGCGTACGGTGCGCAAGCCCGCTAACCCTGATGTACCGCTGCCCTCGGCGATTTCCCGCCGGCCGGCATCGTGAGCCAGTCTGATAGAACGCATGTCCCGCACAAAGTTGCTCGCCCGGCTTCGCGCCATCGCCCCGTCCGGCCTTACTTCCGGCGGCTTCCAGCTTCAGCGGCTCGCCGCGCCCGTCCTGACGGTCGTGATCTGCGTGCTGCTCCTGATCGTCTTCCAGCATCTTTCGCGCGCGGTCGACTACAAGTCGGTCGTGCATTCGCTGCGCGTGATGACGCCGCAAGCCTGGCTGGCTGCGCTGTTCGCCACCGCGCTGTCCTTCGCCGCGCTCGTCGGGCGCGACGCGGTCGGGCTGCGGCACATCGGCGTGACGCTGCCGCGCTCGCTGCTGTGGGTCGGCGCGACGGTCGGCTCGGCGCTCGGCAATGTGACCGGCTTCGGCGCGCTGACGGGCGGCGCGGTGCGCTGCCGCGTCTATGGCGCATCCGGCGTAACGCCCGCGCAAGTCGGCCGGCTCACCCTGTTCACCAGTATCACACTAGCGCTCTCGCTGGCCTTCATGGCCGCCGCGGGCATGCTGTTCGACGCGCACACGCTCTCCGGCCTCGTGCACCTGCCGCCCGCCGCACTGCGCGTGACCGGCGCGGCCTTGCTGGCCGTGTTCGTCGCGATGGTCCTGCTGTGCGGCCGCGCGCCGCGCACGTTGCAGTCGCGCTGGAAGTGGCTGTCGTTCACCGTGCCGGCGCGGCGCGATTTCGTCGCGCAGGCAGCACTGGCCGTCGTCGATGTCTTCGGCGCGGGCCTCGCGCTCTGGGCGCTGCTGCCGAATCCGCACGTCGGTTTCTTCGATTTCATGACGGTCTTCTCTGCCGCGATGCTGCTCGGCATGATCGGTCATACGCCGGGCGGCGTCGGCGTGTTCGAGGCGGCGATGGTCTTCGCGCTCGGCGGCAGCGCGCAGACGCCCGACGTGGTCGCGGCGCTGCTCGCGTACCGCGCGATCTACTTCGGCCTGCCGCTGATCCTCTCGGCCGGCGTGATGGCCGCCTTCGAAGGCCGCGCGCTGAAAGGCCGCTTCGGCTTCCTGAGCCCGCATCACGTGTCGCAGCTGGCGCCGGTGTTCCTGTCGATCGTCACGTTCGCGGCCGGCACCATGCTCGTCATCTCCGGCGCGACGCCGGCCTTCAAGATGCGCATCGCGCTGCTGCAAACCATCGTGCCGCTGTGGGTGCTGGAAAGCTCGCAGTTGCTCGGCTCGGTGCTCGGCGTGCTGCTGCTGTTCGTCGCGCGCGGCCTGCTGCGCCGGCTTGACGCCGCCTGGTGGCTCGCGCTGGGCCTCGCGGTCGCCAACCTGGCGCTGTCGCTGGCGAAGGGTCTCGCATTCGTCGAAGTGGGCGTGCTGGCCTTCCTCATCGTGCTGCTGGTTTTGACGCGCGAACGCTTCAATCGCCGTTCGTCGCTGTTTGCCGAGCGTTTCACGGCAACCTGGCTGATCTCGATCGGCGTCGTGATGGCCTTCGCGTTCTGGATCATGTTCTTCGCGTTTCGCGACGTGCCGTACAGCGGCGACCTCTGGTGGCAGTTCGCGTTCGACGAACGCGCCCCGCGTGCGCTGCGCGCGACGCTCGCCGCGGCCGTGTTCGGCACGGTGTTCGCCGTGTGGCAGCTGCTGCGTCCGGCGGCGGGCCGTTTCGTGAAGCCCGCGCCGCAGGATCTCGCCGATGCCGCGCGCATCTTCCGCGCGCAGGAGCGCAGCGACGCCGGCCTCGCGATGATGGGCGACAAGAGTTTCCTGTTTTCGGAGTCGCGCGAAGCCTTCCTGATGTACGCGAAGCACGGCCGCACGTGGGCCGCGTTGCATGATCCGGTCGGTCCGCGCCGCGAGTGGGCGGAACTGATCCGCAAGTTCGTGGAACTGGCGCATGCGCACAACGGCCGCGCCGCGTTCTATCAGGTGCGCGCCGACGCGCTGCCGCTGTATCTCGATGCCGGCCTGACGCTGATGAAGCTCGGCGAGGAAGCGCATGTCGCGCTGGCGGACTTCGACCTGAAGGGCTCGCACCGCTCGCATCTGCGCTATGCGCTCAAGCGCGGCGAGCGCGATGGTTTCGATACCGAGGTCATCGGACCGGACCGGATCGTCGAAAGTCTGCCGATGCTCCGCGCCATCTCCGATGACTGGCTCGACAGCCGTTCCGCGCGCGAGAAGAGTTTCTCGGTAGCGGCGTTCACGGAGGACTATCTGTCGGCGCAGTCGGTATTGCTGGTCCGGCAGCAGGGCGAGCCGGTCGCTTTCGTCACCTTCATGACCACCGACATGAACACGGAAGCGACCGTCGGCGTGATGCGCCATGTCGACGCGGCGTCTTCGTACGCGATGGAATATCTCTTCACGAAGCTCGCGCTGCATCTGAAGGAAACGGGTTTCAAGTCGCTGTCGCTGGGCATCGCGCCGCTGTCGGGCATGGAGCCGACGCCGCTCGCGTCGCACTGGCACCGCTTCGCCGGCCTGGTCTGGCGCTTCGGCGGGCGTTTCTATAACTTCCGCGGCCTGCGCGGATTCAAGAGCAAGTTCCAGCCGCGCTGGGAGCCGCGTTACTTGGCGGCGTCCGGTTCGGTCGGCGTATTTTTCACTTTGGCGGATCTCTCGCTTCTCGCGGGCGGCTGGCGTTCATGACATTCCTTTGCAAGAAAGCGGCGGCCTTCGCGACCGCCGCCGTGTGTGCTGTTTCCTGGCTGGGCGCGGCGCATGCCGCCGAATCGATTCCCGGCGGCCGCTACGGCCAGGTGATGTTGACGAAACCCACCGGCGACATGACAGGTTTCGTCGTGCTGTTTTCGGAGAAGAGCGGCTGGAGTCCGTCCGACCAGCAGGTCGCCGACGCCCTCGCCGCGAAAGGCGCAATGGTGATCGGCGTCGATACGCTGAAATACGCGGCGCAGGTGAAGGCGGACAAAAGCGAGAAGGAGTGTCACAACCTCGTCGGCGATGCGGAGAACATGAGCCATCAGCTCGAGCGCACCGTGCAGACGAACCACTACTATTCGCCGATCCTCGCAGGCACCGGCCAGGGCGCGGCGCTCGCGGAGAGTTCGCTGCGTCAGGCGCCGGACAATACCGTGGCAGGCGCGGTGTCGCTCGGCGCCGATGCCCAGCTCGACGCCCGTTTCGATCCGTGTCCGCCGGACCCCACCATCATCCACGCCAAGGGTTTGCCGGGGTTTCTGGAGCGCGCGGCGGCGCCGCAGCCGGGTCACTCGAAGGCCGACGCGCTGGTCGCGATGACCGCGCCGCATCTGAAGAAGGCCGAGCCGGTCGCAGACGGCGATGTTTCCGATCTGCCGCTGATCGAACTGCGCGCCGACAAGCCGACCGATCTGCTCGCCATCGTGATTTCCGGCGACGGCGGCTGGCGCGATCTCGACAAGACCATGGCGCTTGCGTTGCAGCGTGACGGCGTGTCGGTGATCGGCATCGATTCGCTGCGGTACTTCTGGAGCGAGAAAACGCCGCAGCAGACGGCCAACGACCTCGCCCGCGTGATTCGCTTCTACAACGCGCGCTGGCATACGAGCCACGTGGCGCTGCTGGGCTATTCGTTCGGCGCCGATGTCATGCCGTTCGCCTACAACCGTCTGCCGGACACGGTGCGCGAGCAAGTGTCGTACATCTCGCTGATGGGCTTCTCGCCCGCCGCCGATTTCCAGATTCGCGTGACGGGCTGGCTCGGCATGCCGGCAAGCGACAAGGCGCTGAAAGTGCGGCCAGAGTTGAACAAGGTGCCGCCGGCGATGGTGCAATGCATCTACGGCGAGAAGGAAGAAGACACGCTGTGCCCGGATCTGACGAAGACGGGCATCGACGTGGTGAAGCTGCCGGGCGACCACCACTTCGGCGGCGACTACGACGCGCTCGCGCGCCGCATTCTGTCCGGCTGGCGCAAGCAGATCGCGGCGCGGCAGGGGTGAGCGGGACTGTTTCGTCCCGCATCGCCCGGCGTTTTGCTTGAGTCTTACTTGAGCGGGCCGAGGAAATCCCGTTTGCCGATCGGCGCGCCGAGATGGCGCAGGATGTCGTGCGTCGTGACGACGTGGAAATAGAAATTCGGCAGCCCGAAGCCGAGCAGATAGTCGACGCCGGAAAACGACGGCGAAAAGTCCGGAAACTTCAGCGTGACCGTGCGTTCTTCGCTGTCGACGAGCGTGGACTTGTCGATGCTCTTCAGATACGCAATCGTCTTCTCGATGCGCGCCTGCAGCGACGCGAAGCTGTCCTCGTCGTCCTCGAAACGCGGCGCCTCGACGCCTGACAGGCGCGCCGCCGAAAGCTTGGCGGTATCACTGGCGCGCTGAATCTGCGCGACGAGCGGCAGCATGTCGGGGGCGAGGCGGGCGTTGATCACATCGGCGTGGACAAGACCTTTCTGGTCCGCGAAGGCGGCGCCTTTGGCGAGCAGATCCGCGCACACTTCGAGGCCGCGGATGAAGACGGGAATCGATGCGCGATACATCGTGAGAGACATGGGGCGGTGCTCCTTGAGATTGGATTTCGACTGCTTCCAGGCAACCGGAATCGGCTCCGGCCGACAGGGGACATCAGCATAGCGCCGGGCGCGCGGAACTGCTTGGATCGGCGGACGAAAGCCGCTTTCGAGTCTCGTTAGCCGGCGTCCGGATCATGACGCGCTTCCCACGCCGCCAACTCCGACCGATAGCGCGCCAGCGCTTCGTCATAAAGATCGAACACGCACGGGTTGCAGCCGCTTTGACAGCAATCGCCTGGCAGCGGGTGTTCGGGCGGTGTGGGGCGTGGATCGTCGGTTTGGGTCATCGGCAGGATGAATGGGTCAGGGGCACCACCGCTTCGCGAGACAACTGCGAGCGGCTAGACTTTGGCGGTGCAGGCTTCGCACCCGATGCGATACTGCGCGCGGACGGTGGCTCGCCCATCGTCTCGGCTTCATGGTTTCACGCTGACTGGACCGAAGGACTCGCGCGATGAATCAGACCATCAGCCTCGTCATCTCCGGTGTGCTCGCGAGCGCCTTGCTGGCCGGTTGCGCGTATGCACCGTCATCCTCAGATGTCGCTTCCCCCTCCGCACAGACCGCGCAAGGAACGTGGAGCGCCGAAATTCGCCGCACCCGCGACGGCATTCCACACATCCGCGCCGCCGACTGGGGCAGCCTGGGTTTCGGCTTTGGCTATGCACAGGCGGAGGATAACCTCTGCACGCTCGCCGATGCCTTCGTCACCTATCGCGGCGAACGGTCCGCCTTCTTCGGTGCGGATGCGCGTCCGACAGCGCCTGCGACCTTTGGTCAGCCGCGCAACATCGACTCGGACTTCTTCTTCAGGCTGATCGGCGAGCAGGCGAACCTCGACCGCTTTCGCGCGGCGCAGCCGGCCGACCTGCGCAATCTGATCGATGGTTTCGCCAGCGGCTACAACCGCTATCTCGCCGATCTCGATGCCGGCCGTTCGCCGGACGCGCACGCGGCGTGCCGGGGCAAGCCCTGGCTGGGGAAGATCGACGCGGACGATATCTACCGGCGTCTGATCGCGGCCAATCTGGCGGGCGGCTCGGTGCGCTTCATCACGCCGATCGCGACGGCCCATCCGCCGACTGCCGCCGCGACCGCGCCGCGCGGCACACTCGACGCGCCGGAGCAGACAGCGGACACGCTGCGTTTTGCAATCGGCGACACGCCTGGCATCGGCAGTAATGCGCTCGCGTTCGGCGCGCCGGTGACGAACGACGGACGCAGCATCCTGTTCGGCAATCCGCACTGGTTCTGGCGCGGACCGGACCGTTTCTATCAGGCGCAGCTGACGATTGCCGGCAAGGTGAACGTCGCGGGCGTGTCGTTTCTCGGCGTGCCGCTGATCGTGCTCGGTTTCAACGAGAACGTCGCGTGGACGCATACGGTGTCGAGCGCGCGGCGCTTCGGCATCTTCCAGCTCGCGCTGGATCCGGCTGATCCGACGCGCTATCTCGTCGATGGCCAGAGCGAGACCATGACGCCCGTGCCGCTCACGGTGCGGGCGCGGCGCCCCGACGGTTCCTACGAGACGGTCTCGCGCACGCTGTACAAGACGCGCTATGGTCCGGTCGTCGATCTGTCTGCGCAGGCGGCGGGTCTCGGCTGGAACGCGCAGCGCGCCTACGCGCTCGCCGACGTCAACGCCGACAACCTGCGTGCCTTCCAGAACTTTTTCGCGTGGAACCAGGCGCGTTCGCTGAACGACTTCATCGCGATCCAGAAACGCTACGCCGGCATGCCGTGGGTCAACACCTTCGCGATCGGTCGCGGCGATGCGCGCGTGTGGTTTGCCGATATCGGCCCGATTCCTGATGTTCCTGACGACCTCCTGGAAACTTGCACGACGCCCGCCGGCCGTGCGTTCGCGGGGCGCGTGCCGGGCGTGCCGTTCCTCGACGGCGCCAAGAGCGCCTGCGCGTGGCGTGTGGATCCGGCCAGTGCGCAAGCGGGCGCGCTGCCCGTCGGGCAATTGCCGAACACCGTGCGCGGCGACTATGTCGGCAACTTCAACGACAGCTACTGGCTCACCAATGCCAACGCGCCGTTGACGGGCTATCCGCGTGTCGCGGGGGCCACGCGCGTCGAGCAATCGCTGCGTACGCGTTATGGCCATCTGCTCGCCGCGCGCCTGCAACGCGAGCGAGGCGGCGTGACGCGCGACGCGCTGGAAACAGCCGTGCTCGAGACTCACTCGATGTCCGAACGGCTGTTCCGCAAGCCGCTGCTCGATGCCATCTGCACCGTCAACGATGCGCTCTCCAACCTGCACGATGCCTGCGAAGTGCTGCGCCAATGGAACGGGACGGCGGATATCGATGCGCGCGGCGCCAACCTGTGGGACGAGTTCTGGATGCGCATCACGCGCATTGCGCCCGAGCGGCTATATGCATCGGGTTTCGATCCCGACAAACCGCTTGCGACGCCGGCAGATTTCAACGTCGACAATCCGGCCGTGCTGCAGGATCTGCGTCAGGCGCTGGGCGGGGCGGCGCTGGCGCTCAGACTGAACGGCTTCGCGCTCGATTCGCGGCGCGGCGACATGCTCTACACGACGCGCCAGGGTGCGCGCGTGCCGCTCTACGGCGGATGTGACGAGGCGGGATATTTCACGGTCGTGTGCGCGCGGCGGCCGCTGGACGCGAAAGGCTATCCGATGGATCCGAACGGGCAGGGCGACAGCTATGTCCAGGTCGTGACGTTCGGCGCGGACGGCACGGATGGCGTGGAAGCAGACACGATGCTGTCGCACTCGGAATCGGACGATCCGGCATCGCCTCACTCCGGCGACGCGACCCGCGCATTCGCGGCGAAGCGCTGGTCGCGTTTTCCGTTCACCGAACAGGCAATCGACGCCGATCCGGCTGTGACGCGCGTGGTGGTATCGGCTGGGCCGTGAGGATGTTGCCGGAACGCAGGCGCCCCTGCGTTGAGCGCAGTCAAACAAATTGTATGAGCAATGATTCGCAATTCGAGTCTGGCGTGAATCCCGTCTATCATGAGATTTTTGCTTCAATGGACACACGCTCATGACTACCGGCGGCGGCATGCAACACGACGAGGCGGTGCGGCTGGACTCCGCTGCGCTGCGCGATTTTGTGGAGCGCAAATGGAACGACGAGATCGTTCCGGCGCTGACTGATTACATCGCGATTCCTGCAAAAAGCCCGATGTTCGACACCGACTGGGCGCGCCACGGCTTCATTGAGCGCGTGGTGACGGACGCGGTGGACTGGGTGAAGACGCAGCCGGTCAAAGGGCTCAAGGTCGAGATCGTGCGCCTGGCCGGACGCACGCCGGTCATCTTCTTCGAGGCGCCCGCGACCCGTTCGGGAAGCACGGAAACCGTGGTGCTCTACGGCCACCTCGACAAGCAGCCGGAATTCGAAGGCTGGCGCAATGACCTCGGCCCCTGGACGCCGAAACTCGAGAACGACAAGCTCTATGGCCGCGGCGGCGCCGACGACGGCTACGCCACCTACGCCAGCATCACGGCGCTCGCGGCCCTGGATGCGCAAGGCGTGGAGCGACCGCGCTGCGTGGGCATCATCGAGACCTGCGAGGAGTCGGGCAGCTACGACCTGCTGCCCTACATCGATGCATTGCGCGACCGGCTCGGCGAGGTCGGTCTGGTGATCTGTCTGGACTCGGGCGCGGGCAACTACGATCAGCTGTGGCTGACCACATCGCTGCGCGGTCTGGTCAGCGGCGACCTCGAGGTGCAGGTGCTCGACGAAGGCATTCATTCAGGCGGCTACGGCGGGATTGCGCCGTCGACGTTCCGCATCATGCGGCAGCTGTTCGAGCGCCTCGAAGACGCGAGCACCGGCGATCTCCTGCCGAAGAATTTTCATTGCGAGATTCCGGTGCTGCGGCAGCGCGAAGCCGCGGTCACCGCCAATATTCTCGGCGACGATGTCTGGAAAAAGCTGCCGTGGAGCTGCGGTCAGGACGGCGGCAGTGTCCTGCCGACCACCACGGACCCGCACGAGGCGCTGCTCAATTCCACCTGGCGTCCTTCGCTGACCGTGACAGGCGCGGCCGGCCTGCCCGCGCTCGCCGATGCCGGCAACGTGCTGGCGCCGCGCACGGCGTTCAAGTTGTCGCTGCGCCTGCCGCCGCTCGTCGAAGCGACGGCGGCGGTCGCGCAACTGAAGTCGCTGCTCGAACTCGATCCGCCCTACAACGCCCGGGTGACATTCAAGCCGGAAGCCGGAGCGGCGACAGGCTGGAATGCGCCCGACCTCGCGCCCTGGCTCGCCGGTTCGCTGAACGACGCGTCACGGCGGCATTTCGGCGCGGATGTGGCCTTTATCGGGCAGGGCGGCACGATTCCGTTGATGAACACGCTGAAGGAAGGCTTTCCGCGCTCGCAATTCATGGTGTGCGGCGTGCTAGGTCCGAAGTCGAACGCGCATGGACCGAACGAATTTCTTCATGTGCCTTACGCGAAGAAGCTGACGGCGTCGGTGGCGGAAGTGATCGCGCTGGCGCCTTGACGTAGACGGCCTTGCAAGATGGTTGAGTGTAGCCCGGCTCGTCCGGGCTTTTTTTCGGCCGCTCGCGGAAAACCGCGAATTCAAACTGGTAAGGCCAGTTGATCGTCGGTAAAGTGATAGGCCTGCACGCGTCCCGACGCTGGACGCGCAAGCCAATCATCATGGAGACGAGTGTCGCAATGAACGCATCTTCCACGCCCAGCACAAACGCCCCGGAGCGGCGCATTGCCGCCGACACGCTTCACGCCTATGTCCGCGCCATCTGGACCCACGCCGGCAGCGCGCCGCGCGAGGCCGAACTGATCGCGGACCACCTCGTGATGTCGAACCTGTCGGGGCACGATTCGCATGGCATCGGCATGATTCCGCGCTATGTCGCATCGCTCGGCGAAGGGCAATTGCAACTCAACACGCACGCCGAAATCGTGCGCGATGCCGGCGCGGTATTGAGCATCGACGGCCGCAAGGGCTTTGGCCAGGTCGTCGCCTATGAGGCGATGGAACTTGGCATCGAGCGCGCCAGGAAACTGGGCGTGTGCGCGGTCGGTCTGCGCAATGCGCATCACATCGGACGGATCGGTCACTGGGCGGAACAGTGCGCGAAGGCCGGCCTGGTGTCGTTCCATTTCGTGAACGTCGCGGGCGATCCGCTGGTGGCGCCGTTCGGCGGGATCGACAGCCGTTTTGGTACGAATCCGTTCTGCGCGGCTTATCCGCGCGATGGCAAAGCGCCGCTGGTGCTCGACTTCGCGACGGCCGGCATTGCGTACGGCAAGACGCGCGTCGCGTACAACAAGGGGGTGAAGGTCGCGCCGGGCATGCTGCTCGACCATGAAGGGCATCCGACCATCGAACCGAAGGTCATGCACGAGGAGCCCTTCGGTACGCTGACTGCGTTCGGGCTGCACAAGGGCTCGGGGCTGGCCGCGCTGTGCGAGATTTTCGGCGGGGCGCTGTCGGGCGGTTACACGACACATGAAAGCACGCTGGAGAAGACGAGCGCGATCATGAATTGCATGACCTCGGTGATTCTCGACCCGAACGCGTTCGACGCGCCCGCCGCGCAGCAGGAAGCGGAAGCGTTTCTTGCCTGGATGAAGGCTTCGCCGCGTGCCGAGGGCGTGGCTGAGATCCTGGCGCCGGGCGATGCGGAAGAAGCGCGTCGCGCGGAATGTGGCGCGAAGGGCATTGCCGTCGATCCGACCACGTGGCGGCAGATTCGTGAATCGGCGGAGAAATCCGGCATGCCCCAAGCGGATGTCGAGCGTTATTCGAGCGCGCTGAAATAAGGTGTTGCCCTCTGCCTGCGCGGCAAATTGGTCAAGCCAGTTTGCCGCGCGGTGCTGCTCATGTGCGGTGGGCCGTGCTTACGCCGGTTTAGTGACGAGTTCGTTTTCGATCCACTCGATCACGGACGTCCGCCTGGGCTGCCAGCCGAGCGTTTCACGGATGCGCTGGCTGCGCACGCGGCTGTTCGAGCCGAGGCCGTAAGAGGCCATTTCATAGCCCCATTCCTTGATTGCTTCTTCCAGCGGCCAGTCTTCCGGGCCGCGCAGTTCGAGCGCGCGAGCCATCGCGGTCGTCATGTCGCGGAACTGCGCTTCGCCGCTTTCAACGAAATAGAACGTGCCGGCGGGCGCCTTCACGAGCGCGAGCCGGTAGGCTTCCACGACATCGTCGATATGCACGTTCGACCAGATATTCAGGCCCCGGCCGACGTGGCGCACGACGCCGCTTGTCCGCGCCTGTCTCTCCAGGCGCGGCAACTGGACGCTGCATGCACCCGGCACCACGCCATGGCCGTAGATCAGCGTGTTGCACAATACCGCCGAGCGCACGCCGCGGCGGGCGGCGTCGAGCACGAGACGGTCGATGGCCACGCGCGGCGCCTTGTCCTGCGTCGGTTCGGGCAGATCGTCTTCCGCGTAGATCCGCTCCGACGCTTCGCCGCCCGACGCGTCCCCGACGATGCTGGAGCCGCTCGTATGCAGCAACGGCTTGTTCGAGCCTTCGAGCGCGCCAAGGAGCGTTTCGACCGCGCTGCGATGGTCGCTGCTTGCGGCGTTGATGACGGCGTCGGCTGCCTGGGCTTCGGCGGCGAGCAACGCGACGTCGTCCAGACTGCCGATGACCGGCTCGATGCCGAGTTGCTTCAGGTCGCCGGCCTGTTCGGCGCGACGGATGAGTCCGCGGACGCGATGTCCGTCACGCGCGAGCCCGGCGGCGATTGAACCGCCGATGAAACCGCCAGCACCCGTAATGAAAATGTTCATGTTCTTGCTCCAGTGGATGATTCAGGTTCGATGAAGCGAGTATGAACCGCTTCGACTTTCGCAAAAACAGTGATAGTTTCAAATCAAACTTGACTCCAGATCAAGAATCCGACGCGCCTGGATTGCTCTTCGATCGCCGACAACGGGTTTTCGTCGAGCGGCGCTTTCCTCCTCATCAACGTCATTCGACAGAACAGCCATGCCACCGATCGAACTCATCAACGCCCCTGGCCTGCCCATTCCTGCGGGCCATTACAGCCACGCGACGCGGGCGGGCAATCTCGTTTGCGTCTCAGGCCAGTTGCCCGTGCGCCCGGACGGCACGCATACCGGCGATCGCCCGTTCGAAGAGCAGGCTGAACAGACGCTCGCCAATCTGCGTACCGTGCTGGAAGCGGCGGGCGCGGGCCTCGACGACTGTATCGAGGTGACGGTGTACCTTGCCGGCGTCGAGCACTGGAAGGCGTTCAACGAGATCTACGCCCGCCATTTCGGCGCGTGGAAGCCGGCGCGCGCCGTGGTGCCGGTGGGCGCGCTGCACTACGGCTATCTGATCGAGATAGCCGCGCGCGCGTGGGTTGAGCGCGGCTAGCGGCACATGCCCGACGCTAGGTCAGGTCGAGCGCGGTGGTCAGGTCGCCGAGCGGCGCCTGCCCGCGTTCGGCCATCGCCCAGTCCCGTCTGTTGACACCTTCGAGCGGTTCAAGATCATGCACCCGTGAGATGAAGCGCAGGATCGAGTTGGTGTCGTGCACGGTGTGATCGACATGGCCTTTCCTCGCGAAGGGCGAGATCACCAGGGCTGGAATGCGCGAGCCGGGCCCCCAGCGGTCGCCCTTCGGCGGGGACACGTGATCCCACCATCCGCCGTTTTCATCCACGGTAACGATGATGACGGTGTTCTGCCACTGCGGCCCGCGCTGGATATGTTCGATCACATTCGAAATGTGGCGGTCGCCCGACGCAACGTCCGCATAGCCCGCGTGCATATTGAGATTGCCCTGCGGCTTGTAGAACGTGACGGTGGGTAGGCGGCCGGCGTCGATGTCGGCCAGCAGCTTGTTCGTGGACGGGTCGTCGCCAAGGCCGGCGTCGCGCAGATGTTGGGCGCGCGCGGCCGTGCCGGGTGCGTAGTTGGCGAAGTAGTTGAAGGGCTGATGGTGATACTGAAAATCCGGCACCGCGCCGGTGTCGCGATGGTCCAGCGCGTACTGCCATGCACCGCTATACCACGCCCAATCGACGTTCTTCGCGGACAGCCGGTCGCCGATGTTCGCGTAAGTCTGAGGCGGCAGCACGAGCGCGTTGGCCCGGTCCGCCAGGCTCGGATCGCCACCGGGTGGCGGGGGCACATTGCTCGGCTGGAACGGCGGGAACATGGTGTTGACCGCGTAACCGTCGGCGGTCAGGGCGCCGTCGCGGACGAACTTCGGCGGGCCTTCGAGGGCCGACACAGGCGAATTCGGCGCGAGCTTCAGGCGCGAACCCGTGGGGTCGTCGCCTTCGACCACGGCGAGCAGCTTGGCTGCCGGGCCAGTGCTGGCATCTGTGTAGAAGGGCGGCTGAGCCGAGATCAGGAAGATGTGGTTCAGCCATGACCCGCCGAATGCCGACATGAAGAAGTTGTCGCACAAGGTGTATTGCTGCGCGAGTCCCCAGAGCTTCAGGGTGTCCGGTGAGTTCTGATAATGACCCATGACGAGGCCGCCGGAATCCCCCCACGCCGCGAATTGATTGTTGCGTCCGGCGTTGATTTGCATCTGGTTCTGATAGAACCGGTGCACGAGATCCCGCGTGATGACGGAATTGGGCAGCGGCGCGCCGTGGGCATCGGGAATCTGGAACGGCCCGTTGCGCAAGCCGGTGATCTGCTGCTCGGTAATGGCGTAACGCACGCCGTCCACTTCCTGCGCCTGCGGGACGAGACCGCCCCAGATCTTCGGCAACGAGGCCATGGGCGTGACGCCGTCGCGGTCGAGCTGGGTGTAATGCGACGCGGGCACGCCCGAGAGCGGGTATTGAACGCCCGGAAAATTACCGTAGAGGTTGGTGAAGCTGCGGTTCTCCGCATAGATCACCACGATGTTCCTGACCTGGGCCGCAAGGGTGCGGTCGAGCGCGAGGTCTGCCGCTGTCTTCGGTGTCGACGGTTTCTGTTCGAACAGGTTGCATCCACTGAGCGTCAGCCCCGCGAAACTGACACCCGCGACGCCCGCCGCCAGCAGCCTGCGCCGCGCGGGGTCCGCGGGAGCGTCACTGGCCGAGCCTTCGTTGCTCAAGGATGCATGCTCGCCAGAAAGCGCTTTTTGCGGATGGTCGTTCTGATTCATCGCCTGACTCCTCGTGAAGACACGGCACGCGCCCGATGACGCACGCCAGACGCCCGTATTACCTGGCGGTCGATGGAGCGGCCATGATGCCGCATTGGCCGGCCGTATGAAAGCTGGCCGAATGGCCTAGGACGAATCCAGAATCAGGTGGGGCCGGGGTGCGGCAGGGTCAGAATCGGCTTATGTCTTTTGGCCGACTGGAAACCATCATGCGACGTGACTAACATCAACTGAAAACGAGCTTGACTCCCACGAGCAGCAGCGTGGCGGCGAGCACGTGTCGCAACAGGGCTTCGGGCGCCTTCGAGGAGAGCATGCTGCCCACGGCAATACCTGGAATGGAGCCCACGAGGAGCGAGGCGAGCAGGGACCAGTCCACTGAACCGAGCATCCAGTGGCCCGCACCGGCAATCAGCGTCAGAGGCACGGCATGGGCCACGTCCGAGCCCACAATGCGTACGGTCGCGAGCCGCGGGTACAGCAGCAAGAGCACGGTCACGCCAATCGCGCCTGCGCCCACGGAGGTGATCGAAACCAGCACGCCGAGCACGGCGCCGGTGAAGACGGTCCAGGCAACCGTGCGCGCCGGCTGCTCGGGGCGGTTGCGGCCCTTTTGATAAGCGAGGCGCGCGAGTTGCGGGCGGAAGATGAGTGAAACAGCGGTGATCAGCAGTGCGCTGCCAAGAATTACCTGAATGAGGCGTGCGGTATCCGGCGAGCCTATGCCGTGCGCGTGCAGGAAGTAGAGCGTGATGGCGGCCGCGGGCACGCTGCCCGCCGCGAGCCGGCCGGTGATGCGCCAGTCCACGGAGCCCTTGAGGCCGTGTACCAGTGTGCCGGCGCTTTTGGTGGCGGCAGCGTAGAGCAGGTCGGTGCCCACGGCCGTCGCCGGGTGAATGCCGAACAGAAGGACGAGGAGCGGCGTCATCAGCGAACCGCCGCCCACGCCCGTCAGTCCGACCAGGAAGCCCACCGCGAGGCCCGAGGCGGAATAGAGTAGATCAATATGCGGAAATGACATTGCGCGCGGAGAACCCGTCAGGCCTGGTGGAGTCGAAAAACCGTCGATGATAGCGGGTAAGCGCTTTACCTGGTGCATGCAGGTGCCGTGCGTACGAGCGTTCGGCATATGCGCCGCCACTTCGGGTGCATTCAATCGTAGTTCACGAACACCCTTCAGATCACTTTCAGGAAGGTGCAATGACTAATCAGGAACAGAAGCAGGACCTCGGCCAACAGCAGCAACAACAGCAACAACAGCAGCAGACGGAGGCGCAATTGAAGCCCGCCGCCACGGACGAGGCGTTCATTCCCACCGAGCATTCCAACATGCCGAGCGAGCGCCAGTTCGTGCTGAAGTCGGGCAACACGTTCGCCGTGTACGACGCCAACGGCGACATCCGCGGCGGCGACGACGGTCTGTTCGTCAACGACACGCGGGTGCTGTCCGAACTCGTCCTGACTTTTGGCGGCCGCGCTCCTTCGCTGCTTTCTGGCAGCGTATCGAGCGACAACGCCGTATTCACCGCGCATCTGACGAACCGGCCATTACCGCCCATCGGCGGCGCGCGCACGCCGGAAGGCGTGATTCACGTCGAGCGCAAGCGCGTGTTGTCCGGGCACGTGCTGCACGAAAGCATCGTACTCACCAACTACGGCACGGAGCCGTCCACGGTGCCGCTGTCCATTTCGTTCAAGGCGGATTTCCTGGACATGTTCGAGGTGCGCGGCGCGAAGCGCGGCAAGCGCGGCAGCCTGCGTCCGCCCGTGGTGGAAAACGGCGAGGTCGTGCTGTGCTACGTCGGTCTGGACGAAGTGGAGCGCACCGCGCGCATCCAGTTCACGCCCGCGCCGGACGTGCTGTCGCCCTCGCGTGCCGATTACGCGCTGCATATCCAGTCGGAGACGGCCATCTCGGTGTATCTGTCCGTGACGGCCGTCACCCGGGCATTGAGCGACGCCAGCGAGGAGAGCAAGCGCAACGCAGCCGAAGCCGCGGAGTGCGAGCCCGAATCGGGCCGGCCGGCCATCCGCGAAGCGCTCGTCGAGGCGCACCGGCGCATGCGCGACCGGCGTCGGGCCAGCGCACGCGTGCGTTCGAGCAATCCGCTCTTCAGCGAATGGATCGACCGTTCCCTGGCGGATCTTGGCTTGCTGACCACGGATCTCGAGACCGGTCCGTATCCGTACGCCGGCATTCCATGGTTTTCCACGGCCTTCGGACGCGACGCCATCATCACGTCGCTGCAGATGCTCTGGCTGCATCCCACACTCGCGCGCGGCGTGTTGCGTTTCCTGGCGGCACACCAGGCCCGCGAAGATTCGGCGTTCCGCGACGCCGAAATCGGCAAGATCATGCACGAGACGCGCAAGAGCGAGATGGCCGCCACCGGCGAAGTGCCGTTCGCGCTTTACTACGGTGGCGTGGACAGCACGCCGCTGTTCATCGTGCTGGCGGGCGCCTACGCGGAGCGCACCGGCGACCGCGCATTGCTCGACGAAATCTGGCCTGCGCTGCAACTCGCGGCTGATTGGGTGGCGCGCCACTGCGACAAGAATCCATGGGGCCTGCTCGACTATCAGCGTGCCTCCGAACACGGTCTTGCCAACCAGGGCTGGAAGGACAGCCAGGATTCCGTGTTTCACGCGGACGGCAAGTTCCCCATTGGTCCAATCGCACTCGTCGAGGTGCAGGGTTATGCATCGACGGCGTTTTCCACCATGGCGCGTCTCGCACGCGAACGGGGCGACGAAGAGCGGGCCAGCGAGTTCGAACGCCGTGCGCGTCACATCCGCGAGCGGGTGGAGGAAATGTTCTGGATGCCGGAGATGGATTTCTACGGCATTGCGCTGGACGGCAAGGGCGAGCTGTGCCGTGTGCTGTCATCGAATGCGGGGCATTTGCTGGCCTTCGATCTCGTCGACCGGACACGCGGCGAAGCGGTTGCACGTCAGCTCGAATCCACGCTGTTCCACACCGGCTGGGGCGTGCGCACGCTGGCGGCGGGACAGCCGCGCTTCAATCCGATGTCGTATCACAACGGCTCGGTCTGGCCGCATGACACGGCCCTGTGTGCGCGCGGTCTGGCCCGCTACGGCGATCGCGGCGCGGCGGTCGGCCTGCTGCAGGCGCTGTTCGAGGCGGCCGTCACCTTCGACATGCGCCTGCCCGAGCTGTTTTGCGGCTTTACGCGCCAGCGTGGCGAACGGCCGATTGCGTATCCGGTCGCGTGTCTGCCGCAGGCTTGGGCAGCCGGTACACCGTTCATGATCCTGGAAGCGTGTCTGGGCGTATCGGTGGATGCGGTGAAGAACGAAGTGCGCATCGATCGTCCGCAATTGCCCGAGGGCATCGACTGGCTGGAAATCGGGGATCTGCGGCTCGGCGAAAAGAACGTGACGATCACGTTCCGGCGCGTCGGCGGGCAGGTGATTCCGTCGGTCGAGGGTGATGTCCGCGTGGTCGCGGTGCTGTGAGGTGCCTCCGCATGGCGCCGTCAGGCGCCATGCAGGCGCAGATGCTTAAACCGCGACGCTGCCCACGTAGTTTTCGGCAAGCGCGATGGCGGCCGCGCGCGAGGTCGTCACGTGTTCCAGTTCCGCGACCTGCAGGCGCTGTTCAAACGGCGAGGTGTCATCGAGCTTGTGCAGCATGCGCGTCATCCACCAGGAGAAGTGCTCGGCGCGCCAGACTCGCTTGAGTGCGGTTTCCGTGTACTGCGCCAGTTTCTCGCCGCTGCCTTCCTTGTAGAAATCGAGGAGCGCGGCATTCAGCACACGCACGTCCGACACTGCCAGATTCAGGCCTTTCGCGCCCGTCGGCGGCACGATGTGAGCGGCGTCGCCGGCGAGGAACAGCTTGCCGGACTGCATCGGCGTGGACACGAAACTCCGCATGCCGACAATGTTCTTCTGGAAGATCCGGCCTTCGGTGATCTGCCAGCCATCGGCGGTATCGACGCGCGCGTGCAGTTCGGCCCAGATGCGATCGTCGGACCAGGCATCGACGGTATCTTTCGGGTCGCACTGGAAGTACATGCGCTGCACGCCCGGCGAGCGCGTGCTGATGAGCGCGAAGCCCCGGTCGTGACGCGCGTAGATGAGTTCGTCCGAGGAGGGCGGCGCTTCAACCAGAATGCCGAACCAGCCGAACGGATAGATGCGCTGATAATCCTGCCGCACCGCTTCGGGAATCGATTGACGCGAAACACCTTGCGAGCCGTCGCAGCCGACAATGAAGTCGCATTCGAGCGTTTCGTCGCGGCCCTCGTGCCGATACGCGATGCGCGGCTTGCGGTCGCTGCCTTCGTGGAAGTCGTGCAGTGAGACGTCCGACACATTGAACTTGAGCGCGCCGTTCGCGGCCAGCCGCGCCGCCACCAGATCCTTGATGACTTCGTGCTGCGCGTAGACCGTGATCGAATGGCCGGTCAGCTCGGTCAGCGCAATGCGGCGGCGCTGACCCTCGAAAGCCAGCTCGAAGCCGTGGTGTAACGCGCCTTCAGCCTGCATCCGTGCGCCCAGGCCGGCCTGATTGAGGGTGTCCATCGTGCCCTGTTCGAGCACGCCGGCACGGATCGTCGATTCGATGTCGTTCTGGCTGCGCGCCTCGAGCACGACCGATTCGATACCGCGCAGATGCAGCAGATGAGAAAGAAGAAGCCCGGCCGGGCCCGCGCCGACGATGCCGACTTGAGTACGCATGGTTGTCTCCGAGAGGCAATGTGATGTTGTGCGTACAGTGTCGACAGCTTGCTTCTATGCAGCAATGCGATAAGCGGGATAAGAAATATCTTATTTCGAGATAAAGGGGGTAAAAGGCGGCAAATCGCTGTGAACCGAGGGTAAATCCCTACCGCTCTACGACCTTTCCTTGCTGCCGACCGACGACAGGCTGACGATGCGCCCGTGCCGCACATAGCGCAGAATCGACAGCGCTACGCGGCAGCAGACGAACACGTCGTACCGCCTACGGCCCCGCGGCCCGACGAAGGGCGGGAGCGCCCACCCGTCAGCCCACTTCAGCCCTGTGACTACTCCTTCATCTGCTTGAGCCGCGCCTCTCCCTGACGCGTGAGCATCCAGCCCGGATATTCAGCGGGCAACTGGCTGACTTCATCCAGCGCCGCCAGTTCGTCTTCGTTGAGTTTCACCTGGGTGGCCGCGATGTTGTCGTCGAGTTGCTCGATCCGCTTGGCCCCGATGATTACGCTCGTCACGACCTTCTGATGCAGCAGCCACGCCAGAGCAATCTGCGCGACCGTCACGCCCTTCGACTCGGCCATGCGCCGCATCACATCGACACAGTCGTAAGCGCGGTCCACATTGACCGGCGGAAAATCGAACTTGCTGCGGCGGCTGCCTTCTTCCTTGCCGCCGTCGCGCGTGAACTTGCCTGAAAGCAGGCCTCCTGCGAGCGGACTCCACACCATCAGGCCGACGTTCTCGCTTTGCAGAAGCGGCACGAGTTCCCGCTCCAGGTCGCGTCCCGCGATCGTGTAATAGGCCTGTAGCGATTCGAAGCGCGCCAGTCCAAGCCGCTCCGAAATGCCGAGCGCCTTCATGATCTGCCACGCGGCCCAGTTCGACACGCCGACATAACGCACATGTCCGTGCTGCACCAGCGTGTCGAGCGCACGCAGCGTTTCCTCGATCGGCGTGGCCGGATCGAAACCGTGGATCTGATACAGGTCGACGTGATCCAGTTGCAGGCGTTGCAGACTCGCCTTGACGCCATCGATGATGTGATAGCGCGACGCACCGCGCGAATTGACGCCCTTGGTGCCGGTTTCGCCGAGAATCTTGGTCGCGACGACCACGTTCTCGCGCGGCACCTTGAGGTTCTTCAGCGCCTGGCCGGTGATGATTTCTGAACGGCCGTCCGAATAGACATCGGCGGTGTCGATGAAGTTGATGCCCGCATCGAGCGAGCGGCCCACCAGCGTGTCGGCTTCCGATTGCTGCAAATTGCCGATGTTGTCCCAGATTCCGCCGGTCCCGCCGCCGAACGTCATCGTGCCGAGGCACAGTTCGGAGACGAAAAGACCGGTATTGCCGAATTTTCTGTAGCGCATGGTTGCTCCCGAATGGCTGAACGGGGCGCGGCATCGCCACAAGCTGGCGACAAACCGTCCCGGCAGTGCAGTATCGTCCCGCAGCGGCGCGCGTTCATAGCCTGATCCTGCTCGATCCTTGCCCGTTTCTGCAAACGCATCGGGTATCCCCGCGCAATCTCCCCCTCGCGCGAGTATGCTGAACGCACTCTCCCATCTCGAAAATGGTCCGGAAATCATGGCTTTGAACGACACACCCGAATTCGCCGGCAAAGAGGAGCACGAGCATCCGCGGGAGGGGCGCAACAGCGGCCACGACAGCCACGCACACGACACGGCGCTGGATCAGGCCCGCCTCGATCTCGTCACGCTGCTGGACCGCTTTACCGCCGGCTGCGAAGGGTCGATCGAAACGCCGGTGCCGGGGCTGGTCCTGCATCGCATCATGAATCCCGGCGGGCCGAAGCACGGCATCCAGACGCCCGCGCTCGCGTTGATCGCGCAGGGTAGCAAGCGGCTGATGGTCGGTGACGAAACCTATGTGTACGACCCGATGCATTACCTGGTGTCGTCGGTGGATCTGCCGGTGTGCGGTCAGGTGTCGGTGGCGAGCGAATCGGAGCCGTATCTCGGCATGCGGCTGGAGCTCGATGTCGAGGAAATCACCTCGCTGATCCAGGACGAAAAGCTGCCGCCCGCGACCCAGGCCGACGCCTCGCGCGGCCTCTATGTGAACCGCCTGGGCAACTCGATGCTCGACGCGGTCCTGCGTCTGCTGCGGCTCGTCGACACGCCCGAAGACGTGCCGATCCTCGCGCCGCTGGTGACGCGCGAGATTCTCTATCGGCTGCTGATGAACGGCTCCGGCGCGCGTCTGCGGCAGATCGCGCTGCAGGACAGCCAGACGCAGCGCATCGCCAAGGCCATTCAGCTGCTGCGCCAGCATTTCGATCAGCCGCTGCGCGTGGAAGACATTGCGCGCGATGTGCATATGAGCGTGTCGTCGCTGCATCATCATTTCAAGGCCGTGACCGCAATGAGTCCGCTGCAGTATCAGAAGCAGTTGCGCTTGCAGGAGGCGCGCCGCCTGATGCTGCTCGATATCGCCGATGCCGCGACGGCCGCGCATCGCGTCGGCTACGAGAGCGCTTCGCAGTTCAGCCGGGAGTACAGCCGCCTGTTCGGTGCGCCGCCGTTGCGCGACACACGCCGCTGGCGCGACGCCACGGCGGCCGCCGCCGGCGTCTGAGCGTGCACGCGACATCACGAATCACTGGCCGAGCGCGGCCGAATGGTCTTGAATGGATGCCGTCTGGCGATGCGACGGCGCTGCCGCATCGATTAATTTCATCGTCCGCGGAATAGTGCAGCGCTGACGAACGTTCTACGGATACTTCTACAACAAGGAAAGATGAAATGAAGAAGCGCATCCTGATGTCCGTCGCCGCGTTTGCCGCTCAGGCCGTGCTCACGGCGGGTTTTGCTTCGTCCGCCCAAGCGGCGGCGCCGAAGGAAGCCAACGGCATGGCCGTCGATGAAAACGGCATGACCCTCTATACCTTCGACAAGGATTCGAAGGGCAGCCCGAGCGCCTGCACGGGCGGCTGCGCGCAGGCGTGGCCGGCAGCGATGGCCACCGACTCCGACAAGCCGTCAGGCAAATGGAGCATGGAAGCCGCCGACGGGGGCAAGCAATGGGCCTATGACGGCAAGCGTGTGTACCGCTTCGCGAAGGACACGAAACCGGGCGACAAGAACGGCGACAATTTCCGCGACGTGTGGCATGTCGTGAAGCCGTAAGCGATCCCGCAACACACGGCCACGCACGGCATGACATGGCAAGGACGGGCCCGCGGAATAAAGCGGCTCGTCCGCCAGTCAATACACTGAAAGGAACACGATCATGAAACGATCGATCGGAGTGACGGCGCTCCTGGTCGCGCTCGCCCTCGGGGCGGCGCTGGCCGGCTGTGCGAGCGGATCGCAGGCGGCGCCTTCATCAGGTACGCCGAGCGGACCTGCCGGCGGAGGAAGCTACTGATGGCCGATTGGGAGCAGCGAGCCCGACGCAGGAAGCGCGTAACGTGAGCTTCGAAGGCGATCTCCTCGCGCACCTGCCGCAGTTGCGCCGCTATGCGCGCGCGCTGACGGGCGACCGCGCCTGGGCCGACGATCTCGTGCAGGACGCCACCGAACGCGCGCTGAATCGCGCGGGATCGTTTCATGCAGGCACGAACCTGCGCGCGTGGCTGTTCACCATCATGCGCAACCTGTATATCGATCAATTGCGTGGCCGGCGCGATATCGCAGTGGACGACGAAACCGCGCCCTGGCGGCAGATGGCCGCGCCGCGCGGAGAAGTCGACGGACTGGTGTTGCGGGACATTCAGCGGGCGCTCTATTGCCTGCCGGTGGAGCAGCGCGAAGTGATGCTGCTCGTATGCGTCGAGGAAATGAGTTATCAGGAGGCGTCCGTGGTGTTGAACGTGCCGACCGGAACCGTGATGTCGCGTCTGTCGAGGGCGCGCGAGCACATGCGGGTTCTGCTCGGTGAGGAACCGAACCGCAAGGCGTCGGCGTCGTCGTTGAAAGTGGTGAGCCGCTCATGACCGATCAAGACCGTTCACCCGGCAACGGCGCGCACACCGGGCAGCCCGTGCCGGATCGCGAGCTTCAGGCGCTGTCCGCATTCGTCGATGGCGAACTGACCGGCGACGAGCGCGAAGCCACGGCCCAGCGCGTTGCCAGCGATCCCGTCAGCGAGGCGACCGTGGCCGCTTATCGCGCGCAGGACAACGCATTGCGCGCGCTGTTCGCCGATCAGGGCGAGCCGCAGGTCATCCGCCTGAAGCCGCGCCCGCGCGAGCGCTATCTGCTGGCCGCGTGCTTCATGGTGGTCGGTGTGGCGTGCGGCTTCCTGCTGCACATGCTGTTGCCGGCGCTCGGCGAGTCGAGCCCGCCTTTCGCGGAACGCGCCGACATCGCCTACGCGGTGTATGCGCCCGAACAACGGCACGCGGTGGAAGTGGCGGCGTCGCAACAGGACCACCTCGTCACGTGGCTCTCCAAGCGCCTGAACCGTTCGGTGACGATTCCATCGCTGACGGAATACGGATTTCAGCTGGTTGGCGGACGGCTGTTGCCGGACGAGGAAGGGCCCGCAGCGCAGTTCATGTACCAGAACGCGGCAGGCGAACGGCTGACGCTATACATGACCACCGCGACCATCCGGCGCAACGACACGAAAATCCGCGTACTGCGCGACGGACAGCGCACCACCTTCTACTGGGCGTGGAACCGGGTGGGCTACGCGCTGTCGGGGCAGATCGGCGAGGCAAAGCTGCAGGCGATCGCCTACGACACCTGCAAGGAACTCGGCGGCGATCCGAAGCGCTGGTGACGCGCGCCGTCCGCACATTGCAAAGGCCGCAGCGAGGGTGAGATCGCTGCGGCCTTTTTCATGCACTCATTCAAGCGCATGCCCGATGCATCAATAGCGATGCGGAGGCGGCGGCGCTACGTGATGATGATGGCTTTCCCACTCACGCCGCTGCCAATAGCGATGCCCGTCCCAGTACCGTTCGCCGTGCCAGCCCACGCTGACGTGATGCGGCGCGTAGTGATGCGTGTCCGCCGAGGCAGCGTTCGCGAGGCCCAAACCCAGGGCCGCCGCAAGGGTGGCGATCAACACACTCTTCTTCGTCTTGTTCATGATGTTTGCTCCTGTTTCGTGTCTGGACGCCGCGGGTTCGAAAGATGAACTACGTCACGAACTGCGACATGTTCAATCCAGGTTGACTTGGTGCAGCATGGGTCCGGTCAGCGGGTCAGCGATAGTAGTCGCCGTGATGATGGTGATAACCGCCGCCATCCGGAACGACGATGCAGCCGGACAGCGCACCGCTCAACAACACGCCCAGCGCTGCAAGGATCGCTATTCTTTTCATGGGTTTCTCCGTGTGAATCCATGGAGACCAATTTAGCGGTTCGCAAAATGACAAGCCGTGTTCCTTTGTAAGCAAACGTATAACCTGAAATATTCGCGATGGCCGTCTGTAAAGGCGCGCCGGCGCCTGTCGGCGGCATTGCATGGGGCATGAGCAGGGCTATACTGAACTCCGACACAACGCGTCGGAGTGGACATGGCTCATATCAGCACTGGAGTGGAGTATGCGTTGCACTGCATGCTGTATCTCGCGGAGCCGCCACACGGCGTGCGCGAGGCCGGCGTGCGCGATCTCGCTGAATTGCAGGGCGTGCCGGCAGACTATGTCGCCAAGCTGTTCACGAAGCTGCATAAGGCGGGACTCGTCGTGGCGACGGAAGGCGCGCGCGGCGGCTTTGCGCTCGCACGGCCATCGAGTGAGATCAGCGTGCTGGATGTCGTCGATGCCATCGATGGCGACAAGCCGCTGTTCGAATGCCGGGAGATTCGCGCGCGCTGTGCGGTGTTCGGCGAGGACGCGCCGCCCTGGTCGACCAGCGGCGTATGCGCCGTGCACGCGGTGATGAAGAACGCCGAGAAACGCATGCGCGAGGCGCTGGCGGCGGACCGTCTGGCGGACCTGGCGGGCCGCGTTCACGCGAAGGCGCCGCGCGCTTACAGTCGGCAGGTCGTCAAGTGGCTGGACGGCCGCACAACGCAGCGGCGTCCCCGGCAGAAGTAGTTCAAACCGGGAAGATCAGCGGACGATCTTCGGCTTCATGTTGGGCGTGAGCGAAACGCCGACCACTTGTCCGTCGCGCACACCGCAGCGGCTGTCCATGCGGGTCCATTGTTCCGTGCCGCGTGCCTTGGCGAAGGCGCGCATCACGATGACCTTGTCCACCGGAATCGGATTGCCGAGGCTCAGGATCGGCGTTTCGCTGTCGATCTTCGCGGCCAGCACGCGGCGGTCGGGCACGATCAGCGTGTCGTACTTCGGGGCGTGTTCCACCCAGCGGTCGAAGGCGGCGACACATTGCACGACGGCGTCGGGCACGCGCAGCTTGGTCAGATACGAGTAGTCCTCGGGCAGGTCCGGCGTTTCCTGCGCCTGGACGAGCTGAAACATCGAAGCCGACAGCGCGAGCGCCAGCAAGGCGGGAGCAAGAGTGTTCTTCATGCGGTGGGCGATCCAAAGAAGCGGGGACGTTCGACAGGCGCGGATCGCCGGGACACGGATCGCGTGAATGGCGCTGTGGACACGATGCGCGCGCCTGCGCAGGGATGGCGCGGAGTATACCGTGTGAGGTTTCGTGCCGTCGAGCGGAACGCGACGCTCGAAGGCGTATCGAAAGGCTTTGTGACGCGTTGTATCCTTGGGTCGAGCCGGATCATGCCGGGGAGGGCACGTGATGAAGAGGGCGCGCTGGTCGCAGGACGATGGCACGGGGCTCGAGCATCTCGTGATGGACGTGTCCGGGAAGGACATCGTGATCGAGAGCGCTGTGGTCGGCGAAAGCGATGCGCAGACATTCGGTCTCGTCTACCGCATCGAATGCGATACGCGCTGGCAGGTCACGCGCCTCGCACTGAAGCTCGCGGGCGGCGCGGCGCTCGATCTGCATCGCCAGGACGGCAACACATGGCGCGATGCAAACGGCACACCGCTCGATGCGCTGCGTGGCTGCATCGACGTCGATCTCACCGCGACGCCCTTCACCAATACGCTGCCGATCCGCCGGCTCGCGCTCGCACGCGGCGAGCGGCGCGTGATCCGGGTCGCCTATGTGCGCGTGCCCGAACTGGCAGTGAGCGCGGCGGAGCAGGCGTACACGTGCATCGAACCGGAGCGGCGCTATCGCTACGAAGGGCTCGATACGGGCTTCACGGCGGAGATCACCGTCGATGCCGACGGCCTCGTGCTCGACTATCCCGGTTTGTTCAAACGGATCGTGTAGAACGTGTTGCAACGGGAGCAGCGATAATGCCCATTCAGGCATGCACCGATCCACACCCCTTTCTCCGATCATGAACGATACGACTTCTCCTCGTCTCACGAGCCTGTCCCACGGCGGCGGCTGCGGCTGCAAGATCGCGCCCGGCGTGCTGGCGGACCTGCTGAAGCGCGCGACGCCGCTGCCGGTGTTCCCGGACCTGCTGGTCGGCAACGACACCGCCGACGACGCCGCCGTCTACCGGCTCAACGATGAGCAGGCGATCGTCGCCACGACCGACTTCTTCATGCCGATCGTCGACGACCCGTTCGACTTCGGCCGCATCGCCGCGACCAATGCGCTATCCGATGTCTACGCGATGGGCGGCAAGCCGATCCTCGCGCTCGCCCTCGTCGGCATGCCGATCAACGTGCTGCCGCACGAGGTCATCGCACAAGTGCTGAAGGGCGGCGAAGCGGTCTGCGCCGAGGCGGGCATTCCTGTCGCGGGCGGCCATTCCATCGATTCAGTCGAGCCGATCTACGGCCTCGCGGCGATTGGCGTCGTGCATCCGTCGCGCGTGAAGCGCAACGCCGCCGCGCGTCCCGGCGACGTGCTGGTGCTTGGCAAGCCGCTTGGCGTCGGCGTGTTGTCGGCGGCGCTCAAGAAAGATCGGCTCGACGCGGCCGGCTATGCCGCGATGATTGCGGCGACGACCAAGCTCAATCGGCCCGGCGCGGAACTCGCGCAGTTGGACGGCGTGCACGCGCTCACCGACGTCACCGGTTTCGGCCTGCTCGGCCACACGCTCGAGCTCGCGCGCGGTGCGCAGCTGACGGCGCGCATCCGCTATGCAGACCTGCCGTGGCTGCCGCAGGTCCTGGACTTCGTGCGCGAAGGCATCTTCACCGGTGCGTCCGGACGGAACTGGAACGCCTATGGCAGCGACATCACGCTGCTCGTCCAGGGCGACGAGGCGCGCGCTTTGCTGACCGACCCGCAGACCTCGGGCGGCCTGCTCGTTTCGTGCGCGCCGGACGCCGTGAACGACGTGCTCGCCATCTTCCGCGCCGATGGTTTCGACGCTGCCGCCGTCATCGGCGAAATGGTCGATGGCGCGGGACGCGTCGAGGTTTCCTGACCACCACTCAAGCACACGACCGCATGAACGAAGAATCACCGAAAGCGATTTTCTACGCGCTGGCCGCAAATTTCGGCATCGCCGTCTGCAAGTTCGGGGCGGCGGCGTTCACCGGTTCGGGCTCGATGTTCGCCGAGGCCATCCATTCCACCGCCGACTGCGGCAATCAATTGCTGCTGCTGTTCGGGCTGAAGCGCGCGCAGGCGCCGGCCAATGCGCTGCATCCGCTGGGCTCGGGCCGCGAGATTTACTTCTATGCGCTGATCGTGGCGCTGCTGCTGTTCTTCGTGGGCGGCGCCTTCTCGGTCTATGAAGGCGCGCACCGGCTCATGCATCGCGAGCCGTTGTCCAATCCGGTCGTGGCGCTGGTCATTCTCGGCATCTCCGTCGTGCTGGAAGCGTTTTCGCTGGCGGGCGCGATCCGCGAGATCCGCAAGAACACGCCCAACAAGCCCCTGTGGCGCTGGTTCCGCGAAACACGCGAATCGGAATTGCTGGTGGTCGCGGGCGAGGATGTCGCCGCGCTGATGGGTCTCGCCATCGCGTTCGCCGCCGTGCTGATGACGATGCTCACCGGCAATCCCGCTTTCGACGCGGCCGGTTCCATCGGCGTGGGCGTGCTGCTGATGATCATCGCGTATCTGGTGGCGCGCGAAGTGAAGTCGATGATCGTTGGCGAGTCCGCGAGCCCCGAAGTGCGCAAGGCGGTTGACGCGCACTTGCGGGCGCGTCCCGAGATCACGCGGATCATCAGCCTCATCACGCTGCAATGGGGCAAGCACGTGGTCGTGGCGGTGCAGGCGGAAATGATCGACTACCCGAGCGGCCGCGCGATGATCGACGCGATCAACGTGATCGAGGACGACTTGCAGCAGACCTTTCCGCAAGTGCGCTGGGTGTTCTTCGAGCCGGATGTCGCGCGCGATCGCAACGAACCCGCCGCTGCCGCGTGATGCGGGTGCGTTAGCGTAGACTTCCTCCGGATGCGCCTGGATGCGGCCGCGGTGTCACGGGCGTGGCGGGCAACTGTGTTTGTCCGCGTGCTGGAACCTGGGTGACGCCCATTTCGGGCAAAGGCGCGGCGTCATATCGCGAGGGTGCGGCGGTCGCCGATGCCGCTATGTCTTGACTTCCGCGCGCCGTCTGCGCGGCAGCGGGCGCGCCAAGTGCTACCCCGATCAGGGCGGTCAGCAATATATGGCGTGTCGTGGCGATGCGCCCCGTCTGTTTCGCGCTCTTTTGCATCGATGCAAGCGTCCAGTGTGATTTCACGCTGCATTGCAAGCAGCGTTTGTTCCGCAGCAGCAAAGCGCCCCGGAAACGCTTCCGCCGCGCAGGTTTCTTCGCATCACCTCATGTCGTGCGCGTTGTCCGCATCGAGTCCCCGAAATTTCGTCAACTTCATCCGACCCATGCGCAAAGTTCTTCTTGCCGTTTTGTTCGTCACCGTGTCGAGTCTGCTCTCGACCTTCTCGCCATCCACCTTCGCCGCAGCCAGCGCCGCGACGCATGCGTCGCAGCCGGCGGTCGCGCTGACCCCGCAACAGGCGCGCGATGCGCTCTCCGTGCTCAACGATCCCGCGCGCCGCTCGCAGGTCGAGGACACGCTGCGCGCGGTCGCCGCCGCGGGCGCGCTGGCCACGCCCCAGCCCGCGAGCGCGCCGCAGGATGCATCGGCGACCACGGCGGCGCCCGCGTCCGGCGCGTCCGGCGTGCTGGCGCATTCGCTGACTGCGAACGGCCTGGCCTCGCAGTTGTCGCGTCAGGCCGGTCACTGGCTCGTGCAGATCGGCTCGGGCATGCGTCATTCGATTTCCACGCTGCTCGACTTCGGTTCGGTCGCTGCATGGTGGCGCGGCAGCACCGCGACCGATCAGGGACGCACGCTGCTGGGCCGGGTCGCATGGACGGTGCTGGCGTCGCTGTTGCCCGCGCTGCTGCTCGAATTGCTGTGCTCGCGTCTTTTGAGGAAACCGCGCGCGCGGCTCGCCGCGCGTGGCGTGGCGGATGCCGAAGTGCAGGAACCGGAACTTGTTCAGGACCAGCGCGCAGCCGAGCACGCGGAAGACGTCGCGGCGCGCAGCGGCGACGAAACCGCGATGCATCTCGCCGAACGCAAGGTCGACAGCGCGCGTGGCCAACGTCATGCCGCGCGGCACTGGACCTTGCTGCAACGCCTGCCGAGCGCGCTGCTGCATGGCGTGCTGACGCTGGCGCCGCTGCTGGTGTTCATCGGCGTGGTGACCTTGCTGATGTCGTTCTTCATCGACGACAACACGCCCGAAGCGCGCGTCGCGGGCGCGCTGATCGATGTCTATCTCGTGTGCCGCGCAGTCGTCATCGTCAGCGGGTTCTTCCTTGCGCCGCGAGCCAGCGGCCTGCGCCTGCTGCAAATGCGCGATGTCTATGCGGTGTACACGCATCGCTGCGTGAGGCGGATTGCGACGGTGGCCGGCGTGGGCATCGCGCTCGCGAATGCGGGCGAGGATATCGGCCTGTCCGGCGAAGCGCGCATCGCCATCCTCAAGGTCACGCTGCTGATCGTGCATCTGATGATCGCGTATGTCATCTTCGAGTCGCGCGGCTCGGTGGCGCAAAGCATTCGCGAGCGGGCGCGCGTGAACCGCTCGGTGCGGCTGTTCGGCAACTGGGTCGCCGACGTGTGGGCCGGCGTCGCAATCTTCTTCGTCATCGCGCTGTGGTTCGTGTGGGCGCTCGACGTGCAGAACGGCTATCGCACGCTGTTCCATCTCGGCGGCCTGTCGCTGCTGGTGCTGATCGGCGCGCGCGTGCTGGCGATCGTCGCGTTCGGCGCGCTCGGTCGCGTTTTTCATCAGGACGACGAGGACGACACCGCGCAGCAATCCATCGTGCGCCGTCGCGCGTATCGCTATTACCCGGGCTTGCGGCGCTTCGTGCAGGTTCTCATCGGGATCGTCACGCTGATCGCGCTGCTCGAAGTGTGGGGCATCGACATCATCCATTTCTTCACGGCGGGCGGCATCGGCAACCGGCTGGCGTCGGCGATCGTGACCATCGCGGTTGCGGCGCTGTTCGCGTTGCTGGTGTGGGAAGGCGCGAATGCAGTGGTCGAGCGGCGTCTCGAACAGTGGACCGCGAGCGGCGAACGCCTGCGCGCCGCGCGCCTGCGCACGCTGCTGCCGATGATGCGCAGCGGCCTGTTCATCGTCATCGCGATGGTCGTCGTGCTGACGGGGCTGTCGGAACTCGGCGTGAACACGGCGCCGCTGCTGGCGAGCGCGAGCATCTTCGGTGTGGCGCTCGGCTTCGGTTCGCAGAAGCTCGTGCAGGATCTGATCACCGGCATCTTCCTGCTGATGGAGAACGCGATGCAGGTCGGCGACTGGGTCACGCTCGCGGGTGTTTCGGGCACGGTTGAATATCTGTCGATTCGCACGGTGCGCCTGCGTGGCGGCGACGGCTCGCTCTATACCGTGCCGTTCAGTTCGGTTTCGACGGTGAACAACACGAACCGGGGTATCGGCAACGCGGCGGTGCGGGTGTCGATTGCACTCGGCCAGGACGTCGATCTGGCGATCTCCACGCTGAAAGGAATTGGCACGGCATTGCGCGACGATGCCGCGTTCCGCGACGGCATTCTGTCAGACTTCAGCTTCTGGGGCGTCGATGCCGTCGACGGTTCGACCGTCACGCTCGCGGGCCAGATCCAGTGTCGCGACAGCTCGCGCTGGCCGGTGCAGCGCGAATTCAACCGGCGCATTCTCAACGAATTCACGGCGCGCGGCATCGAGATTGCGAATCCGCAGCGCAATTTCGTCATTGTCAACGGCGGCAATGCGGAGGGCGCTCAGGATCCTGTACAGGATCCTGCTGATGCGGACAAGGCGGGCGCGGAGCAGCGCGGCGAGCCATCGCGTGCGGCCCAGCATCCGACCAGCGAGGCCGCCGGTTCCGCCGGCGTGGCCTCCAGCGCGCCGCCGCCGCGCGCGACGCAAGGCGGCTCCTAAGCGGGCGCGCGTCGACACGATTTGCAACATGGAGCGCTTATTGGCTCTCCTATAATTGCGCGGGCTGGCCGTGCCCGGTGAGCGGGCGCGGTCTTCTTTCGAAGGTCGAACCTTTACGAGGATCCGCCCGCATGAAAATCGCTCCCGCGTCACGTCCGAACCATCCATCAAGCGCGCTTCGAACGACATCCCCGGCCGGAAAAGCCAGGAAATCGATGCGCGCAACCGCGCTCGCACTGGGTGTCGCGAGCCTGATCAGCGTCACCGGCTGCGCGTTCGCTCAACAGCGCGACGACAATTTCGGCAACGATCACGACCGACACGGCGATGGCGGCCGTCCGGTCAAGGTCATGATCATCAGCATGTTCGGACCCGAAGGCCAGGTCTGGCTCGACAAGCTCGGTCCGTGGGATACCGTGCAGGTGCCGGGGCTGTCGCCGGACTATCCCGCCGTTCACTGCAATCGCGACGAAGTCTGCGTCATGACCACCGGCATGGGCCACACCAATGCGGCGGCCTCGATCATGGCGCTGACCTTCTCCGACCGGTTCGACCTGCGCAACACGTACTTTCTGATTGCGGGTATCGCGGGCATCGATCCGAAGCGCGGCACGGTGGGTTCGGCGGCCTGGGCGAAGTATCTCGTCGATTTCGGCATCCAGTGGGAACTGGACGCGCGCGAAAAACCCGCCGACTGGCCGAGCGGTCTCCTGGGCATCAACACAAGGGGGCCGAAGGAGAAACCGCCGCTCGACTATCGGACAGAGGTGTTCGCGTTGAATCCGTCGCTCGCTGACGCGGCCTACGCCATGTCGCGAAACGTGCCCCTTTCGGACAGCGACGAAGCAAAGGTTGCGCGTGCGAAGTTCGGCTATGCGCCCGCGAACCAGCCGCCGCGCGTGATTCAGTGCGACACGCTGGCGGGCGACACGTGGTGGTCGGGAAAATACATTGGTGAGCGGGCACGCGAGTGGACCCGTCTGTTGACGGACGGCAAGGGCGTCTATTGCACGACGCAGCAGGAAGACAACGCGACCTTTGAAGCGCTCAAGCGGGCGGCGAGTGTAAAGCGTGTCGATCTGTCGAGACTGGCGGTGCTGCGGGCGGGCTCGGACTTCGATCGTCCCTACGAGGGGCAGACCGCCGCGGATAATCTTCTGAACTATTCGTCGCAAGGCGGTTTCACGCCGGCAATCGAAAATTTGTATCTAACGGGCAATCCGTTCGTGCAAGAGGTTGTTACACATTGGGGCGCATGGCGAAAAGGAGTGCCTCAGCGTTAACGCGTTTGTAACAGGGCGACAGCTAATGGCCGTAACACCTCGGTAACACGCGACAGGTATTTATTACTTATAAAGCCGCATCTCCGTGAAACATCGGAAATGCGGCTTTTTACTGCCTTTTTCATCTGACGAATACTCAGAAATTTCGTCGAAATACTGTCAACGGACTCGCGGAAGCGCCCGTTATGGCTGACGTTGGGCAAATACTCTGAAGAAAAAGAGAATTGCTAGGTTCAGGTCGTGAATACATCAGAAGAATAAAGATCACACCGGAAACCGGTAACTTTGAATCGATCGAAAAAATTACCGATACGAAGTGTTGTTTGCAACAAAATATTATTGAGATGACCTTGCTTTCGCTGCAGCCGGTACTTAGAATCCGTTTCACAGTGTTGTTACAAGATGTAACGCACTGAAACAAAGATTACGCAGTACGTAGCCGGGCGGAACGAGCCTGGTGAGGCACAAAAAAGATATCGGCAAAAAGCCGGCGGGAAATTCGGGGATTTACTGGAAGTTGCAACCATGAACGGTCGCGAAACGCTGGAATCGATCCGGGAAATCAATCTGTCGTACATCATGCTCGCGCAGCGTTTGCTGCGCGAAGACCGCGCCATCGGGATGTTCCGGCTCGGTCTGTCGGCGGAACTGGCTGACTTGCTGTCGGGCCTTACGCTCGCTCAGGTCGTCAAGCTTGCTTCGTCGGACAACCTGCTTTGCGCTTTCCGGTTCAACGATCACACGATGCTGTCGGCTTTGACGCAACCCGCCAAGAATGCGGACATTGCTTCGACGCACGCTGCAATCCTGCTGGCTGGCCAGCCAGCTGAACAGTTCGCTTAAGTGACGACGGAGCGAGCCATGCTGAAGAAGAGCCTCACTGAAGACGCCCAGGAAGTGTTCCGCGCCATCGCGCTGATTGAACTCGGTGCGCGCATGCAAGTGCTCGAGAGCGAGTTGACGCTTTCGCGGGACCGCATGATTCGTCTCTATCGCGAAGTGAAGGGCGCATCGCCGCCCAAGGGCATGCTGCCGTTCTCGGCGGACTGGTACATGACGTGGCTTGCCAATATCCACGCATCGCTGTTCTACAACACCTATACGTTCCTGAAGAACGAAGCTGGTTGCTCGCATCTCGATGCGTTGACCAAAGGGTATCGGCTGTATCTCGAGCACTGCAATCATAGCGGCGCCGAGGCGGTACTCGATCTCACGCGGGCCTGGACTCTTGTGCGCTTCTTCGACGCGGGCATGCTGCAGATGACCTCATGCTGCCGCTGCACCGGGAAGTTTGTCGCACACAAACATGATTTGCAGAACAACGTGGTGTGCGGGGCCTGCCAGCCGCCGTCACGCGCGGGGAAGACCAAGAAAGCGGCGGCCGCGAAACAGGCCATTCAAGAAGCCGCGCTGGAGGTAATGTCGAAGAACGAAGTGCCGGAGCACGCGGAGCACACGGTACTCGATCACGTAGCGGCGTTACAGTCGCAACGGGCGGGCCTGGTCGCACAGGCTGCTTGAGCGGTGGCGGCACCGGGCGCCTGCGGGGACCGCCCACCAGGACGGTAGACGACCGGACCGCCGCCACCGCACTTATCTTTTCACCGCAGTTCCATTCGAATGTTTCAGCCCGGCGCGATGTTCACGCCGGGCTGTTTGTTTTCGCGCCAAGTAAAATGCTTCGATGGCACGCGCTCTCGAAGATAACGATCTGGCTTCCGCACGACAGGGTTTTCTGCTGACTCGTCACTGGCGCGACACGGCTGCCGGCGCCGAAGTCGATTTCTGGCTCGCCACCGATGACGGACCGCAGAAAATCCGCATCGGCGTGCAAACGAGCGTCGCGTTCATTCGCGAGGAAGATCGCGCGAAGGCCGAGCCGCTGGTCGGCGCCGTGCGTGATGCTTACGTGCGCGACTTGCCGTTGCGCGACTTCCAGCAAAAGCCCGTGCTCGGACTGTACTGCGCGCAGTATCGCCAGTTGCTCGCGCTCGAAAAGAACCTGCGCCTAGCGGGCGTGAATGTCTATGAAGCCGATATCCGCCCGCCCGAGCGCTATCTGATGGAGCGTTTCATCACGGCGCCGGTATCGTTCGAAGGCGTTGCGCGCAACGGAACCGTCGAGAGCGAGCTGAAGCCGGCGCCGGATTATCGGCCGGCGCTGAAACTCGTGTCGCTGGATATCGAAACAAGTGCGCGCGGCGAACTCTATTCCATTGCACTCGAAGGCTGCGGCGCGCGTCAGGTCTACATGCTCGGGGCTTCCGAGGAGACACCCGGCGACATCGACTTCGCGCTCGAATACTGCGCCACGCGCGCCGACATGCTGCGCTGCTTCAACGCGTGGGTCGCGCATCATGATCCGGACGCGATCATCGGCTGGAACGTGGTGCAGTTCGATCTGCGCGTGCTGCAGCGTCATGCCGACGACTTCGGCGTGCCCCTGACACTCGGCCGCGACGGCAGCACGGTCGAGTGGCGCGAACACGGCATCAACCGCAATCACTTCTTTATCTCGATCGCGGGAAGGCTCGTGATCGACGGCATCGAGGCGTTGCGCTCCGCAACCTGGAGTTTTCCGTCGTTCAGCCTGGAGCATGTCGCGCAGTCGCTGCTGGGCGAAGGCAAGGCGATCGACACGCCCTATGCGCGCATGGACGAAATCGAGCGGCGTTTCCAGCACGACAAGCCGGCGCTCGCACGTTACAACCTCGTCGATTGCGAGCTCGTCACGCGCATCTTCGAGAAAACCCAACTGCTTTCGTTTCTGCTCGAACGCGCTACCGTCACCGGCCTGCAGGCGGACCGCAGCGGCGGTTCGGTCGCGGCGTTCACGCATCTGTACATGCCGCGCATGCATCGGCTCGGCTATGTCGCGCCGAATCTTGGCGACGTGCCGGAGGAAGCCAGCCCCGGCGGCTTCGTCATGGATTCGCGGCCCGGCCTGTACGATTCGGTGCTCGTGCTCGACTACAAGAGCCTGTATCCGTCGATCATCCGTACATTCCTGATCGACCCGGCCGGGCTTGCACAAGGCATGAGCCTGTCTGACGAAGCCAACACAGTGCCAGGTTTTCGCGGCGCACGTTTCGCACGCGACCTCCATTGCCTGCCCGCGATCGTCGAGCAGGTCTGGCAAGGACGCGAAGCGGCCAAGCGCCAGCACAACAAGCCGCTGTCGCAGGCGCTCAAGATCATCATGAATTCGTTCTACGGCGTGCTCGGGTCGAGCGGCTGCCGGTTCTTCGAT
This sequence comes from Caballeronia sp. LZ035, assembly GCF_031451175.1. Lineage (NCBI taxonomy): Bacteria > Pseudomonadati > Pseudomonadota > Betaproteobacteria > Burkholderiales > Burkholderiaceae > Caballeronia > Caballeronia sp. LZ035. The sequence goes on from NZ_JARUXS010000004.1 coordinate 1,182,624, forward strand.
CCGCGCCTGGCCTCGTCGATCACGATGCGCGGCCACGAGATCATGCATCGCACGCGCGAGCTGATCGAGGCGCGCGGCTACACCGTGATCTACGGCGATACCGATTCGACCTTCGTCTGGCTGCGGCGGGCGCGCAGCGAGGACGACGCCGCGCGCATCGGTCAGGCGCTCGTCGCGCACGTGAACGAGTACTGGCGCGAGCATCTGCACGAGACCTTCAAGCTGGAGAGCGCGCTCGAGCTCCAGTTCGAAACCCACTTCAAGCGCTTCCTGATGCCGACGATCCGCGGCGCGGAAGAGGGCAGCAAGAAGCGCTACGCCGGCATGACGACGCGCGCGGACGGCAGCGACGACATCATCTACAAGGGGCTGGAAACCGTGCGCTCCGACTGGACGCCGCTTGCGCAACGCTTCCAGCAGGAACTCTATACGCGCATCTTCAAGGGCCAGCCCTACAACGAGTACGTGCGCGATTACGTCGGCCGCACGCGGCGCGGCGAACTCGACGAACTGCTCGTGTATCGCAAGCGCCTGCGCCGCACGCTCGGCGACTATCAACGCAACGTGCCGCCGCAAGTGCGCGCGGCACGTATCGCGGATGAATACAACCGGCAGCAGGGCCGGCCGCTGCAATACCAGAACGGCGGCTGGATCAGCTATGTCATGACGACGGCCGGTCCCGAGCCGGTGGAGGCGCGCCACGCGCCGATCGACTACGAGCACTACGTCGGCAAGCAACTCCAGCCCGTTGCCGACGGCATCCTGCCCTTCATGCGCGACGACTTCGCCGGACTGATGTCGGGTCAGCAGGAGCTGTTCTAGAAGCGTATCCCGACGCCCGCTTCGATGATGTCCGCATCGCGGTCGTAGCGGGTCACCACACGATTCCACGTGACGCGCGCGAGCCAGCGCTGATCGAACCGATAACTCGCCGACAGCGACACGAGCCCGGAGAAACGGCCATCGCCGGTGCGGTTCTGCGGCAGGTCGTCGTTTTGCGTGATCGACAGATAGGGACCGGCGCCGACGCCGAGCGTCAGCCGGTCGTCGAAGAACGCGCGCGTGGCCCAGATCTGCGCGGCAATACCGTCGCGGCGCGACTGTACGTGACCGCCTTCGTGCAGGTACGACGCCGTGACATCGACGTAATGCCACAATCCGCGCCGGTACTCGACGCTCTCCGCGAGATTCGACTCCGAGTCGAGACTGTTGAGGATGGTCGTCCCGAGCATGACCGTGACTTCGTTGTTCGTCACGTTGGTCGAGCGCGAGAGCGGACGTGCGCGCGGTCCGTGGCCTTCCGGTGCATCGAGCTGATAGCCGATGCCGAACAGGAGCGCGGTCGTGTCCGGGCCGCCGGACGCCTGCACGCGATTGAGCTTCATCTCGGCGATCCAGCGGCTATCGAAGTAATACGCGGCGCGCAGCGAAAACAGGCCGCCCCAGCCGTGCGTATTGGAATAACCGCCGCCCAGTTGCGCCTGCTTGGTATCGAACCAGCGATACGGACCCGCGCCCGCCGACAGTTCCAGCCGGTCGTTCCAGAGCGGCAGCCGCCCCCAGAACTGCAGCGACTGGCCGTCGCGGTGATGATCCGGGATATGGCCTTCGTTGACCCAGGAAAAACTCCATGCGGCGTAGCGGCCCATGCCCTCGCGATAGCTGGCCTCCCACGAATAGGTGTGCTGGCTGCTGCTCTTGAGCGGGCCGGCCAGCAAGGTGAACTCCTGCGCATGGGCGGGCATGCTCGCGACGCCGAGCGCCGCGCAGGCGATCAGGCACGCGGCGGTTCGGCGATGTCGGTCTTCTTTGGGCTTGGTCATGAAGCGAGTGGAGTGCGCGACGGGTCGGCGCACGGTCAGACCGTCGGACGGCTGGCCCGAACAGACCGGACCGCGGAATGCGGTCCGGTGGTCCGCCACCCCATGCATCGGGAGGCGCCTTGTCGGGCCGCTTCAGGTTTCTCTTCCCTCGATCCGCGCAAAAAGGCGATCGAGGCTATTGCGCAGGAATGCATCGAACGCGTCGTGCGCGACAGGTTTCATGACGCAGCAGCGCACCAGGGTCGTTTCGTCTTGCTCATCGGCGTCCGGATCAACAGCGCCCGGCATGACGTCTCGCAACGACACCCGATTATGCGAAAACCATGGCAGCTTTTCATCTCCGCCACCATGCAACTGTGCGCTGCCGATCATTCGCTCACTGAGTAGTTCAATTCTGCGCGCGCTTAATACTACCGTTTCCGCTGGATGGATGCAGAAATTGAGGATGCAGAGATCCGGTGAGAACAGGCTTTTGAAGCGGTGAGTGACCCCGTTGAGCAGGAAGGGAGGTTACGCGTTGAGCGCGTGATGGAGCCGTGTGGCGGTCAGTGCATTGCCGGCCAGCAAGGCGCCCAACCCGCTGCGTTGAAGGCCGAACAGCCAATGCGCGGTCCACACGGACGCCGCGGCGGCGCCCGGCCGCGCGCCCTCGAGCGTGTGAGGACCGGCTTCCATAGGTTCCCGTAGTCGCGAAGATGACGGCCTGAAATAGCCGGTCTGGCTGGCAATGGCCCACGAGAAGCGGCGGTCGCGAATCGCCAGGCAGCCGGCGGAATAGGACACGCCGGCGCATTTGTGCGGATCGACCGTGATGGTGTCGGCATGACAGAGCGCTTGCAGTGCTTCCACGACCTCCGGCTTGAGCACTTCCGAGACGGGCGGCGCCGTGCGTGCGTCTTCATCGATGGAAGGTTCAAGCAAGGTGCGTTAATAACCGCCGAACGCGGCATCGACGTGCAGGAAGAAGGACGCGCCAAAGCGCTCTTCGCACTCGAACCGCAGCGCCGCGATGCGGTGAATCTCGTCGACGCTGCCCTCGCCGCTGCTTCCCGCCGTGGCGACCACGGCAACTACCGGACGCGCCGCCGCGAAATGGGCGAACAGGCACTCGCACAGCGCCGGCACGTCGATGCGCATCGACGCGTCCATCTCTACCGGCTCGAGCACCAGTCCGAGCAAGTCGGCGCACTTGTCCCAGGAATAGTGACGCCCGCTCGCCACGAGAATTCTCCCGCCAGTCAGTGCGGGATGATCGTGGAGTGCGTTGATCCGCGCCCGCAAACGGTCCGGCGGCTCGTGTTCGAGCGCTTGCGCGAGCCGCGCGACGATCTCGCGAGGCGGCAGGTTGCAGAGGCGGACGGCATCCGGTGCACCACTCCCTTCGACCAGCGCAAAAGGCACGCGCCGCAGATTCCGGGCGATCCACATGGCTTCGTCATTGGCGGCATGCCCGCCGGACGTGAGATGCGCCCAGCCTTGTTCCGGATCGAACCCGAAGAGACCGCAGAAGTCGTCGCTCGGTTCGTGTTCCAGCGTCGTGGTGACCGGCGAAGCTTCCGGCGTGACGTTGGTTGGGTTGTAGAGCATCGCGGCGAAGTACGCGAGTCCCGCGGGCAGCAGCGGATCCGAATTCATGTGCGCGAGATACTGCGGCGCGGGCTACGGCGTGGTCTCCGCTTGCAGCCGCCGTGACAATACGCGCCCAGCAACTCGACCGCGCGGAGCTGCGCCCGGTCGTTTGGCGGCGGCCGTTCGGACAGCAGCGGATCCGTTTCCCCGGTCAGATAGACCGAACCGCTGGAAAGCAGAATCATCGAACGCACAGGGTGAACATGATTGTCCAAGCTTTCACCGTTTTTTCAGACTGACCCCGCTGAATGAGCTGCATCCTTGGTCTGGAATAAAATCGCGAAAGACGAAAATCGCGATGCTCGCCGAGCGAAGGGTTTCACCATCGACCTGAATCGACGTAATGGCCAGGATGGCGCGGCGCTTGATGACCTGGACTCTCGACTTATTATGCATTGCAAGATTTTCTGGATAATTCACTCTTATATGCGGAGACGGGTTGACTGAATGACTAACTGATCGGTCTCAATGCGCGAATGACGCGTTCGTTTTCGGCGGCCGGAACGATTGAAAAACGAATGCAATCGGGCACGCCTTCGGGATTGAAAAGCGGTTCGATGCGGCAGGCGCGCGTTGCATGGAAAACCTTGCTGAAAGACCGCGTGCGAATGCTGATGAAGCCGCCGTCGCCGCCCCAGATGGCGGAGACACAGGCAAGCGACGCCAGACTCTGAAAGAACGCGTCGCGTTCGCCGCGGAACTGCTCGATTCCGCGCATGATCCTGGCCGGGTGTGCGAGGATTACGTGGGCGGCGTTCGCCGCCACGGACGAGATCGCAAACGGCAGTTGAACCCGGCGCAGCGGTTCAATCAGACTTTCGGCACCGAGCGCCGCGCCGATTCGCAGTCCGGCCATGCCAAGCGCCCTGACATCGTGCGTAGAATCAGAAGCCGGGGAAAGGCTTCCAGATGACGCAGATTCGAGGGGAAGCGGCTGTACTCGACATAGGCTTCGTCCATGATGACAAGGCCTTTGAAGCGCGTCAGCAGCAACTCGACGTCGACTTGATTAAGACGGCTTCCAACTGGATTATTCGGATCGCATAGCACGACACCTTTGACCGGACTTTCGCACAAGGCATCGACATGGAGGCGGTCTTATGCGGGACCAGCAAGTGGAACGGCCAGGACTTCGATCCGATGGATTGCCGCCAACCGGGAGAACAACCCGAAACACGGCGGCGTCAGGGCTATCCGGTCAATTCCGGCTTCGAAAAACGCCTTGAATACCTGTTCGAGCGCACCAGCGGCACCCGTTGCCAGAATGAGGTTTGAAGCATTGAGGGCGACTGGCGCCTGTGGTGCGTTTCCTCGGCTAAGCGAAGCCGGTTCAGATAGCTTTCATGCAGCCTGAATATTGCATCGTTGCCGAAACCAAGGTAGCGAAAGTGCTCGGAGCCAAAAGGATTCTCGTTGTTTCTCAAGAGCAGGGTATCGAGGTTGTCGGGATTGGGCGGCTTCGGAACCAAGGGCCCAAACTTGTCAATCGCACGAGGTGCGAACGGTGATATCAAAGTGGTTCCTCCATGATTTCAATCTTGAATATTGAAATTATTCAGAACGCGCAAAAAGCACAATGCTCTACAGGCATCAGGCTGAAAATCAAATGGGCTATTCGTCGCGTGGTTTCGAGAAACAGAATAAATCAGGTTATATGTTTAACGAGCGAGAAAATTCTTAAAACGGAATCGAAGAATCTGGCGGACAGCCGAAGGACGCTGGCCGGATGGAAATCGGCCAATCGTTTGCGGATAGCGGTGCCGTTGGACAAACGAAAGATTCGTTCTGCCTGCGTTCGCAGGCACTCACAAGCGGGGTTACGTGTTTTTTGACACTTGAGTAGATTGACTCATCCCCTGTCCATTCAAGCGAGCGAGGTGAGCGATGGACTCCACTCCAGTCGAGTATCGAGGTTGTGAGCTTTCCGCGATCGTGCGGCATTTGTCCGGCGAATTCGTCGCGACGCTGCTGATCGAGCGTCCTGGCGGCACGCGCCGGGCGATCGGGCCGTTCCGTTCGTTCCCGACGGCACAGGCTGCCGAGAACTACGCCATCCAGTACGGCAAGGCCGAACTCGACGGGCGGCTGGCGGAGCGCGGGCCGCGCGTCGCAGTGGCCGAACGCTAACAGGCGGACAGGCGCTCGCCGCGACGCGAGCGCCTGAAGTTCGCTTCTACGCGGCGCGAGTCCGCGTGGGCTTCATCACACGTTACCCGCCGCCAGCCTGCGCAGCATGCGGATGCGCGGCGCCACGGCGGCCTGCAGCGCCGGTTCCGGTTCCGGCGTCAGATTCCACGCGATGCTGCCGGCACGCACACGCCGCGTCTTTGGTTTGACCTGCTGACGGCGGCGCACGAGCGAGCGCACTGCGCGAGCGAGCGCGAGATCGATCGCGCCGCGCCAGTCTCGGGCGATCGAGGTCGCCACGACCTTGTTCTCCTTGCTGACCTGCACTTCCACCTGACAGCGCTTGTCAAGGCCGCCGCGCGGCCCGTTGATGTCCGACAGGCTGACCGTCGCCTTGGAAATGAGCCACGCCAGACGCCGGAAAACGAATTCGCTGCGGGTTTTCGCCAGTTCGTGCATCGCGATGGCTTCGGGGTCGCGGGACTTGAACAGGACTTTCATGAACGCCTCCTTGGTGAACGTGAGGTTCAGATTAAGAGGCGGCAGCGCTTCGAAAAAGCAGAGTGGATGGAAACAAGACTTCGAAAAAACCGAAGTTAGCCGAGCGCGCTGGCGAGTACCTGTTGTGTCAACGGATGATGTCGCCCGCGCCGCGAGACAATGGCATGCACCTCTTCCTTCACGTCGGGCGAGCGGCCGAGCCAGCGCAGACCGCGCAGCAGGGGTGCGTCGCCGGCGCCGTATTCGGCGAGCGGAAACACGCCGAGCCCGCGCGCGCCGAATACCGCCATCAGTGCACTGTCCTCGAATTCGCCGACGATGCGCGGCGCAATCGCCTGCGTTTCCAGCCACCGATCCAGCCGCGCGCGCAGCGAGGAGTGACCCGTGGGCAGAAGCATTGGCAGCGTGGCGAGACTTTCCGGAAAGCGGTCGATGGCGCTCTTGCGGACGATCGACGCAGGCCCGTACCAATCCACCGGCGACGCGATGAGCCGCTCGCTCGTCAGCCGCAGGTTCTGGTTATGCGGCGCGGGATGGCTCGACAGGACGAGATCGAGCCGATGCAGCGCCAGTTCGCCGAGGAGTTCGTCGGTCTCGCCTTCATGACACAACAGCCGCAGCGAAGGATTTTCGAGGACCGGCGCAAGCAACGCATGCGCGGCGAGCTTCGAGATGCCGTCCGACAGGCCGACCGCGAGCCGTGCCAGCGTGCCGCTCGCCGCTTCGCGCACCTCGTCCTGAATCATCTGCCCCAGCTGGAAGATTTCCTCGGCACGGGCGAACGCGGCCTGGCCCGCTTCGGTCATGGTGACGCCGCGTCCCGCCGGTTTGAGCAACTGATGCCCGAGTGACTTTTCCAGCTCGCGCACTTGTGCGCTGATGGTCTGCACGGCCATGTCGAGCCGTTCGGCGGCGCGCGCGAAACCGCCTTCCTTGACGACAACCCAGTAGTAGTGCAGGTGACGATAATTGAGCATGCGAATATTCCCCGGCGGCGTTGGCGTCACTCCAGCTTCGGAAAAACCGAAGTACCGTTTCGATTATCGCTGATTTTTCCGTCGAGACGGACTGTGGATGATGGCAGCATTCCTCAGCTGACCAACCTCCAGAAAAAATTCATGGAATATCTTCTTGCGCTTGCCACCGATCCCGCCGTCTGGGCCGCACTCGTCACCTTGATCGTGATGGAAGTGGTGCTCGGGATCGACAATCTCGTGTTCATTTCGATTCTCAGCAACAAGCTTCCCGTCGAGCAACGCGCGCGCACGCAGCGCATCGGCATCATGCTCGCCCTCGTGATGCGTCTTGCGCTGCTGGGCACGGTCGCGTGGATCGCGCGTCTCACCGCACCCGTGTTTTCGCTGTTCGATCATGCCTTCTCCTGGCGCGACCTGATCCTGCTGGCGGGCGGCCTGTTTCTCGTGTGGAAGGCGACCAAGGAGATGCATCATCACGTCGGGAAGGGCGCGCACGATGCGCCGGGCGTCGCGTCGAGTGTCGCCACGATGACCGCCTGGTCCGCGATTGGCCAGATCCTGCTGCTCGACCTCGTATTCTCCGTCGACAGCATCATCACGGCGGTCGGCATGACCGAGCATCTGCCGATCATGTTCATCGCCGTCATCTTCGCAGTCGCGACGATGCTGTTTGCAGCGCAACCGCTGTCGCGCTTCATCGAACGCAATCCGACGGTGGTGACGCTGGCCCTGTCGTTCCTGCTCGTGATCGCCATGACGTTGATTGCCGAAGGGTTCGGCACGCATGTGCCCAAGGGTTATATCTACGCCGCGATGGGCTTCGCGGGCTTTGTCGAAGGCCTGAATCTGCTGGCGCGCAGAAAGAAGACGTCGCGCGATGCGCGGACGCTCTCGCCCGTGTTTCCCGAACCGGACCCGCGCGCGGTCGAATGAAGCACTTGCCCCATAACACTCGGTACACCGCAATCGTGTGCGTAATGTCGGAGGAGCCACCTTGCGTGCGAAAGGCAAGGGCAATCCCGCTTGCCAAGCGCGCGCCGAGTGACTACGGTATGCCCTGATCGGGCGCGCTTTGAATTTCGTTACCCGAAATAAACAGATGAGTTGTGTTGCCGTGAAGCTCGAGGTCAACCTCGTTCAAGCTACGGCGACACGGATAAAAAAAGGGAAACAGGCATGGCGCCGCATTGGGAGAGGGCTGATCCCCGCGATGTGTTTGGCGAAGCAGCCCGCCAGACGCTCGCGTCCGGGATCCGGCTCGACCCCTATCTCGTGTGGGCATACCTGGGCAGGCGCGGCCATCGCGGCGGCGGGTCGGACGAACGCATGCCGATCGCGCTCGAACTGAAACGGGGCGGCGTCACGGCGCGGCAGCTCGCACAGGAAATCGATCGCCATGGCTGGCAGGACTGGATCTGGATGTCCGCGCTGTATCGCGAACCTCCGGACAGGCTCGACAGCACGCGTTTTTGCACCGCTCACGTCACGCGCGAATTCTTCACACGGCTCGGAACCGATCTTTCCGGAAAAATCGAACGGCTGACCGGAATGGCGACGCTCGCGCCGTCGAACGGCGTGCGTCCTCACGGCAGGGCCGCGCTCAGCCCCGTACCGGCCTGCGCTTTTCCGGCACGCATGATCGTGGGCGTGTGTGAAGAGGAGCTTTCATTTTTTCATCGGCGTCACGCGCAGTATTCGTTCGGCACGGACACGCGCTTTCATTGCTTCTGGAACCAGAACGATGCAGTGAACAGCGCGCGCGGTCTCGGGTACGGCGGTGAACTGCTGAAGAACCGGATGAACGCGCTATTGAGCGATGCATGCACCGCGTCGAGTGAGGCGCTTGCGCATCGTCCGGGTCCGCCCGCAGGCCCTGAGGAACGCCCGCCGATGATCGGAGTACAGCTCCGCCACGCTGCGCGCGGCCACACGCTGCGTGGCGGCGTCGGGCCCAGCCCGGATGCCAGCCTGCTCGACGCCGTCCGCTATGTGGCGCAGCGGGCACACGATATTGGCGGGCCGCGCAGCCATCCGCTCGTCAGCATGAACGCCGGCGACGTCGCGTGGCAGCAGGACGGCAGTTCGCTGATTGAAGGCGCGCTCGACGAGCTGATGGACATCGGCGCGTGCTCCATCATTCTTCCGTCCGGTACGGACAACTGGGCGCCGTGCCGCGACACCCGAACCATCATCACGCAGGCTGCGTTGCCGTGGCCGGTGCCTGCTGGTTGCGCGTCGCCGAGCTTCGCGGAGATCTGGCTCGACGGCGCCGGCGCAGAACCGGACATCGACATTCAAGTGGTCACGCCGGACGGCGTCGGCAGTGCGTGGCTTACGCGCGGTGAGATCGGCGTCTGCATGCGGCGCGCGGAGACACTATGCAGCGTGGTGCATCTCGGCCGGGGCGCGCGCGGCGCCCGGCCGATGATCCTCGTCGCCGTTCAGCCCACGGCGCAAGCAGCGCCGCCCGGGCAATGGATCATCCGCCTGCGTAACAACGCGCGCGCGGCGGTCACGAGTTTCGCCTGGATGTCGGGCGATGAAACGCCGGAAGACCTGCCGCTCGCCGCGCCCGCTCATTCCCGCGACGCCGGCAACTGATCACGCACCGCGAGAATGCAGCGCGATGATCTCCTGCAGATCGAGGTCGCGTTCGAGCGAATGCAGCAGTTCGTCATGAATCTGCCCGCCGCGATGCATCTTCAGCAACTCGGCACGCCCTGCGGCGATGGCGGCGAGCACGACACCGTAGTGCGCATGACGTGCCTCGGTCGGGAAGTCTTCCTCGTTCTGGAAGCGCGACGACAAATCCGCGCGATAGGTGTACTGCTCCAGCAGCCGCGGGTGAATGACCTCGCCATTCGCGTCCCTGACGAGCGGCTGAATGGCGGCCAGTTGCGCGGTTTCCATGCGCGCCCACGCCTGCGGCTCGCTCAGATGCCGCGCCGAGCGTTCGTGCCCCGCCGCGAGCGCGAGCCATTTGATCAGCGGGCCGATCGTCGCGCCTTGCAGCAGCACCGTGACGAGGATCACCGCGAAGCCCGCGAACAGGATCAGGTCGCGGCCCGGCATGTCCTCGGGTAGCGAGAGCGCGACCGCGAGCGTCACGACGCCGCGCATGCCCGCCCAGCTGACCACGGTGGCCGCGCGCCAGTCGGGCTTCATGGCGCGGGCGTCTTCGGCATCCGCGCCCGCATTCGCATGCTTGCGACCCTTGAGCGTCCACACGATGCCTTTCAGTCCCTCGACCCCGAACACCCACACGAAGCGCGAGACGATCACGACGCCGATCACCGCGGCCGACGCAGGCCCGAGCAGCGAAAAGGCATCGCCGACGCCGCCCAGGCGCAGCGCGATGCCGCGCAGCGACAGGCCGATCAGCACGAACACGAGCGCCTCCAGCACGAACACGACGACCTGCCAGAAGGCCGTGCCGCGCATGCGCTGCGCCGCCGAAAACACTTCGTGCTGATGCCAGCCGACCATCATGCCGCAGGTCACCGTGGCGATCACGCTGGACACGCCGAGCATCTCGCCCGCCATATAGCTGACCCACGCGGTGAGCATCGAGGTGGTGATGACGAGATAGTCGTCGGCGAGCGCGCGCATCAGCTTCACGGCGATGTACCCCGCCACGATGCCGACCACCACGCCGCCGATCGCGAGCCCCGCAAAGCTGGCGACGGCACGCGGCGCGCTAAAGACGCCGCTCATGGCCGCGACAAGCGCGAAGCGGAACAGCACGAGGCCGGCTGCGTCGTTGAGCAGGCTCTCGCCTTCGAGCAGCACCATCAGCCGCCGCGGCAACGCGACCCGTTCGAGCACGGCCTTGGCGGCGACGGCATCGGGCGGCGAGACGACCGCGCCCAGCGCGAAGCAGGCAGCCCAGGGCAGCGATGGCACCACGAGATGCACGGCCACGCCGACCACGAAGGTGGTGAAGGCCACGGCGCCGATTGCCAGCAGCAGAATGCCGCTCAGGTTGCGCTTGAAGTCGTCCCATACGAAGAAATACGCGCCGTACATGAGCAACGGCGGCAGGAACACGACCAGCACGAGTTCGGGATCGAGTTCGAACTTCGGCAATCCCGGCACGAAGGCCATGGCGACGCCGCCGATCAGCAGCGCGGCGGCGGGCGGCAGACGCAGCCTGCGCGCGAGGACTTCGAGCGCGATGATCGCGATCAACGAGATGAGCACCAGATTGAAGGCCGTGACGGCGTGCATGAATGTCCCTCGGGTCAGGTTTTTGATCGATCTGTGCTGCAATGCGCGGCGGCCCACGCGGCCTGGACGGGCGGCGCTGCTACCATCGGCGCGGGGCCGGCCCGCGGGCCGGGGACATCGTATCCGATCAGGAGGAACAATGAGGCGAAAGTCGTCAGGCTTTGCCGTGGCAGCGGTGTTGATAGGCGTGGCCGTGGCGGCGGTGGTCTATATCGCGGGCATCGGCCATTCGCGTACTGCGGCGGCACCGGTGCCGCACACTACGTCGCTGGCCGCACAGGACGGCGCAGCGAGCGCCCCGATATTCGGCAGCGCGCCGGCTGAACCCGCCGCAGGCACCTCCGAGCAAGCCGCCGCGCGCTGATCTGTCCAGGCTTTGTCGCGCTCTGATGCTTTCTGGCGCGCGCGACAGGAATATGACTTGCTCCGTTTCGACGACGCCAACCACGGCTCGCCGGGAGCACATCGTCATGGGACATCATCCCCAGCAGGTTCCACCGGTCGCGTTGCCTGTCGATGGGCGCGGCATGATCGGCAACATGAAGACGGCCGCGCTGGTCTCGCTGCGCGGCGCGCTCGACTTCATGTGCTTTCCCCGTATCGACTCACCGACGCTGTTTGCCGCGCTGCTCGACGGCGAGCGCGGCGGTTCGTTCGCCATCACGCCGCGCGCGCAGCATGCCAACGTCAAGCAGATGTATCTGCCCGAGACCAACGTGCTGCTCACGCGCTTCATGACGGGCGACGGCGTCTGCGAACTGCTCGACCTGATGCCGGTGGCCGCCGACGCGCCGCGCGCCGATCAGACGCCGAACTGCGTGCTGCGCATCGTGCGGCTCGTCTATGGCCGCATGACGCTGGAGGTGAACTGCGATCCGCGCTTCGACTATGCGCGCGCGGCGCACGAGGCGCGGGCGGTGGAGCGGGGCGTCGAATTCATTCCCGCCGATGGCTCGTCGCCCGTGCAACTGCTCGCCAATGTGCCGCTGTCGCTCGACGGCACGCGCGCCTGCGCCACGCTCGACCTCGAAGAAGGCGACTGCGTATGCTTTGCCTTCGGCTTGCCGGAAGGCCTCGCGGACATCGAGGCGGAACACGATGCGGTGCTGGCGGCGACGATCGACTACTGGAAGACCTGGTCGGCGCGCTCGACGTATCGCGGGCGTTATCGCGAAGTCGTGTTGCGTTCGGCGCTGACGCTCAAGCTGTTGAGTTCGGAGGAGTTTGGCGCGATTGTCGCGGCGCCGACCTTCGGATTGCCCGAGGCGCAGGACGGTTCGCGCCGCTGGGATTACCGCTTCACCTGGATCCGCGACGCCGCCTTCAGCGTGTATGCGCTGTTGCGGCTCGGCTATACCGGCGAGGCCGAGGGCTTCATGAAGTGGATCGCCGAACGCAGCCGCGATTGCAGTTCCCATGGGCAGTTGCGTGTGATGTATTCCGTCGACGGCGAGGATGCGCTCGCGGAAGCCAGTCTCGACAGCCTCGTGGGCGATGCCCGCGGACAGGTACTGATCGGCAACGAGGCGCGTGCGCAGATTCAGCTGGATGTCTATGGCGCGCTGCTCGACTCGCTCTATCTGTACAACAAGTATGGCGCCGCGATCTCATACGAGGGCTGGCGGCACGTCACGCGCACCGTCGATTACGTGGTCGAGCACTGGCGCGATGCGGACAACGGCATCTGGGAGTTCCGCAACGGCACGCGTCCGCTGCTGCATTCGCGGCTGATGTGCTGGGTCACGGTGGACCGCGCGCTGCGTCTCGCGGAGAAGCGTTCACTGCCCGCGCCGCTCGCAAGCTGGTTCAGCACCCGCGACGAGATTCATCGCGACATCCACGAGCACTTCTGGAACGAGGAACTGCAGAGCTTCGTGCAGACCCCGGATTCCGATACGCTCGACGCCTCCACGCTGATGATGCCGCTGGTGCGCTTCATCGGGCCGAAGGATCCGCGCTGGATCGGCACGCTGGATGCCATCGGCCGTGGACTGCGCGTCGATCCGCTGATCTTCCGCTATACGCGCGGCCCGACGCTGGACGGTCTGCCCGGCACGGAAGGCGGCTTTTCCGCGTGCTCGTTCTGGTACGCGGAGGCGCTGGCGCGTGCGGGCCGCGTCGACGAGGGCCGGCTGGTCTTCGAAAAGATGCTCGCCTATGCGAATCATGTCGGCTTGTTCTCCGAGGAAGTGGCGACGAGCGGCGAAGCACTCGGCAACTTCCCGCAGGCGCTCACGCATCTCGCGCTCATCAGCGCCGCGTATCAGCTCGACCGGGATCTGGACCGTGTGCATGTTCCGTGGACCTGAAGCGTCCGCTCGACAAACCACGTGACCCGGCACGACGCGGTATCCTCTCAGCTCACTCTGCCCGTGAACGGAGGATCGGCGCATGGACGGCAAGACGGTCATGGCGTGCATCGACGCGGCGCACGCGTCGCTCAAGGAACATGCAGACGAAATTGCGTCGCTGGATCAGGCGATCGGCGACGGCGATCACATCATCAACCTGTTGCGCGGCATGGATGCACTCGTGGCCATGCGCGCGCAGATCGAAGCCGAAGCGTTCGCGCCCGCGCTGAAGCTCGCGGCGGCCAAGACGCTTTCCACGGTCGGCGGTTCGTCCGGACCGCTGTTCTTCTCGATGCTGACCGGCATGGCCAAGACGCCGGTCGATGACGGCGCCAACAGCGTCGCCGCCTTCGCGCGGGCTTTCGCGGCGGGCGTCGAGGCAGTCGGGCAACGCGGCAAGACCTCGACCGGCAGCAAGACCATGATGGACGTCCTGATTCCCGTGGCACAGCGCTTCACCGCGCTGGCCGACGCGAATGCGTCGAGAGCGGACGTGCTGGACGCGCTGCCGCGCGTCGCGGAGGAGCACATGCTCGCCACGCGCGACATGCTCGCCACCAAGGGGCGCGCTTCGTTCCTCGGCGAACGCTCGCGCGGTCACATCGATCCAGGCGCGCGTTCCAGTCAGCTCATGATCGCGGCAGTCTGCGCGCACCTCGCGCAAGACGCGGCCTGAACCTCACAAGGAGACGGAGACATGAAGAAGTTCATCAATCGCGTGGATGACTTCCTGAGCGAAAGTCTCGCGGGCTTCGGCGCCGCGCATGCGGATCTCGTCACGGTGAACAGCGACCCGGCGTTCATCGTGCGTAAGACGCTCAAGCCGGGCAAGGTCGCCATCATATCGGGCGGCGGTTCGGGGCATGAGCCGCTGCACGGCGGCTTTGTCGGCTACGGCATGCTCGATGCCGCCTGTCCGGGCCAGGTGTTCACGTCGCCGACACCGGACCAGATGCTGGCCGCCGCGCAAGCCGCCGACACCGGCGCGGGCGTGCTGTTCATCGTGAAGAATTATTCGGGCGATGTGATGAACTTCGAGATGGCGTCCGAGCTCTGCGAGATGCCCAACGCCACGGTGCTCGTCAACGACGATGTCGCCGTCGAGAACTCGAGCTTCACGACGGGCCGGCGCGGCGTCGCGGGCACGGTGATCGTCGAGAAGCTGGTCGGCAGCTTCGCCGAAACGGGCGCGGACCTGGAAGCGTGCCGCACTTTCGGAGAACGCGTGGCGGGGCGCATCGCGTCGATGGGCGTCGCGTTTTCGAGTTGCACGGTGCCTGCCGCCGGCAAGCCGACGTTCTCGCTCGGCGACGACGAGATCGAGATTGGCGTCGGCATTCATGGCGAGCCGGGGCGCAGGCGCGCGAAGTTCGCCACGGCCGATGCGATCGCCGACGAGCTGCTGACAGCCATCGTCGAGGACTTGAAGCCCGCCGCCGATGCGCGCCTGCTCGTGCTCGTCAACGGACTGGGCGGCACGGCGCTGGGCGAACTGTATCTGCTGTACGACGCCGTGCGCAGGTGGCTCGACGGACGCGGTCTCGGCATCGCGCGTTCGCAGGTCGGCGCGCTGACCACGTCGCTCGAAATGGCGGGAGCCTCGATCACACTGTGCACGCTCGACGACGAGATGACCCGTCATTGGGACAGCCCGGTGCACACGGCGGGATTGCGCTGGGGCATGTAGCTACGCGTATACCCGCGAACCGACGCCTTTCGTTACGCCGTCAAAAAGCTTTGGGATGCTGTTCAGGCGCATCCCGCATCCGACTCGACTTCCCTTTATTCCAGGCCATGCACCGGTGCGATGCACCGGGTGTGTGCCAGCGCGCGCGCCCTCGGGTATGTCCGAATATGGTCATATCCTTACATTTTTCTAATATCGGTCAAAGCCGATGTAATCGATAACGCAGACCGCACTTAACAGCGTTGCATGCGCCGGCGAGCATCAAGCAGCGGGACCGGGCACGCGCGCCGATGGTTCGTCGCGCCGACCTTCTCATAACAATTGAGGCGACGGAGACACACATGGGTATGCAGATGAAGCTCATCGCGGGCGTGCTCGCATTCGGCGTATTTTCGTTGGCGCACGCGGCCGACCCGATCAAGATCGGCGTCGATGGGCCGTTCACCGGCGGTTCGTCGTCCATGGGTGTGAGCATGCGCGACGGCGTGCGTCTCGCGACCGCCGAGATCAACAAGTCGGGCGGCGTGCTCGGACGCCAGATCGTGCTGGTGGAACGCGATGACGAAGCCAAGAACGAGCGCGGCGTGCAGATCGCGCAGGAACTCATCAACAAGGAGAAGGTGGTCGCGGTGGTGGGCTACATCAACACCGGCGTAGCGCTCGCTTCGCAGCGCTTCTTCCAGGAAGCGAAGATCCCGGTGTTCAACAACGTCGCGACCGGCACGGTGGTGACCAAGCAGTTCGACGACCAGCCCGACAACTACGTGTTCCGCAACGCCGCAGCCGACCGCATCCAGGCGCCGATGATCGTCGAGGAAGCGGTCACGAAGCGCGGCTTCAAGAAGGTCGCGATCCTCGCCGATTCGACCAACTATGGCCAGCTCGGCCGCGAGGATCTGGAGAAGGCGCTGGCCGCGAAGGGCGTCAAGCCGGTGGCGGTCGAGAAGTTCAACATCAAGGACGTCGACATGACGGCCCAGTTGCTGAAGGCGAAGGAAGCGGGCGCCGAGGCCGTGCTGACCTATGGCATCGGACCTGAACTCGCGCAGATCGCGAACGGCATGGCGAAGCTTGGCTGGAAGGTGCCGCTGATCGGCAGCTGGACGCTTTCGATGGCGAACTACATCGACAATGCCGGCAGCAACGGCGAAGGCGCGCGCATGCCGCAGACCTTCATTCAGGAAGCGAACACGCCGAAGCGCAAGGCGTTCATCGAAGCGTATCTGAAGGAGTTCAAGCCGAAGAACGAACGCATCGATTCGCCGGTGTCGGCGGCGCAGGGCTATGACTCGGTGTATCTGCTCGCGGCGGCGATCAAGCAGGCCAACAGCACCGATGGCCCGAAGGTCAAGGAAGCGCTGGAGAACCTGAACACGAAGGTGGAAGGCGTGGTGATGGTCTACGACAAGCCGTTCACGAAGACCGACCACGAGGCGATCAGCCCGAACGTGCCGGTGGTGGGCGAGGTGAAGGGCGGCCGCGTGGTCTATGCCTACGACGCCGACAAGAAGGGCGGCAGCACGCTGCGCACCAAGCAGACGACGGCCGCGAACTAAGGCCGGCCGTTCCGGCATATGGATATGAGCCGCGCTCGCCAAAAAGGCGAGTGCGGCTTTTTCATGCTCTTTCTGGTCCCCGACGATGATCCTCCTGCAACTCGTCTACAGCGGTATTGCGCTCGGCATGATCTACGCCGTGATCGCATTCGGCTACCAACTCACGTTCGCCACGTCGGGCACGCTGAACTTCGGCCAGGGCGACGCGCTGATGCTCGGCGCGCTCGTCGGCCTGACGCTGGTCTCGGCGGGCGTCAACTACTGGCTGATGATTCCGCTGGTCTGCCTGTTCGGGCTCGTGCAGGGTTCGTTCGTCGAGCGCATCGGCGTGCGGCCCGCCATCCGGATCAAGTCGGAGTTCGGCTGGATCATGTCGACCATCGCGCTCGGCATCATCTTCAAGAATGTGGCGGAGAACGTATGGGGCCGCGACGACCTGCGCTTTCCTTCGCCGCTGCCGGAAGCGCCCCTCAAGGTCTTCGGCGCGAACGTGCTGCCGATGGAACTGCTCGTGGTCGGCGGCGCGCTCGTCATGATGCTCGCGGTCGAGTTCTTCAATCGCAAGACGATCTTCGGCAAGGCCGTGGTCGCGACCGCCAATGACCGCGACGCGGCTGCGCTGATGGGCATCAACACCGGGCTCGTCATTACCTTCTCGTATGCGCTGTCGTCGCTGACGGCCGCGTTCGCCGGCGTGCTGATCGCGCCGCTCACACTGACGGGCGCGACGATGGGGGCGGTGCTGGGCCTCAAGGCGTTCGCGGTGGCGATCATCGGCGGGTTGTCGAGCGGCATGGGCATCATCGTGGGCGGGATGATCCTCGGCATCGCCGAGACGACGACCGGCTTTTATATCTCCACCGGCTACAAGGACGTGCCGGGACTCGTGCTGCTGCTGATCGTGTTGGCGGTGAAGCCCGCGGGTCTGTTCGGCAAGACTGCGATCAAGAAAGTCTGAGGCGGCCACGATGAAAGCAAAGAACTGGATCGCAGCGCTCGTCGGCCTGGCCGCCCTGGTGGTGTTTCCGCTGGCGTCGGGCAATCCGTATTACATCCATCTCGTCGAAACCATCATGATCTACGCGATCCTGCTGTTCGGGCTCGATATCGTGGTGGGGTACACCGGCCAGGTTTCGCTGGGTCATGCGGGGCTGTTCGGCGTGGGCGCCTACACGGCGGGCGTGCTGTTCATCAAGCTCGGCATGCCGTTCTACGTGACCGCGCCGCTCTCGATCCTCGTCACCGCCGGCTTCGGGGCGATCCTCGCATTGCCCGCGCTGCGCGTGTCCGGTCCCTATCTCGCGATGGTCACGCTCGCGTTCGGCACGATCATCCAGATCCTCATCAACGAGATGGATTTCCTCACCAACGGCCCGATGGGGCTCAAGATCCCGAAGCCGTCGTTCGCCGGGCATCGGCTCGATGAAGTCCAGTACTACTGGCTCGTCGCGGCGCTGCTGGTGGTGTCGCTGATCGTCGTGCACCGGGTGTTGAAGTCGCATCTGGGCCGCGCGTTCGAAGCGTTGCGCGACAGCCCGATTGCGTCCGATTGCATGGGCGTGTCGGTGTATCGCTACAAGGTGTATGCGTTCGTGATCAGCGCGGGTTTCGCGGGGCTCGCCGGTTGTCTGTATTCGTATTCGGAGCAGTACATCTCGCCGAATACCTATAACTTCGAACTGACCATCCTGTTCCTGCTCGCCATCATCATGGGTGGGCGCAAGACGCGGACGGGCGCGATCATCGGCTCGACGGTGATCGTGCTGCTGCCGAAGTTGCTCGACGATATCTCGAACTTTCGTGTGGTTGCCACGGCGCTGGCCGTTATCGTAGTAGCGGGCGCCGTGTTGGCGCTGGCCCGCAAGACCACGACCTTGCAGCGCGTGGCGGTGCCGGTGATCGGCACGGCGGGGCTCGCCGTGTTCTCGTTCTGGATCGAGGCACTGACCGACTGGCGTCTGACGATCTTCGGCCTGATGATCCTGCTCGTCGTGTACTACCTGCAGGACGGCATTGTCGGCTTTGTGCGCAAGACACTGAATCTCGGCCGCGTGCGCGTGACCAAGGTGGATACCGAAGAACTCGCCCACCAGACGCGCGAGGACGATGCGGTATCGGCGGTCGAGGCGGCGGGCACGGATGCGATCCTCGACGTGCGCGGCGTGCTGATGCAGTTCAGCGGACTGAAGGCGCTCAACGACGTGAACCTGATGGTCAGGCGCGGCACGATCCACGGGCTGATCGGACCGAACGGCTCGGGCAAGAGCACGATGATGAACGTGCTGACAGGAATCTATGTGCCGACGGCGGGCGCCATCGAGTACGAGGGACAGTCACTTGCGGGGCGCACTTCATCGAGCATTGCGCTTTCGGGCATTGCGCGGACGTTCCAGAACGTGCAGCTGTTCGGCGAGATGACGGCGCTGGAGAACGTGCTCGTTGGTTTGCATCATACGTTCAGGTCGAACCTTGCGGATGTCGGCGTGATGAGTCCGCGTTACCGGCGCGAAGAGCTTGCGGCTCGGGAGCGGGCGTTCAACATGCTGCGCTTCGTGGGACTGGAACATGTGGCCGGCGAGGAGGCCCGCAATCTTCCCTATGGCAAGCAGCGTCTGCTTGAAATTGCGCGGGCGCTGGCGCTCGATCCGCAACTGCTGCTGCTCGACGAACCGGCGGCGGGGCTGACTGCGCCGGATATCCGCGAGCTGGTGGCGATCATTCGCAAGGTGCGAAATCACGGCATTACGGTGGTGCTGATCGAGCATCACATGGATGTGGTGATGAGCGTGTGCGACATCGTTTCGGTGCTGGATTTCGGGCAGAAGATCGCCGAGGGAAAGCCTGCCGAGATTCAGGCGAATGAGAAGGTTATAGAGGCCTATCTGGGCGGGCAGGCGGCTGAGGCGGTGTGAAGGCGATTTCGGATATTTCGGGGTTATCAGGTTTTCGCGCAGGCGATAAGCTGCCTTCACCTCGACTTATCCCGACTTCAGCGGTCAGGATATTCCGCCGCTGAGGAGCGGCTTCCTCGGCCGCGCGCGGAGATCCATGTCTGGCGATATTTTTGTAGACATCGACGGTATCGAGGGCGAATCGCAGGACGCAATGCACCCTCGTGCCATTCAGGCCAGTTCGTGGAACTGGGATATTCGGCAGAACGCGGCGAACATGTCAGGGTCGGGTGGCGGGGCATCCAAAGCCAGTGCTGGAGACCTGACGTTCATACACCAGATTGATCGCGCTTCGCCCAATCTCGCAGTGTACTGCTTCAACGGGACACGCATCAGGCAGGTCAGGCTGACCTTGCGTAAAGCGGGTGGGGTGCCGTTCGAATACTTTCGGATAACTCTTGGCGATGTAGTGATCACCCACGTGTCTCCGGCCGGTGGAGGCAGCATGGCAATCGAGACGGTCAGTCTCTCCTTCACCACCATGAAGCAGGAGTACTTCCCGCAAAGCATCACCGGCGGCGCAATGGGCGCGGTGACGGCCGTGATCGATCTGCGGCAGTTTCGATAACGGCGGTGGGACGTGAGCTACGAAGCGCTCATTAGCGATGGGGAGTTATCGGCCTCCCTGTATAGCTATGGGGACCTGCATGATCTCACGAAGGAGGAGCTTTATCTCTGCGTGCTTGTGGAGACTATCTGCGAGCACTTCGATGTCGTTGAGGTTGCTGCTGTGTTTGCGATTGTGTTGGGCGCGCCAATGCTGGGGACGCGATTAAAGCCAAAAGGCACTATTCCAGGAACATCACTCGCTTCTGTAATCTGTCGGGAATTCCTGAATGTCAAGATGAAGAAACGCCTCCCTACGCTCGTGGGCTACTTACTGCCGCGAGTCAGACATACCAGCCATCTCGGTGCTTTCGTAGGTAGATGGCTGCCTTTTCTTTCGATGCCTGTCGTCGCCTACGATCTCGTTGTGATTCAGATAAAAACCATGCTCCGCTATAACTCGCTCGTTCGACCGCAGGACAGAATCAATGACACGACCCTTGGCACTCTCGGCTGAGTTGGAGGCAGTCGTCTTGAACCACGGCTACAAGTCAGGTCATCAGCCTCTTGTCCTCAGTGACCGTCTGGACGAAGACCTTGAAATGCTTCCAGAGTCGGCGGCGGATCTGCTCGAAGAGTATTTCGAACGCTTCACCGTCGATCTGGGCGATTACGACTTCAATCGATACTTTCCGTACCGCGGAATCAGAATTCCTTTCCTGACAAAGTGGCTGCTCAAACGGTGGGGCGTTATCGATTATAAAGAGGCGCAGCCATTGACTCTCGCAATGCTCCAGCACGCTATCGATATTGGCAGATGGGACACTGACGAGCTGCGACGAGTCGGCGAAGAGAGTAAGTGCCCGTGAAGTCTTGCAGAACGCCACAGGTCGATCACATGACAGAACCCTTGGCACTCTCCGCTGACCTTGAGGGAATGATTCGCAAGCATGGACACAATCCAAAATGTTCACTATTCAAGCCGAGTCACAGTCTGTTGGAAGATCTCGAAATGTCCCCCGAAGCCTTAGAGGATTTCTTCGTGGAGTATTTCGAACGATTTGCCGTCGATCCAGGCGATTTCGCTTTCAATCGCTACTTCCCGTTCCAGGGAATCAGAATTCCGTTTCTGACCAAGTGGCAGTTCAAGAGATGGGGCATTGTCGACTACCGGGTTGCGGAACCGCTGACCCTCGGGATGCTCCAGCACGCAATCGACGTGGGCAGATGGGACACTGACGCGCTGCGGCGCATCGGCAATCCAAGCTCTTGACTACAAATGCAATGACGCAACCATTAGCACTCTCGCCTGATTTTGAGGCGCTGATTCAAAATTACGGCTGTAACCCAAAACGCCAGCCATTCAAACTGAGTGACCGGCTGGAAGAAGATCTTCAGATGGCGCCGGAGGACATAGAGGACCTACTTGCGGAATATTTCGAACGCTTTGCTATCGACTGGGGCGATTTTGCTTACAACCGCTACTATCCGTTCCGCAGTATCAGAATTCCAATTCTGACGAAGTGGCTGTTCAAGAGGCGGGGACTGGTCGACTACCGGGTTGCAGAACCCCTGACCCTCGGCATGCTTCAGCACGCAATCGACATGGGCAGATGGGACACCGACGCCCTGCGCCGCATCCGCGACCCAATCACCTGATCCAAGCGAGGGCCGTTGCTAATAGACCAGCGCGCACCACGGGTATCTAATCAGAAAAAGCAACCGCAAAAAGCACCCCGAAAAAAGCACCCACCGCACAACCCGCGCCGAAGACGAAGAGAGCCCGCCCACGATGCTGACCATCAACAACCTCCACGCCGGCTACGGCAAAGTCAAGGTCCTGCACGGCATCTCGCTTCACGTGCCGAAAGCAAAAGTCGTCACCTTGATCGGCTCGAACGGCGCGGGCAAGACCACGACCATGCGCGCCATCTCCGGCATGATCAAGGCGACCGACGGCGAGATCACCATGGGCGTCGGCAGCAACACCCGGCGTATCGACTCGCTCGACTCCCACCGTATCGCGCGCCTGGGTCTTGCGCATTCTCCCGAAGGCCGCCGCGTCTTCGCGACGATGTCCGTCACCGACAACCTCCTGCTCGGCGCTTTCCCACGCCTGACATGGTCGCGTCCGAAGGGCGATGTGGACGCCGATCTCGAACGCGCGATCGAACTGTTCCCGCGGCTGAAGGAACGTCGCCATCAACTGGCCGGCACGCTCTCAGGCGGCGAACAGCAGATGCTCGCCATGGCGCGCGCGATCATGCTGAACCCGGATCTCGTGCTGCTCGACGAACCGTCGATGGGCCTCGCGCCCATTCTCGTCGACGAAGTCTTTCGCATCATTGAGCGCCTGAAGGCGGACGGCGTCACGATGCTGCTGGTCGAACAGTTCGCGGCGGCCGCGCTCAACGTGGCCGACTACGGCTACGTGCTGGAAAACGGCCGGGTCGCCACACATGGCCCGGCGGAGCAGTTGCGCAACGACCCCTCGGTCAAGGCGGCCTACCTCGGCGCGAGCCACTGATCCTGGCGAACCGCACTATCATGGAGGAGGCACGCGCTTTCCGCGGTGCCTACCTTTGCGCAAGGAGCAGCCATGATCAGCGGCAAGACCACTCTCATCGCCCATCTCGGCTACCCGACCGAAGCCTTCAAGGCGCCGATGATCTACAACCCGTGGTTCGACAAGCAGGGCATCGATGCAGTCGTCATGCCGATGGGTGTCAAACCGGACGATTTCGTCGCCTTCCTGCCGCAGTTGTTCAAGCTCACCAACATTCGCGGCGCGCTCGTTACGATGCCGCACAAGATCACGACCCTCGGCCTGATGGATGAAGTCAGCCCGACCGCGCGCATCGCCGGCGCGTGCAACGCCATCCTGAAGCGCCCGGACGGCACCTTGCTGGGCGATCAGTTCGACGGCGCGGGCTTCGTGCGCGGCGTCGAACGCAAGGGTTGCAAGCTCGACGGGGCGCGCGTGCTGGTGCTGGGCAGCGGCGGCGTCGGTTCGCCGATTGCCGCATCACTCGCCGCCGCCGGTGTTGCCGAACTGGCGGTCTTCGACATGAACACGGCATCGGTGGAAGGACTCGCGTCGCGGCTGCGTGAACACTATCCGCAGCTGACCGTGCGCACCGACACCAAAGACCCCGCCGGTTTCGACGTGATCGTCAACGCGACGCCGCTCGGCATGAAAGAGGGCGATCCCCTGCCGTTCGATATCGACCGCATCGCGCCTTCTACCTTCGTCGGCGAAGTGGTGATGAAGTCGGAATACACGCCGCTGCTGCGTGCGGCCATGGACAAAGGCTGCAAGGTGCAAGTAGGCACCGACATGCTGTTCGAAATGATTCCCGCCTATCTCGAGTTCTTCGGCTACGGCACGGCAAGCGCCGACGACCTGCGCGCCGTCGCGCAGATCCGCTACGCCTGAGTTGCACCGCACTAACCCGAACACAAGCACGAACACCAGCACGAACACGAACACAAGCCCGCAACCGTCCCTATACTGCTATCGAGACAAGGCAGACGCTCATCCTCTGACAAATCGGCCGCCGCACGCGCTGCGGCCCGTAAAACGCAGGGAGGAATCATGGGATCGACTGCACCCGGCATGCCGGCCGGCGACCCGCACGCGTCCGGTTCGCACGGCCGCGCGGCGTGGGCGGGGCTCTCGCTGGCGGCGCTCGGCGTCGTGTACGGCGACATCGGCACGAGCCCGCTGTACACCCTCAAAACCGTGTTCGATCCCGCAGGCGGGCTCGCCTTGCAGCCAGCCAACGTCATCGGCATCGTCTCGCTGATCTTCTGGTCGCTCACACTGATCGTCTCGCTCAAATACGTCACGCTGATCCTGCGCGCCAATAACCACGGCGAAGGCGGCATCATGGCGCTGCTCGCGCTCGCGGCGTCGTCGGTCGAATCGAAGAAGCGCCTCAAGCAGGCGCTGTTGCTGATCGGCGTGATGGGCGCCGCACTGTTCTATGGCGACGGCGTCATCACGCCGGCGATCTCGGTGCTCAGCGCAGTGGAAGGGCTCGAAGTTGCCGCGCCCGGCCTGCAGCCCTATGTCGTGCCCGTGACGCTCGTCGCGCTGGTCGCGCTGTTCCTGATGCAGAAGCACGGCACGTCGGGCATCGGCGCGGTGTTCGGGCCGGTCATGGTGCTGTGGTTCGTGATTCTGGCCGTGTCGGGCGTCGTGAACATCGTGGCCATGCCGAAGATTCTCGCCGCGCTCGATCCGCTCGAAGGGCTGGCGTTCTGCGTGCATCATCGCTGGCTCGCGTTCGTGGCGCTCGGCGCCGTGGTGCTCTCGCTGACTGGCGCCGAAGCGCTCTATGCCGACATGGGTCACTTCGGCGCACTGCCGATCCGCCTTACCTGGTTCGCGGTGGTCTTTCCGGCGCTCGCGCTCAATTATCTCGGTCAGGGCGCGCTGCTGATTGCCGATCCAACGGCGCTGCAGAATCCGTTCTACCGGATGTTCCCATCGTGGATGCTGTATCCGATGGTGGTGCTGTCGACCATCGCGACCGTCATCGCCTCGCAGGCGGTCATTTCCGGCACGTATTCGATGACCAAGCAGGCCATGCAGCTCGGCTTCCTGCCGCGCATGAGCGTCGTGTACACCTCTGCGCGGGAGATCGGCCAGATCTATGTGCCGGGCATCAACTGGACCTTGCTGCTGGCGGTGGTGGCCGCCGTGCTGGGCTTCGGCTCGTCGACGGCGCTCGGCTCCGCGTACGGCATCGCCGTGACGGGCACGATGCTCATCACCACCGTGCTGACCTTCTTCGTGATCCGCTATGCGTGGCATTTGAACTGGGCCCTGTGCCTCTTCGCGACCGCGTTCTTCTTCGTGATCGACGCCATGTTCTTCTCGGCGAACCTGCTCAAGATCGCGGAGGGCGGCTGGTTTCCGGTGGCAATCGGCCTCGTGATGTTCACCATCATGGCCACCTGGGGACGCGGCGCCCAACTGATGGTGCAGGAAGCGCGCGTGCGCGCGGGCACGATGCCGCTGCAGCAGTTTCTGTCGAATCTGCATGCGCAGGCGCCGGCGCGCGTGGAGGGCACGGCGATCTTCATGTCGAACGATCCGAACGGCGTGCCGCATTCGCTGCTCAACAATCTGATGCACAACCGCGTGCTGCACGAACACACGGTCTTCCTGACCGTCGCGACCGCGCCGGTGCCGTGGGTCGAGGAAGGGCGCCGCGTCTCGTTGCAGCCGCTCGGCGACGGCTGTTTCCAGTTGACCGTGAACTATGGCTTCAAGGACGAAGTGGACCTGCCCGCCGCGCTGGAGAAGTGCCGTCCGTCGGGGCTCAAGTTCGATCGCGCGACGATCTCCTATTTCCTGTCCCGCGCAACCGTGGTGCCGACGCCGGGCCAGGGCATGGCGTTATGGCGCGAGCGGCTCTTCGCGGTCATGCTGCACAACGTGGGCAATGTCGCGGCTTACCTGCGCCTGCCCGCCGATCGCGTGATCGAACTGGGCGCGCGCGTCGAGATATGACGGCGGAAATCGGCTGATTTGCGGGCGCCCCACACAGGCAGGCACGTCCGGATCAGGTCAGACTTCACGAGGCATGCACTCGACGCACACCAGATCACGTCAACCAGGAGACGCCATGACCGCCAGCAGCCCGCCGACCCGCCAGCCGTTTCCTTCCACCGCACGGCTCGTCGAGCGCGGCAAGATCGTGTCGGCGCACGAGGCCGTGCGGCTGATCCGTTCCGGCGATACCCTCGCGACGAGCGGCTTCGTCGGCATCGGCTTTGCCGAGGAAGTGGCGCTGGCGCTGGAAGAACGCTTTCGCGAGAGCGCCGAGCCCATTGCGGACCTGACGTTGGTGTATGCGGCGGGCCAGGGCGATGGCCGGGTAAAGGGCCTCAACCATCTGGCGCACGAAGGCTTGGTCAAGCGCGTGATCGGCGGGCACTGGGGGCTCGTGCCGGGCTTGCAGAAGCTCGCCATCGACAACCGGATCGAAGCCTACAACCTGCCGCAAGGCGTGATTTCGCAGCTGTTCCGCGACATCGCCGCGCATCGTCCCGGTCAGCTCTCGCGCGTCGGTCTCGGTACCTTCGTCGATCCGCGTCACGGCGGCGGCAAGCTGAACGCACGCACCACCGAAGACATCGTGCGGCTCATGCCCATCGACGGCATCGAGTACCTGTACTACCAGACCTTCCCGATCGATGTCGCGATCGTGCGCGGCACCACCGCCGACCTCAACGGCAACGTGACGATGGAAAAAGAAGCGCTGACGCTGGAAGCGCTGTCCATCGCGATGGCCGCGCGCAATTCGGGCGGCATCGTGATCGCGCAGGTCGAGCGGCTGGCGGAATCCAACACGCTCAATTCGCGTCAGGTGAAGATCCCCGGCGTGATGGTGGATTGCGTCGTGCTCGCGCGGCCGGACCATCACTGGCAAACCTTCGGCGAGCCCTACAGCGCGGCATTCGCAAGCGAACTGCGCGTGGCCGCGAGTTCGGTGCCGCCGATGCCGCTCACCGAACGCAAGATCATCGCCCGCCGCGCCGCGTTCGAATTGATGGCCAACAGCGTCGTGAATCTCGGCATCGGCATGCCGGAGGGCATCGCGAGCGTCGCGAACGAAGAGCAGGTCATCGACCTTTTCACGATGACCACCGAGCCGGGCGTGATCGGCGGCATTCCGGCGGGCGGCCTCAACTTCGGCGCGGCCACCAACACGCAGGCGATCATCGACCAGCCCTATCAGTTCGACTTTTATGACGGCGGCGGTCTCGACATCGCGTTCCTCGGTCTCGCGCAGGCCGACCGCGAAGGCAATCTGAACGTCAGCAAGTTCGGCCCCAAGCTGGCGGGCGCGGGCGGGTTCATCAACATCAGCCAGGCCGCGAAGAAAGTGGTGTTCGTCGGCACCTTCAATGCGGGCAAGCTGGATCTCGCGATAGAAGACGGCCAGTTGCGCATCCATCGCGACGGCGATTGCGTCAAGTTCGTGGACGCGGTGGAGCACCGTACCTTCAGTGGCCGGTACGCCGCCGAGCGCGGCCAGACCGTGCTCTATATCACCGAACGCTGCGTGTTCGAACTCACGGAACACGGGCTGCGGCTGACAGAAGTGGCGCCGGGTGTGGATATCGAGCGGGACATCGTCGCAAGGATGGGGTTCGCCCCGCTGATGGACCCGCCGCCGCGCCTGATGGACGAACGCATCTTTCGCGATGCACCGATGGGCTTGCGCACGCTCCTGCTGCGGCTGGATCTGTCGGAACGCTTCAGTTACGACGCGGAGAAGAATCTGTTCTTCATCAATTTCGAAGGACACGAAGTGCAGAATGCAAGCGACGTCGAGGCGATCCAGCGCGAAGTCGAGAAGCAGTTGAGCGGCGCGAGGGCGCGTCCGCATGCCATCGTGAACTACGACAACTTCTCGATCCGTCCCGACATGCTCGACGCCTATTCGGAGATGGTCACGCGTCTGGTCAACACGCTGTACGAGCGCGTAACGCGCTACACCACCAGCAGTTTCCTGCGCCTCAAGCTGGGCGATGCGCTGAAGCGCCGCGGACTTGCGCCGTATATCTACGAAAGTCCCGAAGAAGCGCGCGAACACGAATCCCGGCGCGCGGCGGAATGAAAGCCGGCGTTCAAGCGGGGTCGCGCAGCGGCCATTTCATAGCGCCTATCGGCCACGGCCGGCTGGCGCGATGCACAAAAACGGCGCTGAAAACGCACCTTGAAAGCGCCCGGAAGCCCCATGAACAGGCGCTCTGCACGATCATGATGCATCGCACCGGGTCAAGCGGCACGCTTTGAGCCGCTTGCGGCTTTGTGGCTTTCCGCACATCGGCCCGTCAACGCGCTGAAGAAAATGTTTTCACTCCGGAAAGCTGCGCGGATTCGCAAACGCAAAACCCGCCGCAGTACGCGAGGAAAGCGCCGCGCAAGACCCGCGGCGCGCGCCGGATAGCACTTCTATTCTGAACCGAAGCCATCGCGGACAGGCGCATGTGCGCCGCGCGAGGACAGTCGTCGTGCGTGCCGATTCTTGCCTGGACAGTCGCATCCGGGACTCGGCATGACGCACACGGGGGCCGAGATGAATGCGCTGGATCAGCTTGCGTGCCATGCGAATCAGTGGGTGCTGTCCGATGCGTGGTATTTCGATTCGCTCACGCACCGTTTCGTGCGCGGCGACCTGGAGATAGACGGCGATCGCATCGCACGGATTCTTGCCCCGCGCGAGTCCGTACGCACGGACCGTTTCGACGCCGGCGATCTCGTCTGCGTCCCCGGCCTCATCGACGCCGACGCGGGCATCGCGCCCGGCGCATGGCCCGAGCACTCGAATCTGCTTCTCACGCACGGCATCACCACCGCCGGCTCGTTCCAGCGCGGTTTTCCTGATGCCTGCGCATTCGCGGGTAGCGGCGGCCTGCGCCGGCTGATCTACGTCGAACTCGACGAGCCGCCGCAAGCCGACCTGCACGCCTCGTTCGACACACCCGATCCGCGCTGCATGCTCCTGCCCGCCGTGGTGCCCGCGCGCATCTGGTCGGCTGCGTCGCTGCTTGCGGTAGCGTCGGCGGCGGAGCGTCTGCGCAAGCGCCTGTGCGTGAAGCTGTGTCCTTCGCATGACGACGAGCGCGAGTATCGGCAGACGCGCTACTTCACCGAGGTCGGGCTGCTGTCCTACCTGTCGATCCTGAGCCGCGAGACCACGCTGTTCGGTCCCGCCGACGTGTCGCGCCAGGACGCGGCGTTCATCGCGGAAACGGATGTGAATCTCGTGTGCGGTGCGCCGCTCGTGCGGGCCTCGCTGGTCGAGCATCGAATCTGGGCACATTGGCTCAACGCCCGCGCGCTGGCCTGCTCGTTCGATGCCGCCGCGCTGCACCGGCTCGCGCAGGGCGCGGAAGAGATGGGCGCCTGTCCGGCCGCCGCTTGCGATGCGTGGATCGACTCGCTCACGCACGGCGCGGCGCGCGCGCTCGGCTTGCGCGATCTCGGCTCGCTTGCCGTGGGCATGCGCGCCGATCTGTGCCTGTATGACCGGCCGCACGCATGGCAAGGCGGCGAGGGCAGCGCGGGCTTCGCGCATCTGCTTGCGTCATCGAGTCCGCGTCACGTCTATGTCGATGGCGTGGCGGAAGTCGTGAACGGTGTGCGCGCGGGCGAACTGGCCGTCGCGGGATAAGCAATGACGCCCCACGGGCGAACCGGAGAGATCGATGAATGCACGCGCAGAAGCGCCGCCCTTGCACCGCCAGCTCATGCAGTACGACGAGATGTTCGGCTATCGCTTCGTGCCAGGTTTGAAGCTGCGGATCCCGCATGAGGGCGGCGGCTATCTCGTCAAGACGAACGGCGCGGGCTTCCGCTGCAATCACGAAGCCACACCGCAGAAGAGCCACGCGCGCCGCGTGCTGGTCTTTGGCGATTCCTTCACGGCCGGCGACGGCGTCAGCAACGGCAAGCGCTATTCCGACGTACTGGAAGACAACCTGCCCGACACGGAAGTGCTCAACTTCGGCCTGTCTGGCAGCGGCACGGACCAGCAATATCTGGTGTATCGCGAGTTCGCGAAGAAGATCGAGTTCGATGCCGTCGTCATCAGCGTGCTGGTGGAGAACATCCAGCGCAATGTCCTGAAGCATCGTGAATGGTCGGACCGCGAGGGCGCGCCGCTCTATGTGCCGAAGCCGTGGTTCGAGCTGTCGGACTGTGGCGCGATTGACCTGCAGGGCGTGCCTGTGCCGCAGCCGTTTCATCGCGAGGCGGATCAGACGCCGGCGCCCGGCGGCGGCCTGTTCTCCAAGGCGCGTCAGATGGTGAACGGCATGGGGCCGGAGTTCAAGGACAAGGTGCAGAAGCTCACGCGCTTCCAGCCCGTGCCCGAATACGATTCGCCCGACAGCCACGCGTGGAAGCTGCTGCGCGCGATCCTGCTGCACTGGCGCGCCGAAGTGAAGGTGCCGGTGCTGATCGCCGTGCTGCCGGTGTATCAATACGTCGAGAAGACGGCGAGTTATGCGAACGTGCGCAAGCGTTTCGACGAACTGGCGGCCGAGTGCGGCGCGCCGGTGCATCACGTCGTGGACGACCTGTGGAAGTTCGACGACGAGACGCGCCGGGGCTTCCGCTTTCGCGGCGACGTGCACATGACACCGCCCGCGCATCGGGCGGTGGGGGAAGCCTTGGCCAATCAGCTTCGAAACATCATCGGATAACGACAATGGCACGCTACGTACTCGGCATCTCGGCGTTTTATCACGACTCGGCGGCGGCGATTCTCAAGGACGGCGAGATCGTCGCAGCGGCGCAGGAAGAGCGCTTCACGCGCAAGCGCCACGATCCGGGCTTTCCGGCGGGCGCGATCAACTACTGTCTCGAAGAGGCGGAGATCGACGGCACGGATCTCTCGGCCATTGCGTTCTATGACGATCCGGCGCTGACCGCGGACCGCATCATTCGCTCGTCGATTGCCTTCGCGCCCGAGTCGCAGGCCTTCTTCACGAAAGCGGTCAAGTCCTTCTTCGGCGTCAAGCCGTACTTCAAGGAACAGATCCGCGCAATGCTCGCGTGCGACGACGTGCCGATCTATTTCTCGCGACATCATTATTCGCATGCGGCGTCGGCGTTCTTTCCTTCGCCGTTCCAGGAAGCGGCGGTGTTGTGCGTGGACGGCGTCGGCGAATGGTCGACGACCAGTCTCGGCTTCGGCAGCGGTTCGAAGCTCGATATCCTGAAGGAAATCCGCTATCCGCATTCACTCGGGCTGCTGTATAGCGCCTTCACGTTCTATTGCGGCTTCAAGGTCAACAGCGGCGAATACAAGCTGATGGGCCTCGCGCCCTATGGCAAGCCGGTCTATGCCGACAAGATTCGCCAGCATCTCATCGATATCAAGGCAGACGGCTCCTTCCGTCTCGATCTCGATTACTTTGACTTCCATCGCGGCCTTGCGCTGACCAACGCACGCTTTCATGACCTGTTCGGCGGTCCGCCGCGCACGCCCGAATCGCGCATCACGCGGCGCGAGATGGACCTCGCGGCATCGATCCAGGCGGTCACCGAGGAAGTCATGGTGAAGCTGTGTGTCGGGCTGAGGCAACTCACCGGCGCAAGCAAGCTGTGTCTCGCGGGTGGCGTGGCGCTCAATTGCGTCGCCAACGGCAAGATCCTGCGCGAAGGCATTTTCGACGAGATCTGGATTCAGCCCGCCGCCGGAGACGCAGGCGGCGCCATTGGCGCGGCCTATCTCGCCGACTTCAACGTGCTCGGCGGAACGCGTCCCGAAGTCGCACCGCATGGCGATTCACAAAGCGGGAGTTTCATCGGACCGGCGTATCGCGACGATGAAATCCTCTCCTTCATGCAGCGTCAGGGCGCGGTGTTTCATGCGCTGCCGGAAGGCGAAGAGGGCGCGCAGCAGGTGGCGTCGCTGCTGGCGCAGGAGAAGATCGTCGGCATGTTCTCGGGGCGCATGGAGTTCGGCCCGCGTTCGCTGGGCGCACGTTCCATCCTCGGGGATCCGCGTGCCGCCGATACCCAGTCGCGCATGAACCTGAAGATCAAGTTTCGCGAGTCGTTCCGCCCGTTCGCGCCCATCGTGCTGAAGGAGCGCGCAGCCGACTATTTCGATATCGACGCGGACAGTCCCTACATGCTGCTGGTCGCGCCGGTGAAAGAGACGCATCGCGTCACGCCGAAGGACGCCGCGGATCCGGAGGACATGCTGGAGATCGTCAATGCGGTGCGCAGCGACGTGCCCGCGATCACGCACGTCGACTACAGCGCGCGCATCCAGACCGTGACGCACGATGTGAATCCACGCATGTTCTCCGTGCTGCGCGCATTCGATGAACTCACCGGCTGCCCGGTGCTCGTGAATACGTCGTTCAACGTGCGCGGCGAGCCGATTGTGTGCACGCCGGAGGACGCTTACCGTTGTTTCATGCGCACCGAGATCGACGCGCTCGTGCTGGGCAACTACATTCTCTATCGCGACGAGCAGGCTGCGGTCGAGATGGATGAATCCTGGAAGAAGGAGTATGAACTTGACTGATGCCGACCTGAACCAGTTCTTCGCCACACGGCTCGCGCCCTTGAAGCCCGAAGTCGAAGGCTTCATTCCCACGGCCTTCGACGCTGACTGCGCGTCCTATCTGCAGGATGTCTTCGAGCCGGAGCCCATCGTGAGCGAGGACGACATGATCGCCTCGCTCGTGGACATCTGGAGGCGCCAGGGGCTCGACTCGCTCGCGGCGCTCGAAGCAGAATGGCGCAGTATGGCGGGTGAACTGCGCGCCACGGATGAGGAAACTCAGCAGGTGTCGAACTTCATTTACGCCATGTACTGAGCGCTTTCGACGCTTGGAAAGATGGAGCCGCCTGATCAGGCGGCTCTTTCACATCTGACGTATCAGCGACGCGCCGGCTGCCCGTCGCGCTGATCGCGCAGTCTGCTGTGACGGATGCCGTACACGAAATAGATGACGACGCCGATCGCCATCCACACCACGAGCCGGATCCACGTATCGGCGGGCAGCCCCGACATCAGGAACAGCGACGACAACGCGCCCAGCGGCGCGACCACATACACCGCCGGCGTCCTGAACGAGCGCTTGAGCTCGGGCTGCGTGATACGCAGCACCAGCACGCCGATGCAGACCACCATGAAGGCGAACAGCGTCCCAATGCTCACCAGTTCGCCAACCAGCCCGATGGGCAGCAATCCCGCGAGCACCATCACGATGAGGCCGGTGATGATCGTCGTGATGTAGGGCGTGTGAAAGCGCGGATGAATCTTCGATGCGAACGGCGGCAGCAAGCCGTCTCTCGACATCGAATAGAAGATGCGCGGCTGGGACAGCAGCAGCACGAGGATCACCGAGGTCAGGCCGAAGATCGCCCCGAGCTTGACGATGGGCGAGAGCCAGCGCATGCCGATGGCATCGACGCCCACCGCGATCGGGTCCGACACATTGAGCTTGTCGTAGGGCACGATGCCCGTGAGCACATAGGCGACGAGCACGTAGAGAATCGTGCAGATGGTGAGCGAGCCGAGCAGCCCGATGGGCATGTCGCGTTTCGGGTTCTTGGTCTCCTGCGCGACGCACGACACCGAATCGAAACCGATATAGGCAAAGAACACCACCGCCGCGCCGCGCAACACGCCGCTCATGCCGAACACGCCGGATTCACCCGTATTGGGCGGAATGAACGCGCCGGTCGGGTTCTTCGCGGTAACCCAGTGGCCGGTATCCACGTAAGCGATGCCGGCGCCGATGAAAGCCAGCACGATCAGCACCTTGATGAGCACGATGAAGCTGTTCACGCGCGCCGACTCGCGTATGCCGAACACGAGCAGCAGGGTGATCAGTCCGACGATCACCATGGCCGGGATGTTGAGCACGCCGCCGGCATGGCTCCAGCCGTGTCCCGGTTCATACGAGAACGGCGCCTGTGCAAATTGCGCCGGTACGTCGACGCCGAATGAATGCAGGAAACTCACGACATAACCGGACCAGCCGATTGCAACAGTCGTCGCGCCCACTGCATATTCGAGTATCAGATCCCAGCCGATGAGCCAGGCGATGAGTTCGCCCATCGTCGCGTAGGCATAGGTATAGGCGCTGCCGGATACCGGCACCGTGGAGGCCATCTCGGCGTAACAGAGTCCCGCCAGCGCACAGACGATCGCGCCGAGCACGAAGGATAGAATGATCGCCGGACCGGCATTGGTGGCCGCCGCATGGCCCGTCAGCACGAAGATGCCTGCGCCGATGATGCAGCCTATGCCCAGCATCACGACGTCCAGCGAACTGAGCGAACGTTTCAGCGCGTGGCCGCCGTGTTCCTGAAGGGCGTCATCGGTCGCGTCGGCTTCGTCCTGCAGCGTAGCGATGGATTTTCTTTGCATGACGGTCACGATCGCCTCCTGTGCGGCGGCAGGGCGGCCGCGCCACGTGGCACGGCGAAGGCTGTCCGCCTGTTCGAATGCGGGATCTTGCGCGGTCCTGCCACTTCTTCTTGTTACCACGTCGTTCCGTAATAGCAGATTTCACCGTCGAATTCGAGCGACGCCTCGTCGGCAGGTCTGCAAAACAGCACGAAGGCAGCAGGAAACGTGCCGCAGCGTAACGGGTGTTCACGTCGAACCGCAGCGCGACAAGGCCACACGGCGTGCAAGGGCTTTGGAAGCCGGAAGCGCGTGCCCGGCGTCGCGCTCTATAATCGGCGTGACTGTTGCACTTTCAGTGTTTTCAACCCGGAAACCATTCCTGCCCCATGCGGAATGTTCACCGGTTCTTTCTATATGTGGAGATTAGATATGGCTATTCGCATTGGTGATGAAGCGCCCGATTTCACGGCGGAAACGACCGAAGGCACGATTCGCTTTCACGAGTGGATTGGCGACCACTGGGCGATCCTGTTCTCGCATCCGAAGGACTTCACACCGGTCTGCACCACCGAGCTCGGCTACATGGCCAAACTCAAGCCCGAATTCGACAAGCGCAATACCAAGGTCATCGGTCTTTCCATCGACCCCGTCACGAATCACGCGCAATGGGCGAAGGATATCGAGGAAACGCAGGGCAGCGCGGTCAACTATCCGATGATCGGCGACGCGGACCTGAATGTCGCGAAGCTCTACGACATGATCCATCCGAACGCGAGCGGCGGCAGCCCGCGCACCGCCAACGACAATGCAACGATTCGCGCCGTGTTCCTGATCGGTCCGGACAAGAAGGTGAAGGCCACCTTCACGTATCCGATGAGCGCGGGCCGCAACTTCGACGAAGTGCTGCGTTTGCTGGATGCGTTGCAGGTCAACGCGAAGCATGCGGTGGCCACGCCGGTGAACTGGAAGCCGGGCGATGACGTGATCATTCCCACGTCGGTATCGGACGACGATGCGAAGAAGAAGTACCCGGATGGCTTCAAGACACTGAAGCCTTATCTGCGCACGGTCGCGCAGCCGAAGTAAGCGTCGTTCGCTTCGCGTCGATGAAGCGCCGGGCCGCAACGAGCGGCGCCGGCGCTTTTTGCTTGTGCAGCGTGGCGATCAGTTGTGACCGGTGCGGCGTTCGGGCGCGGTATCGACTTCGCCGGGCCGACGCAGCATCTTGTCGACTTCGCCCGCATGCAGCTCTTCGACCTGGATCATCTGTCGCGCATACTCTTCCAGTGCGACCGACCGGTCTTCCACGATCCGAAGCAATTCGCGATAGTGACCCAGCGCCACCTGCTCGGACTGGAGCGATTCGCGCAGGATCGTCGTGATATCGAATGTGTGGGTATCGAGCAGCGGTCCAATCGTCAGCGACGGATACGCGCCCAGCGTGGTGATCCATTCGCCGGCCTGATGCGCATGCATCAGCGACTCGTCGGCTTGCGCGCGCAACCACGACACAATGGGAATACGGCCGAAGCCGAACACCAGAAACGAGTAGTGGGTGTAGCGCACGACGCCTGCGAGTTCGGATTCGAGAATCCGGTTCAGGACGCCGACGACCTGTTCCTTGTCGAGCTCTGCCATTCCTGCCTCCGTGTCTTGAACGTAGGTCAACGCACGAGCGCGCCGCAGGACGGACGCGCATGCATGCTCGCACGCGGGGCGTCACCTGGGGCTTCACTCATTGTAGTCACGCGAACGGCGCATGCGAGGCGAAAGCGCCGCCCGTGACGCACGGAGGCGCGCAAGATGCGCTCCCGGCTTGCAGGAGCAGCTTTGCGGCAGTGCAGAAGAAAGCAGCTTGAAGCAGGACGTCAGACCAGCTCTTCCGTCCACAGCGAAGCACTGCGCGCGAGCACCTGGGTCATCGCTTCGCGTGCGGCATCGCTGTCGTTGAGTTCGATCGCGCGCACGAGGCGGCCATATTCGCCGAGCTGACTCTCAGAGACGCGCGGCAGCGCATGCGGCTGCGTGCGCAGCGTCGCCTTCATCGTCTTGATGCCGATGCGCACGACACAACCCATCTGCCGCAGCAACTCGTCGCCGCTCGCGTCGACGATGGCCGCCTGCAACGCATCCTCCGCCGTGGACTGCAGCGGCTCGGTCGGGCTCGTGTGCAGGAGCTTCTGAAACGCCCCGTTGATGGCAATGCGCTGATGGCGGTTTGCACGGGTCGAGGCCAGCGCTGCCGCGGGTGGATCCACCAGCGTGCGGAACTCCATCAGGCGGCGCACGAAGTCCGGATCGGGCTGGACGCGCAGACGCCATTCGGCGACCTCGGCATCCATCA
This sequence comes from Caballeronia sp. LZ035, assembly GCF_031451175.1. Taxonomy (NCBI): domain Bacteria; kingdom Pseudomonadati; phylum Pseudomonadota; class Betaproteobacteria; order Burkholderiales; family Burkholderiaceae; genus Caballeronia; species Caballeronia sp. LZ035. The sequence continues at coordinate 1,219,250 of NZ_JARUXS010000004.1, forward strand.
CGAGCCACTCGCTGACCGGCTTGATGCGCGTGCCGGTCTTCGGCCGCACATCGAGCATGCGACGCGAGATCAGCACGCTCAGCGCTTCGCGCATGATGGTGCGGCTCACGCCGTGCTTCTTCGAAAGCAGCACTTGCGGCGGCAGGACATGGTCCTGATATTCACCGTTCACGATGCTTGCGACGAGTTGATTCACCACGCGCTTGACGAGCGATGCTTCATAACCATGATTCATGTTTTTTGTTCTCGTGAAATCGCCCACGCTTCAAGGCTTCCGGCCGCTCATCCCCGAACGGTTGTTCCGCGCCTTTTCGAATTCCGGCAGCGTGCACCTCGCGCCTTCATGCGCTTCCATGCGCCCGCGACGTGCCTGCCCTGCGGCCTGCCGTGTATTGATCCCCGGGATCACTGTCGACGATGCGCTTCCGAATGCGTCCAGATTCTGGCGCTCGGCTCCGGTGCGGACGGCATCGTTAATCCACTGAAAGAAGCGTATATCCGTATGGCCTGATTTAACAATATGGTTCACCGCGAATTCGACTGACTATGGTGCGTCCGCACACAAAATTGCGGCGATAGCCAACATGACGCGATTTGCTTCGACAGGCGCAAGCGTTTGCGCATCTTCGCTCTCGTGACGCAAGGGACGGACGCTTCGCTGTGTTACCGTGGCGAGCCACTACAACGCCATGCAATCAGGAGAAGGCGATATGAAAGTCGCAGTGATGGGCGCGGGCGCGGTCGGCTGTTATTACGGCGGCATGCTGGCGCGCGCGGGTCACGAGGTCGTGCTGATCGCGCGGCCACACCATGTGGAGGCGATCGAACGTGAAGGACTGCGGCTCGATACGCAGCAGTTCGACGAGCGCGTGCACGTCTCGGCCAGCACGCAGGCGAGCGCGGTGAAGGGCGCGCATCTCGTGCTCTTCTGCGTGAAGTCCACTGATACCGAGAGCGCCGCTCGCGCACTTGCTCCGCATCTCGAACGCGACGCGCTGTTGCTCTCGCTGCAGAACGGCGTCGAGAATGCAGCGCGTCTGCGCGAGATACTGCCGCAGGAAGCGGCGGCCGCCGTGGTGTACGTCGCGTCCGAAATGGCCGGTCCCGGACATATCCGGCATCACGGCCGTGGTGAACTCGTGATCGAGCCATCGACGCGAAGCGAGGACGTGGCACGCGCATTCATCGAAGCGGGTGTGCCCACTGAAATCTCCGACAACGTACGCGGCGCGCTCTGGGCCAAGCTCGTGCTGAACTGCGCTTACAACGCGCTCTCGGCCATCACGCAACTGCCTTATGGAAAGCTGGTTCAGGGCGAGGGCGTCACGCGCACGATGCGCGACGTGGTGGATGAATGTCTGGCCGTTGCAAAGGCTGAAGGCGTCATCATTCCGGGCGACGTGGATGCCGCGGTGAGCCGCATCGCGGACACCATGCCGAACCAGTTCTCGTCCACGGCGCAGGATCTCGCGCGCGGCAAGCTCAGCGAGATCGACCATCTGAATGGTCTGATCGTGCGGCGCGGCGAGGCGCACGGTGTGCCGACCCCGGCCAATCGCGTACTGCATACGCTTGTCAGGCTGATTGAAAGCAAGAGGGCCTAGGGGTTTCCCTGGCGGTCTGGCACGGCCGATGCTGAGTATGAAGCACGCGCAGAAAAATCTCTGCGCGATGTCTACATACCGGAGGATCACCATGAAATCCTTGATCAAGGCCGTGGCCGTAGCCGCCGTTGTGGTGGCGCCGGCCCTTTCATTCGCACAGTCCGATTCGACCGTGACGCGCGCCCAGGTGAAGCAGGACCTGCGACAGGTGGAAGCTGCGGGCTACGATCCGTCGAAGTCGGATCAGACTTCATATCCGCAGGATATCCAGGCCGCGGAGGGCCGTGTGCAGCGCCAGAACGGCAACGCCTATAACGCCGACACGAACGCATACGGCGGCGCGCGGGCGGGCACGTCAGCGGCCGGCATGCGCTCGATGCCCCCGATGGACAACGACGGCACCAAGCCGGTCTATTTCGGCCGCTGATCCTTTATAGCCCCTCAGCGGGGCTGGCAAGCAAAGCGCAATCGCGGAAACGCGGCTGCGCTTTCGTCGTTTGTGCAAGCATCGCGCGAGGGCGCTACCATCGATTCGTTTGCGCGCATTGGGCGCGCGTCGAGAGGCCGAGACTCATGGACAAAGCCGTAAAGATTCCTGGACCTGATCATCCGATCACTATCGAACGCAGTCCTTCGCGCGTGGTGGTGAAGGCTGGCGGCCGCGTGATTGCGGACACAACCGAAGCGCTCTCGTTGCGTGAGAGTACCTATCCCGAAGTGCTCTATGTGCCGCGCAAGGACGTGGACATGGCGCAACTCGAACGCACCGCGCACACCACCTATTGCCCTTACAAAGGCGAGTGCAGCTATTACAGCATCACTGCGGGTGGACAGAAGTCAGCCAATGCGGTGTGGACCTACGAGACACCCTATGAAGCGGTCGCGACGATCAAAGACCATCTCGCTTTCTACAAGGATCGCGTGGATTCCTTTGACACGCTGGAGCGCTGAGCGTCTCGCAAGCGCCTCTCAGTCGAGCAACAGCCTGGCATGGCGCTTCAGCATCGCGCTGAAGTCGTCCAGCCAGCCGACCGCCAGGCGCCAGCTTTGCCAGTGCAGATCGACATCGAAGCGCACGCCCGGCGACATCTCCACCAGCTCGCCGCTTTCCAGTTCGCGGGCAATAAGCCGTCGCGGGCACATGCCCCAGGCCATGCCCGCGGTACACGCGCTCACGAAGCCCGCGCCGTGCGGCACGACGTGAGCGGGTGGATGGATGTCCGCGCGCGTCACGCGCCGGATGAAACGCCGCTGTAATTCATCCTTGTCGTTGAAATTCACGCACGGGGCCTGACGCAAGGCATCGCGTGTAAGACCGTGCGCAAAATGCCGCGCGAAATAGGCGGGCGCGCAGACCGCGCTATAGCGCATGCGTCCGAGTTTGATCGAACGCCAGCCGGGCACGGGCTCGGCCAGCGTGGTGACCGCGCCTTGTACATCGCCGTCACGGATGCGTTGCGCCGTGTGATCCTGATCGTCGACGACGAGATCTAGCAGCACCTCCCGCTCGACGCAAAACTCCGCAGCCGCCGCGAGGAACCATGTGCTCATGCTGTCGTCGTTCACGGCGATGCGCAGCCGCGCACGTCGCTCGCCCGACACACCGGGCAGGGCCGGCATGCGTCCGCCGAGTTCCGCCTCGAGCAACTGGACGCGTTCCGTGTGACGGCATAGCAAGGCACCGGACGCGGTAGCCTCGCAGGGCTGTCCGCGCCGTACCAGCAGACTGCCGACGCGCTCTTCGAGGAGCTTCACCCGTTGCGATACCGCCGAGGGGGTGACACTCAGCTCGCGCGCGGCACGTTCGAACGAACCTGTGCGGACAACGGCCAGCAGCGCATTCAGAAGGGCATAGTCGAGCATTAGCGTTCCTTGATCGGGATTAGAAACATTAGCTTTGTGAAGGTGCGTCGAACGCGCAGACTACGGCTTTATTCAAACCTGATCAAGCCACGCATCATGCAACCGACGCCATTCAAGCTGGAACGCTACTTCGCGCAACACGAGTTCACCGCGCGCCATTTGCTGTGCAGTTCAGATCCGGAATCGATGTCGGTCGGCGAACTGCTCGACTTCGAACCGGACGCACTCGACGGACTCCGCGACACCTGGCTCGGCTATACCGAGTATCCCGGCGCGCCGGCATTGCGCCGTGAACTGGCAACGCTGTATGAGAGCGTGAGTGCGGACCAGATCATCGTGCATACGGGCGCGCAGGAAGCCATCTATTCGTTCATGAAGTCGATGCTCGCGCCGGGCGACCACGTGATCGTCCAGATGCCGGGCTATCAATCGCATTATTCGGTGGCGGAGGCATCAGGCGTGCAAGTGTCGGCGTGGATGGCGAGCGAGACGCATGGCTGGGCGCCCGATATCGACGCACTGGAGACGCTCGTCACGCCCGCTACGCGCGCGCTCGTGATCTGCGCGCCGCACAATCCGACGGGCTATCTGCCGTCGCGCGAAGCATTCGAACAGATCGTCGATTTCGCCCGGCGGCGCGGGCTATGGCTTTTCAGCGACGAGGTGTATCGCGGGCTGGAGCACGATTCCGCCGATCGCCTGCCCGCCGCCTGTGACGTTTATGAACGCGCCGTATCGCTCGGCGCGCTTTCGAAGACGCACGGACTGGCGGGCCTCCGCGCTGGCTGGATCGCGACGCGCAGCGCCGAGGTGCTCGAACGCATGAGCACGTTCAAGGACTATCTCACCATCAGCAACAGCGCGCCGAGCGAATATCTGGCCACGCTTGCCGTGCGCCACAGCGACGCGCTGCTGACACGCAACCTGGAGATCGTGCGCGGCAATCTCCGGCTGCTCGACGACTTCTTCCCGCGTCATGCGCAACGTGTCGAATGGCATCGCCCGCGCGCGGGGACGATCGGCTTCGTGCGTCTGAAGCAGGGCGATGCCGCGCGCTTCTGCTCCGAACTGCTCGAACAGACCGGCGTGCTGCTGCTGCCGTCCACGCTCATCGATCACGGCGATGCGCACGTGCGCCTCGGCTTCGGTCGTCGCAACCTGCCCGAGGCGCTCGCCATCCTCGACGCCTACCTGGACGCGACCGTCACCAGCACCGCGTCCTGACGCCAGACACCCGGGAACATCTGCTTGAGGTTGCCTACCTTGGGCAGATCGTTGATCGCGATATACGGGCTTTCCGGGTGCTCCGTCAAATAGTTCTGGTGATAGCCCTCGGCGGGATAGAAGCCCTTGTAGTCCTCGACTCGCGTCACGATCTTGCCGCCATAAGCATGCGCGCGGTCGAGCTGCGCGATATACGCGGTGGCAATCTCGCGCTGCGCCGCATTCGTCGGGAACACTGCCGAGCGGTATTGCGTGCCGTGGTCGGGGCCTTGATAGTCGAGTTCAGTCGGATTGTGCGCGACCGAAAAGAAGATCTGCAGCAGCTTGCCGTAGCTGACCTGCGCCGGGTCATACGTGATGCGCACGGATTCCGCGTGACCCGTATCGCCTTCGCTCACGCGCTCGTATTGTGCCGTGTTCGCCGCGCCGCCGGCATAACCCGACATCACTTCCTTGACGCCGCGGACGTGCTGGAAGACGCCCTGCACGCCCCAGAAACAACCGCCGGCGAACACGGCGGTTTCGTTATGTACCGCGCCGGCGGTCTCGTCGTGAGCGGGCGGCGGGATCTTCACCGCTTCCTCGCTCGAATGCGCGACGCGCTGCAACGCAAACGCGCCGGCGAACAGCACCGCCACGCTCGCGGCCTTGAAAGACTTGCTGGTTTTCAACATGGACTGCTCCTGATGACACACGCTGCATCCGCTGATGCGGGAATCAACCGAACGTGAACGCGTAAGCCTCGACGCCCGGATCGAGAAATTCGATGGTGAACGTGCGATCCGCAACCGGACCGGTCTGCCGCACGAGCTGGTACAGGCGTTGTTCCTTCACGGTACCACTGCCGTCTGCCTGGATGTCGCTGCCGTGCGCCGCGCCTGGCGCTGCGCCGTCGATACTCACGCGGAAGCGCACCGGCTTGCCATCCTTCGACGGCCCGAGCACGAGATGCAGGTCGCGCGCATGGAACCGGTAGACGATGCGCCCCGACGCGCCTTCCAATGTGGCATGCTCCGCACCCACTTTCCACGCGCCGCCGAGGCCCCAGTCGTTGACATCGAGTGCCTTGGGCGCGGCGTAGTCGTGCAGGCGGTCCGGCGTCTGTCCGCCGGGCGACATGAACTGCGCGGCCCGTTCGTAGCCGATATAGGTTTCCGGCGAGCGCATGTCGGCGTTGTCGGCCTGCATCATCGCGCCCTGGCCGATGGCGGCGTCGTGCTGCGGGGCCGCGGTCATGGCAGCGGACGGCGGCGCGCCATGTCCTGCTTCGGCGAGCAGCTCCTGAATGACATGCTCGGACTCCGCGTAGTCGCCTTCGCCGAAATGGTGATAGCGGATCTTGCCGTTGGCATCGACGAAGTAATGAGCCGGCCAGTATTGATTGTCCAGCGCACGCCAGATGGCGTAGTTGTTGTCGATCGCCACCGGATAGTCGATGCCGAGATCGTGCGTCGCCTTCTTCACGTTGTCGATGTTGCGCTCGAAAGCGAACTCCGGTGCGTGCACGCCGATCACCACGAGTCCCTGGTCGCGATACTTCTGCGCCCACGTCTTCAGATACGGCAGCGTGCGCAGGCAGTTGATGCACGAATAGGTCCAGACATCGACCAGCACCACCTTGCCGCGCAGCGCTTCACGCGTCAGCGGCGGCGAATTGAGCCACTGCACCGCGCCATCCAGCGGCGGCAGCGTGCCTTCTACCGGCAGGGCCGATGCCGCGGTTTTTTGCATGCCAGTGCTGGCGCGCATCATCGCCTGCGGGGCTTCGCCGGCGTCCTGTTTCTGGACGGGAGCAGGTTTTTGCGCCGACATCATCATGGCGCCATTGCCCTTCGAGAGCTTGTCGACGAGCTGCTGTTCGATGCCTGCGGTGGCCACGGTCGAGACGCGGGCGAGCGCGCCCGTGTCGAGGCCGAGCCCGATCGCGACCACGCCGAGCAGCATCGCTGCGCCGAGCCCGCGCCGCACCCATTCGCCGGCGCCGAGCGAGCGCTTCATGGCCGCAAACACCCTTCCGCCGATCAGCAGCGCCACCGCCAGCGAAGTCGCCGCGCCGGCCGCATAGGCGAGCAGCAGCAGGGTCGTGCCTACGCTTGCGCCATGCAGCGCAGCACCGGTCAGCACGAGGCCGAGGATCGGGCCGGCACAGGGCGCCCACAGCAGGCCCGTCGCGATGCCGAGCAGCACCGAGCCGCCGATGCCAGGCTTGCCGTCGCCATGCTCGGCGTACGCCGTCAGACGGTTGCCCAGCGTGACCAGCGGATGCATCACACGGTCGGCGAGGCGCGGCAGCAGCAGCGTCAGGCCGAACACGGCAAGCAGCGCGATCGCGGCCCAGCGGCCATACTGGTTCGCCTGCGTCACCCAGCCGCCGCCCACGGCGGCGAGTGTCGCGACGCCCGCGAATGTCAGGCCCATGCCGGCGAGCAGGGGCAGCCCGCTACGCACGAAGGACTGATCCGCCCGCGCGAACACGAAGGGAAGGACCGGCAGGATGCACGGGCTGAGAATCGTCAGCGCGCCGCCGAGATAGGCCAACACGATCAGCAACATGATGAGCTCGCGTAGAAAGGTTTCGGGTAGCAGCGCGTCAGGCGGCGCCGGGAGTGAATGTCATCGCCACGCCGTTCATGCAATAGCGCAGACCGGTGGGCTTCGGGCCGTCGTCGAATACGTGGCCGAGATGGCCCCCGCAGCGCCGGCAATGCACCTCGGTGCGCAACACGCCGAACGAGCCGTCCTGACGCGTGGCGACCGCGTGGTCGAGCGGCGCCCAGAAGCTCGGCCAGCCGGTGTGGCTCTCGAACTTGGTCCGCGACGAAAACGCCGCGAGCCTGCATCCCGCGCAACTGAAGGTGCCCGCGCGATGTTCGTCGTTCAGCGGGCTGGTGTAGGGGCGCTCGGTGCCCTCGCGGCGCAGCACGTCGAATTGTGCGGGGTGCAGCACGCGGCGCCATTCGTCGTCGCTGTGGACGATCTCGAAGCGCTCCGGCGGCAAAGCCTGCATTGCACGCTGCGGCGGCGTGCCCGCGAGGGCGCGGAAGCGGCCCGACAGCGCGAGCACTGAGGCGGCGGCCGCGGTGCCGGTCAGAAGAAAGCGGCGGCGAGTCGGCATGGCGTGATCCTGGTCGTGGACTGGAATGGCCTCATCCTAGACGCGCGTGCATCCCCGAGTCCTCACCGAAAGTTAAATTAAATGTGATAACTTGGCCGCGCGCATTTCTGCACAATGACGGCAGGGCGCGCCTCATCGTCATGCCGCATCGCCTTTCTGCCGCCACGCACCTTCGCCCATGGACCAACCGAAACGCATTCTGATCGTCGAAGACGACATGCACATCGCCGACGTGCTGAGTCTCAACCTGCGCGACGAACGCTATGAAGTCGTGCATTCCGCCGACGGCGCCGAAGGCCTGCGGCTGCTCGAGCAGGGCGGATGGGACGCGCTGATCCTGGACCTGATGCTGCCGGGCGTCGATGGCCTCGAAATCTGCCGGCGTGCGCGCGCCATGACACGCTATACGCCGATCATCATCACCAGCGCACGGTCGAGCGAAGTGCATCGCATCCTGGGACTCGAACTCGGCGCGGACGACTATCTCGCCAAGCCTTTTTCCGTGCTGGAACTGGTGGCGCGCGTGAAGGCGCTGCTGCGCCGCGTCGATGCCGTCGCGAAAGACTCGCGGCTCGAAACAGGGCGCATCGAGGCCGCCGGCATCGCGATGGATCCGCTCGCGCGCGAAGCCTGGGTCGATGGCGCGCGCATCGAACTCACGCCGCGCGAATTCGATTTGCTGCATCATTTCGTGCGCCATCCGGGCAAGGTGTTTTCGCGCATGGATCTGCTCAATGCCGTATGGGGTTATCGGCATGAAGGTTATGAGCATACGGTCAACACGCACATCAACCGGCTGCGCGCAAAAGTCGAGCGCGACGCGGCCGATCCCCAGCGCATCCTCACCGTGTGGGGCCACGGTTACAAGCTTGCGGCACAGAGCGCCGGCGAGCCGGGGGCCGCATCGTGAAGCTGACGCTGTCGCAACGGCTCTTCGCGGTGTTCTGCGTGCTGCTGCTGGCGTGCTGCGGCGCATCGGCGTGGCTGCAGATCCGGGCGAGCGACCTGCGCGAGAAGGAAGTCATCCAGAGCCTGTCGCGCGGCCTCGCGACACACGTTGCACACGACGGCGCACTGGCGGACGCGAAGGATATCGACGCGCCCGCGGTGCGCCGTCTGTTCAGCCAGTTGATGGTGGTGAACCCGAGCGTCGAGGTCTATCTGCTGGACAACACCGGCCGTATCCGCGCCGACGATGCGCCGCCGGGGCATCTGAGACGCGAACGTGTCGATCTCGCGCCGATCGAACGCTTCCTGAAAGGCGATGCCTTGCCCATTCTCGGCGACGATCCGCGCAGCGCCGACAAGCGCAAGGTCTTCAGTGCGGCGCCGCTGGGCGTGGCGGGCCAGCCGCCGTTCGGTTATGTGTATGTGGTGCTGCTCGGCGAACAGCACGATGCGCTGGCCGCGAAGGCGTCGGCGAGTGCGGTGCTGCGTACTACGCTTGCGTCGATGGGACTCGTGACGCTGCTCGGGCTGGTGGCCGGCGTGGTGGCGTTCGGGCTCGTCACCCGGCCGTTGCGGCGCCTGACCGAAGCGATGCGCCGCTTCGACGCGAGCGCGGCGCCCGGCGAGCCGCCGCTCGCCACGTTGCCGGCGGCGGTAGCGGCAGACGAACGCGACGAAATTGTGGTGCTGGAAAGCGCCTTCGCACAAATGGCGGCGCGCATCGGCGAGCAATGGCGCGAGTTGGGACGGCAGGATCGCGAACGCCGCGAGATGGTTGCGAATATCTCGCATGACCTGCGCACGCCGCTCGCGTCGCTGCATGGCTATCTGGAAACGCTGACGCTCAAGTCGGAGTCGCTTGCCGCCGCCGAGCGCCGCCGCTATTTGTCCATCGCACTGGCGCAAAGCACGAAGGTCGGTCATCTCGCGCAGTCGCTGTTCGAACTGGCGCGGCTCGAACACGGCATGGTCGCGCTCGAACGTGAAGCCTTTTCGCTGCCGGATCTCCTGCAGGATGTGTTCGAAAAGTTCGAGTTGCCCGCTCAGTCGCGCGGCGTGCAGTTGAACGCGCACCTTGCGCAGCGCCTTCCCAGCGTACTGGGCGATCTCGGCATGATCGAACGGGTGCTCACCAATCTGCTCGACAACGCGATCCGTCATACGCCGCCGCAAGGCGCCGTGGACGTCACGCTCGGCCACGTGGACGAAGAGGGCGGACGCGTGTGCATCACGGTCAGCGACACCGGACCGGGCATTCCTCCCGACATGCGCGATGCACTGTTCCAGCGGCCATTCACGTCTGGCGGGACGCATCGGGGCGGCCTCGGCCTGCTCATCGTGCAACGCATGCTGCAGCTCAATGACAGCCAGATCCGGCTGATCGACACCGGCGCACACGGGACCACGTTCCGCTTTGATCTGCCTGCGGCCAGCGCGCGCATGCGGGAAGACGCGGCGCCGGCGCGGCCGGCATAAAAAAAACCCGGCATATGACTGCCGGGCTGAATGGGATGGTCGTCACCTCGCCTCTAGCGCCGTTGGGATGCGCATGAAGCGGTGCCCGGTCGGACCATCCGCGTGGACGTGAAGATCGGATGTGTTGCGCGGCTTGCTTCTCTCGATGAACCGAGACGACTGCTTGCTTGCGCCACAAGAGACGTTTTAGTCTTCTCGCCTTAAACCAGTCTTAAGAAATGCATGGACGGCGCATTGCATGCTCCGGCTTACCCTTTTAAAGGCGGTGATGTAGTGGACAATCGTGAATGGCAATCGAGGTGGCATCGCGGTCTTGACGATGAAGTAATAAAAGAAACGTGCGTCTCCATGCGGAAAACTCTCCTTGGTTTCCCGCTGTATGTTTGCTAGCATGTAAGCGAGTTGCAGGATGCGGACCGCGCCCCGCACGTCAAATAACAGCGGTCAAACAACAGCGTCCCTGAAGTTCTCTATCCCAGGCTGGGTTCCAGCGCGCAGCGTCGCTCTGCGCAAAGCATGTTTCGCATCGTCGATCATTCGCTGTAACTGTTTTGGCTTGGAAAACCGGTGGTAAAAGCGCGGTGGCAAAAAGCGGCGCACATCTTATCGGCGCATCACGGGCCGCATAGTGGACGACGCTTACGTTCAAACATCACCGGCATTACACAACACGCTACACATCAGCACGGCTTCTTGGCGATATGCGCAAAGCAGGGCTCGCTTGGATGTCGAATGTCGCGCGTATCTCCTGACGTTGCAGGTGATTTCCAGGCAATCGGTCATCGTCATTGCAGATCCGGATGAAGGTGGAGTTGTCGCACGCATACGATCCGCTCAACCAGCGGGAGGAAACGTGGAAACGGAACTCAGTCAACGGCTCGCGAAAGCTTTATGGCGTTGTGCATCCCACGGGCACGTGTTGCCCTATCAGCGCTTTCATGCGCTCTGCGAACGAAGCATTCCGCTGGCGCAACGCTATGCGGCGCTCGAATCGGCCATCAAGACCCTGGGCGACGTGCGCGAGATCGACTATGGCGTTTTGATGGCGTTGGACAGCGGCCTGCCCGGCGCGGAGTTCTTTCAGCGCTACCTGCGTCATCGTCACAGCGAATATGTGCAGTTGATGGGCGACCCGAAATATCACCGGCAAACGCTCGCGCACAAGCGCACACTCGTCGCCGGTGAACGAGACCGGGTGTATGCGCATGCACGCCTCATCGGCGAAGAGCGGGGGCGGCAAGCGGCCTGAGCTGAGAGTGACCTTTGCTTGGCGCCAGGCGTGATGCTTCGACGCAGATCGCGCTTGACAGCCCGTTGATCAAGGCGCCCTTACGCCGCTTGCGCGACGCAAGCGGTGACGCAGTCCTTCATCCTGTTGCGGCATCCGCTGATACCCTTACCGGACCTTCAGTTCCATTCAGTGTTTACCATGACTCCGCAAGCGGATGTCATGATGACGCTAGCGATTCCCGCATGCCTTTCGCGATGGATAACCGGGCAATGAAACCCATTCGAAAGCCAGGCATCGAAAGGCTTACTGTCCTTCATGCGTGAATGAGCGCTGCCAAACACAAGCCCCCGCGTTAAGCGCCATTTGATAGCTTCTTTGGGCACAATTTGCGGACCGAATGTCGTGATGGCGGGAGCGATTCATATAATCGCCTCAATACCTCGCGAACCCGCGACAGGTAAAGCCGGATGGAATCCATGAGATGGCACTCCTGGATTGCCTGTAGTCCGGCTTGACAGACAGCGGGCCATTTTCGCATCCGGGAACGTTGATTGCGCACTAATACCTCCACGGTTGTGTGCGCAGCGACGTTGACGGCCTGACATGTCAAGGCGAGACTTGCCGGCAGCAGACATGACACGCCGAATTGCGCGCCACCAGAGACGAGGAAAAGATCTAATGAGACCGGTTGTATTCGGGAATCGCTTCGGATGGCTGCATGCAGGGACGGGCACGCGCGGCGTGCTGCTTTGCAATACATACGGCCACGAATACGTATGGACATACAGCGGCATGCGGCATCTCGCCGACGCCTTGTCCGCGCGCGGCCTGTGGGTGCTGCGCTTCGACTATCGGGGAACGGGCGACTCGGCAGGAGCCGACGGCGCGCCCGACCAGTTCGCTTCGTCCGTCGACGACGTCGAAGCGGCCATCGACTGGTTTAAAGAGACCACGGGCATCGACCACCTGACCTTGTGCGGCTTTCGCGTGGGCGCGGCATTCGCGCTCGAGGCTGCCCTGCGCAGGCCAGTGGACGAACTGGTGTTGCTCGCGCCGGTGTCGAGCGGGCGCATCTATATGCGCGAGCTCAACATCGTGCGCAAGACCTGGCTGGACCAGCTTGCGCCTCCGCTGCGCGAGATGCAGCAGTCCGCCGAACCGCTCAACGTGCTGGGTCAGGTCTATAGCGACGAGTTCAAGCGCTCGCTCGAACAGATCGATCTCGTCGCAAGCGTGAAGCGCGTTGCCGCCGCACCTGCGCGGCGGACGCTCATCATGAACGTGCGGGCGGGCGGCAAGGATCCGCTGCGCGATGCGCTCGCGGAACGCGGCGTCGAAGCGGACGTGACGCCGTTCGAGGATCTGCTCGGCTTCATCCAGGAAACGGCCTTCAATGCGCTGCCACGCGCGGCCTTCGAAGAAGCGGTGCAATGGATGACCCGCGACGCCGCGCCGGAGCAGGGCACGCCGCCTGAAGCCGTGAAGCCGCAGGAAGCGTGGCCTGACCTGACGATCGAAACATCGGAAGCGATCGAGCGGCCGGTTTGCATCGGCGAGGAAGGGCTTTTCGGGGTGCTGTGCGAGCCGCGCACCGGCCTTTCGCGCGGCTCGGTGTTCCTGATCGCCAATACGTCGGCCAGCTCGCGGGTGGGCGACAGCAGGCTTTCCGTACGCATTGCACGCGAACTCGCGCGCCGCGGCGTGGCCTCGTTGCGCTTCGACGCACGCGGCCGCGGCGATAGTCCGGCAGCCTCGGGCATCGTGCAATCGGATACGGCGTTTGGCCGCATCTATAACTCGGTGGCGACCGACGACACCGCCACCGCCGCGCGCTGGCTTTCGCGCCAGGGATACAAGTCGATCTTCTCGTTCGGCGTGTGCTCGGGCGCCTATCACGCGTTGAAAGCCGCGTTGATCGAAGACTCGATCACCGGCGTGGTCACGGTGAATCTGCCGACCTTCAAGAAGCCCGCCGATATCGCGCCCGATGCCCTGCGCCAGTCGACGCGCAACTCGATGGCAGGTTATGCGTTTTCGATGCTCGATCCGCAGAAATGGAAAGCGATCCTGCGCGGTGAAAAAGATCTGAAGCGGGTACTGCGTTTCGTGTCGGGCTATATGATGACGCGCGTACGCTCACGGGTCGTCGACGTATTGCGGCTCGACCGCCTCACCCAAACGCCGCCCGAACTCGCGACCGAGCCCGGCCCGATGATTCGCGCGCTGGATGCCAGGCATGTCAAGACGGTGCTCATCTACGGCGCCTACGATGCGGGCATGGACCTGATTGCCGCGAACTTCGGCAAGGGCGGCGCACGTCTGTCGCGCTTTCCGTCGGTGCGCATGGCCGTGTTCTCCGACGCGGATCACTCTCTCTTCATGCCGAGCGGTTCGAGCCAGGTGGTGACGCTGTGCGAGAGCGTGGTCAAGGAAACGAGGGCGACCGTCGCGGATGCGATGTTTCCCGGGCGAGAGCCCGTCGTGCTCTGATTCCTGATCGTTCTTTCCTCCTGCGACTTCCTTTCCCGCGCGAAGCTTAAGCGAGCTTCGCGCGTCTTGCGTATCCTTCCATAGCAGAACCCGCCGCACGCGGCGGTGTTCCTGTTCCATCGAGATCCCTCTCAGCGAAGCCCGTGCGCTTGCATTGTGCGCGAGGCTCGATTCGCTTCCCAACCCAGGAGTCTGATGATGTCGATCGAAAAGGTTTTATACCGCGCCCATGCTCATGTCACCGGCGGCCGCGATGGACGCGCCAACATCCCTGAAAACAATCTGGATCTGCGCCTGACGACGCCGAAGGAACTCGGCGGCGGCGGTGGAGACGGCACCAATCCCGAACAGTTGTTTGCCGCCGGCTACAGCGCATGCTTTATCGGCGCGATGAAGTTCGTCGCGGCGCGCGACAAGATTGATTTGCCGAAGGACCTGGCTGTCGACGGAAACGTCGGCATCGGTCAGATTCCGAATGGCTTCGGCATTGAAGTGGAACTGAAGATCTCGCTGCCCGGCATGGATCGCGGCGCTGCTCAGGCGTTGATCGACAAGGCGCATATCGTGTGTCCTTATTCCAATGCGACGCGCAATAACATCGACGTCACCTTGACGCTGGCCTGAGCCTCGGCCGGGTCACTTGATAGTCTTCACTTGATTGACTCACAGGTCTATCCGGGCAATGAGGCAAGGCGCTCATGAGCGAGACGCTGGCCTCACCCCGATCATCCGGAGGACGCGATGACGCAAACGCAGACGCAGACGCTGACAATCGGGCTTGATCACATTGGACTGACCGCGCGCCATCTCGAGGCGACGCGCGATTTTTTCGTTAAATGTCTTGGCTGGAACGTCGTAGGCGAGAAGCCGGATTACCCGGCAGTATTCGTCTCGGATGGCAGCCTGCTGGTGACCTTATGGCAAGCCAAGGAAGAGCCGCCGGCCGACTTCGATCGCCGCAAGAACGTGGGACTTCACCACATTGCATTGCGGGCTGCGAATGAAACGGCATTCAACGAGATTCTCGAACGCGTCTCGACGTGGCCGGGTGTCATCGTGGAATTTCCGCCTGAACTGCTCGGCGCCGGACCGAAACGGCACATGATGATTTATGAGCCTGGCGGCATACGGGTGGAATTCGACTTCGATCCGCGCATTCAAGGAGCGGGGAAGCAGTAGCGTACTGACTGGCCACTCGAGAGTGGGCCACTTGAGAAAAGAGACGGCCAAATAATCAACCGAACTTCGCGATTGAAATTCGCCGTCTCCAAAACCATGCCGCTGCGGTGCTTTCTCAGCCAACAAGCTGAGGCAATAAGCTCAGGCGATAAGAAACGGCGTGCGGTCTTCGGCGGATGCCAGCCATGCGGGCGCACGGCCGCGGCCGCTCCATGTGGCGCCGCTTTGCGGATCGCGATAAAGAGCCGGTTGCGGGCCGCGCGGTTGCCCCTTGCCATTGGCGCTGCCCTTCGTCTTCGTGGCCGCGCGCTTTTTGGTCTTGGTCGCGCCCGACGCAGCGCTTCCTACTGCAAACTTGCTGCGGTCCCGCGCCTTGGCAATCCATGCCGGCGCACGGCCTCGCCCGCTCCAGGTAGCACCCGTCTTCGGGTCTTGATAAGCGACGACCGAGGCTTTGCGGGACGAAGCGGCGCGTCCTGATTTCTTGCGCGAACCCGTGAATTTCTCGATGTCCGAAATTGTCAGATTATGGCGCGCCATCAGATCATGAATCTTTTGCAGCGCGCTTTCCGATTGCGTGGCAAGTAGCGATTCGGCCTTCGCCTGCAGCGCCTCGATACGTGCCTGAATGTTTTCGAGCGTTGGCATGGACTTTCCTCTATCGATTTGTATTTTCGAACTATGCCATGCGCATGCAGCATACGCTAGAGGCAATAGACTTCCATCGCATGAAAAGAATCATTTAAAGATATAAGAAGCGGGCTTGTTAAACCTTTTGGCAGGCCGACTCGCTGCATCTTTTTTTGCATTCCGTACTTCGCGGCTATCCGATCGTGCATGGCTCAAGGCGCGTGAAGCGAGTATAAGAGGCGGCAAGGCGCTAGTCGTCGGCTTTCAAAGAGCAAGCACGTGCTTGACGAAAGGTCGGCAGCGCAAGGCCGGCATGACGCTCCGGCGCTTCAAAAGTTATCGGATGCCGGTCCCGGCGCCATGCTGCCAAGCCCTTGCCATGACGTCTCCACCGACTGTACTTTGTTTCTCTTTGCGGAATTCAGCAACAATCCAGACCCGATTACGTTTGCAAGCCAATTCGCGCCTCGCGCCCCGACCGTGTTGCACCGCTTCACCCGGAGGCGTCCGGGATACCTCACAATTCATTACGCATCGTTACGGTGTTTAACACCCGGGAGAAGCGAAAACGGAAAGAAAACAAAGCAAATACGGTAATCATTTAATTGGAAGAAGCATGCCGGCAATCATTCACAGCGCAGTGCATCCACGCGGCACGCGATGAAAATTGCGATCGAAATAAATCAGGCTATCGCCGTCGCCGCGCACGCGTATGGTCGTCGTTTCGACGAACATCACCGAATGGGAACCGACTTCCTTGGCCTCGACAATCCTGCCTTGCAGGCTCGCAAGTGCATCGCGCAATACGGGTACACCGTTTTCGCCTTCATCCCACACGGGCAGCGAGAAGCGTTCTTCCATCGAGAGCCGGGTGAGGCCGGCAAAGTGCCGGGCCATTTCCTCGAAGTGACCGGGCAATACATTCACGCACACGTGTCGATTGCCCGCAAAGGCCGCATGCATCGAACTCGACCGGTTGATGCAGACCAGCAGGGTGGGCGGTGCATCGGTGACGGAACACACGGCGCTTGCCGTAATACCGCAGCGTCCATGCGTGCCGGCCGTGGTGATGACGTTCACGGCCGCGCCGAGATGCGCCATGGCCTGGCGGAATTGCTTGCGGACCGGGTCGATTTCATCGCGTGCCGTGCGGCCGGGCTGAGCAGACATGACGCCTCTCCTGTTCTTTTGTCTTTGCTGTGCATGTATAGCAAGCGGCGTCCGGGGCGTCCGCGCTGAGCCGCACAGATGCGCAGGAAGATCCGCACTTGCTACGATCACGGCATGACTATCGATCTCTTCGGCATCGACGGCTGCAAGGCGGGATGGTGGGTCGCCCGACAGCACGCGGGAACCGGCGCTGTCTCGACCTGTGTAGTCGACCGCCTCGACCTGCTTCTCGACTGGGAACACGAGCACGCGATTGTCGCTATAGATATCCCCGTCGGGTTGTCGGGCAACGGCGTGCGCGCTTGTGACAGGCATGCGCGCGCGCTGCTCGGACGTCCGCGTGCCAGTTCGGTATTCGCACCGCCGACACGCGCGGCACTGTCAGGACGAACTTACGAAGAGGCCTGCGCGATCAATCAGACCGAGTCCGGCAAGCGGATTTCGATTCAGGCCTTTCATATCGGCAAGAAGATCGCTGAAGTCGATGCGCTCTTGCATCGCCATGCCGCCGCGCGCTCGCGCATCTTCGAAGTTCATCCCGAGTTGAGCTTCATGCATCTGGCGATGGAGCAGGGCGGCCCTGAACACGGTTTGCGCGAAAGCAAGGCGCACGCGACGGGATTCGCGCTGCGTCATGCATTGCTGGTCCAATGCTTCGGTAGTGCGGTGGATGCGGCGTTGGCCGCAAGACGGCCGGCGCAGGCATCGCGGGACGATGTGCTCGACGCCTTCGCCGTCTTGTGGAGCGCGCGCCGTATCGCGGCGGGACGGGCGCTGCGCTTTCCCGACCCGCCTGACGCCGATACATCCGGCATCCCCATGGCGATCTACTGCTGACCCGTGCTCCTTCGATAGCTCGCCACGTGCAATGCCTTCACACGCTCGGCGAAGGCTTCAACGGGTCCATCGACGGCGGTGTCGCCGATCACGTCCTGGATCGCCAAGGGACGCACACGGCCGGGCGTCGCACCGAGTTCGGCGCGCCAGTGCGTGAACTGTTCGGCTGACGCCGCATAGACGATGCGCCCCAGGCCGACCCACGCATGCGCTGCCGAACACATCGGGCAATGTTCGCCGGAGGTGTACACCACGGCTTCGCGACGCTGCGCTTCCGGCAGGTTCTCCGCAGCCCAGCGGGCTATGGCGAACTCCGGATGACGCGTGTGATCGCCGCCGCTCACACGATTGCGGTCCTCGAACAGGATGCGGCCATCGGCTGCCACGAGCATCGAGCCAAACGGTTCGTCGCCTGCGTCGAGCGCTTCCTGCGCCAGATCAATGCAGCGAAGCAAATGGCGCTTGTCGGTATCGTCGATCATGCGAGTTCTCCTGTCATTAAAGAGTGCAAGGCTAGCGAAACGCGCGCATATGCGCCGTCATGAGTTGCAGCATCTTGTTGGACGCCACCGAAAGCCTGCGTCCGGTGCGCGTGACGAGATGCGCTTCCGCATCGGCGAGGATGGGATGAGGAAGGTCGATGGCGAACAATTCACCCGCTTCCATCTCGCTCGTCACGGCAAAGGCGGGCAGCACGGTAATGCCGAGTCCCGACTTCACGAACTGCTTGAGAATGGCGATCGAGTTCGTGGTCACCACCGGATCGAGGCGGAGCTTCTCCGCATATTCGACCGCCTGCAACATCTGCCGCGTGCCGTAGGACGCATGCGTGACGGCAAGCGGAAATTGCGCGAGTTCCTGCACGCTCAGCGACTTGCGCTCGCGCCGTGGAAAGCGGGCGCCGACAATCGCCATCATCGGCTGCCGCTTGATCGCGCGTGATACCAGCTTCGGTTCCTGCGGCGGATTGTAGACGAGCCCGATCTCGCCTTCGTCCTCGGAGATTTTGCGGATCACGTCGTTGGTGCCGCCGAGATCGAGATTCACGTTAATGCCGGGATGTTGCTTGCAAAAGCGCGGCATCGGCCCCGACAGCAAGTCCGAGACGAAGCCCTCGCCAAGCACGATGTTCACATGCCCCGTGCGCAGGCCGCGCAATTCCTGGAGTCGCGAGAGCAAATCGTCGCGGTGCGCGAGTTGTTCCCGGAAATATTCGATCACGCACTGGCCGGCCTCGGTCGGCTTCACGCCGCGTGCATGGCGTTCGACCAGCGCCGCGTCCAGTTCCTTTTCCAGCAGGCCGATCTGGCGGCTTACCGCCGATGGCGCGACGTTGAGGTAATCGGCCGCCGCGCGGATCGTGCCGCAGCGGACGGCTTCGAAGAAATAGACGATGCGGCTGTCGGTGAGATTGTCTGTCATGGCATCCAGGGCTTCAGCGTGCTTCCGCCGCAAGTAACGTTCTAAAAATTAGAACACATCCAATATTGGCGTTGATTGGTTATACGGCTTGCCGGGCGGATCATGGCATCCATGCACAACGCGCGGAGCGGCGGGCAGAGGGCTGCCTCGCCAGGCGCCGCGCATCGGACGGAGGGTTTTCGCGGATGAAGACGGTAGGTGTGATCGGACTCGGCAACATGGGGCGCGGCATGGCGCGCTCGGCGGCGCGCGGCGGGTACCGCGTGCTCGGTTTCGACGCGGCGCCCGGCGCGGCCGCGGCACTGGAAGCGGATGGCGTGGAGGCGCGTGACTCGATCGCGGCCATTGCGGGCGAGGCCGACGTGCTGATCCTCTCGCTGCCGACCTCCGCGATCGTGGAAGAGGTCGTGCTCGGGAAGGGCGGCGTCGCGTCCAGCGGCAAGGCCGGCCTGATCGTCGTGGATACGACCACCGCCGATCCGGACAGCACCCGCAAGGTGGCGGCGGCGCTCGCGGAATGCCGCATCGGTTTCGTCGATGCACCCGTGAGCGGCGGCCCGAAAGGCGCCGCGACCGCGACGATGACCATGGTGTTGGGCGGCTCGGACGCGGACGTCGCGGCGGTCGAACCGATCCTCGCCGTCATCAGCGCGAAGCGCGTGCATGTCGGCCCGGTCGGCGCCGGCCACGTGACCAAGATCATCAACAACATGCTGACAGGCGTGCATCTGCTCGCCGCCAGCGAGGCCGTGCGCGCGGCGCAGGGCGCGGGCGTCGATCCGGAGAAGCTGGTGGAGGCGCTCAACGGCGGCTCGGGACGCAACAGCGCGACGCTCACCAACTATCCCACCTGGATCTTCAACGGCAAGTTCGACTCCGGCTTCACGATGAAGCTCATGCGCAAGGACGTGCGCCTCGCCATGGCGCTGCTGGACAACGTTCATGAGGACGCACCCATCGCGAAGGAAGCGGGGCGGCTGTGGGCGGCCAGTGAGGCGAGCATCGGCGACGCGGAGGACTTCAACCGCATCGTGCAGTTCATCGAATCGAAGTAAGGGGACTTGACGGACATGGAACACAACGCAGCAGAACAACTTCTCGCGGCCTTCGCGCATTTCTTCCCGAACGCGAAGACCATCGGCTCCTATGTGGGCGGCGAACTCATCGAAGGCTCGGGCGAAAGCATCCAGCTTCACGATGCCGCCACCGGCAAGCCGAGCCTCGCGTATCGCGATGGCGGCGCGGCCGTGGTCGAACAGGCCGCAGCGGCAGCCGCGCGCGCGCAGAAACAATGGTGGGCGCTCACACACGCCGCGCGCGGCCGGGTGATGTTCGAGATCGCACGCGAGGTCCGGAAGGAAGCCGAGGCTATCGCGCGGCTCGAATCGCTGGGCTCGGGCAAGCCGATCCGCGATTGCCGCGGCGAAGTGGCGAAGGTCGCCGAGATGTTCGAGTACTACGGCGGCTGGGCCGACAAGTTCTATGGCGACGTCATTCCGGTGCCGACCTCGCATCTCAACTACACGCGTCGCGAGCCCGCCGGCACGGTGCTGCAGATCACGCCCTGGAATGCGCCGGTGTTCACTTGCGGCTGGCAGGTCGCGCCCGCCATCTCGATGGGCAATGCGGTGCTGCTGAAGCCTTCCGAACTGACGCCGTTCACTTCGCTCGTGGTGGGCCTGCTGGCGGAGCGCGGCGGCGCGCCGAAGGGGCTGATCAACGTGCTCGCGGGGCTTGGTCACACGGTGGCGCAGGCGGCGATTGCCCACAAGGTGGTGAAGAAGGTCGTGTTCGTCGGCTCGCCGGCGACGGGCGCGCGCATCGCGGAAGCCGCGGCGAAACGCGTGCTGCCGTGCGTGCTGGAACTGGGCGGCAAATCGGCCAACATCATTTTCGCGGACGCCGATCTCAAGCGCGCCGCGCTGACCGCACAGGCCGCGATTTTCGCAGGCGCGGGGCAGAGCTGCGTGGCGGGCTCGCGGCTGCTGGTGCAGCGCTCCGTGTATGACGAGTTCGTCGCGATGGTCGCGGCGGGCGCGAAGAAAATCAAGGTCGGCGCACCGCTCGACGATGCCACCGAAGTCGGTCCCATCAACAACCGCAAGCAGTACGATCACGTGATGTCGATGATCGACAAGGGCGTCAGCGCGGGCGCGACGCTCGCGGCAGGCACGATCGAACGTTCGGAGGCGGGCTATTTCGTGCCGCCGACGGTGCTGGCCGGCGTCACGAACGACATGGACGTCGCGCGCATGGAAATCTTCGGGCCGGTGGTCGCGGCCATTCCGTTCGATACGGAGGAGGAAGCCGTCGCGATCGCCAACGACACCGAGTTCGGCCTGGCGGGTGCGGTATGGACGAGCGACGTCGGGCGCGCGCATCGCGTGGCGGGACAGGTCGATGCCGGCACCTTCTGGGTCAACGGCTACAAGACCATCAACGTGGCGTCGCCGTTTGGCGGCTATGGGCTCTCGGGGTATGGTCGATCGAGCGGCGTCGAAGCGCTCTACGAATACACGCAGACCAAGAGCGTATGGGTGGAAACCGCAAAAGAACCGGCCACGACCTTCGGCTATCTGTGACCTTGCCGCCCGCGCCGTGCAAACGGCGCGGGCCACTATGAACGAACGACGCACACGGGAGAAGCGCATGCAAAGCACAATGAGCGCGGAAAGCGCACACGGCAGTGGCCTGAGAACCGCGAAGCTGTTTTTCTATGCGGCGGTGATTCTGCTGATCGCCGAGTTCATTGGTTCGTTCACATTCAAGATCGGTCCGGGCAAGGTCATCCTGCTGCCGATGATCTGGGCGCTTCTCCTCGGCGCCGCGCTCGGACTCGTCTCCGAACGCTGGAACAGCGAGGCGCGTCTCGACGTGCGCAGCCAGTTCTACGCGGCGGCAATTCTCCAGCCGGCGCTGTTGCTGTTCGTCGCGAAGCTCGGTCTCATGGTGGGCAGCGCGTTGCCGAAGCTCGCCGCGGCCGGCTGGGCGCTGGCGTTCCAGGAACTCGGGCACTTCGTCGGCACGATCCTGCTGGGTTTGCCGCTCGCGCTGCTGCTCGGCATCAAGCGCGAGGCGATCGGCGCGACCTTCTCGGTGGGACGCGAGCCGAGCCTCGCGATCATCGGCGAAAAGTACGGTATGGATTCCGCAGAAGGACGCGGCGTGCTCGCCGAATACCTGACCGGCACGGTGTTCGGCGCGGTGTTCATCGCGATCTTCGCGGGCTTCGTCGCCAGCTTGCATATCTTTCATCCGCTCGCGCTCGCCATGGGGTCGGGCGTCGGGTCGGGCAGCATGATGGCCGCCGCATCCGGTGCGATCGCCGCGCAACAGGATCCGGAAACGGCCAAGTCGGTGCTGACCTTCGCGGCGGCCAGCAATCTGATTACGACGACCATCGGCACCTATTTCACGCTCTTCATCTCGCTGCCGATGGCGATCTTTGGCTACCGCCTGCTCGAACCGCTGATCGGCCGCAAGACAAAGGCCTCCGACGCAAGCGAGGCAGTCACGGCAGCGCCGCAGCTGGGCGAAGTGAAGACCAGCGCGCCCGAACTCGGCTATGGCGGCAAGCTGCTCGCGTGGGGCGTGACCGCGGTGATGGCGCT
Source organism: Caballeronia sp. LZ035 (assembly GCF_031451175.1). Lineage (NCBI taxonomy): Bacteria > Pseudomonadati > Pseudomonadota > Betaproteobacteria > Burkholderiales > Burkholderiaceae > Caballeronia > Caballeronia sp. LZ035. The sequence goes on from NZ_JARUXS010000004.1 coordinate 1,242,050, forward strand.
CGTCGCCGACTGGATCACGCACGGCACGACCCCGCTGCAAGCCCTGCCCGGGATGGCGATCATGGTCTTGGCGACGATCGTCGGCGACGCCGTCGCGCAGGTCACGGGCCGCAAGATTCCCGCGGTGTGCTGGGTGTCGATCGTCGCGATGTTCCTGACTTCGCCGTGGTGCCCGTGGGGCGCGCAGATCGCGACGCTCAGCGCGCAGAACGATTTCCTCGGCGTGACCACGCCCATGCTGACTTTCGCGGGCCTGTCGATCGCCAAGGACATTCCGGCCTTCAGAAGGCTTGGCTGGCGCATCGTGCTGGTGTCGTTCGTGGCGAATGCGGGGACGTTTCTCGGCGCGGCGCTCGTGGCCCAACTCTTTCATATCTGAGCAGCGAGCGAGAACAGCAGCAACGGATACGGCAGCGGGCAGGGCGGGTTAAAATCGATGCGTCTCTTATCGCGCCTCAATGCGCCCGCTGCCATGGACTCTCACTCGGGCAAGGAAAGCACCCGCAAGATCTCGCACCGCATGCTCAACGTGCTCACGGCGCTTGTCGGCCTGGCCACGCTCGCGCTGGGCGTGACATGGCTGATCTACACGTGGATCGTCGATCTCGAAGTCCAGTACTTTGCCATTCCGCTGGTGCTCACCGTGCCGGTGATCGTCGCGGTGGCGTTCCGGAACTGCTGGGACTGATGAGCGCTTGACGTCGCGCGCATCGACTACGCGACAATAAAAAAGCACCGCAACGATGAAGATCGTGGCGGTGCTTTTTTCATGAAATGTCGCTGGTAGGCTCGATTGGATTCGAACCAACGACCCCCACCATGTCAAGGTGGTGCTCTAACCAACTGAGCTACGAGCCTACAGAAGGCGCGAATTATAGAGGAAGCTTTCCCGTTGTGGGAAGAGCCGCGAGAAAATATTTTCCAGAAACACGCGGCAGGGTAGCGGACCGGCGCGCTTGACCCGCTCTTTCATCTGAGGCGCATTCCGCGCAGCGGCTCGACTTCCCGACCCATTATTGCCTCACGCAATGTCGATATTAAATCCATTGCATTGTCAGCATGTCTGCCCGGCCGTATTGTCGTCTCCATTCAAGGAGACGTTCATGAAGATTGCATTTCTGGGAGCAGGCGCACTGGGTTGCGCGATCGGCTCGGCGCTGACCGAAGGTGGCCATGAGACCTGGCTCGTCGACCGCTTCGCCGCGCACGTCGAGGCCATGTCCCGCGACGGCCTTCAGGTCGACGACGAGCGCGGCACGCGCCGCGTCAAGGTTCGCGCAACGATGAATCCGGCGGAAGTCGGCCCGGTCGATGTCGTGATCGTGCTGGTCAAGTCCTTTCACACCGATGCGGCGATGCGCGGCGCGCTCGACCTCGTGGGTCCGGAAACGGTCGTGCTGTCCCTGCAGAACGGACTGGGTCACGAAGACGTGCTCAGCGAGATTGTGGGACGCGAGCGTGTGCTTGCCGGGAAGACCTATGTGGGTGGCGTGCTGCGTGGGCCCGGACATATCCAGTCGGGCGTGACGGGGAAGCTCACGATCATCGGCGAGCTCGATGGTCAAATCACGAGCCGTGCGAAGGCGATCGCGGAAGCGTTCAACAGCGCGGGCCTGACGACCACGGTCAGCGACAACATTCTCGGCACGATGTGGGACAAGCTGCTGATCAACGTAGCGACCGGCGCGATCACGGGCATTACCCGTCTCACCTACGGGCAGCTCTACGACGAGCCCGTTCTGAAGGCGACCTCGCTTGCCGCCATCGAAGAAGCGATGGCGGCGGCACAGGCCGCAGGCGTCAAGCTGTCCATCGCGCAGGCTGAAGACGCCTGGAACATGGCCGCCGACGGACTCTCGCCGGCGTTCAAGACATCGATGCTGCAAAGCCTCGAGAAGTCCTCGGTCACCGAAATCGACTTCATCAACGGCGCGGTCGTGCGTTGGGGCGAACGCCTCGGCGTGCCGACGCCGGTCAATTCGACCCTTGTCGCCTGCATCAAGGGTATTGAGCGCGCGATGACAGATCGCCAGAAAGAAGGAGCCGCGGCATGAGCGTTCCGAAAGCCTATCTCGAACACGTTGCCATCTGGGTCAAGGACATCCACTGGCATATCCGCTTCTTCGAGGAAGTCCTCGGGATGACCATGCGCGAGGTCGACGGCACACGTGAAGCGCCGCGGCAGTACTGGACACTGGGCGGCCTGCAGTTCATCAACGAGCCGCGTTTCGAAGGGCCTGAAGGCCGGCTCGGGCATCTCGGCGTGATGTGCGAAGACCTGGAAGCGGCGCTTGCGGCCGCGCAGGAGTTCGGCGTCACGGAAATGCCGCAAGGACGCAACTGGCTGCGTCTGCCCGATGGCCTCGCCGTCGAACTCATTCAGGCGAAACCTGCTACGTGCGTCGCTCAGGCGCTGGCAATCAATCCCCGCGCGGAGGCGTGAGCATGAGCACTACCATCATCGAGAAGTATTGGGACGACGCGCAGGAAGGCGACGAATGCGTGAGTCCGACCTATACGGTCACCAAGGCACGCATCCTGGCCTATGCCGATCTCACCGGCGACCACACGCCGGTGCATGTGGACGAGGACTACGCCAACGCGAGCCATTTCGGTTCGATCGTGGCGCACGGCCTGTTCGGCCTGTCGATAGCCGATGGACTCAAGACGCAAAGCGACTATCGCTTCCTGCCCGGCATGTCGCTCGGCTGGACCTGGGACTTCCTGCTGCCGATCAAGGTCAACGACGTGCTGCATGTGAAGTTCCGCGTCGGCTCCATGCGGGCCAGCAAGAGCAAGCCGGAGTGGGGCATCGTCGTCCTGCCATCCGATCTGATCAATCAGAACGGCGATGTCGTTCAACGCGGCGAACATCGCCTGATGATTCCGCGTCGTCCGGGAGCCAACTGATGCAAGCCCGTCCTCTCGAAGGTATTCGCGTCGTCGATTACAGCCATTTTCTTGCGGGTCCGTATGTCGGCCGCTGTCTCGCGGCACTGGGCGCGGAAGTCATCAAGGTCGAACGTCCCGGCAGCGGTGACGCAGGACGCCAGCACGCCACCATTCTCGATGACCAGCAAAGCGCTTACTTCCTGCAGCTCAACATGGGCAAGCGCGGCGTGAGCGTCAACATGAAGGACCCGCGCGGCAAGGCGTTCATGGAGCGTCTCTGCGATTCGGCGGATGTGTTCATCGAGAACTATCGGCCCGGCGCGCTGGACAAGCTTGGCCTGGGTTACGCCGCGTTGTCCGGGCGCAATCCGGGGCTCGTGTACTGCTCGATCTCGGCATACGGACACACCGGGCCGGATGCGCATCGTGCGGGCTTCGGCCTGATCGCAGAAGCCAAGAGCGGCATCATGCAGATGATCGGCAATCCCGGCGAACCGCCGCCACTCATGCGCATCTCGCTCGGCGACATGTACACCGGCATTCACGCGGTTGCCGCCATCAACGCCGCGCTGCTGGGCCGCGTGAAGAGCGGGCGCGGTCAGCATATCGACATGGCGTTGTACGACACGCTGTTTTCGATGCACGAGTACGCGGTGCAGTGCTACACCATGCAGGGCATCGTGCCGGAGCAGACCGGCCACGACATGCCGACATCGACGCTTTACGGCGTGTTCCGCGCGGCCGACGGCGATCTCGTCATCGCTGCACAAGTCGATGATTCCTGGAAGCGCTTTGCCACGATCGTCGAGCAGCACGGCGGCCCCGCGGGCTTCGCGGCCGACACACGGTTTCATAGCCTGAACGGACGCAACGCAAACCGTGAGGCGGTGCTTTCGGTGGTGAAGCAGTGGGTCGCCGCACGCTCCGTCGCGGAGGTGCTGGCGCTGCTCGACAGCGTGGACGTGCCTTGCGCGAAGGTGCAGCGCATCGACGAAGTCGTGGCCGATCCACAGATCGTCGCGCGTGGGATGGTGATCGAGCAGGAGCATCCGCGCCTGGGCAAGCTGCGTCTGCCGAACCTTCCGTTCCGCTTCTCCGACTGCGATACGTCCATTCGCGAAGTCGGGCCCGACCTCGGTCAGCACAATGCCGAAGTTGCGCAATCGCTGGGCTTCAGCGCCGCCGAGATCGACGCAATGCAGACCGATGGCGTGCTGTTTTCAAAAGGAACTGCGTGATGAGCGACTCATACGCGGTCATCGGCAATCCGATCGGGCACACGAAGTCACCGCTGATTCATGGACTCTTCGCCCAGGAGACCGGGCAGGACATGCGCTACGTTGCGATCGAAGGTCCGCTTGAACCGGCGCAGGCCTTTGCCGATACGGTCAAGGACTTCATTGCAGCGGGCGGCAAGGGCATGAACGTTACCGCGCCCTTCAAGCTGCACGCATTCGCCATGGCCGACGAACGCAGCGAACGCGCGGCGCTCGCCGGCGCGGTCAACGCGATGAAGTTCGAGAACGGACGCGTCATCGCCGAGAACTTCGATGGCGTCGGACTCGTGCGCGACATCGAAGTCAATCTGAACCAGCCTATGGCAGGCAAGCGCGTACTGGTGCTCGGCGCAGGCGGCGCGGTGCGCGGCGCGCTGCTGCCGTTCTTGGCGGCGCGGCCGGCGCAACTCGTTATCGCCAACCGACATGTGGACAAAGCGAAGGCGCTCGTCGAACAGCTTGCCTTGAACGGGTCGCTCAGCGCATGTGGCTATGCGGAACTGGAGTCGATGGAACCGTTCGATCTCATCGTGAACGCAACGTCCGCAAGCTTGACCGGACAGTTGCCGCCTGTTCCTCCGTGCGTCTTCAGCCCGCACGCAACCGCCTATGAACTCGCCTACGGCAAAGGCCTCACGCCTTTCCTACGGCTCGCACGCGATGCGGGTGTGCAAGGCATCGCGGATGGCGTCGGCATGCTGGTCGAGCAGGCGGCTGAAGCCTTCGCGTGGTGGCGCGGGGTTCGTCCGCAGACACGGGCGGTGATCGACCGACTCACCGTTCCGCTCAACTGACGCGTGCGAGGAAGCTTCGAATGCAAGCCGAGACATACCGTTACTGCCGCTACGAAGTGGAAGGGCCGTTGCTGACGGTGACCATCGACCGGCCCGAGGTGCTCAATGCGCTGCATCCCGATGCTCACCGCGAACTCGGCGATGCCTTCGACCGCTACGCCGCTGATCCATCCCTACGCGTGGCGATCGTGACCGGCGCGGGCGAACGGGCGTTTTGCGTCGGCACCGATCTGAAAGCGCTCGATGCCACTGGAGACCACACGAAGCCGTCGACAGGATTCGCAGGCATCACCCATCGCTTCGACTTGTGGAAGCCGCTGATTGCCGCGGTGAATGGCCTTTGCCTTGGCGGCGGCATGGAGATGCTTGCGGCATGCGATATCGCCGTCGCATCCGATCATGCGCAATTCGGTTTGCCGGAACCGCGCGTCGGTCTCGCGGCGCTGGGCGGCGGCCTGCTCCAGCGCTTGCCGAGGCAGATCGGCATGAAGGACGCCATGGCACTGGTCCTGACCGGCAAACGCATACCCGCCGACGAAGCCAGGCGCGTCGGACTGATCAACGAGGTCGTGCCCGCAGCGGAGTTGATGGATCGGGCGCGGGCGCTCGCTGAAGACATTCTCAAGTGCGCGCCGCTCGCTATCCAGGCATCGAAGCAAGTCATGTTGATGAGCCTCGCAGAGGCCAGTCTCGCCTCGACGATGCACGAGGACTATCCGCTCGCACAGCGCATGCTCGCCAGCGACGACGCACGCGAAGGTCCGAAGGCGTTCGCGGAGAAGCGCCCGCCGATCTGGACCGGGCACTGACCTTTCCATCGAACCGCTCGGAGAAGCGGGTTGATGCTTTTATCCAGGAGACGAACTTGACACCGCAAGAACACGCAATGAACAGCGACCGCGCTGTTCACGTAGAGCACGCCGACGAAAAGCAGATGGCGAACCGGGCGGCGCTCAGCAGCATCGCCGGATCCGCGCTGGAATGGCTGGATTTTGCGGCTTACGGGGCCATTGCCGCCACCGTGTTGCCGCAACTATTCTTCTCGAAGACCGATCCGACGACCGCTACGCTCGCAGCGTTCGCGACATTTTCCGTGGGTTTTATCGCACGTCCGCTCGGCGGGCTGACCTGCGGCTACTTCGGTGATCGCGTCGGCCGGAAGAACATGCTGGTCTTCACGTTTCTCCTGATGGGCATCTGCTCGTTCCTGATCGGCATACTGCCCACTTATGCATCCATTGGCATGCTCGCACCGGTCGCGCTTGTCACGCTGCGCTTCATGCAAGGTTTCGCGCTCGGCGGCGAGGTCACGGGCAGCCAGTTGCTCACGATGGAGCATGCACCCAAGAACCGGCGCGGCTTCTACAGTTCCTTCATCGCCATGGGATCGCCGCTTGCGCAAGTGCTGGCCAACGCCGTGTTGTTCGGTGTCGCCGCGCTCGTCACGAATGAACAGTTCCTGCAATTCGGCTGGCGTATTCCGTTCCTGTTCAGCTTTCTGCTCGTGGCCATCGGCTTGTTCATCCGGATGCGCATCTCCGAAACGCCCGCGTTCCAGGCGGAGATGAAGAAGAAGCGTTCGGGCCACTCGCAACCGGCAAGCGGCTTCGCGAAGCACAGCGGGACGATCCTGCGCCTCACGTTTGTCTGGGCGGCCGTCTCCATTGCCTACTTCATTGCGACCGTGTTCATCCTTTCGTATGCCACGACGAAGCTCGGCGTATCGAAGCAGACGGCTTTCGCCATTCTGATCGTCGCGCATCTCTGCTCGATGTTCGCGATGGGCCTCGGCGGCGTCCTGTGCGATCGCCTCGGACGCCGTCGCGCCATGTTGGTCGGATCGCGTTCGATGCTGGCTGCGTTCATCGTTTTCTTTCCGCTGATCCTGAGCGGACACACTCTCCTGATGGGCGTGGCCATCGTGTTTCTTCTGTGTGCGGCACAGTTTCATGCGGGCGTCCAGCCCGCTTATTTCGCCGAAGCCTTTCCGACCGAGTTTCGCTACCGCGGATCGGCCGTAGCCTATAACCTTGCCGTGGTGATCGGCAGTAGTGCTCCGTTCGCCGCAACCTTGATCCAGGCCGAGACCGGCGGCGCGACATGGCCGATTGTCGCGGTCGGCATCGTCTTCAATCTTGTTTCGATGTGGGCCATTCACGCCGGCCCGGAAGGCTGGCAGAAGCATGCCTGACGCGTCCTGTCCATTGACGCCTTGACCATGCGTTTCAATGGCGATCGACGTGGAAAGAACGCGCGTCGCCGATGCGATCTTGAAGGCCGCGCAAAGCGCGGTCCGTCATCAATAGCAAACTTCACCCACTTCAACACCAGGCTGGATAGAATGATGAAAACCTTTCTCATGCTGCACGGCATCAACCACAACATGTTCGGCAAGCGGGATCCCGTTCAATACGGAACGGCGACGCTCGAGGATATCGATGCGCAACTGCATGCGCTCGGCAAGGAGCTGGGCGTTTCGGTCGAGAGTTATCAGACGAACAGCGAAGGCGACATGTGCCAGCGAATCCATCAGGCTTTCGTCGATAACGTCGATGGCGTACTCATCAACGCCGGCGCGTGGACGCATTACAGTTATGGCATCCGGGACGCGCTTGCCATCCTGACCGTGCCCGTGATCGAGATTCACATGTCGAATATCCACGCGCGCGAAGCATTCAGGCACCAGTCGGTTTTTGCCGAGGTGGTGAAGGGGCAGATTTGCGGCTTCGGTGTCGAAAGCTATTCGCTTGGACTTCGCGCAGCCGTGTCGGCAGTTGCTTGATAAGCATGCGATGCATGCTCACGGTCAAATCGGTTATCAAGCGTGAAGCCGGCAGGCTATGCCGGCTTCACGCGTATCACGCGTCAGTCCAGGCGCGGCGAAGAAACGCCGTGCTTTCCCGCATCGATGCGACGGGATCGCCCTTGATGCCGCACTCGCTGCTGACCAGGCCGTTATAGCCAGCCGCCTTGAGGTGGCCGAAGAACGTCGGGTAGTCGTATGTTCCCGTTCCCGGATTGAGCCGTCCCGTATCCGCGAGGTGAATATGCGCCAGCGACGCACCATGTTCGCGAACTTGCCCGAGCGGCTCCGCTTCTTCGTCCATGTGATAGAAATCCGCGAGCGCACGCACTTCCGGCCGATTCAGAGCGTTCACAAGCCGGGCGGCGTCGGCGACGCTGTTGACGAGCGTGGACTCCTTCCGGTTGAGCGGCTCGATGACCAGCGTCGTGCCGCAGCCTCGTAACGCATCGGCGCACCATTCCAGCGCGCGCAGGAAATCATCCTCGGCATCGTGCTTCGTCCAGCCCTCGGGAATGTTGCGCGTCCAGCCGCTGCCCAACACAATAATCCGGGCTTTCGCCAGCGCGAGCAGCTGCACAGCGCGGTCGAAATAGGCGCGGTTGCGCGACTCGTCCTTGTCCGGACCCACGAGCCGGAAGTCGTGGGGAAACAGGTAGCTGAATGCGAGCGCTGGCAAGGGCAGGTCCTGGATCAGCGACATCGCCCGCGCAAACGAGGCATCGTCCTCGATATTGAGCGGCACCAACTGGGCTTCGATGTAATCGAGTCCGGCTTGCTGCATCAGCGACGCATGATGCCATGGTCCGCACCATCCGAATGGTGGCGTGTTCATCATTGACTCCTCGGGGTACGCAATCAGTATTTGAGCTTCGCGAGTGAACGCAGGACGTCCGCCGTCGTACTCGGAAAACCGAAGAATTCAAGGTAAGCGGGGATCTGCTCGAACAACATGCCCGAGCCTATCTGGAAGCGGCAGCCGCGTGCCTGAACCGCTTTGAGAAAGGCCGTCATCTCGGTCTTCATGACGACTTCACCGACGAAAGTATCGGGAGAGATTCGCGCAACATCCACGGGAAGCGGATCGCCGTCGTTCATGCCCATCGGCGTGGCATTGACGACGAGATCGTAGCCGGACGGATCGTTGCTGCCCGTACTCAGTTCGAGTCGCGGATAGTGCGCGGCCAGCCGGTCGCTCAATCCTTGGGCGGACTCCGGACGGGCATCGTAAAGCGCAAGCGATGCGATGCCGGCTGCGGCCAGCGAAGCGGCAATCGCCGAGCCCACGCCGCCGGCGCCGACCACCAGAACCCGTGCGCCTTCGAGCTTGCAGCCTTTGCGTCGGACGCCGCGTACGAAGCCTTCGCCATCGAACATGTCTCCGATCAGCCGCCCATCTGCGGCGCGGCGCACGGCATTGCACGATCCGGCGATTTTCACGGCAGGCGTGACTTCGTCGAGAAGGCCGGCGGTGGTGATCTTGTGCGGCATCGTGATCAGCGCGCCACGGATGTTATCGAGCGTGAACACCGATTTCAGGAAGGCAGGGAAGGGCTCGGGCCTGCAACCCATCGGAACGACGACAGCGTTTATGCCGGCGTGATCGAACCAGGGGTTGTAGATCATCGGCGCCTTGAAGCTATGCGTTGGAAATCCGATGTGGGCGATGATGGCTGTATTGCCGGTGATCATGCGTGCCTCCGGGCGCTGCTGAAGCGTAAGGAATGAATGGGGAGAGGATAGGGAACGCGTGGGTTCAAGATAAGAGTTTGGACCCACACGCGCAATGCAATGGTTACAATGAGGGCATTGCGACAGGCAATAGAGCGATGAGCCTTTCCGAACTTCCTGACCTCAAACTGCTGCAGCTCTTCGACCTGCTTTATGACGTGCGAAGCGTCACGCGGGCCGCAGAACAGCTCGGCCAGAGCCAGCCCACGGTGAGCATCTGGCTGGGGCGTCTACGTGAGCATTTGCAGGACCCGCTGTTCGTCCGCACGCCGGGCGGCATGACGCCGACGCCTCAGGCCGATGCCTTGATCGGACCGTGCAGGGAAATCCTGGAGTCGCTGCGCCGCTTTGCAGCCTGGGAGATTTCCTTCGATCCCGCCACGGCCAAGCGGCGCTTTCGGATCTGCATGACGGACGCCAGCCACATCACGCTGCTTCCACGTCTGCTCGCGCATGTCCGTTCACAGGCTCCGGACATCCGGCTGGAAGCGGCAAGGATCGACGGGAATACGGAACGTGCGCTCGAGTCCGGTGAAGCCGACCTTGCAATAGGACACGTGCCATGGCTTGGCGGCGGCATGTACCAGCAACAGCTCTATATGCAGGATTGGGTATGCCTCGCGAACCCGAACCATCCGCGCGTGCGCGCCAGACTGACGCTCAAGCAATATTGCAACGAAGGGCATGTGATCATCGCGGCCGGGACGGGCGCGCAATTGCTGGAACAAGCCCTGTTGCGCGAGGCCATCGAGCGTGACGTCGTGCTGGAGTTGCCAGGCATGCTCGGACTTGGATCGATCGTCAAGTCGACGGATCTCATCGCGACGTTGCCGCGAAATATCGGCGAGACGCTAGCGAGAGTGAACGACATTGCGGTCCATGCATGTCCCTTTCCGGTGGACAAGTTCCCGGTACGGCAACACTGGCACGCGAAATATCATCACGAAGCGGGCAACCGCTGGCTTCGCTCGGTCGTAGCCGAGCTGTTCCTGAGCAGGAGCTAGCCGCTGTCCGGCGCCCGGCAACTGACGACCTTCCATGGAGCATCTGAATGAGCGTTTTCGAAGACGACAAGATCGATTGTCATTGCCACATATTCGATCCGCTGCGCTTTCCCTATCGCGACGACACCGTCTACCGTCCGGAAGGCCAGGAAATCGGCACGGCAGCGCAGTTCGTGCAGGTGCTGGATGCCTATGGCGTCGGGCATGCATTGCTGGTGGGACCGACCAGCGGATATCGCACGGACAATCGCTGTCTTCTCGATGCAATCGCGCGGTATGAAGGCCGCTTTCGCGGCATCGCGGTCGTCGATAACGACATTACGCGGGACGCGCTCGTTTCCCTGAATCGTGCGGGTGTGGTGGGCGTCGCGTTCAATCCGGCGATGGAAGGCGTCGATGCGGTGCTGGGTGCCGGCGCGCTCTTTCGCATGCTTGCGGATCTCGGGATGGTCGCTCAGGTCCAGGTCGCCGAGGATCAAATGGTCGCGCTTCAGCCTTGGCTCGACGAGCAGGAAACCACGCTCGCGATCGATCACTGCGGGCGGCCGCGCGCCGAGGCGGGCGTCGAGCAAGCTGGATTCGATGCGCTTCTGCGTCTTGCAGACAATGGGCGCACGACGGTCAAGCTTTCCGGCTGGCAGAAGTTTTCGTGCGATGCCTATCCGTACGAGGACACCTGGCGATACGTGCATGCATTGCTTCGGGTCTTTGGACCGCAGCACTGTGTGTGGGGTTCGGACTGGCCGTTCCTGAGAGCGCCTGAGCGGCTTGACTATGGTCCGTTGTTGACGCTGTTCGAACGAATGATTCCGGATGCGCAGATCCGGCGACAGGTTCAGTGGGAAACGCCTCGGCGGATTTTCGGGTTCTGAGGCTCGGCGGGAAGAAGGCTGCAGTAGACACTCTGCTGGGGCCGGATCTGAGCCGATTGCGGCTATTCCATCTGCAACATGGACTCAATGTCGCTCCGACGATTGGGCGCGGTGCCCCTCGTCGCTATTGTTGTCTCCAGGCGGTCGACGTTGTAACGGCCACCCGCAAATCAGACCACTGGAGACACCAAGATGGCAACCCCCACTGTCGCGCCGCTGACCTTCCAGCGCGCGCCCAATCTTCCTCGTGACTGCACCTTCGATCCACACGACTGGCAGATCCTGAGTCAGTACTGGCATCCCGTTGCGTTCGCAGCAGAGATCGACGACAAGCCCTTCAGCACGAAACTGCTCGACGAAAGGCTCGTCGTCTATCGCTCGAACGGCATGCTCATTGCCGCACGCGATGTCTGCCCGCATCGGGGCGCGCCCTTGAGTGAAGGTTGGGTGGAAGGCGGCAACCTCGTGTGTCCGTATCACGGTCTGACGTATGGTGTCGATGGCAAGTGCATCCACATTCCGTCACAGGAAGGCGGACCGATTCCCGAGCGTCTGCGGCTCACGACGTATGCCGTGCAGGAAGCCTACGGGCTGGTGTGGGTGTCGCTCGGCGGCGGCGAACAGCCGCTACCGGAGTTTCCGGCGTGGAATAACGCAGACTTTCAGCAGATCCTTCCGCCCTCCATCGATAGCAAGGCGTCGGCGGGGCGCCAGACCGAAGGCTTCATCGACGTCGCGCATTTCGCGTGGATTCATCACCACAGCTTCGCGGACCGGCGCAATCCCGTCGTGCCGAGCTACACCGTCGAACGTCGCGGCAGCGGCATGCGTGCGGAGTACGTCAGCTCGGTCAGCAATTTCCCGAAGTCGATGCAGCATCGTGCGCCCGACGGCTTCCTGTGGCGACGCGTCTTCGATGTCGACGTGCCGTTTTTCGCGCGCCTCACCGTTCATTTTCCGGAAGGCGGGCGTCTCGCGATTCTCAATGCCGCCAGTCCGGTGTCCGCGCGCCTGACGCGTCTGTTCGTGCCGATCGTGCGCAACTTCGACAAGGACCTTCCGCTCGACGATGTCTACGCGTTCAACCGTCAGGTCTTCGAGGAAGACCGCGCGATCGTCGAATTACAGTGCCCGGAAGATTTGCCGATCGACCGCGCGGCCGAGGCGCCGATTCTCGCCGATCGTTCGTCGGGCGCGTATCGGCGGGCATTGGCCGAGATCGGCCTCGGTCAGGCCTATGTCCGTTGAACGCACTCAAGGAGCGACATCATGAAGATCTGGGAATGCGTGATCTGCGGCTTTCGCTACGACGAAACCCAGGGCTTGCCCGAAGCCGGTATCGCGGCGGGCACGCGCTGGGAGGACGTACCGGACGACTGGCTCTGCCCTGATTGCGGCACGGGCAAGCACGATTTTGAAATGCAGGTGGTGACCGCATGAATACGGATAACGACAAGCGCGTGATCATCGTCGGCACGGGCATCGCGGGTTACACCGTCGCGCGCGAATTGCGCAAGCTCGAGAAGCAGGTGCCCATTGTGCTCATCAGCGAGGATGCCGGCGACTTCTATTCGAAGCCGACACTCTCCAACGCGCTCGCGATGAACAAGACACCGCAGAACCTCATCACCTTCGACGCCGGCGCGATGCGCACGCAGTTGAACGCGGGCATCATCGCGCACCGGAAGGTCGAGCGCATTGCCGTCGATGCCCATGAAGTGATCGTCAACGGCGCGCCGCTGCGCTACGGGAAACTCGTGCTCGCGTTGGGAGCGGACGCACGCCGCGTTCCGCTCGCGGGCGATGCGGCGGCCGACGTGCTCTCCGTCAATTCGCTCGACGATTACGCGCGCTTCCGGGCACGGCTCGACGGCGCGAAATCGGTCGCGCTGCTCGGCGCGGGCCTGATCGGCTGCGAGTTCGCCAACGATCTCGCGCTGGGCGGCTACGACGTCACGCTGATCGATCCGGCCGCCACGCCGCTCTCGCGCCTGCTGCCCGAACTGGCGGGCGACGCGTACGCACGCGCGCTCGACCGACAGGGTATTCGTCTGCGACTCGGTCAGTCGGTTGCGTCCGTGGATAGAGGCGCGTCAGGCTATGCCGTGACACTGGGCAATGGCGACGTGATCGCGGCGGATGTGGTGCTGTCAGCGATCGGTCTTGCGCCGCGTGTGGCCTTGGCGGCGCAGTCGGGCATTGATGTGGACATCGGCATTCGCACCGATGCGTGGTGCCGCACGAGCGCTGCCGACATCTACGCACTCGGTGACTGCGCGGCGATCGAAGGCAAGGTGCAGCCGTATGTCCTGCCGATCATGCACGCTGCCCGCGCACTCGCGCGCACGCTTTCCGGGGAGCCGACGCGCGTCGAATTTCCGTTCATGCCGATCACGGTGAAATCGCCCGCTTCACCGACGGTCATCCTGCCGCCCGGGGAGGCCGGCGAATGGCGCTTCGCCCCGGCGAGCGCCGATCCGCGGGATGGGCTCTCCGCGCTGTGCGAGCACGCCGTCGACAAACGCGCGCTTGGCTTCGCGCTGCTCGGCACGGCGACGCAAGGCAACGCGGAACTCATCAAGGCGATGACGACGGGCGCCTTCTGAATATCGATAACGGCGCAGCTGCTTATATCTGACCGACCCGCTCCGCGTTGCCCGGCGGCATACGGAACCTGTCTCCTCGATGTCCGTCCGGAAAGCGCTTCAGCGCCACGAGATGTGTCTCGTGGCGCTTTTTTATGCGGCGCGTGCTGTGTCCGCGGCGTCCTGCGGCGCGTCCGAGAGCGTGCGCGCGACCTGCGTCACGAGCCGGCGAAGCCAGCGCGTAGCGGTGCTGCGATGCATCCTGTCGTGCCAGAGTTGGTAGTAGGTGAGCGCCGGCGTCTCGCCAGGGACGGGTTCGATGCGCAAAGGCAGAACGCGCGCGTAGTGCGATGCGAGCGCTCGCGTCGTGGTGAACAGCAGATCCGAGCGCACGAGCACGTACGGGGCCATGCCGAAGTAGGGCAGCGTCGTCGTGACAGCTCGTGTGAGTCCGTTGCGCGCGAGTTCGATGTCGATGGTGCCCCAAGCCGTTGTGTTGTAGGTCGTGACGGCCAGATGCTCGGCCTTTTCATAGGCCTCGCGCGTCAGTGCACCGGGCGGGATCGGGTGCTTGTCGCGCATCAGACAAACGAGTTCGTCCTGACACAGCGGTTGCAGATGCAGATGCGCAGGCGGCGTTCTCCAGTTGCCGATCACGAGATCGAGCAGTCCTGTTTCGAGGCCGCTTTCGTAGCCGCCTTCGATCATCATCAGATGCTTGAATTCGAGCTTGGCATGAGGCGCGGCCTGACGAAATGCATCGATGATGGCGGGCACGAAGAACACGTCGAGATAATCCGGCGAGCCGATTCGAAACGTGCACGTGCTCGACGCAGGATCGAAAGCGGTATTGGGATGCAGGATCGCATCGATACTCGCGAGCGCTTGCGCGGCGGGTTCGATCAACGTGAGCGCGTGGCTCGTGGGCACCATACGGCTGCCGCTCCGCACGAGCAGCGGGTCGCCCGTGATCTCGCGCAGCCGACGCAAGGCGATGCTTACTGTCGGTTGCGATTGTCCGAGCAACCGGGCCGCACCCGAGACGCTCGACTCCGTGAGCAGAGTATGCAGCACGCGAATCATGTGGGAATCGATACTTTCCTTGGACATCGCGCAATCTGACCTTTGACTTGGGGGAACGGCGTCACGTTGCTGCGACGCTGGCGGGCGATGTTTTTGGAATTCGATTGTTCTGATGGCCCTTGGCGCTCGAAATATACGTTCGGCTATAACGCTGGTCAACGCGGGGGAAACTAGCGAGTCCGCCGAACCCTTGTCGCGGCTAAGTCATGGGGACTGTCCTATACCGAAAATGGTAGTGGCGGTATATCGGACGGTCTGCATTCGACGGATCGTCGGGCACCGAGATCAGGTTACGTGCAAGTTGACATAACACAAATTAGAGGAAATTTTGATGCCGTGGCAAAGTAGAAATGTCGTCCTCTCATGAATCACGCCACGGTCGATCCCCGCGCTTGTTGATCCTGAAACAGCGAAACGACGGCGTCGCCGCCATTTCGCTGTTCACCATGCGCTGGTCACTGCCTGGTCGCTTGCCAGTCAAGGACCGGATGCGTGACGCCAACCGGCAACGCCCACGCGCCGCCCGAACTGAAGTCATACCCGCTGAGGCTGCTTGGTTGACTCATCTGCGCCGTGGTCAGGCCATTGGCATTCGACACCGGCGTGCCTGTGTTCGTGAACACGCCATTCGCTTGCTGTGTCTTTTGCGCGTCCCAATACACGCTCGCTGAAATCTCGCCCTCGTTGGAAGCCGCGATCCCGGCAGTCCGTGCGCCCACCGTCCCGGCGGGAATCACTGAGCCGGTCGCAAAGGACTCGCTGATGACGCCGCTCGGACCATTGTCGTTCACCAGACTCCCCGCGCTGGGAGCGTTGACGCCGCCGGAAGCGCCGTTGACGGCCGCAGTGGAATACGACTGGAGGATCACACCGCCGTTGTATTGGACGAGGCCGCCAGCGCTGTAGCCCGTCACGGTGCCAGTAGAAAACGATTGCACGATGGTGCCGTAGTTCGACACCGCAAGACCGCCCGAGTTACCGGCATCTCCCACATCGGCACTACTTGACGAGCGTTCGATCAGACCGAGATTGACGCCCACCAGGCCGCCGTTCTCGTTGTAACTGCTTCCGCCGACGTGACCGCTCGACGTTGCGTAAGCGATCGTGCCGAAATTTTCACCGGCGAGCATGCCAAGGGCAGCGTCGGTTGCGGTTGCATTGGTGGATGAGCCCGACACATTGATGTTCCGGACCACGCCATTCGTGCCGATCACCGCGAACAGCCCGCCAAACACGCACTGACAGACAGGCGAGATAACCGTGCTCACAGCATCGACACTCACCGAATGACCAAAGCCGTCGAACTGCCCCGTAAACGGCGTCTGATCGGAGGCGATCGGATTGATCGTGCCAGCCGAGACGTCTTTTCCGAGCGCATAGTTACCTGACAGATCGCTCGATATCTTCTGCAAGTCCGCCGTGTTGTTCACGAGCTTGTACGCCGTGATCTGCGTGACATCGCCGCTATAGAGCGGCGGGGTCCATTGCGTATTCGATAGCAAGGTGCCCGGCGTGTAACTGCCGTTCATGTCGTACAGCGCGCTGACCCTGCCCTCGCTCTTCGACCAGTCGATCCTGCCCGCGTTGGTCACGCCGCCGCCGTTATCGACGCCGTTCACATCGGCGCGCAAGGTCAGGTCGCCCGAACCGCTTCGATTCGCGATCGTCATGCCGCGGTTGATGGTCACGCCATGACCCGCATCGAGCTCAAGCGCTGCATCGCCCTTCCATTCGATATCGCTGCGCACAGTGAGGTCGCTGTTCGCGCCGGTCGCCTGTGCTTCAACCGAGGTGCCGTTGCCGAGACTTCGTTCGATCGCGCCCGCAGTCTTGCCGTCCACCGTCAACGCATCCGCGCCCAGTTTCCATTGACCCGCCTGGACGTTCGCGTTGCTCACGTCCAGGCTCTTGCCTAGCGTCTCGACCGTGCCGCCCGACTTGTCCGCATTGCTCGCGACAAGTGTGCCGTTCGCATGCACCGTCCCCTGCTCCGCGACCAGCCAGACATGTCCGTCGCGCTGCGCGGTGCCGGTCGCGCGGATCGCCGCGCTATTGCCCGCCAGCGCGAAGATGTTGCCGTCGGCGGCTTGCAGGCTCACCTGCGCCGCGCGGATCGCGCCCGCATTCGTGACGACGCCCTTGCTGCCGGTCTGCACGATTACCTGCTGGCTGCTGCTCGCGTCCTGCAACAGCACGTCCTTGCCCGCCGCGAGTTCCACCGTGCCGTTCGGCGCGTCGATCCTGCCGCCGTTGAGCACCACCGAGCGCGAGACCAGCACGACATCGCCGCCCGTCGAGCCGATGCGTCCCAGATTGATGACCGCGCCATTGCCGCCGCCGGCAAAACTCAGCGGGCCGCCGCTCATGAACGCGCTGTCGCTCACGTCCAGCGCCGATGCCACGAAGCGCCCGCCCGTCGAGACGACGCCGCCCGGGCCAACCACCACGCCCTGCGGGTTGATGACATACACGCTGCCGGTCGCGTTGAGCTGACCGAGGATGAGCGAAGGATCGCGGCCGGTGACGCGGTTGAGCGTCGCGCCCGTGCCGTTGTCGATCGTCACCTTCCCGCCGCTGCCGATGGAGAAGCTCTTCCAGTCGATCACCCCGCGCGTCGACGTCTGATCGATGGTCAGGGACTTGCCGCCGCTATCGATCGATCCGCTGCCTGCCACGAAATGCCCGCCGGCCGGCAACATCGGGCCGGCGTGCGCGCCGGCGCAGGCGAGCCCGGCCACCAGCGGCACAAGCAGGGCAAGCGGTTTGAGCGGGAAACATCTCGAACGGCCGTGAATCTGCACGGCGTTGAGGCTGGAACTGCGTTGCATATGCCCTCCAGGCGATGTGAATCGTTTGCGTTGCAGCGGTGCTGCTGACGGTGGAGAGCATCCGCGTCGAAACAGTCAGAGCGGGATCATCGACGTTCGAGCATGCGCGCAGATGTTATCTGGTCGCTTAAATCAGATGTGTGGGGTTCCGCACATAGACCGGTGTGCAGAAAGCACGGTCGTTTTCCGGCATGTACGTCCGCATGACCGCGAACGTCTGGCCGATCAACCCGCCACGCTCAGTCGCAAAACGAGCGGAACAAAACGCTCAGCGACTAGCGCGGTCGCCGATCCATGAAGCAGTCAGCCTCGCATCCACCCGCGCCCATAAAAAAACGCGCGGCATCCCGAAGAACACCGCGCGCAACCTTGCACCCTTGTGAAGCCATCGCCGCCTTTACTCAACGCGGCGCGCCCGTTTCAATCGCGTGGACAAACTGCCTCAACACCCCGCCCGACGCATCCGTCACTGCCCAGAACGTCATCCCGTCGTGATTCCAGCGTGCCAGCGCATAACCATCGTCGGATTGCGTGACGACCGGCGTGAAGTCCTTGTCGGCTGTTTTGCTCTTGCCATCGCCCTTGTGCTCCGGGAACACATACACGTCGATCGGATGCTTCAGATACCGGTACACCACCACCGCCACCGGACGATGATCGATGTAATCCAGCCTGCCGCCGACCAGCGCGAATCCCGGTCCGGCCGGATCGATCACCGGCGGCGCGTAGTCGATGCGTCCGTTGAACCACGGTTTCACGGTGTGCTTGTCGCTGGAAAGCACGTCGATGGGACGGTCCGACATCAATGCGCGCACATGGCTCGATACGATCTCCTGCGCCATCGGCGATCCGGTCGCCACGCCCGTCACCAGCGGCAGCGCCTGGAACCAGAGCATCGCGCCGAGCACGAGCGCCGAGAGCGTCGCGCCGGCGAACGCGCCACCAAAAAACGGCCAGGGCGCGGTGAACGCGTTGCCGAACCAGCCCCGGCTCGCCCGATGCACAGGCGCGCGCTCACGCTCGTCCTCCCACGCCGCTTCCCGCACCCGCGCCAGCACCTGCGTTCGCAAATGCACCGGTGCGCGCTGATAGAGCGAACCGTCGGCAAGCCTCGTATCCAACGAGGCGGTATCGTTATTTTCCATTTCCCGACTCCTCAGATTGACCTGGTCCGGTACGGCGCACGAGCCGCACGCTCGGCCGGTCTTGCCCACCCTGGGCCGCGCGTACCGCCCCCGCCAGCATCTTGCGGCCGCGCGCGAGCCGCGACATCACCGTGCCGATCGGCACGCCCGTGACGGATGCGACTTCCTTGTAACTCATGTCTTCCAGTTCTCGTAACACCAGCACTTCGCGAAAGGCCACCGGCAGCACCTCCAGCGCGCGGTGCACCAGATGAATCTCGTCACGACGCACGGCCAGCGTCTCGGGATCGGCGCCCCCTTCCTCCGACCATCCCGGCAACGCTTCGTCGCCACCCAGTTCTTCGTCGTAAGGCGTCGCGTCCGCCGTCTGCACCCGTCGACGCCACTCCGTGAACCAGGTATTGCGCACGATCGCCAGCAGCCACGCACGTGCGTTCGCCTCGGCGCCGCCATCGAATCCGCCGAAGAAGCGGAAGGCGCGGAGATACGCTTCCTGTACCACGTCGTCGGCGTCGCTCGCATTGCCGGATAACCAGCGCGCGAGGTTATAGGCCGCATCCAGATGCGGCATCACCGTCGCCTCGAAACGCGCGCGCATCGCCACCGCAGCCTGCGGGTCCGCGTGCTCGCCGCGTCCGGCCTTGTCCTGTCTCGACCTGCCTTGCCACATCGCGCGGTCTCCTTTCGCCTGCCACGTTCGGGAAACTGCCCCAGGCAGCGCGGTACGACTGCTTCCCGCGCCCTCCCTCACCGTTACGCATGCCGCCCGGGTTTTATTCCCGTCTTCATCCCGGTTGCCAAAAAAATAAAGCGGGAATAACAGGCCTTCCTCACCGGTTCGATGGACGGATGCCACAGCAACGTCCGCACACCGGGCGCCACGCTCAGGCCTCGTCCCCTGCACCGGGCCGCCAGGGGCACGCGATCCCCACGAAGGGAAGCGCACCCGACCCCAGGAACCACGACCCACATCGACACCAAGGAACCCGCCATGAAAACGGATACCCTCACTCAGCAACAGCAACAACACGAAGAACTCGACGATCACGGCAAGCGCCGCCGCACCGCCCTGTCGTGCATGGCATGGGCGGGCGCCGGCGTGATCTGGACCGTGAGCGGCGGCGTGCCGGTCTCGCGTCTGATCTCGTCCGCGCAAGCCGCCGAGACGACCAGCGGCTTTAGTTTCGTGCAGATCAGCGACAGCCATATCGGCTTCAACAAGGATCCGAACACCGAGCCGACCAGCACGCTCGAAGAAGCCGTGAAGCGCGTGAGCGCGATGAAGAAGCGCCCTGCCTTCATGATCCATACCGGCGACATCACGCACCTGTCGAAGCCGGCGCAGTTCGATACGGCGACGCAGATCATCGGCGCCGCCGGCATGGACGTGCACTACGTGCCGGGCGAACACGACGTGCTGGTCGAAGACGGCAATCCGTTCTTCGACCGCTTCTCGGCGCAATACGGCCGTGGCAGCAACCGTCACTGGTACAGCTTCGACCAGGGCGGCGTGCACTTCATCGGACTGACCAACGTGATCGACCTGAAGGGCGGCGGCCTCGGCTTTCTCGGCGATGCGCAACTCGCCTGGCTCAAGGCCGATTTGCAGGGCAAGTCGAGCAGCACGCCCATCGTCGTGTTCGCGCACATTCCGCTGTGGGCGCTCTATCCGGAATGGGGCTGGGGCACCGACGACAGCGCGCAGGCGCTCGCGCTGCTCAAGCGCTTCGGCTCGGTGACCGTGCTGAACGGCCACGTGCATCAGGTCGCGCAGAAAGTGGAGGGAGAGATGCGTTTCTATTCGGCGATGTCGACCGCCTTCCCGCAACCCGCGCCCGGCGCGCCGTCCGGACCCGGTCCGATGAAGGTGCCATCGGATCAGTTGCGCAGCATGCTCGGACTGCGTGAAGTCACTCACGTCGCCGGACGAACCCAGCTCGCGGTTACGGATACGTCGCTCGCGGGGGTGCAGTCATGATCGCCACGACGCTCGCGAACTATGTTTCGCCCTATGTTTCGCCGGCCACGCTCCGGCCGCTCGCCGGCAAGTTCCTGCGCAAGGCGGCCTTCGCGCTGGTCGTGAAGGGCGTGATCGGCATGGTGCCGACTGCATGTGCCGCAGAACCCGCGCAGAAGCCGGCGCAAGCGGCCGCGCAACAAGTCGCGATGGCGGCCGCGCCGACCATTTCCATCGACAACTTCGCGTTCAATCAGCCGACCATCACGGTGCCCGTCGGGACCACGGTCACCTGGGTAAATCACGACGACATGCTGCATACCGTCGCGGACGAGGGCAAGACCTTCAAGTCGGACCCGCTCGACAGCGGCGAGCACTTCTCGCACGTGTTCGACAAGCCGGGTATCTACAAGTACTTCTGCTCGCTGCATCCGCACATGACGGGGACGGTCGTCGTGCAATGAGCGTGTATGCGAAGGCGTGCCCGTTCAGCCGCGCGCCTTCGCGATCGCGCTCAGGTTGCCCTCGCCGAAGCCGTGATGGCCGCGCCGCTCGACGATCTCGAAGAACATGTCGCCGGGCCGGCGTTCGACGAAGGTCTGCAGGAACAGCTGCGGCGTGCCGTCGGCGAGGATCTCGCCATCGACGAGAATGCCGCGCGAACGCAAGGCCTCGATGTCGAGACCATGGCCGGGCAGACGTTCGTCGATCTCGTCGTAATAGCGCGGCGGCGGCTGGAGGAAACGCACGCCGCGGGCGAGCAGGTTATCGACGGAAGCGAAGATGTCCTCCGACGCCAGCGCAATATGCTGCACGCCCTCGCCTTCGTGATCCGGCAGGTACTGCTGCATCAGGTCCGTGCGATAGGTGCCTTCCTCGTACACCGGAATGCGGATCGAGCCGCACGGCGACACGATCACGGCCGAGTCCTGCGAGACGTGCCAGTCCGGATGTACCTGATGGATCTCCGAGAAGTGCAGCACTTCGCGATAGAAGTCGAGCCATTCCTGAATGCGCCCGGCACCCACCGTCTGCGTGAAATGATCCACGTCGAGCAGGCCGGTGCTGTCCGCGGCGGGGCTTGCGTCAGGAATCGGCCGGAAGTCGATGTCGTAAATGGACGTCTCGCCGCTGTTCTTGCCCGGCCAGTGGTCCACGAAGTAGATATGCGAGTCGCCGATGCCCTGGATAGCCGGAATCGCCAGTTCGTTCGGGCCGATTTTCTCGCCCTCGAAGTCCCACGCGCCGTATTCCAGCGCGCGTTCGTGCGCGACCTGCGCGTCCAGCACGCGAATACCGATGGCGGCGATGCCCACACCGTGCGACTCCGCGAAGCGCGAGGCGAACGAATCCGGTTCGGCGTTCAGCAGGAAGTGCATGCTGCCCTGGCGAAACAGCGTCACCGCCTTGCTGACATGCCGCGCCACGGGCACGAAGCCGAGCCGGCCGAACAGCGCGGCGAGCCCCTCCGGATCAGGGCTCGAAAACTCGACGAACTCCAGCCCCGCAATGCCGAGCGGATTGTCGTCCGGATGGGAATCGGACGTCGCGCGGGCGGGACGAACGGAGTCGGGCTGTGTCATCGGCAATGCCTCAAAATTGGTCGATCTGGTTCACGGACGCAAAGCTACCACGACCGGCTGCCTCCGCGCGACCCGGCGATGTCGTCGCAGGGCCGGAATGCTTGCGCCTAGAGTAGCGGCAGCGGGTTCGCCGTGTCAAAGCCGGAGCCGCCCGATGCGCTCCGGCCCTGCCCGGCTGTCCGTTCTCGTCGCTGTCCGTTGTCTTCAGGCGGCGAGACGCTGCGCGCTCATCGACGGGCGCCGGGTCTGCGGCGGGAAGACGTTCCAGGTGCCGTCGTCGTGACGGAAGAAGATGATCGCCAGCGGGCCGCCCGGGTGCTGTGCCTCGATGCAGACATAGCGCGCGCCGGTCGTCTGCGAACGGCACAGGCGCACGACCCGTGCCGGATGCGCGGACGTCGGCGCGAGCCACTTGTCGACGGCCCAGTGCAGCGAGTTGGCGGCGGTTTGCATGACGGTCTCCTCGGGTTCAAGGTTCAGCGTGCAGTGTTCAGGCGCGTCGGGCGCCGATCAGGCGGCGAGCGCCGCATTCATGCGGCGGATACGTCGGGCGGCGATATAGGCACGGCACAGTCCGCTCACGGCGCGGACCGCAGCACGCGGATGCGCCAGGCAGGCCTGCACTTGGCGACTGCGCGCGCGGCCGTCGAGGCACCAGGTGACGAAGTGTTCGCAGTTGTTGGTCAGCAGCTGATAACGGTCTTCGCCGATACGGCTGCGCGCGCGGCGCACCGCTTCCATGCCGACGAACGTGGCGGCCGGGTTCTGGCGGATCGTGACTTCATGGCCGGCTGCGAACTGTTCGACGGTCACTTCCTCGACCGGTCCGCGATGAAGCGACTTCGCGAAACCGGCGTAGTGAATGACCATGCCGTTGCCGGCATAGATGCCGTGGTGGTCGTAGCCCGAACGGCGCGTGACGAGTTCGGTGCCGAGAGCGGGTTCGTCTTCCGGCGCAAAGGCTTGCGACGGGTTCACTTCGATTTGTTCTTGGGTTGACATGGCTGGCTCCGAGGCGGTTCGGCTTGGCGTCATGTGTTTGTGTGGCGCCGGGTTGCCAGCTCTTTTGCATCTTCCTTGCCAGGGTTACTATGTCATTGATTTTTATAAATTAGTGATGGATTCATGTCGTACCGGACGGCTTGGCTGTAGGAGCGTGGCCAACAGTTTTCCGGCGTGTCTGTCGGGGTTTTTGCATCACTCTCTCGCACACTCCATGAGGCGCTTCAAAGCGCGTTGCGCGCGCGCCGGACAAGGTGTTGGTGATAGGCATTCGAGCCGGCGCACGGTGTCGGGGCCGTGCCGACTGTTCGCCTGCCGTCGTGAAGACGAGGCGGTCCGGGTGCCCGCCGCTCACGCCCGTCCTCTATGGCGACCCATTTTTAGATCCACTGGTGCGCGCATTCCGGCACGTCCCTTGCATTGATAACGCGCGTCCCTTCAGGCCATTCCGGAGAACCGCCATGGGCATCCTCACCATTACCGATCTCGCCTACGACCACGAACTCGACCAGGCGGCGATGTCGGCCATCAGCGGCGGCGGCGGTGCACCCTGGGTCTACGGCTGGATCACGCCCTTCGTGGATCGGGGATCGGGCGGCGGCGGCGGCGTGGGCGGCGCAACCGTGAATGTCTTCGATGTCACGAACAACATTTACGAGGTGACGAACAACGTCACCAACAACACGACGAACGTCGGCCAGATGGTCAATCAGTTCCAGAGCACCAGCGTCACCAACACGGGCAACGGTGCGACGCTGACGGTCAATCCCGCCTCGGCCGCCGGGAATCGCGCGGGCTGAGTGGTGCACATTCGCCGTTCGCTGCGGCGCATGTTGGGAGACAATGACCGCGATCGTCCGCAGTCTCCGCCCGCCGCGTCACCCCGAGTCCCGGAGGTTTCCATGACCTTCCCCAGCGAGTTTCGATGGACTTCCGCCGCCCGCAGCGACACCGGCTGCGTGCGGCAGATCAACGAGGACGCTCTGCTCGATGCCCCCACGCGCGGTGTGTGGGCCGTCGCCGACGGCATGGGCGGGCATGCGGTCGGCGATCTCGCGAGCCGCATGGTCATCGAGAGTCTCACGAAGGTAAAAGGCGCAAGCGGCCTGACGAACGTCCTGGCCGATGCGCGCGCGCGGCTCCTGCGCGTGAACGAACAACTGCGGGCGGAGGCGGCGCGGCGACAGGTCTCGCGCATCGGCAGCACGGTGGTCTTGCTGATCACACGCGATCGCGCGTGCGGCTACCTGTGGGCCGGCGACAGCCGGATCTATCTGCTGCGACGGGGCAACCTCGTGCAACTGACGCGCGACCACAGCCATGTGGAAGAACTGAAGGCACGCGGGCAGTTGACGGCCGAGGAAGCGCTGCACCATCCGGCGCAGCATCTGATCACGCGCGCGGTGGGCGCGCTGGACGTGCTGGAGCTCGACGAGAACACGCTGGAACTGCGCGACGGTGACACCTTCCTGCTATGCAGCGATGGTCTGTCGAACGAGGTGAGCGAAGCGGAGATGGCGAACGAACTTGCTTCCGGCGATTGCGATACGGCGGCGCAAAGACTGCTCGAAATCGCGTTGTCACGCGGCGGGCGCGACAACATTTCGGTCGTGGTCGCGCATGCCGAGGATCTGATGGCGTCGGACAAGACGCAGGTGAATCCGGGGGTTTGACGCGGGTCAGGTATGGCGATTCTGCTGGGTCAGCATGTAGGCGCGCAGCAGCCGATTGATGCGTGTCTGATAACCCTTTCCCTGCTGGCGAAACCATTCGAGCACATCCGCATCAAGCCTCATCGTGACCGCCTGCTTGGGTGGAACGTGCAGTTCCGCCTGCTCGAAGAACGCATCGTCAAGTTTCGGGATGTCCGAATAATCGATGTCGGCATCGGTCATCCGGGCCAGGCGCTTCCAGTCAGTTCCCGACTTCTTGCTCATATCGTTTTGCCTCGTGTTTATCTGCCCGGCGCGCCGAGATGATGCGGATCACATCCGCGTATCTCTCGACATACACCACAACGCCCACCAATTGCTTGATCCAGCCCACCGCGATCCAGCGCTCCTCTCCGTATGCTTCCCGTTTGTCGAGCCTGGTCAGGACCGGGTGATTGAATACATCAACGGCATCTCGAAAATCGATTCCGTGCTTTCGAATGTCGATTTGATTTTTTGCGTTATCCCATTCGAAATGCACACGCCACCTGTACTTACGTTTGTATGTACATTTTGCCCGGCTGTGGGACGAAGTCAACACGCAAGCTGAGAGCACATCATGCGCGTCCTTCACCCCTCCGCCTCCCGGCTCTTCTGCGCCGCCAGCCGAAACTCCTTCGAATGCAGCCCATGCTTCTTCAACAGCATCTGCAGGTGCGAGCGGTTCATCTCATAGCGCCGCGCCAGTTCCGCCACCGTCCCGCCGGTCTCCTTGAGACCGCGTTCGAGAAACGCGCGCTCGGCTTCATCGCTTGCCACGCGTTTCGCCTCCGCGAGCGAGCTTGCCGTCACGATGCCGTTGCCGTTCGCCGAGGCATCGTTCATGGCCAGCGAGAGCGACGACTTCGGCCGGATATCCACCGGCAGATGCTCGAGGTCCGCCAGGTCCGTGGCCAGGCACGTCAGCCGATACACCACGTTGCGCAGCTCGCGGATGTTGCCGGGGTAATCGTAGTTGCGCAGGAAATCGCGCAGCCGTGGAGACATGCGCACCGGCCGGCGCTTGAGCGTGGCCGCCGCTTCATCGCCGAAGTACTGCAACAGCAGGGCAATCTCGTCGCGCCGTTCGCGCAACGCGGGCAAGGTCAGGTGAATCACACTGAGACGGTAGAACAGGTCTTCGCGAAAACGCCCTTCGTCGCAGAACTGTCGCAGGTTGCGATTGGTCGCCGCGACGATGCGCGTATCCACCGCAATGGGTTCGTCCGATCCCACGCGCTGGATTTCATGTGCCTCCAGCACGCGCAGCAGCTTGACCTGCCCCGTCAGCGGCAACTCGCCGATCTCATCGAGAAAGATGGTGCCGGTATGGGCGCTCTCGAACTTGCCCTTGCGATCGTTGGTCGCGCCGGTGAACGCCCCCTTGCGATGCCCGAACAGTTCCGACTCCAGCAGATTTTCTGGAATCGCGCCGCAGTTGACCGAGATATAGGGCTTGTCGGCGCGCCCGCCGTTCGCGTGGATGACCTTCGCCATCAGTTCCTTGCCGGTGCCGCTCTCGCCGTCGATCAGGACCGGCAGATCCGTGGGCGCGGCCTTTTCGGCGATCTCCAGCGCTTCGAGCAGTTTGGGATTGTCGCCAAACGTCCCTTCGAAGATGAAGCTGCGTTCCAGCAACGCCCGCCGCCGCGCACCCGGCGAAAGATCCCGCTTCGGCTCCGCCGCCGCGGCCTGCACGAAGCGCTCCTTGTGCGACATCTGCATGACTTCGTCGCGCAGGGCGCTCGCCTGCCGCAGCAGCTTTTCGATTTCGGGGCGTTCGAGACGCGAGGTCCAGCGCAATGTCGAGCGCAGGATCTCGATCTTCTCGATCAGTCCCGCATACGAGATCGCCGAGGTCGGCGCGCTGGCTTCGCTTTCCGGTTGGTCGAGTATTTTCATGCTGCGCTCAGTTGCTTCTGCACGAGTTGGTAGTACATGCCTTTTCTCGCGACGAGTTCGTCGTGCCTGCCCTGCTCGACGATGCCGCCTTCGTACAGCACGAGAATCTTGTCGGCACGCATGATGGTGGACAGCCGGTGCGCGATGATGACCGCCGTGCGCCCTTTCAATATCTCCTGCATGTTGCCGAGAATGTTGCTCTCCGATTGCGTGTCGAGCGCGGAGGTCGCTTCATCGAACACCAGCAGGCGCGGGTCGTGATACAGCGCCCGCGCGATGCACAGCCGTTGAATCTGTCCGCCCGAAAGCCCGACGCCGCGCTCGCCCACCACCTGCTCGTAGCCGAGCGGCATCTTCACGATGAACGCATGGGCATCGGCCATCTTCGCGACTTCCTCGATGCGCCGGCGGTCCGGCGCTTCATCGCCGCTCGCGATGTTGTCGGCAATCGTTCCCGAGAACAGCAGGTTGCTCTGCATCACATAGCCGATCTGCGCCCGATAGAAACCCTTGTCGACGACGGTGATGTCGTAGCCGTCCACGGTCATCTTGCCTTCGCTCGGCCCGTAGAAACCGACCAGCAGTTTCGCGAGCGTGGTCTTGCCCGAGCCGCTGCGCCCGACGACCGCAATCAGTTCGCCCGGCTTGATGTCGAAGCTGATGTTCTCGAGCACGTAGGGCGTTTCGCCGTCGCCATAACGGAAGTACACGCCCTTGAAGCTGATGTCGCCCTGAAGATCGGGCAGCATCACGCGCTGCTGCATGTCCTCCGGTTTCTGCTCCGGTTCGATGTCGAGCACATCGCCCAGCCGCTCCATGGCGACGCCTGCGTCGTTGAGCAGGCTCCACAGGTTGATGAGGCCCATCAGCGGCGCGAGCACGCTGCCCATGTACGCGTTGAACGCGATCAACTGGCCGATGGTCAGCTCCCGCGCCAGCACCAGATTCGCGCCCACCCACAGCACGCCGATGGTCGTCGCCGCGTTCAGCAACTGGCTGCACAGGCCCACCGCGATATTGAAACGCTGCGACTTGTACTGCACTTCCAGCGATTTTGCGTACTTTTTCTCCCACTTGAGCCGCACCGCGCGCTCGATGCCCATGCCCTTCACGGTCTCGACGCCGCCGAGCGCTTCCATCAGATAGGAACGCGCGTCCGTGCCCGCCGAGAAGCTCTCGCGCGCGTTCTGCTTGATGCGCGGCGTGGCCAGCACGGTCAGCGCCGTCATCGGGATCACGAAGGCGATCAGCAACAGGGTCAGCTTCACGTTGTAGAGGAACATGATCGTGAAGTAGATGAAGATCATCAGCAGGTTCAGCACGGTCGTGACCGTGGATTCCGTGAGGAACGCGCGGATGGTCAGGTTCTCCTGGAAGCGCGCGAACACGTCGCCGGTCTTGCGCTTGGCGAAGAAACCGAAGGGCAGCGAGAACGTGTGCTTGAAGAACTGCGACATCATCGCGAAGTCCATGTTGCGCACCATGAAGTTCGCGAGATAGGCGCGGATGGTGGACATCAGTTGCGTGAACAGACTGGAGATGATGAGCCCGGCAACCAGCACATGCAGCAGCCCGACGTTCTGATGCACGATCACGCCGTCGAGGATGTTCTGAATGATGAGCGGCGGGATCACGCCCAGCACCTGGATTACGAAGGTCGCGAGAAACAGGTGCAGCAGGATCTTCTTGTAGGGCTTCAGATAGCCGACGAAGCGCAGCCACGGCGAACGCGACACGGCTTTCTGCGCGAGATCCTGTCCCGGCGTGAAGAGCAGGCAGGTGCCGCTCCAGCCGCGCTCGAACTCGCCGACGGTCATCTTCCTGAAGCCGAGCGCCGGGTCCGCGACCCACACGTTGTCCTTCGAGACTCCGTAGATGATGATGTAGTGATAACCCTCCCAGTGCGCGATGAACGGCATCTCGAAGCCGCGCAGCGACTCGAACGTGCATTGCACGCCGCGCGCGGTGAAGCCGAGCGATTCCCCGGCGCGCGCGAGCGAATCGAGCGTCGCGCCGGAGGTCGTCACGTTGGCGAGTTCGCGCAGCTTGCCGAGCGTCATGTTGATGCCGTAGTGACGGCAGATCATCGCGAGGCACGCCGCGCCGCAATCCATCTCCTCGGCCTGTTCCACCCACGCGAAGCGCTTGAGCACGCGTTCGCCCATTTCGGGCCGCGTGTGCAGGTCGAGCATCGCGGGCAGACGGCGGCGCTCGGCCATCTTCTTCTGCCGCTGCATTTCGCGTTCGGTGAAGCGGATGCGTTCCTCCAGCACCTCGCGCAGCTTCACATTGCGCTCGATGATGAAATGCACGGTCTTCTCGGGAATCACGAGCAGTCGGGTATCCGTGCTCGCAA
The DNA here is from genome assembly GCF_031451175.1 of Caballeronia sp. LZ035. NCBI lineage: Bacteria > Pseudomonadati > Pseudomonadota > Betaproteobacteria > Burkholderiales > Burkholderiaceae > Caballeronia > Caballeronia sp. LZ035. The sequence goes on from NZ_JARUXS010000004.1 coordinate 1,271,555, forward strand.
TGGCCGAAGCCATCTGCTCCTGGCGCATCACGCAGGCTTTCTCGCCGAAGATCTCGCCGGGACCGAGCGTAGCGAGCACATGCTGCTGGCCGCCTTCTTCGCGCACGATGCGCACTTCGCCTTGCCGCACCACATAGAGCCGACGGTCGTCGCGCGAATCCTGCTTGAGGATTTCCTTGCCTTCGGCCACGCGCTTCACGCCGACACTGCGCACGCATTCCTCCAGCTCGGCCTTGTTGAGCTTGGTGCGCAGATCGAAGAGCTTGGCGACGAACCCGCCCGCCGAATTGATCGCGACATAGCTCGTGACGAAGGCCAGCGCGGCCGGATTCCTTGCGATGACGACTTCGATCGCCGCGCGCGGAATGAACAGCAACTCGGTCTTGCCCGACGAGCGCACCGACGATTCATGGCGGTAGTCGCGCAGCATCGCGATATCGGCGAAGGTCTCGCGCTCCTTCCTGACCCCCATGCTGATTTCCTTGCCATGCTCCTCGGTAAAGATGCGCACCGAGCCCGCCTTGACGATATAGAGGCCGTTGGCGGCATCGCCGGCGTTGCACACGGTCTCGCCAAAGCCGAAGCGGCGCGAGACCGCCTGGGCGGCGAGTTCGTCGATCTCTTCACGAGAAAAGGGCGAGAGTATCTCCACCGACGAGAGGAACTCGGCGGGTGAATCGAGGCTCGATGGCGCGTCCATGTCGTGTCGCTTGCTCGGTGGGCTTGGGTGAGCTTCAGTGGGCTTCAGCGCGCTTCGATCACATGTTCCTGCGCCCGCAGCGACATCCATTCCTCGCGCAGCATGCGGCGGATTTCAGCGGTCACGTCGTCGTCGAGCTGCGCGGAATATTTGGCTGTCACCGCGAAGATTTCATATGACGTGCCGTCCGCGGAAACGAACGGTCCAAGGAGATCGCCGACTTCGGCGTTGAACACCTTCGCCTCGATTTCCGGCTTCAACTGTCCGCGCATCACCCGGCCGACGCGTCCGCCTTCGTCGCGCGTATCGGCCAGCGAATGCTCGCGCGCCATTTCGGCGAAGCTGTCGGGGTCGTCGTTGAGATAGGAAATCATTTCCTTCGCGCTGCCTTCGGTATCCAGCAGGATGTGACTCACTTCGATGCTGTCGAAGCGCGGCGAGTTCAGCTGAAAATACTCCTCGACCTCACGCTCGGTGCCCACGCGGTCCAGCATCTTTTCCTGATACAGCGAGTCCGTGATGAACACCTCGAACTCGTCGAGGCTCACGTGCAGCGCATCGAGATAATTGTTCATGTCCGCCGCGCGATGCAGTCCGCGAATGCGGCGGAACTGGTCGGCGCGGTTCTGGATTTCTTCGTCGCTGACTTCCACGCCGGTCTTGCGCGCGGCGCGCACCGTCAGCTTGTCGCGCACGAGTTGCTCGATGAGGCCGTCGAACTGGCCGCTCAGCTTCAATGACCTGAGAAACTCGCCGACATCGACCACTTCGTCGTCGATACGCACAATCGCCGTCATGTTCTTCTCCGTCTGGATGTGTGTCGATCTGGTGATGAGCCTGCCCCTGCACCTACCCCGCCACGTTGCGGAACGGATCGAGCCCGAGGTCGATCAGACGCCGCTCGCGCACGACAATCTCCGCGCTCGCTGTCATGCCATAGCGCAGCGGATAACGCGTATCCGCCACCTGGTAATAATCGCGATCGAGCGTCACGCGTCCTTCGTAGACCGGCTGCTTGGTCGTCGGACTCGGCTTGGTCGCGGGCGAGATGAACGCGAGCGTCCCGTCGATCACCCCGTAACGCTGGTACGGAAACGCATTGAACTTGAGCTTCACGCGCTGTCCTTCACGCAGGAAGGCCCGGTCGTGTTCCGCGATCTCGATCTTCAGCACCGGCTTGGCATTCGCGGGCGCAATGCCGCCTATCGGCGTGTTCGCCTGGATCTTGTCGCCGGGCTGGGTGGACGTAACATCGGTGATGACGCCCGACACCGGCGCAAGAATCAACAGGAAATTGTCCTTGTCGATGTTCTCGAACTTGATGCGCGCGGCGGCGTCCGCCACCAGACGCGCGGTCTGTAGTTGCAGACGCAACTTGTCTTCGGTGCTCGCGACCTCGCGCATCGCCGCCTCATACTGAAGCCGCAGGCTGGTCGCTTCCTGACCGCTGGTTTCCAGTTGCCGCTTGGCCTGGGTGAAGTCGTGGCTCAGACGAAAGTCGAGTTCCGCGAGCCGCGATTGCTCGACGCGATACGCGCCGTCCGCTTCGAGATACGCATTGCGCTTCTGGTCCACCTGCGTCTGCGCGATGCCGCCGCCGCCCGGCAGCGCGAACAGACGCTGGAAGCGGTCGAGCTCGACCTTGGCCGCATCGCGGGCGCGGCGCGCGTTCTCCAGCGTGCTGCGCGCTTCCTGCAACTGCGCCTTCTGGCCTTCCGCGAGCTTGCTCGTGCCTTCGGACACCCGCTGCTGATGCTGATGTTCCTCGACGTCCATCTGATCCTTGAGCGCGGCGATCCGCCGCTCCATCAGCAGCTTCTTTTCCGGGAACTGCTTCCACTCGCGCTCGGCATCGTCGAGCTTCAGTTGTGCTTCGAGCGCGTTGGAGGCCGCCTCGATCGCGCCCCGGGCATTGAGCCGTGCGATCACGTCGTCCTTGCGCACCGGCTGGCCTTCCGCGATGTACAGATCGGCGAGTTCGCCGTCGATGGGCGCGTAGAAGCGCCGCACCTCCGATTCCGGCGCGAGCGTGCCCTGCGCCGACACCATCACGTCCGCATGGCCGACGAAGGACCAGATCAGCCCGGAGCCGATCAGCGCGACCATCGCGAAGACCAGCGCCTGGGTGAACCTGAGCGGCTCCGCGGTGAGGATCGAGATGCCTTCCACGCCGTGATCGCCGAGCGCTTCAGACAAGGGCTTAAGGTGTGCGTCTCGCTTCACTGGTTGCGCCTCCGCTGGGGTTCGCCGTGGCACCTTGTGTGGCGCCGATCAGTCCAAGCTTGGTATTCAGCAGCCCGGGTTCGAGCACCATGCGCAGATCCTGCAACGAGCGGCGCTGCAAGTTCGCTTCGGTGTCGATCTCCCGTGCCAGCGAGGTCCACTTCGCGCTCGCGCCGTCGGCCTTGACCTGCCTGAAGATGCGCATGCCGCGTGTGGCGGCGTCTTCCGCATCGGACAGCAGCTTCGCCTGTGCGCGGAACGTGTCGGACACACTTGCTTCCAGCCGCTGCGATCCGCCAATGCCGCCGTTCGTCCGATACTGCTGCCACGACGTCTGTGCCTGCGCCATCAGCGACTGTGCGCGGGCCGTCGCGCGATCCTTGAGCGAGGCCACTTCCGGCGCGACGGTCTTCACGTAGTACGCGTCGCTGTCGAAGTCGAGGGTTTCGTAGAACGAGAGCAACGCCTCTTCATAGTTCTTCGTGCCACGCGCCTTCTGTACATCGGCGAACTGCGCGGCCACGGACTTCTTGTGCGCCAGTTCCTTCTGCACGGTCGCGGACCACGCGCCCTGCGGCAACTGTTGCAGCGCGTCGATTGCCTGGGCGCTCCTGCCCTCGTTCCATGCGTCCGCGACGCCGGCGTACTGCGTCAACACCGCCTGTGGCGGCAACTGACTCGCGCTCATCTGACGCAACTTGTCCTGAAACGGCGGCGTCGAGAACTTCGCCTTCGTCAACGCGGCCGCGAGCGGCGCGAGACTCGCGCCGTTCAGGCCGCGACGCACGGCGCCAAAGGCATCGAGATCGGCGCGCACGCGATCGAGGCCCGCAAGGCGCGGATACTTCTCCGCATAGTCCTTGAGCGTCGCGTCGATGGCATCGAGATCGTCCTGGCCGAGACTCTTCACGATGCTCGCGTCCAGCCGGTCGATGGCCGAGAGATACACGGAGTCGTCGCTTTGCAGCTTGCGCAAGTGACTGAGCGCCAGTCCATACGGATCGCGGAACTCCGGCACATAGCCCGCGATGCGGTCCAGGTCGCGCTGATGTCCGGTTGCATCGGCATCCCAGTGCTTCAGGATCGCGTCGATGCGCGGTTCGTCGGCATAGATGCGGATGGGCGCATCGGCGCCGCCGCGGCCCATCACGAACGCTTCGAGCCGGCCGATCCAGGCCAGTTCGTCGAGCAGCGAACGCACGTCCGCATTGTGTTCGCCGAGCGTCCCCATCTGCGCGATGAGCGCGTCCGCGCCTTTGAAATCGCCTTGCTTCAGCGCGGCGAGCCAGCGCGGCACGTTCGACTTGAGCACGGCCTCCGTGTTGATCGCCGCGACATGCTGGTCCTGTGGATGGCTCTTCAGATACGTGTCCGTTGCGCCGGCCGCGGCGCCATAGTCGCCGTCCGCCATCAGCGACCTGACGTGCCGCTCGGACGAGCCGCTATAGAACAACGCCGCGCCGCCCGCGACCAGCACCGCCAGTACGCCTGCCGCCACCATGCGCGTGCGCCGCGACGTGGGACCGTCATCGCTGGCAAGCGTCCGGCGCAGTTCCCCGACAAACAGCGCAGCCTTGCTCCGTTTCGCCTGATGTGTGTCCGGGCGCTTCTCTTCAGCGACGCCGGGCTGCGCGTCCTCGTTGATCTCGTCTTCACGGGCGGCTGCCTGGTCCACGCAGAAGATGTCGAGAAACGAATGCGCCGAGCCGACGAAGGTCGTCTTGTCGCTGTCGAACGCTTCTTCCGGGGCTGCCTGTGCCTGTGGGCGCTTCGGCAGGACGATTTCCGTCAGGGTCGATTCGCCTTCGTCGCCATGCAGGCGCACCGTGTAGGCGAAGTGGGAGCCGCCGAACGCGACACTGTCGCCGTCCTTCAGTTCGAGCGCCGACGCGCCGAGCCGCTCACCGTTGACGAAGGTGCCGTTGGTGCTGCCAAGATCCTCGACGAACGGCGCGCCGCTCTTGATGAATACATGTGCGTGCCGCCGCGACACATAGTTCACCTGATGCGGATAGCGCTCGCGAAAACGCGCGAAGTTGTCGTCTGTCTTGCTGACAAGAAACGGAAACTGCACCAGTTCGATGATCTGCAAACCGAGGTCGTCGCGCTGCGGCACGAGCGTGACGCCGACCGGTTTCGCCAGGCCCGCCCCTCGTGCGCGCGGCGCGAACTGCACGCGATACGACAACCGGCTGCCGAATGAAACGACGTCGCCGCTGTGTACTCGCGCGGGCGTTTCGCGCACGGGCGTGCCGTTGACGGCGGTGCCGTTCTTGCTGTCGAGATCGGCGATATAAACGAATCCGTGTTCGATGAAAATGCGCGCGTGACGCCGCGACAACTGTGCGACGGCTTCAGGCGGGCTCGCGTCGAACGGCGCTTCGGCGCGTCCGATCGGGAACAGGTTTTCGTCGATGCGGATTTCCGTCAGATGATCGGCGTCGCTGCCGAGCTCCGGATTCGGCAGCGGTTTCAGGATGACATCGAACGCCTCGCCGACATTCGGCGGCGCTTCCGCGACGGGATAGCCTTGAGCCATGTCCATGTCACACGCTGCGTCCAGCCGCTGCGGCCGACGCGTTATGGGAACGCCCGTCGACGCCGGGTACATGGACAAGTTGGGCCGCACCGGACGCCATGACAGCGGGTTCCGGCGGCTGTTGAAAGTGTAAGTCACGCATCGTCGTAGTCAATCGTGCGGCACCGGTGTAATTGATCATGAGCGGTCGTGAGCAATCCTGCATGGATTACTTCATATGAAATGTCGCCAAGGGCATGAAGCCCGGAGGGATGCTTACTTCATCGCGTCCTTGCTGGCACTCTGCACATCGACCGTCGGCCAGCCGCCGCCCAGCGCCTTGTAGAGCGTCACCGTATCCGACAGGATCTGCTGATGATTCGCCAGCAAGGCCAGCTGCGCGGCCAGCAACGTACGTTCGGTCTCGAACACCTGCAGCTGCGAGATGACGCCTTCCTTCAGCTGTGCGTCGATCTGCGCGGCCACGATCGTCAACTGATCCACTTCCTGCTGAAGTTCGCCACGCTGCTTCATGTGCGAATCGAGATTGACGAGCGCGTTCTCCACTTCCTCGAACGCGCCCATCACCGTGCTTCGATACTGTTGTTCGAACACCGTGCTCTGCGCTTCGGTGGTCTTCACGTGGGCACGCACGCTCGGGTCCAGCAACGGGATGTTGATGCTCGGCAAAAAGCTGAAGGTGAAGGTCTTGAGCAGATCGGTGAGCGCGAAGCTCGCCGTGCCGCCACGTCCCGTCAGACTGATGGTCGGCAGTTGCGCGAGTTTCGCCTGGCCGACGAGGTCGTACGCTTCCAGCACGCGGTATTCGGCTGCGATCAGATCGGGACGCCGCGACAGCAGCTGCGACGGCAGCCCCGACGGCACCGGCGGCGCCTTGACGCGTTTCTGGAGCTGGCCTTCGGGCACCTTGAAATTGCCCGCCGGCACGCCGATCAATGTGGCGAGCGCGTTGTCGCCGAGATCGCGCGAGCGTTTGATTTCCAGCAGATCGCGTGTCAGCCGGTTGAGTTCGGCACGCTGCGTCAAGACCTGCGTATGCGGCACGAGGCCGTTCTTCTCCATGCCTTCGAAGATCGTCAGGATCTGCTGATTGGTCCCGATGGTTTTCTTCTGCTGATCGATCTGGTCGTCGAACTGGAGGATCTGGAAGTAGGTGGTCGAAACGGAGGAGACCAGTTCGAGATAGCCTGCGCGCCAGTCGGCCTCGGTGGCGCGGAATTCCGCCTTCTGCGCCTGCACGCCCTTTTCCACCGCGCCCCAGATGTCGATATCCCAGTTCACCTGCGTGGCGACGTTGTAGGTCTTCGAGAACTTCTGGCCGGTGGTCTTTTCGAAGGCCGCGCCCGCGCCGAGGTCCATCGAAGGCAAGGCGCCCGCGCGCGCTTCGCCGATCTGCGCGCCCGCTACCTGAATGCGCGCCGCGAGCACCTTGATGTCGATGTTGCCATTGATGGCCTTCTCCACCAGCGAATCGAGATACGGATCCTGGAACTGCTTCCACCAGTCGGGCTGGATGGTGTCGGACGCGGCGACGGCCGGTGCGTCGATCTTGCTGAACGCGGTTTTCTCGGGTGTGTCGGGGCGCTGATAGGTCGGCACTTTCACGTCGATGCAACCGGACAGGAGCGCGGCGGCGCACAGCCCGGCGGCCGTCGACAAGCGACGAACCGAGCGCACGCGCAACGATGGCAACAAGGCTTGCACGATCTCACTCCCGGTGAACGCGCACCGACGGTCGGATGAACAGGTGAGAAGCGCGGCGCCGACCGCGAGTGACGTCATTCAGTCAATCAAGTAGATCACACGGCGCACCGCGACTCCATACGGGTTATGTCACATGGCGCGCGCGTGTTCTGCGACACGACGCGCGGCCATGACGCCCGCTTGCGGGCGGTGTTACGGCAGAGCTCCCCGTGCCCCGCCTTTCCTGCATTGATGCATTGGTGCATTGGTGCATTACTGCTGCGACTGCTGTTTCATTCCCCGAAACGCTCAGGCGACGTCGCCCGGCACGCCGAAATTGAAGTTGGCGATGTTCTTCGCATCCTGCTTGGGCGCGACGTTCGATTTTGCGGCGAGGCCCTGGGCGAACGCGATGTTGCTGCCGTTCTCGTTGAGCGTCGTCTGGCTCTGGCTGATGAACTGCTGCGGCGTGAGCGACATCGCGAACGCCGAGAGGTCCAGGCCCGGGAAGAAGCCCGAAGCGAGCGAGGCATTGCCGCCGCGTACGGCGTTCATCGCACGGCGATCCAGTTCTTCGCTGACGGGAAGATCCTTGATGGTGAGCTTCGTCATGTCGGTTCCCCTTGGGGTGGGTGGCAGGTTCGAGCGTGGTGTCGGCTCGTACCGGTTAAATGCATGGGTCATGCCAGTCGCGTCAACGCATCTTCGTTTCGTCGCTGGGCCTTGTGCCGTATGACTTGTATCGATACGGCCCGCGCTGCGTTCCACCCTCTTCTGCTGGTCAGAGGCCAACACTTCGGACTCCGGCTGTTGGTCGTTCAACAACATGCTTCACCATCGACAAGACAAACCGCTCCCGCCGCACCGGAACGTGCGCCGCTTCATCGGCCAGGGACGGGAATGGCGCCGCGCTCGGCGGCGCCGGGTTCACTTGACGTAGATCGTGATCTTTCTGGAATAAACCGGCGGGTTATGCGGTATGTGCTTGTCGTCGCCCATCAGGAGCTGGAGCGTGTGCTTGCCCGGTGGAAGCTCGATCAGGGTTTCGGTTTCTCCGGCGCCGTAGTGCAGATGATTGCGGTCAGATGGAATCTCCTGATCCATCGGCGGCAGATCCACGTCGATCAACAAATGATGATGTCCCGTGTTCGGAAACTTGACGCCGCGCGGCGCGACGCCCATGAAGCGCAGGCCGAACCAGACCTTGAACGGCTTGCCCGCCGGCACGGTCTGGCCGTCGTTCGGATAGCCGATGTACGCGTACGCATTGGCCGGTGCGGGCGTCGGCCCGGCGTGTGTGTCCGTGGACGCGACGAGCGCGGCCGTGGTCGCGGTGACAAGCGTGGCTGCCAGCAAGAGAGCGGGCGCGCGAGCGGATCGTTTCTTCATGTCGTATGCCCTCGGCAAGTGTCACGCCTTCACGGTGATGGTGATCTTCTTCGAGTACACGGGCGGGTCGTGCGGAACGTGGTTGTAGTCGCCCATCAGAAGTTGCAGCGTGTGCTTGCCGGGCGGAAGCTCGAGACGCGCATCGGTTTCGCCGGCACCGTAGTGCAGATGGTTGCGGTCCGACGGAATCTCCTGGTCGAGCGGCGGCAGGTCGGTATCGACCAGCAAGTGATGATGGCCGACGTTCGGCATGTCGATACCCTTCGGACACACGCCCATGTTGCGCAAGCCCATCCGCACCCACAGCTTGCCGCCACTGATCACGGCGCCGTCGGGCGGCCAGATGATGTAGGCCTCGGCGTTGGGCGGCGCGGGCGTGCGGGCACGCGCGGCGGGAAACGACGAATCGGCGACGAGTGCAGCAAGGGAAGCCAGGGCGCCCAGCACGGTTCTTCTCAGCATGTTATGCACGCCTCTCGGGTGGAAAGGGCATGGCGGTCAGCCAGGGAATCGCTTCCTGCACGAGCGTACGCACCGGTACGCACAGGCTTGAAGCGCTCGACATCGTCTGCGTTTTTTTTAGATTAGGCCCTAACGTTTAAAAAAGATACGTACGCACGCAGGGCCCCGAATGCCTCATTGCGGAGCCCTCCTTCAAGGGGATGAAGCATCGTATGACTAAGTGCTATCGTTGTTGTTGCTGCACTGGCACGGAAACGCGCTGCGCTTCACGTGACCGGTCCCGGGCGCGGACCTCGCCCGTGCAGTCTTTGCGCAGAAGCGCGCCAGCGGCGCTGCGCCCTACAACTCGAAGCCGGACGCACAGGGTGTGAATATGTGGCGAACTCTTCTCATCGCAAGCATGTTCGTAACGATCGGCGCCACATTCGCGCCCGCACGCGCGGCGTCGTCCAGCGCATCCGCGGCACTGCTCGCGCCGCAACGCGCCGCGCTCGTCATCGGCAATGCGGACTATGACGGGCGTCCGCTGCCAGGCGCCACGCGCGATGCGAACGACATCGGCACGGCACTCGCTTCACTCGGCTTCGACGTCACGCGCCGCGTTGATCTGGACGCCGGCGCCTTGCGACGCGCCATCGACGATTTCGCCAGCCGGCTCGGTCCACGCGACACGGCGCTCGTGTATTTCGCGGGGCACGGTATTCAGGTGGGCGGCGATGCGCTGCTCCTGCCGCTCGATGCGCCTGCGAACGCGCCCGCGCAACTCGTCGACAAGGGCGTGGCCGCGCGGGAGATCGTCGAACGCATGGCGCGCGCGCGACCCGGCGGCGCGAATCTCGTGGTGCTGGACATGTGCCTCTCCGAGCCGTTCGAAAAAACGGCGCCGGCAGTCTGGAACCTGCCGCCGCGCACGCTGGTCGCCTACGCTGCCGCGCCCGGCGAAGAGGCCGGCGAGGGAGCGCGCAATGGCCGTTATACGGCGGCGTTGCTGCACGCGTTCGGCGAGCGGGGCGTGGTATCCGCCGCTACGTTCAATACGGCCGCCGCGCAGGTCGCGAAGCTGTCGCATCAGGCGCAGCAGCCATGGATTGCGTCTTCGCTGGAACAGGGCTTCGCGATTGAAGCGGTATCGGACAGCATGCGTGTTGCCGCTTCAACCGCCACTTATGCCGCCGATTCCGCCACGGACCAAACCGTCCGCACGCGCGGCATTCTTCCCAAGGACAGCAACGAGCAATACGAACTGGCGTTCTGGGATTCGATCAAGGACAGCACCTTCCCGAGCGATTACGAGGCCTACCTGAAGGCCTATCCGAACGGTCGTTTCGCGGCGCTGGCGAAAGCGCGCATCGAACGGCTGCACGCGGCCGGAAGCGCGAAGCCAGCCGCATCGGCGCCTGCTGCACCGCCCACGGCACAACCCACTGCACCGTCCGCGGCCACCGCCACGCCCGCCGCGCCCGCGCCCAAACCCGCGCCTTCCGCTGCCGCCGCAGCCCCTGAGAAGCCGCGTCAGAGTGCATCCACGGCTGCGCCTGCCCCATCCCCCGCGCCCGCCGCGACGGCCGCCGCTGCTGCCGCGTCAGCTCGTCCCGCCGCCAAGACTGCGAGCGGCGAAATCAAGGACTGTCCGGCCTGCCCCGCTCTGATCGCGATCACGCCCGGCAGCTTCACGATGGGCAGCAACAACGACGATCCCGCCGAGAAGCCACCGCACAAGGTATCGATCGGGCATGCGTACGCCATCGGCAAGAACGAAGTGACGGTCGAGCAATGGAACGCCTGTGCCGATGCCGGCGCCTGCACGCGCATCGCACCGGATGGCGAGACGGGCGCCAATACGCCGATGCGCAACGTCAGTTGGGACGATGCGCAGGTGTATGTCAAATGGCTGAGCAAGGTGGGCGGCAAACCGTATCGCCTGCCGACCGAGGCCGAATGGGAATACGCCGCGCGCGGTGGCACGCAGACGGTCTACTGGTGGGGCGACCAGATGAAGAAGGGCAACGCCGACTGCAAGGACTGCGGCGAGCCGTACCGCGCCGATGCGCCGACGCCGGTCGGATCGTTCGCGGCGAACCCCTACGGGCTGCATGACATGAACGGCAGCGTCTGGGAGTGGGTGGCCGATTGCTGGCACAGCTCCTACAAGAACGCCCCCGCCGATGGCCGCGCGTGGGACGAGCCCTCCTGCTCGGTGCGCGTGATCCGCGGCGGATCCTGGCGGGAAGGCGCGAGCTACATGCAGTCCGCGACGCGCTTCAAGTACAGCGCGAGCGTGCGGCAATCGCAGAACGGTTTCCGGGTCGCGCGTGAGATGGAATGAGCGGCGTTCACCGGGCCGCCATTTTGACGATGATGCGCTGCTGCGCAGGCCGCTCGATCTTGCGGAGCAAGCCGCCGCCCCGGAACGGTGAAGTCAATGACTGCGCCGGGAGTCGACACTCCAGCCCGAGCCTTTCTGCAATTCAGATGCGCGGTCGATCCCACGCTCAACGTTGACCGACATCACGACACGCGGCTTCTTGTCCTCGAACATCGGCGTGCCCTCCGGACGTGACTCCGCAAGCTTGTCCACGTTCGACATGCCCGGGTTGTACCCGACATTCCTCTGCGCGGCATTCTGTATCCCGGCCGGCGTATGAGTCCGCAGCACACTGGTTTCGTGCCCGGTCAGCGAACCGTTTTTTGCGACCACGGTTTCGTCGATGTCGCTGACGAACGTCGACGGAATGTCCGTCTGCGCGGCGTGCGCCGACGCGGCACAGACACAGACCCAGACGAGCACACAGGTTCTAAACAGAAGAAAAATCGAGCGGGCCATGTCTGACATCGGCTCATGGTGCAAAGCTTCGAAGGTACAGGACAAAGCCGTGTCCGAACGTGGCCATCCGACGAATTCCCCGTTCGCCAGAAACGGACGTTTTATATCACGTTGAGATATACTTTCGAATTCGACGCACGCTCGCTCTCGCACCTTCCGCCGGCCAGACAGTGTGTAACCCGCTGACTGACTTTTCCGGAACGTCTCACCCGTGTCGCGATTCGCTTTACTCCGCTGGCTGCATGGTTTCCTTCCCGCTCCCGTGACACTGCGCTGGAGCGAGCGCCTGCGCGGCGGTCTGGGCGCGCTGATCGGCATTGCGCTGACGGGCGGCATCGGCCATTTGCTGACGGGCGGCGCCGCCGCCACTCCGTATCTGATTGCACCGATGGGCGCTTCGGCCGTGTTGCTGTTCGCGGTGCCGGCGAGCCCGCTGGCGCAGCCGTGGTCGATCATCGGCGGCAATCTCGTGTCGGCGACGGTCGGCGTGAGTTGCGCGCTGCTGGTCCACGATCCCGTCAATGCCGCCGCCCTCGCCGTCGCGCTCGCCATCTGCGCGATGTTCGCGCTGCGCTGCGTGCATCCGCCGTCGGGCGCGGTCGCGCTGACAGCTGTGCTCGGTGGGCCGTCGGTTCACGCGCTCGGCTACGGCTTTGTGTTCGCGCCGGTGGCGCTCCAGTCGGCGGCGCTACTGGGCGCGGCGATCGTGTTCCACGCGCTGACGGGGCATCGCTATCCGCACGGTCATGCCACGCCAAAACCCGCAGCCGCGCCGCAGGACGCCGCATCGTTCACGCGCGCGGATCTGGAAGCCGTGCTGGCGCGCCGCAGCGAACTGCTCGACGTCGATCCGGACGATCTGGAAACCCTGCTGCGCGAAACCCAGCTGCAGGCCTATGCGCGCCGTTTCACCGAGTTCCGGTGCGCAGACATCATGTCGCGCACGGTCGTTTCGGTGACGCCGCAGACGAGCGCGCTGGAGGCGCTTGCGCTGCTCGGGCGCCATCGCGTGAAGGCGCTGCCGGTGATCGATACCGCGCGCCGCGTCTGCGGCATCGTCACGCGCGCGGATCTTGCGTCCGTGCGGCGCGGCGGAACCCTGCACGACGTGCGCAGCGCGCTCGCGCGGGCCGTACGCGGATCGTCGACGGAGGCGCCGCGCGTCGCCGCCCTGATGACGACCGAGGTCCGCACCGTGACCTCGGACACTGCCATCGCCGAACTGGTGCCGATGTTCGCGCACTTCGGTCATCACCATATTCCGGTGGTCGATGCGCACGACCGGCTCGCCGGCATGATTACCGAAGCCGACCTGATCGCCGGTCTCTACCAGCAGTCATTCACGGCCGAGCGCAAGCAGGCCTGATATCCCCCGTTTTCCCAGACCGTTTCCATGACACGACCACGCACGCTCGCCAAACCGGACTTCGAACAGTTGTCCGAATTCCGTTATCAGATGCGACGCTTTGAACGCTTCTCCGAGCAAGCCGCCCAGGACGAAGGCATCACGCCGTTGCAGTACCTGCTGCTGCTGCACATCAAGGGTTATCCGGGCCGCGCCTGGGCGACGGTCGGCGAACTCGCCGAACGCTTGCAGTCGCACCATCACGGCGTGGTCGCCCTGGTCACGCGCTGCGAAGCGGCCGGCCTCGTGCGGCGCGCGCCGAGCGACACGGACCGTCGCCAGGTGCAGGTGCATCTGGAGGCGCGCGGTGAAGAGGTACTGGCACGCCTCGCCGCGCTGCACCGCGCGGAACTGAAATCGCTGCAGGGCGCGTTCCGCGTGCCGCAAATCGATCTTTGATTAACAAGGACATCGGGAGCACATGTCATGGACCAGCATAAACGCGACTTCTCCGTCAACGACCGCCTGCTCACCATCTGCGGACTGGCCGCTGTCATCGGCGGAATCAGCACCCTCGCGGCGGTCGTGCTGCTCGGGCTGATACATCTCTTCACCAACCTGTTCTTCTTCGGCACGTTCTCGGTGGCGGAACATTCGCCGGCGCTCAACACGCTCGGCCCCTGGGTCATCGGGATTCCCGTGATCGGCGGGCTGATCGTCGGGCTGATGGCGCGCTTCGGCTCGGAGAAGATCCGTGGCCATGGCATCCCCGAAGCCATCGAGGCGATCCTGTTCGGCAAGAGCCGCATGTCACCGAAAGTCGCGATCCTCAAGCCGCTGTCGTCGGGCATCGTGATCGGCAGCGGCGGGCCGTTCGGCGCCGAAGGCCCGATCATCATGACCGGCGGCGCGCTGGGCTCGCTGATCGCGCAGTGCATTGACGTGACCGCCGCCGAGCGCAAGACGCTGCTGGTCGCGGGCGCGGCCGCCGGCATGACCGCCGTGTTCGGCACGCCGGTCGCGGCCGTGCTGCTGGCGGTCGAACTGCTGTTGTTCGAATGGCGGCCGCGCAGCTTCCTGCCGGTCGCGCTCGCGTGCGCGGTCGCGGGTTTCGCGCGCGCCGCGGTGTTCGGCACCGGCGCGCTGTTTCCGCTGGAGACCGCGCCGCCGCAGATGATGTCGCTGCTCTCCTGTCTCGTTGCCGGCCTGCTCTCGGGCGCGCTGGCTTCGGGCTTGTCGGCGTCGCTGTACAAGCTCGAAGACCTGTTCCACAAGCTCCCCGTGCACTGGATGTGGTGGCCCGCGCTCGGCGCGGTGTTCGTCGGCATCGGCGGCTATATCGAACCGCGCGCGCTCGGCGTCGGCTATGACGTGATCGGCGACCTGCTGCATCAGCACATTGCTGTCCAGGTGGCGTTGTCCATCCTCGCGGTGAAGGCGATCATCTGGGTCGTTGCGCTCGCGTCAGGCACCTCGGGCGGCGTGCTCGCGCCACTGCTGATGCTCGGCGCCGGCCTCGGCACGGCGCTCGGCGCGGTCCTGCCCGGACACGACGCGGCGCTCTGGCCGCTGGTGTGCATGGCCGCGACGCTCGGCGCCACGCTGGGCGCGCCGCTGACCGCCATCGTGTTCGCCTTCGGCCTCACGCACGACGCCAATGCGCTCTTGCCGCTGCTCGCGGCCACTCTGGTCGCGCACGGCTTCGCCACCGTCGTCATGAAGCGCTCGATCATGACCGAGAAGATTGCCCGGCGCGGCTATCACATCTACCGCGAATACGGCGTGGACCCGCTCGAGCGGCATCACGTCGAGGAAGTGATGACGCGCGATGCCCAGACCATCGACGCCGGCATGCCGCTCGCCGACGTCCTCGCGAAACACTTCGGCGCGCAGCAGATGCACCGGGCGTATCCGGTGCTGCGCGACGGCGCGCTCGCCGGCATGCTCGACCGGGCGCTGCTGGGCACGTTGATCGGCGCGTCGTCGGTGCAGGACGCGGGCGTCAGCGTCGGCGAGGCACTGCGCCGCGCCGGCCATGCGGCGCCGGTTTTTGCGCTGCCGGGCGAACCGTGCCGTCTCGCGGCCACGCGTCTTGCCGTGCATGAACTGGAACGTCTGCCGGTGGTCGCGGATGCGGCTTCGTTGCGGCTGGTGGGTATCGTCGCGCGCAGCGATCTCGTGAAACCGGCGCGCGCGCACTTCGATGAGGAACATCGGCGGGAACGGTTCAGAGGCTTCCGGCGCGCGCCCGCGTTGCGGAAACATTGAGGCGGCGTGGACTTTCTTGCGGGATCGCCGCGCGCGGTGATCTCGTGAAAGCGGCGCGCGCGCACTTCGACGAGGAACATCGGCGGGAACGGTTCATCGGCTTCCAACACGCGCCCGCGTTGCGGAAACACTGAGCCGGCGCGGAACTTTCTTGCGGGATCGTGTTTCCGAAAGCAGTCGTCCACGCTTTCGCAGGAGCATAGGAAATGGCCGCTTTACCGTGTGCGTCGCCGCGTGCTTCTTCGTACTCTTTTCCGTCTGCTTCCTCACGCGAGATCCCGACGCGCGTGCTGCCGTCATGACCACGCGCCGCGCCTTTCTCCACTGGACAGCCGCTGCGGCACTCATTGCGCAAGCCGGGCGCGCCACTCGAGCCGCCGAGACGCCACCCATGCTCAAGCGCCCGATTCCCTCGACCGGCGAGCCGCTGCCGATCGTCGGCTGCGGCACCTGGCGCACCTTCGACGCCGGCACGGACGCCGCCCGCCGCCGCGAACTCGCCGACGTATTGAGCGCGCTGTTCGCAGCGGGCGGCTCGGTGATCGATTCCTCGCCGATGTACGGCTCCTCCGAAGAGGTCGCCGGCGCGTTGCTGGCCGAAGCCCACACGCGCGAGCGCGCCTTCATCGCGACCAAGGTCTGGACTGAAGGCCGCGCAGCGGGCATCGCGCAGATGGAGCAGTCGTTGCGCTATTGGCAGACGGATCGCATCGATCTGATGCAGATCCACAATCTGCTCGACTGGCGCACCCAGCTCGCGACGCTGCGCGAATGGAAGGCCGCCGGCAAGGTGCGCTACGTGGGCGTCACGCATTACACCGCCAGCGCGTTTCCGCAGGTGGAAGCGGTGCTGCGCTCGGAGCGCGTGGACTTCGTGCAGATCAACTACGCCGCCAATGATCGCGACGCTGAAGCGCGCCTGCTGCCGCTCGCGGCGGAACGCGGTGTCGCGGTGATCGTGAACCAGCCGTTCGGCGGCGGCTCGCTGCTGGCCAGTCTGCGCGGCCGGCCGCTGCCGGACTTCGCGCGCGAACTCGGCTGCGCTTCGTGGGCACAGCTTCTGCTCAAATTCGTGCTGGGCAACCCCGCCGTGACCTGCGTGATTCCCGGCACCGGCAAGCGCGACTACATGATCGACAACGCACGCGCGGGCAACGGCCACTTTCCGGACGCGGCGATGCGACAGCGCATCGCTGCTGCCGTCGCATAAGGAGCCGATCATGAGCGATCCCTACGACCTGCAGCGCTTCGTCGATGCCCAGTCGAGCGTCATTGAAGACGTCCGCGCCGAACTGGCCGCCGGCCGCAAGCGCACGCACTGGATGTGGTTCGTGTTTCCACAGATGGAAGGACTCGGCCACAGCGCGATGGCGCAGCGCTACGCCCTCTCGTCGCGCGACGAAGCCCGCGCGTACCTCGCGCATCCGGTGCTGGGGTCGCGCCTCGTCGAACTGACGCGCCTGGTGAACAGCGTGCAGGGACGCGGCGTGGACGCCATCTTCGGCTATCCGGACGACCTGAAATTCCATTCGTCGATGACCCTGTTCGCCCGCACCGCCGACGATCCCGCCGTCTTCGACGAAGCGCTGCGTCGCTATTTCGAAGGCCACGCGGACGAGGCGACGCTCGCGCGCCTATAGCCTCCCCGGCGACAGGCACAGCCGTTGCGCGAAAGCAGGCATCCTCATCCGAATGGAGCCCCTTTTCATGAGCCATGCCTTCAAGGTCAAGGACCACGTCAGCTGGAACACCCCGCAGGGCGAAACGACGGGGCACGTCGTGCGCGTCATCACCGAGCGGACCCATCTTGACGGCCATACCGTCAACGCCTCGTCCGACGATCCGCATTTCGAGGTCGAAAGCGACAAGAGCGGCAAGCGCGCCGTTCACAAGGGCGATGCGCTCAAGCGCATCGCGCGCTGAATCCCCCTTTCCGACAACCGCACGCTCGCACTAATGCAGTGCGCGCGGCGCGGGCTGACACCGTTTCTGCAAAAGTCACGAGAAACGTTCAAACTTCCATCGCGCTGCAAGCTTGAATCGCGCATTTCCCATTGAACCGGTTGGCCCAACCCTTTGAGGAACAGAAGAATGAAAGCGAAACTCGTGGCACTGCTCGTTGCATCGTCGGCACTCGGCTTGACTTCCACGGCATCGTTTGCCCAGGTCGCCGGCGCCCAGCCGCTCGGCGTATCGGTCGAGGTCTCGACGGCCATCATCAATGGCTGGAGCGTCAAGAAGTCCATCCTCAACAAGCCTGTCGTCAATGACCAGGGACAGCGCGTCGGCGTGATCCACGACATCATCGTCGCGCCGGACAAGTCGGTGTCGTTCGTCATCATCGCGGCGAATCAGTTCCTCGGCGTGTCGCATCACGATGTCGCCATTCCGGTCGATCAACTGGACGTCAAGGACGGCAAGCTGGTGCTCGCGGGCGCGACCAAGGACGCCATCAAGGCGCTTCCCGAGTTCCAGTACAACAAGGTGAAGGCCACGCCCCAGCCGCGCGCCGAATACGAGCATCACTGATCCAGCTTCAGCGTCATGAACGGGGCGGCCTTGCGCCGCCCTTTTTTCCAGCCAACGGAGCCCCGCGATGTTCAACGCCCTCATGCTCGACAAACAGGATGAGCGCACGCTTGCTGCCGTCGAATCGATCGACGAATCCCGGCTCGCCGCATCCGGCGAAGGCGACGTGCTGGTGCGTATCGACTACTCGACGCTCAATTACAAGGACGCGCTCGCGATCACCGGCCGAGGCCCGGTCGTGCGCACCTGGCCGATGGTGCCGGGCATCGACTTCGCGGGCGTCGTGGAGACGAGTTCGCATCCGGACTATCAGCCCGGCGACGCAGTCGTCATGAACGGTTGGGGCGCCGGGGAAACCCACTGGGGCGGGCTCGCGCAAAAAGCCCGCGTGCCGGGCGCACATCTGATCGCCCTGCCCGCCGGCATCACGACGCGCCAGGCGATGGCCGTCGGCACCGCGGGTTACACCGCCATGCTGTGCGTGCAGGCGCTGGAACGGCACGGCGTGAGCGCCGCCGACGGCGACGTGCTGGTGACGGGCGCGAACGGCGGCGTCGGCAGCTTCGCGGTCGCGATCCTGGCGCGGCGCGGCTATCGCGTGATTGCATCGACGGGACGGCCCCAAGAAGCGGCGCGGCTGCGTGAACTGGGCGCGGCGGACATCGTCGAGCGCGACACGCTGTCCGCGCCGGGCAAACCCTTGCAAAAGGAGCGCTGGGCGGCGGCGGTGGATTGCGTCGGCAGCCATACGCTTGCCAATGTCTGCGCGAGCCTGCGCTATGGTGGCGCGGTGGCGGCGTGCGGCCTCGCGCAAGGCATGGATCTGCCGGCGTCGGTCGCGCCGTTCATCCTGCGCGGCGTGGCGCTGCTGGGCGTGGACAGTGTCTATGTGCCGCGCGAGCGACGGGTCGCCGCGTGGCGGGCCATCGAGGAAGACGTGCCGGTGGCGACCATGGAAAGCGTCGCGGCGACGATCGCACTGGCTGATGCGCCCGATTGCGCCAGCCGGCTGCTGAGTGGTGAAGTGGCCGGGCGCGTGATTGTCGACGTCAACGCTTGAGGTGCGCTGGGAGGCGCTTTGAAGGGTGCTTCAGCCGTCCGCGCTGACCGCCGGACGCGAGCTCGTCGACGTGTCAACGCGGGAGGCGCGCTGGAAGGCGCTCCAGCCGTCCGCGCTGACCGCTGGGCGCGTGCTCGTCGACGTGTCAGCGCGTGAAGTGCGCTGGAAGGCGCTCCAGCCGTCCGCGCTCACCGCCGGGCGCGTGCTTGTCGACGTGTCAAAGCGTGAAGTGCGCTGGAAGGCGCTCCAGCCGTCCGCGCTCACCGCCGGGCGCATGCTTGTCGACGTGTCAAAGCGTGAAGTGCGCTGGAAGGCGCTCCAGCCGTCCGCGCTGACTGCCGGGCGCGTGCGTGTCGACGTGTCAAAGCGTGAAGTGCGCTGGAAGGCGCTCCAGCCGTCCGCGTGACCGCCGGGCGCGTGCTTGTCGACGTGTCAAAGCGTGAAGTGCGCTGGAAGGCGCTCCGGCCGTCCGCGCTAACCGCCGGGCGCGTGCTCGTCGACGTGTCAACGCGTGAAATGCGCTGGAAGGCGCTCCAGCCGTCCGCGCTAACCGCCGGGCGCGTGCTTATCGACGTGTCAACGCGTGAGGTCCGCTTAAAGGCGCTTCAGAACGTGCTCCAGCCGTCCGCGCTGACCGCCGGCCGCGTGCTTGTCACGGATGCGATGGTCCGCACGGCCTTGACGGCCGGCGCCCGAACCGCCTGCGTTGCGCGCACCGCCTGAGCGGCGTGCGACGGCGCGCCGCCTTCCACCGCGAAGAACGCCACTGCTTCGTTGAGCCGGCGGCCCTGCTCCTCCAGCGAAGTCGCGGCGGCGGCGGCTTCCTCCACCAGCGCGGCGTTCTGCTGCGTGACTTCGTCCATCTGGGTGATGGCCTGGTTGACCTGTTCGATGCCGCGCCCCTGTTCCGCCGACGCCGCCGCGATCTCCTCCATGATGTCCGTCACGCGCGCGACCGCCTGCGTGACTTCGGCCATCGTCGTGCCGGCTTCACCCGCGAGTTCGGAGCCGTTGCGCACCTTGTCGACGGAAGCGGCGATCAGGTCCTTGATCTCCTTCGCCGCACTCGACGAACGCTGCGCGAGGCTGCGCACTTCGCTCGCCACGACCGCGAAGCCGCGGCCCTGCTCGCCAGCGCGCGCCGCTTCGACCGCCGCGTTGAGCGCAAGAATATTGGTCTGGAACGCGATCCCTTCGATGATCCCGGTGATTTCCGCGATCTTGTCCGAGCTGTCGCTGATGCCGTTCATCGTCGCGACAACGCGGCCCACCACGTCGCTGCCCTTCCTGGCGATCTGCGATGCATTCGACGCCAGCGAGCTGGCCTGCTGGGCGTTGTCGGCGTTCTGGCGGACCGTCGACGTCAGTTGCTCCATGCTGGCCGCGGTTTCCTGCAGCGACGCCGCCTGTTCCTCGGTGCGCTGGCTCAGGTCGGTATTGCCCGTCGCGAGCTCCTTCGCCGCGTTGCCCACGGCGCCGCTGCTTTCGCGCACCTGGCTGACGGTCTCGGTCAGACGGGCATTCATCTCGGCGAGCGCGCGCAGCAGGTCGCCGGTTTCGTCCTTCGCGTTGGCGACGATGCGGCTCGTCAGGTCGCCGCGCGCCACCGTCTGCGCAATGTCGACCGCCGCGCCGATCGGCCGCGTGATCGAACGGATGATGGCGATGCCCGCGATCACCGCGAACAGCGACGCCGCCGCGCACAGGGCAATCAGCACATTGCGCTGGAACACATAATTGGCGTCGTAGTCGCGCACGATCTCTTCGCGGCGCGCGATGGTGTAGCTCGCGTAGTCGTCGGTGGCCTTGACGAGCTGGGCGAGCAGCGGACGGCACTGGTCGTCCATCTTGACGATCGCGTCCTCGTGCTTGCCCGCCAGCGCCAGCGCGACGATATCCGTCGCCACCGGGCCGTACAGGGTCTCCACGCGCGCCATCTCGGCGACCAGGCTGCGGGCCTGCTCGCTCGTGTCGCTGGCGCCGGCGATCATGTCGCGCAATTGCTTGAGCCGCGCCTGCACGTCTTCGTGCGCGCGCGTGACGGCTTCCTTCTCGATCTCGATGTCGGCGGGCTTGGTGACGAGCACCAGATTGCGGGCGGCGATGGCGCGGCGGTCGACGGCGGTGCGGATCTGCGCGGCGACATCGGCGCGGGCGTTGATGCCGTTCACGTAGTGCGAAAAGCCGTCGGTCGCCACCGACAGCGCCCGCAGCGACATGCCGGCAACCAGTACGACCAGCACGGCCAGGATGCCGAATCCAGCGATCAGCTTGTTTTTGATCGTGATGTTCTTGAGGTTCATGGTTTGGGTTCTCTCAGGGTCCGTTATGGGGACTGTCGGCGTCATGGGGTTCGGATCGCGCGGTCTGAAACGCGCGGTGAACGTTTGCCCTTATGTGGGGCGCGGCGCTCTAGGTACTGATTACGGCCTGCGGCCATCGCTCTTAAGGTCAGACAAGTCAAAAAGTCCGAACTTTGTCCAAGCCTTCAGGCCATCGCAAATCGGCGATACTGAACGGCCAAGCCTGTACGTCGATCACTACCAATAACAATCCATGTCCGATTTACTCGACTTCCGTACGCCCGAATTCGCAGCAGCGCTCGCCGCGCTTCCGCCGACGCCGACCTCGAACCTCGCCGCCGACGAGTCCTACTGGCACGCGGTACGCGGCCTGTACCGGCAATCGGATGAACTGATAAACCTAGAGAACGGCTTCTGGGGCGCCATGGCCGAACCGGTCAGGCAGATGTTCGAGCACTGGACCGACCGCGTGAACCGCGAGACGACGATGCTGATCCGGCGGCACTACACGCCGCTGTTCGACAGTCTGCGTGCGCAAGTCGCGGCCGCGATGGGCTGCGCGCCTGAAGAGATCGAGCTGACGCGCAACGCCACCGAGGCACTGCTGGCGCTCATCAGCGGCTATAACCGCCTCGCGCCCGGCGACACCGTGCTGTACAGCGATCTCGATTACCCCTGCGGCAAGGACGCGATGGAATGGCTGCGCGAGCGGCGCGGCGTGACGCCGGTGCGTCTCGTGATACCCGAGCCCGCCACGCGCGAAGCGGTTCTGGACGCGTATTCGCAAGCGCTGCGCGCGCATCCGCGCACGCGCCTCGTGCTGCTCTCGCATGTATGCTTCGCGACCGGACTGGTGATGCCGGTGGCCGAACTATCGGCGATGGCGGAACGCGCGGGGGCGGATGTGATCGTCGATGCCGCGCATTCCTGGGGCCAGCTGGACTTCGACGTGCCCGCGCTCGACGCGCCGTTTGCCGCACTGAACCTGCACAAGTGGATCGGCGCGCCGCTGGGCTGCGGGGCCATTTATGTGCGGCGCGGGCGCGTGGCGTCGATCGATCCGTATCTCGGCGATCGCAGCTGGCCCGCCGACGACATCCGCGCGCGCGTCCATACCGGCTCGCCCAACTTCGCCGCGTGGTTCACGGTGCCGGCGGCGCTGGAACTCCACCAGCGTATCGGCGCGCGAGCGAAGGAAGCGCGGGTGCGCGCGCTGCGCGATGCCTGGGCAGAACCGGCGCGGGAGATCGACGGCGTGCAGATCCTGACGCCCCCCGATCCGTCGATGACCGCGGGCATCACCGCATTCCGGCTGCGCGGCCATGCCGGCAAGGCGGCCTGCGATGCGCTCGTGGCCGCGCTGAGCGAGCGTTTCGGCGTGTTCACGGTGACGCGTCCGGGGCCCGAGGCGGGCGAAGTCGTGCGGGTGACGCCCGCCGTGTTTTCGCGCATGGAGGATGCGGAGCGTCTGCTCGACGGTATCAGGACGCTCGCGCGCGGGGCTTGAGGCACGCGCCCTCGCTTTCAAACCGCGACAGGCCGCACATCCAGCCGTTCGAGAAGCGCTCAGCGCTTCGAGTGCGCGTGACGCCGGCCGTGTTTTCGCGCATGGAGAATGCAGAGCATTTGCTCGACGGTTTCACGACGCTCGCGCGCGAGCCTTGAGGCATGCGCCCGCGCTTTCAAACCGCGACAGGCCGCACATCCAGACTTTCGATCAGTGCTTCGAGCGCGGGTGACGCCGGCCGTGTCTTCGCGCATGGAGGATGCAGAGCGTCTGCTCGACGGTTTCACGACGCTCGCGCGCGAGGCTTGAGGCACGCGCCCTCGCTTTCAACCCGCGACAGGCCGCACATCCAGACTTTCGAACAGCGCTTCGAGCGCGGCTGACGCCGGCCGTGTTTCGCGCATGGAGGATGCAGAGCGTCTGCTCGACGGTATCCGGACGCTCGCGCGCGAGGCTTAACGCACGCGCCCGTGCCTTCAACCCGCGACAGGCCGCGCATCCAGCCGTTCGATCAGCGCTTCGAGTGCCTCCGAACACGGCGCTTCCACTTTCAGCGTCAGCAGCGCGTCGGCGCGGGTCTTGCCGAGATTGATCGCCGCGATCGGCTTGCCGCTCTTCACCGCCCATTCGCAGAAGCGATAGCCGGAATAGACCATCAGCGAAGAGCCGACGACCAGCATCGCATCGGCGCCTTCGAGCGAACGCGCCGCGTCTTCGACCAGCGGACGCGGCACGCTTTCGCCGAAGAACACCACGTCCGGCTTCAGCACGCCGCCGCAGCGCGTGCAACCGGGCACCTCGAAGGCGGCAAAGTCGAGATCCTCGATCTGCGCATCGCCATCAGGCACGGCGGGCGCCGTATGGCCCACGAACGCCGGGTTCAACGCCTCGAGCATCCGTTGCACGGCGGCCCGCGTGTGCGGCTCGCCGCAGGCCATGCAGCGCACCCGCCCGATGTTGCCATGCAGTTCGATCACGTCCGGATTGCCGGCGCGCGTGTGCAGGCCATCGACGTTCTGCGTCACCAGCCGATGCACCCGCGAACGCGCGGCCAGCGCCCGCACCGCGTGATGTGCGGCATTGGGACGGGCCTGCTCGACCATCGGCCAGCCGACCAGACTGCGCGCCCAATAGCGGCGGCGCGCATGATCCGAATCGAGAAAGTCCTTGAGCAGGATCGGCGAGCGGCCGGTGCGCTGGCCTTCGCGGTCGCGATAACAGGGAATGCCGGACTCGGTGCTGATGCCCGCGCCCGACAGCACGAACAGCCGCGGATGCCGTTCGACGAATTCATGAAGCTGCTGCACGTGTCGTCCTTTCGACGCGCGTGGGGGACGCGTCCGTATCGATCGATAGAGTCAAAATATACGGGCAAACGCGCCGCGCCGCTGGCCTTACCAATTTTACGATTGGTAAATTGGCTTGACCAAATGAGCGGCCGTCGCTAGATTGTCGGACACCCCACTCCAACGACACATCGAGACAATCCGCATGCTGACCGTCATCTGCGAAACGCCCGGAACCCTCAAGGCCGAACAGCGCGACAAGCCGCAACGCGGCGCCAACGAAGTCCTGCTGCGCGTGAAGCGCGTCGGCGTGTGCGGCACCGACCTGCACATCTTCACCGGCAATCAGCCGTATCTCTCCTATCCGCGCGTGATGGGCCACGAACTGTCCGGCGTGATCGAGGAAGCGGATCCGGCGAGCGGTCTCGTTGCCGGCGACACCGTCTACGTGATGCCCTATCTTTCCTGCGGCAAATGCATTGCCTGCCGTCAGGGCAAGACCAACTGCTGCGTGAACATCCAGGTGCTGGGCGTGCATCGCGACGGCGCCTTCACCGAATACCTGAACCTGCCCGCGCAGTTCGTCCACAAGGCCGAAGGCGTCACGCTCGACCAGGCCGCGATGGTCGAATTCCTCGCGATCGGCGCGCACGCGGTGCGCCGTGCCGATGTCCAGCCGGGCCAGCGCGTGCTGGTGGTCGGCACGGGGCCGATCGGCATGGCTGCGCTCACCTTCGCGCGGCTGCGCGGCGCCAATGTCACCGCACTCGATACGCGCGCCGACCGCCTCGCGTTCTGCAAGCGCGAGCTGAAAGTGGACGCCACCGTGCAGATCGGCGCGAACGACAAGGACGAATTGTCGACGCTCACGAGCGGCGAATTCTTCGATGTGGTGTTCGACGCCACCGGCAACCCTCGCGCGATGGAACGCGGATTCGAGTTCATCGCGCATGGCGGCAAGTACGTGCTGGTGTCGATCGTGCCGGACCGGCTCTCGTTCGCCGATCCCGAGTTTCACAAACGCGAGGCGACGCTGCTCTCGAGCCGCAACGCTACGCCGGAAGACTTCGAAACCGTGATCGCCGCGATGCGCCGCGGCGACGTGCCCACCGACGCGCTCAACACGCACCGGCTGGCGCTGCACGACGTGCCCGAACGCTTTTCGTCGCTGCTCGATCCGCAGGCGGGCGTGGTGAAGGCGATCGTCGAGTGCTGAGCGGTTGTCGCGCAGCACTGCGCACAGGGTGAGGCCGGACTGATTTGCAGACAGGATGTCTGGTATTCGCGCATCGACAGATGACGCAAGCGTGCGAGCGCCTTGTCGCGGATCGCACGCCAGTACCGGCGTCTTACTGCTCCTTTCGTCTGATTCCCCTTCCTCAGTCCGGGTTCGGCCTTCTCATTGAAAATAAAAATCCACCGAGGTATTCGTTGTCCCGTTGTTGTTGACCACGGTATTCAAACCGGAGGGCGTGGATAACGCGCCATTGGAATATATTGACCAGGTGACTGGTTGATTTACCTTGCTTCCATATTTGAGATATTTTATATTTCCCATTCTCGCATAATTCTGTGGCGGGAAGTCAGTCTGAGAGTCAGTGCGAGTTTCCCATTCCTCCGCCAATTGATTGGCCGGACTAGCGAATGTCGCCGTATAATCAAGTTCGGGATATCCGGCAAAGGATATTTTGTACGTGTAACCCGCTGAAGTCGCGGACTGCAGCGTCATTATACCCGTCAACTGATCTCCTGCTTGAACCGGCTCAGCGTTTCCGTGATAATAGATGTTATTGATCTCGACCCAGTTGCGTATTTGCCAGCCAGGGGCACCATTATTCCATTCGAGGACAGGCTGCATGAATGTTTTTGTGTCGGACGAAATCAGACCGTTCCATAGAAACAGAATCTTGTTGGCCTGAGCCGGGTCCTTGGGAACAACCCAATCTGTCGAAAACGAAGCGATAACGTCGCTTGATGGAACATCATACTCAGTCAGATATCCGTCACCGGAAATGCTCGTCTGTGAATTCTGAACTGCGGCCATTTTACTGGTTGAGTCCGGCAAATTGCCGATGCTGCCCATACGTTCGATAATATTGCCATCCTTGTCAGTCTTGACGACCGTGTCTCCATCACGGCCGAGGTTCTCGCCAGGCTTGAGCGCGAATACCTTGGATGTCGGTTGCATACCGAATGGCGTTGCCACGAGACTTTCCTTGGACGATACCACCGGAGACGCACCCGCTGCTGGCGTAATTCCGCCGCTGTCACCGCCGCATGCAGCGAGCATCGAAAGAGGAAATGTAAAAAAACAATAAAGCCCAAGCTTGGCGAAACGGTTGGATATCATAGAGTCGATTTGGCAACTGGATTCGGATGACTTTCTCTTTGACTTCATTTGACATTTCTTCCTTACAAAGCAGACGTAAGGAATTTTGTTGCAATTTGTGGATGAGCCGTTGGTTTCAGCAATGCATCCTTTCTCCATCGCTGATGGAGAGTTGTTTCGAAACGGATGAAGGAGTTTTAGTTGTCGCGCAGTCAGGAATCGGCTGAATACCGCACGCGCGTGCAAGACGGTTTCCGGCGCGGGTCGATTGTGACCTAAGGAAAAGCGAATGGGGAGAAGGAATTCCGAACGGCCAATTCGGCCGAATTGTAAATGCGTTGCGGACGACTGGACGCCAGGGGTGTTTGAAAAGCGCGTGCGCAAAACAATTCGCGCGCGAAACGCATGGCGCCATTCACAAGGAAAATGACCCGGATCGGGATGTCGCGGCAATGCGTTTCGTCGTTGGAATAATCCATCAAGCGCCTGTTTGATCTCGATTTCGCCTTATGAACAGACCAAACGCCCCGCGCGCCGCTGGCGCTTTGGGCGTTGAAAGTGTCTTTCGACTCGCTTGCACGTTCGATACCATGAGTTCAGCGGCGCTTGCAAACCCCATGCGGACCTTCCCGCGAGGCGGCGCTCGACGGCAAGCGGCAGGCCGTCATCGCGCTGGCCCGGCGCGCGAAATGCACGATCGGCACGATCACCCGGGACCGTCCACGTGAGGTTCGTATGCGCGCGCAGCAGCCGAAAGACGAGTCCCGTTCGCCCGGTCACGATTCATTCACGGCACGCACACGCCGCGCTCGCTGGCTCAGGCGGTCGCTGCACGTGCTGGTCGCGGTGACAATTGCTGCATGCGGCGGAGGCGGAGGCGGTTCAGGCGACTCGTCGACAGCGTCCAGCGGCTCGCCATCGAGTGGCGGGTCGGGGTCGGGGACCAGCAGCGGCAACGGCAGTGCTGGCAGCTCCGGGAGCGGCGCCCCATCGGGTACCGGGACCAACTCCGGAAACGGCATGGCTTCAGGCGGCAACACAGGAACCGGGAGTGGAACCACCACGGCCCGCTCGTCCCCCACCGATGTCCTCATGCATCACAACGACCTCTCCCGCAGCGGCCAGATGCTCGCGGAAACCCGGCTCACGCTCGCCAACGTCAACGCGTCGACCTTCGGCAAGCTGCGCATGCTGGCCACCGACGGCCGCGTCGACGCCCAGCCGCTGCACGTGACAGGCCTGTCGATCGGCGGTGCATCGCACAACGTGGTCTACGTGGCAACGGAGCACGGCAGCCTGTATGCGTTCGACGCCGACACAGGCGCGCAGCTCTGGCACATCTCCTTGCTGGGCGCGGGCGAAACGCCGACGACCACCGCCTGCCAGGATTTGTCGCCGGAGATCGGCATTACGTCGACACCCGTGATCGACCGCTCGCGCGGGCCGAACGGCGTACTCTATGCCGTCGCGATGAGTTCCGACGGCAATGGCCGCGCGCATCATCGCCTGCATGCGGTCGACCTCGCGACCGGCGCCGAACTGTCCGGCGGCCCGCGTGAGATCGCGGCGACCTATCCCGGCACCGGCAGCAACAGCGTTAATGGCGTCATCACCTTCGATCCCGCGCTGCACACCGAACGGGTCGCGCTCACGCTCGTGAACGGCAATGTCTACATGGGCTGGACCGCGCACTGCATGTCCGGCCCGTACACCGGCTGGGTCATGGCCTACAGCGCCGATACGCTCGCGCAGACCGGCGTCATCAACATCACCGCGAACGGCGCGCAGGGTTCCATCTGGATGGCGGGCTCCGGCATGGCGTCCGATGGCAGCTACGTGTATCTCATCGCCGGCAACGGCTCGTTCACGCCGACGCTGAACGCGGCAGGCTTTCCTGTCGACGGCAATCTGGCCAACACGTTCATGAAGATGTCGCTGGCGCCGGACCTGAAGGTCGTCGATTACTTCGCGACGATGAACAACGTGCAGCAGGCAGGCAACGACGAGGACTTTGGTTCCGGCGGGCCGCTGCTGCTGCCCGACCAGACGATGAACGACGGCACCGTGAAGCGCCTCGCGGTGGGCGCGGGCAAGGACAACAAGATCTATGTCGTGGACCGCGACGCGATGGGCAAGTACAACCCCAATGCGAACGGCAACTGGCAGACGCTCGTCGGCACGCTTGCGGGGGGGATCTGGGGATCGTCGGCTTACTACAACGGCGTGGTCTACTACGGCGGGCTCAACGACAGCCTGAAGGCGCTGCCCATCAGCAATGCGATGCTCGCGACCAATGCGGCATCGCGCAGCGCAACGGCCTTTCCCTATCCCGGCACGACGCCCGCCATCTCGGCGAATGGCTCGGCGAACGGCATCGTGTGGGCCGCCGAAAACGGCGCGGTGGGTGCGCTGCACGCGTACGACGCGGCCAATCTCGGGCGCGAACTGTACAACAGCAATCAGGCGGGCGCGCGTGATCAATGGGGCGCGGGCAACAAGTTCATCACGCCGATGATCGCGAACGGCAAGGTCTTCGTGGGCACGACAACGGGTGTTGCGGTGTTCGGGCTGCTGCAATAGCGGGATTGTGATCGTGGGCGTCCGGGCAATGGAGGCCCACGAGTTTCAGCGTTTGAATGTCAGTGCGTGAGTCTAAACGCATGAATCGCAGCGCGTGAATATCAGCGCATGAACCTTAGCGCACGAATCTCAGCACATGAATCGCAGCGCTCGAATTGCAGCGCACGAATCTCAGCACAAGAACCTCAGCGCATGAACCTCAGCGCATTAACTCAGCGCGTGAATCCCAGCGCATGAATCTCAGTGCATGAACCTCAACGCATGAATCGCAGCGCATGAACCTCAGCGCTCGAATCTCAGTACATGAACCTCAGCACACGAATCTCAGCACACGAATCTCAGCACACGAATCTCAACGCATGAATCGCAGCGCGTGAATATCAGCACATGAACCTCAGCGCTCGAATCTCGGCACATGAACCTCAGCGCTCGAATCTCAGCACAAGAACCTCAGCACACGAACCTCAGCACACGAACCTCAGCACACGAATCGCAGCGCACGAATTGCAGCGCACGAATTGCAGCGCAGGAATCTCAGCACAGGAACCTCAGCGCATGAATCGCAGCGCAGGAATCGCAGCGCGTGAACCTCAGCGCGCCAATCGCAGCGCATGAATCTCAACGCATGAACCTCAGCGCACAAAGTACCCGCGGTTCTGCATGCAGTCGCTATAAGCGCGCCAGTAGCGCACCATCGGCGGCTCGGGCGGAGGAAGGGGCGGCATCTTCATGTCGCCGCTGAGGATGGCGTCGGATGCGCCGGACGCGGTCGCAATGCCCGATGCCGGCAGCGCCGCCGATGCCCCTTGCGGCGCTGAAGCAGCATGCGCGCCTGAAGCGCCCGCCACCGTGACAGCGGACGCACCGGACGCACCGGACGCACCCGAAGCCGCCACCGCCGACGACGCAGCGGAGGCCGCCAGCGCGCTCGATGCGACCGGCGGCAACGGCGGCTCGACCGCGCGCGGCGGCGAGAGCGGACGCGGTTCGCGAGGCGCATCGCGCGGCGGCGTTTGCGCTTCGCGCGCCATGTTCACCTTGGTGTTCTGGTTGGCGTAGGCGTAGCAGGCGGCGGTATCGACCGATTGCTGCCACGAACTCTGACTGCGGCCGGGCAAGGCCAGCGGTTGTTGCGCGGCAGCGGCGCCTGACGCTGCGAGCAAGGCGATTCCCGCGTAAGTGGAAAGTCTCATTTGGCTTGCGTTCCCCGATGCGGTGTTATTAGTCGTTGCAGACGGCTTGCCGCCGGCCGGTCCGGGCGCGCACGCACCGGCATCCGGACGGCGCGCGTCTGCGCCGGGCCTGCTGTCAAGGATACCGCGCGAGCAAAACCGTCCACGCCAGAAGCACCGGCTTCATCCGCCATTTTTCAGACAAGCCGTGCGGCGACGAACATCGCCAGGCAGTGTCAGGCCTCAGAACTTCATGCCGACGCCCACGCCAAGCACCCACGGATCGATCTTCAGCGAACCGAGGTCCGCGCCGTCCGCCGACGCGCTCGTGCGCATCCAGATCTTCTTCAGATCCGCATTGACGAAGAGATTCTTCGCGACCTGCACGTCGACGCCCACCTGCAGCGCCGGACCGAAACTGCTGTGCTTGATCGACACGGGCGTCGCGCCGGCCTTCAGCTTGTCGTTGTAGAAGTAGGTGTAGTTCACGCCCGCGCCCACATACGGACGCACGCGGCCCGCGTGATTGAAGTGATACTGCAGGAGCAAGGTGGGCGGCAGCACGCCGACACCGCCCAGCCCGCCCACGCTCGACGTCACCTGATGCCGCGACGTCGCAAGGATCAACTCCACGCCGATCTGGTCGCGAATCATGTAGGTGAAGTCGAGTTCGGGAACGATCGCGTTGTTCACGCCGGCGTCGAGCGTGCCCAGCGCGCCGCCCGCCTTCACGTCCGGCTGAATGCTGATCGCGCGCAACCGCACGAGCACGTCGCCCGCATGGAGCCCGCCGCTCGGCATGTTTGCCGGTGTGTCGTCGCCTGCGCGTGCCGGCATTGAAAACAGCGTGACGCACGACAGTGCGATCACGCCCGCAACCACCCCTGATGCCTTTCTCATTTTCGCTTTCCCGCGTTGAAAATGAGGATTTTCCCGAGGGATGAGACCCGCGCCCTTGACCACCATCAAGCCGAAGGCGCGTCGCGAGCTTTGCGCGCGTGATGCTTGCGCATCGACAAGCAATCGGCACGAACCCTGTTGTGCGGGCGGGTCCGCGTCTTGCTGCGTTTGGGAAAAGTGCAGAACAAAGGGAGGCGCAGATGAAACCCACACTCAACGCACTCGGACGCATGGCGGGGATTCTGCTCGGCGGCACGCTGGCGGTCGTCGCAAATGCGCAGCAGCCGAACAAGCTTCAGTACGACAGCACGCCCGCATATCAGGAGCACAACACGACGCCGCCCGCGGCCGCCGCCGCGAATGCCAGCGATGCGCTGAAGACGCGGCCCGGCAAGACGTCGGCGGGCAAGGCGGAATCGGCGAAACGGCCCAACGGACTCGGCTTCGATGCCGGCTCCAGCACCATGGGCAAAAAGCAATAGGACAGCGGCGCTGCCCCAGCGTCAGGACTCGTTAGGCCATGGCCAGGTGGCATAGCGCGACGGGTCCGGCGTGGCCGTTGCGGCCTCGTGCGCCGGTGCGGCGCTGTGCGCCTCGTCAGGCAGATCCTCGCCGAACCATGACACGTCCTTGCGACGTTCCTCCACGTAGGCATTCCAGCCTTCCGTGCGGCCGGCGAACAGATCGTGCTTGACCGTATTCGCGAGCAACGGCCGATTGAGCGTTTCGTCGAGCAATGCCTTCGGCCAGACAAAGAACGCACCGGACGCGCGGCGGATGAACTCGCGCGGCGCCATGCCAGGATCGATGAAGCCGAGCAGCGTGAAGCCGGGCAGCGCGTCATTGCCTTTGAGCGCATCGCCGATGCTGGCGTATTCGTCGGCGCATTGGCTCACGCAGAACACCGCCTCCAGCACGTCGCCCAGA
The DNA here is from genome assembly GCF_031451175.1 of Caballeronia sp. LZ035. Lineage (NCBI taxonomy): Bacteria > Pseudomonadati > Pseudomonadota > Betaproteobacteria > Burkholderiales > Burkholderiaceae > Caballeronia > Caballeronia sp. LZ035. The sequence goes on from NZ_JARUXS010000004.1 coordinate 1,303,581, forward strand.
TGCAGCAGCAACGCGCGACGTTCGTAGGGATCCTGCGTGGCGGTTTCATGTTTCGTCATTCGCTGTTCCGATATGTCGAGGGTGGATGTCGCGGCCTGCGCTGCACGTGCCGTGCCCGCCTTTTTCGACCGCGCCGCATTCACCTGAATTCTAGCGAACCCTTCGTGACGCGTCGGCGAGCCGTGCGGATCATTTCGCGAAGCGTGCCCGAAAGCTCGCCCGATAGTCGTTCGGCGACACACCCAGCCGCCGCGCGAACACGAGCCGCATTCGATCCGCCGTGCCGAAGCCGCATTCATATGCGACCGTCTTGAGCGGCGTGTCGCTGCTTTCGAGCGCATTGCGCGCGGCATCGACCCGCGCGCGTTCGACGAACTCATGCGGCGTCATCTGCGCGAGCTGCACGAAGGCGCGCGCGAAGTTGCGCTCACTCATGCCGGCCACGCTCGCGAGTTGCGCCACCGAAAGCCGTGCGCCAATGTGCTCCATCACATACGCCTGCACCTTCGCAACGGGCGAAGCGTCGTCGGCGGGTGCGCTGAGATACGGGCTGAACTGCGACTGCCCGCCGCGCCGCTGTGCAAACACCACGAGGCGTTTGGCCACCGCGAGCGCCACCTGCGGGCCGTGATCCTCCGCGACCAGCGCGAGCGCCACGTCGATGCCCGCCGTCACGCCCGCCGACGTGACGAGCCGGCCGTCGCGCATGTAGATCCGGTCCAGCTCGACGCGCGCCCGCGGAAACGCAGCCGCGAGCCGGCGTGCGTCCTGCCAGTGCGTGGTGACGTCGTGTTCGTCGAGCAGGCCCGCATGACCCAGCGCGAACGCGCCGGTGCAGATGGAGCCAAAGCGATCGCCTTGTACGGCGACTTCGGTCAGCCAGCGTGTCAGCGCGGGAATGGGCGGCTGCGTCGGCAGTTCAGGACCGCCCGCGACGAGCGCGGTGCCGTAACGCTGGCCGGCGGCGTCGAAGGCGACATCGGCCAGCAGACGCGTACCGTTCGATGCCCGCACCACGCCCTCCTCCGGACCCACCAGCGTGATCGCGTAGCCCTCCGCGGCGGGCACGAAGCCGTTGGCTTCGGCGAAGACATCGAGCGGACCGGCTACATCGAGCGCCTGCACGCCTGGGAAGATTGCTATCGCAACGGTATGCATCGGCTAAGAGTCCGTGAGACGCGCGTGGCAGAAGACAGCGTGCGCTTGGCAGGCATCGGCGCATCGTTTCGATTGAGACCGACGCGCGTTTTGCCGAGACTGATGACTGTCGCAACGCACTGATCCAGCCCGGCGGCGACTGCTGCGATTCTAGCAATGCAAGGCTGCATGTTCCTCACGCTTCGCCTGTTTCGAATACGCCGCCGGGTCCACTTTCAAGGAGTCTCTGTCATGAACGAAATCATCGCAGGCATCAAGATCCCCGATAGCCGCCTCGCGCGCGAAGCCACGCAACTCGTGCGCGACACCGAGCCCGACCTGCTCTATCACCACTCGCGCCGCGTGTTCCTGTTCGGCGCATTGGCCGGCGAACGCAAGCAGCTCAAGTACGACGCCGAGTTGCTCTACATCGGCGCGATGTTCCACGACATGGGCCTCACGCCGGCCTACAGCAGCCCGCATGACCGCTTCGAAGTCGATGGCGCGAATGCGGCGCGCACGTTCCTGCATCAGCACGGCATCGGCGAAAGCGATATCGAGCAGGTGTGGGACGCGATCGCGCTGCACACCACGCCGGGCATTCCGCAGCACAAGAAGCCGGTGGTGGCGCTGGTCACGGCGGGCGTCGAAATGGACGTGCTCGGTCTTGCCTACGACCAGTTCACCGACGATCAGCGGCGCCTCGTGGTGGCCGCTCATCCGCGCGAGGTGAACTTCAAGGAAGGCATCATCGACGCATTCACGCAGGGCACGATCAACAAGCCGGAATCGACCTTCGGCAACGTCAAGGCCGATGTGCTCGCGCTCAAGGACCCGAACTACCGGCGGCTGAACTTCTGCAGCATCATTCTCGGCTCCGCCTGGAACGATCAGCCGCACGATCACGCAAGCTGCCGCAACCCGGCGCACGCGCACGGTTGAGTGGGTGCTTCATCGGCAGAAGCTGTACGGCCCCATGTCCACGTGAAAGTGCGTCTTGTGGAGCGCGTTGTAGTCGGGGCCGAGCGTCGTGTCGAACGAACGGCACGCGCCCGCGTGAACCCGGCGCAGGAAGAGCGCGTCGGGTGAAGCAGCATCATCCCAGCGGGCGAGTGTAATGCGGCGGCCATCGTCGAGCACGAAGCCGGTCAGGTCGATGGCGTTCGCGCTCGCATGCTGGCTCAGCGCCGTGTCCTGCTGATGATTGACATTGCGGCACGCATAGCTGCCCACGTGCTCGATACGCGTCACGCCTTCACCGAAGGTTTCGCGCGCGGCGGGTTGCAAGTACTGATGCTCGAAATACGCGAGGCCGAGCGCCAGCGGACAGGTCGCGAGAAACGGCGCGCTGAAACGAACGTCTTCTGCCTGTGTGACGCGCACCACGTCTTTCAGCGGACAGCCGCCCTGCCCCGTTGCGTCCGCCATGCGTCGATAGACAAGCCCCGATTGCGCGAGCGCGGCGTCACAACGCTGCGGGTCGTGCATCGCGCGCCACAGCTTGAAACGCGTGAACGGTTCGGGCGGCGCGCGCACGTCGAGCGGCGCGAATGGATCGTAGCGTTCGGGCAGCGCGATGCGCCGTGAATACACGCCATAGCCGAACGCCAGCGCACCGGCCAGCATCGCCAGCAGCAGCCAGCCGATGATCCGGCTCACCACGCGTCGCTCAGGAATGATCGGCCGCGTGCGCCGCGCTCACGCGTTCCGCGAGCTTCGCGTCATAGCTCGAATGCACGTGCATGCGCTTCTTCTCGGGATAAGCGTATGCGTAGGCCTTGCGCAATGCCAGCGAGGCCTCGTGGAAGCCGGACAGAATGAGCTTCTGCTTGTTCGGATAGTTGGCGATATCGCCCACCGCGAAGATGCCCGGCCGCGACGATTCATAGTTCGACGTATCCACTTCGATGCGGCCGCCGCGCACGTCGAGATTCCAGGTCGCGATAGGACCGAGCTCCGACACGAGGCCATACAGCGCCACGAGCTTGTCCGCCGCGAGTTCGGTCGCGCCTTCGATTTGCTTGACGCGCACGTGCTCGAGCTGGCCTTGCGGGGCATCGAGCGAGTCGATCATGCCGACCACGAAGCTCATCTCGCCGGCTTCGACCGCGCGTTTCATCGCCGCGACCGAATTCGCTGCCGCCGAAAAGCCGTTGCGCCGATGCACCAGCGTCAGCGACTGGGCGATGTCCTTCAGTGCGAGCGCCCAGTCGAGCGCCGAATCGCCGCCGCCGGCGATCACGACATTCTTGTCCGCAAAGTCCGCCGCGCGCGACACGCTGTAATGCACGTCCGTGCCTTCGAGCGCCGCCGCTTCGGGCACCTGGAGGCGCTGCGGGACGAAGGCGCCGTTGCCCGCGGCGATCAGGATCGCCGCGCAATCGAAGCGCATGCCGTTCTCGGTGGTCACGGTCCAGCGATGATCGGCGTCGCGCTGGGTGACGGACTGCACGCGCTGGTCGAGATGAATGGGTACATCGAACGGGCGGATCTGCTCGAGCAGGCGGTCCACGAGTTCGCGCGCGGTGCAGGACGGGATGGCGGGAATGTCGTAGATCGGCTTGTCGGGATAGAGCTCGATGCATTGCCCGCCGATGCGACCGAGCGTATCGACGATCTGGCATGTCAGGCCGATCACCCCGGCCTCGAAGGCGGCGAACAGGCCGACGGGGCCGGCGCCGATGATCAATACGTCGGTGGTGATGGTTGCGCTGCTTGGGGTCATTTTTCGGGGAGTTCCTGTTTCGGCTGCGTGTTCCGGTGCAGCAGGGTTCAGGCCACGATACAGAAAGCACGCTGATGGAGCAATGAAGGCCCTTGTCGCGGAGCGGCGATTGGGCGGACTGCTGCATGTGCAGGACTCGGGCGTCTCGCGCTTTTCGGAGCTTTCTCCTTACGCCAGGCCATGGCGAGCGCTGACAATCTTCCCTGAGTTGCTTGCCTTCGCGACGCCTCGCGGGACGATCAAGCCGCCTCGTTCCCGATGAGAGCATGAATAAGCGTCTTTACAGGTCAAGGTTCAAACGCGTCTGGCATACGCTCGTCGGTGCAGCGAAGCTGTGCGTCGGCACGCTCGCCGGGACGGAACCGTCGAGTGGGCAGATCATCGCTATTCCGGGTGCCGGCGCGCAGGTCGTGCAGACGCAAAACGGGCTCGCACAGGTGAATATTGCCAAGCCCTCGGGTGCGGGTGTGTCGCTCAATCACTACTCGCAATTCGACGTTCCGAAGCAAGGCGCGATTCTCAATAACTCGCCCGCGATCACGCAGACGCAGCAGGCCGGCTGGATCAACGGCAACGCCAACCTTGCGCCGGGCGGCGCCGCGCGTGTGATCGTCAATCAGGTCGTGAGCAATGCGCCCTCCGCGATTCGAGGGTTCGTCGAAGTCGGCGGGCCGCGCGCCGAAGTCGTTGTGGCCAATCCAAACGGTTTGATAGTCGACGGGGGTGGTTTCATCAACACGAGCCGTGCCATTCTGACCACCGGCACACCGAACTTCGAGCCGAACGGGTCGCTTTCGGGTTTCACCGTCAACGGCGGCAACATCGTCGTGCAGGGCGCGGGCCTGAATGCCGCGAACGTCGATCAGGTCGATCTGCTCGCACGCGCGATTCAGGTGAACGCGGCCATCTACGCGAACCAGCTTACTGCGATTACCGGCGCGAACGGCATCGAGCACGACACGCTCGCCGCGACGCCGGTCGCGGGCAACGGTCCAGCGCCCGCCGTCGCGCTCGACGTGAGCGCGCTCGGCGGCATGTATGCCAATCGGATCTTTCTCGCGTCCAACGAGTTTGGCGTCGGCGTCTCGACGCGCGGCGTGCTGGCCGCTCAGGCGGGTGACCTCACGCTCACGTCGAACGGCAAGCTTGTGCTCGCGGGACAATCCAACGCCAGCGGCACACTCAACATTTCCGCGCGCGACGGCATCGACAATCGCGGCACGACGTACGCGCAAGGAGATCTCGTCGTCGCGACAGGCGGCCTGCTGGCGAATAGCGGAGTGCTTGCGGCGCAGCGTCACACAAGGCTGCGCGCGGACAGCATTGCCTCGACGGGCACGCTGGCGGCGGGCGTGAATGGCGACGGTTCGTTGGCGCATTCGGGTGACCTCGACGTGAGCGCCGCCGGTGCGGTGACGGTGACCGGTCGCAATCTTGCCGGCGGCAGTGCGGCCCTGAGCGGCAGCGCGCTCGATCTCGGCGGCAGCACGTTGTCAGCTCATCGCGCATTGGTACTGACCGCACGCAGCGGCGATGCCGATTTCTCAGGCGCAACCATCACGGCGGGCGGCAGCGTCAAGGCGAGCGCCGCGAATGCGCTCGTCAACGACCATGGTGAACTCAGCGCGACAGATATCCAGTTGGACGCGGCGTCGCTCTCGAATCGCAATGGGAAGATCGTTTCGAGTGATGCATTGACGGGTGATGTTCGAGGTGATTTGCAGAATCAGGGCGGCACGATGCAGGCCGCGGGCGCGGCGCTTGTGCGCGCTGGCAGCATCGATAACGGCAAAGGCTCGATCACGGGAAGCCAGATCGCGCTGGCTGCGGCTTATGTGACGAACCGCGGCGGCGCGATTGCACAGACGGGCACCGGCACGGCCGCGCTCGCCGTAACGAATACGCTCGATAACCGCGGCGGCTCGATCGCCAGCAACGGGCGCGTGGCTGTAGCGGCCGGTGCGGTCGTGAACGCGTCAGGCTCCATAACGGCCCGTGACAGCCTTGCGGTGACGGCCGACGGCGCGCTCGACAATGCCGACGGCAAACTGTTGTCGAACACGGACGTGAACCTCGTTAGCGGTGCATTGAACAACGACCGCGGGAGGATTGGTGCTGGCGCTAATGAGACGATCCAGACTGGGCGGCTGACCAATAGCGGCGGCTCGATCGTCGCGCCGACTCTCACGTTGACGAGTACCAGCACAATTGACAACAGTGGCGGCGGAATCGAGGCGAACGCGCTCGACTTCAGCGCGACCGATCTCATCAATCGCGCAGGCCGGATCACGCAATACGGCGCATCGGCGACGGGATTTCATGTCAGCGGCACGTTCGACAATTCCCAAGGCGGCATCTTTCAGACCAACAGCGCGGATCTGACGTTCGCTCCCGGCACGATCATCAACGACGGCGGCTCGATCATCGATGCCGGCACGGGCACGCTGACGATTGCGCCCGGCAACGGCGCCGGCTATTTCTCGAACGTCGGCGGCCGGATCATCGCGGCGGGCACGTTCACGGTGCAGGCTTCGGGGCTGAACAACGCGAATGGCGTGCTTGCCGCACAAAGCGCACTCTCGGCGCGCTTCGCCGGCGACGTCGACAACACACAGGGCGCGATTCGCGCGCTCGGATCACTGTCGCTCGCCAGCAGCGGCCGCCTGACGAACACGAACGGGCAGATTCAAGCCGGCACGGGCGCAGACGTCGATCTGAGTACGCTCGAACTTCAGGCGGCGAGCGTCGACAACACAGGCGGCCTCGTCAGCAATCTCGGCACGGGGGATGCGGTCGTGCAAGGCGGCAACGGGATCGTCAACGGCGGCGGCACGATGACGGCCAACGGCCGCATTGCGGTCGAGAGTGCCGCGCTCGTCAATACGCAAAGCGCGCAGTTGAGCGGCGCCAATGTTACGGTGCGGGCCGACACCGTCGACAACAGCGGCGGCGGGATCGGCAGCGTGGCCGGCTCGAATGGCGACGTGGCGATCACGACCTCCGGTTCGATCACGAACACGGACGGCCAGATCGGCGCAACCCATGACCTTACGATCAACGCGGCGACGCTCACAGGCGGCGGCGCTTACAGCGCGGCGCATGACGTGGCCGTGATCGTCCAGGGCGACTTCGCGCCGACCACTGATTTCCGGTTCAGCAGCGGTCACGACCTGGCCTTTACGCTGCCCGGCACGTTCACCAACGGCGTGCTGCTCCAGGCGGCGAACAACCTCGACGTCAACGCGGCCGACGTCCGCAACAGCGGCACGATGATGGCGGGCGGCACGCTCAGCACGCACTCAAATACGCTGACCAACACCGGGGCGATCGTCGGCGGCAGTGTCTTGCTCAATGCGAATGGCGCGCTCCGCAATCTCGGGCCGACCGCGCTCATCGGCGCGACCGATGCCAACGGCACACTCGAACCGCTCGCCGCCGATATCGAGAATCGCGACGATATGACCGCGACCGTTACGCAGGCCAGCACCGCGATCTACGGCTTGGGCAAGGTCGTGCTCGCCGGCGGCAAGGACGCCAACGGCGAGTATACGAACGCGCACCTGATCCGCAATCAGTCGGCACTGATCGAGTCGGCGGGCGACATGGCGCTCTATGCGGCGCTGGTGACGAACACGCGCACTTCGATGACCACGACTGGCCTCAATCAGCCGCTCGATCCCGCCTTGATGGAGCAGCTCGGCATCAGCATGTCGGGCTGTACCGCCTATTACGCCGCGGCTTGCTCGGGGCAAAACGTGCCGTGGGGTTCGCCGCCGGATCCGAACGCCATCGGCGGCGCTTACGTTGAACCGCCGCACGGCGGCCAGTGGAACAGTGGCTATCAGTACACGACCTATACGGGCGTCGCGCTCGCCAACCTGATCGCGTCTATCAGCCCGAAGGCGCAGATCATCGCCGGCGGCAGTCTCGACGCGTCGCATGTCGGCCTGTTGCAGAACTTCTGGAGCGCGGTCGCAGCGGCCAGCGACATCGCGGCGCCGTCGATCCTCGATCAGAACAGCTGGCGCGGACAAAGCGCACCCGTCGTGCAAGTGACGTACTCGGGCTACTACCACTACAACAATTACGACGACTCGGAACACAACTGGATGCTGCCGTTCGGCGATGCGCCGTTTGTCGGCGGCCGTCCGGGTGGTTATGCGCAGGTTGCGCCCGCCGATATCCGCACCTACGCGCTGCCCGCCTACGAATCGAGCTTCGTCGCAGGACGCTCGCTCTCGGGCTCGGGCGTGAGCATCGACAACACGGCGGCCAACGCGGGCTTGCCGTCCATCGGACTTGCGCCGGCTCAGGCGCGCTCAGGCGTCGTTATCAGCGACCTCGGTGCGCGATCCGGTTCGCGAACGATCGATTCGGTGATCGCGGGCGCGACGGCGCAAAGTGTGTTGCAGAACCTCACGGTGCCGCCAGGCGGTCTGTTCAGTCACGCGAGCGCGCCGGATGCGACGTATCTCATCGTGAGCAATCCGGCTTTCACGAACCAGAAGAGCTTCATTTCAAGCGACTACTTCTTGCGGCAGCTCGACCTCGATCCGCAGAAGGTACAGAAACGCCTGGGCGATGGTCTGTACGAGCAACAGCTCGTGCGCAATCAGGTCACGACGTTGACCGGACGCGCCGTGCTCGGTCCGTACACCGACACGCAAGCCATGTATGAGGCGCTGTTGACCGCGGGCGCGTGGCTCGTGAAGTCGCTCGATCTGCCGCTCGGCATGAGTCTGTCGCCGGAACAGGTTGCGGCGCTGACGAGCAACGTCGTCATCATGCAGACGGTCGTCATCGACGGTCAGGCCGTGCTCGTGCCCGTCGTGTACCTTGCGAAGGCGAGCCAGCAGAACACGAACGGGCCATTGATCGCCGCGACCGATATCGATCTGAAGGACGCACAGACCTTCAGCAACAGCGGCACGATACAGGCGGGCAACACGCTTTCGATTCAAGGCAAGCAGATCGACAACGCCTTCGGCGCGCTTCGTAGCGGCGGCCTGATGTCCCTCACGACGCAAGGCGACGTCGATCTGACATCCGCAACGGTCAATGCAGGCAGCCTGGCGGTGAACGCCGGCGGCGATCTTCTCCTCAGTACCGCCGTCAATACACTCCACCAGGTCAGCGCGACGGGCGCGACGCGCACCGTGAGCACGCTCGGGCCGCTCGCCACCGTGAACGTCGCAGGCGACGCGGCAATCGTGACCGGTGGCGACCTTCAGCAGAACGCCGGCACGCTGGACGTCGGCGGCAATTTCGCGATGCTCATTGGCGGGAACTATGAGCTCGGGGCGGTGCAGACCGGCGAACACAAGGTGGTCGAGCGCGCCAATGGGCTGTCGAATACCAACCTCAGCCAGACAACCGGCAGCGCGCTCAAGGTGGGCGGCGCGACGCAGATCGGCGTCGGCGGAGATCTCACTGCGACCGGTGCCTTGATGGACCTGAGCGGCGGCGGCGTGCTCGCGGCGAATGGCAATGTCACCCTGCAAGCCGCGCGCGCGACCTCGACGGTCGACAGCAACAGCTCAGGCGCCGATGGTCACGGCTCTTACTCGGAATCGCTGCACCGCTCCGACGATACGCTCACGGCCACCGTGCTCAACGCGGGTAATTCGCTTGTCGTAGCATCGGGAAAGGACATCATCGTCAGCGGTAGCGCGATCAATCTGGACCATGGCACAGCCGCGCTTGCGGCGACCGGAAACGTCAACCTTGCCGCTGCGACGGAGACGCACGTCGAGAACACGCAGGAGCAGCACAGCCATAGGAATGCGGTCAGCGGCAAGGACGTCGCCAGTTCGCGCAGGAGCACGGCGACGCTTGCACAAGGCAGCATGGTTTCCGCGGACGCTGTGACCATCGCCAGCGGCCGCGATATCAACGTCAAAGGCAGTACGATCGTCGCCACGAACGACGTGGCATTGAGCGCGGCGCATGACGTGACTATCGGCACGTCGCAGGACAAGATGACGTCGTCGAGTAGCCGTCAGGAGAAGCGTTCCGGCCTCGGTACCAGCGGCCTCACCGTGACCTATGGCAGCAACAATCACGCGACGACCGATCACGCTTCGGGTGTCACAAACAACGCGAGCACGGTCGGCTCGCTGGCGGGCAATCTCTCGATTCAGGCCGGCAATACCCTGCATGTGACCGGCAGTGATCTAATTGCGGCGAAAGACCTCGTCGGCATGGGCGCGAACGTCACCCTCGACGCGGCCAAGGATACGGCGCAACGCTCGCGGACGGAAACCTCGCATTCGAGCGGGCTGGCGCTCGGGCTGTCGGGTTCAGTGGGCGATGCAATCAATAACGCCTATACGCAGAGCCACGCCGCGAGTCACTCGGCGAGCACGGGCAACGATCGCGCGGCGACGCTGCACGCGATCGCGGCCGCGGGGAATGCGGCGATGGGCGTCGCCGGCGCGATCGGTGGCGCGTTGATGCCGAACCCGAGCATTGCCGTTCAATCGAGCGTCGGGTCGAACAGCAGCCGCAGCGATTCGAGCGAAACGCAGACCATCCATCGCGGCGCATCCGTGAACGCAGGCGGCGCGGCGGCGTTCGGAGCGACCGAGGAAAACCTGAACATCGCCGGCTCGAACGTCAGCGCAAGCGACGTGCTGCTCGCCGCAAAGAATCAGGTGAACGTCATCAACACGACCGACACGGCGTCGACGCGCAGCTCCAACAGCAGCAAGAGCGCGAGCGTCGGCGTGTCGGTCGGCACGAACGGCTTCGGCATGTCGGCGGCGATGGCGAACGCGCACGGCGATGCCAACAGCGACGCGGCAATTCAGAACGCTTCGCACGTTACGGGCGCGAATAGCGTCGCGATCGTCTCAGGCGGCGATACGAACGTGATCGGCTCGCGGATCGCCGGAAGACGGATCGCGGCGGACGTCGGCGGCAATCTGAACATCGCGAGCGTGCAGGATACGACCGTCAGCGCGGCGCATCAGAGCAGCGACGGCGGCGGCTTCACGATCAGTCAGGGCGGCGGCGGTGCGAGTTTCAGCGCACAGAATGGCCATGCGGACGGGAACTATGCACAGGTCAAGGAACAGGCGGGGCTGGTTGCGGGGGACGGCGGCTTCGATGTGTCGGTCAAGGGCAATACGGGGCTAAAAGGCGCGGTCATTGCCGGGGCGGATGACGCAGCGAAGAACGACCTCTCGACGGGTACGCTGACGTTTGCAGACGTCGGTAACCACTCGCATTACTCGGCGAGCAGCATCGGCGGATCCGTGGGCCTGTCGCCGGGTCCGAGCTCCGACAAGGCGGTCGGTCCTGCTTCAGTGCCGGGCTCGGGCGGACTGCTGCCGATGATCGGCCAGCATGAGAACAGCGACCAGAACACGACGACACGTAGCGCGATCAGCCCGGGCACGATCACGCTCACCGCCGGCGATCCTCAGGCGCAAGACATCGCGAGCCTGAGTCGCGACACGACGAACACGAACGGAACAGTAGCGAACACGCCCGACCTGAACGCGATCCTGAACCAGCAGGCTGATACGATGCAGGCGGCGCAGGCGGCGGGGCAAGTGGTGGCTCAAGGTATTGGCGCGTATGCGGATGTGCAGCACAACATGGCCGAGGCCAATCATGATCAGGCGGCAGCGGATGCTTGGGATGAAGGGGGCCACTCGCGCGCGCTCCTTCAGGCAGCGGGCGGCGCACTTATTGGCGGGCTGGGTGGCGGTAGCGTCTCTACGGCGGTGGGAGGCGCAGCGGGCGCGGGCCTTGCCTCCAAAATGGCGAACCAACTGTACAGCCTTTCAAAGGGCGTCGCATCGGAGACGAGCTCGACCCTTCTGGGCAACCTTGCCGCGAACGTTGCGGCGGCTGCGGGTGGTGCGCTGGTTGGCGGCACGACGGGCGTTGCAACTGGAACCAGCGTTGACCTCTACAATCGACAGCTTCACCCGAATGAACGCCAGTGGGCGAACGACAACGCAAGCAAGTTCGCGCAGTTCTTCAAGGATCAGACCGGACAAACACTAACCGCCGACCAGGCGCAGCAGATGTTGCTGGCAAGCGGCTATCGGTTGGTGGATGCGACAGCGAGTGCTGGACCGGCGCCGGACGGAAACAAGTACGCGACGGCGTTCATCAGCCAGAATGGTGAGAGCATGTTCCGCGCAACGCCAACTGAGTACAACAGTCCGTTTCTCTATAGCAATGCTGACCATTCGCTGTCGCCGGAGCAACAGGCCCTTCCGGGCCACGAAGCTCATCTACAGGTCGGAATAGCCGCAGGCGGAGCGCTCGCTATGGTGGCACTTGGGACAATCGCGCCAGCGGTTGCGACGGGTTGGGCGGTCAACACGCTTTATGACTATGGCGGCGACACGTTCGCGTATGCATCGGGTTTGAGCAGGGACGCACCGAACACATCGAAGTCACTCACCGTTGGTTTTGTTGCAGGCTTGGCGGGTCCTGCCTTTTTGCCACTCGATACTCTCGGAAGCGGATTCGGTGCCAAAGTGGCTGTCGGGTCGTACAACGGCGTCTTAAGCGGGACGGCTGCGTTCGGGGGGAATGCAATCGCAATTCCTGCGGGCGATCCGTCGGCGAATGCCGCAACCGGAGCGACATCTTATGGCGCTGGAACGATCGCCCAAACGCTCATGCAGGGATGGGCTGGAAATATCGCGAACCATATCATTCAAACTTTCTCGGGTCCTACTCAAACGGCAATCGAGAACGCAGGCAAGAAGTGACTAACCTTGGGGCAATGCAATGAGCATCTTATCTACCCCCCTGGAACTGATTAGTCACGGAGGAGCTGCTGCAGTTTCGGGCGCCATTATTCTCGCCGCAGAGTGCTTGATATTTTTTTTGTTTGCTCTGGTGATTCGACGCCTCATCATTTTCTCAGGAAAAAAAGAAGTGAAAATTTCGGGCCGGGTGATTCGGAAATACGTGGTTCCCGAGCATCGAAAATGGCAAGGTAAAGCATCTGTCACTGTGCTCGCACAGAACGCGCTCGAAATAGAAGTGGAAAATCGCTTTTTTCAATTCCTACCGGTTTCGTGGAAATATGACCGCATAAGCGAAGGCGACCAAATTGACGTTGCCATCCAGAGAGGCCGCATCGGCAACGAAATCCGAATAGTTGATATAGGACCCTTCTGATCTCTACAACCGGCAGTGCATCCGCAGGAGAAGAAGTTTGCGAAGGGCGTTGCAGATACGAGCGGCGGAAAGTACACCAAGCAACAGATTGAACAGCAATCCTCTCATCGGCACGGCAATTACTGAATTTGGTAGATAGATCAAGAAAACGACCGCCTAAGAGTAAGAGAGTGTTCCGGTTGATCACGCGCGGCGATTATTTTTCGTTGGCATTTCAGTCTTTGGTGAGTTGTCGCAGGTGGAATGGTCTGGATTAGTTAGGATTTTCGGCCGTATTGATTTTTGGTTAATCCAGATTAATTTCTTTAATTGGATGATATTATGAAGAAAATTATTATAATCGCTGTATTGGCTACGGGAATGACTGGTTGCGCTTTCAATTCTGCTCAAAGAACGGGGAATATGAAGCTTGAGGACGCGACACAAGAGTCACTGATCGATCAGTTCAAACCAGAGGTCACCACCCGAGATGACGTGGTTGGCCAATTTGGTCCGCCGGATAAAAAAATTACCGCTGGGTCGATGGAAGTCTGGACATACTCGTATAAATCGAGTGCGTACGTAGTTTTTGTATTTGCCTCCGTGCCAATAGGCATACACAAGGCAGCCAATTTCTATTTTGACGAGAAGACCGGACTACTGAAAAAAATTCAGCTTGAGGCGCATCGAGGATAAGGCGTACCGCACTTTTAGTATCGCATTGGGATGAAGGCGGCTCCAACCGTGTCGCGCTTCATATCATCGGTGGCGGTCTGATTCGTGGCTTTGGTGGTGGCAGCATTGCTACTGCTTCGGGCGGTGCGGCGGGCGCAGGTATCGCATCGGCGTTCGGGGGCAAACTAAACCAACTGGAGGACGGAATCGGAGAACAGACCGGTTCCATGCTCGCGGGCAATGTGGCCGCAAACGCGTTGGCGGGTGTTGGTGGCGCATTCGTGGGCGGTGGCGCAGGCGCGGCCACGGCATCGAACGCGGACCTCTACAATCGCAGTTCGAGCAATGCTGACGGCAGGGGCAGCATGGGCACCGAGTTCTTGGCAGCGTGATCGATCGCGTGAAGTGGACGTTCGATGACGTTCCAGGCACGTTTGGCCATTGGGGCAATCAGATCTCCGGGCAGATGAACGCCGACGCTGCAGCGATGGCGTCACATCGACCGTTTGACTTGGCTGCATAGAATGGGTTCGGCGCTGCCCTCCGGATCGGGCCGTCTTCAGTAAGAACCGTCCGGCACCCCGACTGTTTCGCTGATTCGTGACGTTGGTTGTCTTGGCCTCACCCGGCGGGTAGCCCAGATGGTGATTCATCTCGCCGCCAGAGCGCGCTCGCTCAGAGCCCTCTTCAGCGCCAGCGTTGCAATTGATCGCTTCAACCGTCATTGGACCAATGCCAGACTGTTATGCGTCGACACGAAATGGCTGACAGGCCCGGTCCAGCCTCAATCCGACAACCCCATTTTCAGACTTCGCTAGTTCTCCGCGCAACCTCATTTCGCTAGATTAGTCGTCAAGCGTTCCGAGGATCACGAAACCTCGGCCCCCCGCCTGACCTCGCGTAAGGCTTCCGTCCTCCGAGCAAGCCTTATGAAGTTGAACACCCGCCTGAAAGCCCTGCCCCTTACGGCAATACTGTCCCTTGCGGCCCATGCCCAAGAAGTCCCCGCATTCAGAGAACAAGCCGCAGCCGCCCGCGCCAACGCTGAACAAACCCAGCAAGTGCAACAGCAACAAGAAGCACGACAGCGCGAGACCGCCATCAGCGCGCGATCTGTACGCTCCTCGGATCCAAACATCGCGACCTATCCCGAGCTGAAAGAAGAGCATCCTTGCTTCCGCATCGAATCCTTCACTCTCAACGTCCCCACCACGCTACCCGAACCCCAACGCACACAAGGCGCCTCTACCCTTCCCCTTGACCCATTCTTCTTCGCGCGCGAATGGCTGGCTCACTATCGCGGGCGCTGCATCGGGCGTGACGGCCTCACTATCCTCACAAAGGCCCTTCAGCAAGACCTCCTGAGTCGCGGTTACCTCACCACCCGCGTTCTGGTCCCCGAGCAGGACCTCACAAACGGTACGCTTCAATTCGTGCTCATTCCTGGCGTGATCCACGAGATTCGCTTCGACCAACCTGTAACGTGGTCCTCATGGCGCTCTGCCTTCCCCGCAAGACCGCACGACCTCCTTGACGTACGCGCACTCGAGCAAGGTATCGAACAGATGAAGCGCGTCCCGAGCCAGGACCTCGACATGAAAATCGAGCCCACCGACCAACCAGGCGAAAGCGATATCCTGCTGACGTTGAAGCGTTCCAAATCATGGTCCATCGTCACCTCGATCGACAACTCAGGCACCCGCGCAACAGGCAAGCCGCAGGGCAACCTCGGCCTCGGTCTCGACAATCCGCTCGGCCTGAACGACGTATTGACGCTCGGCGCCACCCAGGACCTGAAACTCGACAACAAGACAATGGGTTCGCACGGCTTCAACGGCACGTATTCGGTCCCATGGGGATACTGGACCGCAACGCTCTTCGGCTACACGAACAGCTACCGTCAGCAAATCGCGGGCGCGAATCAGACCTTCACATCGAGCGGCGAGTCGCAGACAGCAGGCGTCAAGCTTGCCCGCGTGTTGCGACGCTCTCAAAACGATGTGTTCGCCGCCTACATCCAGCTCTCGCGCCGCTTCAACGCGAGCTTCATCAACGACACCGAAATCGACATCCAGCATCGCAACAACACGTTCCTGGAAACCGGTTTGACGGACCGACACTACATCGGCAACTCGCAGCTCGATGCCGCGCTGGCGTTCCGGCAAGGCATTGGCGGATTCGGTTCAACGCCAGGCCCAACATCCGACCAAACGCGCTCTTCAACATCGCAAGCCAGGCCGACCTACCGCTACCGGATGGGCACGCTAGACTTCAACCTCTCGGTGCCTTTCGCCCTCGCGCACCAGCCGCTTCGCTACGTGACCACCTTTCGCGGCCAGCATTCGCCGGATCGGTTGTTCTATGTCGACGATTTCACAATCGGCAGCCGCTACACGGTGCGTGGCTTCGACGGCGAGCAGATGCTGGCGGCCGAAAGCGGTTTCTACTGGCGCAACGAGGTGCAAGCGCCGCTCGGGCAGTGGCGTCAGTCGATCTACGTAGGCATCGACTACGGGCGCGTGTTCGGCCCGAACACGGCCTTCCTCGCAGGCACCCAGTTACTGGGCGCGGTCCTCAGCATCCGAGGCGGCGTTCCCCTCCCACTCGCTGCCCTGAAGTACGACCTGTTCGCAGGCACCCCGCTCATCAAGCCGGCCTCGCTCGCTACCGCGCGCGTGACGATCGGCTTCCAGCTCACCGCCCAGCTCTGACCTTCTCCAGCTCCCGCGCGTAATACATCGACGCCGCATCGATTTCCTCCGCGGTCATGTTGCGCGCCACGTTCCGCATGACGCCATCGATGTCGTTGGTCCGCGTCCCGCTCGCGAACGCAAGCAACTGCGACTTCGTATAAGCCGCTGGCAAACCATCGAGCCAGGGACTCCCCGCCTTGCTGTCTATGCCGCCATGACACACCGCGCAGGGCACCACATTCCGCATCGGCGCACCGTGCGCGACGATCGCCGGCGCGCGCGCATCGCTCACTTTGCGTTGCGCCGGCGGGCGCGGCAGGCTCGCGTAATACGCCGCGAGATCGCGCATGTCCTGATCGCTCAGGTTCATCGCCATCGGCGACATCACCGCGTTGCTGCGCGCGCCCTTCTGAAAATCGATCAATTGCTTGTAGATCACCGCCGCATACTGACCCGCCAGATTCGGCGAGTTCGCGTCGCTCATGCCGCGATCGCCATGACACATCGTGCAGCGCAAGGCCAGCGTCGCGCCGCGCCCGATGGAATTCGCGCTCACGTTCGCCAGCAGTTGCGGCGTCATCTCGACGCTCGACAACCTCACCTCCGGCTCGACCACCACGCCACCTCCCGCGTACCAGCTTCGCGGCACGCCCGCCGCGCTGCAGATGGCGTTCCAGATGCCGCTGAACTGTGCATCGCGCTGCACCGAAGGCAGCCATACGAAGCCGATCAGCGCCGCAACGATCGCAATTCCAATCGTCCCCAGTACACTGACCGTGAACCAGCGATTGCGGAAGGTGAAGAGGCGTTCGTCGCTCATCGCGCGGCTCCGATGGGCACCGCGGGGACTTCCGTGTCGGAGCGCGCGAGCAGTTGCGCGATCGGATAGCCGTAGTTGATCAGCGTGAGCCCGATCATCAGTGCAAGCCACAGTGCAAAACTGTTCAGCGCCACCGGAATGCTGTGCGGCTCATGCACGGCGCGGCTGAAGCGGAACGGCTCGATAGCCGCGCGCGGCGTGCGATGCGCCCTCACCAGCACGATGAAGAACAGCACCGCCGACACCAGCAAAATCAACGCACCCACCACCGATATCACCACGGACAGCGCCTGCGCCGCGATCTCCGGGTCGCTGTAGTCATAGAAGGCCATGCGTCGCGGCATGCCCAGCAGGCCGACAAAATGCCACGGGAACGTCAGCACGATCATGCCGATGAACCACAGCCACAGTTGCCAGCGCATCAGCTTCGGATGCAGCAGCGGCCGCCCGGTCAGATGCGGCCAGAGATCGTAGGCAATCACGAAGTACATGATGACGATCGCACCGCCAAAGATCAGGTGAAAATGCCCCGTCACCCACTGCGTGTTGTGGATCGTCGAATCGAGCTGGTAGCTCATGTTGATGAGGCCGCCCGCGCCTCCAAAACCGAGCATCACGAAGGAGAACGCGACAGCGAGCATCATCGGATTGTCCCAGGGCAGCGCCTTCAGCCAGCCCAGCGGGCCGCGTCCGCCGCGCAGCCGCGCCGCGATCTCCACCGACGCGCAGATCGTGAACACGGTCAGCAGCGTCGGCACGGCGACGAGCGCGGTGAACACCGAATGCATGAACTTGAAGCCCGAGCCCACTTGCGGATCGGCGAACAGGTGATGGATCCCGATCGGCATCGACACCACGAGGAACAGAATGAACGAGATGCGCGCCATCGCATCGCTGTACAGACGGCCGCCGATCGCGCGCGGGATGATCGTGTAGTACGCCACGTAGGCCGGCACCAGCCAGAAATAGACGATGGCATGCAGAGTCCACGAGAAGAAGATGCGCGCGAGGCCGGCGTCGATCGTGGTCTTCCAGCCAAAGGCCACTGGCAGAATCAGGAACAGCACTTCGATCGCCGCGCCCACCGCGGTCCAGCCCCACAGATACGCGCCTGCGACGGTCGCGAACATCGCGAGCGGCACCGGCTTGCCGCGGTTCTCGCGCTTCCACACGGCCAGGTTCACCGACATCAGCGCGACCCACACCCACGAGCCCACCACGACCAGCACCACGCCGAGGTAATAGAAGACGTTGCCGATCATCGGCGGATAGAAGGTGTAGAGCACCGAGGCGAGGCCCATGGCCACCGGTATGGTCGCCGTGACCGCGCCCGCCGCAACCATCCAGAAGCCCAGCCACGCCCAGCGCATTCCCGCGAGCGGTCGCTTCAGCGCCAGTTCGCTGACGGCATAGCCGAAGCCCATCGCCACGAGCGTCGGAAAGGCGTAGCCCATCACAGTGCCGTGCTCCGTCACCGAGCGGTAGTACAGCTCCGGATTCTGCAGCCACGGATGCAGCGGACTGCGCACGAGCATCTGCCATGCGCCGAGCACGAGCGCGATGCCGAAGGCGCCGAATGCCAGCCAGAAATGCGCGAGGACGAGCCGCTTGCTATTGAACACAGGACACTCTCCGCGAACGGGCCGGCAGCCTGGCGGCCCTCTCCATGAACTCGGCGCGATCGATCACTTTCACGTGCGCCCACATGTTCTGATGCCCGGTGCCGCAATACTCGTGGCAGGGCATCAGATGATCGCCGGTCGTCTCGAATGTCGTCTTGAAGGTCGAGACATAGCCCGGCGCGAGCATCGAATTGATGTTGGTTCCCGTGATCAGGAATCCATGCACGACGTCCGCCGCTGTTGCACGGAACGTCACCGGCACGCCCGCCGGCACCACCAGGCATTGCGGCGTGAACGAGTACTGCTGCGCGACGATCCGCAC
The DNA here is from genome assembly GCF_031451175.1 of Caballeronia sp. LZ035. NCBI lineage: Bacteria > Pseudomonadati > Pseudomonadota > Betaproteobacteria > Burkholderiales > Burkholderiaceae > Caballeronia > Caballeronia sp. LZ035. The sequence continues at coordinate 1,322,704 of NZ_JARUXS010000004.1, forward strand.
CGTCACCGAACCATCCGCTTCCGGCGCGCTGCCCAGATTGCTCTCGACGAATTCGCCCGACACGCCCACCGTCTCCGGCCGCACGGTCTCGACGCGCGACGGCGGCATCATCGCCCAGTGCAGGCCGGTGTAGACGACCATCCCGACCAGCAGCACGGCAATCGCGAGGACGAGGATCGCCCAGCGCCGTTCCACGCGTTCGGCAATGTCATGCGAGCTGGGATCGATGGCCATATGCGAAGTCTGGATGAATCACCGGATCACGCCGCGCGGCAGGAACACGGCGAAGTAAAAGACGAACCACATGCCGATCACGAGCGCAGTCGAGATGCCGGCCAGCACAATCGCGCCACTCGGGCCGCGCTTCACGATCTCGTCGAGCCTGGCGTCTTCGTCCGCGTTCGGGTCTTCGTTCATGGTCGTCGGATCTCTAGTAAAGCGGCGCCGAGCGCAGTTCGTTCACGTCCTTCACCGTCACCGGCGCGCCGTGGTTGCCCCATGCGGTGCGGATATAGGTCACCACGGCCGCGACTTCCACATCGGACAGGGATTGCGCGAACGGCGGCATGCCATACGGCTTCGGGTTCTTGAACGTGCCGGGCGGATAGCCGCCGTTCAGCACCATGCGGATCGGGTTCACGGCCGAGTTCATCACGATCGACTGATTGTTCGCGAGCGGCGGAAAATCCGGCGGCTTGCCCTCGCCCCGCGCGGCATGGCACTCGGCACATTGCGCGTCGTAGATTTTTTTGCCGAGCGGCGCGAGACTCGTCTGCTGTTCCCTCACCGCCTGTCCGGGCGGCTCGGGCTTGTCGCCGGAACGCGCAGGCAGCGCCTTCAGGTAGACGGCCATCGCGCGCACGTCGTCCTCGCTCAGATACTGAAGGCTGTCGTAGACCACTTCGGCCATCGGTCCGTACACCGCGCCGCGATGACTGACGCCCGCATGCAGCAAACCGACGATGTCGTCCATGCTCCATTCGCCGAGACCGGCCTCCCGGTTCGAGGTCAGCGAGGGCGCGTACCAGTTCTGGATCGGGATCAGTCCGCCCTCGAACGCCTTCGAGCTCACGTTGCCGCCCAGTGCGTTGATCGCGGTGTGACACATCGAGCAGTGTCCGAGTCCTTCGACCAGATACGCGCCGCGATTCCATTCCGCCGATTGCTTCGGGTCCGGCCGATACTCGCCCTCCCTGAAGAACAGCGAGCGCCAGCCAAACAGCAGTTGCCGCTTGTTGAACGGAAAGCGCAGTTCGTGCGGCCGGTTCGGCTGATGCACGGGCGGCGTCGACATCAGGAACGCATAGATCGCGTCGGAGTCGGCGCGCGTGACTTTCGTGTAGGACGTGTACGGCATCGCCGGATAGAGCAGCGAGCCGTCGCGCGACTTGCCGTCGTGCATCATCGTGTAGAACTCGTCGGCGCTCCAGCCACCGATGCCCGTCTCCCGGTCCGACGAAATGTTGGGCGTGAAGAGCGTGCCGAACGGCGTGTCCATCGGCCGTCCGCCGCCAAAGGTCCGGCCCGCAGGCAGCGTATGGCACGCGATGCAATCGCCCGCGCGCGCCAGATACTCGCCACGCTTGATCGTCTCCGCGCGGTCCTGCGCATGAACCGGCGTCGACGGCGCCAGCAGCAAGACCGCCCAGGCCGCCAGAAGAATCGTGACGGCCAGCGCTCCGGAGGGTCGAAATCGGCGCACGTCGGGGTCCTCGTCAGTGGGGAACGCTGCCGCAAGCGAGCGGCATCTTGAGCGAGCCGGCCGCCACCGGCGCCGGATCCGCCGGCGCAGGCAGCGAGGCCAAGTAAGTGGCAATCCCGGTGATGTCGCGGTCGGACAGCAGCTTCGCGATCTGGCCCATGCAATCGGGCGCTGCCGTCGTGCGGGTGCCGTAGCGCCATGCGCCCAGTTGCGCGCTCAGATAATCGGCGTGCAGGCCCAGCAGGCCCGGAATGGCGGGCTCCATGCCGGTCATCGCCGCGCCATGGCAACTGATGCAGGCGGGCACGCTGCGCGCCGGATCGCCCTTCGTGACCAGCGACTTGCCCCGGTCGAGCGTTTTTGCATCGACACTGACGGGCCCCGGCGGCGGAAATGGCGGACGCTCGCCCGCGAAATACGCAGCAATCTCCTTCAGATAGGCATCCGGAAGATAGGCGAGCAGGTAATTCATCGGCGGATATTTACGCCGGCCGTCGCGGAACGCGAGCAACTGGTTGTACAGATAGCCGGCAGGCTTGCCGGCCAGGCGCGGGAAATAGTCGTTGTCGGTGCCCTCGCCGTGCGCGCCGTGGCAGGCGGCGCATCCCATCACGCGGGCCTGCATGGTGTCCGGCGCACGCTCCGTGGTCGGCGCGTCCGCGGCGAACGCCCCGCTGCCGAAACACAGCAAGAGTGCGCACAAGATGAACGTGCTGAGCTTCGCCACGTCTGTCACGTTCTGCACGTAACCCCCGGTTGTCGAAATGCCGTGTTCGAAATGCCGTTCTCAATACGCCGTGCGGGACAGGCCCGCATCCGGCACGCTGCTTCAAGGCACTGCGGTGAACATGCTGTCGATGGGTTGCGTCAGGCTGTTCTGATACTAGAAGACAGCGCCCGCTTTTCCCAGCACCGGAATTGTCTCAATGCGCGGGCGCGCCGCGTGACGGGCGCCAGCGCGTTTCTTGATATTCAACAATCAATTGAATATTTTCGAGACAGGCAACGATGGAGGGCTTCGAAGCCGGCCGCGCTTACTTGAGCCCGAGGCGCTTCGCGAGGCGATTCAGATTGGCCCGGTCCAGACCCAGCTCGCGGGCCGCGGACGCCCAGTTCTGCTCATGACGCCTGAGCGTGTCGAGGATCAGCGAGCGTTCGTAGGCGCTCACCGCCGCGCGGAAATCCGCGCCGCTTGCCGTTAGCGGCGGCGGCACGGCGGACGCCTGGGCCGGGGCGGCATCGCCGTTGAGCGCGAGATCGGCGGCGCTGAGCGTCAGGATGCGCGGACGCTCGCGGTGCGAAGCCAGCGCCTTCAACGCGCTCCGGCCGATCAGATGCTCCAGTTCACGCACGTTCCCCGGCCAGCGATAGGCCAGCAGCGCGGCCTGGGCGTCGGCGGCGAGGCGCAGGCTCAGCAGGCCGAGGCGCGAACGGTTTTCCTCGAGGAAGAAGCCGGCCAGCAGCAGCACGTCGCGGCCGCGCTCGTGCAGCGCCGGCACCACGAGCGGATACACCGACAGCCGGTGATACAGGTCCGCGCGAAACCGCCCTTCGCGCACTTCCTCGGCGAGATCGCGATTGGTCGCCGCAATCAGCCGCACATCCACCTTGTGCTCGCTGTCCGAGCCGATGCGCTGCAACTGCCCGTTCTGCAATACCCGCAGCAGTTTCGCCTGCACGGGCAGCGGCAGTTCGCCGACTTCGTCGAGAAAGAGCGTGCCGCCGTCGGCGAGTTCGAACTTGCCGCGCCGGTCCGACGACGCCCCGGAAAACGCCCCTCGCACGTGCCCGAAGAGTTCGCTTTCGACGAGCGTATCCGGCAGCGCGGCGCAGTTGAGGCTGACGAGCGGCTTGTCGGCGCGCGGCGACAGCGCGTGAATCTCGCTCGCGACGAGTTCCTTGCCGACGCCGGTTTCCCCTGTCACGAGCACGGTGAGATCACTAGATGCGACGATCGCGATCTCTTCCAGCATCCGCCGATGCCGGTCGCTGCCGCCGATCATCTCGCGCCGCTTCGGGCCGCTGGCCTGCCGGTAAGCCTCCGCGCGATGACGCTCCGCCTCCCGCGAACGCGCCAGCCTGTCGATGCGCCCGGCGACGCTCACCGTCGCCGCCGCGAGACTCAGAAACGCTTGCAGCGAGGCCATGTCGATGCCGTCGAAACGGGCGGGATCGAGCGCGTCGAGGGTCAGCAGGCCCCACGCGCGGCCATCGATCCACAGCGGGCACCCCAGGCAATCGTGCACCTCCAGATGGCCGCTGACGCCCTTGACGAGACCGTCATAAGGGTCCGGCAGGTCGGAGCTGGCGGAGAAGCGCGTCGGCGCCTCGTGGGCGAGGATGCGGGCGAAGCGCGGATGCTCGCTGACCCGGAAGCGTCGCCCTAGCGTATCGCCCGACAGCCCATCGATGGCGAGCGGTACGAGCGTGTCGCCGTCGAGGCGCAGCAGCGCGGTGGCGTCGCTCGGGAAAAGGGCGCGGGACGTATGCAGCAGACGCCGGTAGCGCTCGGTGTCCGGCATCTCGCTCGACAGATCCTCGATGAGCGGAACCAGTGCGTCGAGCAGCACGCGCGAAGTCATTGCGACTACGTCGGCAGTCTTTTTGACCAGAGTCGAATCGACCATATAAATCTTCAAACCGTTGATTTAGCGACGATTCTACCGTGGCACGGAACGTGTATTGGAATTTGCATAGACTTCCGATGCGAGACGCATCTTCACCCACGAGGAAAGAACCATGCTGTCAGCCGAACACCGTGCCATCGTCAAGGCGACCGTTCCCCTGCTCGAAAGCGGCGGCGAAGCGCTTACCACGCATTTCTACGCCCGGCTGCTTGCCGACTACCCCGAAGTCCGGCCGATGTTCAATCAGGCGCATCAGGCGAGCGGCGCACAACAGCGCGCGCTTGCGAATGGCGTGCTGATGTACGCGCGCCATATCGACGAACTGGAGAAGCTTGGCGGACTCGTTGGCCAGATCATCAACAAGCACGTCGCGCTGAATATCCAGCCCGAGCATTATCCGATCGTCGGGCGCTGCCTGCTCGCATCGATCCGCGACGTGCTCGGCGCAGAAATCGCCACCGACGCCGTCATCGACGCCTGGGCCGCCGCTTACGGGCAACTCGCCGACCTGCTGATCGGGCTCGAGGAAGGCATCTACAGCGAACGCGAACAGGCGCCCGGCGGCTGGCGCGGCACGCGGCGCTTCGTCATTGCCCGCAAGGAAAAGGAAAGCGACGAGATCACGTCGTTCTACCTGACGCCCGAAGACGGCGGCGCGCTGCTCGATTTCCGTCCGGGCCAGTACATCGGCTTGCGCGTGGTGATCGACGGCGAGGAAGTGCGTCGCAACTATTCGTTGTCGGCCGCGCCGAACGGCCGTGAATACCGCATCAGCGTGAAGCGCGAGGCGAACGGCAAGGTGTCCGGCTTCCTGCACCAGCACAAGCACGCGGGCGATGTGCTCGAACTCTATCCGCCCGCCGGCCACTTCGCGCTCGAACCCGGCGACAAGCCGGTCGTGCTGATCAGCGGCGGCGTGGGTATCACGCCGACGCTCGCCATGCTGCATGGCGCGCTCGCAACGCAGCGTCCGGTCACGTTCATTCACTCGGCGCGGCACGGCGGCGTGCATGCGTTCCGCGAGACCATCGAGGCGCTGGCGGCGCGCCATCCGCAGTTGAAGCGCTTCTACTGCTACGAGCACGCACGCGACGGCGATCATCCGGCGGACGGCATCGGTTTCGTCGACGAAGCCTTGCTCAGTAAGTGGTTGCCCGCAGACCGCGACCTCGATGCCTATTTTCTCGGCCCCAAGCCCTTCATGAAGGCCGTGAAGAAGCATCTGAAGGCGCTTGGCGTGCCTGAATCGCAAAGCCGATACGAGTTCTTCGGCCCGGCTGCGGCGCTCGACTGAACGCGTTGACGCATGGTGTTCGAAACCGCGACGCAGCTTGCCGCGGTTTTTTTGCGTCCGGCGCATGACCCTTCCACTGGTTACCTCGTATTTCACAAAATCGGCTATTTGAATAGGCCACCTTCAGGCCTATTCTGAACCTGTCCAAACCCACCGCAAGGAGCATCGCCATGGAACCTCGTCTCGACTTCTACAAGGCCAACCCTGCCGCCATCAAGGCGCTCGTCGGCGTGGAAGAGCGCATCGGCAAGTCCGCGCTCGAAACGTCCCTGACCCATCTGGTGCGCCTGCGCGCCTCGCAGATCAACGGCTGCGCGTTCTGCGTCGACATGCACACCACCGATGCCCGCAAGGGCGGCGAAACCGATCGTCGTCTCGCGACCGTCGTGGTGTGGCGTGAGACGCCGTTCTTCACGGATCGCGAACGCGCCGCGCTGGAATGGACCGAAGCACTGACGCTGGTCTCGCACGATCACGTGCCCGATGCCGTCTGGCAGGCCGTGAAGCCGCATTTCAGCGACGAGGAAATCGTCGACCTGACGCTGCTCGTGTCGGCGATCAACGCATGGAACCGCTTTGCCATCAGCTTCCGCAAGCTGCCCGCCTGACGCGCCCGGCCCACTTTGACAATCCGGGCGACGCAAAGTAACTATGATGGCGGTCAGCTTCCATGAACGTGGCGCCCGGGCTATCTCATCGTGAATCTTCGTTATCTTCGCTTCGCCATCCTTGCCGTAACCGTGTCACTCGCGCTCAGCGGCTGCGGGCTGTTCGGCTGCGGCGGCGTGGCCACCAACGGCGGCGGCTTCGGCGGTTGCAGCGTCGGTACGCGCTTCTGATTTTTTCTCCCTCATTTGGCGGGGTCTGCGCCCGCCCCTCGACGCGGCGCGTCCTCCCTACGGGAGCGGGGTTTTACGGCAAGCCGTTCCCGCCGACACTGTCTCCAACCACCCGTTTGGAGAAGGTCATGGACGCCCACCTCGCACTCGCACTCTTCGCCTGCGCTTCAATGGCATCGGCACTGAGCCTTCCGGCGTGGATCGCCATGATCGAACGGCGCGCGCCACAGCGCATCACGGCCACCGTCCGGTCCACGAGATAAGAGAGCGAGGAGACCATCCGCCGGCGGCTACACATCACGCGCAATCGCAATCGGCCTGCGGGCCGCTTCGTCAGTCGCAAGCCGCGAAACGCGCGAGCTCGATAACAATAAAACGGGCGACACGCCGGGTCGCCCGTCCTGGTCACGCCTTCAGTCTTTCATGGCAGGCGTATAAGGCAGGTCCAATCCCGCCGCCCGCGCATGCCGCACCGTATGCGCCTGACGCATCGGTTTCAGCACGAAGAGCGCAAGCAGCGCCGAAAGCGCCGCCATCCCCGCCGCGAGCATGAACACCGCGTGCCAGCTTCCGGTCATCGACGTGATGACGCTCGAAAACGGCACCAGCAGCGCGGCCGTGCCCTTCGCCGTATAGAGCAGTCCTGCATTGGTCGCCGCGAACTTCGGACCGAAGGTGTCGCCGCAGGTCGCCGGGAACAGGCTGTAGATCTCGCCCCAGGCGAAGAACACGATGCCGGTCAGCACCACGAAGGCCACCGGATTCTGCCCATAGCGCGACAGCGCGACGATCCCCACCGCCTCGATGGCGAACGCGATGAACATCGTGTTTTCGCGCCCGATACGGTCCGATACCCAGCCGAAGAACGGCCGCGTGAGGCCGTTGAGCACGCGGTCGATGGTCAGCGCGAACGTGAGCGCGGGCAGCGTCAGGCCGAGCAGCGACACGGGCGAGTCATGCAGGCCGAAGTCCTTCGCGATGGGACCGAGTTGCGCGGTCGCCATCAGGCCGCCCGCCGCCATCATGACGAACATCAGGTACATGACCCAGAAGATCGGCGAGGCCAGCACCTGCTTCGGGCTTGCGTTGTAGACGGCCGCCTTGACCGCGCTTTTCATGGAGGCAAGCAGTTGCGCCGGCGGTGCGTAGAGTGCCATGCCGAGCAGAAACACCACGAGCCCCTGCCCCAGCCCGAACCACAGGAAAGTGGCTTCATACCCGCTCGACTTGATCATGTGCGCGATGGGCACCACAGTCGCCGCCGATCCCATGCCGAAGCCCGCCGCCGTGATGCCCGCCGCCAGCCCGCGCCGCGCCGGAAACCACTTCAGCGCATTGCCGACGCAGGTGCCGTACACCGCGCCCGCGCCCACCCCGCCGACGGCCGCCGCGATATAAAGCAGCGGCAGCGATGACGCCACCGAGTTGATCGCCCACGCAATCGCGCAGAGCAGACCGCCGGCCACGACGACCGGACGTGGACCGTACTTGTCGACCAGATAGCCTTCCACCGGAACCAGCCAGGTTTCGGTCACGACGAAGATCGTGAACGCCACCTGAATGGCGGCGCGGCCCCAGTGATACTTTTCATCGATCGGATTGACGAAGAGCGTCCAGCCGTATTGCATGTTGGCGATCATCGCCATGCAGATCACGCCGAAAACCAATTGCACCCACGGCGAAGCGAGACGCGAGGCCCTGCCTTCGCGGTCCATCTGGTCCGTTCCCATGCCTGTCTCCTTGGCAATCATGCCTTGTGTATGCGTGCGTCGAACGACGCCTCTCGCGGCCACGTCCAGCGTCGCCGCATATACACAGTATTTGATATATCAAGTAAGTCAAGCGAAAGCATTGACGGGGTTTTCACGGAGAAAACCGGGCATCGTAAGCGCTTGAAAGCTTTTGGGGAGCTGGAACAGGAGGCAAAAAAAAGCCCGGCAGAGACAGGCCTGCCGGGCGATGAGCGTGGCGAGACATGGCAATCCGCAGCACGCCCTCTCTTTATATTGAAAGTTAAACGTAATGTAAACGGAAATAGTTGTAGGGTTTACGCGCTGCGCTGCTCTTTGGCAATCTTCCCATCCGTCAGAACACGTTCACCGGCAGATTCACCATCAGTCGATAAACGTCGCTGGTGCCGTCCGGATAGTACGGGCTGTTGCTGTGATGGTGCATGTAGTAGAACTTGATCGACGTGTTCTTCAGCTTGCCGCCCGGCACCGTGTAGCTCGGGATCACGCCCACTTGGTAGTGCGTGCCCTGGATCGGCTGACCGTTGATGCGGTACGCCGCAGCCTGTGCGCTGTTGCCGTTGGCCATCGCGCTGCCGTCGGCATCCCAGCCATACGCGCCCCACAGCGAGACCTTGAAACCCGGCACGCCGTAGCGCTTCATGTCGAGCGTGTAGGTCAGGCTCAGGGACTTTTCATGCGGCTGGTTGTAGTCGACATCCAGCGAGTTCGACAGGTAATCGCCTGCCGATTGTCCCATGTAGTCGAAGGTCTGATCGCTGACGATCTGCTGATACGCCACCTGCACCGTATGCGCGCCGTGCGTGCCCGACAGCGCCAGCGAGTAGGCATTGTTGGTGATCGCGCCCTGCCGCTGGTCGCCGATCGAACTCGTGTAGTAGTAGTTCAGCGCGCCCGTCCAGCGTATCGAAGCGGGGTCGCCGATACTCTGCGTCGCGCTCAGGTAGTACTGCTGCCACACGTCGTTGGCAATGCCGCCCCAGAGCGAGACGGCCGTGTCGGCGTCGTGGGTCCAGTCGCCGCCGAAGTAGATGAAGCGCGAGATATGCGTGCCGCCGTATTCGGTCGTGAGTCCGGTGACGCTCGTCATGCCGCGCGCGAGCACGGCGTCCACCGTGCCGGCCTTGAGCGTGAGGCCCTTGATCTCGTCGCTCGCGAGCGAGAAGCCGCGATACGTCGGCGGCAATGAGCGATTGTCGTGCGGCACGAGGAACGGGTTGTCGAAGAGTTGCTGACCGTACTTGACCACCGTGTTCGAGATGCGCGCCTTCACGTCCCACACGCCCGGATAGGCCCACGCCAGTTGCCCCGACCCGCCGCCGTCCGTGCCGAGGTGCACGCGGTTGCCCGCGCCCTCCCCGCCGTTGAGCTTGAATGCGCCGAACAGCGACACGTCGCCGCCCAGTCCGATCAGCCCCTTCGTATAGCCCGACTCGAACACGGCCTGCGCGCCCAGCACCGATGCATCCTTCTTGCCGCTGCCCTTCAAGTCGTCGTGTTCGGTGTAGGACCGCAGCAGCAGGTTGAAATGCGAGTCCTCGATCAAGCCGTTCGACTTCGCCTGGCTGCTCACCGGCGCATCGGCTTCCGTATGCGGCGGCGATGCGGGCGGCGCCTCGGTGTGACGCGTCGAGGCGTCGGCATCGGCTTCATCGGCATGGGAGGCGGCGGCGGTGGCCATGAAGCCGCTGAACAGCAGAATCGACAGCGCGATTGATCGCTTTTGTTTTTTCATAGAAAGATCTCCACGGATTGATGCAACGCTCGACTGCGCGCACAGAAAAATCAGGATGCAAAAGACCCCGCCCGCAGACCGGCAAGGTCTGGGCGTACGGACAGGGTCGAATGTGGCGGGCCGGCCAGATGGACTACGCCGGCCCTTCGCTAACGGGCGGGGATCGGGCGACTCATGCGGGCGGACGCGTCCTCGCTATCGAAGGGTTGCAGGGGAAGCGCACGGCCATCATGCGAAGAGACACGCCGCCGAGACATCGCCGCCGAGCGGGCGCAGCGCGGGCACCTCGTGCGCGCAGCGCGCCTGCGCCACCGGACAGCGCGTACGGAACACGCAGCCTGAAGGCGGATCGATGGGACTGGGGATATCGCCCGGCAGGATCTCCACGGTCCGGGCGCGCTGGATCGCCGGATCGGGCACCGGCACGGCGGAGAGCAACGCGCGCGTATAGGGATGGCGCGGCGTGTCATAGAGCGCGTGCTTGCTGGCCAGCTCCATCACGCGGCCGAGGTACATGACCATCACGCGATCGGAGATATGGCGCACCACAGCCAGGTCGTGCGCTATGAAGATCAGCGCGAGCTTCATCTCCTTCTGCAACGACTTGAGCAGGTTCACGATCTGCGCCTGAATGGAGACATCGAGCGCGGACACGGGCTCGTCGCAGATCACGAGCTTCGGCTCGACCACCAGCGCCCGCGCGATGCCGATGCGCTGACACTGGCCGCCAGAAAACTCGTGCGGATAGCGATTGATCATCTGTTCCCGCAGGCCGACGCGCGTCATCATCGCGCGCACGCGGGCATCGATCTCGCGCTTGTGCATGCCCGGCCGATGCTCGACGAGCGGCTCGGCGATGATCTGCCCGACCGTCATGCGCGGATCGAGCGAGGCGAGCGGGTCCTGGAAGATCATCTGCACATCGGCGCGCAGCGCGTGCCACGCCCGCTTCGACGCGCTCGCGAGTGGCGCGCCCATCCATACGATCTCGCCGCTGGTGGCCGGAATCAGGTTGAGGATCGCGCGCGACAGGGTGGATTTGCCGCAACCCGATTCGCCGACCACGCCGAGCGTCTCGCCGGCCTTCAGGTCGAAGCTGACGCCATCGACGGCCTTCAGCGTGCGCTTCGCCGCCCACGGCAGGCGTTGCTTGGCCCCGACCTGGAAATGCACGCGCATCTCGCGCACGGAAAGCAGGCTGGCGTCAGACATGGTTGATCTCCCCAAGACGGCTGTGCATCTGTTCGACGGGCCGATGGCACGCGCGCATCCCATGCACGCCGATGCGCTGGAGCACCGGCGCTTCACGCGCGCATTCGTCACTGGCGTCGGCGCAGCGCTCGTGAAACGGACAACCCGCGGGCGGATGCGCCATGTTCGGCGGATTGCCGGGAATGCCGACGAGTTCGCCGCCGTCGTGATCGAGCCTCGGCAGCGCGCGCAACAGTCCGATGGTGTACGGATGCGAAGGCCGGGCGAACAGCGTCGGCGCATCGCACTGTTCCATCACGCGGCCGCCGTACATCACCATCACCTGATCGCACAGGCCGGCGACGACGCCCAGGTCATGCGTGATCAGCACGATCGCGGTGCCGAAGTCATGCTGGAGCGTGCGCAGCAGTTGCAGGATCTGCGCTTGCACGGTGACGTCGAGCGCGGTGGTAGGTTCGTCGGCGAAGAGGATCTCGGGCTCGCACAACAGCGCCATCGCAATCATCACGCGCTGCCGCATGCCGCCCGAGAGTTCATGCGGATACTGCCCGATGCGATGCGCCGCCTCCGGAATGCGCACCGCTTCGAGCATCGCGATGGCGCGCTTGCGTGCCTCGCGGCGCGTCAGGTTCTTGTGCAGTTCGAGCACTTCGGTCATCTGCCGTTCGATGGTCAGATACGGATTGAGCGAACTCATCGGATCCTGAAAGATCATCGAAAGACGATTGCCGCGGACGCGGTTCAATCGCCGCCCGCTCATGCCGATCAGATCGTCACCGCGATACAACGCCTGGCCTTGGGCCCGACCGTTCGGCGCGAGCAGCCCGAGCATCGCGAGCACGCTCTGGCTCTTGCCCGAGCCCGATTCGCCGACGATGCCGAGCGTCTCGCCTGCCTCAAGCGTGAAACTCACGCCGTTGACGGCGCGCACGGCGGCGTCGGGGGTCGCGAACTCGACCTGCAAGTCCTTCACTTCGAGTAGCGGCATGGCTCACCTGTCCTTCGGATCGAGCGCGTCGCGCAGCCCGTCGCCGACAAAGTTGATGCAGTAGAGCGTGACCGACAGCAGCGCCGCCGGGCAAAGCAGGATCCACGGCGACGCCTCCATCACGCCGACGCCGTCCTGGATCAGCACGCCCCAGCTGGTCATCGGTTCCTGCACGCCGAGGCCGAGGAACGACAGCACGGATTCCGTGAGGATCACGGCGGGCACGGTGACGGTCGTGTAGATCGCGACGATGCCGAGCAGGTTCGGCACCACGTGGCGCCGGATGATGCGCGCGGTGGGCACGCCGATCGCACGCGCCGCCTCCACGTACTCCTTCGAGCGGATCGAGAGCGTCTGGCCGCGCACGACGCGCGCCATGTCCATCCACGAAAACACCGTGATGGTGATGACGACGAGATAGAACTCGCGGCCGAGCAGCGTGACCATCAGGATGGCGATCAGCAGATACGGAATGGCGTACATCATGTCGACGAAGCGCATCATCGCGTTGTCCACGCGTCCGCCGACAAAGCCCGCCACCGCGCCCCACACGATGCCGAGCGTGACTGACGTGAGCGTGGCGAGCGCACCGATCATCAGCGACACGCGTCCGCCGATCAGGCAGCGCACGAAGAGGTCGCGGCCGGTGTCGTCGGTGCCAAAAAAATGCCAGTTGGCGAGCGTGGGCGGCGTGCTGGTGGCGTTCCAGTCGGTCGAATCGAAGGCGTTCGGCGACAGCCATGGCCCTGCGATGCACGCCAGCGTGATGACCGCGAGCAGCACGAGACTCACGACCGCGGCCTTGTTGCGCAGGAAACGCGCGCGCGCGTCCTGCCACGGACTGCGGCCCGCGACGGCCTGTTCGAGCGTCGAACCAAGCAATGCTGTTTTCATGGCGCGCCTCTCAGTAACGGATCTTCGGATCGAGCCACGCATACGCGAGGTCGGCCAGCAGGTTGAGCAGCACGGCCACCGCCGTGACGAGCACGACGAGGCCCAGCACGAGCGTGTAGTCGCGATTGGCCGCACCATTGACGATCAGCTTGCCGATGCCCGGCAGCGAGAACACGGACTCCGTGACGACCGCCGCCGTGATCGATGAAATCGCCAGCGGGCCGATCACCGACACGACCGGAATCAGCGTCGGCCGGAGTGCGTGGCGCAGCACGATCACGCGCAGCGGCAAGCCCTTCGCGCGCGCGGTGCGGATGTAGTTGGTGTTCAGCACTTCGATCAGGCTGGCGCGCGTCACGCGGCCGATGGTCGCGACGTTGATGGTGGCCAGCAGCACGACCGGCAGCACCATGTAGCGCAGCTCGAAACCGTTCCAGCCGCCGGCCGGCAGCCACTTCAGCGCGATCGCGAACACGAGGATCAGCACCGGCCCGAGCACGAACGACGGGATCACGTTGCCCGCATTGCCGACGAGCATCAGCGCGTAGTCGGCCACGCTGTTACGGCGCAAGGCAGCGACGACGCCCAGCGCCACGCCCGCGACGATGGCGAGCAGCATCGACACGCCGCCGACCGCCAGCGACACCGGCAGCGCGCTCAGCACGAGGTCGTTGACACTCCAGTCCGCGTAACGGAACGAGGCGCCGAGGTCGCCGTGCAGGAGACCGTCGAGATACAGCAGGTACTGCTTCCACAAGGGCTCGCCGAGGTGATACTTCGCCTGCAGGTTGGCGAGCACGTCGGCGGATACCTTGCGCTCGCCGTCGAACGGGCCGCCGGGCGTCGCGTGCAGCAGCAGATAGCAGATCGTGATGACGATCAGAAGCGTCGGCAGCGTGAGCAGCACGCGCCGCAATGTGTATGACCCCATGAGCGTTTCTCCGGTGCGTCAGGACGTCAATGCCTGACGATGTAGAGATCCTTGCTGGCGTAATGATCCATCGGATTCTTCAGCGAGTAGCCGCCCACATAGCCTTTCACGAGGCGCGGCAGGCCATATTGCAGCAGCGGCAACATCGGATAGTCGTCCATCACGAGTTTCGCCGCCTGGGTCTGCAACTGCGCGCGCTTCGCGGTATCGGCGGTGGCGGCTGCCTCGCTGATGAGCGCATCGGCTTTCGGGTTGCAGTTGAAGTTGTCGTTCTGCGACGACTTGCACTGCACGAGCGTGAGGAAAGTCGTTGCGTCGTTGTAGTCGGCCACCCAGCCATTGCGGGCAATCTGGTAGTCGCCGTCATGGCGCTTCTTGAGCAGCACCTTGAATTCCATCGACTCGATGTCCATCGCGAGGCCCAGCTTCGTCTTCCATTCCGACGCCACGAAGATCGCCATCTTCTTGTTGTAGTCGCTCGTGTTCATCGCGAAGCGCAGCTTCGTGCCGGGCTTCACGCCTGCCTGTTCGAGCAGCTTCTTCGCTTCCTCGACACGCTTCGCCATCGGCCATGCGGCCCACGCGTAGTTCGATACGTCCGCGCCGCTCACGCCCTTCGGCAGCAGGCCGAGCAGCGGCGTCTGGCCGTCCGCGGTCACGCGCCGCGCCAGCAGGTCGCGGTCGATCACCATCGACAAGGCCTGGCGCACGCGCACGTCCTTCAGCAGCGGATCGCGATTGTTGAAGCTGTAGTAGCGCGTGCCGAGAATCAGCGAATTGCGGATGTCGCCCGGAAACTGCTTGCTGTAAGTGGCGTACGTGCCGGTGGGCAACTGGTAGGTCATGTCGTTGTCGCCGGACTGGAACATCTTGACGTCGGTGTTCTCGTCCTCGATCGGCAGATAGGTGACTTGCGTCAGCTGCACGTTCGCCTTGTCCCAGTATTGCGGATTTTTCGTCAGCACGAGCTTGCTGTTCACCTGCCAGTCCTTCAGCTGGAACGCGCCGTTCGTCACGATATTGCCGGGCTTGGTCCATTCGCGGCCGTACTTTTCGATGGTCGCGCGATGCGCCGGCCCGAAGTTCGGATTCGACATCAGTTCGGGCAGAAACGGCACCGGACCGGCCGTCTTCACCTCGACGGTGGCGGCATCGACGGCGCGGATGCCGAGCGCGCTCACCGGCTTCTTGCCCGCGACGATCTCCGCGCCGTTCAGGATGAACGGACCGAACACGCTCGCATACGACGAGGCGGTCTTCGGGTCAAGAAAGCGCTGGCTGCCGTAGACGACATCGTTTGCGCTGACGGGCTCGCCATTGGACCAGCGGGCGTTCGTGCGCAAATGGAAGATCCAGGTGGTCGCGTCCTTCTGCTCCCACTTCGCGGCGACGCCCGGCACGACCGCGCCGTCGCCGTTGGTGGCGGTCAGGCTTTCGAAGAGATCGCGTGCGAGGTTCGCCGCGCCCACGGTTTCGACCAGCGCCGGGTCCAGCGTCTCGACCTCCGAGCCGTTGTTGCGCACCAGTTCCTGTCTGGCGGCGAGCGTCACGCCGGGCGGCACGATGGCTGCCGTGGCCGTGGCGCCCCACGCACTGGCGGCCAGCACGAGCGCCGCGATGGCGGCGAAGCGCGTGCGTTGAAGACGGGCATGAACGGCGATCGATTTAATGGGCATTCCTGGGGTCCTTGTCTCGTGTTGTTGTGCGTGTCTTTCTGCATCGTGCGCCGGCTGATGGATGCCCTTCGTTTATCTCTTCCGGGATAAACAATGAGGCTTCCGAATCAAGCGAGCCGGGCGGCGCCTGGTCCGATGCATTCATCTGCGGTTTAAAGACTGGCGGCGAGTATTTCGCATCAATAAGCCAGATGCCACTCACATGTGCTTATAGACACTAAATTTTTCGAATAGTCGTTCGAATTGTTGCAAAGGTGTCAATGGGCACGGTGGCACAGGGTTCCGGCCGAGGCGGTGGGGGGCGGTTTCCGATAAGATCGGCGTCGCTTTCAACCGTCGCTCTCCAGCCGTACGCCAGATGATTCGTTTCCGCCAGATCGAGGCTTTCCGCAGCCTCATCATGACCGGCACCAGTGTCGGCGCAGCCCGCAAGCTGCACGTGACCCAGCCCGCGATCAGCCGCCTGATCGCCGACCTCGAAGCCGATCTCGGCTTCAGCCTGTTTTCCCGCATCGGCGGCCGGCTCAATCCGACTACCGCCGGCCTGCGCTTCTACAAGTCCGTCGAGGAGAACTTCCTGGGACTGGAGCGCCTCAAGCAGGTTGCCGACATGATCCGCGAGGAAGCCTCGGATGGCCTGACCGTCGCCTGCATGCCGGTGCTCGCCACCACCCTGCTGCCGCCCGTGCTGCTGGGTTTCACCGGGCAGCATCCCGGCGTGCCCATCAAGGTCGATTCCGTGAAGGTGCCCGAGGTGCTCGTCAACCTGCAGAACCACAAGGCCGATGTCGCCTTGAGCCTGGCGTTTCCGGCGGTTGCGGGCATCGAGGTGGAGAGCCTGCTGAAGGCTCCCGCGGCCTGCGCGATGCCCGCCACGCACCGGCTCGCGAAAAAGAAGCTCGTGCGTCCCGCCGATCTGCGCGGCGAGAACCTGATCGGCTGGCTGCCGAATTCACGCCAGCCCTACGAGGCCGAGCAATCGCTCATTTCCGCGACCGAGGACCGGCCGCGCTACACCGTCTTCACTGATACCGCGCACACCCGCTATGCGATGGTCGCGGGCGGACTGGGCGTGTCGATCGTCGAGCCCTTCGCCGCGAAGGTGTGGCGCGCGCATGGGGTTGTCGTGAGGCCGTTCGAGACCGACATCGAATATGAGTACGTGATGTCGTATCCGAGCAGTGGCATCCGCTCGGATCTGGTGGGATCGTTCAGGAATGCCGTGAAACAGGTCGTCGCAGCGTATTCCTTCGACGACTGACCCGCGCCGGACTCACTCACTGCTGCGCGCCTCGATGCGTACGGCGCACCGCCAGCAGCACGAGCAGGCTCACGAGCAGCAACCCGGCGATCGCACCCGCCGCGCGCGCGAGTCCCGCCAGCGGCGACGGCTGCTCGCCCGCCCGCAAACGCCCGACCTGCGCGACGCTCACTCTGGCATCGACATTGCCATACAGCCCCAGCAGATGATTGCCGAGTGTGGCGATCTGCTGGTCCGTGAGCAAGGCCGCGAAGCCGGGCATCGAGGGATCGGATGCGCCCTCGGGATGCTGCGTGCCGCCCAGCATCACGAGCACGAGATTGTCCGTGTTGCTGCGTCCAAGCGTGGTGCTGTGGAACAACGAAGGCAGCCGCCCGCCGCTCGCACCTTCGCCGCTCGCCTGGTGGCAGGACGCGCAATAGCCGTCGTAGAGCTGCGCGCCGCTCAGGCGAGTGCTGTCCACGGGCCACGCCATGCCGCGCAATTCGCCCAGGCCGTCCGCCGGCTTGCCCCAGGTGCTCGCCGGCTGGACGTCGGCTTCGGTCCGGACCGGGTCGACCGTTTTCAGGTAGACCGCGATCGCGCGCAAATCCTCGCTGGTCAGATGGCGCAGGCTGTTGTCGACGGCTTCGGCCATCGGACCGGCTGCGTGCGCCTTGCCGCGGGCGTAGCCGTCGCGTAGATAGCCGATCAGTTCCGCTTCGCTCCATGCACCGATGCCGCTGTTGACGTCCGGCGTGATGTTCGGCGCATGCCAGGCGCCCGCTGAGCCGCCCGCGAGCGCGCGCGAGCTCGACTCGGCCAGTCCCGCGTTGCGCGGGCTATGACAGGCGCCGCAATGCGCCAAGCCTCGCACAAGATACGCGCCGCGATTCCAGACCGCGCTGCGCGATGTATCGGCGACGTAGGGCCGTTCGTCGAGGAACAACAGGTTCCAGACCGCCAGCGTCTGCCGCACGCTGAACGGCAATGGCAGGGACGTGCGAGGCGCCGCCTGGTCCACCGGGCGCACGCGCTCCATGAAGTACGCGTATAGCGCCCGGGTGTCCTCATCGGTCACGCGGGCGTACGAGGGATACGGCATCGCCGGGTACAGGTGCGCGCCGTCGGCGCGAATGCCCCGGCGCAGCGCCGCGGAGAACTGCTCGAAGGTGTAAGCGCCAATACCGTGCGTCCGCGACGGCGTGATGTTCGTCGACACGATTTCGCCCAGCGGCGTGGCCAGCGCCAGGCCACCCGCGAACGGCGGGCCATCGGGCGCGGTGTGGCAGGCCACGCAATCGCCGGCGATGGCCAGATACGCGCCGCGTTCGAGCAAGGCGGCGGGGGCGGGTTGTTCGGTGTTTGCAGCTGTTTCGGTGTATGCAGCTTGTTCGGCGGGCGCAGCTTGCTCGGCCGGCGCACGCACGTCGGCCTGCGCAGCGTGTTCGGCACGCGCGCCCACGTCCGCCTGCGCGGTCGCGCACAGCGCGGCCAGTGCGCAGGTCGCGACGAGTGCGCAGCGCACGAACGCGAATGCAAGCGCTCGCCATCGCAGAGCTTCACTCATCGACAGCCCTCCGTTCACGTCGTGCTCGTCGCGTGAAGATGCTCGGCCGTGCGCAACGCGAGCGCGACGGCGGTCAGCGTCGAGTTGACCGTCGCCGCCGTGGGCATGACCCCCGTGCCTGCGATGAACAGGTTCTCGTGGTCGTGCGCGCGTCCGAATGCATCGACGACCGAATCGCGCGGGTCGCGGCCCATGCTCAGGGTGCCGGTGATGTGCTGGTTGTTCGCGTACTGTCCTTCAGGCGAATAGCGCAGGTTCGTGCCGCCCATCAGCTCGGCGATCCTCGCGAAGTGGGCCTTGCCCAACGCCGCGCCCCGGTGCAGATAAGGATCCAGCCGATAATGCAGCCGCGGCTTCGGCAGTCCGAGTGCGTCCTTCTGCGCGCTCAGCGTGACCCGGTTGTCCGGGTCCGGCAACAGTTCGAGCACGCTCTTCACGCTCATCTGCCGCGCCGCCCGATGACGCAGCTGCCGCTCCAGTTCCCGCCCGTACACGCCCGCGTCGATCAGCGCTTCCGTCACGGCTCGCACTTGCGAAATGTTGCTGAAGTCGAGGCGGAACGCCGCCGCCTCGGCACGGAATGCGCCGTCGCGCAGCGTGTTGATCGACGACGGACTCTGCGGTCCACGCCCCAGCCACAGGTCTTCGTCCGCTTCGAAGGTCAGTGAACTGCTCGGGTGATCCATCAGATTGCGGCCGACCATGCCGGAACGATTCGCGAGGCCGTCCGGGTAGCGATCGCTAGCCGACATCAGCAACAGCTTCGGGCTCTCGATGCCATTGGCCGCGAGCACGAACTGCTCGCCCGTGACGCGGTGCGTGCGACGCTCCGGATCGAAGTAATGCACGGCGGCGATCCTGCCGCTGTCCCTATGCTCGATGCGATACACCACCGCGTTCGGCAGCACCCGCGCGCCCGCCTTCTCCGCAGCCTGCACGGCGATGCCGCCGGTGTACTGCGCGTCGATCGGACAGATCGGCTGGCAGTTGTTGTTGCCGCAGCAGGCTGGGCGACCGTCGTAGTGACGGCTGTTGCGCGCCGTCGTGTTGGTGACGACCGGATAGCCCGCCGCAGCCAGCCGTTTGCGCACGCGGCGCATCGCCCAGGGTTCGGCGACGGGTTCCATCGGAAACGGCGCGACGCGCGGCGAGCCGGTGTTCGGCGCGCCCGACACGCCCATCTTCACCTCCGCCTCGTAGTAATACGGCTCGAGGTCCTCGTACGCGATGGGCCAGTCCTTGCCCACGCCATACAGCGTTTTGAGGCGCAGGTCGTTGGGCAGCAGCCGCCACGCGTGCGCGGCCCAGTGCCAGGTCGTGCCGCCCACCACGCGCAGGTATTCGGCCGGATACGGATACGGGCCCGCCTGCACGAGATAGCCGTTGTCGCCCGGGTGATAGGTCGGATGCGGCGCCCAGGCGGTGCCCGGGTGATAAGGCGCGACCCAGTCGCCCTTGCGCGGCGAGTTGCGGAAATTCGCCGTGATCCGGCCGCGATCGATGCGCGGGCCCGCTTCGAGGATCAGCACCGAGCGCCCCTGCTTCGCCAGCCGCTCGGCGACGAGCGCGCCACAGATGCCCGAGCCGATCACGATCACGTCGGCGGAGTCATGCCATGCCATGCGGTTCTCCTCAGACGGGTCGGTCGGCCCAGCTGCCATAGGCGCCATAGGCATAGCTCGGCGGCTTGAGCTTGTCGGCGGTGATCACGTTCAGCAGGCTGGTTTCGAAGGCGATGCATTGCGCCCCCTCGCCCTCGCCGACGATGCCCGTGTACCAGGCCGTCACGATCCTGCGCGGCACGGCTGCGAGTTGCGGTTCCTCTTCGTCCAGGCGCTGTTGCAGGCGCGACGGATCGGCATGACGGATCTGAATGAAAGCCAGCAACCGCCGCAGTTGTTCCGGAAAGCGGCTTTCGTTGCCGAGCAAGGCCTGATAGAGGCGGTCGGCGAGCGCGAGATCGAGCGACGCCTGCCCGGTGAGAAACTTCGACAGCGCCACGAAACTCTCCGGCGCGGGAAGCGCCGTGGCGGGTTCGGCGGGCATGGCGCGGCGCGTCGTGCCGGGCACCCAGGTCGTCACGCAGGACGCCAGCATGCCGGCCAGGAGCGTGCGCCGGGTACGCGCCCGCATCGGCTCGCGCCGCGCGGAAACACTTCGTTGATTCATGTTGATTCGATTGTTTGTTCCGACCGACGGGTTCGCTGCAGCCTGCGAAGGACATGCGCGACTGCTTACCCGACCCGTTGCTCTGTCGCGGTCGGTACAGTGCGTCATGCGGCGGCGCGGCGATAGGGTCCGCGCCCGAATTCAATGAAATTGACAATTGCGGGCGGCATCCGCTTGTGACGCCGGCGTGCTGGAGCACTTCGTGCTGCCTCGCGACGGCGCGTCCGGCGCGTCCTCACGCGACGGCTCATACTCTCGGTCACGGCATTCAGACAGCGCTTTTCCCAGCACCACCCGACGCACGTTCGGGCGAACCTGCGCGGCCCTCATCCACACGGAGCATCCATGCACGACCTGAAAGGCAAGTCGATCCTCATCACGGGCGCGAGCACCGGCATCGGCGCGGCGGCGGCACGGGCGTTCGCGCAATACGGCGCGAATGTCGCGGTGCACTACAACAGCTCGAAGGAAAAGGCCGAGGCGGTCGCGCAGGACGTGCGCGCGCTCGGCGTCAGCGCGATCACCGTGGGCGCCGACGTGCGCGACTCGAAAGCCATCGACGCGGCCGTCGCGCAAGTGGTGGACAGCTTCGGCAAGATCGACGTGCTCATCAACAACGCCGGCAGTCTCGTGAAGCGCGAGCCGATCGCGTCCGTCAGCGATGAACTCTTCGACGAAATCATGCACATCAACGCGCGTTCGGTCGTCGCGTTCACGCGCGCCGCGCTGCCTTCGCTGCGCGCGGGCGGCGGCGGCTCGATCATCAACGTGACCTCGGTGGCCGCGCGCAACGGCGGCGGTCCGGGCGCGCTGCTCTACGCGGCGTCGAAAGGCTTTGTCAGCACCATCACGCGAGGCATGGCGAAGGAACTCATGCCAGACCGCGTCCGCGTGAACGCCGTCGCGCCCGGCGTGATCCAGACGCCGTTCCAGGAACGCTTCACGACGCCCGAGCAGCTCGAGTCCTTCCGCAAGTCCATTCCGATGGGCTTCATCGGCGAGCCGGACGATTGCAGCGGCGCGTTCCTCTATCTCGCGTCGGAGACGATGTCGCGCTATGTCACCGGGCAGATCATCGACGTGAACGGCGGCCAGCTGATGCCCTGAGCCCGGCGGGGCCGCGTGATTTCGGCGGCCCGGCGCGCATGGTATATAACGGACTGATCTTTCGTCGCACGTAAAAAAGGAGAATGCTGGAGATGCGCTTGAAACAACCACCGCGTTTGCGGACCTTCGCACTGAGCGCCTTCGTGGCGTCCGCGCTGCTGTCGGCGGGTTTCGTCGAGACGACGCCCGCTCACGCCAAAGCCGCGGATCAGCCGCAGGTCCTGACTTCGTCGGCTGTCGCGGTCGCCGACAAATACGCCGCCGACACCGCCGAGCAGATCTTCAAGCAGGGCGGCAATGCCGTGGATGCAGCGGTGGCCATCGCGTTCTCGCTCGCGGTCACGTATCCGGAAGCGGGCAACATCGGCGGCGGCGGCTTCATGACGCTGTATGTCGATCATCGTCCCTACTTCCTCGACTATCGCGAACGCGCGCCGCTCACCGCCACCCGCAACATGTATCTCGACGACAAGGGCGAAGTCATCAAGGGCATGAGCCTGTACGGGCATCGCGCGGTGGGCGTGCCGGGCACCGTCGAAGGCATGTGGGAAGCGCAGAAGCGCTTCGGCAAGCTCAAGTGGAAGCAGGTTCTCGCGCCGGCCATCCATTACGCGCAGGACGGCTTCGTCGTCGACGACCAATTGATCGCGCGGCGCGATGCCGCCGCGAAGGAGTTCGGCGGCAAAACCAACTTCGACCTCTACTTCGGCGGCATGAAGGCCGGCGAGACGTTCAAGCAGCCGGACCTTGCAAAGACCCTGCAACGGATCTCCGACAAGGGCGCCAAGGGCTTCTATGAAGGCGAGACGGCGCAGTTGATCGCCAAGTCGATGGAAGGCCACGGCCTCATCACCACGCGCGACCTGAAGGACTACAAGGCCGTGTGGCGCCAGCCGATCACGGCGAGCTGGAACGGCTATCGCGTGATCACCGCGCCGCCGCCGAGTTCGGGCGGCGTCGGCCTGGTGCAGTTGCTCAAGATGAAGGCCGACCTCAAGGACAAGTTCAACGATGTCCCGCTCGACTCGGCGCAGTACATCCATCTGGTGGCCGAGATCGAAAAACGCGTGTTCGCCGACCGCGCGCAGTATCTCGGCGATCCGGACTTCTACAAGGTGCCGGTCGCGCAGCTCACCAACGACGACTACATCCTGAAACGCGCGCAAGAGGTGAATCCGGATCAGCCTTCGGACACCAAGAGCGTGCAGCCGGGACTCGGCACGTCGATGCCGGAGAAGGCCGAAACCACGCATTACTCGGTGGTCGACAAATGGGGTAACGCGGTATCGAACACGTACACCATCAACGGCTACTTCGGCTCGGGCGTGGTCGCGGACGGCACGGGCGTCGTGCTGAACGACGAGATGGACGACTTCGCTTCGAAGCCGGGCGTGCCGAACATGTTCGGCGTCGTTGGCAGCGATGCGAACTCCATCGCGCCGAAGAAGCGCCCGCTCTCGTCGATGACGCCGACCATCCTCACGAAGGACGACAAGGTCGCGATGGTGATCGGCACGCCGGGCGGCTCGCGCATTTTCACGTCGATCTTCCAGGTGCTCTCGAACGTGTACGACTTCAACCTGCCGCTGCCCGAAGCCGTGGGCGCGACGCGCTTCCATCACCAGTTGCTGCCGCCGAACACGATCTTCCAGGAGCCGTTCCATCAGCTCGATCCCGAGGTCATCAAGCAGCTCGAAGCGAAGGGCTACACGTTCCAGATGCAGGGCTTCAATGGCGACATCCAGGCGATTCGCGTCGACGGCGACACGCCCGAGCCGATGTCCGATCCGCGCGGACGCGGCGTCTCTCGCGTGATCAAGTAACGCGACGTCACACGCCGCGGGCGGTCTTGCCGGACTAGGCGTTTGCCCTAGTCCGGCGTTTTCGCAGGACAGCCGGCGCCCCGTCGCATGGGGCGTTCGCGGCATATACGCCGCGTGGCATGACCGGCATGTTTTTCGTGGGATTGGACCCCGCCTTCTGTTCCCCTAGTCTCTGTCCTGACCGAGTGCAGCCTCAGGTGCAAGGCCTCGGCATCATTCAAGACACCCTACGAGACGACCCTGATGACGGCTCCGCAGTACGCCTCGTGCGTGCACGGTCCTGCCGTTTCAGCGTGCTGATAAAGGAGCAGCTCATGATGGAATCCTCTGCCCAGCAGCTTGGCGACATCGACATCACCCCCACGGAGCGACAGGAGAGCGGGCCATCCGGAAGCGGCGGCTTCCTCGATCGCTATTTCGGCATATCCACCACCGGCAGCACGGAGAAACGCGAGATCGTCGCGGGCGTTACGACCTTCCTCGCGATGGTCTACTCCGTGTTCGTCGTGCCGGGCATGCTCGGCAAGGCCGGCTTCGACACCAGCGCGGTGTTCGTCGCCGTCTGTCTGACGACTGCGTTCGGCTCGCTGTTGATGGGCGTGTGGGCGCGCCTGCCGATCGCGATCGGCTGTGCGATCTCGCTCACCGCGTTCACCGCCTTCGGGCTCGTGCTCGGCAAGGGCCTGACACCCGCCATCGCGCTCGGCGCCGTGTTCCTGATGGGCGTCGTCTTCACGGCGATCTCCGTCACCGGCGTGCGCTCGTGGATCCTGCGCAACCTGCCGACGGGCGTCGCGCACGGCACGGGCATCGGCATCGGCCTGTTCCTGCTGCTGATCGCGTCCAATGATGTGGGCCTGATCATCAAGAATCCCGCGCCCGGCATGCCCGTCTCGCTCGGACACATCACCGCGTTTCCGGTGCTGATGTCGGTGCTGGGGCTCGCGGCAATCTTCGGGCTCGAACGCCGGCGCGTGCCGGGCGGCATCCTGCTCGTGGTGATCGGGCTGTCGGCGATCGGCCTGATCTTCGACCCCTCCGTGCGCTTCCATGGCGTGTTCGCGTTGCCGGCGTTGTCCGCACCCGGCCATGCCTCGCTGATCGGCGCGATGGACATCAAGGGCGCCCTCTCGATGGCCGTGCTGCCGAGCGTGCTGGCCTTGGTGATGACCGCCGTCTTCGACGCCACCGGCACGATTCGCGCCGTGGCCGGCCAGGCGGGTCAGATCGACCAGAACGGGCGGATTGTCAACGGCGGCCGGGCGCTTACCGCAGATTCGCTCAGCTCCATCTTCTCGGCCTGCTTCGGCGGCGCGCCGGCGGCAGCGTATATCGAGTCGTCGGTGGGCGTGGCAGCGGGCGCGAAGACCGGTCTCGCGGCCAGCGTGGTGGGCGTGCTGTTCCTGGTGGTGATGTTCCTGTCGCCGCTTGCTTCCCTGGTGCCCTCTTACGCCACGGCGCCCGCGCTCATGTATGTCGGCCTGCTGATGCTCGGCAACGTCAGCAAGCTGCACTTCGAAGATACCGTCGACACCATGTCCGGCCTCGTCTGCGCGGTGTATATCGTGCTGTCGGCGAACATCGTGACGGGCATCATGCTCGGCTTCTCGACGCTCGTGATCGGCCGGCTGGTGGCAGGTGAATGGCGCAAGCTGAATATCGGCACGGTGGTCATTGCCGTGGTGCTCGCCGTGTTTTATCTGGGCGGCTGGGCCATCTGACCTTCTTGCAAGCGCCGCATACGACAACGCCCCGCAGGCTTTCGCCTGCGGGGCGTCTCAACTTGTGCGACCTGACCGGGATGCCGCGGCCGAAGCTTACTTCCGGCGATACGATTCCACGAGGATTTCGCAGTTTTGCAGATGCAGTTGCAGCGCCCGGTTCCACTCACGACGCACCGCAGCCTTCGCCGCGCGCAGCCAGGAACCGAACGAAACGAGCAAGGATTGTTGTGCGGTGGTCTTCATGAGCGTCTCTCAGGGTAAGTAGCTAGGGGATAACCCTGAATATACGCTTTTCACGCTGCATTGCAACAAGTTCTTAAAAAAGAATCAGGGTAATCCCTAGGCAGTCGGTCAATCCTGCCGGGGCGCGTCGGGCGCGAGTTGCACGCCCTTCTTGAAAATGAAGCAGCCGTAGCCACGCGCTTCGCCCGTCGCGATCACGCAGTACGCCTGGCCGGCGCGCTCATAAAAGGCGAAGCGCTCAAGCGGCGCCAGCGGTACCGGCCGTCCCTCGGCGGCGTCGATCTCCTTCTGCACCTCGCGTTGCACGGCAGGCAGCGCGCTCGCGTCGCCCACCACTTCCATGCGTTCGGCGGGGTGATCGACGAAAGTGTCGAGCGGCAGCACCGACAGCACCGCCCGCACCGCGCGCGGCGCATCGACGCCGTCCAGCCGCAGCAGGCGGCCCAGCACCGTCTGGCGCGCCACGGAATCGGCGGGGAAATTGGCGTCGCAGATCACGACTTCGTCGCCGTGACCCATCGCGCAGAGCGCATGCAGGATGTCGGCATTGAGCAGCGGATCGAGGTTCTTCAGCATGTCTCGGGTTTCTCCATGACGGTTTGAGCAGACGGATCCATGGTAACCGGCGCCGGCGCCGCGTTCAGGGTACGAGCAAGTCGCCGGTGCGTGCCGCGTGCTCCCCCGCGATGCGCGCCACCAGCATTCCGGCCGTCGCGAAGCGCGTCCAATGGCGTGCGTAGAGCACGCCATTCACGCCGGCAACGAGCGGCACGAGCCGGTCTTCGAGCGGATCCAGCACCTCCGCGACGATCTCGCCCGCGCGCACCGTCTCGCCGACCTCCCGCCGATGCAGGATCACCCCCGGCAGCGGCGCGCGAAGATGCTCGCAGCCGGCGAGTGGCGTCGCGCAATGGCGCAGCGGCGGCGGCTCGGGCGCGTCGCCTTCGATCATGCCGAGGTGCGTCAGCGTGTCGACGATTGCCTGCGCGTCGCGGGCCGCCAGTTCGTGCGACACGTCGCGCACGCCGCGCAGTTCGAGCGTGACTGGCAGCACGCCCTGCGGCAGCGGATAACGCTCGCCGAACGCCCCGCGCAGATAACGCCACGCCGACGCGCAGGCTTCGTCGAACGGCTCGCCGCCCGACACGTTCGCCAGCAGTTGCGCTTCGCTGCCGAGATAGCGCGCCAGCGGTTCGACGGCGGGCCACGCTTCGGGCGTCGTGTAGAGATGCGGGACAGCTTCCCAGTCGCAATGAAGGTCGATCACCAGGTCGGCGTCGCAGGCGAGCCGCATCAGTTCGAGCCGTTGCGCGTCCAGTTCGGTCACGGGCTGGCGGGCGGCCAGCGCGTCGCGCAACGCCGCGCGGATCAGCCGTCCGTTGTGGCGTTCATCGCCGTTCAGACGGGTTTTCAGGCGCAACGCCAACTCCGGGCCGAGCTCGGGAAAGCGCCGGTTGAAATCCTGGCCGGAACGCAGGTCGAAGCGCCCCATCTGCGCGCCGAACCAATGCTGGTTCAGCCCAGCCGGATTGGCGACCGGCACCAGGACGATCCGTGCCGTCAGCCGTCCAGCGGCTTCCAGCGCGGCGAAGCGCTGCTTCAGGTACCACGCGACCACCATGCCCGGCAGTTCGTCCGCGTGCAGCGACGCCTGGATATAGACCTTGCGGCGCGCGTCGCCGTCTTGCGGACCGAAGCCGTAGCTCGTGAGCACACGCCCGGTGCCGAGCGGCGCACCCGCAAGCGGATGGTGATGAACCTGCATCTGCACAGACCTCGTGTCGAAAAGAAAAGGCACCGCGAGCGATGCCTTTCCAAAACCCTGCAAACCCGCGCGCGAGGCGCTTACTGGATCGAGATATCGGTCTCGAAGTACTTGGCCATGATGCGCTTGAAGGTGCCGTTCTTCCTGAGTTCCGCGAAGGCGTTATCGAGGCCGTTCTTCAGGTCGGTGTCGCCCTTGCGCAGGCCGATGGCCGTTCCCGGACCGATGATCGCGCGGTCTTCCACGATCGGACCGACCAGCGCGAACGGCTTGCCCTGCGGCTTCTTCAGGAAGCCGATGGCGGCCTGCGCGGCGTCGGTGAACATCGCGTCGATGCGGCCCGCGACCAGATCCGCTTCGACCTGTTCCTCATCGGCGTAAGGCACGACGGTCACGCCCTGCGGCTCCCACTTCGCCTTCGCATAGCGTTCCTGCACCGTGCCCTGCTCCACGCCAACGCGCTTCCCCTTCAGCGACTGCGGCGTCGGCAGGATGCCCGAGCCGGCGCGCGCGACGAGCTGCGCATGCGTGTCGTACAGCGGCACCGTGAAGTCGATCTGCTTGAGGCGCTCGTCGGTGATGCCCATGTCGGAGAGGACGGCGTCGAACTTGCGGGCTTTCAGGCCGGGGATCATGCCGTCGAAATTATTCTCCACCCACACGCACTTGACCTTCATCTGCGCGCACAGCGCATTGCCCAGGTCGATGTCGAAACCGGCGAGCTTGCCGTCGGCCTGTTTGGATTCGAACGGCGGATAGGACGGGTCGACGGCAAAGCGGATCTGCGTGATTTCCTTCGCCTGCGCGGCGGACGACACGGCGCCGAGGGCGGCGGATACGGCAAGGACGGAACCAACGGCGAGCGAGGCGGACTTCTTCAAAGCGGACTTCTTCGGTGACATGCGTTTCCTTCGGGACTTTCGGTGTGACCCAACGTATTCAGACGGTGAAACCAGAGCGTCGGGAACGGGCGTGCGCCCGCGAAAAACCGAGCATGGTAACAAAACGGCACGATCGTCCCGGTTTCGTCCTTGCTCAAGGCACCACGGAAAGGAACAGGAAAGCCGCAAAAATCACGAGATGCACGACGCCTTGCAGAACCGTCGAGCGGCCGGTGCCAAGCGTGATCACCGACACGATCAGCGTGAGCGCCAGCATGACGATTTCCTTCGAGGCGAGCCCGAGCGAGATCGGCTGGCCGATGACGATCGACACGACCGCGACCGTCGGAATGGTCAGCCCGATGCTCGCGAGCGCCGAGCCGAGCGCGAGATTCAGACTTGTCTGCAGGCGGTTGAGCCGTGCCGCGCGCAGGGCCGCGAGCCCCTCCGGCAACAGCACGAGCGCCGCGATGACGATGCCGACCACCGCTTCGGGCGCGCCGGCGGCTGCGACGCCCGCCTCGACCGCCGGCGACAGCAGCTTCGCGAGGCCGACCACCGAAACGAGCGACAGCATCAGGAACGCCAGCGCGACCCACGCCTCGCGGTTGCTGGGCGGCGGCGCGTGGGGGGCGCTTTCTTCGTCGGGGACAGCGACGGGCGCGGGCGTGACGACTTCGGGCGTGGGCAGCAGGAAGTAGTCGCGATGCCGGATCGTCTGAACGAACACGAAGGTCACGTAGAGCACGAGCGAGATCACGCCGACGAACACCAGTTGCGACGTGGACAGCGCCGGGCCTTGCACCGTGCTCGTGAAGTTGGGCAGCACGAGTGTGAGGACCGAGAGCGCGCACAGGATCGCGAGCGCAGCGCTTGCGCCTTGCAGCTGGAAATTCTGCACGTGATGCCGCAGGCCGCCCACCAGCAAACACAGCCCGACGATCGCGCCGCTGCAGATCATGATCGCGGCGAAGACCGTGTCGCGCGGCAGCCCGGCCTTGTCGGGACCACCGGAGAGCATGACGGAGACGATCAGCGCGACCTCGATCACCGTGACGGCAATGGCCAGCACCAGCGTGCCGAACGGCTCGCCGACCCGATGCGCAACCACTTCCGCGTGATGCACCGCCGCGAACACCGCGAAGGCGAGCGCGATGGCGGCAAGCACCATCAGGACGCCGCTCGGCATGAGCGCCGTCGCGGCGAGCACGACGAGCGCGAGGATCGGGGTAATGACGGTCCAGTCCAGCTTGATTTTCATCGGCGCTCCGGGCGGATCGGTTGAGGGGGTGGTCGAGGTTCGATCTCGAGCTGAACGGGTTCCTGCATGGGTCGGACTCGTAAACGCGTCCGGCGTGCCGTGACATGGAGCCGCAGACCCTCGGCATGATAGCGAATGTGCCGGCTGGAGCGCGTGTCCGGCTGAGCCTTGTGGTCGAAGCCTTGTGGTCGAAGGAATGAATTCGGCGCGCGTTTGTCGGAGAATAAGGGTGGTCAGTGGCCACGTCCAGGAAACCGGAGAACCATGCTAGTCGCCCCGATACCCGAGAACGAACCCATTCGCCTGTCCACGCTGCGCACGCTCAGACTTCTCGATACCCCGGCGGAAGAACGCTTCGACCGCCTGACGCGGCTGGCGCGGCGTCTGTTCGACGTGCCCATCGCGCTGGTCAGCCTGATCGATGAGAACCGGCAGTGGTTCAAGTCCTGCGCCGGCCTGGGCGTGCGGGAAACCGGCCGCGACATCTCGTTTTGCGGGCACGCGATCATGCACGACGACGTGTTCATGATCCCCGATGCCCGTACCGACGCGCGCTTTCACGACAATCCGCTCGTCACCGGCGAGCCGGGCATCCGCTTCTATGCGGGCCAGCCGCTGACCGTGCCGAACGGCAGCAAGCTCGGCACGCTGTGTCTGATCGACACGCGCCCGCGCGAACTCGACGGCGAGGCGGTAGGGCTGCTGCGCGACCTGGCGCATATTGCGGAGCAGGAGATTGCGGCGATCGAACTCGCGACCGTCGACGAACTGACGCTGATTGCGAACCGGCGCGGCTTCGAGGCACTGGCGCAGCATGCGCTCAATGTCTGTCGGCGCATGGGTCGCGACGCCTCGCTGCTGTTCTTCGATCTCGACGATTTCAAACGCATCAACGACAGCTTCGGCCATGCCGAGGGGGATCGCGCGCTGACGACCTTTGCGGCGGCCTTGCGTGCGTCGCTGCGGGAAAGCGATGTGATCGGGCGGCTGGGCGGCGACGAATTCGTCGCGCTGCTCACCGACGCCGGCGACGAGGAAACTAGACGCGCGCTCGAGCGGCTGCGCGATGCGCTGGCGGCCAGCAACGCGGCGGGGGAGCGCGGGTATGAGATCCGCTTCAGCGTCGGGCAAACGCGGTTCGAGGCGGGGCAGCATGGGTCTGTTATCGATCTGCTTGCTTTGAGTGATAGCCGGATGTATGCGGATAAAGCGGCTAGGAGAAGTGGGAGGGAGCGGTGAGTCTGATGGCGTCGACAGGCGGCCCCGACGCCCGGGTTATTCAGTCAGCTATCTCGACAGGGCCTTCATCGGATATGGCACCGCACATGATTCCGCCGCCCATGGTATCGAGCAGACCCTCGCTTGCACCGCCCAGCACAATCAGCGCATGCAGATTGGCCAGGATAGCGTGAGAAAACAGCCCGGGATTGAGCAACCACGGGATCAAGGCATGCCTGCTCAGACCGGTAATGAAACCCGTAGCGGCTCCGGCCATCAACACCCCCGCTCCAACCTCGATATAGGCCGAGATGCCGGTGAAGTCATTCGGCACAAGCTCTCTTTCATGAAATCGATAAACCACGCCACGCCCTGGGAAGTCGGTTGTGGCCCCCGAGGCACCCATCTGTGTTTTAGAGCGCGGAAGCACCAAATCAGGCAAGCCAAGGTTCTTGGGCAAGAGTCTTATCGAGCCCATATTCATTCCTATGCCGGCATAGTTGAAAGCATGAAAGCGACCTTCCGGATTTCTCAGGATGAACTTGCCACCTGAAACGAGCAGCTTGCCTATTGATAC
Organism: Caballeronia sp. LZ035; assembly: GCF_031451175.1. Taxonomy (NCBI): domain Bacteria; kingdom Pseudomonadati; phylum Pseudomonadota; class Betaproteobacteria; order Burkholderiales; family Burkholderiaceae; genus Caballeronia; species Caballeronia sp. LZ035. Next base: position 1,353,931 of record NZ_JARUXS010000004.1, read on the forward strand.
GCCGCCTGCCCCCGCAGTTTCGTAGGTCCACTGGCTGGGTTCAAGCATTTCTACCTGTCCTTCACGTATCCGGAGACACGCCGAAGATGCCGAACACAACGAATCCCGCCGTCACTGCCGTCCAGAAGATATGCAGACCCCACAAGCTGAACACTTCGTTCATTTGTGCGTCCCACGGCTTGTCTCGTGTATAGCGCACTTCAACCTGGTCACCGATCTCCGTTGCTTGCAGCGTGCTGCCGGCGAATGAGCGCTTTTCGCCGTCGCGTGTCACGAATGCCACTTCCGGATGGAAGCGTCCCGCGTTCAATCGAACAACCTCTCCCGTGGTCACGATCGATTTTTTCTGAAATTCGATCGTAGACGGCAAGACCCATAACTGCGGCAAGAAGAGCACGACACCAATCATGACGGAATCCCAATTGGTTTTCTTCTTCCTGAACCGCTTGAAATTCATGACCATCATGCGCAACCCAACACGTATTGAACGCACGCCACCCCGGCGGGCATTCCGCTCGCCGTTTGCGTCATGTATTCACGCTTGAATTCATTGAACGAAAGCGTCACCCGCTCAAAATGACCGAGTGCCGAGCCGAATGGCTCGATCGCGTTCACCATGACCTTCCTGAGCGTGATCTTGAGATAGTCGGGCGGCGGAATGATTCTTCCAGCCATGCCTTGCGAAACCGCCTGCGCATCTGCGCGGCGAAACGACAGCACTGCGCTTTCAGCAAGTCCGTTGTTCAGCAACATGCTCATCAAGCCATTCGTTCCGATGCCGACGCCATGAACGAAGGTAATGTGATCGATGCTTGCCTTCCTGCTTTTCGACGTGTCCCGGCTCGGCTGGGACATGGCCCAGGTCCAGCTGATGACATCGATCTCGCCTTCGTGACCGAGGGCGGTTGCATCGCCTTTCACGCCGTCGATCCTGATGAAGATGTTCGATTCCATTTATCCGTTCAGCGCTGAATGAGCAGGCTAAACAATACGGCGGAGAAAATGGAAAATGTGTTGAGTTTTGTTATCGCCCGAAAGAAGAAAGACTGAAGCTGACAAGACGCCTCAAGTCAATCTTGTTGATTGATCAAAGGCAAATAAAAAAAGCGCGCGGGATATCGACAATCGATGTCTCCCGCGCGCCATCAACCGGCCGATACGCTTACGACACGAGTTCGGCGTTCAACGTGATCTTCGCGTTGCCCGCGAAGAGTTTCGATACCGGACAGCCCTCCTTCGCGGCTTGCGTGGCCTTGTCGAACGCGGCCTTGTCGGCGCCCGGAATCTTCGCCTTGAGGTCGAGCTGGCAGGCAGTGATCGTGAAGCCTTCGCCATCCTTGTCGAGGGTGACGGTGGACTTGGTCTCGAGACTCTCGGCCTTCAGGCCCGCCATTTCCAGTTGCAGCGAGAGCGCCATCGTGAAGCAACCAGCGTGCGCCGCGCCGATCAACTCTTCCGGATTCGTGCCCGGGCCTTCCTCGAAGCGCGACTTGAAGCCGTATGGCGCCTCATTGAGCACGCCGGTCTGCGTCGAGATGAAACCCTTGCCGTCCTTGATGCCGCCGCTCCATTTTGCCGATGCTGTCTTTTGCACGTGAGTTCTCCAGAGGATGAGGGGAAATGATCGAACGGCAGCGTGACCGTGGGTCGCGCGCCGCATGCGCGTTGTCGGCCCGCACACGTCGTGCCCGCTGCGGGTGAGTGCGTGCCCGATGACCTTGAGTCGGCATCGAGCCACGGCCAGGCCGGCACGTCGTCATGCATCGTAGCGGATCGCTCCGCGGCGCGCAGCAAAGGTAAAAAACGGCCTATGCCATTCGGCCGATGATGCGCGCCAGGCCTTTGCCCGCAAGGATCTGCGCGGCCCCGCTGAGCGCCTGAAGGTGTCGGCCCCAATAACTCGGACGTATTCATATGGTCAAAGACCGGCGATTCACTTAGCATCGGTTCACCCTTCGACCCGAGGCCCTTTAGACACCGTGCACGGCCTCGCGCGTCCGTCATGACCGGCAGGAAAGAAATGAACGCATTACCGCAACCGAAAACCCATCAGCTCGTCGATCGCATCAACGCACTGCGCGCGGCTTCGCCCCGCTTTATCGATCCCGCCGAAATCACGCCGCTTTCGCGCGAGTGGCGCGCGCTCGGACATGACATCCGCCAGTTGCTGCAAGCCGATGCTCGCGCCGCATGGGAACTGACCGGTTCGTGGCGGGCGCTCGCCGGCGATGTCGAAGGCGCGGAAGGCGCGTTCAGGAATGCCGTGGCGCTCGGCCTCACGGACGTCGGCCGCGAAAACTGGATGATCACGCGGCTCAGCCTCGGCATGTTCTCCGCGGCGCAAGCGCTGTATCGCGAACTGTGCGGCATCCGGACGCAAAACCTCGCGGTCATCGCCCAGTATGGGTTTCTCGCAGGGGCGGTGAGACGCACGGCGGAGCTGATCGGTGAAGCGAGGATGTGCGGGGTCGAGTGGGATGAGGGGTGGGCGGAGCCCGTTTTGCTCGCCAGCAAGATCATGACCGAAGTTGAAGTCAGCGACGAAGAGATTGCACATCGGCTCGATTGCGCCGGAGTCGTGCTGCGCCGGCACTGCCTGCGGCCATCGATCAACGTGCGAGTCTCATTTGTCGAAGCCGTCCATCGCTGCCTGATGTACACGCTCTCGCTGCCGCTCACGTGGGAGCAGACACAGGAACTCGACAGTGAACTGCTGCTCGAGGAAGGCAAACTAAGCTACTTCTGCACCGCGGCGCTCGGAATTGCTTTCGACGGGAGGGCCGCATGAGTTCTACGACACAGGAACTAGTGGAAGACGCCGCGGCGATGTTGCACACCGCCGCAAGCGAATCGCAGTATCGGGCTGTCTGCAGCAGGGCCTATTTCGGCGCATGGCACGCTGCGCACACTTTCCATCGAGCGCTTTCCGCTCCCGGAAGCGTAAGGAGCGCGCGTGGACGCCATGAACAGTTGATCCAGCAGTTGTGCAATCCCATGCTTCAAGTGACTGACTCGAACTACGCACTCTCCCGCGCCATTGGAAGAGACCTCATCAAGCTCCGTGAAGCACGCGTCACGGCCGACTACCACCTCGCACAGGATCTGGACCATTCGCTCGCGATGAAGTCCGCAAGCCTCGCCACGCAAATCCTAAGGAAAACCACCTGACATGGGCCCACCCACCGACGCCATCGCCGAAGACCGCACCCTCCCCGACCATGTCGATGTCGTCGTCATCGGCGGCGGCATCATCGGCGTCAGCACGGCGCGTGCGCTCGCCGAAAAAGGCCTCTCCGTCGCGGTCTGTGAAAAAGGCGTCGTGGCGGGCGAGCAGTCGAGCCGTAACTGGGGCTGGTGCCGCGCCACGCACCGCGACTTGCGCGAGCTCGAACTGAGTCTCGAAAGCCTGAAGTTATGGCGGCGTATCGACGCGGAACTCGGCATCGACACCGGCTTTCGCACGAGCGGCATCCTCTATGCCGCAGACGACGCACAAGCCCTGGCCGACCACGAAGCCTGGCTCGCAGGTGCGCAGGCGCTCGTCGGCCGCGACGCGCTCGACTCACGCATCGTCTCGCCGGAAGAAACCGCTGCGCTGATGCCAGGCGCCGCGCGCCGCTTCGCCGGCGGCATCCACACGCCCTCGGACGGCCGCGCAGAACCGCAGCGCGCAGTGCCCGCCATGGCCGCCGCGTTGCGCCAACGCGGCGTGAACGTGCTGACGCCATGCGCGGTGCGCGGCGTCGAAACCAGCGGCGGCGCCGTCAGTGCCGTGGTGACGGAACGAGGCCGCATCGGCTGCTCGAGCGTCGTCGTGGCCGGCGGCGCGTGGACGCGTTATCTCACTGGCAGTCTGGGCGTCGACGTGCCGCAGTTGCTGGTCCGCTCCTCGGTCCTGCGCACCGCGCCCATCGAAGGCGGTCCGGACGTGAGCGCCTGCAATCGGGACGTGGGTTATCGCAAGCGGCTCGACGGCGGCTACACCATTGCCAACGCATTCCACAGCAATCACGACATCACGCCGGACAGCTTCCGGCTCTTCTTCAAGTTCCTTCCCGCGCTGAAAAGCCAGTTCGGTTCGATCAAGCTCGGCCTGAACGCCCGCTTCCTCGACGGCCTGCGCATGCCGCGCCGCTGGCCACTCGACCAGCCTACGATTTTCGAGCTCGTGCGTACGCTCGATCCCGTGCCGAATCCGTCCTTCAACGCGAAAGCCCTCGCGGAATTTCGCGTTATCTTCCCGGCGCTGGCGCAAATCCAGGAAGCGCAGGCATGGGCCGGCTATATCGACGTGACGCCTGATGCCGTGCCGGTCATCTCCGGCGTGGAAGGCAAGCCAGGACTCTTCATCGCAACCGGCTTCTCCGGGCATGGCTTCGGCATCGGGCCGGGCGCGGGAAGACTGATGGCGGATCTCGTCACGCGCGACCCGCCGATCGTCAATCCTCACGCCTTCCGGCTGTCACGCTTTTTCGATGGAAGCAAGATCGAGATCGACGGGGGATTCTGAAGCAACACCCCTCGTGCGCACCGCGCGTATCGCACGCCCGCAATCGTCACGCGCTACCATACGGGTTCGACGGCCGTCGCGCGCGACATCGGCCAAGGTTCACAACGTGTACAAGACGGCGCATTCCGCGCCGTTCGCTTTTGAGGCTTTCATGGCATCCACGCCTGTTCTGTATATCGACGTGTGGTCGGACTTCGTCTGTCCGTTCTGCTATCTCGAAACGCCCGTGCTCGATCAGTTCCGCAACGCCTATGGCGATGCAGTCGAAATTCGCTGGCACGCATTCGAGTTGCGCCCCGAGCCGGCGCCCCTGCTCGATCCGAATAGCGACCAGATCGTTGAGGCGTGGGAAAAATCGGTGCGGCCGCTCGCCGAAGAACGCGGCGTCATCATGCGCATGCCACCCGTCACGCCGCGCAGCCGCAAGGCGTTCGAAACCGCCCTGTTCGCGCGTGAGTCGGGCCGCTTCGACGTCGTGCATCGCGCGATCTTCAAGGCGTACTTCGAGGAAGGCATCGACATCGGCGATACCGATTCGCTGCTCGATATCGCGGCCGCGTGCGGTGTCGATCCCGAACTGCTGGAAGAAGCGCTCGACGACGGCACCTACACCGATCTCGTCATCGAGGACGAAGAGTTCGCGAAGAAGCTGGGCGTGGGCGGCGTGCCGTTCGCGGTGCTGTCACGCGAGCCGGCGCCGGGACAGGAAGCGCCCCCGCCCATCGCGCTGCGAGGCGCTGCGCCGGTGCAGCATTTCGAATCGGCCGTCGAGCGGCTCTTTCCCGACGGCTTCCCGGGCAACTGATTGCCGGACCCGCGCACGAGGCGATGGCCGGCGCGCGGTTCAGCTGTGCTCGGCCATAAACGACTTCAGCGCGATACGCTGCGACGGCTCGAGCGATTCGAATTCCAGCCCGTAGGCCACGTGTCCCGTACCGGGTTCCGGTGCGCCGACATGCCGGACGATCGCAATCGTATCGATCTTCACATCCACGCCATCGGTGCTGAACTGGAACGAGAGCGTCAGCCTGTCGCCGATGCGCGCGGCCGGCTTCGCCACCGTCAGCGACATGCCGTACGGGCTGATATCGCTGACGCGCCCCAGTTCCGGCACATCCGTCGAGCCATGAGCCGAAAAGTGCGCGGCAAGACGTGTCGGCATCCGGGCGAACTTGCGCGTGCGAAGTCGGCGGATCGCGCCGGGCGCGGAAAGCACGGCATAGTTGAAGGGCTCGCGGCAGATCGCATCCACCGTGCAGGCGAAACGGAATACGCCGCGTCCTGTCAGCGCAACCAGATCGACTTGCTCCCCGACATTGAGGTCGAGCGGATTGAAACCGGTCATCAGCGGCTGCGTCACGAACAGCGAGCGCTCGCCGTTACGGCGCGGCGTCGAAAAGCCGATCACACGGCTCGCATACATTGCAGACCCCGTACCGCCTGTTCCGCGCAATCCGACTCGCGCGCCGATCGTCAAGCCGATGTCGTCGAGCGATAAAGGCTGATCGCCGGACACGTCTGCGTCCGGGTTCACGGCACGCGCAGGCTCCTCAACCGCCCGATGCGGCTCGAACTGCTGGAACATGAAATCGCGCGCCGCGACGTCCGGGACCACGGTGCCGGCTTCGAACAGCACGGCGCCGTCGGCGGACACGATCGGCCAGTCCAGCGATGCGTTCAGCGGAATGTCGGCGGGCCCCAGACGAACCAGGGACTGGCGCGCTTCCAGTACGGTTTCTTCGGTCATCTTTAGGACGATTCTTAAGTGTTTTCGTAATCGTCGGTGTTGATACCGTCGCCGTCAAGAGTTAAACGGCAACTTTTACGTTGGCGCACCAATTTTTTGGAAAAAACGCCACGTCACCGTTTCTGAATATTGAGATAAAAGTTTTATGCGCATAAACGTTGGCATGGCATGGCGCATCGGGCTTCGTCGTTTCCTGAGGCGCTAGCGCATCATCGCACTGGTTTCGGTCACGCATTGGCTTTCGTGACGCATTGGCTTTCGTGACGCATTGGCTTCCGTCACACATCGGCTTCTGTCACACATCGGCTTCTGTCACGCATTGGCTTCCGTCACGCATTGGCTCTCGTGATGCATTGGCTTTCGTGACGCATTGGCTTCCGTCACGCAGTGGCTTCCGTCACGCATCGGCCTCCATCACACATCGGCTTCCGTCACGCATCGGCTTCCGTCACACATCGGTTTCCGTTACGCATTCGTTTCCGTCAAGCCGGAAACCGCTCGCGGCGCACCATGCATTACGCTTTCAATCGCCGCAAGCACCTGAGGCACATCGGGCGGCGCGCCGTGATCACCAACCGACACCGAGCGCCCAGGCGCATCGATGCCGAAATGTTCGCGCGAAGTCGCCGCAAACAGCATCACCGTGCGGCGCTGCATGGCATGGGCGAGATGCACGAGGCCGGTATCGGTCCCGACCACCAGTTCCGACGCATCGATCCAGTGCGCGCATTCCTCGACCGTCACCTTCGGCAGCACGATCGCGCCCGGCACGATAGCTGCGATAGCCTGCGCTTCGCCGCGCTCGCCTTCGGTGCCCCATGGCAAGGCAATCGTATAGCCACGCGCAACGAGCCAGCGCCCCACTTCGCCCCAATGCTCCTTGGGCCATTTCTTAACATCGGCGGAAGTTGCGTGAAACAGCATCGCGATGCGCTTGTCACGCGGAATATCAAGGCTGTATGTGAGCGCAGGCAAACGCACGTTGTAGTCGGGCGTCTCGTCGAAGGTGTAGCCGAGCGCCTCGGCGACGCTCACGCGCATGCCGCGCCAGGCATCGGTATGGGGACGTGGGCCGAAGCGCGCGTTATACGCGAAGGCCGCGCCACGCTCGCCGAGGTCCTGGTTCAGATAGCCGAAGCGACGCTTGCCGCGTGCAATGAACGCGATGATCGCGCTCTTGTATACGCCGTGGATATCCACGATGGCGTCGTATTTCTCGGCGCGCAGTTCGCTGATGGATGCGCCGATTTCCTTCAGATCGTTCCAGTTGCGGGCCTTCTTGAACTTGCGCAGCGGCGCGCTCAGCACGCGGTCCACGCCGGGATTCCAGCGAATGATGTCGGCGAATGCGGCGTCGGCGGACCAGTCGACTCTCGCGGATGGAAAGGCGCGCCGCAGGTCGGAGACGACAGGCAGCGTCTCGACGATGTCGCCGAGCGACGTGACTTTGACGATCAGAATTCGCTTCATGGAAGAGTCGTGAGTGCTCGGATGCCGGCGGCGCGCGGGAATGGACCGCCGCAGGCGGCGCGATGAACCGCGCTCCGGAAAACCAGCGATTCTAATGAAATTGCGGCCGCGGCACTGTCAGGCTTTGTAAGTTCTTCCGCCTCACCGCGCTGGTTTGCGTGGCCTGTGATTATTGAGAATAGTCCAAATCGCGTAGCGCGACCGCAAACGCGGAAGCGTAACGGCAACCGCACAGCGTCTCCGAAATTCCGGAAGTGTGACGGCAACCGCGTAGCGCGACCGCAAACGCGGAAGCATGACGGCACCCGCACAGCGTCTCCGAAATTCCGGAAGTGTGACGGCAACCGCATAGCGCGACCGCAATCGCGGAAGCGTGACGGCACCCGCACAGCGTCTCCGAAATTCCAGAAGCGTGACGGCAATCGCGTAGCGCGACCGCAATCGCGGAAGCGTGACGTCAACCGCGCAGCGTCACCAAAATCGCACAGCGCGCAGCCCTGAATCGCGTACCGCAACCGCCATTCAGAGCGAGCGCGCGGAGAAGGTATCGCACTGCCCGACATCGCCCGTCGACAGCCCGCGCCGCAGCCAGCGCTGCCGTTGCTCGCTCGTGCCGTGGGTGAATGCCTCGGGAACGACGCGCCCTTGCGACTGCTGCTGAAGCCGATCGTCGCCGATCGCGCCCGCCGCATTCAATCCCTGTTCGAAATCGCCGGGCTCGATCAGTTGCGCGTTCAGCCGTTGCGCAACGGCGGCCCATACGCCCGCGAAACAATCCGCCTGCAACTCGACGCGCACGGACAAGGCATTGGCCTGCGCGCGCGACATGCGTGCGCGCGCCTGATCGACCTTGTCCGAAATGCCGAGCACATTCTGTACGTGATGCCCGACTTCATGCGCGATCACATACGCCTGGGCAAAGTCGCCGCCGGCGCCGAAGCGGTCGCGCAACTCGCGATAGAACGAGAGATCGATGTAGACCTTGCGGTCCGCGGGACAGTAGAACGGCCCCATGGCCGCCTGCCCGGTGCCGCATGCGGTCTGCGTGCCGCCGGAGAACAACACCAGCCTGGGCGCCGGATAGTCCTGGTTGAACTGTGTGTGGAAGATCTGCTGCCAGGTGCGCTCGGTGTTGCCGAGCACCTTGCGCACGAACACGGCGCCCGGATCGGTGGCGGGCTGCGTGCCGGCGGGCGCCGCCTGCTGCTGCGGCGCATTGCCTTGCAGGACCTGTGCGCCGTTGATGATGGTCATCGGGTTGATGCCGAAGAAATACGAAGCCGCGAGCGCGACGATGATCGTGCCAATGCCGATCGATCCCCCGCCTATCCGGAAGCCACCGCCTCCGCCGCCGCGCCGGTCTTCGACATTGCGGCTTTCTGCTTCGTCATCGAGGCGCATCGTATCTCTCCTTGTTTAACCGCGCGGCGCGCGCTCCCACAGCCATTATCGTACCCGGCGACGGTCCGGACGGCTTGCGCCGGCGCACCATAAAAGTTCTTCCCGCCCCTTCCTTGCGCGCCTGAAAAAACCGTGCGGTCGATTGTCGCGAACGCCCCTGCGCGCTCATGCCGCAGTGCACGATAAACCTTCTCAAAAAGCATCGGAGAATCAACCCGATAGCGCGCCCAAGTCCTTGAAACCGCGGCATTTGCGCACGCCGCAAGATCGCTGACGCAACGCAACACTTTGTGCGTTTGGCGCTAAGCTCCGCCCCGTTACACGACTGAATCGGCAAGGACACACACGCCTTCAAATCCGGGCGCGCGTGACATTCAAGGCACAGGGCATCATGCATTCGACTCTCGAAGCACTCGATCTGGCGCGGCTCCAGTTCGCGTTCACCGTTTCGTTCCACATCATCTTTCCGGCGTTGTCGATCGGGCTCGCGAGCTTCATCGCGGTGCTCGAAGGCGCGTGGCTCAAGACCGGCAAACCGGTCTACAAGGAGCTGTGTCTCTTCTGGTCGAAGGTCTTTGCCGTGGCGTTCGGCATGGGCGTGGTATCGGGCGTCGTCATGGCGTACGAGTTCGGCACCAACTGGGGCGGCTTCTCGACTTTCGCCGGCCCGATCACCGGCCCCTTGCTGACCTACGAGGTGATGACCGCGTTCTTCCTCGAGGCCGGATTCCTCGGCATCATGCTGTTCGGCTGGAACAAGGTCGGACCGAAGGCGCACTTCGGCGCCACGCTGATGGTCGCCATCGGCACGCTCATCTCCACCTTCTGGATCCTCGCGTCGAATAGCTGGATGCAGACGCCGCAGGGCTTTCGCATCGAAGGCGATCACGTCGTGCCGGTGGACTGGTGGGCGATCATCTTCAATCCGTCGTTCCCGTACCGGCTCGCGCACATGGCGATTGCGGCGTTCATCGTCGCGGCGCTGGTCGTCGCCGCGACCGGCGCATGGCATCTGCTGAAAGGCCGGCGCGACCCCGCCATCCGCAAGATGTTCTCGATGGCGCTCTGGCTGCTGCTTGCGCTGACGCCGATTCAGGCGCTCGTCGGCGACGCCCATGGCCTCAACACGCGTGAGCATCAGCCGGCGAAGATCGCCGCGATCGAAGGCATCTGGGACACGGAGAAAGGCGGCACGGCGCTGAACCTGTTTGGCATTCCCGACATGGAAGCCGAAACCACGAAGTACGCGGTGCGGATTCCGCATCTCGGCAGCCTGATCCTCACGCACAGCTGGGACGGCGAGATTCGCGGCCTGAAAGAGTTTCCGAAGGCGGACCGGCCGAACTCGACGCTCGTGTTCTGGACCTTCCGCGTGATGGCGGGTCTTGGCGTGCTGATGATCGTGATGTCGTTCGCGGCGTGGTGGCTGCATCGCAAGCGCAGGTTGTTCGAGGCGCGCTGGTTCCATCGCTTCGCGCTGGCGATGGGTCCGAGCGGCTTCATCACGCTGCTGGCCGGCTGGATCACGACCGAGGCAGGCCGCCAGCCGTGGGTGGTGTACGGCGTGATGCGCACCGCCGATGCCGTCTCGCCCGTCACCGCGCAACAGGTCGGCGTGTCGCTGCTGGCGTTCGTGATCGTCTACACGATCGTCTTCGGCACCGGCATCTACTACTTGTTGAAATTGCTGCGGCAAGGGCCCGCACTGCCGGGCTCGCATACGGAGACGCCCGACGGCACCGCGCGCCGGCCGCTCAGCCTTCCGCATCAGTCCATCGAAGGAGCTTAAGACCATGGACCTCACGCTTGCCTGGGCCGCGATCATCGCGCTGGGATTGTTCCTCTACGTCGTGCTCGACGGTTTCGATCTCGGCATCGGCATTCTGTTTCCGTTCTTTCCTGACCAGCATGACCGCGACGTGATGATGAACACCGTCGCGCCGGTCTGGGACGGTAATGAAACCTGGCTCGTGCTCGGTGGCGCAGGGCTGTTCGCCGCGTTCCCGATGGTCTATTCGACCGTGCTGTCCGCGCTCTATCTGCCGCTCGTGCTGATGCTCGTCTGCCTGATCTTTCGCGGCGTGTCGTTCGAGATTCGCGCGAAGGCACAACGCACGCGACATCTGTGGGATCTGGCGTTCATCGGCGGATCGGCGGGGGCGACCTTCTTTCAGGGCGTCGCGCTCGGCGCGTTTCTCGACGGCATTCCCGTCGCCGATGGCCGTTTCGCCGGCGATCCCTTCGGCTGGTTCACGCCGTTCGCGCTCTTTACCGGCGGTGCGCTCGTCGTGACGTACGCGCTGCTCGGCGCATGCTGGCTGATCGCCAAGACCGAAGGCGACTTGCAACGGCGGATGTATCGCGTCGTCTGGCCATTGACGCTGCTGCAACTCGCGACCATCGCCGTCGTCAGTATCTGGACGCCGCTGCAGGACGCCGGCATTGCGTCACGCTGGTTCGACTCGCCGTTGTTCTACCGGATGTTGCCCGTGCCGGTGCTGGTCGCGGCGTGCGCGTGGGCCATGCGCCGTTCGATCAAATCACGTCATGAAACACGGCCGTTTGCCGTGGCGCTGGGTTTCGTGCTGCTCGGCTACGCGGGACTGGTCGCTAGCATCTCGCCCCACGACATCTTTCCGGGTGTCTCGATCTGGGACGCGGCCGCGCCGCATTCGAGCCAGCTGTTCACGATCGTCGGCGCGGCGGTGATCCTGCCGGTCATCATCGCGTACACGACGTTGAGCTATTGGGTGTTCAGAGGAAAGGTGCGCCATGGCGAACATCACTACCATTGAGCGCGCGCGCAAGCTGTTCTGGTTCGTCGCGCTGTGGGTGGGAGGCGTGGGCGGCGCGATGCTGCTCGCGCTGCCGTTCAAGCTGCTGATCAAGGCGGGGGCGGCGATACATTGAGGGCGGCGAGCATCAAGGTGGGTCGTAGGGCGCGAAGGGATCACGCCACCGGTTGGGCTGATAAAGCAGATACACGAACCCGCCGGCTTGCCAGTCGATCCTTGCCGAGCCGTCCGAATAGAGAATCCAGGTGCCGGAAAAGCCATCGGCGAAGGTGAGCTTGCCTGTCGACGCACAGGGGGAATAGCGGTCGTGGCTGGTCACGATCGAAGGCACCGGAACCGCATGCGCGAAATAGCGAGTGACCTGGGCTTGCGTCGGAACAAACACGCTGCACGCGTCGAGCAGCTTTTTATCGTTCCGATCGGATTCGGGCCGCACCATGCCCGTCTCTTCGATCGTCACGCGGGTCACGCCACGCGCTTGCGAGAGAGCACCGTGGGAGATGGCGAGGCACAGCAGGAGCGCAGCAGCGAGTGTGGGCGGGCTGAGTTTCACCACCGCGCTGCGCTCGCTTCGGTTGCATTCTTGTAAGAGACCTCGGGGTGTCGATAGACCTCGCGTCGTTCGATTCTCAACGTTTCAATCAACTCGGCAATTAGCCAGCTCAGGGATACGTTTTGCTCCGGCGTGGGCGCCTCGTACACTTGTTCCTTGCCACTGTCTCGATACATTCCGACTAGTTCGATTCCGATGGCGTCGGAATTCGAAGGAAAGCGCGCGGGCCATGCCTTATTTCTCTCGTGACGATCAAGTTCGAGTACACCACCCCTTCTGAGCGCCCGCCGACTCTCCGCAATTGCCACGGGCGTGCACGACACCGTTTCCAAGCATCGAGATCTAATTCTGCCAACATGATGAGTCACGCGGGTCAGCGACGCCGTCTGATAAATGTCCCCATCGCGGTCGATCAAGAAATGAGCTCCGTTAGCGCCGACGTTCTGATAGCTATTAAACGTGCTAGACGCGGTTGCTCCGCCCGTCTGATGCACCACGATACCGTGTACGTTAAGCATCGGACCACGTTCGATTGTGGCGAACAACTTGAGCTGTATCCGCTCGGCATCGACATGCCCTTGTTCTGAGATATACAACACGAATTATCTCCCGTCTTCAGCCCGCGCGATTGTGTTTAATGTCGAATGAGAATCGGACGGCGCCGGCATTAGTATGATTGGGAGCCTGCACCACGTACTCCTGTTCGAGATAGGCAAAAGAAAGCGAAACCTTCTCACGAGGTGTCGCCATTGAACGTAAGCCAACCGGGGAGACTTGGGTGATGATTACGTCGCTCATTCTGATCGTCAGAACGTCGAACGGAACAATCCCGAGTCTGCGCACAATGAATGTCGCATAGGAAAGGTGCTTGCCGGTTAAACAGTGCTTCATGAGATCAGGGCTCGCGCGATCAACTTAATGCTCGAATACGAGATCGTCTACTCGCGCCTTGCCGATCCCACCACCTCGCCCATGATGCATGTCTACCGGCTGAGACACACCCCATTTCCAGTTCAGAACATCGATTGCCTGCGAATGGATGGAATCTTGCGATTCCCCCACAATGCCACTGAGATGCAAAAACATGTCCTGTGGCATGTCCGACGCCGCTCCGGATCAATGACGATGATCCAGCTTATCAAGCGGCGTCGTTCATATCTCCACGACTAATCCGAATATCATCGGCTGATCCCTCAAAACACCCCCGCCGCCACCACCCCGCCGACGATCCCGAACACCATCACCGCCACCGTCACGAACGCCAGCACGCGCGGCGGAAACGACCGCCCGAGCATCGCCAGCGACGGCACGCTGACCGGCGGCAGCGTCATCAGCAGGGCTCCAGCCGGCCCGGTCGCCATGCCGAGAGACAGCATCGCCTGGATGATCGGCACTTCGCCGGCCGTCGGAATCACGAACAGTGTGCCGGCCACGGCGAACACCGCGATCCACAGCATGCCGTTGCCGATATCCGGCCCGATATGCGGAAACAGCCACGCGCGCGCCGCGCCGAGCAGCAGCACGAGCACGATGTATTCAGGGATCAGCCGCAAGGTCATGCGGCCGAGAATCTTGAGCCAGCGCGAGAACGCCGTGCCGGGATCGTCGGTCTCGACGAGCTTCGCCAGCGACTCGCGCGATGCCGCCGCCTGTGCCGGCGTCACTATCCGGTTCACCGCATAGCCGAGCCCGAACACCATCAGCACGCCCAGCACCAGGCGCAGGCCGGTCCACTGCCAGCCGAGCACAAAGCCCATGAACACCAGCGCCGCCGGATTGAGCACGGTATTGCCGAGCCAGAACGCGATCGCCGCGCCCGGCGCCGCCTCGCGCGCCCGCAGACCCGCGACGACCGGCGCCGCGCAGCACGTGCACATCATGCCCGGCAGCGACATCAGCCCGCCGTTCACCACACTGCCGAAGTTATGCTCGCCGAGCGCCCGCGCGACCCAGCGTGGCGGGATCAGCGCCTGCACCGCCGAGCCGAGCAACAGGCCGAGCACCATGGCCTGCCAGATGGCCTTGCCATAGGCGAGCGCGTAATCGAGTGCCGCCTGCCACGACGGCGCCGGCGCATTCGCAGCCGTCCCCATCAAAATGGACTTGCCGATGGAATGCTGACTCGCCGCGACAAACGCGCGGTTGTAGTACGGAAACCATTTCACATAGAACAGTCCCAATACGGCAATCAGCAGGAACACCATCCAGCCGAGCGCGACGCGAGGTTGTCGGAGCGTGGTCATAGCGTGTCTTCTGGTTTCGAGTGTGGAGTTGAATCAGAGTGCGGGCGTGGTTTCAGCGAGCTGCGCAAGCAAGGCATGCGCTTGTTCGACGCTGTCTTCGTCGTTCGGCCGGAACAGCACATGCGCCGCGTGCGGCAACCCGCGATAGAGCGCCTGGCTGCTGCGCGCATAGGCCGGATCGTAATGCCGGTCGATCAGCTCGCCGAACAGCTCCGCGCGCGCCTCGGCGTCGATCAGCCGATGCCAGTGCGTCACGCGTTCGCGGCTGTGCAGCGCGACCAGCTTCGCGAGCTGCGTCTTGAAGAATGCCGGATCGTCGAACAGATGGGCGTAATCCTGCAACAAAAACGCGATGCGGTCTTTCCGCTGCGCACGCACCTCCACGCACGGCGAAGCGTGCAGGCTGTCGAGCAGCGCATCGGGCAGCGTGATGGCACCGATGCGCCGCCCTTCCGCCTCGGCGAACACCGGCCGGTTCGGGTCGAAACCGGACAGCACCTCGAGCAGCGCCGAATCGAAACCCTTCTGCGACGGTTGCGGCCGCCCCGGCAACGCCCCGAGCAGCGACCCGCGATGCGCCGCCAGCCCCTCCAGATCCAGCGCCTGCGCGCCGGCCTCGTGCAGCGCCGTCAGGAGCCGCGTCTTGCCGCTGCCCGTATGGCCGATCAGCACCACATAGCGGAAACGCTGCGGCAGTTCGCTCAGCCGCTCCATCACGCCGCGCCGGTAAGTCTTGTAGCCGCCTTCGAGCTGACGCGCCTGCCAGCCGATCAGGTTGAGCCAGGTCGTCATCGAACCGGAGCGCTTGCCGCCGCGCCAGCAATAGATGAGCGGCCGCCAGTTGCGGGGTTTGTCGGCGAAGAGCGTGTCGAGATGCTGCGCGATATTGCGCGCGACCATTGCAGCGCCGACGCGGGTCGCCTCGAACGGCGAAACCTGCTTGTACATCGTCCCGACGATCACCCGTTCCTCGTTGCTCAGCACCGGCGCGTTGATGGCGCCAGGGATGTGGTCCTCGGCGAATTCGAGCGGCGTGCGGACATCGACGATTTCGTCGAAATCGCCCAGACGGTCGAGGGGAACGAGCAGGTTTTTCACGGGAAACGGGGCGCGCGGCGGCTGACTTCAAGCAAAAAATTATCGCATGAGCACGGATTCGCTTCCGGCGGCCTTTTTTCTCCACCGCCCCAGGCGGACACGAAGCGGCTACAGTGGCCTTATCGCAGGATCGCCCGCACCGTGCAAGGAGAAGCGATGAGCTATCACGAGACGATCGGCGTGCGCCGCTACCGTTTCGACGACCTGAAGACGCTGCTCGCCCGCGCCAGCCCGCGACGTTCCGGCGACGAGCTCGCCGGTCTCGCGGCCGCCACCGAGGAAGAGCGCGTGGCTGCCAAAATGGCGCTGGCGCAGGTCCCGCTCGCCGCCTTCCTCGACGAACCGCTGATTCCCTACGAGGACGACGAAGTCACGCGGCTGATCGTCGATACGCATTCGCGCGACGCCTTTGCGCCGGTCGCGCACCTGACAGTCGGCGCCTTCCGCGAATGGCTGCTCGCCGACAGCACCGATACCGCCGCGCTCGAAGCCGTCACCCTCGGCATCACGCCGGAAATGGCCGCCGCCGTGTCCAAGCTGATGCGCAACCAGGATCTGATCCTCGCCGCCAAAAAGCGCCCGGTCGTCACGCGCTTTCGGACGACCGTCGGCCTGCCCGGCCATCTCTCCGTGCGCCTCCAGCCGAATCATCCGACCGACGATCCCAAAGGCATCGCCGCCGCGATGCTCGACGGCCTCTTCTACGGCTGCGGCGACGCGGTCATCGGCATCAATCCGGCCTCCGATTCGCCGGCGGCCATCGGCACGCTCCTCACGATGATGGACGACTTCCGCCAGCGCTATGACGTGCCGATGCAGTCCTGCGTCCTCACGCACGTCACCAACACGCTCGCGGCGATCGAACAAGGCGCGCCGGTGGATCTCGCATTCCAGTCGATCGCGGGCACCGAACGCGCCAATGCGAGCTTCGGCGTGTCGCTCGCGCTGCTCGCGGAGGCGCGCGACGCGGCGCTGTCGCTCGGGCGCGGCACGGTCGGGGACAACGTCATGTACTTCGAGACCGGGCAAGGGAGCGCGCTGTCGGCGAATGCGCATCATGGCATCGACCAGCAGACCTGCGAGACGCGCGCCTATGCGGTGGCGCGCCGCTTCGAGCCGCTGCTGACGAACACGGTGGTCGGCTTCATCGGTCCGGAATACCTGTACGACGGCCGGCAGATCATTCGCGCAGGACTGGAGGATCACTTCTGCGGCAAGCTGCTCGGCGTGCCGATGGGTTGCGACATCTGCTACACGAACCACGCCGAAGCCGATCAGAACGACATGGACACGCTGCTGACCCTGCTCGGCGCGGCGAACGTGAATTTCATCATGGGCGTGCCGGGCGCGGACGACGTGATGCTCAACTATCAAAGCACCTCGTTCCACGATGCGCTTTATGTCCGTCGGCTGCTCGGCCTCAAGCGCGCGCCCGAGTTCGAAGCGTGGCTCGCAAAAATGCGCGTCACGGATGCGCACGGCGGCTTGCTTGCGCGTCCGTCAGGCGCGCCCCGTCAACCGCTGCTCGACTGGATCGACGCATGACTACGCCACCCCGCCAGGACGATCCGTGGGACGCGCTGCGGCGTTTCACGCATGCCCGCATCGCACTGGGCCGCGCGGGCAGCAGCCTGCCCACCGCGCCGCTGCTCGCGTTCGAACTCGCGCACGCGCAGGCGCGCGATGCCGTCCACCAGCCGCTCGATACCGGCGCGCTTGCCGAGGCCATCCGCGCCGCGGGGTTCGACACACTCGACATGCCGAGCGCGGCGCCCGATCGCGCCACTTATCTGCGTCGTCCGGATCTGGGGCGCGTGCCCGGCGAGACAGGCGACGCGCGTCTCGCCGATTACGCAAAGACCCTGCATGACGCGCCCGACCTGGTGTTCGTGGCGGCGGATGGACTGTCCGCCGTCGCCGCGCAACGCCACGTCGCGCCGCTGCTTGCGAGCCTGCGGCCAGGCCTCGACGGCTGGCGCATCGGTCCCGTGGTGATCGCCACGCAGGCGCGGGTCGCGCTGGGCGATCCCGTCGGCGAGCGCTTGCGGGCGCGGATGGTGGTCGTGATGATCGGGGAACGGCCGGGCCTCAGTTCGCCGGACAGTCTCGGGCTCTATGTGACGTATGCGCCGCGCGCCGGCCGACACGACGCCGAGCGCAACTGCATCTCGAACGTGCGCCCGGAGGGCCTGCCCTACGACGCCGCCGCGCACAAGCTGATCTGGCTGCTGAACGAAGCGCGCCGCCTCGGACTGACCGGCGTCGGGCTGAAGGATCACAGTGGCGCGCTGCCGGCGCCTCCGAGTCCGGGCGCGCTCGAAGACTAGCCCCGCAGCTTGCGATACACCGTCGTGCGCGACACGCCGAGTTCGCGCGCCGTCGCCGACACATTGCCGCCGTGCGCCTTGAGCGCCGCCGCGACCGCGCCGGCTTCGATGTCCGCGAGACGCGCTCCTGAAGGCAGGACCGGCACGCATGCCTGATCGCCCAGTGGGACGTCACCGAACTCATCCACGAAATCGTGCGGCAGATGAGCGACGCGGATATGAGTGTCGTGGTCGTCGAGCATCGCGCAGGCCGTGCGCAGCACGTTGCTCAACTGTCGCAGATTGCCCGGCCAGGGATGCCGCGCGAACAGCGCGAGCACGGCCGGATCGATTGCGACCGGGCGTCCGATGAAACGCTCGTCGCGCAGCATCTTGTCGGCGACCGCGCGCAGGTCGCTTCGCTCGGCAAGCGGCGGCAGCGACACGGAGAGCCCGTTGACGCGGTAATACAAATCTTCGCGGAACGTACCCTGCGCGACGCATTCGCGCAGCTTGCGGTTGCTCGCGCAGACGAGCATGAAATCGACCGGCACCGCGCGCGCCGCGCCGAGCGGCTCGACCACGCGCTCCTGCAGCACGCGCAGCAGACGGCTTTGCAGCGCGAGCGGCATGTCGCCGATTTCATCGAGGAACAACGTGCCGCCGTTCGCCTGCACGATCTTGCCCGTCGCGCCGCGTTTGGCCGCGCCGGTAAAGGCGCCCGGCACATAGCCGAACAGCTCGGATTCGATCAGCGTCTCGGGCAGCGAAGCGCAATTCACCGCGACGAACGGCCCCGCGCGACGCGGCGAATCGGCGTGAATTGCGCGTGCGAGCATTTCCTTGCCCGCGCCCGTCGGCCCGCCGATCAGCACTGGAATGTTCTTGCCGATCACCTTGCGCACGCGCCCGGCGATGTCCTGCATGCGTGCGTCGCCGGTGCAGAGCGCCGCGAGTGCCGACGACACCGGCTCGGCCACGGTCACGGCCACGCTCGTCGACGGCCGTTCGCGAAACTCGATGCTCGCGAACACGCCGACGCCGCTATGCAGCACCAGCCGCCGCGGCGCATCGCCGGGACGTCCGATCAGCGTCTCGACGCCCTCGCCAAACAACGTCTCCACGGTCTGCGCGCGCAGGCTGCGCAGATCGAGCCCGAGCTGGAATTGCGCGCTGCGATTCGCGCACAGCAGACGGCCATCGAGTTCGAAGACCGCGATGCCCTCCATCAGCGTGCCGATGAATTCAGGGCGGCTGTGGAAGCGAATGCGCAGTTTGTCTCCGAAGGCGCTGGCAATCAGCCGGTTTTCGATCGTCTGCCCCGACATCTTGACGAGCGCCATCGTGTGCTGGTGATAGCCGCGCCGGTCACCGGTGACGTCGAGGACGCCGGACAGGTTGCCGAGCGGATCGAGGATCGGCACGCTCGAGCAGGTCAGGAAATGATTGGCGCGCAGATAGTGCTGGTCGCCGTGGACGGTGACGGCCGCGCATTCCGCGATCGTCGTGCCGATGGCATTCGTGCCCTGATGCGCCTCGTTCCAGATCGCGCCGGCACGCAGCGCAACCTTTTCGGCGCGGGCGAGGAAGTCGTCGTCGCCGAACGAATGCAGGATCAGCCCATCCGCATCCGTCAGCGCAATCATGCTGTGGGTGTTCGCCAGCTGCGCATACAGCGTCTCGATGACCGGCAGCGCGTGCGCGCACAGCGTGCGGCTCTCGTCGAGCTTGACGGCGAGTTGCGCGCCGGATAGCACGGCGTAATCGGGGCGCATCGTTTCAAACAGCCCGAAGGTGGCCGAACGCTCGTGCGAATGACGGATGAGATCGCGCTGCGCAGGCTGCAAGGCCGCGCCGATGGCGTGCTGCATCGCCTTCCTCCTTGTCGGTTCAGCGCGGCTGCCGGCTGGGCAAAGCGCCAGCCGTTGCCGCGTGAATGTCTCCTCGCGGCAATGTAACACCGCGACGGGACATGGGTCGATCCGAGGAAGCACGCGTAGGCGGCATGGCGCCGCCTGGCGCTACAGCACGAGCGAGCCTGCTGAAATCGCGATGACCAGGAAGATCACGAACAGAATCAGGAAGATGAAGAAGCAGATCTTCGCAATGCCCGCCGCGCCGGACGAGACGCGCGTGAAGCCGAAAAGGCCTGCAACGACGGAAATGATTGCGAAGAGAATGGCGAGTTTGAGCATGGTGGTTTCGGTTTTTTTGTCGTGATAACCGGTCTGTATGCAAACAGCGTGCCACCAACGCTTTTCCGCATCAATTCAATGGCGCGTTGCGAAAAAGACGGTTAGTTGCCAGCACGTCCCGAAAAAAAACGGGCAAAGATTGCCCGCTTTCCGCCCCTTTTCTGCCCTCAACGTCCGCGCGTATCCGCGGCCACTCGGGCGGGCACCGGTTTGGAGATCGGCCGACGGCTGCCGAGCCAGCCCGCCACGGCCTGATGTACGCGCGGCACGGCGAGCAGCGCGCCAATGGCCAGTGCATCGGCGGCGAGGCCTGCCGGCACGTCGATGAGGCCATCGGTCAGCGTGAACAGGATGGAGTCGACGACCAGCGAAATGACCGTACCCGCGACGAACGCCACCATGCCGTCGCGCCCTACCGCGCCGATCCACGGCAGGCGGTTCGCGATCGCCTTCACGACGCCGTAGCGCGCGAGATTGGCGCAGATCCACGCGATAGCCAGAAAATTGACGATGCGCGGCCCGGCGAGATCACGCTTGAAAGCGCTGTCCAGCACCGGCGGCAGCACGAGCAGTTTGTAGTAAGCCATGCCGGCGATCAGCGCGACCGCGCCCGCGCTGACGATCCAGCCAAGACGATGCGCGCTCACCCGCTGATAAACGGGCTGACAGCGCGCCAGCACGCCGAGCACGAACATCAGTTGCCAGGCGGCGGGATTGAAATCCCACAGGTTGTCTTCGGCGGAAGGCAGATACTCGCCGATGGCCGGCGCGAACGCCCACAACGCGAGACTCAAGCCCAGCAGAATCCAGGGCTTGGTGCGCGCGAGCGGCAGCATCAGCGGCACGGCCAGCGCGAACAGGGCGTACATCGGCAGGACGGCGGCCAGATAGGGCTGGCGCTCGAAGGTGAGAATCTGCGTAATCGACGACACCGGCTCGGCCATCAGGCTGTCGAGATCGTGCAGCGCGAGATTCGGCGCGTGGCCGAAGAACGGTCGCAGCAGGAAGGACGCGGCCAGCATCAGCACGGCGGTGATGAGGAAAGCGCGATATAGCTCGAACGCGCGCTTCACGAAGCGGCGGCGCGCGACGCTCTCGGAGCGGCGCTCGGCGAGCGAGACATAGGCGGTGGCCGTGGCGAAGCCGCCGAGAAAAACGAAGACTTCGGCGGCGTCATTGAGCGCGAACGCATGCAGGGTGAAGCGCGACACCATGCTGCCGCCGATGTGATCGACGACGATGATGAGTAAAACCAGTCCCCTGAAGAAGTCCAGCTCGACCAGACGTTGTGATTTTCCCTGCATGCGAAGTGTCGTTTTTTCCCGTAAAGCAGGAGGTGTAGGCGGCCGGATTTTCAGCCGGCTCGAAAGGGTTGGAGTTTACCCTTAAATTCGATCCAGCCGCACTGCGAGAGATGCAAGAATCCGTTTCAAATCCGGTATTTGTGGCCAATCGGCCATATTTGATTGCAAGACACGACCCGGTTGGCAAAAGCTCGCTATCGTGTGGCGCTTCGATTCGAATGAATATTTCAAGTTCCTTTCATTTTAGGAATCGAGCAGGTTAACATCCCGCCATTGCCGCCAATCCGCTGACAAGGCCCGCACCGCATGGACTATCTTCTCGCCCTTCTCGCCGATCCCGCCGCCTGGGCCGCGCTCGCGACGCTCGTCGTCATGGAAGTCGTGCTCGGCATCGACAACCTCATCTTCATTTCCATCCTGACCAACAAGTTGCCCGAGGCGCACCGGGCTCGCACGCAGCGCCTGGGCATCGGCCTCGCGCTCGTGATGCGGCTCGGCTTGCTCGGCACGGTCGCGCTGATCGTGCGGCTCACGGCGCCGATCTTCGAAGCCTTCGGGCACGGCTTCTCGTGGCGTGACCTGATCCTCATCGCGGGCGGCGTGTTTCTCGTGTGGAAGGCCACCACCGAGATTCGTCATCACGTCACGCATGATGCAGACGGCCACGCCGGCGGGAACGCGGGCGGACGTCTGACGCCGCTGTCGGCCATCGGCCAGATCCTGCTGCTCGACCTCGTGTTTTCCATCGACAGCATCGTGACCGCGGTCGGCATGACCGAACACATTCCGATCATGTTCGTCGCGGTGATCGCCGCCGTGGCCGTGATGCTGTTCGCGGCCGGGCCGCTGTCGCGCTTCATCGAACGTAATCCGACTATCGTCATGCTGGCGCTCGGCTTCCTGCTCGTGATCGGCATGACGCTGATCGCCGAAGGCTTCGGCTCGCATGTGCCGAAGGGCTACATTTATGCGGCGATGGCGTTCTCGGCACTGGTGGAGGCGCTCAACATGCTCGCCCGGCGTGCGAAAACGCGTAAGGCAAGCTCGAGCGCAGTCAGGGATTGAGCGTGTTGCGGTCGAGGCATCCCGGACGCATGTGGGCCACTGCGTCCGAATTGCGCACGCTCGCTCGTCGCGGCCACGAGCATCCTGCGCGTGAACGGAAAGGCAGTGTTCGCTCTGATCGACACCAAACAGCGTCGCGTGTGCCTTGATGACCTCACGAACAAGCAAACGGCCCGGTCGCGTAAGCCGATCGGGCAGTTTCGTTCGTGCTGACCAATTCAACAAGCCAGCTCAAGGCGGGTGATTACTTCATCTAGAATCCGGGGTTCGACACATTCATCGCCGCGGGCCGCAAAGGCATAGTCCGTGACCCAGGAAAATGAGCCTTCAGACCGCCCTTGACAAACGCCAGAATAACTTTGACCTGCTGCGGCTTTGCGCCGCCCTTGCAGTCATGGTCGGCCACTCGTTCTGGATACAACCGCATCACGGACGGGTCGAGCCCATCCTTCAGCACACTGGACTTGAATACTCCGGCAGCCTTGCGGTTTATACATTCTTCTTTTTGAGCGGAATGCTGGTGTCCTCCAGCTTCGAGCGACAGACGAATGTCATCCGTTTCGCCGCGCTGAGGCTGACACGGATCTACCCGGCGCTGATCGTTTGCGTTGCGCTCACCGCATTCGTGATTTATCCCGCACTCGCCGACTCTGGCCTCGCTTCAACCCTGTTTGGGCATGATGCGATCGAATACTTCGCGAAAAACACGTGGCTGTTCTCAGGCGTACAGTGGACGCTGCCCGGAATCTTTGAAACAGCGCCGATCAAATCCGTCGTCAACGGATCATTGTGGACGCTTCCGTTAGAGCTCGAGTGTTACCTTCTGGTGTTGATCTCGGGCGCCTTCGGATGCCTGCATTCCCGAGCGCGCATGATCATCTTTGCCGTCATCGCAAGCGTGGCATTTGCCTACCTTCTTGCGCACGGATCAAGCTTCGGTCCGCTGCAAGCGCTCACGAACAAGCCAACTGGCTATTCTTTTTACCCCGCTCCGTTTTTCCTGCTCGGCATGGTCTTATACGTCTTCCGTTCACATGTGAAGACGAATTGGGGGGTGCTTATCGTGCTCTTCGTGGCTTACGCAGTCTTTCGCAAGAGTTCAATCGCAGCGCCCTTTTTCTACGTCACGTTTGTCTATCTGCTGTTGGCTCTCGCGATGACGCCCTCGCTTCATAGCCTTGTGCCAAAGCACGATTATTCCTACGGCGTGTATCTTTGGGCCTTTCCTGTTCAACAAATTGTCGCGACCCGCTATCCCGAGATGGACAATCTGGTGTCACTCGCGATCGCGGTGCCAGCCACTGTAGTCATCGCCGCACTCTCCTGGCATGTGGTCGAACGGCCCTGCATTCGCTTCGCGCACTCGAGATTCGGGCGCCCGCGAACTAACACGACAATTCACGACGGGTCCACCCGATCAAACTGAACGATACGCCGAGTGCGTAATTGTCACGATCGCCAGAGAGGCACGCTGGACGACACGCGCGAAAACGCTTGGGTCGTGTTCATGCCCGTGTGGAAGCCGTTCGAGCGTGCGCTACCGTGCCTGGATCTGCCGCTCTTCCGACAAGCGTTGTGACAGCAGCTTTTCAAACTCGTCGATCCAGTTTCGCGGAGAAAGGACTTGCCGCACTCCCGCTCGTGACACGCAAACCATCCGGGTCGCGTGAAAGGGGGTGATCAGTTCAAGCCTGAGTTCGACGTCGAAAGACTCCAGGCTCAATCCGTGACGCTCGCAGACACTCCGGAAGGACTCGAATTCCGCATCCTTCAAGCTCGATCGATCGAACATGACTCCATTGCCTGATTAACGGGTTGCTGAAAATCCTAGCATGCCGCCAGACATCTCCGAAGTTTTGCGCGACACGCGTGAGTCTCTGAACGTGGCGCGGGTGGAGGCGGAGGCGGAGGCGCAGGCGCAGGTGCAGGTGCAGGTGCAGGTGCAGGTGCAGGTGCAGGTGCAGGTGCAGGCGGAGGTGCAGGCGCAGGCGCAGGTGCAGGTGCAGGTGCAGGTGCAGGCGGAGGCGGAGGCGGAGGCGGAGGCGGAGGCGGAGGCGGAGGCGGAGGCGGAGGCGGAGGCGGAGGCGCAGGTGCAGGTGCAGGCGAAGGTGAAGGCGCTCAACCTGCTCGCCCGGCGCGCACGAACGCGCGGCCCGGCAAACGCCACACTGACCGTCAGAACAGGCTGCGCTGCGGGCTCTCAGGCTCCGCGGGCATAGCGGCCGGGAGCGGCTGCGTCCGCAGCCAGCGCTCGATCGCATCGACCACATGCCGTCGCTCGAGCGCATCCAGCGCCCGGCCCGCCGGGATCTCATGCCACTTGGCAAGACAGGAGCGGCAGCACGTCGCCGTCGCATGCTGCGCGATGAACACCGGATGCCCGCGCATCGGCGTCTGCTTGCCGTCGTTGGGCGGCGCCGGCGGCGCGAGACGTTTGCCAATCATGTCGTGCGCCTGCGCGATCACCGTCTCGATGCCCTTCTCGCCCAGATACTTCCCCTCCCGCACGCCAAGCGCAAAGCGCCGCCTGAACGCCGATCGGGCGAGCGCGGCGAAGACTGCGTCGAGATCGCGCATGGCCGGCTCAACTGCCGTAGAGCGTGGAGTCTGTGAAGCCGTCGGCGGACAGCACGCGGCCGACGAGCACCATCGCCGTGCGTTCGACGCCCGCCGCGCGCACCTTTTGCGCGATGTCCGCGAGCGTGCCTTCGATGCGCGTCTCGTCGGGCCAGCTCGCGCGAAACACCACGGCCACCGGACAATCCACGCCGTAATGCGGCACCAGGTCAGCGACGATACGCTCGATGTGACGCACGCCGAGATGAATCGCGAGCGTCGCGCGGTGTCGCGCCAGGTCCGCGAGCGCTTCACCCGGCGGCATGGCCGTACGGGTGGCGTAGCGCGTGAGGATGACCGTCTGCGAGATGCCGGGCAGCGTGAGCTCGCGCCGGAGCGCCGCCGCCGATGCGGCCGTCGCCGTCACGCCGGGCACGATCTCATAGGGGATGCCGAGCGCGTCGAGCCGGCGCATCTGCTCGCCGATCGCGCCGTACAGCGATGGATCGCCGGAATGCACGCGCGCCACGTCCTGCCCGGCGACGTGCGCGTCGTGCAGCAGCGCGACGATCGTATCGAGGTCGAGTTCGGCGGTATCGATGCACTTCTCCGCGCGATGACCGGCGAGCACGTCCTTCGGCACGAGCGAACCCGCATAGAGCAGCACGGGGCACGTGCGGACCAGCCGCTGGCCTTTCACGGTGATGAGTTCGGGATCGCCGGGTCCGGCGCCGATGAAATAGACAGTCATGCTTTGATCGAGGATTGAAGCGCCAGGGCGTCGAGTATTTCAGCGACGGTATCGAAACTGCGGTCGCCGGCGGGCAGATCAGGACGCGCGAGCATGATGACCGGCAGGCCGCGTTCGCGCGCAACCGTCAGCTTCGCTTCGGTCGCGCGTCCGCCGCTGTGCTTGCTGATGACGACATCGATGTGGGCCGCATCGAACAGCGCGCGTTCGCCTTCGATGGAAAACGGGCCGCGCGCGTCGATGATCCGCGCGCGAGCGTTGCCCGCATGCGCTTCGAGACAGCGCACGGTCCAGTATTGCGATGCGGGAATTTCGTCGAGATGCGCGAGCGGTTCGCGCCCGAGCGTGAAAAGCGGCCGGCCGAATCCGGCGATGCCGGCCACGATGCCGTGCCAGTCGTGGACGAAGCGCCAGTCGTCGCCGGACTGTGCGGGCCACGCGGGACGGCGTACGGCCCAGAGCGGCACGCCGGTGGCGTCGCAAGCGGCGCGCGCGTGACGGCTCATTTGCGCGGCATACGGATGCGTTGCATCGACGACCAGCGCGATGTGCGCGTCACGCAGATAAGCGCCGAGCCCATCGATGCCGCCGAACCCGCCTACACGCACCGTGCACGCCAGATCGTCCGGTACGCGCCCGAGGCCCGCGAGGCTATAGACGTGACCGGCGGGCAGTGCGCGCGCGAGCGCGAGCGCGTCGCCGGTGCCGCCCAACAGGAGAATGCGCTTCATGTCGCGCCAGCCTTGCTGGAGAACGCACGCAGGGCGCTCATGGCTTGCTCCCTTGCAGCAGCGTGATGGGCAGCGCCTGGCGCCAGGTATCGAAACTGCCGAGCGGCTCTGCCTGTGCGACAGCGATACGCGTCAGTTCGCCGCCGTGACGCGCGCGCCATTCGACCAGCGCCATCTCGCTTTGCAAGGTGACGGCATTGGCGACGAGCCGTCCGCCCTGACGCAGGCGCGACCAGCACGCATCGAGCACGCCGGGCGTGGTCAGCCCGCCGCCGATGAACACGGCGTCCGGCGCGGGCAAGCCCTGAAGCACGGCGGGCGCCTCGCCCTTCACGAGTTGCAGCGCGGGCACGCCGAGCGCGTCGCGGTTGTACTCGATGAGCCGCTGCCGGCTTTCATTCGCTTCGATCGCAATGGCACGGCAGGCCCGGTGCGCCCGCATCCATTCGATGCCGATCGAGCCGCAGCCCGCGCCCACGTCCCACAGCAATTCGCCTGGCTGCGGCGCGAGATGCGCCAGCGTCACGGCACGCACCGCGCGCTTGGTGAGCTGGCCGTCGTGCCGGTAGGCGTCGTCGGGCAGGCCGGGCGTCAGCGGCGGTCCGGCGTGGCCGGCGTGCGTGCGGCAGTCGATTGCGATCAGGTTGAGTGCGGCAACGCGCGGCTCGCGCCAGTCGTCGGCCCGTTCGTCGATACGGCGCTCGCTTGCGCCGCCCAGATGCTCGAACACGCTCATGCGGCTCGCGCCGAAACCATGCGCGGTGAGCAGCGTGGCGACTTCGGCGGGCGTGGCGCCGTCGGCGCTCAGGACGAGCAGACGCGCGCCGCGATGGACGTCGGCAAGCAGGGACGCCGCCGGCCGGTTGACGAGCGACACGCACGCCACGTCCTGAAGCGCCCAGTGCAGGCGCGCTGCGGCCAGCGACAGCGACGACGGCGCGGGCAGCACGCGCATTTCGTCGCCGGCGACTTCACGCGCGAGCGTTGCGCCGACCCCGAAGCACATCGGATCGCCGCTCGCGAGCACGCAGATGCGGGTCTTGCCGTCGCCGCGTTCGGCGAGCACGGCGTCGATGGAAAAGGGTCGGGGCCACGGCACGCGGCGCGCGGCGATGCGGGGCGGCAGCAGCGCGAGATGACGCTCGCCGCCATGGATGGCCTGCGCTTCGACGAGCGCGCGGCGCGCGGCGCGGGACAGGCCGTGCCAGCCGTCCTCGCCGATGCCAACGACGGTCAGCCAGGTCGACATGCGGCATCTCCTCGTTGTGGATCTGGCCTTGGGTGGTGACCCGTGCGGTGCGGCGCGCAAGGGGCCGATGGGGCCGGATGGTCGGTAAAAGCGGGCATGATACAGGTCCGCCGGGGGCTGGGTTGCCCTTCCAAGTGCACGGTTCGGGTGTTATGCCGCGCGAGCTTCGTGAAGGCGCGTCAATCTTGAAGGCCCGACGAAACGACTCTCATAGATTACATGCGTCCGTCCCGTTTTCCGTGGTCTGAATCAAATCGAAGCAGAGAAGGCAGTGGGCGGCGGGCTTGATTCAGGAACGCGCACCGCTCGACTGTGACGCGGCACAAGGGCACACAGGAATGTTCCGTCCGACGGGGTCGGCATAGTAATGACACGGCTCGCTTAGGTGCGAAGGTCAAACAAGGCGGTTACGGTTCCTCCCTTCTGTCCCAGGTTCGTCAACAGAACATACTCATATTTCATTCGAACAAAAGAAAGCGCGACGCGTTCAACGATGATGCCGCCCGCGCCGACTGGTTCCACGGCCGTAACCCTCACATCAACCATGCTCCACCGCATGAATTCCTGCGGCGTTCCTCCGGCCATACGTGAAAACAGCGCGGCGTTAGGGATGTGCTGACCTACGGCACAGTACTTGGCCAAATTCGGGCTGGCGCGATCCAGGCCATGAACGAACTCCACGTCGCGAATGGCTGCTCGCGGTCCACTTTGTTCACCAAAGCGCGATGCGCCGGACGCCTGATGCAGCGACCACTTGAAAGAGATGACATCAATCGCTTTGGGTACGCTCTGCGATTCGCCTTCGATGCCGTCAACAAGGACAAAAGTTTCCATGCATTCCCTTTCTTGAACGATAAGAATTCATAATGCGCGTCAAATAATTTCAACCGTGAGAGACAAAGCCGATCGACGAGGACAAGCCCACTCCGTCAATCAAACCTTCGCTGATACCCTTCATGACAATCATGGCCTTGGCGTTTCTCGCTGCCATACCGACCAAGGCCGGACAGGCAGCGCACGCAAGCATCAATGCCTCCGGAATGCCCATGTGCATGACTGTGTAAGCCTTGGCGATCAGCAACCCGCCACCCAACTCGGCGATGAACGCGCCGCCGCGAAAGTCAGTTGCCGACAGTTCTTCGCCTTGAAAAGAGTCGTTCTTAAAAACGACTCCTTCGCCCCAGAAATCCGTGGTCGAGCCGGAGCCAGTCAACCCGCGACGTTTTGGCAAGGGCAAATCGGGAAGCTGGAACTGCTTTGGTATTCTCAGACTAAGAAGACTGATTCCAAACGTGGAAAAGCTGAAACGATGAGATAGGTTCGCAGGATCATCCAGCAAGAGTATGCCGCGCGCAGCGGATAAAGGGCCCAACGCTCCGGCCACGCTGGCACCGGTGTTATACCGCCAACGACTCTTCTTATAATTGATCATTCTTCGATCCGAAGTTCAGCAGGGACTTCCCCATCAGTCCAGATACCACCACCACGACGCCAAAGATGAGCGGCATGAAATCAAACAGGTTCAGTGTCTGGTTCACCTTCGGTTGCATATCGGGCGCGCGGCGCAGATAACGCACTTCAAAGCGATCACCTGCTTCCACTGGGTAGGTGCTGCTGCCGGGGAAAGTGACGGTTACGCCCTTGTCCGTCGTGAAAGAGACTTCCGGGTGGTAACCACCATGATTCAACTTGACGACTTCGCCCACAGTCACTGTGGATTCGAGATAAAAATCAATGTCCATCCACGTCAATTGACCAAATATCGCGATCAGGCATGCGCCCAGAAAAACAGTCACCCAATCGACACGGGCTGTGTTTCGTTTCATGACCTCAGACGCGGTTCCATGTGTGCGGGATGTCCCACCTTCCTATCCATACGATTCCAACTTGACTGTGACACAGCCTGATTCGATAAAACCAAGATTGCCGCGCCGTGTTCCGCTTTGCATCGTGCGAAAGGACTTCTGGACGGGCAAATGCATCATGGGTCACGTCTCCGTGTCATCAAACAATCCGTCAAAAATATCGCGATAACAAAAGCCTGTGTGTCGCTTTGTGTCACGAATTCAAATGCCGCCTGAAGAAAATGCCCGCACACATACAAGCGCAAGAAATGCTTGCCCAACAGCCTTGACTCATTTCTTCAGCGGCCATCGAATCGCGCTAATGACCCGCATCCTGATGACATTCATGCGCCCATGCGTGCATGCCGAGCACCGGTTTGGGGCACGATGTTCGATGTTAGAATTCGGACCTGCCTTGCCTGACAAGGCTTTGCGGCATATTTTGGGAACGCCGGCGGAGCCTGGAAATTGTACGCAGCGAGTCCGTGCCACTGCCGCACATGAACCCCTGGCGCGAATGACGACCTGCGAGCCTGGCGACTTGCCAACCGAACGTTTTCGCGCGACGCCAACCGGACCATGTCATCCGGTTCGCACATCACCTGCGAAACCTCACGGGCCATGCCTTTGAATTCACTCGACCATCCCGTGCCTGCGACCGCACCCCGCACCTCCGCGTGTCCGGGGCTGATGCGTGTCGTGCCCGCGCGCGATGGCGGTCTCGCGCGCCTGCGCCTGACGGGCGGCGCACTGAGCGCCGACGCCGCCCGAGCCGTGGCGCGCGCGGCGCGCGAGTGCGGTTCCGGGGTGATCGAAGTGACCAATCGTGCGAACCTGCAACTGCGCGGCATTCGCGCCGACGCCCACGCGCGCCTCGTCGACATCGCTTCCGCTGCGGGCCTGGCGCCCGCGACCGAAAGCGCCGACGACATCCGCAACCTGATGCTGAGCCCGCTCGCGAGCGACGCCACGCGCACACTCGCTGCCGATCTCATCGCCGCGATGCAGGCCGATGCCGCGCTGTATGCGCTGTCGCCGAAATTCGCGCTGCAGCTCGATGGCGGCGAGCAACTCGCGATGCTCGATCATCCGCATGACGTGTGGCTTGCCGCGCTCGATGGCGGCGCGCGTTTCGCCTTCGGTCTCGCCGGCACGATTCCACGACACCAGCACGATGCGCCCGCGCTCGGCGTGATTCCTCGTAACGATGTCGTCCCCTTCGTGACCGGTGTACTCCGCCGCTTCCTTGCGCTTGCACAGCCCGACGAGCATCGCATGCGCGATCTGCTGGCGCGGGCCGGCACACATGCCCTCGCCTTCCCCGAGACGGAGACGGCGTTGCATTCCTGGCGACGCGCCTCGTCCGACGCCACGCGGCGCCTCGGCGCGCACGCCGATACGAATACGAAAACGAACGCCTACGCCGGCGCACAAGCCCCGCTTGGACGCCTCGACGCCGCCACACTCGATGCCCTCGCCGCCCTTTCGACGACCTACGCCTCGGGCCGTCTTGCGATGACGCCATGGCAAAGCGTGCTGATCCCTGACCTCGCGCCGCACGCCGCACACGACGTCCTGCGTGAACTGCGCGCGCTGGGCCTCGCCACGGAACCGCGCGACCCGTTCGCGCGCCTGATCGCGTGCGCCGGTTCCGCCGGCTGCGCCAAAAGCCGCGCGGACACGAAAGCCGATGCCCAGCGCCTGGCCCCGCTCCTGCCTGCGCACGCCTTGACGCAGGTGCATCTGAGCGGCTGCGAGCGTTCGTGCGCGGCGGCGCATCCGGTCGAGGCAACGCTGCTGGCGCGCACGCCGGGACATTACGACCTTTATCGCGGCGAGCATCTCGCTGCCTGCAACCTGACTATCGAAGAGGCGGCCGAACGGCTCGCCCGGAGCACGACCGATGCTTGACTACATCCGCGACGGCGCGGAGATCTATCGCCAGTCGTTTGCGACGATCCGCGCCGAAGCCGACCTCGCCGCCGTCCCCGCCGATCTCGAAAAGCTCGCGGTGCGGCTGATTCATGCCTGCGGCATGGTCGATATCGTGAGCGACCTGCGCTTCTCGCCCGGTGCGGGCCTGGCCGGCCGCCGCGCGCTCGCGGCCGGTGCGCCGGTCCTGTGCGATGCGCGCATGGTCGCCGAAGGCATCACGCGTGCGCGCCTGCCGGCGGCCAACCGCGTGATCTGCACGCTCGCCGATGCCTCGGTTCCCGACCGCGCCCGCGCGCTCGCCAACACGCGCTCGGCCGCGGCGCTCGAACTCTGGCGGCCGGACCTCGAAGGCGCGATCGTCGCGATCGGCAATGCGCCGACGGCCCTGTTCCATCTGCTCGACATGCTCGACGCCGGCGCCCCCCGGCCCGCGCTGATCCTGGGCTTTCCGGTGGGATTCATCGGCGCGGCGGAGTCGAAGGCGATGCTCGCCGCCGACAGCCGCGGCATCCCGTATGTCGCGCTGCTCGGCCGGCGCGGCGGCAGCGCGATGGCCGCCGCCGCCGTGAACGCGCTGGCCTCGGAGGTCGAATGATGAGCGGACGTCTCTATGGCCTGGGCGTCGGTCCGGGCGATCCGGAACTGCTCACGCTGAAGGCGCTGCGCCTGCTGAAGGCCGCGCCGGTGGTCGCGTATTTTGTGGCGAAGGGCAAGAAGGGCAACGCGTTCGGCATCATCGAGTCGCATCTCGACGAGGCGCAAACCCGTCTGCCGCTCGTCTATCCGGTCACGACCGAAGCGCTCGAACCGCCGCTTTGCTACGAGACCATCATCAGCGCGTTCTACGACGACGCGGCCCTCGACATCTCGGGCCATCTCGAATCCGGACGCGATGTCGCGGTGATCTGCGAAGGCGATCCCTTTTTCTATGGCTCGTACATGTATCTGCACGACCGCCTCGCGACGCGTTTCGAGGCAGAGGTCGTGCCCGGCGTGTGTTCGATGCTGGGCGGCGTCGCAGTGCTCGGCGTGCCGCTGGTGTATCGCAACCAGAGTTTGTCGGTGCTGTCCGGCGTGTTGCCGGAAGCGGACCTGAAGCGCCGTCTCGAAGCCGCCGACGCGGCCGTCATCATGAAGCTCGGCCGCAACTTCGAGAAAGTGCGCCGCGTGCTGGCCGAACTCGGCCTCGACGACCGCGCGCTCTACGTGGAACGGGCGACGATGGCGAATCAGCGCATCGTCGCGCTCGATGAAGTCGATCCGATGGCGTCGCCGTATTTCTCGCTGCTCGTCGTGCCGGGGAAGAAATGGCAGGCTTGACGGGCGTGACTGCGCCGGCGATCGTCGTATTGGGCAGCGCCGCGCTCGACACCGCGCGACGCATCCAGGCGCAGGTTCCCGGCGCGCTCATCCATGGGCTGGCGAGCCGCGTGGATCCGCACGCCGCCGACATCGCCTATGACGATTTCGGCGCGCACCTGCGTTCGCTGTATGCGGCGGGCACGCCGGTGGTCGCGCTGTGCGCCGCGGGCATCGTGATCCGCGCGCTCGCGCCGTGTCTTGCCGACAAGGGCGCGGAACCGCCGGTGCTGGCCGTCGCCCAGGACGGCAGCGCGGTCGTGCCGCTGCTCGGCGGCATCAGCGGCGTGAATGTACTGGCACGCGAGATCGCCGCGTGCTTGCAGGTCGCGCCTGCCATCACGACGAGCGGCGAACTGCGCTTCGGCCAATGCCTGCTCGCGCCGCCCGAGGGCTATGCGCTGGCGGACCTCGAGCAAGGCAAGCGCTTCGTGTCCGGGCTGCTGGCGGGCGAGACGACGCGCATCGAAGGCCACGCGCCCTGGCTCGACGACACGCCGCTGCCACGCGCCGCCGACGCGCGTCTCACCGTGCGCATCACGCCGTATGGCGCGGCCACGGCCACGCCGGACAGTCTCGTGATTCATCCGCGCTGCGTGCTGGCCTGGATCGACGATGCGGGCATCGCAGACGATATCGCGGAACGTGTGCGCATCGCGTTGCGCGAACGCGGACTCGCGCCGCTCGCGCTGGCCGCGCTGATTGCCCCCCCGTGGCACGCATCACTCGAAGCGCTCACCGATGCCGCGCATGCGCTCGGCGTGCCACTGCGCCTGTGCGATGCCGCGCCCTTCGACGTTGCCGGCTCGAACGGCGTCGCGCTGCACGTCGCGGATAAGCCGGTCGATGCGCTTGCCATCGGCCGTATGCGCGGCACGTTGACGGTGCTGGGCCTCGGCCCCGGCAGCGCCGACTTGCTGACGCCGGCCGCGCGCCGTGCGCTCGATGAAGCGCAGGACGTGCTCGGCTACGAAACCTATGTGCGCATGGCCGGGCCGTTCCGCGACGACCAGCGCGCGCACATGACCGACAACCGCGAGGAATTGCAGCGCGCGCGACATGCGTTCGAACTGGCGAGCGAGGGACGGCGTGTGGTCGTGGTGTCGTCGGGCGATCCGGGCGTGTTCGCCATGGCCGCGGCGGTGCTCGAAGCGCTCGACAACGGCGGCGCCGATCGTACTGACTGGCACGCGGTGAAGCTTGCGATCGTGCCGGGCGTGTCGGCCTCGCTGGCGACGTCGGCGCGGGCGGGCGCGCCGCTCGGTCACGACTTCTGCGTGCTCTCGCTGTCCGACAACCTGAAGCCGTGGAGCGTGATCGAGAAACGCATCGCGCATGCCGGCGAGGCCGATCTGGTGATGGCTTTCTACAACCCGCTATCGAAGGCACGGCCCTGGCAATTCGACCGCGCAATGGAGAT
Source organism: Caballeronia sp. LZ035 (assembly GCF_031451175.1). Taxonomy (NCBI): domain Bacteria; kingdom Pseudomonadati; phylum Pseudomonadota; class Betaproteobacteria; order Burkholderiales; family Burkholderiaceae; genus Caballeronia; species Caballeronia sp. LZ035. Next base: position 1,388,463 of record NZ_JARUXS010000004.1, read on the forward strand.
CGTCAGGCAGCATCGACGGACGGAGACGCCAGTCGTCTTGGGACGGGACATCGGCCGTCCGGGGGAACGCCTGCGCATCGTGACGCTGGGCGCGCTGACCAGCGATCTCGTCGATATGCGGACGATGGTTATCGTCGGATCATCAACCACGCGGACGGTGGGCGACTGGGTTTATACGCCGCGGTGGTATGAGTGAAGCGTCCGTGTGAGGGTGAGTGGATGCGGCGGTTCGGGTCGATCACCATGGCCTTCACCAGACGGTCCAGATCCTCGCTGTGATACAGGTCGAGGCATTTGAGGAAGTCGAAGCGAATGTCGAGGCCGTTCGTTTCGGCTTCGGCAAGCGGGCTGTGATAGTCCCGTTCAAGGTAAGCCTTCACAAGTGACGTGATGGCCTGGGGCGTCCGGTCGAGATCGTAGTAGGTCCAGTCACGCAGCGCACTGACGCTGCTTCCGGAATCGATTCGTGCGTCCGCGCTGCTGTCGTAGGCCGTTGCGATGCAGGTAGCCAGCACCATGTCTCTGTAGTTGTCGGCGTAGGTGCGTTGGGGCGCTTCCGGCGAGTCGGCGGCAACTGGAGAGCCGATAAACGCCATGCAAGCCATGAAGCGTCGTAGAACCGTTGCCGCACGCCGCGACTCGGAAGCAACAGATTGATGCATGCAGCGGTCTCAGCGGAAGTCAGATTGAGCGGCATTCTGGTCGCGAATCGATTCACTGACAATGACGCGAAGGCTTTCTGCGACGAATTCAGAAGAATCGCATCACCCCGTCGACACAGCGTCCCCCGCCGTCACATACTCCGCATCCCACGCCTGCGCAAACGCCCTGCACCGTCCCACGCGCACCAAATGCTCATCAAAATCCACGACCACAATCCGGTCCGCATCCCGTGGCCGATCCGGCTGCTCATTGGTCCGCCCGTCCGTCAGCAGCCACAGCGAGCGCCGCTGCGATGGCCTGCGCCGTGCCGCACGCGTCAGCAGCGCCGAAGCACGCGCAAGCCCGAGCGCGAGCGGCGTACCCCCGCCGCCGCCGATCGGCGCGATCCAGCGCTCGTTGAAGACATGCGCCGCGCCCGGCTGACGACGCACTTCAGCACGCCCGCCGCCGAAACACACCAGCGCAATCTCCGCACGCTCGCGATACGCGCGATCAAACATTGCGACGAGCATGCCCTTCGCGCGCGCGAGACGTTCGCCCGCGAGCATCGAGGCCGAGCAATCCAGCACGAAACAATGCAACGCAGCGGCTTCGCCTTGCTTGCGTCGAACCCGCAAATGCTCCGGCTGAAGACGCGCCGCGCGCCGGGCGCGTAACGTAGCCGGCCAGTCGATGGACACGCTTGCATCGCCCTCACGCGAGACATGACGGCCGGGTGAACGCGCCGCTTTCCATCGAAGACGATGCTCTCCGGCATCCGCGTCAAGCCTTCGATGGTTCAGGCTTTTTTTGCGGCGAGCGGCCTTACGTGCTTGATCTTCGTGATGCCGGCAGGCTCGGGCGGAAGATGGCCCCAATCGCTATCGCCGGAATCAGCTTGGGTAGGCGCCGGATCGCGGTCCGGAGGCGGCAAGGAAGAAGAAGACGCAGACGCTTCATCCTCGCGCCTGCGATGCCGCAACACCGCATCCGCCACCCGCTCCACATGCGTGACCGTGACATCGGCGGCGCCTTCCAGCGCCGCCAGCGCGCGCGCCGCGCGCAGCATCACGAGGTCGGCGCGCAGTCCGTCCACATGCGCCGCAATGCACAGTTCGCTCACACGCGCGTGAACGCCGTCGTCGAAAGTGAAGGAGGCGAGCGCCGCGCGCGCCGCATGAATGCGTGCATGCAGCGCCGCCTGTGCCGCTTCATGTCGCGCACGAAAGGCTGCGGGATCGGCATCGAATTCGAGCCGCGCCTTGACGATCCGCTGGCGCACGGCCGCGTCGAAACAGTTGCTCATTTCCACCGCCAGCCCGAACCGGTCCAGCAGTTGCGGCCGCAATTCGCCCTCTTCCGGATTCATCGTGCCGATCAGCACGAAGCGCGCGTCATGGCGGTGCGAAATGCCGTCGCGCTCGACGATGTTCACCCCGCTCGCCGCGACATCCAGCAACTGATCCACGAGAGGATTCGGCAGCAGGTTCACTTCATCGACATACAGCACCCCGAGATGCGCCTTCGCGAGCAAACCCGGCGAGAAGCTCACGCCGCCGTCACGCAACGCGCTCTGCAAATCCAGCGTGCCGATCAGTTGCTCCTCGCTCGCACCGAGCGGCAGGCTCACGAGCCGCCCCTCCGGCAACAGTTCGGCAAGCGCGCGCGCGGCCGTGGACTTCGCCGTGCCGCGCGGCCCGCTGACCAGCACCCCGCCGATCGACGGATCCACCGCCGCCAGCAACAGCGCCTGCTGCAAGCCGTCCTGACCGACGAGCGCAGCGAACGGAAATACCGGAGAAGAAAGAGGTGGATTCAAGACTGTCGGCCCTCGATGCGTTGCTCGACATCGAGCAGATGCCGCTCGACCTGGTCGCGATAATCAGCGGGGTGCTGCCACAGACCGCGCTCCATGGCTTCGAGCAGCCGCTCGCAGATCGATTGCAGCGCGTGCGGATTGTGCCGCGCGATGAAGTCGCGCGTGGCGGGATCGTTCACATAGGCATCGGTGACGAGCGCGTATTGATGATCGGACACCACGCGCGCGGTCGCGTCATAGCCGAACAGGTAATCGACCGTCGCGGCCATTTCAGACGCGCCCTTGTAGCCGTGCCGCTTCACGCCGTCGATCCATTTCGGATTGACGACCCGCGCACGGACCACGCGCGCAATTTCCTCATGCAGCGTTCGCACGCGGGGCGCGGCGGGATTGCTGTGATCGGCGTTATAGGCCTGCGGCTGCACGCCGGACAGATAGCGCACGGCCGCGACCATGCCGCCCTGGAACTGGTGATAGTCGTTCGAATCGAGCAGGTCATGCTCGCGGTTGTCCTGGTTCTGCAACACGACATCGAGCGTCGAGAGCCGCGTGCCAAAACTTGCGCGCGCCTCCACGCCATCGCCGGACTGCGCATACGCATAGCCGCCCGTGCTTTGATAAGCGGCGGAGAGATCGGCGTCCGTCTGCCATTGCTTCGCGTCGATCAGTTCCTGAAGGCCCGCGCCATACGCGCCCGGCTTCGTGCTGAACACGCGCCAGCCCGCTTGCCGCCGCGCCGCGTCGGCGTCCATGCCGCGCGCCATCAGTTCGTCGCGTTCGCGCAGGATGCGCGCGCGGATCGGATTGACGTCGGCGGGCTCGTCGTCGAGGGCGGCCACGGCCTGCACGGCGGCGTCGAAGAGATGCATCAGGTTCGCGAAGGCGTCGCGGAAAAAGCCCGACACCCGCAGCGTCACGTCGATGCGCGGCCGGTTGAAGATCGAGATCGGCAGGATCTCGAAGTCCGTCACGCGATGGCTGCCCGCCGCCCACTTCGGCCGCACGCCGATCAACGCAAACGCCTGTGCGATGTCGTCGCCGCCGGTGCGCATCGTCGCCGTGCCCCACACGGACAAGCCAATGGCCCGCGGAAAATCGCCGTGATCCTGAACATGCCGCTCGACCAGCGCATTCGCCGACTTGAGTCCGAGCGACCAGGCGGATTGAGTCGGCAATGCGCGGGTATCGACCGAATAAAAGTTGCGGCCTGTGGGCAAGACATCGGGACGGCCGCGCGAAGGCGAACCGCTCGGACCCGGCGGCACGAAGCGTCCTTCGAGCCCGCGTTTCAGTTGCAGCAGTTCCTGCGGTCCGCAGGCATCGAGGCGCGGTAGCACCTCGCGCCGCAAGCGCCCGAGCACCAGCGACGCATGCGCGCCGGGCGCCTCCTGTGCGTCGTCCGACAATAGTTGCATCGCTAACCATTCGAGGCGTTCGCGCGTGTCGCCATGATGCCGCCACGGGGCATCGCTCAATGCCATTAGCGCCGACGGACGCGGACCCGTCCATGGCGCGGCCCAGTCCGAGTCGAGCGGGTCGAAGCCATCGCCGAGTTGCAGATCGCGTGCGAGCGCCGTGATGAGACTGGCGTTCGCGCCCTGTGCATCGCCGACAGGAAAGCGCCCGAGCGCCAGCAGCGTGTCGCTCCGCTGCGTGCCCTCCGGCGACACGCCGAAGACATGCAGGCCGTCGCGGATCTGCGCTTCCTTCAACTCGCAGAGATAGGCATCGGCGCGCGTCAGCAACGTGTCTTCGCCCGCGATGTCGCGCGGAGCATCGAGCCCGAGTTCCTCATGCAGCCGGTTCTCGACGATGGTCCTGAGAATGGACTGGCGCAACAGCTTTGCGCGGCGCACATCCACCATCAGCGCTTCGTAGTATTCGTCGACCTGCCGTTCGAGGTCCTGCAAGGCCCCGTAGTTCTCCGCGCGCGTGAGCGGCGGCATCAGGTGATCGATGATGACCGCCTGCGCGCGGCGCTTGGCCTGGCTGCCCTCGCCCGGATCGTTGACGATGAACGGATAGAGATGCGGCATCGGGCCGAGAATCGCATCGGGCCAGCATGATGAAGACAACGCGACGCTCTTGCCCGGCAGCCATTCGAGATTGCCGTGCTTGCCGACGTGCACGATCGCATCCACCTGGAAACGCATGCGCAGCCAGAAGTAGAACGCCAGATACGCATGCGGCGGGACGAGTTCAGCGTCGTGATAGCTCGCGTAATCGTTGCGTTCGCGCGAACGCGCGGGCTGGATGCCGACAAACACTTCGCCGCAGCGATACCCCGCGATCATGAAGCGGCCACGCCGCACGGTGGGATCGTCTTCCGGCGCGCCCCAGACAGCTTCGAGCGCGGCGCGCGCGTCGGCGGGCAGCGTGCGATACGCGTCGAGGTAATCCGCCATCGACAGGCTCTGCAACGCGGGCCGCAGGTCGCGCACGAGCGGGTCGTTGGTCACGCCTTCCGTCAGCATGCCGATCAGCGCGTCGCCATCTGCCGGAATCGGGCCGACGCGATAGCCTTCGCGCGCGAGCATCGACAGAATGCCGATGGCCGATGCCGGCGTATCGAGCCCGACGCCATTGCCGATGCGTCCCTCGCTGGCCGGATAGTTCGCCAGCACAAGCGCGATACGCTTCTGCGCATTCGGCGCCTGGCGCAGCCTGCACCAGCGCCGGCTCAGTTCGGCGACGAAACGCACGCGTTCCTCGTCGGCCTGATAGCGCACCACATCGACCTGTGTGTGCTTGCAGTGATACGCCAGACCCTTGAAGCTCACCGCGCGCGTGATGATGCGGCCATCGACTTCGGGCAGCGCCACGTGCATCGCGACATCGCGCGAGTTCAGGCCATGATTGGACTGCTGCCAGTCCTCACGATTGCCGCCGCTCAGGATGACCTGCAGCACGGGTGCATCGCCCGCGACTTCGAACGCCTCGCTCTCGCCGATCACGCCCGCCGCGAATGCCGTGGTATTCAGCACGAGCGCCGCGTGATGTTCGGCGCAGACGCGCTCGACCACTTCGCGGCTCACGCTGTCCTTCAGCGATGCAATGGCGATCGGGAGCGGGTTCAGGCCTTCCCGTTCGAGCGCTTCGACGAGTGCATCGAATACGGCCGTGTTGCCCGATTGCAAATGCGCGCGATAGAACAGGATGGCGACGACCGGTGCGTCCTTCGTCCAGCGCGCCTGCCAGTCCGCGACCGTGGCGATCTCGTGTTCCGGATGATAGATCGCTACCGCGGGCAGCGCGGCCGGCGGCGGCGGTTCGGTCCCGTAATCCAGAGCACGCCGCGCGATGGCGCGCAGGAACGCTTCCGCATTGCGCGCGCCGCCTTCGCGCAGATAGCGCGAGAGTTGACGGCAGAACGCCGGGTCGACGGTGCTTCTGGCGATCAGGTTCGGGTCTTCCGTGAGATCGCCCGAGAACATCGCGAGCATCTGGCGCTGCTGGTTCGCCAGCGTCACGAGGCGCTCGATGCCATACGGCCAGTACGATTCGCCGCCGAGATGATCGACGACCACGACCTGTGCGTGACTCAGGACATCGTCGACGTAGAAATCGACGGAAGCCGGCTGGCGCAGGAACGCCTGATTCGCGAGCCGCACCTCGGGGAAACCGGGCTCCAGACGCGGCACCACGCTTGCCAGCAAGGCAAGCGTGGTATCGGCGGAACTAAGAATGACGATCGGCGCGCGGGTCTGCTCGATGCGCATGACGCCCTGCGCGTCGTCGACGAAACCGCCCGGAGTCGTGCGCAGCAGATGCATGGCGGGTTACGCCTGCACGGAAGCGTTCGCGAGCGCGGCTTCGAAGGCGGGCTGCAACGCGTCCGCGCTCAAGTCCTCGCCGATCAGCACGAAGCGGCTCTGCTGCCGGTCTTCGTGCGCTTCCCAGCGACGATCGAAGTAGCTGTCGAAACGTTGCCCGACGCCCTGCACCACGAGCCGCATGGCCGCGCCCGGCAACGCGGCGAAACCCTTCACGCGATAGATCGTGTGCTGCCCGACGAGCGCCTGCAACGCGGCGATCGCCTGTTCGCGCGAGGCAACCGGTGCGTGCACGACGACTGAATCGAATTCGTCGTGGTGGTGATCGGCGTGACCCGCTTCGTCGGGCGAGCCATGATGATCGTGGCGCAGGTGAATGGTCTCTTCCGAGGCCGCTTCGAGACCGAGCAATGCATGAATGTCGAGCTTGCCCATGTGCGCGGGCACGATCTTCACTTCAGCGGGGATCTCGGGGCGCACGAGCGCTTCGACCTTGTGCAGGGCCTCGGCGTCCATCAGGTCGGTCTTGTTGACGATGACGAGGTCCGCCGACGAAAGCTGGTCTTCGAACAGCTCATGCAGCGGCGATTCGTGATCGAGATTCGGATCGGCCTTGCGCTGCGCATCGACGGCGACCGGGTTCGCCGCGAACTGGCCGCTCGCGGCGGCGGGGCCATCGACCATGGTGACGACTGCATCGACGGTGAAGGCGTTGCGGATCGACGGCCAGTTGAACGCCTGCACGAGCGGCTTGGGCAACGCGAGACCCGAGGTCTCGATCAGCACGTGGTCGATGCTGTCGCGCCGTTCGAGCAACTGTTCCATTACGGGATAGAACTCTTCCTGCACGGTGCAGCAGAGACAGCCGTTGGCGAGTTCGTAGAGATTGCGGTCCGGGGAAGCGGATTCGTCGTCACAGCCGATGCCGCAACCTTTGAGGATCTCGCCGTCGATCCCGAGTTCGCCGAACTCGTTGACGATCACTGCAATGCGCTTGCCCTGTGCGTTGGACAGGATATGCCGCATCAACGTGGTCTTGCCGCTGCCGAGAAAGCCGGTCACGACGGTAACGGGAATCTTGCGGGTTTGCATCGTGGCTCCGGGGGTGGTGTGGCGTTGGGGATGCGTGAGGCGCGGCGGGATGATCTTGCGCGTTTCGCGTGCGTGGCTGGCGAGGACGGTGCGCAGATCCTTGCACGGTCGAGACCGGAGCGAAATGCCGCAAAGCCTTGTCAGGCAAGCCGGACGCAAATTTTAACACGGGGGTTTTGATACGGTAGCCTGTCTGGAAGAGGAAACTTGAAGGGCGTCGCGTTCCAGGAAACGTTCATGCACTGCACGTTAAAATCCCCACTCGCCCCTCGACTACCCACCCGCCTCGCGATGAATCACGCCATCGATCGCGCCTTGCCGCTCCCCTCGAAGCTCGCCGTAGGCATCGGCTGCAGGCGAGGCACGAGCGCCGATGCCATCGAACACGCAGTGCAAGCCGCGCTCGGCCCGCATGCATTCGGCGATATCGCCATGGTCGCCACCATCGACACGAAGCGCGCCGAAGCCGGTCTGCTCGCCTTCTGCACACGCCACCATCTGCCGTTGCGCTTCTTCAGCGGCGCGGAGATCGCGCAGGCGCCGCACACGGCGCGCTCCCATCACACACGCAAGCACCTGAACGTCGATGGCGTCTGCGAGCCTTGTGCGCTGCTCGCGGGCAACTCGGCCACGCTCATCGTGCCGAAGACGATCGATTGCGGCGTAACCGTCGCGATCGCAGCGGCGCGCGGAGCATTCGGAAGCGGCGCCTGATCGCGGGATCGACCCCGCCCTGCATGACTTCCTTGCATCCCAGCGGCTTTGCGACCACGGGCTTGAGTTTGTCGTAACAAAGCCAGATCAGTATGGTCAGTGCCACGAGTTCGAGATACAGATAAAACGCGTCCATCGTGTTGCTCCGAATGACAGTCACCGCTGATTCTTCACGGAAGGATCGATATTGCTTTCACGCGGCCGCAGCGACCAAATCCACCCGAGCAGCACGCCATAAAATACGAGCGAGGCGACACCGACGACGATCACGACAAGCAGGCTGTCCATGGATCTCTCCCTGACTGGTTCACGGATGCAGCAAGCGAAGCGCGATGAGCCCTGTTTCGTGATTCCTCGTGATGCCGTTTCCTTGTTGCGTGACGAATGATGACTGCCATGAATTAGCCCGGCATGAGCACGTCACCCGGGTCGTCGCGCTGCGCAACGTCTCGCTCGCCAGCGCAGGATGTGCTCGCGCCAGCCTCATTCGGCGCTAATGCCCTCCGCGTAGCGTGGCTTCTTCCACTGACTGGAAGGAGGTTCCCATGAGGTCGATGAAAGCGCGCGTGATGGTCGCCGGCGTCCTGGGCACGGCGTCTGCCGGGTTCGACGGTATAGCCGCAGAAGTGCCGGAATATAGCTTTGACATGCGGCGGCATGCGCAACTCGGCCTGCCGGGCGGGCCGGCAGCGGGTGCGATTCCGCAGCCCGAGTTTGCAGCGAGGGCTGCGCAGTCGCAGGACACCCTGGCGGAGATACAGCGCATTCAGATCACGATGCGGCTCGCACAGGAGGCGGTGGTGTGTATCGACTCGATCTTGTCCGAAGGCCCGCATGACTGCTGGGCACGTACTTACCAGATCATTGTCGAACTTGGCCTCAGCCACGGTGTGAGCATCGACGCTCATGCGCCGCCGGATCGCGTCGAATCGGCGCGGTTGAAAGCGGCGCTCGAGGGCTATATCGCCGAGCTGGCGGCTACGGTGCAGCGGCTCTTGCTGGAGACGAACCGGGGCGGCTCCACGCCACCGGTGGTCGTTAAACCACCGGTCATGCCCCGGATACCCTGAGCTGCATCGCTTTGACGAGAAACCCGGCGTCGCGCCTCGTCGCCTGCTCGAAAGTGCCTGGCGACGCGGGCTTCGCCGGGCACGACCGATAGCTACCGGCCCATGCGGTCGTAAGCCCGCATACCGAAGAGGTCGCGTTCGTCGTGAGGCGCGCCCTCGTGGCGCTTCATCCGAAGCACTGCAGCGTCGCGCTTCTCGCACTTCTTGCCTGCGCCATGGACCAGCTTGCCGACCCTCTTCAATCTGACCCGCGCGGTGTAAACTGTGCCGCTCTGTGTCTCGCGCTTCGTGATGGTTTCCATGCTATTCCCGAAGACGGTGCTTATCAGGCTCGAATCAGCACCGAGACAGGCACGACGTTCTGAAGCGTTCGTGTGACTTCGCTGCGCGTTCCGACTACATCAACCCTCAAGCCCTTGTCCGGCTTGGGTTTCCGCGCTGAGCCCACGAGCCGCGGACCGACTGAGAATGTCACTCACCCAATGCAGAAAGATACCGAAGCCCATCTGCGCATGACCCAGCGGCGCAAGGAAGGCCATGAGAAAAAGCAGGCAGCGGCAGATCACGAAAAAGGCCTGCTGATTGTGAACACCGGCAACGGCAAGGGCAAGACCACCGCTGCGTTCGGCATGGCGGTGCGCGTGCTCGGGCATGGCATGAAGCTCGGCGTCGTGCAGTTCATCAAGGGCGCGCTGCACACGTCCGAGCGCGACTTCCTCGGCGCAATCGCGAACTGCGATTTCGTCACGATGGGCGACGGCTACACCTGGAACACGCAGGACCGCGAAGCCGACATTGCCACCGCGCGGCGTGGCTGGGACGAAGCGCGCCGCATGATCGAAAGCGGTGACTACCAGATGGTGGTGCTCGACGAACTGAACACCGTGCTCAAGTACGACTACCTGCCGCTCGATGAAGTACTCGACGTGCTGAAGGCGCGTCCTGCAATGCTGCATGTCGTCGTGACGGGACGCCACGCGCCCGACGCCCTCGTCGAACTGGCCGATCTCGTCACCGAGATGCGGATCGTCAAGCATCCGTATCGCGAGCAGGGCGTGAAGGCCCAGCGCGGCGTGGAGTTCTGAACGCGATGCCGTCCTGTCCCGCCCTCTTCATCGGCGCAAGCGCTTCACACCAGGGCAAGACCACGGTGACCGCCGCGCTGGCGCGCCATCACGCGCGTCGCGGGCTGAAGGTGCGGGTCTTCAAGACCGGCCCGGACTTTCTGGATCCGATGATCCTCGAACGCGCGTGCGGCGCGCCCGTGTACTCGCTGCATCTGTCGATGGTCGGCCTCGACGCATGCCGCGCGCTGCTGGCCCAGGCGGCGAGCGAAGCCGACCTGATCCTCATCGAAGGCGTCATGGGCCTGTTCGACGGCACGCCAAGCAGCGCCGATCTCGCCGCCGCATTCAAGGTGCCGGTGCTCGCGGTGATCGGCGCGCACGGCATGGCGCAGACTTTCGGCGCCATTGCATTCGGGCTCGCGCGCTATCGCGAGGATGTGCCGTTCTACGGCGTGCTCGCGAACCGCGTGGCCTCGCCGCGCCATGCGCAGATGTTGTCGGAGACCATTCCCGCAGGGCTGCTCTACTGCGGGCATCTATCGAATGCCGACGATATTGCGCTACCCGAACGACATCTCGGCCTCACCCAGCCCGATGAAGTCGCGGGCCTCGACGCGCGTCTCGACCGCGCCGCCGACGCCATCGCTGAAACCTCGCTGCGCGCGCTGCCGCCGCCCGTGCACTTCGACGACGCCACACTGCCCGAGCCGCCACGCCTGCTGGCGGGCGTGCGCATCGCCGTCGCGCAGGACGCCGCGTTCTCGTTCATCTATCCCGCGAATCTGGATGTGCTGACCGCGATGGGCGCGACCATCGAGCGTTTCTCCCCGCTCGCCGACGAACCCGTGCCCGCTGATGCCGATGCGCTCTATCTGCCCGGCGGCTATCCGGAACTGCACGCCGCGACGCTGGCTGGCAACCGGCGCACGCGTGCGTCGATCGAAACGCATGTCGGGCATGCGAAGCCGGTCGTCGCGGAATGCGGCGGCATGCTGTATCTCGTCGAGTCGCTCAAGGTCCTCGACGGCACGCAGCACGCGATGCTCGGCATCCTGCCCGGCGCGGCCTGCATGCAGCGCAAGCTGTCACGCCTCGCGATGCAGCGCATCGATACCGCGCACGGCGCGATGACGGGCCACACGTTCCACTACTCGACGCTCGACACGCCGCTGCAACCGCTGCTCAAGGCCGCGCACGCCACCACGGGCGCCGAGGGTGAAGCGCTCTATCGGCAGGGACCGGTAACGGCCACCTACATGCACGCTTACTGGCCGTCGAACCCGGCCGCAACGGCCGCAATGTTTCGCGGCGCCTCGCTCTCACCATGACGCAAGACACTCAGACACCGCTGGACCTGGCCTTCACCATCGAGCGCGCCATGACGCAGGAACCGGTCGGCTCGCCCTGTACGAACGTCTGCAAGCTCGACCCCGATACCGGCCTGTGCCTCGGTTGTTACAGAAGCCGCCAGGAGATCAAGACCTTCCGTTCCCTCGATGATGAAACGAAGCGCGCGCTCTTCGATGAACTGCTCGCCCGCCGCGCGGCGCAGGGCCAATAACCAAGAAAGCCCGCGCTCCTCACGGAATGCGGGCTTCGTTGTCTAAGCACCGGCGGTTCAAGCCGCAGCCATTCTCCGCACCGGCGGCCGCTCGAGTTCACGTGCAGCGAGCGCGCCGAACAGCAGCCCGAGCGTCGTCCAGATCAATGCCTGAATGCCGATGGCGGTCACGCGGAAGTTCCACAACAAGGACGCCGAGAAGCCTTCGGGCACTTCATCGACATGCGGCAGCGCAACCTGCGCAATCACGATCACGACCCCGTAAGCGAGCGCGGCGATGAGCGTCGCGTTCCACGCGCCATGCCGTGTCGTCAGACGCCGCTGCCAGCGCACGGCCCACACCATGGCCGCAATCGAAAGCGCCACCATGGTGAAGAACAGCGCAGTGCGCGGTCCGATCGTCGCGGCATTGCCTACGGCGGGCGGATTGGGCGGGTACTTGAGGAACGGCACGATGGCCACGCTCACGAAACCGAACAAGGCCAGCAGCGCCGACGTGCCCCGCGCATGCAGCGCGCCGAACCGTCCGTAAGCAAACGCGAAGACGAGCGAGAAAATCCCGCCCAGCGCGGTGCCGAACACGACGACGCCGGTCAACAGGCCGAGGCCTGCCTGGGTGCCGCGCGAGACCAGTTCTTCGTCGCCGTGATCGTGGCTGTGACCGGCGCTGGCGGACGCATTGGCGGCGTCATGCTCGTGCTCATGTTCAGGCGCTGCCGCATGCTCATGCTGTTCTTCAAACGCAATGGCCTGCGCCACCGAAGGCTCGCCAAAACCACGCGCGAAACCAAAGCCAATGAGGCCCGCGACCAGTCCCGCGAGCATGCCGCGTATCAGCAGGGTGCGAATCATGACGCGCCCTCAGTGGCAGGGAAAGCCGAGCAGATGCCGGCCGTCGTGAACGAATTCGTGGATGTACATGCCCGAAAAGATCGACGTCGCGCCCTGTTCGGCGCCGACAAAATAAATCGCGATCAGCAGAATCAGGCCGATGAACACGGCCCAGGGCAGGACTTCGCGCACCGGCAGGGGCACGGGTGCGTCGATGGCAGGGGAAACCGGTGCGGCAAAGACCGGTGCGTTGGAAGCATTCATGGTGTTTCTCCAGGGAAAAGCGCGTCCCGATTGACGAACAGCATGCAGCGGGGTCTGACTCGCGGTGCGGCGCATGGCGCTGACGGACCGCTCACAGTGGCGCGACCGTGCCGGGTTTGCACCGGCTTCCTCGCACTGCAGGCTTGCCATTCTATGATGATTGACGGCAAAGTAAAACGATAACCTCAGAATCGCCGATTGCCTTGGAACTCCTTCTTCTCTGTCACGCGGCCACGCGCGCGATGAAAACCGGCCGCTTCCCGGCCGGCGACGAACCCGCCGACGACACCGCGCACGCGCCCTTGCCCGCGGGTGAGATCACGCGCGTCATATCCAGCCCGGCCCGCGTGGCGCGCGACATGGCGGCCGGTATCGCGCACGATTTCGACGTCGATCCCGCCTTCGACGACATCGACTATGGCCTGTGGCGCGGACGTTTGATCCGCGAACTCGCCGATGGCGAAGCCGCGCAACTCAGCGCATGGCTGACCGATCCGCAGGCGCGTCCGCACGGCGGCGAGAGCATCGGGATGCTGGCCGCGCGCGTGATCGAAGCTCTGGCGCGGATCGAACGCGAGATGCCTGGCGGGCGCTGCATCGTGGTCACGCATGCCATTGTCGTGAAGGTGGCCGTGGCGCATGCGCAGCGCAAGCCGCTGTCTTCCGTGTATGCCATGAACGTCGCGCCGTGTTCCGTCACCGTCCTGAGCCGGACTCCAAAAGCACAGGACTGGAGCGTGACGCTGCCACCGCCGGCCTGAACTTCAGCGCGTGCGGGACGCTCCAAGCATGCAGCGCAGCGACTGCGCGAGCCTGCTCTCAAACCGTTCAGGAGACTCACATGGCGCATTACGTGGATGGATTCGTCGTACCCGTGCCGGCCGACAAGATCGAGGCCTATCGGGCCATGGCCGAAGCGGCCGGCAAGATCTGGATGGAGCACGGCGCGCTGCAATTCGTGGAAGCCATCGCCGACGACGTGAAGCCCGGCAAGCTCACGTCCTTCCCGCAGAGCGTGCAGATGAAAGAAGGCGAAACCGTGGCGTTCTCGTATATCGTCTACGCGTCGCGCGAGGAACGCGACCGCATCAATGCGAAGGTGATGGAGGACCCACGCCTCAAGGCCATGATGGAATCGGGCGAGCCGCCCTTCGACGCGCAACGGATGTTCTTCGGCGGCTTCAAGGCCATCGTCGAACTTTGACGCGACTGATATTTCTTGTTGTCTGACCGCGCTTGCCGCAAAGGAACTGCATCGACATGTATATCGCCATGAACCGCTTCAAGATCGTGCCCGGCGCCGAAGCCGACTTCGAACGCCTCTGGACCCGCCGCGACACCTATCTCAAGGACGTACCGGGTTTCGTCGAGTTTCATCTGCTGAAGGGACCGACGAAGGACGACCACGTGCTCTATTCGAGCCATACGATCTGGGCGAACCGTGAGGCCTTCGACGACTGGACGCGTTCCGACGCCTTCCGCGCCGCGCATCGCAATGCGGGCGGCGAAACGCGCCAGCTTTACCTCGGCCATCCGGAATTCGAGGGCTTCGAAGTCATCCAGACCGTCAAGTGACGTCCGGCGAACGATCGGACCAATTGCGCCTTCAACTGTACCCTGAGCACGCGCGTTTTACACAAGTGTGAAAAAACGCGCGTCGCCGACAGGCTCTTGTCAGGCCTTGGCGCCGCGCGCCATACGCTGAAGCGTCGACGAATCGATAGCCGCGGCGCAGATGCGCACCGCTTCCTTCAAGGTGCGCGGACGCCCCGCGCCAAACTGGGATTCGAGCATGGCCACGGCGCGCATGCGCTCGTCGTTGCCAAGCTTCTCGCCGGTCGCCAGTTCAAGCACCGAGATGAAGTAGGCCGCGGGCGGCGCGGCATTGGGCGTGGGACGTTGCGGGCGGCTTGGCCTTGCGCCGCCGCCGCTTTCATGGCCGTCGTCGTGGGCGGGGATCCAGGGGTGCCACTTGCTGTCGTATCGACTCTTCATGAGTGTGTTCGCTGGCTGAATTGCAGGGACGCGCCGTTGCGCGCCTCGTCATTGAGTCAACTGACAGCAAGGACCGTTCCAAGCAGCGTCGTTCAGCGCCCGCCGGCGATTTCCTCCGACAAAAGCCCCCGCGCGACGCGGCAAGCCGCCAGATCCCAGGCCGCACAGCCCACCGACTTGAACATGACGGGCCGGCCGGCGTCCTTCGCTGTCGTTGCGGCCGGAACCGCCAGCGCCTCGGCAAGCGCCTGCACCGCGCTCCACTCCACGCCCGCCAGGATGAAATCGCCGGCTTCGTGATGGGCGCCGGCCAGATCGTCCACATAAAGCGTGCTGCCATGCACGATGTCGGCGGCGATCTCGGCGGCATCGGCGGTGAAGGCTCCCACGCCGATCACGAGCCGTCCGGCGCGCGCGGGCGTCGTGTAGACCGGCGTCTTGCTGGTGGTCGCGGCGATCACGACATCGACCGATGCGGGAATCTCCGCCATCTCCAGCGGCGCGAGGTGGCGGCCAGGCGCCGCATGCGTCTCGCAGAACGCCCGCGCCCGCCCGGCACGCGAACCCTGCACGAGGATGCGCGCCTCCGGATACACCGCCGCCAGCGCCTCGACATGAAACGCCGACTGCCTGCCGGTGCCGATCACCAGCACCTCGCGCGGCGCGCCGCCATGCAGCGCGCGGATCGCCAGCATCGAGACCGCAGCCGTGCGCCGTCCGGTCACCGTGGGGCCGTCCAGCATGAACTGCGGCACGCCGGTGACGGCATCGAAGGCGGTCACCTGACCGTGAATCGTCGGCAGGCCGCGCGCGCCGTTGCCCGCGCATACATTGACCAGCTTGTGCATCGCGAGATCGGCGGCGCTCGCGGGCATCGACAGCATCACGCCGCCCTCGATCGGCACGACCATGCGCTCGGGGCTCACGATGCGCCCCGCCGCGTAGTCGAGCATGGTGGCGGCGAGCATGTCCACGAGACGGTCGTACGGCACGAGGCGGGCGGTCTGCAGTTCGTCGAAACTCTGGAGGGCGCGAGGCGTTGGGGTCATCATGGTTCCGTCTGGCTGGAAGAAGGTGGACATGCCATCGGCATGCCATTGAAGCGCGGGATTATTCTAACGGCGCGCGCAACGATGGCGCGACCGCGTCATAAAGCCACTCAACCGGCACGGCGCGCGCCTGTCACAATGAGTCCCCTGTTCGACGAGCCAGGCGTGCGCGCCGTTGTCACATGCCTGCCATTGGCCTCGGTCATACTCAGCGGACCCGCGCCCTCGTCTCGCGCCGCCTGGCGCAATGCACCACGATCGCCCTGCACACCCATACGGAGCCCACCATGAGCATCGACACGACGGACAAGCAGCGCCGTTTCCACGCGGACCTCATCGACAGTTACGACGAAGAGTTCGAGATGGAAATCGACGACCGCTTTCTGGACGGTGAATCGACTTTCTCGGATGAAGAGCGCGCGCTGCGCAAGACCTATTTCCGCGAACTGTTCCGCCTGCAAGGCGAGCTCGTGAAGCTGCAGGACTGGGTCGTGCATACGGGTCATCGTCTCGTCGTGCTGTTCGAAGGGCGCGATGCCGCCGGCAAGGGCGGCGCGATCAAGCGCATCACACAACGTCTCAATCCGCGCGTCTGCCGCGTGGCCGCCCTGCCCGCGCCGAACAATCGCGAGCGCACGCAATGGTATTTCCAGCGCTATGTGTCGCACTTGCCGGCGGCCGGTGAGATCGTGCTGTTCGACCGCAGTTGGTACAACCGCGCGGGTGTCGAGCGCGTGATGAACTTCTGCACCGACGAGGAGTATGAGGAATTCTTCCGCTCGGTGCCCGAGTTCGAGAAGATGCTGGTGCGCAGCGGCGTCCAGATCATCAAGTACTGGTTCTCGATCACCGATGACGAACAGGAAGTGCGTTTCCAGGCCCGTATCGAAGATCCGCTCAAGCAATGGAAGCTGAGCCCGATGGATCTGGAGAGCCGCCGCCGCTGGGAAGCGTACACGGCGGCGAAGGAAGTGATGCTGGCGCGCACGCACATACCGGAAGCGCCGTGGTGGGTCGTGCATGCGGTGGACAAGAAGCGGGCGCGCCTGAACTGCATTCACCATCTGCTGAACCAGGTGCCGTATCACGACGTCGAGCATTCGCCGATCGAATTGCCCGATCGCGTGTTCAATCCTGACTATCTCCGTCAACCTGTGGCGGATGAGCTGTACGTACCGGAAGTGTATTGAGTCGAGGGTGTCGAAGCGCGGACCGTTTCAGCAGCAGTTGCTGCAAGGAACGTGCTTCACTCTTTCGACCACGCGCCGGCGCATGACTGCATGACGCAGCGCGAACTGATACGCCTGTTGCGAACCCTTGAGCATCACGACGAACATGACCTGCGCGAGGTTGAAGTCGAGCGTGACCATCAGGCGCATCAACAGTAGCAGTGGCAGCACCACCGCCGGCTGATACAGTTGTTTCGCTATCAAGTCTTTCATCATCGGCTCCTTATCCCATGTTGGTATTTTATGGACTGGAGCCTCGCGGATAAACGCCCCGCAGGTGAAGACATATGTTCCGAGAGACGAACAATCAATCGTGCATGCGCATGAGCGTCGGCGCTCAAACAAATGGCCCTGCACGAAGCAGGGCCATGTTCATTTACTTCTGCGCGAGACTCGGTTCAGGCACCGGCGTGGGCTTTGCATCGCCCCAGCCGCCGCCCAGTGCGCGTATCAGGTTCACCGTCGATACCGCCTGCAAGCCCTGCAACTGCACCGATGACCGCTGCGTTTGCAGCACCGTGCGTTCGGCGTCGATGACATCGAGGTAGTTCACCGCGCCCTCGGTGTACTGCGTGCGCGACAGTTGCGCCGCGCGCACCGAGTACTTCACGGCATCGTCCTGCGTTGCGGTCTGGTCTTCGAGGATGCGCAGATCGGACAGGTTGTCTTCCACTTCGCGGAAGGCCACGAGCACTTGCTGCCGATAGCTCGCGACATCCTCCTCATACACCGCCCGTGCGTTCGCGAGGTTGCCCTTGCGGCGGCCGCCATCGAAGATCGGCAGGTTCAATGCCGTGCCCGCGAACGGCCCGAGCAGGAACGTGCGGCTCGACCAGTTGAACAGATCGCCGAGCGTCGCCGATTCGAAGCCGCCCGAACCCGTCAATGTGAGCGACGGGAAGAACGCCGCCTTCGCCACGCCGATGCGCGCATTGGCCGCGGCCATCGCGCGTTCCGCTGCGGCGATGTCGGGACGGCGTTCGAGCAGCGCCGAAGGCAGACCCGGCGGCACGCGAATCGTGACTGGCTTGAGCGGATTGGCGGCCATCGAGAACTCGGCGGGCGTCTTGCCGAGCAGCACCGCCAGGCTGTGCTCGGAGGCCGCACGCAGGCGCTGCACGGTCATCGCGTCCGAACGCGCGGTCGCCAGTTCCGACTTGGCGCGCGCAACGTCCAGCTCGCTGATGTCGCCTTCGGTGAAGCGCCGCTGCACCAGCTTCAGCGCCTGTTCGCGCAGTTGCACGGTGCGCGTGAAGACGTCGGTTTCAGCGTCGAGTTCGCGCAGATTGAAGTAGTTCTGCGCGACGTCCGCTTGCAAGGCCAATTGCACCGAGCGGAACAGCGCTTCGCTCTGCGCGGTGTCCGCGTTGGCCGCCTGCACCGAGTTCGACACGCGGCCGAACAGATCCACTTCATACGACGCGCTCGCCTGCGCGCGCCACAAGGTCTGCGCGGGCACATTGGCGTTCGCCGGCAGGAACTGCGACGCCGGAGAGAACTTCTCGCGCGTCGGGCCGAAGCCCGCGTCGAGCGTCGGGAACAGGCCCGCGCGCGCCGTCTGGTTGATCGCGCGCGCTTCCTTCACGCGCGCAGCCGCCGCCTTCAGGTTCTGGTTCGCGTCCTGCGCCTGCTTTTCCAGATCGTTGAGCGCTGCGTCGTCGAAGATCGTCCACCATTCGCCGCGCAACATCTCTTCCGAGGGCTGCGCGGTCTTCCAGGTGCCCGCTTCCGATGCGTCCAGCGTCTTCTGCGGCGTTTCCTTGTAGGCGGACGGCGCGCCGACATCCGGCTTTTCGTAAGTGGGCGCGAGCGAACAGCCCGCAACCACCAGCAGCGCCGCCATCAGGCCCGGTACACCCAACCATCGTTTCATATGCAACTTGTTCATCATCGACCTCATTGCGCTTCAGGCGAAGCACCGATACCGCGCATCTGCGGATGCGAGCCATGCTTGTCCGTCACGTGTTCGGTGCGCGACAGCTTGCGCAGGATCACGTAGAACACGGGCGTCAGCATCAGACCGAACAGCGTGACGCCGAGCATGCCGAAGAACACCGCGACACCCATCGCATGACGCATCTCCGAACCCGCGCCCGACGACAGCACGAGCGGCACCACACCCATGATGAACGCGATGGACGTCATCAGAATCGGGCGCAGACGCAGCCGGCTCGCTTCGATCGCGGCCTGCACGATGGACCGTCCCTGCATCTCCAGTTCGCGTGCGAACTCCACGATCAGGATCGCGTTCTTCGCCGACAGCCCCACCAGCACCATCAAGCCGATCTGCGTAAAGATGTTGTTGTCGCCATCGGTGAGCCATACGCCGAGCAGCGCGGACAGAATGCTCATCGGCACGATCAGGATCACCGCGAGCGGCAGCGTCAGGCTTTCATACAGCGCGGCCAGCACTAGGAACACCAGCAGCACGCTGATCGGGAACACCCACAGCGCTGCATTGCCCGCGAGGATCTGCTGATACGTGAGATCGGTCCATTCGAACTTGATCCCGCGCGGCAGCACTTCCGCCGCAATGCGTTCCGCCGCCGCCTGCGCCTGTCCCGACGAGTAACCCGGAGCCGGGCCGCCGTTGATGTCCGCCGCCGTGTAGCCGTTGTAGCGCACGACCATTTCCGGTCCATACGTCGGCGACACCTTCACCAGCGACGACAAGGGCACCATGTCGCCATTCGCATTGCGCGTCTTCAGCAAACCAATGTCCTCGGGATGCGCGCGGAACGGGGCATCCGCCTGCACGCGCACCTGATACACGCGGCCGAAGCGGTTGAAGTCGTTCACGTACAGCGAGCCGAGATAGACCTGCATCGTGTCGAACACATCCGTCACCGAGACGCCGAGCTGCTTCGCCTTCACACGATCCAGATCGACGTTCAGCTGCGGCACGTTGATCTGATAGCTCGAGAACGTCGGGCCGAGTTCGGGCGTCTGCGAAGCGCGCTTGATGAATGCCTGGGTGGCATCGGCAAGCGCCGCATAGCCGAGTGCGCCGCGATCTTCCAGCTGCATCTTGAAGCCGCCCAGCGTGCCGAGGCCCAGCACCGGCGGCGGCGGGAACACGGCGATGAACGAATCCTTGATGCCGGCGTACTTCTGGTTCAGCGCGCCCGCGATGGCATTCGCCGACAGCGCCTTGTCATGCACGCGGTCCTTGAAGGGCTTCAGCGTGACGAACACGATGCCTGCGCTCGACGAGTTGGTGAAGCCGTTCACCGAGAGACCCGGGAACTCCACCGCGCTTTCCACGCCCGGCTGCTTCAGCGCAATAGCCGACATCTGGCGGATCACGCCTTCGGTGCGGTCGAGCGAAGCGCCGTTCGGCAGTTGCGCGAAGCTGATCAGGTACTCCTTGTCCTGCGCGGGCACGAAACCGCCCGGCACGACCTTGCCCATCAGCACCGCGCCGGCGAGCAGCACGGCATACAGCACCATCATGATCGACTTGCGGCCGATGACGCCCTTCACACCCTTGCCATACGCCTGCGAGCCGCGATGGAAGACCTTGTTGAAGCCCCGGAAGAAGCCGCCGAACACGCGGTCCATGGCGCGCGTGAGCCAGTCCTTCGGTTCGTCGTGGCCCTTCAGCAGCAGCGCGGCGAGCGCGGGCGAGAGCGTCAGCGAATTGAACGCGGAGATCACCGTCGAGATGGCGATGGTCATCGCGAACTGCTTGTAGAACTGACCCGTGAGACCCGACATGAACGCGAGCGGCACGAACACGGCGACCAGCGTCAGCGCAATCGCGATGATCGGTCCGCTCACCTCGCGCATCGCCTGATACGTGGCCTCTCGCGCTGAAAGACCCGCCTCGATGTTGCGCTCGACGTTCTCCACCACCACGATCGCATCGTCGACGACGATACCGATTGCCAGCACCATCCCGAACAGCGACAACGCGTTGATCGAGAAGCCGAATGCAAGCAGCAGCGAGAAGGTCCCGACGATCGACACCGGCACCGCGAGCAGCGGAATGATCGATGCGCGCCAGGTTTGCAGGAACACGATCACCACGAGCACGACCAGCGCGATGGCTTCCGCGAGCGTATGAATCACCGCTTCGATGCTCGAACGCACGAACTGCGTCGGGTCATAGACGATCTGATATTCGAGGCCCGCCGGCATGTCGGCCTGCAGTTCCTTCATGGTCTTGCGGACTTCGTCGGAGATTTGCAGCGAGTTCGCGCCCGGTTGCTGATTGATTGCGATGGCAACCGCCGACTTGTTGTCGAGCAACGAGCGCAGCCCGTATTCCGACGCCGCCAGTTCGACACGCGCGACATCGCCGAGATGCGTGACCGCGCCGTCCGGCGAAGTCTTCAGCACGATGTCACGGAACTCGCCTTCGTTCTGCAAACGGCCGCGCGCATTCACGTTCAGTTGCAGCGGCACGTTCGGCAGCGTGGGCGAGCCGCCGATCACGCCGGCCGCGACCTGCACGTTTTGCTCGCGGATCGCGTTCGCCACGTCGGTGGCCGTGAGGCCGCGCTGCGCCACTTTCTGCGGATCGAGCCAGACGCGCATCGAGTAATCGCCCGAACCCCACAGCTGCACTTCACCCACGCCCGCGATGCGCTCCAGCCGGTCCTTCACGTTGATCAGCGCGTAGTTGCGCAGATACGTCATGTCATAACGGCCGTTGGGCGAGTTCAGGTGGACCACCATCGTAAGCGTCGGCGAGGACTTGATGGTCGTCACGCCGAGCCGCTGCACGTCCTGCGGCAGACGCGGCAACGCCTGGTTCACGCGGTTCTGCACCAGCTGCGTGTTCTTGTCGGGATCGGTGCCCAGCTTGAACGTGACCGTGGTCGTGAGGTTGCCGTCGCTGTTTGCCTGCGACTGCATGTACAGCATGTCCTCGACGCCATTGATCTGCTCTTCCAGCGGCGAGGCCACGGTCTCGGCGATCACCTTCGGGTTCGCACCGGGATACTGCGCGTGCACGACGACCGAAGGCGGCACGACTTCCGGATACTCGGAGATCGGCAGCTTGAACATGGCGATCACGCCCGCCAGCAGCACGATCACCGAGAGCACGCCCGCAAAGATTGGGCGATCGATGAAAAATTTAGAAATATTCATGACGAGTTCTGTCTGTTGCGGATGACGCGCGTTACTGCGCGGATGCCGTCTTCACGACCGGAGCGTCGCTGTCGTTGTTCATCGCGACGTTGTTGGCCTTGATCACGTCGTTCGGACGCACGCGCTGCAAGCCGTTCACGACGATGCGCTCGCCCGGCTGCAAGCCCTTGCTGATGACGCGCAAACCGTCCTGCGTCTGGCCGAGCGTGACTTCGCGGTACTGCACGCGGTTGTCCTTGTCGACGACCATCACGTACTTCTTGTCCTGGTCCGTGCCGATAGCCTCGTCCTCGACCAGCACTGCCGGATGCGGCGTGCCGCCGCCCACTTTCACGCGTGCATACAGCCCCGGCACCAGCGAGCCGTCCGGGTTGTTGAAGCGCGCACGCACGCGGATCGTGCCGGAGGTCGTATCGAGGCGGTTGTCGACCGAATCGACGACGCCGTCGCGCGAGTAGCCATCCTCGTTTGCAAGACCCAGCGACACCGGCACCTTCGAGCCCGCATCGCGGCCGAGATAGCGCAGATAGGTCTGTTCGTCGACGTCGAAGGAAGCGTAGATCGGCGAGACCGACACCAGCGTGGTCAACAGCGGCGCGTTCGCGCCCGTCGACACGATGTTGCCCACCGTGAGCTCGGCACGCGACACGCGGCCCGATACCGGCGCCGTGATGTGCGTATAGGCGAGATTGATCTTCGCGGTTTCGACCGCAGCCTGCGCGGCCTTCAGGTTGGCGACGGCCTCGCGGGCGGCGTTCTGCTTCTCGTCGTAATCACGCTTGGCGATGGCGTTGTCGGCGAGCAGCCGTTCGGCACGTGCGGCGTCGGTCGAGGTGTAGCCGTTGCGCGCCTGCGCCGCCGCGAGTTGCGCCTGCGCGCGGTCCACTTCGGCTTCATACGGGCGCGGATCGATGGTGAACAGCGCATCACCCTTCTTCACGAGCTGGCCGTCCTTGAAATGCACGGCGACGATGGTGCCCGGCACGAGCGGACGAATATCGACGTGATCCACCGCTTCCAGCCG
This sequence comes from Caballeronia sp. LZ035, assembly GCF_031451175.1. Lineage (NCBI taxonomy): Bacteria > Pseudomonadati > Pseudomonadota > Betaproteobacteria > Burkholderiales > Burkholderiaceae > Caballeronia > Caballeronia sp. LZ035. The sequence continues at coordinate 1,411,690 of NZ_JARUXS010000004.1, forward strand.
GCCCGAGTAGCTCTGCCAGTCGGTGATGGTCCGCGCGATCACGGTGGCGACGTCCACTTCGGTGGCCGTCGGGCTGTGTGCGGCCGCCTTGGCTTCGTTCATGGCCGCGTCGCCGTGGCCGTGCAGGGCGGTGTAGCCGCCCGCGCCGGCGATGATGACTGCCGCGCCTAGCGTGGCGTAGATGCGTTTGCGAGTGAAGAACATGGTGAGAGGCTCCGGTTTCGTTGAGATTGTTGTTGTGTGGTGCTGGGCTGGCGTGCCGATTCTTGCGTTGATGTTCCGAACGTTGCGAACCGGCTTCCCGCGCTTATTTGGTGCGCGCCAGCCGCTTTCTGAAGAACGCGACGACATCGGCGAGCGCATCCGGGTGCGCGGCCAATGCATGGTGCGAGGTCTTGCCATGACGCGTGACTTCCGTCGGCACGCCTGCGGCGATCAGTTCGCCGGCGTATTTTTCTGCCTCGATATGCAGCAGATCGTGCTCGGCGCTCGCGATCATCGCGGGCGGCAGTCCGCCGAGACGCCGTGATTCGAGCGGCGCTGCGTATGGATGCAGGCGTTGCGAAGGATTCGGCAGATACGCGCGATACCACTGCGCGCAGTCGCAGGCTTCGAAATCGGGGCACAGCACCTTGCGTTCGTCGGCCATGCGCGTCAGGCTCGGATCGAGCAGCGGCGCCAGCAAGGCCTGCGCGGACATGCGAATATCGCCGCGATCACGCGCGATGGCGGCCACGCACGTGGCGAGATTGCCGCCCGCGTCATGGCCCGCGATGCCGATGCGCAACGGATCCGCACGCTGTCCGCGCGCATGCGCCACGGCCCATTGCGCCGCGCGATAGCCGTCTTCGGGCGCCGCTGGAAACGGGAAGCCGGGTGCGAGCGAGTAACCGACCGACACGACCCATGCGGGCGTATCGCGGGCAATCGTGGCGGCGGCGATGTCCGCATCGTCCAGCGTGCCGCCGATGAAACCGCCGCCATGAAAATAGAGCACGATGGGCACGACCGTCCCATCCGATGCCGGGCGATAGCTGCGCACCGTGATGGGCTGCGCGTGTCCCGTGATGCGCACATCCTCGATGCACAGCCGGGGGCTCGACTCCAGTTCCAACAGTGTTGCCATGGTTATTCGTGGTGCGGGGCCCATGCTGCAAGGCCTGCGCGCATAAGTTGCGATGCTGCGAATTCTGGGGGCCGCGCCTTTCTGGATAAATGCCTATAATCCGGCAACACAATTCGGTCGCCCCGAACAATCGTGGTTATCCCTCGCGATTGTTAGACCGGTCTTTCTTTGGCGTTCGCTTAATTCCTGGCGGCGCAAAGCATTCAAGGTGAGAGAACATGGATCGGCTTCAAGCAATGCAGGTCTTCACTCGCGTCGTCGACACCAACAGCTTTTCCCGTGCAGCGGACACGCTCAATCTGCCGCGCGCCTCGGTCACGACGATCATCCAGAACCTCGAAGCGCATCTGAACGTGCGCTTGCTCCAGCGCACCACGCGCAGGCTCAATCTCACGCCCGACGGCGCCGCGTATTACGAGCGCTGCGTGCGCATTCTCGCGGACATCGAGGAAGCCGAAGGGTCTTTCTCGAACAACGGCAAGGGTCCGCACGGCAAGCTGCGCGTGGACATGCCGGGCGCGATCGGGCGTCTCATCGTGATGCCGCAGCTATGCGATTTCCACACGCGTTACCCGGACATCGAGCTGATGATGGGATTCGGCGACAAGCCGGTCGACCTGATTCAGGAAGGCGTCGATTGCGTGATTCGCGTGGGCACGCTGCAGGATTCGAGTCTCGTTGCGCGGCGCATCGGCGTGTTTCAGGGCGTGACCGTGGCCGCGCCCCAGTATCTCGAACGGCACGGCACGCCCAGGACCATCGACGACCTGCAGGACCACACCGCGGTCAACTATTTTTCGAGCCGCACGGGCCGCGTGATGGACATGGACTTCGTCGTCGACGATAAAACCGTTGAAGTGAAGATGCGCGGCATGATTGCGGTCAACGACGCGGAAGCTTATCTGAGCTGCGGCCTGAAGGGCGTCGGCATCATCCAGGTGCCACGCTTCATGGCGCTGCCGCATCTGCGCGCGGGCGAACTCATCGAAGTGCTGCCGCAATGGAATCCGCTGCCCATGCCGATTTCCGCTGTGTATCCGCATAACCGGCATCTGTCACCGAAGGTGCGCGTGTTCGTCGACTGGGCGGCCGAGTTGTTCGAACGCTGCCCGCTTCTGCAAGGGCAGAAGGATGCCGAAGACCGCTGCCTGCCGACGAGCACGGCATCGCCAAAGGTCGTGCGTCATGGCACGCCGGAAGTCGCGGGTACTGAAGATGTGGTTGCATAGCTAATCAATTTGCTTCCCGGCGCGGCGCCTATCGCTTCGATAGAGGCCGCGCGACATCCCCGTTCAAGCCCGCCCCACAAGCCTCAGCGCGATTGTTCACCGGATTCGATAAATCTTTTCGCCGATCCGGCATTTATCCCCACCCTGCTGTCCGACTAAATTGTTCTGAACGCGGCGTGCTTCAGGCGCAGATTGCAATCCGCAATTGCCCGCACACTGCATCGGAACGAAGGAGTCGCAAGCATGAAACAGCTCATCACGGGGTTCTCTCTGGCCGCCATCTCCGCAGTCGTCACGACGACCGCATTCGCGGAAGGCGGCCAGGGCATCGGGCGCGCAGGCACCTATCAGATGTCCACGCAAGTTCAGCAAAGCACGAGCGAAACACCCAAGACACGCGCGCAAGTCCGCGCCGAACTCGTCGCCGCTTATTCGAACGGCTCCCTCCCCGCCTTGAACCGCAATAGCTATCCGGATCGCAGCATGCTGGGCGATGCCATCGCCGCGCAGAACGCGCAGGCCGAAGCGCATAACCGCGAGATCGTCGAGTACGCCAACGGGTCAGCGGCGCGTGGCGCCGTCACGGCGCGCTGAGCGCATCGAAGGAAAGGAATCACGAGGTCATCATGTTCGAAAACACATCGCTCGATCAATTCTCGGCTCTGGAAGAGCTCTCGGCCGTGACGCCTGTCTGGCGTCCCTTCGTGGAGCACAGCGCGCGTGAGCAGGCTGTCTCGCAGGACTCGCAGGCGCGTTCGGCCGACTGCGCGCATTGAATGCCGGATAAGCGAGGCGCGATGTCCGCGCCCGCTTCCTTCAACCGCTTTTTAACCGCACGCGCCGATTTCTCCGCACGACGTGCAGAAGTCGCAACCGTCCTTGCGAATCACTGCATTGGCGCCACACGTCGGGCATTTGCGGCCGTGCATCTGGGGAAGACCATGAGGATCGATCTCGCCTGGCGCGACAGCCTCGGTTACTTCTTCGCGCTCATCGGCAATGGCTACCGCATGCGGCGCGTCATCGGGGCGTTTGCGCGCAAGCACGCGCGACGGTACCTGCTCGCCTTCTGCGTCGAGAAATCCGCGACGATGAAGAATCTGCTGGATCGCATACGCTAGCGCCGCGACTTCCGAGTCGTGCCAGCGCGGACTGCGATGGCCGTCGAGCCGTTCCACGTCGCCCAGACGCACCTGGCCGCGATCCCACGACACCTTGCGCATGTCCTGCAAGGTGCGCGCTGCAAAGCCGCCACGCGCGGCCAGTGACAGTGAACGCATGGTCGCGGTGATCCATTGTTGTGACTCGTCGCGCTGCCCGGTTGGAATAAAGAATTCAATAGGCCGCTCGATCGTCACGTCCTCGCCGCCAACGCGCCCCGTCACTTCGATGAACGACACCGCGAGATAGAGCGATTTCTTGCCGGCCTGCGTCAGAAACTCGACCTTCTCGATGATCGCCGGCAACGCGCCCTTTGGCCGATGATCGATTGCAATGCGCAAAGGATCAAGATCGAGTTCGGGGTCTGGTGAATCGCTCGGCGTTTCCGCCGGCGTCACCGAGAGCACGGCGCCGAGCGTCTCGTTCGGCCGATACGTCGCCAGCCCTTTCAGGCCGCGCCGCCACGCTTCGAAATAGAGATCCTGGAACTTGTCGAACGGATAGTCGGCGGGCACGTTGACGGTCTTCGAAATCGAGGTGTCCACGAACGGCTGGACCGTCGCCATCATTTCCATGTGATCCTGCGCGGACATCTCGAGCGCGCTGACGAAGTAGGCCGGCAACGCGTTCACATCGCCGCCCATCTCGCGATACAGACGATAGGCATGATCCTCGACGGCGAAGGTTTGCCGCGAGCCGTCGGCCATGCGCTTGGTGCGCTGATAGCTCCACGAGAACGCGGGCTCGATGCCGTTCGATGCATTGTCCGCAAAGGCGAGGCTCACGGTGCCGGTCGGCGCGATGGACAGCAGATGACTGTTGCGGATGCCATGCTCGCGAATCGCGCGCTTGATGTCGTCGGGCAGGCGCGACGCGAACGTGCCGTCTTCCAGGTAGCGCTTTGCATCGAAGAGCGGAAACGCGCCCCGCTCGCGCGCAAGCTCCACGGACGCGCGATACGCTTCGTCACGCATGGTGCGCGCAACCCGTTCCGCGAAATCGCGCCCTTCCTGTTTGTCGTAGCGCAGGCCGAGCATGACGAGCGTATCGCCCAGGCCCGTGAAGCCCACGCCGATGCGCCGTTTCGCTTCCGCTTCGCGCGCCTGTTCGTCGAGGGGCCAGAGCGTCACGTCAAGCACGTCGTCGAGGAAGCGCACTTGCGTGCGGGTCGTGCGCGCGAGGCCGTCCCAGTCGAATGCGGGCGTGCCGCCGCGCATCTGCGCGAACGGTTCGCGCACGAAGCGTGTGAGGTTGAGCGGTCCGAGATTGCAGCAGCCATAAGCGGGCAAGGGCTGTTCGCCGCAGGGATTGGTTGCGCGGATCGATTCGATGGCGCGCAGGTTGTTGTCGTCGTTCATGCGCGACATGAACACGACGCCGGGTTCCGCGACATCGTAGGTGGAACGCATGATCGTGTTCCATACGTCGCGGGCGCGCACCTCGCGATACACCCACAGGCCGTCTTCACGCTGCCGCATGTCTTCCGCCGCGCGCTGGGCCGGCGATGGCTCGGCCTTGTGCACGAGTTCCCAGGCAGCGTCGTCGGCGACGGCTTGCATGAATTCATCCGTCACCGCGACCGACACATTGAAGTTGTTCCAGCGTCCTTTCGTGTGCTTCGCCGCGATGAATTCGAGCAGGTCGGGATGCGAGCAGTCGAGAATGCCCATCTGCGCGCCGCGCCGCGCGCCTGCGCTTTCGACCGTGCGACACGAGGCGTCGAACACGTCGATGTAGCTGCACGGCCCCGACGCCGCCGAGCCTGTCGAATGCACGCGTGCGCCGCGCGGACGAATGGCCGAGAAGTTATAGCCGACGCCGCCGCCACGCCGCATCGTCTCGGCGGCCTGCAGCAATGCGACGTAGATGCCCGGCAGACCATTGCTGTCGACGCCCTGAATCGCGTCGCCCACCGGCTGCACGAAACAGTTGATCAGCGTGGCGTCGATGCCCGCGCCCGCCGCGCTCATGATGCGTCCCGCGCCCAGCGCGCCGCGCCTGAAGTTGTCGACGAACTCCGCCTCGATCTTCGCGCGCAGTTCCTTCGGTTCCGCCAGCGCGACACCTCGCGCCACGCGCCGGTGAATATCGTCCACGTGCGTCTCTTCGCCTTTGGCGTACTTCTCGAGCATCACGTCGATGGAAAACTGCTGCGGTGCGAGAGCGGTGCTGGGATTGTCTTCGGCCATGTCGGATCCTGTGTGCGCTGGGCGGTTCGCGCGTGGGCGAGGCGTGCGTCACGCGCGTCGGCTGAACCTATGAACGTGCCGCAAAGGCGATGCCCGACGATAGCGCGAATTCACCCGGCTTGCCATCGAGCCGTTACACTCCGATGATCTCATCAGCCGATCACTTCGCATGATTACGCGTCATCCGCCGCTCTTCGGCATTGCGGGCCGCTCGGGCCAGGGCAAGACCACGCTGATCGAAGGGCTGCTGCCGTGGATGCGCGCGCACGGTCTCGTGGTCAACGTCATCAAGCACAGTCATCATTCGATTGAACTCGAGCCGCCCGGCAAGGACAGCGCGCGTTTTCGGCGCGCGGGCGCGGGCGAAGTGCTGATCGCATCGCCGTTTCGTTATGCCATTGTGCGGGAACTGCATGACGCCGATGAACCGCCGCTCGCCGAGCTTGCGGCGCGGCTCTCGGATGCTGACCTTGTCATCGTCGAAGGCTTCGCGCGCGAGTCTGTTCCACGGCTTGAAGTGGTGCGGCCTTCCACGGGCCGCGAACCGCTCTACAAGACCGACGTCGCTATCCTGGCCATCGCCACCGATGCGCCCGAGGCCGTCGAATCGACCCTGCCGATGCTCGATCTGAATGACATCGCGAGCATTGGCGCATTCATCTGCAAGACCATCGGCTTGACACTGAAACGCTAGCGCCCGGCGATGCCGCGACGCGCCATCGCCAGCGCTTCCTTCAGGACTTCGCCATCGCCGATATGATTCGCCAGCAGCAGGATGAGCCGTGCGTTGAGCATCTGACTTGCTTCGTCCGAGAGCCCGTCGTGCGTCTCGATGAGGCGCTCGTAGAACGCATCGTGGTCCGCGATATTCAGTTCGAGATTGAGCTTCATGCGCGTCGTCATCCGTTGCAGGTTGCGCGGTCGAGCGCGGCCGTCACGCGTGCGGCGTCGAAGCGACGCCAGCGTGCGCACACGTGCTGGTCGGGGCGCAGCAGATAGAAGGTGCCTGGCTGTGCGTCGAAACGATGCGCAACCATCCCTTCGACATCTTCCACCACGGTCACGCCTTCGACGCTGCACGCCATGCCGCGCGGCACCACGAGCAGCAGGCGCACCGGCAGCCTTCCGCGATGCAGCGCCGCAAGGCTCTGCAAGCAGGCGTCGGGACCATGGTTGAGGCCGCAGAAGTAAAGGCCCGCAAACGCGCCGCCGTGAGTCTGCGCAAGCAGCCATGCCGGTTGGCCATCGACCTGAACGGGCGCATCCGCGCACGGCGCGCCGGGCACCATTGCGCTGTCGAATGGGTCATCGGCGTCATCGGGCGTGTTCAGGGGCGAATCACGCAGCACGGCCGGCACGGACAGCCGCCCGCTGTTCGCCAGACGGCGCGCGAACGGACAGTCCTTCGCGAGTTCCAGCGTCGCGTCGCGGAAGAGCCGCGAGACCGCGCTCTTGGGTGTGATGAAGTCGGTGGCGCGAGTCGAGTTGAGGATGTTTTCGTCGGCGGCGTACTCGCGCTCGGATGCGTAGGTGTCGAGCAAGATATGCGGTGCAGCGCCCTTCAGGACGAGCGCGAGTTTCCACGCAAGATTGTCCGCGTCCTGCACACCGCTGTTCGCGCCGCGTGCACCGAACGGCGACACGCCATGCGCCGCATCGCCCGCGAAGATCACGCGGCCATGCCTGAAATGCTCCATTCTCGAGCAGGAAAACGTGTAGACGCTGACCCATTCGAGTTCGAACTCGGCGTCTTCGCCAAGCAGCGCCCGCACTCTGGGAATCACGCGCTCCGGCGCTTTCTCCGCTACCGGATCGGCATCCCAGCCCAGTTGAAAATCGATGCGCCAGATGTCGTCCGGTTGACGATGCAGCAGCACCGACTGGTTGCGATGAAACGGTGGATCGAACCAGAACCAGCGCTCGGTGGGGAACGGCGCTTTCATCTTCACATCGGCGATGAGGAAGCGGTCCTTGAAGGTGCGGCCCTGGCTGTCGAGGCGCAGTGCATGACGCATCGCGCTGCGCGAGCCGTCCGCGGCCACCATGTATTGAGCCTTCAGAAGGTAAGCGCCATCGGGCGTATCGATGTGCAACTCGACATGATCGTCATGCTGCGTCACGCCGGACACGCTGCTCTTCCAGCGTAACGTCAGGTTGCCCAGTTGCATCGCCCGTTCGGCGAGGAAGCCTTCGACGTAGTACTGCTGCAGGTTGATGAACGCCGGCCGTGCATGACCGGTTTCGGGTAACAGGTTGAAGGCGTAGACCAGTTCTTCGTGCAGGAACACCTTGCCGACGTTCCAGCTCACGCCCTTCTCCATCATCCGGTCGCCACAGCCCAGGCGGTCGAAGATCTCCAGCGTGCGCTTCGCGAAGCAGATTGCGCGCGAGCCCGTCGAGACGGTGTCGTCGTTATCGATCAGCACGGTGCGCACGCCTTGCTGAGCGAGATCGACCGCCGTCGCCAGGCCGACCGGACCCGCGCCGATGACGGCCACCGGATAAGGCTCGGGCGGGGGTGCATCGTGATCGGGCGCGCGTTGGTATTCAAAACGCAAAGTGCCGTCATTCGCGGGCATTGGGTTCGTCTCCATCGGCGGGCGTGAAGCCTCTTCGTGCTGTCGAGCATTTTTCTCGACAATTCATTATTGTAGAACTCGTTTTATATTATTGAATTTGCGTTTACCCGCAGAAAAGTGGGCGGTGTTCCAACCCGCGCTTACATTCATTTACACCCTCGCGCGACGGGTTTGCCCATGCCGAACGTTCAACAGGAACGCCGGCCGAACGATGGCCGGGTCCGTTGCATGAACCAAGGGAGAAAAAATGAAGACGAAAGCTTCGCTATTGCTGGCCGGTGCGATTGCGTCGGGTGTGTTGCTCTCGGGCTGCGTGGTCGAACCCGCGCGGCCGCCCGAGCCCGCGCCGGTGGCCGAAGTGATGCCGCCGCCGCCTGCACAGGGCTATCGCTGGATAAAGGGGCATTACCGCTGGGAAGGCAACCACTGGGCGTGGGTGCAAGGGCACTGGCGTCCGGTCTGACGCGTGTTGCGCTTGCTTGCGCCTGGTCGCATTCAGGCGGCGACGAAGCCCAGCATCTTCGAGACGCGTTGCGCACAGTCGCGCAGCGCGCGAGCGATGTCGCCGTCCCACGCGCCGTCGAACGAGCCGCTCGGCCCGATCGCCGTGATCGCGAGCACGATATGACGGGCGTGATCGAACACCGGCGCGCTCATGGCGCTGATGCCGGCAACCGGTTCGTCGAGGGCCCGCGCGATGCCGCGTTCGCGCACTTCGGCGAGCATCGCGTCGATTTGCCCGCGCGTGTAGTCGCGCCGCTGCGCGCCGATCTGCAAGGCCCCGGCACGCTCGATGGCCACCAGCGCATCCACCGTCGAGGGCGGCAACCAGGCGGCGAACACGCGGCCGGTTGCGGTCTGCAATAAGGACATCACGGTGCCGGTGCGCATGGTCACGTGGATCGGCACGCTGGCCTGCTGGATGTGGACGATGGTCGGTCCATAGCTGCCGGCGCTGGCGAGCGCAACCGTATGTTCGACGGGCGGACGCATGTTCGCCACTTCGGCGATCGCGACGCGCACCGGATCCACGCGCTGCAGGCTGATGAGTCCCATCTGCAACGCGAACGGCCCCAGCTCATAGCGGCCGGTGGCGGGATCCTGCTGGATCAGGCCGAGCTTGCCGTAGGACACGAGATACGGATGTGCCTTCGCCGAAGACATGCCCGCCTTCTTCGCGAGATCGCCCAGCAGCATGGGGCCGCCATGATCCACCAGCGCACGCAATAGCGCGCCGCCTACTTCAATCGATTGAATCCCGCGGCGCACTCCGCTCATGCCGGCCCTCGTTCACATAGTCGAGATGCGCGCGATGATAACCGCAGGCGCCGGAGCGTCAATTCGGTCCAAGGCGTGCGATCAGTTCGCGGTGGTGCGGGTAGCGGGCTTGCAGCGCGCCGGCCTCGGCCAGTTCGAACTCGCTGAATTCGAAACCCGGTGCAACGGTGCAGCCGACGAGCGCCGCGCCGTCCGAGTCGCGGCACTCGGCCGCGAACCAGTCGCCGGCTGCGACCACGGCCTGGAACGCCGCGTCCGGATGCAGCACCGCGTTGCCGAGACGATGGGTGGTCAGCACACCGTGTGCATCGAGCACGTGGACATCGACGGGATCGCCTGCATAGAAATGCCAGACCTCGTCGGAACGAATGCGATGCCACGCGGAATGCGCGCCATCGCAGAGCAGGAAGTAGATCGCGGTGGACGCCGAGCGCGGCTGTGTCTCGCGTTCGCGCGTCACGTTGCCGGCCGCGCGATAGGTCTCGCGGAAATAGCCGCCTTCAGGATGGGGGGCGAGTTGAAGACGCCGAATCCATTCACGCGGGTCGATGCGTTCATGCTGCATGGGGTTCCTTTGTCCTTGCGTTTTGCGTTTTGCGTTTTGCGTTTTGCAACCGGGGGCGTGGTTCGCGTATTCTGCATGCAAACGACCGTCTCGTTCGAGTCGTCTCTTTCTTCACGCTCTTCACTTCTCTTCAGCTGACGCCACCATGACCTTGTCCTCATCGCTGCTGAACGCTCTCGCCCCGACCGGCACACTGCGCGCGTCGATCAATCTCGGCAATCCGATCCTCGCGCATCGCACGGAAGGTAGCGAGCCTGGCGGCGTGTCCGTCGATATCGCGCGCGAACTCGCATCGCGCCTCGGCGTGCCCGCTTCGTTCACGTCGTTCGACCGGGCGGCAGAGTCCGTCGAGGCCGTCACGAACGAAGCAACCGACGTCGGCTTCTTCGCGATCGATCCGCTGCGCGGCGCGGGCATTGCGTTCACGGCCGCCTATGTGTTGATCGAAGGCTGCTATCTGGTGCGCGAGGACTCGCCGATTACGCGCAATGAAGAGGTGGACCGCGAAGGCAACCGGATCCTGGTCGGCAAGGCCAGTGCCTACGACCTGTTCCTCACGCGCGAGATCAAGCATGCGCAGTTGGTTCGCACAGCGTTGTCGCAAACCGTGGTCGAGGAGTTCCTGCGCGATGATCTCGAAGTCGCGGCGGGCGTCAAGCAGCAACTGCAAGCCGATGCCGCCCGCCACCCGGGCGTGCGTTTGCTGGACGGCCGCTTCATGGTGATCCAGCAGGCGATGGGCCTGCCGAAGAACCGCGGCGACGAAGCTGCGGCCTATCTGCGTGGATTCGTGGAGGAGATCAAGCGCTCGGGATTCGTCGCCGCCGCGCTGGAACGGCACGGCATCAAGGGCGCGTCAGTGGCGCCGGCCGCCTGAACGCGGGCCTGTGCGAGCCGCTCATGCAACAGGGAAATCAAGGCGATCAGGGCAAGATCACGCTCGCCGTGACCGACTGGATCGACGCCACGTTCGAGGAGGATGTCTCGGGCGGCCTTGCGGCATTCAATCGCACACAGCTCGGACCAAGCCGGCAACGCGATCTCGCGGTGTCGGTGTATCGCGGCGACGATTTCATCGGCGGACTCGCGGGCTACACCGCGTGGGACTGGCTCTTCGTGAAATGGCTGTGGATACGCGAAGACGCACGGGGCCTGGGGTGGGGGACGCGCGCGCTCGAAGCCGCTGAAAGCGAGGCACGGAAACGCGGCTGCCGTGCCGCCTGGCTCGACACGATCAATCCCGCCGCGCGCGCGTTATACGCACGCTGCGGTTACGAGCCATTTGGCGAGATCGGCGATTTTCATGCGGGGCAGCCACGGTACTTTCTGCAGAAGCGCTTTCAGGGCAAAAGCGGAGAGTGAGGGCGGCTGGATAGGCATTGTGGATGAGCACGGCATAGCCGCTCCTCCTTGTGCGAACGGCATTTTGCATTACGCATGCATAACGCAAACTGGCATTTTGCGTTTTAAATTGCGCGTGCCGAACGCCATCCGGTGCGTGGCGTTTGCTCAGTGCTGGGTGCTTGGCGTTCGGCGCTGGGCGTTCGCCGGTCCGTGGTCCGTGGTCCGTGGTACGTAGTCGGCGTTCGGCGTTCCGCGTTCGGCTTCCGGCGTTCGGCGTTCGGCGTTCGGCGTTCGGCGTTCGGCGTTCGGCGTTCGGCGTTCGGCACCAAGCATGCATGACTCCACCCGCCACTAAGCTCTTCGCATCACGCACGCATAACGCCAAACGGAATTTTGCGTTTTGCATTACGCACGCGTAACTCCATTTGGCATTCCGCGTTACGCATCCAATCCAAGCCGTTCAGCCACCCGCGCCACGATCGCACTCCGAGCCGCCAGCGACGGCGCAGAGCGTTCACGCACACGCTCCAACACTGAGGCGGGCGCGAGTGCGGGATCACCGGCGTCGAACGGCGGGGCCGGAGCGTACTCCAGTTGAAGCTGAATGGCCTGGGCCTCGCTCTCGCCGACCAGTTCGGCAACGAGCGTCAGCGCGAAATCGATACCCGCCGTAACACCGCCGCCCGTGAACAGATTGCCGTCGCGCACCACGCGCGCCTGCACCGGCACCGCGCCCAACTCCGACAGCAGCGCGTGATAAGCCCAGTGCGTCGTCGCGCGTTTGCCACGCAACAAGCCCGCCGCACCGAGCACGAGCGAGCCCGTGCAAACAGAGGTCACATAGCGCGCGTTCGCCGCCTGGGTCCGGATGAAAGCGAGCGTCGCGTCGTCTTCCATCAGGTCGCCGACGCCGGCGCCGCCCGGAATACAGATCACGTCGAGTGGTGGGCAGTCGTCGAAGGTCGTGTCGGGCGTCAGGATCATCCCTGCGCTCGACGTCACCGGCTCACGCGTCTTCGCGACGAGATGAACCCGGGCGTTCGTCATCTGCGCGAATACGTCGTATGGGCCGGTCATGTCGAGTTGCTGCACGCGCGGAAACAGCAGCAGGCCAATGTTCAGCGTCATTGTCATCTCCTTGGGATTGAGCCTTCGAGTATCGAATGAGTCGATGGTATGCTTCCTCAAACTGGCGGAAATGACATATTCCCCACTTTTCACGCCAGCCGTCACACGGCTTTTGGCATATTGAACTCAAAATGCATCATTCCGCGCCCTGCACAGTCGCAATCCTCGCGTTCCCCGATGTTCAGTTGCTCGACGTCGCTGGTCCGCTCCAGGTGTTCGCCACCGCGAACGATCTGGCCCGCGCAGCGGGTCTGCCGCCGCCTTACCTGCCACGCGTGGTCGCCCGGGAAGGCACCGTGAGTGCATCGGCCGGCCTCGGACTGGTTGCCTGCCCGCTTCCGCCAGCGGATCAACCCTGCGACACGCTGATCGTCGCGGGCGGCTGGGGCGTGCACGAGGCAGCGCGTGACGCCCAACTCGTCGAGTGGGTGCGAAGCCGCTCCGTGCATGCGCGTCGCACGGCTTCCGTGTGCACCGGCGCATTTCTGCTGGGCGCCGCCGGTCTGCTCGACGCGCGCCGCGCCGTCACGCACTGGACGCGCTGCGCGGAACTCGCCGCGCGCTTTCCTGCAGTGCATGTCGAAGCCGATCCGATCTTCATTCGTGATGGCGACATCTGGACCTCGGCAGGCATTACGGCTGGGATCGACCTGGCGCTTGCGCTGGTCGAGGAGGATCTCGGACGCGCAATGGCGCTCGACGTTGCGCGGCATCTGGTCGTGTTCCTCAAGCGCCCCGGCGGACAAGCGCAATTCAGCACCGCGCTGTCTCTCCAGCGCGCAGGCGAGCGCTTCGGCGAACTGCATGCCTGGATCGCCGAACATCTCGCCTCCGACCTAAGCGTGAGCGTGCTCGCGGAACGCGTGGGCATGAGCGAACGCACCTTCGTCCGCCACTACCGCGCCCAGACCGGCATGACGCCCGCGCGCGCCATCGAACGCATGCGGCTCGAAGCGGCGCGCCGCTTGCTTGGCGAGTCGCGCCTGTCCGTCAAGCGCGTCGCCGCGCGCTGCGGCTTCGGCTCGGAGGAGACCATGAGGCGTGGTTTTTTGCGTGCACTTGGCGTACCGCCGCAGACGTATCGGGACAGATTTACCGGCTCCGAGAGCATGCAGGCCGAGCATCCGTAACGGATTCCTCCGCCGTGGCTTTTTTTGCTTCGCCTACTCAAGCCTGTATGCTCGATGCCGTTAGCACTAAAAGTGCGTTTGCTTGATACGCGCGCCCTGAGCACGGCGCGCGGGCACATGTCGCTGAACGAGAACCGCCCGTCGCGGGCGGCAACAGGGCCTGGAGCGCCGATGACCGTGTTACCCGCGTACGACGTGCAGGAAGGTTGCGCGAGCGCCTTCGCCGCAGCCACCGCAACGGCAATGGAAAAAAACAACTTGGCAAGCGCCGCGCCGTCGATCGAATTCCTGCTGCGTCATTTCGCTGCGTCGGGTTGCCCGCAGCAATGGGCCTGGTATCGCGCGGGTGAGCAGTTGCATCTCGAGCGGCGCGGAGACACGCCTCTATCCGAAGGCCAATTCTGGCCGCACAGCATCGCCGAAGACCGTCTTGTCGAATGCTGCGCGACGCATGACTGGCATGCATGGCCCACGGGAAGGGGCGAAAGTGTGCTGGGTTGGCTGCTTGCCCCCGCTACACAACGTGATGACGCGCGCCTCGCCGAACTCGCACGCACGCTCGGCGAACGGGTCCAGGCCGACGTGCTCGCCCGCGCCCAACTCACTCAGCGCGTGCTCTATGACATCGCCAATCTGGCAAGCTCGGTATCCGAGCGCGCCGACTTCCTGCGCGGCGTGCATAAACGGCTCGCTACCCTGATCGACGCCGAGAACTTCTATCTCGCGCTGTATGACCGCAAGACCGGCAAGATCACGTATCCGTACTACGTCGATGTGATCGACACCGACGTGGTCGCCGCCGAGAACTACGACATCCTGAATCCGGCACGCCTTTCGATGACCGGGCAGGTGTTGACCAGCGCCCAGCCACTGTTCATCACCGCCGAGGACATCTGCACGGCGGAACGCGAAGGCCGCTTCTACTGCATCGGCGACCGTCCCGAGTTCTGGATGGGCGCGCCGCTCAAGAACGCTTCCGATGAAGTCTTCGGCATGCTGGCGATGCAGGTCTACGACGTCTCGCGCATCTATACCGCCGAAGACCGCGCGCTGTTCCTCGTGGTCGCGCGGCACGTTGCCATGGCGCTCGACCGGATCCTGCATCGCGCCGATCTCGAAGAGCAGGTCGCGCGACGCACCTCCGAACTCTCCAAGCTCAACGCCGCGTTGCGCCACGGCATCGCGGAGCGCGAGCGGTCCGAACACTTGCAGGCGGCGCTCTATCAGATCGCGGAACTGTCGAGCCGGCCGGGCGACACGATGGAGTTCTTTCGCAGCCTGCACGGCATCGTCGGCGAACTGCTCTATGCCCGCAACTTCTACATCGCCCTTTTCGAGACCGACACGGGTGAGGTGTCGTTTCCCTATTACGTCGATGAGATCGTGCAGGAACGCCCCGCTCCGCGACGCGGTCAGCGCGGCTTGACCGAATACGTGATCCGCGAGCGGCGCGCCCGCCTTATCGATCATCAGGAAGCGCGGCGACTCATCGAAGAAGGTGCATTCGAGATCGAGCATAGCGAAGTGCGCCTGCGCTCGTGGCTCGGCATTCCACTCTTCGACGGCGACGTCGTGCGCGGCGTGCTGGCCGTGCAAAGCTATTCGCCGCTCGTGCGTTATTCGCTGCGCGATCAGGAACTGCTCACGTTCGTCTCGCGCCACATCGACACCGCGCTCTCGCGCCGGCGCGACGCCGAAGCGCTGCACGCCGCCAATCTCGAACTGGAAGCACGCGTGCAGGCACGCACGCGCGAGCTCGACGATGTCAACGCGCGTCTGCTCTACGAGAACTCGCACGATTCACTGACCGGCCTGCCGAACCGTAGCCATCTGATGCACAAGCTGCGTTTTGCATGGACGGAGTATCAGAGCCACGCCAATGACCTCTCGGTGATGTTTATCGACCTGGACCGCTTCAAGGTCGTGAACGACAGCCTGGGCCATCACTTCGGCGACATGTTGCTGGTGCAGGCCGCGGCCCGTCTGCGCGATTGCCTGCGCCCCGGCGATCTGCTGGCGCGGCTGGGCGGCGACGAGTTCGCCGTGCTCTCGCCCGATGCGCCGGTGCGCGAGGCCGTCGCGATTGCAAAGCGCATTCTCGCCGCCTTCGACCTGCCGTTTCACATCGAAGAGCATGTGGTGTTCTCGTCGTGCAGCATCGGCATCGTGAGCGCGGATGGCGAATTCCACACCGAGCCCGCCGACCTTCTGCGCGACGCCGATACCGCGATGTACCGCGTCAAGAACGCGGGCCGCGACAGCTTCGTGGTGTTCAATCAGGAACTGCGCCGGCAGGTATCGGATCAGGTGGAACGTGAAGGCGCGCTGCGCAACGCGATCAAGCGCGATGACGAACTACTGCCTTATTTCCAGCCTATCGTCGATGTGAAGAGTGGTGAGGTGGTCGCGCTCGAAGCATTGATCCGCTGGCAGCAACCGGACGGCCGTATCGTGGCGCCGGGGGAATTTCTGCCATCGGTGGAGGGCCTGAGGCTGATCGGACGGCTCGATCTCTACATGCTCGAACGCGTCGCGGCAATTCTCTCGCACGCAAGTTTCGCGCACTGGCCGCCCGTGCATGTGAACTGTTCCAGCTACAGCATGACGCGGCCGGAATTTGCCGACGACGTCCTCGCACTGCTGCGGCGCTATCGCGTGTCGCCGTCGCGCGTGTGCCTCGAACTGACAGAAGGTGCACTCGTCGCCGAACCGGATCTCGCACGACGCACGATGCAGCGGCTTGCGGACAACGGCATGTCCGTTGTGCTCGATGACTTCGGCGCGGGTTTCTCGTCGCTGAGCTATGTCCACCAGTATCAGTTCACCGGCCTCAAGATCGACAAGTCGTTCATTCTTGAACTGACCGAAAGTCCGCGCAGTCGCGCAATCGTTCGGGCAATCGTGCGCATGGCGGAATCGCTCGATCTGACGCTCGTCGCCGAAGGCGTGGAAGACGCGGCAACACTCGCTGTGCTGCGCGACATGGGCGCAGCGCAGGCGCAAGGCTACTTCTTCGACAAACCCATGCCTCTTCAGGCGCTCACGCGCGCATCGCTCGCGCCGCGTTCAACGACCGTCAGCGCCACGTTTTAAGGCATGCCGCCGAGCGACGGCGAAATGATGCTGCCCGGTTCCCCCTGCGGTTCGCCGCTTGCCTCATGCGCCACGCGTGTCCTCGCGGGCGCATGATTCATCGCGCACGTTTCGACTGAATCGTTCACGAGGCACTGCTGGAAGGCGTCGGCTCTGATCTTTGCGTCGAACGAATAAACAGTGTTCTCTACCTTTACCTCGGTGTCCGAGAGGCGCTCTGCTGTGATGGTCATGTTGTCGATTCCTTATCACGGTTGATTTCCTTCTCCGGCAAGCATCAAGCGCTCCTGCGCAACGCGCCTGACGGGAACGGCCGTTGCTGCATCGAAGGGGTGATGAACAAGGAGGCAAACCATGGCACAGCATCCGGCACATGCGCAGAATCATCGACATCCCGATGAACCGCGCCCCGACGAAATCGAGCGCGCATTGAAGGGCGCAGCTTATCCACTCGGCAAGGAGAAGCTGCTGACGCTCGCGAAAAACAATGGAGCCGACGGCGAAGTCATGGCCGTTCTCAACCGGATGATCGATCGCAACTTCGACAGCGCAGATGCCGTATTGCGAGAAGCCATGCGCGTCGAATGATCTTTTCGGGCACCATGCAAAAGGTCGGCAGCAGCCTTTCAAGTCTGGGTTGCAGCACAGCCTTCCACTGAGGAAATCGTAATGGCAGAAACCAGGCAGCAGGACACGCCGCGCACACCGGGCGGCAATAATCTGAGCAATATTGACGAGCAAGACGTAGACAGGGTAATCCCGCAGCCCGGCGAAGCGCTCGAACACGATCCTGACAAAACAGGCATGACGCCTGACGATTCCGGAAATCGCCCTCGCCCCCTATAAAAAATTTAAATGGACGCTCGGGCAAATTCCAATCGTTTCACCATGGAAGTCGCGTTAGCATCAAGGGTGCGTCGATTTGGGGTGCGCGGCTATGCACGGCGCCAAGCAAGAGTGGAACCGCGCAATGGCCCTGGCGTCCGCCAGGCCAGTCCATTGCACAAGGAGGCTCTATGAAGTGGGAAACACCGAGTTTCACCGATATGCGCTTCGGCTTTGAAATCACGATGTACATCGCCACGCGTTGAGTCGAAACCCGAATGACAAAACGGCCACGAAAGTGGCCGTTTTGCTTTGATGCCGTCGGTATGACGGGATCATTTCTTTTCAATTGAATCCGTATGGCGGTCAGTCGGATTCGGCTTCGCAGCAGGCTCCGGATCCAGCCCGCCATGACCCGCAATCTCCGGCTGATCGCCGGATCCATAGGGCACCTCCGCCGTCTGATGCGGATGTTGATCCAGACGCCTGTTTTCCGGTTCGATCTCCGCCGCGTTCGGATGCGGTGCGGAATACGGCTGCTGATGCCGTTTGTCCTCGCTCTCGCCCATCTTCATTCTCCTTTCGAAAATGCATCGAGTGAAGAGCGAGCAACCCGCGTTCCCGTGCGTGCGAGATAGCCGCGACAAGCCTCAGATCACCTCGTTCGAAACAGCATCCACCGCCTGCTTCACGATGCCCACGATCTCGTCCACCTCTTCGCGCGTCGTCACGAGCGGCGGCGCAAAGCCGAGGATGTCGCCATGCGGCATCGCTCGTGCGATCACGCCACGCTCCAGCGCCGCAGCCGACACCTTCGGCCCCACCTTCAAACTTGCATCGAAGGGTTTGCGACCATCCTTGTCGGCCATGAACTCCAGTGCCGCCAGCATACCCGCGCCGCGCACTTCGCCAACCAGCGGATGTGCATCGAACGCTGCGTGCAGCTGCTGCTGAAGATATACGCCGACATTGGCGGCATTCTGCGTGAGGTTCTCGCGTTGCAGAATGTCCAGGTTGGCAATGGCGGCCGCAGCGCAGATCGGGTGTCCCGAATAGGTCCATCCATGACCCATCGGGCCGAATTCACGCGAACCCTTCTCGATCACGTCCCACACTTTCTCGCCGACGATTACGCCCGACAGCGGCGCATACGCGCTCGTCAATCCCTTCGCCACCGTGATCAGATCCGGCTTGATGCCGAAGTGTTGCGCCCCCATCTTCGAGCCCAGGCGACCGAAGCCGCACACCACTTCATCGGAGATCAACAGGATGTCGTGCTTGCGCAGCACGTTCTGAATGGCTTCCCAATAGCCTTGCGGCGGCGCGATGATGCCGCCCGTGCCCATCACGGGTTCCGCGATAAAGGCGGCAATGGTGTCCGCACCTTCCCTCGCAATCAGCTTCTCGAGTTCCTCGACGCAGTACGCCGTGAACTGCGCCTCGCTCATGCCGGCCGGCGCCTTGCGATACCAGTGCGGACAGACCGTGTGCTTCACCCGCTCGATGGGCAGGTCGAAGTTCTGATGAAAGCTCGCGAGGCCCGTCA
This sequence comes from Caballeronia sp. LZ035, assembly GCF_031451175.1. NCBI lineage: Bacteria > Pseudomonadati > Pseudomonadota > Betaproteobacteria > Burkholderiales > Burkholderiaceae > Caballeronia > Caballeronia sp. LZ035. Next base: position 1,430,883 of record NZ_JARUXS010000004.1, read on the forward strand.
GACTGCCCGTGACAATGCCGGAGCCGTGATAACCGCGCTCGCGCGAGATGATCTTCTTCTTGTTCGGACGCCCGAGCACATTGTTGTAGTACCAGACGATCTTGATCTGCGTTTCGTTGGCGTCCGATCCGGACATGCCGTAATACACCTTCTTCATGCCTTCGGGCGACCAGTCGATGATGCGCGACGACAGTTCGATGATCGCATCGGTCGAATGACCGACATAGGTGTGGTAGTACGCAAGCTTCTTCGCCTGTTCATAGATGGCCTCGGCCACCTCCGTGCGGCCATAACCGATGTTCACGCAATAGAGGCCCGCGAATGCATCGATATAGCTTTTCCCCTGATGATCCTCGATGCGAATGCCCTTCGCGCCCGTAACGATCTTGCCGGGCAGCGCGCCGCTTGCGTGATCGTGCGCGTGGGTGGACGGATGCATGAAATGAGCGCGGTCTTCCGCGAACAGCTGGTCAAGCGATGGATTCTGCTGGGTCATGGGCTTCTCCTTGATGCAGGGTTATCCGGGTGATGATTTCAGGCCGCGCTCGTCAGCGGCAGGCCAAGATTGCCGAGGCAAAAGTATTTCGTTTCGACGAAGGGCTCGAACCCTTCCGCACCGCCTTCGCGGCCGAGTCCCGATGACTTCATGCCGCCAAAGGGAATCGGCGCGCCGGTGAACTTCACGCCGTTGACCGAGACCATCGCGAAGTCGAGACGTCGCACGAGTTGGAAGATCGTGTCGATGCGCGTCGCGCAGACGTAGGCAGCGAGGCCGTACTCGGTATCGTTGGCGCGTGCGACAGCTTCGTCGAGCGTGTCGAACGGGGACACCGCCGAGATCGGCGCGAAGTTTTCTTCGTCGTAGATGCGCATGCCCGCTTGCGCATCCGCGACCACGGTCGGTTCATAGAACCAGCCGCCGAGCGCATGCTGCCGACCGCCTACCGTTACGCGCGCGCCCCGTGCTATCGCATCTTCAACGCGTGCCGCGGTGGAATCGAACGCGCCCTGATGCATCAACGGGCCGACGTCGACATCCGCTTCGAATGCGCTCCCCACTTTGAGCAACCGCACCGCCGCCGAGTAGCGTTCGATGAACGCCTCATAAAGCGGCCGTGCCACGAGGATGCGGTTCGCCGCGCAGCAATCCTGTCCGGAGGTCTGGAACTTCGCGCCAACCGCGACGCGCACGGCCTGTTCCAGGTCGGCGTCTTCCGTCACGATGAACGGCGCGTTGCCGCCCAGTTCGAGCGCGAGCTTCTTGATACCGGATGCAGCCGCCGCCTTGGCCACCAACGCGCCGACACGCGTCGAACCGGTAAAGCTGACGGTCCGCACGCGCGTATCGCCGACGAGCGTTTCCATGGCCATCTGCGGTTCGCCGATAACCACGTTGAACACGCCAGGTGGAAAGCCCGCTTCTTCCGCGAGTTGCGCCAGTGCGATCGCGGAAAAAGGCGTTTCGTGCGCGGGTTTCACCACCACCGTGCAACCCGCCGCGAGCGCGGCGGCCGCCTTGCGCGTGATCATCGCGGCCGGGAAATTCCACGGCGTGATGAGCGCGGCGACGCCAACCGGCTCCATCACCGTGCCGAGATGCGCGCCGTCGATATGCGTCGGAATCGTGCGGCCTGCAAGCCGCTTCGCTTCATTCGCGAACCATTCGATAAAACTCGCCGCATAAGCGATCTCGCCCTTTGCTTCCGCCAGCGGCTTGCCCTGTTCGAGTGAAAGGATGCCCGCGAGATCCGGCAGATGACGCACGATGAGTTCGTGCCAGCGCAGCAAGAGCGCGCTGCGTTTCTGTTGCGGCATCCAGCGCCACGACTGGAAGGCGCGATCGGCGGCATCGACTGCGCCGGTGATCTGCGCCCGGTCGAGCATCGGCACATGACCGATGACCTTTTGATCCGCGGGATTGCTCACCGCAACCGATGCGGCGCTGTCGCTGTGCACCCAGCGGCCGTCGATATAGCAAAGCGATTTGAAGAGAACGGGATGACCGAGCAGCATGTTGTCTCCTTGCTCAAAGCGTGCATTCGTTGAAGTGATCCGATGCATTCACTGTAAGCCTCATCCACATCACGAATTTTTTGTTATGACGCGGCAGGCATGCGGTTTTTTCTGTTCATTGCAGCCGTTTCCTGAAGTTATCCGCGTGCGTCGGTCAAAGGATGTCGTCGGCCCAGTCCGGCGGACCTTCCGCGTTGTTCTTGACTACCTTGGTGACGATATACGTGAAGTACCTTTCGATGCCGAGTTCCTCGACGAGCAGCGAGTCGATGAAGCGCTGATAGTGATCGATGTCACGCGACACGACATGCAGCACATAGTCCACGCCGCCCCCGGTCGCATAGCACTGCACGATCTCCGGTGCGGCATTGACGCGCTCCTCGAAGCGCCGCATGTCCTGCGCCGTATGCCGCGACAGCGTCACTTCAACGACGATCCGGCTGCCCTTGAAAGCCGCGGCCCAATCGATGTCCGCGCGATAGCCACGCACGAGACCGCTCTCCTCGAGCTTCTTCACGCGTTCCCATGCGGGCGAGATCGACAGGCTGACCTCTTCCGCCAGGCGCGACTTGGTAATGCGGCCATCCCGCGCGAGGATGCGCAGGATGGCGAGGTCGTAGCGGTCGAGCTTGATCAAGTCAGACCCGCAGGAAGATTGCGCTCGATCACATCCGCAACCACCGCCACGGTGTCGCCGGTCTGCACGAGGCCCGGGAAGTGACGCGCCGCGAGCAGGCCGTCGCGCTTCGCCCGGTATTCGAACGGCGCCGCGCCGGTCCGCGCGATGTCATGCACGCGCGCGAGCACGTCACCCGCCTTCACCGGCTCGCCGAGATCGCGGCACATTTCAAGCAGGCCGCTGTGTTCGCTGGTCGTGTAGCAGGAGCCATCGGGCATGTCGAGCAGCGTCGTGGTGTCCGCCTGCGCCGGCGCTTTCTCGACGATGCCCGCATAAGCAAGAAAGCCATGCACGCCGCGCTCGGCGATAGCCACGCTCTTCGCCGTGGACGTCCCGCCGCCGCCCAGTTCAGTGGACACGAACACCTTGCCCGCATCCTCGGCGGCACTGTCATACAGGCCGATGCTGTCGAGTTCGAGCATGCGCATCGAGTAAGGCGCGCCGAACGCCCGCATCGCGGCTTCGCAACGCGCTTGCTGGGTTGCGTCGTTCAGCACGTGAATGGCCGCAAACGGCAGAAAGTCGAGCGTGCGTCCGCCTGCATGAATGTCGAGCACGAAATCGGCGAGCGGCAGCAGATGACGCTGGAAGTAATCCGCGACCTTCTCCGTCACCGTGCCGTCGGGCTTGCCGGGAAAACTGCGATTCAGGTTGCCCGCATCGACCGGTGACGTGCGCGTACCGGCGCGAAACGCCGGGTAGTTCATGAACGGCACGATGATCACGCGGCCGTTCACGTCCTGCGCGCGCAGCGTCGATGCAAGCTTCGCCAGCGCAATCGGACCTTCGTACTCGTCGCCGTGATTGCCGCCCGTGAGCAGTGCGGTGGGCCCGTCGCCGCGACGGATCACGGTGACGGGAATCATCACCGCGCCCCATGCGGAATCGTCGCGCGAATACGGCAGCTTGAGGAAGCCGTGCTGCACGCCGTCGGCGTCGAAATCGACGGTCGGGCTGATCGGTGACGCGCGCATCGGCTACTCCTTCACGAACAGTTTGCGAGGCGTGTTGCAGAAGGTCTCGACGCCGGTGTCCGTAATCAGGATGCTCTCCGTGATTTCGAGGCCCCAGTCGTCGAGCCACAGCCCCGGCATGAAGTGGAACGTCATGCCGGGTTCGAGGACGGTCTTGTCCCCGGGACGCAGGCTCATGGTGCGCTCGCCCCAGTCGGGCGGATAACTCGCGCCGATCGGATAGCCGCAGCGGCTGTCCTTCTCGATGCCGAAACGCTTCAACACCGCGAAGAACGCATTGGCGATGTCCTCGGTCCGATTGCCCGGCTTCGCCATGGCAAGGCCCGCTTCGATCCCTTCCACCACCGCCTTCTCGCCTTCGATGAAATGCTGCGGCGGGCGGCCCAGATACACCGTGCGCGAGAGCGGGCAGTGATAGCGCCTGAAGCAGCCGGCGATCTCGAAGAAGGTTCCGGCGTTCGCGGTGAACACTGAGTCGTCCCAGGTCAGATGCGGCGCCGCCGCGTCCGATCCGGTGGGCAGCAGCGGCACGATTGCCGGATAGTCGCCGCCATGTCCTTCGACACCCGTGATGCCCGCTTCATAAATCTGCGCGACGAGATCGCTCTTTTTCATGCCGGGCTCGACCGCATCGAGAATGCGCGCATGCATCTTCTCGACGATGCGCGCCGCCACCCGCATATATTCGATCTCGCGCGCCGACTTCACCGCGCGTTGCCAGTTGACGAGCGCGGTGGCATCGACGAAGCGTGCCTTCGGCAAGTGCTGCGTCAGCGACGCATAGGCCTTCGCGCTGAAGTAGTAGTTGTCCATCTCCACGCCGATGCGCTTGCCGTCCCAACCGCGCGCGGCGATGACTTCGGCGCACAGGTAGTCCATTGGATGGCGCACGGTCGATTGCACGTAGTGATCCGGATAGCCGACGATATTCTCGTGCGCCATGAACACCGTGCGCTTCGCGCCGTTCGCATCCTGGCCGCGCCCGTACCACACGGGTTCGCCGTCCATCGCCAGCAGCACACACTGATGCACGTAGAACGACCAGCCGTCGTAGCCGGTGAGCCAGCCCATGTTGGTTGGGTCGGTCACGATCAGCAGGTCGATACCGGCCTGCTCCATCGCGCGCCGCGTCTTCGCGATGCGCGCGTCATATTCGCTGCGCTCGAACGGCAGGCGTACCACGGGCGCCGTGCCTTGCTTCTCTTGCGTGATCTCGGACATCGTCCCCTCTGTCAAGCGGTCACATCGTTGTGGAAAATGGTCCCTGCATGCGACGCACGCGCGCGTTGCAGCGCAAGCGTCGCGATCGCCGTGTCCTGCGCGCCCGTGCCGGTCAGGTCGCACACGGTCACTTCGTCGTCGTTCGTGCGGCCGGGCGCCTGTTGCGCGATCACCTGCCCCAGTTCCGCGAAGTCTGCATCCGCGCCGACTACGCCCGCCTCGATCGCGTGATGCAGTTCGCCCAGCACACGCACCTGCTGCAAGCGGTCGCAGACGTAGCGCGCGTGCGCGAACACGTCCGGCGCGAGTTCTTTCTTGTGCTCGGCATCCGAGCCCATCGCGGTGATGTGCAGACCAGGATGAAGATCGCGCGCATGAATCAAAGGCTCGCGGGACGGCGTCGTGGTGACGGCGATATCCGCGTGCTTCAGCGCGTCGTGCACGCTGCCCGCGACCTCGCAGGGCAGGTCCGCGCAATCTCGTGCGAAGCGCCCGGCGCTGGCCGCATCGCGCGCCCACACGGTCACATGCTCGATTTCGCGAACCATGCGCAAGGCCTGCAATTGCAGACGCGCCTGTTCACCCGCGCCGATGATCGCCACGCGCTTCGCATCACGGCGCGCCAGCCAGCGCGTGGCCACCGCGCCCGCCGCAGCGGTGCGCACGGCAGTGAGATAACCGTTGTCGAGCAGCACGGCTTCCGTGAGACCCGTGTGCGCGGACAACACCAGCATCAGGCCATTGAGACTCGCGAGCCCGAGCGACGGATTGTTGAAGAAGCCCGGACTCACCTTGATCGCAAAGCTCGAAAAGCGCGGCAGATAAGCGGTCTTCACATCGACTTCGCCGGCATGCTCGGGAATGTCGAGGCGCAGGATGGGCGGCATCGCAACTGCTTCCGTGGCAAGCGAACGGAACGCGGCTTCGACCTGCTCGATGGCGGCGAGATCGAGCGGCACGAGCTGGCGCAATTGCGCCTGGCCTAGCAGCACGGTGGATCGATCGATGGAAGACATGATTCAGGCGGCTCCAATCAGACGGCGATGCGTTTCGATATCGATGTTGCTGCCGCTCACCACGATGACGATAGGTCCACTCCGCACGGGCACCACGCCGTCGAGCAATGCCGCGATGCCGACAGCCGCCGCGCCCTCCACGACCAGCCGTTCCTCGCGGTAGGCATGGACGATGCCGCGCGCAATCGACATCTCGTCGAGCAGCACGACTTCATCGATCAACGCGCGCGTCATCGCAAAGGTATGGCGGTTATCCAGGCCGATGCCGCCGCCCAGCGAATCGGCGAGCGTGTCGAGTTCATCGACGAAGACCGGTTCGCCCGCGGCGAGGCTCGCATGCATGGCTGCACCGCGCTCCATCGAGACACCGATCAGTTTCGCTTCCGGTCGAATGCTCTTTGCTGCGAAGGCGACACCGCTGAACAAGCCGCCGCCCGACAGCGGCACGACGATGCTCGCCGCATCGGGCAAAGCCTCGAGAATTTCAAGTCCGATGGTGGCTTGCCCGGCAATCACGCGCGGATCGTCGAAAGGCGGCACGAACACGTAGCCTTCCTCGCGCACCAGACGTTGCGCTTCGCGTTGCGCGTCGTCCTGGCTCTTGCCCGAGATCACGACACGCGCGCCGAGCGCGGCAACGGCTTCGACCTTGTTGTTCGGCACGAGCGACGACATGCATACGGCGGCTTCCATGCCGAGTTCGCGTGCGGCATGCGCGACGGCACGGCCATGATTGCCCGTTGAAGCGGTAACGACGCGCGTGCCGCCTGCTTCAGCCACCTGCGCCACTGCATTGGTCGCGCCACGCAGCTTGAAGCTGCCGGTGGGTTGCAAGGTTTCGAGCTTCAGATGAACCGGCACCCCCGCGACGCGCGACAAGCTCAGCGAATGCACCAGCGGCGTGACGATCGCCCGCCCTTCAATGCGTTGGCGAGCGCGGTAGATATCGGCGAGCGTGAGTGAGGACATGTGAATCCGGCTTGCATGGCGAGCTTCGATGCAAACCAGTCTAATGTCCTAAAAAATCGTTTTTGATTGTCCTAGTTCATTTAGTTGAAGTCGTGCACGTGCGGGAACTGGCCGAACACCTCGCGCATCGTCTCGACGGCCGTGCGGAACGTGCTCTCGCCCACTTCCGCGCCCACGCACAGCCGCACCGCGTTGGGCCGCACCGCGCCGCGCACGAGGAACGGATCGGGCGACGTCACCGCGATATTGCGATTGCGCAATTCACGCGTGATGCGTTCCGCCTCCCATTCGTCGGGCACGCGCAGCCACACGGACAATGCATTCGGATGACTGCCCAGCACGTAATCGCCGAGCACGTCGCGCACCACGCCCTGCCGCGCCGCCAGACGTTCGCGCTGAATCTGCACGAGCCGCGCCGCCGTGCCGTCCGTGATCCAGCGCGCGGTGACTTCGGCAATCGGCGAGGTCGCCATCCAGCAACTCACGCGCAACACGCTCTCCGCACGCAGCGCCAGCCGGCGCGGCACGGTCATGAAACCCGTGCGCAGCCCGCTCAGCACCGATTTCGTCATGCTCGTGCAATAGAACGCCAGCTCCGGAATCAGGCTCGCGATGGGCGTCTGCGTCTTCGCGGGCAGGGCGCCGTAGACATCGTCCTCGATCACGTACACGCCATAGCGCTCGGCAATCCGCGCAATGGCGCGGCGGCGTGAATCCGGCATCATCGCGACGGTGGGATTATTGAGCGTCGGCGTGCAGACCAGCGCGCTCACGCGCTCGCTGTCGCACATCTCCTCGAAGTGCTCGGGACGGATGCCGTGTTCGTCCAGTTCAAGCCCCTTCAGCGTGAACCCCAGCACGTTGGCCGAACCGATCACGCCGTGATCCGTAAGGCTTTCGCAGAGGACCGTGTCGCCGGGACCGACAATCGAGGCCAGCGCCAGGAAGATGCTGTGCGCCACGCCGTTCGTGACCAGCAAGGTGTCGACGTGTGCCGGCATGTTGAGCGATGCAAGCCATTCCACGCCCGCCTGGCGATGATTCTCGAAGCCAGCGATAGGCCGGAACGCGCGTATCCACGGCTGGTCCTCGATGGTCGAGAGCGTTGCGCAGACCTTGCGCCACATCGCATCATGCTCGGGGGTATGCACGATGCGCGCAATCGAGAAGTCGACCACCGAGCGCTCGGCGGTATCGAGCATATAGTTGGACATGGTCTCGGTCACGCGCGCCGCAACAAAGCTGCCGCGCCCCACTTCGCAACGGATCAGGCCCTGGCGCTCCAGTTCCTTATAGGCATTGGTCACGGTCTGCACGCTGATTGAAAGATCAGCGGCGACTTCGCGCTGCGGCGGCAGACGTTCGCCCGATGCCAGCACACCGCTTTCGATATCGGCGGCCATCGCCTTCACCAGCCGCTTGTACTTGGACTGCACGCCCTGCACCGTGCGCACGGCGTCGCGCCATCGTTCGTTCACACGCGGTTCCTCATATCCGGGTTGGAAAGCACCGTCATGCGCCATAGTGGCGCAAAAGCGCACCCGAAAATAATTGTCCTAGAGCAATCGGAACAAATATATGGCTTTGTATTCTGCGTTGGTGGCTGTGCGGCGTATTTCTATAGAGACCTCTGCGGCAAGGGTTTCCACGAACGCCCACATGAATGCCCATCTCCGACCACGCTTGACGAACCACACTACGGAAACGATATGAAGACGAAGCGACTGTCTGGATTGCTGGCAGCGGCGTGTGTTGCGGCAACTGTCCTTGCCTCCGTTGCCACGAGCGCAAGCGCGGAAACCACCTTGCAGCGCATTCAGCGCACGGGCGAGGTGCGCATCGGCTACGCCAACGAAACGCCCTTTGCCTACACGACCGCCGATGGCACCGTGACCGGCGAGTCGCCCGAGATCGCGAAGAAGATCTTCGCCAAACTCGGTGTGAAGAAAGTCGATGCGGTCCTGACCGAATGGGGCGCCTTGATTCCGGGCCTCAAGGCCGGCCGCTTCGACGTCATCGCAGCGGGCATGTACATCACGCCGGAGCGCTGCAAGCAGGTTGCATTCGCCGATCCGCAATACCAGATTCCCGACACGCTGCTGACGATGAAGGACAATCCGAAGAAGCTGCACAGCTATGCCGATGTCGCGAAACAGCCCGACACGAAGCTCGCGATCATGGCCGGCACCGCTGAACTGGGTTATGCGCGTCAGGCCGGCATCAAGGACGATCAGATCCTCCAGGTTCCGGACACGACCGCGCAATTGCAGGCCGTGCGCGCACGTCGCGCCGATGCCGCCGTGGGCACATCGCTGACCATGAAGGGCCTGGCATCGAAAGGCGGGCCGCAAGTCGAAGCGGTGAGCCAGTTCAACGACGATCCGAAGCATACGGGCTATGGCGCGCTTGCCTTCCGTCCTGAAGACACCGACCTGCGCGATGCCGTCAACAAGGAGCTGCATCAATGGCTCGGGACGGACGATCATCTGAAGACCGTGGCGCCGTTCGGTTTCGACAAGTCCAACCTGACGACGAAGAAGGCACCGGAGTTGTGCGCGGGCTGAAGCGCGTCTCGTCGGGCTGCGGCCATTCCCAGCGTTTCATCCACTCGCGAGGACCATCGTCATGAGTGACCTCAAAGAGCTCTTGCCCCTGATGTGGAAGGGCACGCTCGTCACGATGCAGATTGCCGTGATCAGCATCCTGCTTGCCGTCGTCATGGCAAGCGTCGCTACCACGCTGCGCGCCGCGCCCTATCGCGTCGTGCGGTGGGCCGGCAATGCCTACGTGGAAGTGTTTCGCGGCACCTCGCTGCTGGTGCAGCTGTTCTGGCTGTTCTTCGTGCTGCCGCTGCCGCCCTTCGACCTGAAGCTGACGCCGTTCACGGTGGCTGTCGTCGGGCTGGGGCTGCACTACGGCGCGTATGGCTCGGAGATCCTGCGCGGCGCGCTGCGCTCGGTTCCCGGGGGCCAGTACGAAGCGGCGCTCGCGCTGAACCTGCCGGCAGCGGCGCGGCTGCGTCGCATCATCCTGCCGCAAGCGATGATCAACGCGCTGCCGCCCGCCACCAACCTGATGATCGAGTTGCTCAAGGGAACCTCGCTCGTCTCGCTGATCACGCTGTCGGACCTGACCTTCCGCGCGCGCCAGCTCGACGAAGCAACCTTCAAGACAGCCGAGATCTTCGGCCTCACGCTGCTCATCTACTTCGTGCTTGCGCAGGTCATCGTCGCGGTGATGCGCAGCTTCGAGCGCCGCGTCAGCAGTCATGTCGCCGTTCGCAAGCCGGCGCGCACGCTTCCGGGAGCGGCATCATGAGCGCGCTCGGACAACTCTTCGATATCAAGTACGCGTTGCAGATCCTGCCTGAACTGGCGCGCGCGGCCACCTATACCATCGGCATCACGCTGGTCGGCTTCGCCATCGCCCTCGTGCTGGGCCTCGTACTCGCGATCCTGCGGCGCAGCGAGATCGCCGCCGTGTCGCGGCCCACCGCGCTGTTCATCGAGTTCATCCGCAGCACGCCGCTGCTGATCCAGGTGTACATACTCTTTTACGTCGCGCCGCTCTACGGGCTCACGATGTCAGCGCTGACGGCAGGCACCATCGGCATCGCGGTGCATTACGCGTGCTATGTGTCCGAGGTCTATCGCGCGGGCCTCAACGGCGTGGCGCGCGGCCAATGGGAAGCCTCGTGTGCGCTGTCTCTTTCGCCGTGGCGCACCTATACCGGCGTGATCCTGCCGCAAGCGATTCGTCCGGTGATCCCCGCGCTCGGCAACTACCTGGTGGCCATGTTCAAGGACACGCCGGTGCTGTCGGCCATCACGGTGGTCGAACTCATGCAGCAAGCCAAGAACCTCGGCTCCGAAACCTTCCGCTATCTCGAACCGATCACGATGACCGGGATCTTCTTCCTCATCATCAGCGTGACGTTTGCCTCGGGCGTGCGTCATCTGGAACGGCGCGTGAGGTTGCCATGACCGCAACTCATCTTCAGGAGCAGCAGATGAAACGAGATCTCGATCCCGCGCTTGGCGCGGCCGCCGATGCCCGCGCGAACGTCCCGATGGTGCGCTTTCGCAACGTGACCAAACGCTATGGCGCGCTGACCGTCCTCGATGGTCTTGATCTCGATGTCGCGCGCAACGAGAAAGTCGCGATCATCGGGCCGAGCGGCTCGGGCAAGTCCACGCTGCTGCGCGTGTTGATGACGCTCGATCCGCTCACCGACGGCGTCATCGAAGTGGACGGCGAGCCGCTCACGCACGAGCGGCGCGGCGGCGCGCTCGTGGCTGCTTCGCCGCGCCATGTGCGGCAGGTGCGCAGCAAGATCGGCATGGTGTTTCAGAGCTTCAATCTGTTTCCACACATGACCGCGCTCGCCAACACCATCGAAGCGCCCATGAGCGTGCTCGGTCTCTCGAAGAAGGAAGCCACCGAACGCGCCCGCGAACTGCTCTCGCTGGTCGGACTCGCCGACAAGAACGATCACTATCCGTCGCAGTTATCGGGCGGTCAGCAACAGCGCGTCGCGATTGCACGCGCGCTCGCCATGCGACCGCAGGTCATGTTGTTCGACGAAGTGACCTCGGCGCTCGATCCCGAACTCTGCGGCGAAGTGCTCAACGTGATCCGCCGCTTGGGCGAAGAGCACAATCTGACCATGTTGATGGTCACGCACCAGATGGGCTTCGCGAAGGAATTCGCCGATCGCGTGTGCTTTTTCTCGCAAGGCAAGATCATCGAACAGGCGCCGCCGCAGCAGTTCTTCTCTGCGCCGCAGCATGAGCGCACACGGCAGTTCCTGCGCGCGGTGACCGACGCGCTGTAACAGACCTGCGCGGTCCGCGAATTGCTCCGCGCTCTCCAGACGCAAAACGTGCTTTGATGCTCAAAGCTACCGGAGAGTGCGATGTCCCCCATTCAGCATAAGGTTGCGCGTGTCGCGGACGTGTCTGCCGAGCGCGGCACACGCGTGTGCATCAAGGGAAGCGGGCCTGACGCGAAGGAAACCCCCATTCTGCTCGTGCGCGACGGCGATCAGATCCGCGCCTATACCGCCGAATGTCCGCATGCGGGCGGGCCGCTCGACGAAGGCGCCATCTGCAACGGCCGTATCGTCTGTCCGTGGCACAAGGGCACGTTCGACGTGCGCGACGGCAGTCTCGTCGAACCGCCTGCGCTCAAGGCGCTGACGCGCTATGAAGTCACGGTAAGCGACGGCGATGTCCATGTTGCACTGCCCGCTATGGACAGCGGCGAGACTGAGTCGAAAGCGCAGACCAATGCGCGGACCATGCTTGTGGTCGGCGCGGGTGCGGCCGGCGCCGCTGCATGCGCCGCGCTGCGCGAGGCAGGCTTCGACGGCCGCGTGGTCCTCGCCGGCGGCGACGCGCGCGAGCCTTACGATCGCACGTCGCTGAGCAAGTTCACGCTCGCGGGCGACATGCCGCCGGACGACGTGCCGCCCCTGCTCGACGCGGATTTCTTCGAGAAGCATGACATCGAGCGGATCGAGTCGGACGTCATGCATCTGGACGCCCACGCGCGGCACGCCGATTTCGTCGACGGCAAGAAACTCGACTATGACGCCGCGCTCATTTGCACGGGCGGCATGCCCAAGCCGCTGGCGATGCCCGGCGCGAATCTTGAACATGTCCACTTGCTGCGCACGCGCGAGGATGCACGCGCCATCCTGGCCTCGCTCGAAGGACGCAAGCGCGCGGTGATCGTGGGCGCGAGTTTCATCGGACTCGAAGCGGCGTCGTGCCTGAGGAAGCGCGGCATCGACGTGACGGTGGTCGCCCCCGGCAAGGTGCCCTTCGCGAAGCAGTTCGGCGAACGCATCGGCGACATGTTCAGGAAGCTGCATGAGAAGAACGGCGTGGCGTTTCACATGAACGCACGCGTGAGTTCGCTCGTCGGCGGCAATGCGGTGCGCGAAGTGATGCTCGATTCCGGCGAGAAGATTGCGGCCGACATCGTCATCGCGGGAACCGGCGTCGAGCCCGCGACCCAGTTTCTGTCGGGCGTTGCGCGCAACGAGGACGGCAGCCTCTCCGTCGATACCGCCATGCTCGCCGCGCCCAACCTTTATGCCGCCGGCGATATCGCGCAGTTTCCGCTGCCGCGCTCGGGGCAATCCGTGCGTATCGAACACTGGCGCGTCGCGCAGCAGCATGCGCGCGTCGCCGCTTACAACATGGCGGGGCAGTCGCGCGAGTATGGCGGCGTGCCGTATTTCTGGACCTTCCACTACGACAAGACCTTCGACTATCTCGGGCATGTGGCCGAGCCGGACAGTGTAGAGATAGACGGCGAACTCGACGCCCAGCACTTCATTGCCTTCCTGATGAAGGACGCGCAAGTGGGCGCGGTGGTGGCCTGCGAACACGATGCCGCCGTATGCCGGCTCGCCGAAGCGATGCGCGAACCGCTCACGCTCGACCAGGCGCGGCGCATCGCGCAGGGCTGACGCGACGAACAGGAACAGGAACAGGGAACATCACATGGCCACCGCCGGAAAATCGTCGAAGACGCCGCGGCGCAAGTCGAGCGGGAGCAAGCGCCCGAGCACGCGGCAGCGTCATTCGCTTGCCACTGCCCGCAAGAAGCCCGCGCGCTCGACCCACCGCTGGTCGCATCACGTCATGGAGACAAGCGACGCGATGGATATCCAGCGCGACATCTTCAAGACCGGCAATGCGCAGGAAATCGCGGATTCGCTCAAGCGGTCCTCCGCGCACAGCACACGCCGCAAGGGATCGCCCTTTCAATCAGCGATGTCGATGCTGAACTTCTATATCAATCGTGCGGGACGCAATCTGCCGAAGTCGCGCAAGAGTACGCTGGAGCGCGCGAAGAAGCGGCTGCGCGAGGCCTTCGGACGCAAGCCCTGACGCGCGCGGCCCCGTGTCGTACGTGACCGCGCGCCTCGAACCACTCACGGCTGACGCTGACCACCCTGATGCTGCGGCAACGGCTGGTTCTGCTGACGCTGACCGCTTTGATTGTCCTGCTGGGGTTGTGCGGGCGGCGGCGTCTGCTGGCCATGTTGACGCTGTGTCGGGTCCGACGGCTGATTGCCCATCTGCTTCTGCTTGTCGCTCATAGAGCCCTCCTGCGCGTTGACTGAATATTCAGTGCGGCCCGAAGACCGCTCACAGTGTGCAGCATCGCGCATACCCGCACATGACGAGGAACGTGACTTGCTCGCTGTGCACGTGTCATGCGCGAGCAATGCCGCCCGCACACGTTCAGTCAAGGAGACGGCGATGGCCCAGCAACCTCCTCTCAATCCCGGCGACGAAGCCGAAGCCGGCGCGCCCGGCTCAGGCGAGGATCTGTGTCCGGACTGCAACGGCTCCGGCAAGCTCGACGGTTCGGACTGCGCCACTTGCGGCGGCACCGGCAAGGTGACGCAGGGCATTGGCGGCGGCTGAGTGAAAGACGGATAACGCGCGCTCGTCAAACCTCGGGAGTCAAGCTTGAAAAAACCATCAAAACAATTCTTGCGCGTTGCCGCCAGCCTCTCGATGCTCGCGTGCGGCAACGCCTTCGCCGCAGACTACGCCGCCGGCTTCGGCCCCGATCCGGAATTGCCCGCGCCTCACAAAAGCTTGATGCCGACCGTGAACATCGCGCCGGCCAAACCGTGGCAAGCGGGAGAAAAGCCAGAAGCGGCGCAAGGCTTCCAGGTGACCGCGTTCGCGACGAAGCTCGATCATCCGCGCTGGCTCGCCACGCTGCCGAATGGCGACGTGCTGGTCGCGGAAAGCAATGCGCCCGCGCAGCACGACGAAAACGCCGGCATCAAGGGCTTCGTGATGAAGAAGGTGCAGAAGCGCGCGGGGGCAGGCGTCGCGAGTCCGGACCGCATCGTGCTGCTGCGCGATACCGACGGCGACGGCGTCGCCGACACCCGGAGCGTGTTCATCGACAAGCTGCATTCGCCGTTCGGCATGGCGCTCATCGGCGACGAACTCTATGTCGCGGACACCGACGCGATCATGCGCTTCAAGTACGAGCCCGGCATGACGCAGATCACCACGCCGGGCGAGAAGTTCATGGACCTGCCCGCCGGCGAGATCAATCATCACTGGACCAAGAACATCATTGCGAGCCGCGACGGCAAGAAGCTCTATGTGACCGTCGGCTCGAACAGCAACGCGGCGGAGAACGGCATCGATGCCGAGAACGGCCGGGCGCAGATCATGGAAGTGGACATCGCGACCAGGCAGTCGCGGCCGTTCGCCACCGGCCTACGCAATCCGAACGGCATGTCATGGCAGCCGCAGAGCGGCGCGCTGTGGACGGTCGTGAACGAACGCGACGAACTGGGCAACGAGCTCGTGCCCGACTATCTCACCTCGGTGAAGGACGGCGCCTTCTATGGCTGGCCCTATAGCTATTACGGCCAGCATGTCGATGACCGCGTGAAGCCGCATCGCGCGGATCTCGTGCAGTCCGCGATACTCCCTGATTACGCGGTCGGCGCGCATACCGCATCGCTCGGGCTGACGTTCTACGACGGCAGCGCCTTCCCCGAGCGCTATCGCGATGGCGCGTTCATCGGCCAGCATGGCTCGTGGAACCGCAAGCCACGCAGCGGCTACAAGGTCGTCTTCGTGCCCTTCCAGGACGGCAAGCCTTCGGGACCGCCGGAAGACATCCTCACCGGCTTTCTGTCGTCGGATGGGCATGCGCGCGGACGGCCTGTGGGTGTCGCGGTGGATCATGCGGGCGGCCTGCTCGTCGCCGATGACGTCGGCAACGCCGTGTGGCGCATCGCGCCCGCCGGGAAGCCGCAGTAAATGGCCGCGCGCAGGCCCAAGCCCAAGCCCGAACCCAAACGCGGGCCGGGCAGCCTGTTCGCGCTTGCGGAGCGGCAGATCGTCGGGCTCTATGACGCCGGCGTGATGTCGCCCGCCGTGCTGCATCATCTCGTTGCGGCGTACGCGGAGAGTGGGATCGACTGGAACGAGGACGGCACGCTGCGCACAGTGGATGGCCATAGCGTGCAGGAAGCGGTGGTCATCGTGATGATGCCCGGGCGCGCGCTCAAAACGGCGCGCAAGGACTTCATCTCGGTGGTCGAGCATCTCGCCGGCGCGTCGTCAGCCGCACCCCAAGCCGACAATGCGCCTGATGACGAAGATCTCCTGAGCCAGTTGAGCGGCAACAGCACGCGCTCGCCGGCACGCCCGGCCAGGAAAACCACATCCTCACCGAAGCGGGCCGGATTCAATCCCCTGGTCGGCGCTCGCTCGGTTCAGAGTCACAACAAAGGCTGAACGCTTCAGTGCGCCACGCCCGGCGCGATCAGCTCAAGCAGATCGTCCATGTCGAACGGCTTCGCGAGAATCGGCACGCCGAGGTGTTTCGCGCGTTCGAGTTCGTCGGCGTAACCGGTCATCAGGATCAGCTTCTGCGCCGGCAGCCGCTTCGTGATCTGCTCGGCCAGGTCGATGCCGTTCATGCGGCCCGGCATCTGCACGTCGGTGAGCACGAGATCGAAGCCGTAGCCCTCGCCCAGCAGCGTGAAAGCGCCATCGGCGCTGTCTTCGTGATGCACCGCGCAGCCGAACACTTCGAGTACGGCCATCACGCCCGCCGCTACATCCTGGTTGTCCTCGACCAGCAGCACCGAGGTGCCGCGCAGCGGATGGGCCTCGTCGTTGGCGTCGGTGGTCGAGCGCGCGGCAGGCAGCAGCGGTTCGATCTCGGTCTCCGGCGGCATGTAGGCCTTCGACGTAACCGGCGCCGGTCCGTGATGGCGCGGCAGATACAGTCGAACCGTCGTGCCCGATCCCGCCACGCTGGTAATGCGCGCCGTGCCCCCGGCCTGTTCGCAGGCTGCCAGCACCTGCACCAGACCCAGGCCCGTGCCCATGCCGCGCACTTTCGTCGTGAAGAGCGGCTCGAAGGCGCGCCGCAGCGTCTGCTCGTTCATGCCTTCGCCGTTGTCCGTGATCGACACCAGCAGATACTCGCCATCGGGGATATCGGTTTCGGCGCCCCGCACCCGCGCGTTCTGGCAGCGGATCAGCACGCGTCCGCCATGCGGCATCGCCTCGCTGGCGTTGACCGCGACATTCACGAGCGCCAGTTCGAGTTCCACCGGATCGGCCGACACGCTCCACAAATCGGGCGACAGTTCGAGCGTCACCGATACCGACGGATGCACCGAAGTCTTCACGAGGCCGAGCAGGTTGCGCAGCCAGGCCGCCGGTTCGATCAGTTCCTGCTTGAGCGGCTGCTTGCGCGCGACGCTCATCAGACGCCGCGCCAGCGATTCCGCGCCGGCGGTGGCGCGCTCCACCGCCAGCACCTCCGGCTCGACGCCGTTGAAATGCTTGCGCCGCGCCAGCTCCATGTTCGACGACACCACCATCAGCAGGTTATTGAAGTCGTGCGCGACGTTGGCGACGAGGTTGCCGAGCGCACCCATGCGGCGCAACTGACGGCTCGACGCCTCGATGGACAGCCGCGTGGCCACTTCCGCGCGCCAGCGTTCCCATGCGGCCTGTTCGGCGTTCAGGCGGCGAATGGAGAACAGGATCAGCAGCCACACGGCAATGCACGGCACCAGCGCGACCGCCGCCGCGAGCGCCAGGCCGTTGAGCCAGTTCGCGTAGATCGCGGAGACCGCATAGCCCACCGCGACATAGAGCGGATAGTCGCCCACGCGCCGGAAGGCCAGCAGCCGCTCGACGTGATCGACGCTCGACTGCACGCGCAGGCGGCCATACAGCTCGTTATTGCGGAAGGCGTTCGTAAAGGGTGTGTTGGCGGCGGGCTCGGCGTCGTCGGGCTTGGCGGGATAGCGCGCGAGAATGCCGCCGTCGCGCCGGTACAGGCCCACCACGGCCGCCTGATCGCCGCCGACCAGCTCGTGATAGAAGTCGACGAAATAGCCCCGCTTCACCGCAATCGAAACCACGCCGAGGAAGCGCCCGTTGCTGGCAATGCGGCCCATGGTCGTGGTGAAGACATCCGAACGCGCCACCTTGCCGCGCAAGGGCAAGGAGAAGTACGTAACGGGCGCCACGGAGCGCGCGGACTGGAAGTCGTCGCGCTCGGCAATCGAGACGGGCGGCGCCGGAAAATACCGGCTGTTCACGAGCAGGTTGCCATGCTCGCCGAACACGGAGATGGCCGCGATCTGCGCGAGCGTGCTGTCCATCTCGTCGAGCGTGTGATGGAGCGAGGCCTCGCGGCCACGGATGGCGTCGTCGTTGCTGTCGCCGAGCAGATCGACGATGCGGGTTTCGAGTTGCTGGTTCAGGTCGATGACCTTCAGCGCATGTTCGTCCGCCACGCGCGTCAGGCGCTCGGTGAAGTCTTCCGCGTCGGAGAAGCGGCGCTGCAGGTCGTAGTAGCCGTACAGGGCCAGGCATGCAAGCGGAAGGACGATCGACGTGGCCAGCACGAGCAGCAGCATCTTTCGCGTGGAAGCGAAGTTGCGTGCGGGCAGCGGCAGATCGTATGTCGCGGTCTCGGTGGAGTCCAAGCGTCGCGCCTCCGGGGATGTCGACCGGTATATCGTAACCGGCGCGCGCTCGAGACGGGACAAGATCCTGAAAGACGCCGGGCGGGGCATTCTCTGTCAATGCCCAAGGCCCGTCAATCGGCGCGCCGGTGTTGCGTCGCGTCACACGCGCAGAGGCTGCAAAGGCTGCAAAGGCCAGTCAGCCCGCCAGATCCCGCTCCGGGGTCGCCGAGATGCGATGGATGGCCAGATCGGCGCCGTTGAACTCCTCCTCACGATCCAGCCGCAATCCCACGGTCAGCTTGATCGCGCCATAGACGGCCGCGCCGCCGGCCAGCGCGAGCGCCACCGCGCCCACCGTGCCGATCAGCTGCGAGATGATCGACACCCCGCCGATGCCGCCGAACGCCTTCTGCCCGAAGATGCCCGCGGCGATGCCGCCCCACGCGCCGCACATGCCGTGCAGCGGCCATACGCCGAGCACATCGTCGATACGCCAGCGGTTCTGCACGCACGTGAACATCTGCACGAACAGCACGCCCGCGACCGCGCCCACGATCAGCGCGCCGAGCGGATGCATCAGGTCCGAGCCCGCGCACACCGCGACCAGGCCCGCGAGCGGTCCGTTATAGGTGAAGCCCGGATCGTTGCGGCCCGCGAACCAGGCGGCAAGTGTGCCGCCGACCATCGCCATCAGCGAGTTGACCGCGACGAGGCCGCTGATCTTGTCGACGGTCTGCGCGCTCATCACGTTGAAGCCGAACCAGCCGACCGCCAGCACCCATGCGCCCAAAGCGAGGAAGGGAATCGACGAGGGCGGATGCGCGGCGATGCGCCCGTCCTTGTGATAACGCCCATGACGTGGCCCGAGCAGCACGACGGCTGGCAGCGCGACCCAGCCGCCGAACGCGTGCACGACCACTGAACCCGCGAAGTCGTGAAACGGCGCGCCGAAGGCCTGCGCGAGCCAGGCCTGGATGCCGAAGCGCTCGTTCCACGCAACGCCTTCGAGCAGCGGATACAGGAAGCCGACGATCACGAAAGTCGCGAAGAGTTGCGGATTGAACTTGGAGCGCTCGGCGATGCCGCCGGAGACGATCGCCGGAATCGCGGCCGCGAAGGTCAGCAGGAAGAAGAAGCGCACGAGCGCATAGCCGTTGTGCTCGGCGAGGATATCGGCGCTATGCATGAACTGCACGCCGTACGCGATGTTGTAGCCGATGAAGAAGTACGCGAGCGTCGAAACGGCAAAGTCCACGAGGATCTTGACCAGCGCGTTCACCTGGTTTTCGCGGCGGACCGTGCCGAGTTCGAGGAACGCAAAGCCCGCGTGCATCGCAAGCACCATCGCGGCGCCAAGCAGCAGGAAAAGTGTGTTGGTACCGGACTGAAGTGCCTGCATGTCGGAGCGGTCGAATGACGAAAGGCGCTCAAATTGCAAGTTCCGGGCCAAGTTGGCGCATGCGGCATCGAAACGGTGCGTGGCCGTTGTTCACCGGCGAATAGGGTGGTGCAGCGTGCGCCGCGAACGAGCAATCGGTATAGCTCGAATTTGGTGCAATGCTCTTTCATGTCGCATGCCGCGCACCGATTTCGTGCTCTTCTTTTCAGCATGAAGGCGAATGAAGGGCAATTGCAAGCCGACGAGGAAACCGCTCGCCCGCCTTGACCCGCGAGTATCCTGAAGACGCGGGACAAGCTTCGAGAGGCACCCGGAATGGACTCGACATTCGACAACCGAAGGCACGCCGGCCGCGACCTCGCGACGCATCTCCGTCGTTACGCGCATCGTGACGACGTCGTCGTTCTCGCGCTCCCGCGCGGCGGCGTACCGGTCGCGTTCGAGGTGGCCCGCGCGCTGGCTACACCGCTCGACATCCTCGTCGTCCGCAAGCTCGGCGTGCCGGCCCAGCCGGAACTCGCCATGGGCGCGATCGCTTCGGGAGACGCGTTCTTTCTGGACCGGAGCATCGTGGATTACGCGGGCGTGTCGCAAGAACAACTCGATCGCGTGATCGCCGAAGAACGCGCCGAGTTGCGGCGGCGCGACCGGCTGTATCGAGGCGCACGTCCGCCGCTCGACGTGAGCGGCCGCGTGGCGATTCTCGTCGACGATGGCATGGCCACCGGCGCGACCCTCAAGGCCGCGGCCATGTCGTTGCGGCGCGCGCATCCTGCGCGGATCGTCGCGGCGCTGCCGGTGGCGCCGCTCGATTCGGATGCGCGAATAGAGCGCGTGGTGCACGAGTTCGTCTGCGTGCTCCGGCCGCATGCCTTCTTCGGTGTAGGCCAGTTCTACGCCGACTTCGACCAGACCAGCGACGACGAAGTACGCGACCTGCTCGCCGCCGCGCAGCGCGACGCCTAACGCGTCCAGGGCGCGCCGGAAGCCTCGCCGCTCTGGCCGTAACGCGCGCGCGCATCCTTGAGCACCGAGCGTTCGATCACGCCGTCATCCACGAGCGCCTTCAACGCGGCCAGCACGATCGACACGCGGTCCACCTCGAAGAACGCGCGCAGCGCCTGCCGCGTGTCGCTGCGGCCGAAGCCGTCGGCGCCGAGCGTCACATAGCGGCGCGGCACATAGGCGCGAATGAGTTCGGGCAGCGCGCGGACATAGTCCGTCGCTGCGATCACCGGTCCGCACGTGCCTTGAAGCGCGCGGGTAGCGAACGGCTCGGGCGCGTCATCGTCGCCCAGGCGCGCGAGACGCTCGTATGCCGCGCCGTCACGATGCAGTTCGGTGTAGCTCGTCACGCTCCACACGGCGGCTTCGATGTTCCAGTCCTCCGCGAGCATCGCGCGCGCCGCGAGCGCTTCATTCAGGATTGCGCCCGAGCCGAGCAATTGCACCTGCGCCGCGCTCTCCGCAGCGTCGCCGAGCCGATGCATGCCGCGCAGGATGCCCTGACGCGTGGCATCGCTCAGCGCGCCGCCGGGCGCGGAGGGCTGCGCGTAATTCTCGTTGGTCACCGTGACGTAATAGAACACGTCGTTCTGCCGCTCCATCATCTCCTGCATGCCTTCATCGACGATGGCCGCCACCTCGTACGCGAACGCGGGATCGTAGGCGCGGCAGTTCGGGATCGTCGATGCGCTCAGATGGCTCGTGCCGTCCTGATGCTGCAAACCTTCGCCGCCGAGCGTCGTGCGCCCCGCCGTCGCGCCGATCAGGAAGCCGCGCGAACGCTGGTCCGCCGCCGCAAAAATCAGGTCGCCGATGCGCTGGAAGCCGAACATCGAGTAGTAGATGTAGAACGGCAGCATCGGCAGGTCGTGCACGCTGTAGGACGTCGCCGCCGCGATCCACGACGACACCGCGCCCGCCTCCGAAATGCCCTCCTCGAGAATCTGGCCGCGCGTGTCCTCGCGGTAATAGAGCATCGAGCCCATGTCTTCCGGCTCGTACAACTGGCCGAGCGGCGAATAGATGCCCACCTGCCTGAAGAGGTTGGCCATGCCGAAGGTGCGGGCCTCGTCGGCGACCACCGGCACCACGCGCGGCCCGAGCGCCGGATCTTTCAGCAGGCTGCCGAGCATCCGCACGAAGGCCATCGTCGTGGACATTTCCTTGCCGGCGGCAGTCAGCGCGAATTGCCCCCAGCTCGCCAGCGCGGGCGGCGTCACGCCCTGTGAAGACTTCGCGCGGCGGCGCGGCAGATAACCGCCCAGCGCCGCGCGCCGTTCGTGCAGATAGCGCATTTCCGGGGCATCGGCGGCGGGTTTGTAGAACTTCACGTGCTCGACGTCCTCGTCCGACAGCGGCAGGCGGAAACGGTCGCGAAACGCCTTCAGGTCGTCGAGATCGAGCTTCTTTTGCTGATGCGTCGTCATGCGGCCCTGTCCCACCGCGCCCATGCCGAAACCCTTCATGGTCTTGGCGAGGATCACGGTCGGCTGGCCCTTGTGCGCCAGTGCCTTCGCGTAGGCCGCGTGCAGCTTGCGCACGTCGTGGCCGCCGCGGCGCAGGCGGTCGATGTCCTCGTCCGACAGATGCGCGGCCAGCGCCGCCAGCTCCGGGTTCTGGCCGAAGAAACGTTCGCGGTTGTAGCGGCCGTCGTTGGCCGAGAAGGTCTGGAACTGACCGTCGACGGTATGCGCAAAGGCGCGCAGCAGCGCGTTGTTGCGATCGCGCGCGAACAACCCGTCCCAGTCCGAGCCCCACAGCACCTTGATGACGTTCCAGCCCGCGCCGGTGAACTGCGCTTCGAGTTCATCGACGATGCGGCCGTTGCTGCGCACGGGACCATCGAGCCGCTGCAAGTTGCAGTTGATGACGAACACCAGGTTGTCGAGCTGCTCGCGCGCCGCGAGCGACAGCGCGCCGATCGATTCCGGCTCGTCCATCTCGCCGTCGCCGAAGAAGCCCCACACCTTGCGGCCTTCGGTGACTTGCAGGTTGCGGTTCTGCAAGTAACGCATGAACCTGGCCTGGTAGATCGAGTTGATCGGCCCGATGCCCATGGAACCGGTCGGGAACTGCCAGAAGTCGGGCATCAGCCACGGATGCGGATAGGAACACAGGCCCGGACCCGCGATCTCGCGCCGGTAGTGCTTCAGGTGTTCCTCGTCGAGGAAGCCTTCGAGAAACGCGCGCGCATACACGCCCGGCGACGAATGCGGCTGGAAATACACGAGATCGCCGCCGTGATTCGCACCGGCCGCACGGAAGAAATGATTGAAGCCCACTTCGAACAGATCCGCCGCCGATGCATAGCTGGCGATATGGCCGCCGAGTTCGCCGTAGGCCCGGTTCGCGCGCACGACCATCGCCAGGGCGTTCCAGCGCAGCACGGCGGCGAGCCGCTCCTCGGTGTCGAGCTTGCCCGGATAAGGCGGCTGCTGCGCGACGGGAATGGTGTTGGCGTAAGGCGTCGCACGCGCCCGTGCCGATTCCACGCCCACCGACAGCGCATGTTCCGCGAGTCGGTCGAACAGATATTGAGCACGCTCCCGGCCGACGTGCTCGACCACGGCATCGAGCGCCTCCAGCCACTCGGCGGTTTCCGCGGGATCGACGTCCTCGCGGCCCTTCGCGATGGAAAGAAGCTGGGTGGTTCCGCTCGACAAATCGGTCATGGCGACTCCGCGCGCTGGCTGAAGGTGGCTGATAGTGGCTGATGAATCACACAAGCATATCCACGCCTGCGCAAAATGTGCGTCTCATTTGGCTGTCTCCGCGCTTTGAGATAGTGTATTTATTCTTGCAAACCGCCCGAAACCGGAATTTATCGACCATGAGCACGACAGCCCGGCAACGCCTTGACCGCATCGACATCGGCATCCTGAACCAGTTGCAGCACAACGCGCGCATCACCAATGCCGAGCTGGCGCGGGCGGTGAATCTCTCGGCCACGCCCTGCTTCAACCGCGTGCGCGCACTGGAGAAGGCCGGGCTGTTCCGCCAGCATGTCACGCTGCTCGATCCGGAAGCACTCGGCCTCTCGATCAACGTGTTTATTCAGGTCAGTCTGGAAAAACAGGTCAAGGACGCGCTGGCGCGCTTCGAGCAGGCGATCAGCGAACGTCCCGAGGTGATGGAGTGCTATCTGATGACGGGCGATGCGGACTATCTGTTGCGCGTGGTGCTGCCGGACATCGCCGCGCTGGAGCGTTTCATCCTGGAACGCCTGACGACCCTGCCGGGCGTCTCGAACATCCGCTCCAGCTTTGCGCTGAAACAGGTGCGCTACAAGACCGCGCTGCCCTTGCCTGCCTCCGGCCTGACGTTGCGCGATCCGGATGCCGCCGAAACGGAATGGACCTGATTGTTTCGCCGAAGAGGTCAATTCTTCCGATTAAATCGGCATAAAGCGTAACTCTTGCCATGACCGGGAGTGTCACCTATAACTCGTGTGCCACGCGGCCGCACCACCGCGAACCCGTGTTTCTTCCACGAAGCGCCACCCGAGAACAAGAAAATGAACCTCGATACGGTACGTGTTTTCATCATGACGCGCGGCGTCGATCTGGCGATCATGGTCGTCGGCGCCATCGTGCTGTGGATCATCGGGCGCTGGCTCATCAGTCTCGTCACTGGCGGCATCCGCAAGCTGCTGTCGCGCAACGGTCGCGTCGATCCGACGCTTGCCCATTACCTCGGCTCTATCGTCGGCGTCATTCTCAACCTGCTGCTGGTCCTCGCCATCCTGCAGATCTTCGGCGTCCAGACCACCTCGTTCGCGGCGCTGCTCGCGGGTCTGGGACTCGCGATCGGCACGGCCTGGGGCGGGCTGCTCGCGCACTTCGCCGCCGGCATCTTCATGCAGGTGCTGCGGCCCTTCAAGGTCGGCGACTTCGTGACGGCGGGCGGCGTCACCGGCACCGTCACCGAACTGGGCCTGTTCGGCACGACCATCACGACGCCCGACAACGTCGCGGCCATCATCGGCAACAACAAGATCTTCTCCGACACCATCTGGAACTTCAGCCAGTTGCCGCACCGCCGCGTGGAGCTGACGGCCAAGATCGCGAACGGCGTCGATCCGCTCGACGCCATCGCGCGGCTGAAGGAAGCCGTCGCCCGGATTCCGAACGTCGCGACGACGCCGCCGCCGGACGTGGAAGTGCTGTCGTTCACGCCCGAAGGCCCGTTGCTGTGCGTGCGCCCTTACACCAACACGAGCGATTACTGGCAGGTCTATTTCGACACCAATCGCGCGATCATCGAGACCTTCAGGCAAGCCGGTTATCCGACGCCGGAAACGCCGCTCGGGCGACGCGTCATCGGCTGAAAGCGGCCTTTCCGTGCCTCATGCCGCACGGACGCGCGCACCGTGCGACGGCAAGCCCCCGAGGCGCGCCGCCACATGATCGATGAACGCGCGCAGCCGCGGCGCTTCATGACGGCTCTGCGGCCACACGATCTGGAAGGTCCCTTCCGTGCTCACATGCGCGGCGAGCACCGTCCGCAACAAGCCCGCCTCCAGCGCATGCTTCGCGACAAAATCGGGCACGCACGCGAGACCCAGTCCCGCGATGCAGGCCGCCAGCACCGCTTCCATGTCGTTGAAGGCGAGGATGGCGTGGGGATCGAGCGCATAGCTGTGATCGTCGCGGGCGAAGCGCCACGGCTCGGGCCGGCCACTTGCCGGGGAGCGGAAGCGGATGCAGGCGTGGCCCGCGAGGTCCTCGGGCGTCGCAGGCTCGCCGTGTGCCGACAGATACGCGGGTGAAGCCACGATCACCGGGCCGTACTGAGCGAGCGGACGCGCGAGCAATTGCGAATCGGCGAGACGCCCGGTGCGGATGACCGCGTCATAGCCTTCCTGCGTGACGTCCACCAGACGGTCGCTGAAGTCGATTTCCAGTTCGATGTCCGGATAACGCCGCCTGAACTCGGGCACGAGCGGCAGTAACAGCCGGCCGCCGAGCGACGGCGCGCTGATGCGCAGGCGTCCACGCGGCGAGGCGGTGGAATGGAACAACTCGTTCTCGGCGTCTTCGAGGTCGGCGAGCATGCGCTTGCAGCGCGCGAAGAAGCGGGCGCCTTCGTGCGTGAGGCCGATGCGGCGCGTCGTGCGGTTGAGCAGTTGCACGCCGAGCTTCGCCTCCAGCCGCATCACGCTCTTGCCCACTGCCGACGCCGACAGCCCCAGCGCGCGGCCCGCCGCCACGAAGCTGCCGGTTTCGGCCGCCCGCACGAAAGCCACCATGCCGGACAGGCTTTCGGTGGAAAGAGAACCGTGCGTGACGGCTGCGGCCGCGGCGGGAAGATAAGTCATGTGCGTGATCCAGCGAGAAGAAGAGGCGCGACGATTGCGCCCTGTTCTCTGCATGAACGTGCACGCACGGTTTTTATTCCCCTGCGGCGTCATGACCACCCACGACGCTTCAGCCGTTCAGTTCCTCATGCAGGGCCACATATTCCTGCGCGAGCTTGTGACGCGGTTCGAGGTAGATCATCGGCCGCGCGTGCTGATGGCTCTCGCGAATCTTCACGGACGAGGACAGATGTGAATTGAGCACCGGCAAGTCCTCGCCGCGCAGTTCGTCGACGAGTTGCTGCGGCAGGCTCGCGCGCGGCTGGAACTGGTTGATGACGATGCCTTCCACGCTCAGGTCCGGGTTGTGATCGTGACGGATCTCCTGCACGTTCTCGAGCACCGAATAGAGCGCGCGACGCGAGAAGTCGTCGCAATCGAAGGGAATCAGGCAGCGCTCCACCGCGATCAGCGCGGAACGCGTGAAGAAATTGAGCGCGGGCGGCGTGTCGATGTACACGGCGTCGTAGTGTTCGAGATTCCTCAGTGCGTCACGCAGCTTGTAGATCTTGTAGCGCGATTCGAGCTTGCCTTGCAGCGCGTCGAGAGTCGGGTGCGACGGCACGATGTCGAGATGCTCGAACGGCGTTTGATGAATGAAGGACTCGAAGGCGGGCTCGCGGAAGCTGTAGCTCAGCGCGGACTCGAAGAAACTGGCGAGATTCGGCTGGGCCTCGCCGGCTTGCTTGCCGAGCAGATACTGGCTGGCATTGCCTTGCGGATCGAGATCGATGACGAGCGTGCGCAGGCCGCGCGACGCGCTGATGGCCGCCAGATTGCAGACGATGGTGGACTTGCCCACCCCACCCTTTTGATTGAAGACCACACGGCGCATCGGCTTATTCTTCCTCGGTTTGTGAACGGTCGTTTGTTCTTTGGGTCATTCGGCTTTCGAGTGGGCCGACCCGTGCCCGGTGGCAAATCTTAGCGCATCAAAATGACCGCTTTTCGACGCTGCACGCCACGCTCGCCTGTGCGACGATGTTCCGCATGCCCACACACCCACGGAACCTCGCGCTTCCGGACGCCCCTTCATGGCAGGACGTTGTCGCGCAGACGGAACGCGCGCTCGCCTGCGGCGCGCTGCGCTCCTTCGACACCGCGCTGAGCGTGATCGAAGACGGCGGCGTGCGTTTCCTGATCCGGCAGGCGGCGAACCTCCGGCGCAAGGAGGAAGCCGCGACGCGCTCGGCCACGCCGGCAGGTGCGAAGCGCGATCCGTTCTCGCCGTGCGAGGCGGCGCTGCGGGTCGGCGACATCGGCGCCAGGCATTTTCTGCTGCTCAACAAGTTCAACGTGCTTGCGCATCATCTGCTCGTCGTGACGAATGCGTTCGAAGCGCAGCAGTCGCTCATCGACGAAAGCGATTTTGCCGCGCTGTTCGCGTGTCTCGCGCGCGTCGACGCGCTGGGCTTCTACAACGGCGGCACGATCGCCGGCTCGAGCCAGCCGCACAAGCATCTGCAACTGGTGCCGTTGCCGTTCGACGGCCACGCCCTGCCTGTTGAACCGTTCATCGAAGCCGCGCGCACGAATGCGGTCTTCCAGGCGCCGCAGCTTGCGTTCAGGCACGCGGCCGCCTGGCTCGCCGACGACGATCCCGCCCACGCCCACGCCGTGTATCTGCAATTGCTGAAGACCATCGGCGTCGAGCGGATCGACGTCGCAGGGGTCGCGCGGCAGAGTGCGCCCTACAACTTGCTGGTCACGCGCCGCTGGATGCTGGCCGTGCCGCGTAGCGTGCCGGACGTGCAGGGCGTGGCGGTGAACGCGCTTGGGTTCGCGGGCTCGCTGTTCGTACGCGACGACGCCCAGCGCCGCATCGTCGAAACGCTCGGTCCGATGCGTTTAATTGCGAACGCAACTATCTCTTGAAATCGGCTGGCGTGGCCCGCATGTCCGCATCCAGACATCTGGAGTCATGCCAACATGGGAAGCCGGCCACAATTCATCGACGACCTCGGGCGCGTGCCGCACGCTGCCCCGTCACCCGCGTCATCCACACCCGCCGCGCCGCTCGACGACACCGGCCTGCTCGACGCCTATTCGCGCACGGTGATCGGCGCGCTCGAACGCGTGCAGCAGGCGGTCGTGTTCATTTCGGTGGAACGCGAGCTTGCCGACCCGCGCGGCACGCGCCGCCAGGCGGGCGGCACGGGCTCGGGTTTCATCTTCACGCCTGACGGTTATCTGCTGACCAATAGCCACGTCGTACACGGCGCCACGCATCTCGTCGTCACGCTCGCGGACGGCACGCGTTTCGACGCCGACCTCGTTGGCGACGATCCCGCCAGCGATCTCGCGGTGCTGCGCATCGGTTCGCCCGAGCCGCTGCCGCATGTGGAACTGGGCGATTCAGGCAGCTTGCGGGTCGGGCAGATCGCCATCGCGGTGGGCAATCCGCTGGGCCTCGCGCAGACAGTCACCACCGGTGTCGTGTCCGCGCTCGGGCGCTCATTGCGCTCCACCTCCGGCCGCTTGATCCACGATGTGATCCAGACCGACGCCGCGCTCAATCCGGGCAATTCGGGCGGGCCGCTCATCAATTCGGCGGGACAGGTGATCGGCGTCAACACGGCCATCATCTCCGGCGCACAGGCCATTTCCTTCGCCACCGCAATCGATTCGGCCAAGTGGGTCATCATGCAGATCTTCACGCACGGACGCGTGCGGCGCGCGTATATCGGCGTGGCGGGCACGACCACGCCCATCTCGCGGCGCGTGCAGCGATACTTCGGGCTGTCGTCGACGAGCGGCGTGCATGTGATGGAAATCGTCAAGGGCAGTCCGGCTGCAATGGGTGGTTTGCGGACGGGCGATCGCATCGTCGAAGTGGATGGCATCGCCGTGGACAGCGTCGACGGCTTGCAGCGGACGCTGGATGCGTCGCGCATCGACAAGCTCGTGAAGGTGGCCGTGCTGCGCGGCACGCAGAAGGTCGAGATTGACCTCACGCCGGTCGAGCAGACCCATTGACGTGTCTGGATGCGTACGGCGGCACGCGCCGCCGTACGCATGTTCACTTCATTCTTCCCGTCTGGTCTCCCGAGCGGCTTGACCCCCGTCCCCCGTGACCGGTCTTGCCGAAACCGCGAAGACATCCGCCAGACGCTCGCGCAATGCGACGGCATCGCGCCGCAAGGGCTCGTTGGCAGTGGCGTCGATCAATGCGTCGATACGGCGCCGCCAGTATTCCTGCCGCATCACCGCAGGGTGCGCCGGCACGCGGCGTCCGCTCGTCGCGACGCGCGCCAGTTCAGCAATCATTCGCCCGATATGCACGAGTTCCTGATGCGCGTATTGATCGACGCTCACGGCCTGTATGTCCTCCACGATTCCCTCTTGCTGAACGCGAGAACCGAAAGGTTTATTCCATTCCGAAAGCTTTTTCTTGAGCAGGTCAGGCCCGCTCATTGCGCTTGACAAAACATCCTGGCGGCTATGTGCGGCAACAGCCGGTAGGCGCGCCGCCGCTACGGTTCAATGCGAGGCAGAAGGCAGCGCGCTCACGGGTCGCCCCGTTGAACGATCCTGCCCTGTCGGGGGAAGGTCCTGGAAAAAGGATTGCCATGAACACGTACAAGAAAAATCAGGCTGCGCCGCGTCGCGCAGCTTTCCGTTGCACCGGCCAGCAGCTGGACGCCATCATGCGCTTCGCAGAGGAACGCAGGCTCGATCAACAGCCGCTGCATGTCGTTGTCGAGGCCTTCTGGCGCTTCCACGCGCATGCGAAAGCCGCTTGACGCAGTGACCTGCGTCAACGGTGATGCAACACCCTGCCATCACTGCTTCGACAGCACACGCTCCTTGAGCACCCAGATCGCGGTAGGCACCGCGTAGTAGCCGCTGACATTGCCCGTGACGAGCTTGCCCGTCAGCTGGATGCGGGCGTTCTCGGTCGGCGTGGCGTCGATGATCTGTACCGCCGATACCGTCGACTGCTGTCGCGCGCCTTGTCCCGCAGCCGCGCTGGACACGCATACCGGAGTCGACAGCGAGAGCACCCATGCAGGCTTGGCCGAGCCGTCCGCTTCATGCGGTGCCTGCCGCGTGGCCGTGCCTTCGAGTGTCACAACCTCGCCATCGCTGTAGCACGGCGCTGCCGACGCCGCACGCGCCACCAGCAAGATCGTCAATGCGCAGGCTTTCGCAATCATTCGGACCTCGCGGGAAACGCGTCGGCTGACGCGCCATGTTGGCCAGGAAGCACTGCCACTGTAGGGTATCGGCCGTGGGGTCGCAACCCGGTGAAATCTCGCGGGGCCCGCCCTGAAAAACACCTTTCAGACCTGTCATGCGGGAACGGGTGTTGCTGCGGATCATATGAGGATTACACCAGCGCGGATTGCTCACCTGAAGCAGCGCGCGACGACATCTGAAGCTCGGGTCGCATGAAGACGATCCATCCACAGGGGGCGACGATGAATCAGGTCATAGTAGGTGTGTTCGGTTCCTATCGCGACGGACACGAAGCGCTTCGCGCATTGCAGCTCGCGGGTCTGCGACGCGACGACGCTCATCTTTATCAGGCACGGCGCGGCGAGGTCGACATCGACACGCCATGGCAACCTGCGCACGATGAAGACGAGGCCGAGTATGTTGCACACGGCGAGCATCAGGGCGTGATTGCGCGCAATCGCTTCGCGCCTGACGAGCCTTTGCCAAGGCCTGCGCCTCCGCTGCCCACCGAAGCCGCCGCCGCGCTGCTGCAGCGCACCTTGCTCGTGATTCGCATCACTGGCGAGATCAAGCCCGCTGCCATCGGCGAGCTGATGCACGAACACGGCGCAATTGCCGTCAAGGATGCCAGCGGACACTGGCGCTTTTCACCGTATCGGAATGCCGCACGCGTTTGAAGGCATCAATGGATGCCTGAGCGCGGTCCTTCGGTATCCGTGGCGGAATCGGCGGGGTCGTCGTCTTCGGGCGCGTCCGCCGATGCCGCCTCGTTCGCCAGATCGCGGGCGGCCTGCGCAGCCGAAGCCGCCCGCAAGCGTCTGCAATGCGCGGAATGCCTGAGCGTTGCGAGCATCCGCACGACTTCCCGGGTTCTGGTTCTCATCGACGTCTCCATCTCGATAATGTTGAGAAACTACTTTAAGTTTAGGCGCCCGGACGATGATGGCAAGGAGAAAGCGTGAAACAATCGCCGGGCAAAAACGGTGCGCCCGCTATTGATACGACAGAGTGAAAGTCGCCTTGGCGTGAACACTGCCGGGCACCAGCGCGCCGGCGGTGCGCACGTAGCGCGCCGCCAGCGGAATCTGCATCAGACCGCCCGCCGACGTCCCCGCCGACCATTGGTTGAGCGTCCCCGCCGCCTGCGAGTCCGGTCCGAACGCAATCGGGTCCGCGCCGTTCAGGATTTCAATGCCCACGCCCGCAGCCGTCGAACCCGGCGCGAGCGCCAGTTCGGTGGAGCGGTTTCCCGGATCGATGGCGTCCGTCATCGTGATGTAGACCTTGATGCCCGGCTGGCAATCCAGTCCCATCGGCACGAGCGTGTCGCCGGTGCTGTCCCCTTCGCTCGCGAGGTCGCTCGTCAACGCATTGGGCAGCGGGAAGTACAACGCGTGCGTCAGCAGCTTGCAGGTGTTGCCGCTGACCGTCGTCGAGCCGGTCAGGGTCTGGATGGCCGTCACCGTGTCGAAACAGCTGCCCGAGAAATTGACCTTCATGCTCGGCAGAGTGCCCGTGACGCCGCTGCTGACGGGCCCGGTGACCAGGAGTTCGGCCTTGGTGTAATGAACGGCGCGGCCATCGGGTCGAGAAAACGACTGCGACAGCGGCGCCTCCGCCAGACCGCCGGAGAAGTTGCTCGTGATGTAGAAGCGCACGCCGAGACCCGGCACGCCGCTCTCATACACGTTCGTGTAGCCCGGCACGAGCGTTCCGTTCACCGTGACGTCCTTCTGGATCGTGCAGTCGACACCGCTCGTGGCAATGCCCGCGTTACCGCTCACGCTTGCGAGATTGGTCCCCACGGCCGTGTCCCGTCCGATCGACACGCTCGCCGGAAAGCTCAGCACGGGCATGCTGCCGGCGGCTGGAAACGTGAGCGTGCCCGCGATGGCCTGACAGGCCGGAAGCATCATGGCGATCAGGCGGACCGCGTTGCGCTTGAACTTTGGAAGGGATTCACACGAGCGCCTCGAGAGCGCGATCAAAAGGGATTTCATTGCACGTTCCGCATGCCTCGATGGGATCAGGCCGGCGCTCATTGATACGACATCGTGAAAGTGGCCTTGCCGTTGACGCTGCCCGGCACCAGCTTGCTTGACGTGCGGACGTACCGCGCCGTGAGCGGCACCTGCATCGCGCCGCCCGCCGAGGTGCCGGCGATCCATTGATTCACCGTCCCCGCCACGGCTGAATCCGGACCGAAGGACACGAGCGTTGCGCCGTTCACGATCTGCACGCCGACGCCCGCCGCCGACGACCCTGGCGCAAGACTCAAGCTGGACGAACGGTTCGCAGGATTGACGGCATCCGTGACCGTGATGCCGACTTTCACGCCTGCGGGGCAGTTCAGACCGAGCGACAGCGTAGTGTCGCCGGTGGTCGCGCCTATGCTGGGCAGATTCTTCGAGAAGGCCCTCGGCAAAGTGAAAGCGAGCGTGGGCGTCGTCAAGCTGCAACCATTGCCCGTGACCGACGTGCTGCCGGTCAGGGTCTGCGTGGCGGTGACGGTCTCGATGCAACTGCCGGTGAACTTGATGAACATGGAAGGCAGGTTGCTCGTGGTGCCGCCGCCCACTGGCCCCGTCACGACGAGGTCCGCCCGGGTGTAGTGGGCTGTGCCGCCGTCGGTCTTGTTGAATTGAGAGCTTGAAGCATCAGTCCAGCCGCCGTTCCAACCGGCGGTGATGTAAAAGCGGACGCCGATCCCAGGCACCCCTGTCTGATAGACGTTGGTGTAACCCGGCACGAGCGTTCCGTTCACGCTGATGTCCTGCGTGATGGTGCAGTCGGTGCCGCTCACGGCAAGGCCCGCATTGCCGAACGCTTGGGAAAGCGCCGTTCCCGGAGCCGTGTCGCGACCTGCGGACACAGTGGCGGAAAAGCTCAACACCGGCATGCTGCCCGTAGATGGAAAGGCAAGCGTTCCTGCATGGGCTGGCAAAGCTGCGACGATCGACACGATGCACAGCATCGCGCGCAGTCCGACGAGCATCGTTCGTCCTGACGCACATGCGCGCGTCCAGGCAAGAAGGACGGCCGATCTCTTGAACGAAGAGGAAAGAGCAAGTCCGCTCACAAGCGCCGCGCTCATTGATACGACATCGTGAAAGTAGCCTTGCCATTGACACTGCCCGGCACCAGCTTGCTGGACGTGCGGACATAGCGCGCCGTGAGCGGGATCTGTATCGCGCCGCCCGCCGATGTCCCCGCGATCCATTGATTGACCGTCCCCGCCGCCGCCGAATCCGGCCCGAAGGACACGGCCGTTGCGCCGTTCATGATCTGCATCCCCACGCCCGCCGCCGACGACCCTGGCGCAAGACTCAAGGTCGAAGACCGGTTTGCCGGATTCACGGCATCGGTGAGGGTGACGCCGATCTTGACGCCCGCCGGGCAATCGATATTCAGCGGGACGACCGTGTCGCCCGTGGTCGCCCCGGTGCTCGCGAGGTCTTTCGAATAGGCTCGCGGCAACGGGAAAGTCAGCGTGGGCGTCGTGACGCTGCAGGTGTTGCCAGCGACGGCCGTGTTGCCGGTCAGCGTCTGCGTGGCGGTCACTGTGGTGAAACAGCTGCCCGAAAATTTCAATTGCATGGAGGGCAGGTTCGAGGTGGTCCCGCTCTTGACGGGACCTGTCACGATGAAGTCCGCGCGGACATCGTTCTCCATCGTGCCGTTGACAGGAACCGAGTACGACTGGGACACCGGAATCACCACGAGTTGTCCCTTGTATTCACTGGTCACGTAGAGGCGTACGCCAATGCCCTCCACACCCGACTGATACATGTTCGTGTAGCCTGGCACGAGTGTTCCGGTCACCGTGACGTCTTTCTGAACCGTACAGCTGACATCGCTGACCGAGATTCCCGCATTCTTCATCAGCTGCCAGAGCGTCGTTCCAACCGGCGTATCCCGGCCAACCGAAAGGCTCGCGGGAACATTCAGTACCTGGACCCCATAGGCCGGATACGTGAGCGTCCCGGCTTCGGCGTGCACCATCGACACCATGAGCGCCAGCAAGCCAGCCAAGCGGCTGCATCGACCGCAGGCCATCCGCACATCGTTCATTTGCTCACCTGACCCGATCCCGTGCTCGCCGCCACCGGCGCATCCATGCAATGCGTCTCCACCGACGCATACAGCGCGTTCTTCTGCGTCGTTCGTGGCGGCAACGTGTAGCTCACGATGCATCGCTCGGACTCCCGCTCGCCCCACGTCACCGCCAGGCTCCCTTGATCGTCGATGCCCCGCGCGAAGATGCGGCTGTCCTGCGCCACGACGCCCACTACCTGCCCTTTGCCGTCCGACACTTCCGCACCGAACGGCAGCGAATCGCCGTTGATGCGCGGCGCGCGGATCAGCACCGCGCGACCCGTCATCGTGCGGTACTTGAGCATCACGATGGAACCGAGGTGCGGCGCCGCCTGATCCGAAGTCGATTCGAATTCCACATCCGGCGACGTGCCCTTCGGATCGATGTCGATGGTGTTCATGTCATAAGGCGTCAGGAACGGCACGACTGCATAGCCGCGTCCGTCGATCTTCGTGCCCGACGTGCCGGCCACCGTCGCCCCTTCGGCGCCGTGCGCCTCGACGATCCCGAAGGTCTCGCCGACGGTCTGCGACAAGGTCACGCCGCCCGGATGCGCGACGATCGAGCCGCTCACGCCCGCCGACACCTGCGACGTGTGCGCGCTGCCGCTCGCGGAGGCCGTGATCTGCGCATACGGCGCGCGATAGACGCCGCTCGCGCCGCCGTTGCCGCTGATGCTCGAGCCATTGCCGCGCGTCTGCGCGCCGTAGAGGTTGTAGGACATCTCATTGCGCTCGCCGGCCGAGCCGCTCACGCTTTCCTGAAGACTGGTGACGTCGTCGCTCGTGTTCAGGTTGACGCTCAACAGCGGCGCATGCGGCGAGCGGCCGAGCGGAAGCGTCACGCTCACCATGATCTCGTCCGAGGTCTCGCCGTCCGTCGAGATCGTGCGGCCCGCGCTCACGCTATAGCTGCCGTAGCGAAAGCTGTTCGAATAGCCGAGCTGATAGAACGTGTCGTGTCCCGAACGGTTCCAGTAGTTCTGCGAGGTCAGCGTGCCGAAGACCGTGCCAAAGTTTTTCAAAGGCTGATTGACCGTCAGTTGCAGACGCCCGCGCTGACGGTCGCTCACGGTGCCGCCGTTCATCGCATAGTCGCGCGCGCGCGCCGCGTCGGCAAAGCTCAGGTAGCCCGAACTGGAATAGCGGTACGCACCGAGCGTGAAGTTGGTATTGGAGTAATCGATCAGCTTGCTGTAGGCGATGTGCATGCTGCGCCCGCTCATCGTCCCGTAGCCGGGAATCTCCGTGCGCGCGGCGGTCACGTCGGCGGCAAACGCGCCCAGCGTCGTGTTCAACGCGGCGCCGAGGTTCGCCGCCACATAACCGCTCGCCGCAATCGCGCCGCCGTACGCCGTGACGAGATTCGTCAGGCCGCGCTGCAGCGTGAATTGCGTGAAGGTGGGCAGCGAATGCAGTGCGTCGTCGCGCAGCTGGCCTGCGGTGAACGCGAAGCGCATCGTGCCCGGACGCAGCGACTGCGCCACCGCCGCATAGGGCACGCTGAACGATTTGCTGCGTCCGTCGGCTTCCGTGACCGTCACATCCAGATTGCCGCCATAGCCCGTCGGATACAGGTCGCGCACTTCGAACGGCCCGGGCGGCACGCTCGTCTCGTAGATCACCTGGCCGTTCTGGCGCACCGTCACGCGTGCGTTCGATGCAGCCGTGCCGCGCACCACCGGCGCGTAGCCGCGCAGCGACTCCGGCAGCATGCGGTCGTCGGTCGCGATCTGCGCGCCGCGAAACGCGACGCTGTCGAACACGTCGCCGGTGGTCTGGCTTTCCCCCAGTGTCACCTGGGCCTGGAGGCGCGGCACGTCGTGCTGGGCGTAGGTGGCGATGTCGTCGAACTGGGTCGGCTGACTGGTGGATGCAGTCAGCGACGACTGATGCCGCAGATGCCATCCGCCGAGATTCACGCCCGCGTTCAGGCCGAGATAGCTCTGCGTGGAATGCATGCCATCGTTCGACGTCTGATAGACGTTCGCGCCATAGCTCACGAAGGCCGCGTTCACGCCCTTGTCCCATAGCTCGGGCGGCACGTAGCCGCGCGCCTGATTGCGCATGAATTTCTGCGGGACCGAGAGCGTGAGCTTCTGCTCGCCGAAGTCGAAATCGACGGCGGCCTCGGGCACGAGCGCGCGCAGGTCAATGCACGAGTCGGCCTGCGTTTCTCGTGCGCCGGCAAGCTTCGCGAAGTCGACGCCGGCCCGCTCCAGCATGCCGCGCGTCAGGCAAGGCGCGGCGCTGACGTCGCGGCCCTGCTCGAGGAAGCGCACCGTATCGCGCACGACGCGGTTGCCGTTCATCCAGACATCCACCGGATACACGCCCGGCGACACATAGTTGCTGCGGGCAAGCCGCGCGATATCGACACGCTGGGGATCGACACGCAGATAGGTCGTGTCGAACTCGACGGTCGGCTCCGCCGGAACCGCCGGCTCCGTTGCCGCGGCCGCGAATGACGACAGCACCAGCGCC
The DNA here is from genome assembly GCF_031451175.1 of Caballeronia sp. LZ035. Classification (NCBI taxonomy): domain Bacteria; kingdom Pseudomonadati; phylum Pseudomonadota; class Betaproteobacteria; order Burkholderiales; family Burkholderiaceae; genus Caballeronia; species Caballeronia sp. LZ035. The sequence continues at coordinate 1,467,770 of NZ_JARUXS010000004.1, forward strand.
ATCGCCGGCGTCAGCGTGAACACGCCGTGCCGGGCGTGCAAACGAAGCCTCCGGCGCAACGTGCCCCGCTTCACACTGCATGTCTCCTGCATCGAATTTCAAATCCATGTTTGTCGGCTCGACGTCCGGCGCGCACGCGAGCGCCCGCCGCACGCCGGCGGCGCTGTGCGTCGATCTCGTGTGTCGGGACTCGAACCCGTTGACGGGCGGGGATGCGCTCAGCCGCAGCGCGGAGGATGACTAATCGGTGGCGTCGGCATCGCCCTCGATGGGACTGCCGAGATCGCTGATCGCCATGTAATGGACCTTGCCGGCATGCACCCCGCTCATGTGCGGCATCGCGATGATCTCAGTACCGCGCGGCGCGACCATGCCGCCCATTTCGTTCTTGTAGTGCCTGCCTTGCGCCTCCACGCCGAGTTCGCTGAACGACACGTAGTAGGCGGTCGGGTTCGAGACGGCGAGCGCGTCGCCGCCGCCTTGCGGCGCGGGCACGATCTTCCAGGCCAGCGCGCGCGGCGCATCCTCGGGCACGCCCGGCAGCTTCACCGGCCGCACGAACACCTTGATGCGCGTGCGGTAGGCGAGTTGCAGCGTGTTCTGATCGGCCTTGGGCTGCACTTTCGGCGGAACATCGAGCACGTTCAGCCAGTACACCGACTCGCGGTCCTGCGGCAGCGCGTCGCCGCCGTACATCACCCGCAGCGTCTGCGACTTGCCCGCATCCATGCGGAAGATCGGCGGGGTAATCACGAAGGGCGTCTTGATCTCGCCGGGCGCGGCGTCGGCGCGGCCGTCGTCGATCCATACCTGGACCAGGGAAGGACTGCGGCTGTCGTTGTTCAGCTTAACCGTGACTTCACGCTGATCCAGCGGATAGACCACCCGCGTGCCGCCGATCGTCACGCTCGCGCCCGCCCTGCCCGCCGCGCTCGCGAAGCCGATGACGAGGCACGCGGCCGCTGCGATGCGCCGCTTGTTCCTGTTCATGTCGATTGCCTGTTTCATGACCACGCTTTGACTGACTCATGCCGGGCGCCGCCCACGCGCGCGCCCGGGTGCTGCTTGCCGCGACGCGATTTACTGATAGGTCATCGTGTATTGCGCCGACGTGGTCACGTTGCCCGCCGTGGCCTTGCCGGTCGCGTAATACTGCGCGAAGTAGTTCAGCGTGGCCGCGCCGCTGGCGATCGTCGCGCCGTTCGTGGCCAGGTCGTTGTTCGCGTTCGTCAGGATGTTGATCGGCTGCATGCCTGCGTTCAGCAGACGGACCTGAAGGTTGGTGGCCGGCGTCGTCGCGGCCTTGTTCACCAGATTGCCGCTCGACTGATCCACCGTCGGGCCGTTTTCGAAGCGGGCGACGGCCTTGGTCGCGGTGCCCGTGCAGCCACTCAGCGTCATCTTGATGTCGCCGAGATTGGACGTGCCGGCTGTCGCGCCGGCCGCCGCCAGCGAGCCGGCCGTCACGGTCGGCAAGGTCACGGCGATATCGGCCGACGCGCCGCTTGCCTTGCCGTTGATCGAGCAAGTGGTGTCGGTGATGACGCCGTTGATGGTGATGGTGCCGTCGGCGGCCTGTGCGATCGTCGACGACAGAGCGATGAACGCTCCGGACAAGATCGCGGCTGCGACGGAAATGCGCTTCTGCATGGTGTGCTCCACAACTGGGACGGGTGAGTTCCTGTGCGATCGGCACGCGCGGCTCGCGTGCCATATCGCTGCTTCTTACGCCAGATGTTTGCCGAGCAACTTTGTTATTGATCGACTGGTTGCGTGACATCTGACGTCCCGTGAATCGTAGAGACAGCGAAATAGGATTGATCTAGTCGAAGTCTGAAAAATGACGGAAGCGTCATCAGACATGATCGGCATTTGCGCGCGCGTTGAGTCGGCATTCGGACCGCATCGCATTCGTGTCCGAACCGTCTAGTTAATTTTTTGGATTCGTGACCGTCACGCAACAAGGCTTCAAGAACATGACTGCCTTCTTGCAGCCCTCATACGATGACTGGAAAATGACGTGAGGCCCGAAAGGCCATTCATTTTTCGAATCCCGTTCCAAGATCCGCGGCGAAGCGGAGAAGGACGGTCCAACCCCACGGACACTCGATGGCAAGCCTGGAGAGCAAGGCGCGTTACCGCATTGATACCGAGAGCACCGGCGCCGGCATTGCCATCATGATCCTGACCACGACGACCTTCGCCGCCAGCGACTCGACGGTGAAAGTGATCGGCACAGCGGTTCCGCTGCTCGCGCTCCTGTGGGTCCGTTATGTGTTCCAGATGGTCGTGCTGGGCGTATGGCAGGTGCGGCGTGGCGCGTTCGGCCTGTTCCGCACGGACAGCGTGAAGCTGCAGATCGTGCGCGCAGTGCTGCTGCTGACCAATTCGGCGTGTACCTTCGCGGCCTTGCGGCATCTGCCGCTGCCGGTGACCACGTCGCTCGCAATGCTGGCGCCGCTGATTTCCACGCTGCTCGCCGCGCTCGTGTTGAAGGATCATGTCCCGCGCAGCAAATGGGCGATGGTCGTGCTCGGTTTCATCGGCATGCTGCTGGTGGTGCGCCCGGGCGGCAGCCAGTTCAACTGGAATATTGTCTATCCGATCGGCTCGGCAACGACCTTCGCGTGCTTCCAGGTCATCTCCAGCCATCTCTCCCGGGTCGACGACGCCATCACCACCAATTTCCTCACCGCGTTCGTCGCGACCCTGGTGCTGTGCGTGCTCGTCTGGATGGATCAGGCGGAGACGCTGCCCGCGATTGCACGCGTGCGGCCCGGCAGCTGGCTGCTGGTGGGATTGATGGCGACCTTTGCGACGGTGGGTCAGTTGCTGATGTTGCAGGCGCTACGGCGCGCCCCGCTTGCCGTGCTCACGCCGTTCTCTTATGGCCAGTTGGCGTTCGCGGCATTCTTCAGCTGGCTGCTGTTCGGTCAGGTGCCGGACGGCTGGATGGCGTTCGGCATGTGCGTGATTGCGGCGAGCGGCATCGGCACCGTGCTGCTGCACGGGCGCGGGCAGACGGCGCCTCCCATGACGCCGGAAGCGTGATGATGCGGAAAATGTGGCGGAGACAGCGCGGTCAGTTGACTGCCCGAGCTTGCACCTGAGCCTGAGCGTGAACCGGAGGCTGAGCCTGATGGCTTTGACCGGTGCACAGCCAGTGCACGTCGAGGTCGAGCGCCCTGGCGATGCGATTGAACGCCGCCAGCGGCGGCACCGTGATGCCGCGACGCCAGAATTGCACGTCGTGCTCGCTCACGTCGAGCCAGTTGGCTGCTTTTGCGGAACTGATGTTTGCCTTGTGCATGGCCCGGTCCAGACGCGCGGCCATGGCGCGCCGCAGTGCGTTGTCTTCTTCGCTGCGTTCCAGGTGGCCCAGGGTTTGAGAATGTCGCCCCATTTTCTTCAAGTCTCTCGATTTATATATATGCCGTTCAGCGCCGGCTGATTTGCGCGAGGGTGAATCCTATACAGGCAAAGTGACGGGCTGGTGACACAAATTGCGTCGAATTCCTTACCCGGCATTACGCCATTCCCTCGTTTGCTGCGGTGCGTGATTTTTTCAATTCAGGCATCAATGCGTCAACTAGGGAAACATCGCATTCGGTAATAGTTGGCTTAGGTGTTTACCAGCAGTTTCGTCCAAAGCGCCGCCGGGCAAGGCATTGCTCGAACGAGCGTGCGTTATGGACAAGCCTGAATATTTTTTCTACCGATGAAATATTGTTCAGATTTCAAAGATCGGTTTTGCGCGCCCATCGTGCGACGTGATGTGTGATCAACCGTCTAAATCGCGCACGTGCATTTGCTTATTTCCCTCCGATTATTTTGACGAATATCCGAATGGTTTAATGTCTGGTGGGAAACACGTAATTGACACGCGAAGCAGTTTCATTAGAATGGGTCGCTCGCTGCACCGCACCAATCCACCCATCAGTGCGCGTCCCGCGCCATCACGGATCAATCCACCTGGAGTCGAGAATGAGCAGTCTTGCGCCGGAAAAGGTAGTCGAGTCGCAGAAGGCAGGAGTAGACGCCACGTTTGGTCTCGCCACGCGAGCCGTCGGTGGCTTTGAACAACTGGTCGATCTGAACACGCGCGTCATCAGAACCGCGCTCGACGAACAACAGGCGTTCGTCGTCCGTGCGCTCTCGGCGCGCGGTCCGCAGGAATTCTTCACGCTGCACAACCAGAATCTGCAGGACGTCGCCCAGCGTACGCAGGCGTACTGGACACAGGTCTACGAAATCGCCGCGGGCGTGCGCGGCGACTACATCGAGGCCACGCAGGATCAGATCGGCAAATCGCAGCGCAACGTCCAGGCCTTTGTCGAGAGCCTGGCCAGCCATGCGCCCGCCGGCAGCGAAGCCGTGGTGAATGCGTGGCGATCCGCCATCGATGCCGCGACGGAATCCGCCAACTCCGCGTATGAAGCTGCCAGGAAGGCCGCCAAACAGGTCGTCGACGCCGCGCAGAGCGACGCGGAAGTAGCCAGCGGCTCCGTCGTGCGCGCCGTGCAGCCCAAGGCGGCTAGCGCGAAGAAGTAAGTCTCGGCGCGGGTTTCGAGACATCGCGAAACTTCGCGAAACACCGGACAAAGGCGGGCATGACCCGCCTTTGTTGCATTTGCAAGGGATGCCTAGAGACTCAGCCGCCCAACGACTTCAACACCAGTTCATGCGAACGCCCGATCCACACCGCTGCATCGCGATGATCCGCCAGTGCGTCGCCGGTATTGGGGTGCATGAAGACATCGAGCGCGCCGTGGTTGAGGGTCAGCCATTCGAGCATCGGCGCGAGCAGTTCGCCGCCGAAGGCGAGCTGGAACGACCATAGCGGATGCGGTCCGACCGGCCGCTCGTGGAAGCGGCCCAGACGCAACCCGCCGCCTTGCAGCAGGGCGGAGAAATGCTCCTCGATGGCCAGCCGCAGATGCCAGGCGGCATCGCGGGTGTGTGCATCGAAATAGACGTGGGCGTGCCAGTCGGTGATGCTGCGGGTGTGCTTCGCGTCCATCGTTTCGTCTCTGAGCAGCGTAGTGCGGAACGCCGATTCTATCCTTCAGGCCGCGTCCACTGCGCGAACCAGCGGGCCTAGTATCGGCCGCTGCTGCTGCCCGAAGCCGAACCCTGAGACATGCCGCTGCCGTCGCTCTGACACCCCGCGAGCAGACCGGCGAGCAAGGCGAGAACGATCGCGGCGATTCTGGTGCACTTCATGACACACCTCCAGACGAGTTGAAAAAATGGGCGCGGCGCATGGGCCGCGCCTTCATCAAACGCGCGACCCCGCCGCGATATTCCCCGCACCCGCCGTGCGACAATTCTGCGCCGCGCATCCGCCGATGCGCGTCCAACCGAGCACACACGCGATGAAGCGCTACCAGGCCCTGGCCGACACGATGGCCGCCGAGATCCGCGCGGGCCGCTTGCCTGTCGGCGCCCGCCTGCCCTCGGTACGACATCTGACGACGCAATACGGCGTCGGGCAGTCGACGGTCTTCCGCGCCTATTACCTGCTCGAGGAATGGGGGCTCATCCGCGCCCGCGAGCGCTCGGGCTATTACGTCGCGCCGGGCGCGATGCTGGATGCGCCGCGCGTCGAGCACGTGCAGACGGTCCTTGCCGAACCCGCGCCGATCGACGTCAGCAGCCTCGTGTTCTCCGTGCTCGACGCGCTCAAGCGTCCCGATGTGGCGCCCCTCGGCTCGGCGTTCCCCGCGCCGCAACTGTTTCCGCTGGCGCGGCTCGCGAAGTCGCTGGGCCACGCGGCGCGCGGGCTCGATCCGTGGAGCACGGTCGGCGACATGCCGCCGGGCAATGAAACGCTGCGGCAGCAGATTGCATTGCGCTACGTCGGCATGGGGATCGCGCAGCCGGTGGAAACGCTGATCGTGACGAACGGCGCGCTGGAGGCGCTTACGCTCTGCCTGATGGCCGTGACGAAACCGGGCGACGTCGTCGCGATCGAATCGCCCTGCTTCTATGCCGCGCTTCAGGCGATCGAGCATCTGGGCCTGCAGGCGGTCGAGATTCCCGTCGATCCTGAAGAAGGACTGGATCTCGCCGTGCTGGCCGAAGCGCTCGACCGGCATCCGGTGCGCGCGTGTTGGTTCATGACGAATTTTCAGAACCCGACCGGCGTGACGTTGTCGGTCGCGAAGAAGCGCGCGCTGGTTGAACTGCTCACGCAGCACGACGTGCCGCTGATCGAAGACGATGTCTACGGCGAGCTGCATTTTGCGCAGGACCGGCCGCCGCCCGCGAAGGCGTTCGACACTCAGGGCCTCGTGATGCACTGCGCGTCGTTCTCGAAGACGCTCGCGCCGGGCTACCGGCTTGGCTGGGTCGCAGCGGGACGCTACGCGCAGGCGGTGCGGCGTCTCAAGCTGATGACGACGCTGTCGACGAGCATTCCGGTTCAGGCGGGCATCGCCGATTATTTGCAGCATGGCGGCTTCGACCGGCATCTGCGCAAGCTGCGGGGCGCCCTGCTCGCCCAACGCGGCGCGATGGAAGCGGCGATTGCGCGATGGTTGCCGCCCGAGGCGTCGTTCGTGCGGCCGGAGGGCGGCTATTTTCTGTGGCTCAGGCTGGCGGCGGACGTCGATGCGATGCAGTTGCACCGGCGCGGGCTGGAGCACGGCGTCAACGTGACGCCAGGGCCGATCTTCTCCGCGCGTCATGCACATGGCAATTACGTGCGGATCAACTTCGGGCATCCGTGGTCGGGGCAGATTGAAGGGGCGGTGAAGAAGCTGGGGGAGTGGGTGCGGGGGTGAGGCAGGAAGAGGCACTCAAGGGTATCGCCAGCGTGCCGCATGTGAGGGACGCCGAGGCATGCGTGCTAGAATCGTCTCCGTATCTACGTACCGCTCCGTCGGACTTATTGAATTCAATAGCAACAATTTTGGACAGTTCGTCTGCGGCCTACAGTGCTATCCATTGCTGGATAGAGGGTAGGCAAGTGAAGGTTCCGATAGTGTGGAGAACGTGCTTGTCTCAGCTTGTTGTTTGTGAGTCGGCCGAAGTTTGAATCTCTATTGCCTCTGCGGATGGAAAGCGCGCTAGATACAAATATTCCTTATCGGGGAGATCCAGTTCGATCTCCCCGTTTCATTTGGGATCAACAAAAGTCATTCGCAAACATGTTGGCGTGGCTTCGACGAGCAGTCGCAGGGATAGTCTTGATCCCACCGTGACAGTCAGGGAAATCTCCGGAGATGGTCGTTTCGTCACTGTCGCCGAAGCTCACGTTGAAATGCCGGCTCTTGTCAATTTTCCTTCCGAATCTGAATATCCCGTTCACGTGGCAGGCAGCGGTATGAGGTGGTGCTGCGTCGAAGAGAGCATGATGTTCGTTTCCATATGCGAAATGCATCTGCTTATCGTCGATAAAATACTTTGTCGGATACGCCGATCTCGCCCGTTTGCACCTGCGCTTGATCAGCCGAGACAATCGGATCTCGAGATCGCCTGCAAATGCCGTGGACCGGCTCTCCTCGCTCACTAGCCGAATTATCTCTGCAAGTTCCTCAGCCTTGAAATTGCGAAGTGGCAACATCAACGCTTGTTCCTTTTCTGCGTCGCGCATCATGGCCCGAAGTGCGAAGAAATTTCGAAACAGCGGCGAGAAATAACTCCCGAAAAAATTCTTGAAGTTCCGCAGCTTCTCGTCCGGCGTGTCGAACACAGCGGCAAAGATTGCGCGCGAAACGTGCTGAACGTGATGGACGTGCTTCCTCTCGACAAGCAGAATGATCGCCTCCATCCCCTTGATTAGAGACAGCAGATATTTGTCGAAACTCAGGGACGGAGTCGACGGATCGAACACCGAAAGCTTGAAATGAATGGGAAAATCTGGCCCGGATCTTCCTCTGAATAGGTCTTGGGGAACCAGTTTCTCGCGCTGTCGTCGAACGGTTTCATTGATATCTTTTTGCGACGAAATCAGGCAAATCAGGACTTTCATTGTCTAGATAGTTTCACAAGAACCGAAATTGGAATGGTGATTTTCTGAATTTCTTCATCGGGGAGCGTCGACAAGATGTCCAGAAGCGCGATCGCCTTATTGGGTCTGCGCTGTGTCGGGATTGCATTGCTGACCCCTTCGGTTGTGCCGGACTGCGAAAATTCGAATTCCGCATCGATCGGCGCCAACGCCACTTTTGCAATTTGTGTGGGATGTTCGATGAGTCGGTAGCGCCCCATCTCGCTCGTGGACTTGATGAACGACTTCAAGGTTTGAGTACCGAGAGCAACTCTAAAGTCGGCGTTTCCCGCTCGCGCGATCAAAGTGGGTACCAACTGACTTAGAAAAATAGGAGTTTTCTTGGATTGCCAGTAGTCGTCGGCAATCGACTTCAAATGATTCACCAGCTCGTCTTGAGTCATCATGTCCTTCGATTTTCGATACGAACGCACGTCTGTGCGATCTGCGCGCCTGTCGGCCGCCGCTCGGATCAGTGGTTGTTGTCGGGTCACGCGATTGTACGAGTTGATCGACCCGGCGCAACAACGAAGACACCGTTTACAGCCATTTCCCCCATGCTAGACTGCTGTACATGCATACAGTACCCGAGCCTGCCTACACCGTTGCCGTTCGCGCGCTGTGCGAATTCACGGCAAAGCAAGGCGATCTCGATCTGCGCTTCACGCCCGCGCCGAGCGCGCAGGAAGGCATCGCCGGGCATCTGACCGTTACCGGACGGCGGCCCGCCGGTTATCAGAAGGAAATCTCCCTCGCGGAAACACACGGCCCGCTCAGCGTGCGCGGCCGCGCCGACGGCTACGATCCCGCGCTGAACCGGCTCGAAGAGATCAAGACGCATCGCGGCAAGCTCGATTCGATGCCCGCCAATCACCGTCACCTGCACTGGGCGCAGGCACGCGTCTACGGGCATCTGCTGTGCCGCAAGCTCGGGCTTGTCGAAATCGACATCGCGCTCGTGTACTTCGACATCGTCGATCAAACCGAAACCGTGCTGGTGGAAACCCAGACCGCGCACGCGCTCGCCACGCATTTCGACACGCAATGCGAACGTTTCATCGCCTGGGCGCGGCAGGAAATGGCGCACGCTGCGGCCCGCAATCAAGCGCTGGATTCGCTCAACTTTCCCCATGCCGATTTCCGGCCCGGCCAGCGCACGCTCGCTGAAGCGGTGTATCGCGCGGCCGTGTCGGGAAAGCGGCTCGTCGTGCAGGCGCCGACGGGCATCGGCAAGACGGTCGGCACGCTGTTTCCGCTGCTGAAGGCGTGGCGCGGGCAGCAACTCGACAAGATCTTCTTTCTCACCGCCAAGAGCGCCGGCCGGCAACTCGCGCTCGACGCGCTGACGACCCTGGCCGCGCGCCCGTTGCGCGTCGTCGAACTCGTTGCGCGCGACAAGGCTTGTGAGTATCCCGGCCGCGCCTGCCACGGCGACGCGTGTCCGCTCGCACGCGGCTTCTACGATCGCCTGCCTGCCGCGCGCGCCGCCGCGCTCGACCGCGCGCTGCTCGACCGCGCGTCGATTGCCGACGTGGCGCGTGCGCACGAAGTCTGTCCGTACTATCTGAGTCAGGAACTGGCGCGCTGGGGCGATGTGATCGTCGGCGACTACAACTATTACTTCGACACCAGCGCGATGCTCTTCGCGCTTGCGGAGGCGAACCGCTGGCGCGTCGCGGTGCTCGTGGACGAGGCGCACAACCTCGTCGAACGCGCGCGCGGCATGTATTCGGCGACGCTCGATCAACGCGCCTTCGAAACCATGCGCCGCGGCGCGCCTGCGTGGCTGAAGAAGCCGCTCGGACGCGTCGCGCGCAGCTGGAACGAGACGGCGCGCGAGCAGCGCGCGGCCGACACCGACTACGCGGCCTACGCAGAGGCGCCCGAGAATCTGCTGGGCGCGCTGGCTCAGGCGGTCTCGCACATGACCGAGACGCTGGTCGAACAGCCCGACAGCTTCACGCCCGAGATCCTCCGCTTCTATTTCGACGCCATTCACTTCGCGCGCATCGCCGAACGGTTCGGCGCGCATTCCCTCTTCGATATCGCGCTGGAGCGCTCGCACGGCGGCAAGCGTCCGGCCGTGCTGTGCCTGCGCAACGTGGTGCCCGGACCGCATCTCGCACCGCGTTTCGCGCGCGCTCACAGCGTCGCGCTCTTCTCCGCGACGCTCACGCCCGCGCACTTCTACGCCGACACGCTCGGCCTTCCCGAGTCGTGCGTGCGCGTGGACGTCGAGTCGCCGTTCGACGCCACGCAGCTCGACGTGCGCGCCATCGCCGATGTCTCGACGCGTTATCGCGACCGGGCGGAATCCGTGGCGCGCATCGCCGATCTGATCGCGGCGCAGTTCTTCCAGGCCGAGGGCAACTACCTGAGCTTCTTCAGCAGCTTCGAGTATCTGGCGCAGGTGGCGACGGCGCTGGTCGAGCGTCATCCGTCCATTCCCTGCTGGCAGCAATCCCGCGCGATGAGCGAGGCGGAGCAGCACGCGTTTCTCGAGCGCTTCGTGCCGGATGGACGCGGCGTCGGCTTCGCGGTGCTGGGCGGGGCGTTTGGCGAGGCCGTGGATCTGCCGGGCACGCGGCTGGTGGGTGCATTCGTCGCGACGCTCGGCCTGCCGCAACTGAATCCGGTCAACGAGCAGATGCGAGCACGCATGCACGAAGCCTTTGGCGAAGGCTACGCCTATACGTACCTGTTTCCGGGCTTGCAGAAAGTGGTGCAGGCGGCCGGGCGCGTGATACGCGGACCACTCGATCGCGGCGTGCTGTATCTGATCGACGATCGCTTCGCGCGCAACGAAGTGCGGCGCCTGCTGCCCGCGTGGTGGCAGGTGAAGGTGCTGCGGCATCGTGACCTCGCGCAGATCGCCGGCGACCATTTAGACCGGCGCGATGCCGCCGTTAACTGATGCAATCGCGGGCATTCGCTTTGCTTCTCTTCGGCACTTCGGGGACACACGTCATCCCTACCAGGCCGCAGAGCCCTTATCTGGAGAACCCCACATGTCCACCGTTCATTCCCCGCGAATCCCGGACGCGCTCGACATGCTCGAAGCCGATCATCGTGCGCTCGAACAGTTGTTCGATGCCTTCGATCACGCCGGCGCCGCCGCGCCGGAACACAAGCAATCGCTGGTGCAGCGCGCGTGCGAACTACTGACGATCCATGCGATCGTCGAAGAAGAACTGCTCTATCCGATAGCCGAGGATGCGCTCGCCGCACAGCAGAACATCGACGTCGATGAAGCGTATGTCGAGCATTTCCTGATGACGTCGCTGATCGATCGCCTGGCGTCGCTCACGGCCGGCGAAGACGGCTTCGACGCCACTTTCAGGATGCTGAAGGAACATGCCGGGCGTCATGTCGCTGAAGAAGAAGCGACACTCTTCCCTGAACTGCGCCGCGCGCAACTCGATCTCGTCACGCTCGGCGCCCGGATGAATGCGCGTCGAGATGCGCTGCGGGGGCGTATCGACGAGGCGCTGCCGCACTGACCCCACGCGGTCGAATCGCGATCGAATTGCAGCGCAAGACCCGGAGTGCGTGACGCGCGCGCGGCGAGCACAATCACGCTTTTTCGGAGACCCGGCATGAACCTGCCCGTACATACCGCCCCTGAGGTCAGCGAGCGCATCGACGCGCTCGACTGGGCCAGCCTCGAAGCACAACTCGATGCGTTCGGCTCGGCCACCGCGCCCGGCCTGTTCTCACGCGCCGAATGCGAGGCGCTGGCCGGGCTGTACGATCGCGAAGGCGGTTTTCGGAGCCGCGTCGTAATGGAGCGGCACGGCTTCGGGCGCGGCGAATACAAATACTTCGCGTATCCGTTGCCCGATCAGATCGGCGATGTGCGGCGCGCCGTGTATCCGCATCTCGTGCCGGTGGCGAACCGGTGGAACGAGATCATGGGGATCGACATGCGCTATCCACGCGAACACGATGCGTTCATCGAGCGATGCCATCGCGCCGGGCAGACGCGTCCCACGCCGCTGCTGCTGCGCTACGTGCCGGGCGACTACAACTGCCTGCATCAGGACCTGTACGGTGAGCACGTGTTCCCGATCCAGATGGCCATTCTGCTCTCGGCGCCGCAGCGCGATTTCACCGGCGGCGAGTTCGTGATGACCGAGCAGCGGCCGCGCATGCAATCGCGCGCGGAAGTCGTGCCGCTCAGTCAGGGCGATGCGGTGCTGTTCGCCGTGCATCATCGGCCGGTGCAGGGAACCCGCGGGCCGTACCGGGTGAATTTGAGGCATGGCGTGAGCCGCCTGCGCTCGGGACGGCGGCATATGCTCGGGGTGATTTTTCATGATGCGAGTTGAGCGATCGCTCAGACTCGCTAATCCGCCCTACTCATTCTCTTCGAAGTAGTGCCCAAAGCGCGCCTGCTTCGTCTTGATATAGCGCTCGTTTTCTTCACGCATCGGAATCGCCAGCGCGACGCGTTCGCACACGGGAATATCGTGCTTGAGCAGCGTGTCGAACTTCGACGGGTTGTTGCTCATCAAGCGCACGGACTTCACTTTCATCGCGCGCAGGATGGCGGCGGCGGAGTCGTATTCGCGAGCGTCGTCCGGAAGACCGAGGTGCAGGTTTGCATCGACGGTATCGAGTCCCTGTTCCTGCAGCGCATACGCGCGGATCTTGTTGGCCAGCCCGATGCCACGCCCCTCATGGCCCCGCAGATAGAGCAGGATGCCGCGGCTTTCAGCGGCGATATAGCGCAGCGCGAGATCCAGCTGCTCGCCGCAATCACACCGATACGAGCCGAACACGTCGCCGGTCACGCATTCGGAATGCAGCCGCGTCAGCACGGAATCGCCGTTGCTCACGTCGCCCATGACGAAGGCGATGTGCTCGACGTTCGTATGCTTCACGCGATACACGTAGGAACCGAAGGTGCCGTAGCGAGTAGGAATGGTGGCGGTGGCGACGAGTTCGACATCCGCGCACGCGTCGCACTCGCCAAAACGGGGTTGGGGATCCTGCACGTCCTGCGAGGGAGAAGCGGTTTTCATAGTCAATCAGCAAGTCCACGACGCCCGGTCAGACACAACGCGCCAGCCGGGTTGCCATGGTAAAGCCCATCAGGAAAGTTTGCTGATTGTCTCATGAGGTGCACCGTCTCCCGCACTAATCCGTACGAACGTTCCGGCGCACGAAATACGCCTCACCTTCGCCCGGCCTCAGGCAGGCGCGTCGAACGTGCCAGGGCTCGCGTCGGTGGCGCGCCATTCGGGCTTGCGCGCAGGCTCGGCCTGATGCAGCGCGGCCCGCACGCCGGCGGCGTCGAGATCGGCGGTATAGACGGGCGTGGCCGGCTGCTGGCGCCAGGAATCGTCGATCGTTCCCGCATCCACAGCGTCGAAACCCATCTCTTCCACCAGCCGCATGACGAGCGTTTTCGCCTGAGCGTCGTCACCCGCGACCGGCAGCGCAATGCGCCCCGCCGCGCCCGCCGGCTTGCCGCGATTGCGCAGATGTTCCGCATAGATGTTGTTGAACGCCTTTACCACCGGCCGGCCAATCTGCTGCTCGACCCAGCGGCTCTCCGTCAGCCCTCGTTCAATCCCGTCGATACGCCCGTCGCGCTGCCGCGGATAGTAATTGCCCGTATCGATGACCACGACACCCGCCGGCACGCCCGCGAACAGGTCCTTCGGCAGATTCGGCACCTTGGCCTCCGGAATCGTCACCACGATGACTTCTGCGCCCGCTACCGTGTCACGCGCCTCAGCGGCCGTCGCGCCGGTCTCGCGCGCCACTTCGGCGAGCGTCGTCGGGCCGCGCGAGTTGGCGATCCGCACCTCGTGCCCCTTCTCGCTCCAGCGCAACGCCAGCACCGCCCCAATATTCCCCGCTCCGATGATGCCGATTTTCATGACGCCTCCTTGAATATTGACAATGTAAAAACCTGCTAAAAAGGAACCGCGGACGACATGCGCAATCAGAATGCCGTATGCGGGAAAACGTCCAATATCGGCCCGATAGGCTCACCCTATCCCGATAATAAAATCAATCCACTTCGCATCAACGATAGCTTTACTGTATAGTTCATTCACTTCTTCAACACCACTCCAAAAGGAAACTGGTAATGCCCATCATCAACAGCCAAGTCAAGCCGTTCAAAGCAACCGCCTACCACAATGGCGATTTCACGACCGTCACCGAAGAAGACCTGAAGGGCAAGTGGTCGGTGTTCGTTTTCTACCCGGCGGACTTCACGTTCGTGTGCCCGACGGAACTGGGCGACCTGGCAGACCGTTACGAAGAGTTCAAGAAGCTCGGCGTGGAAATCTACTCGGTGTCGACCGACACGCACTTCACGCACAAGGCATGGCACGACACGTCGGACACGATCAAGAAGATCGAGTACCCGATGATCGCCGATCCGACGCTGGCCATCTCGCGCGCGTTCGACGTGCTGATCGAGGAAGAAGGCCTGGCGCTGCGCGGCACGTTCGTGATCAACCCGGAAGGCGAGATCAAGCTGTGCGAAGTGCACGACAACGGCATCGGCCGCGACGCTGGCGAACTGCTCCGCAAGGTTCAGGCTGCCCAGTACATCGCCAAGAACCCGGGTCAAGTGTGCCCCGCCAAGTGGACGCCGGGCGCTGAAACGCTGACCCCGTCGCTCGACCTGATCGGCAAGATCTAAGACCCGCGCCTCCAGCGAGTCGAATGGGACGCACCGCGCGCAAGCGGCGCGTCCAGCAATACCCCAACGCTTACGCTGCGGCGCTGAAAACTTCAGCGCCGTATCGAAGCACGCCTGTACCAGTCACGGAACGGACCTCGCCATGCTCGACGCCAATCTCAAGAACCAGTTGAAAGCCTATTTGGAAAAGGTCACCCGGCCGATCGAACTCGTCGCCTTCCTCGACGACGGCGACAAATCGCGCGAGCTGAAAGGCCTGCTCGACGACATCGCCTCGCTGTCCTCGCGGATCAGCGTCGTCCAGAAAGATGATGCGGACGCGCGCCGGCCGTCGTTCACGATCGGCGAACCGGGCAAGCCCGCGGGCATCCAGTTCGCCGGCATCCCGATGGGCCACGAATTCACATCGCTCGTGCTGGCCCTGCTGCAGACCGGCGGCCATCCGATGAAGCTCGACGACACCACCGTCGAACAGATCCGCAATCTCGACGGTGACTTCGCCTTCGAAACGTATTTCTCGCTGACGTGCCAGAACTGCCCGGAAGTGGTGCAGGCGCTGAACATGATGGCGCTCATCAATCCGCGCATCAAGCACGTGGCCATCGACGGCGCGCTGTTCCAGAAGGAAGTGGAAGACCGCCAGGTCATGGCCGTGCCGACGATGTTCCTCAACGGCACGAGCTTCGGCTCGGGCCGCAGCGGCGTGAAGGAAATCCTCGCGAAGCTCGACACGGACGCGCCCGCCCGCGCCGCGAAGGAACTGGAGAATAAGCCGGTGTTCGACGTGCTGATCGTCGGCGGCGGCCCTGCCGGCGCGGCGGCCGCGATCTACGCGGCGCGCAAGGGCATTGCGACGGGCGTCGTCGCGGAACGCTTCGGCGGTCAGACGCTGGACACGATGGCCATCGAGAACTTCATCTCGGTGAAGGAAACCGACGGACCGAAGTTCGCCACCGCGCTCGAACAGCACGTCAAGAGCCATGAAGTCGACGTGATGGACGTGCAGCGCGCCGACAAGCTCGTGCCGGGCCGCATCAACGAGATTCATCTCGCGAGCGGCGCGGTGCTGAAGGCGAAGACGGTGATTCTCTCGACCGGCGCGCGCTGGCGCGAAATCAACGTGCCGGGCGAGCGCGAGTATCGCGGCCGCGGCGTGGCGTACTGCCCGCACTGCGACGGCCCGCTCTTCAAGGGCAAGCGCGTCGCGGTGATCGGCGGCGGCAATTCGGGCGTGGAAGCGGCCATCGACCTCGCGGGTCTGGTCGCGGCGGTGACGCTGATCGAGTTCGGCACCGAGCTGCGCGCCGACGCCATCTTGCAGAAGAAGCTGCGCAGCCTGTCGAACGTGAGCATCGTGACGAACGCGCAGACCACGGAAGTTTTTGGCGACGGCAAGAAGGTCAACGCGCTGGCCTACACGGACCGCGCGTCGGGCGAAAGCCACCGCGTGGAACTGGAAGGCGTGTTCGTGCAGATCGGCCTGGTGCCGAACACCGAATGGCTGAAGGGCACGGTGGAACTGTCGAAGCACGGCGAGATCGTCGTCGATGCGAAGGGTGCGACCTCGCTGCCGGGCGTGTTCGCCGCCGGCGACGTCACCACGGTGCCGTTCAAGCAGATCGTGATCGCGGTCGGCGAAGGCGCGAAGGCATCGCTCTCCGCGTTCGACCATCTGATCCGCTCGTCGGTGGACGATGAAGCCGTGGTCGAAGAAGCCGCGACGGCGTAACGCTCGCGGCCCGCATGTCTCGCATGCGGCCCGATGTCACGAAGACCGGAAGCGAACGGGGCGACCCGTTCGCTTTTTTGCTTTCATGATGTCGCGCCTTTGTGCGGCTTCGGTTCGAGCACCAGCGGGAACGTCACCTCGAACACGCTGCCGCGCCCCTTCGCCGAGTCGAAGCGCAACTCGCCATCGAGCGTCCGCGACAGTTCCTTGACGATCGCGAGGCCGAGTCCCGCACCGGGGATGTCGTCATCGGCGGCGCGCTCGAACTCCTCGAACACGCGCTCCTGATCGTCCGGCCCGATACCCACGCCCGTGTCCGCGACCAGCAGCTTCCAGCGCTCGCCCGGCACGGCGGTCATGGAGAACACGATCTCCCCGGCCGACGTGTATTTGATTGCGTTCGACAGCAGATTCAGCGCCACCTGCTTCACCTTCAGGCGGTTCGAGGTCACCGCGCCGAGTTCGGCGTCGAGCTGGCCGATAAGCTTGAGCCCTTTCGCCTCGGTGGACACGCGGCAGGACTGCATGAGTTCGTCGAACAGGCCGACGGGATCGAACGACTCCACGGTCAGCAGGGAATCGTCGCCGAGCACTTTCGAGTATTCGACCATTTCGTCGACGAGCGTCGCCATGTCGGCGACCTGGCGGTTCGCGAGCCCGAGCGCCGTGTCGCGCTTGGCCGGCGAACGCGAGGCCAGTTGCAGCGCCGTGGAAAACACGTTCAGAAAGTTGCGCAGGTCATGCGCGACGCGGCGCGTCACCTGCATGCGCGTTTCATACAGCTCGCTGATGAGCTTCTGCCTGAGCGTCAGCTCGTAGTTGGCGCGTTCGAGCATGCCGGTGTATTCGTCGAGCTTGCGGTCGCGCTCGCCCACCGCCTCGCGGATCGACGCCAGCGTGACGAAGCTCACCACTTCGTCGGTCATCAGGCGCGCATGCTCTTCGTCGGCGCGGGAGAAATCGTCGTGGGTGCTCGCATAGTCGCCGATCGCGAGCAGCAACACCTGACGGAACAGATCGAGCTCGCGCACCAGTTCATCGACACGATAGCCCTGCTGCCAGCGCCATTGGCCATGCTGGCGCGCATTGCGTTCGATGGCGCCTTCCTGGTCGCGCATGTTGCGCGATTCCAGCACGATGCAGATTTCGTTGAAGATGTCCGGCAGATGATCCGCGAGCTGCCGGTAGGTGAGCTGGTCGGAGTGCTCGACTTCCTGATCGCCGAACACGAGCTTCATCCATTGCTCGGTGAGCGTCTGTTGCTGTGCGCGCAGCGCAGCCACGAGACCGTTCGAGCTGCCGACTGACGTGTCGCTCATCTGCCGTATTCCGTTTGAGGGCGCCGCTTGAAGGCGCAAGGTAACCTGGATTTACAGTCGAAAGCAGTGCGCCGGTGCGGCTTGTCTGCCGTCAGCCGCCGCCCGCGAATGCCACGCCAGTATAGGACGATGCCTGTGCGCAAAGGAGTAATTTCGAGCGATAAGCCGGGCTATCGGCGCGCCGGTCGGTAAGCCGTACGTGTGCCGGCGGCCCCTGTCTTTTCAGCACCGCCCGCGCTCAAGCTTCCGGACCTGGTACGGATCTGTATCCTTTCGGATGTCCGGACGCGTAAGCCATCCTCGCGGCCTTCCCTTTGACGCACATGAATGGAGCCTGACATGACGACCCCATCGGCGGACTGGCAAGCCGCGCAATATTCCGTGTTCGAGGAACAGCGCACGCGCCCCGTGCGCGACCTGCTCGGTACCGCGCATGCCGCGACGGCGCGCACGGCCGTGGATCTCGGCTGCGGCCCGGGCAACTCGACGCAAACGCTGCTCGACTTCGCGCCCGACGCCCGCGTCACCGCCATCGACAACTCCGCCGACATGATCGCCGCCGCGCGCAAGCGCCTGCCGCAGATTGCGTTCGAGCTCGGCGACATCGGCACATGGCAAACCGACCGCCTCTACGACCTGATTCTCGCGAACGCCTCGCTGCAATGGCTGCCCGATCACGCGACACTGTTTCCGGCGCTCGCGGCCAGGCTCGCGCCGGGCGGGCGGCTTGCCGTACAGATGCCTGACAATCTCGACGAACCCGCGCACCAGGCGATGCGCGCAGCCGCCGCCGACGGCCCCTGGCGCGACAGGCTCGAAGGCGTCGAGCGCACGGCGCGGCACGGGGCCGACTGGTACTACACGCGGCTCAAGCCGCAATGCGCGCAGGTCGACGTGTGGCGCACCACGTATCACCATCCGCTCGAAGGCGGCATTGAAGGCATCGTGGAATGGTTCAAGGGCAGCGCGTTGCGGCCGTTCCTCGCGAAACTCGACGCCGACGAAGGCGAGGCTTTCCTTGAGCGCTATCGGGAAGGCCTGCGCGCCGCCTATACCGTGCTCGATGATGGCACTGTGCTGCTGCCCTTTCCACGGCTGTTCATCGTCGCGACGCGCTGAATGCGCTGGGTGCGCTGGGTGCGCTGAACGCGCTGAACGCGTTGAACGCGTTGAACGCCTTGGACGTGCTGGACGTGCTGGACGTGCTGGACGTGCTGGACGTGCTGGACTTGCTGGACTTGCTGGACTTGCTGGACGTGCTGGACGTGCTGGACGTGCTGGACGTGCTGGACGTGCTGGACGTGCTGGACGTGCTGGACGTGCTGGACGTGCTGGACGTGCTGGACGTGCTGGACTTGCTGGACGTGCTGGACGTGCTGGACGTGCTGGACTTGCTGGACTTGCTGGACTTGCTGGACTTGCTGGACTTGCTGGACTTGCTGGACTTGCTGGACGTGCTCGGTGCGCTGGGCGAGCTGAACGCGTTGGACGTGCGAACACGCTGAACGCGTTGGACACGTTGGACGCGTTGGACGCGTTGGACGCGCTGAACGCGCTGAACGTGCCGGACGTGCTGAGCGCGCCGGACGTGCCGAACGTGCCGAACGCGCCGAACGCGCCGAACGCGCCGAACGCGCCAAACGCGATACCGCATTAACCGCGCAGGCCCGTCACTGCACGCGGCTCTGTTCCCGCAGCATCTGCGCAAACTGCCGCGCCGCCGGCGACAGCGCGCCGCCCTTGCGCGTCACGATGCCGAAAGTCTGCGACTTGGACTTCATCCGCACCGGCAGGATGCGCAGCATGCCATGGCGCTCGAACTCGCGGGCCACGCTCGCGGGCAGGATCGACACCAGCTCGGCGCTCTGCTTGAGCAGGCTCACCGTCAGCAGCGGCGACGCCGTGGAGATGGGATTGACCGGCATCGGCAGTCCGGCGAGGTCCAGTTCGCGTTCGAGCAGCGCGCTCATCGGCATATACGTGGGATACGTCACCCAGCGGTAGTGCGCGAGATCGGCAAAGCCCACCTCGCGCGCGCGGGTGCGCTCGTGCCCCTGTCCGACGACGATGCACAGCGGTTCGTCCATCAGCGGCTGGTAGTGATACTTCGACGGCTGATCGGACACGCTGGAGCGGCCAATGACGAGATCGACACGGCCGTCGTCGAGCATCGGCAGCATGCGCGCGCTCGTGTCCTCGAGCACCTCGATGGCGAGATCGGGATGCTTCGCATGCATCTCGTTGACGATCGGCGCGACCACGCCCGGCACCGCGCCCATGATGGTGCCGACCGTCAGCCGTCCGCCCGTCCCTGCGCGGATCTGCGCGAATTCATGACAGAGCGAATTCAGATCGGCGGCCAGCACGCGCGCGTAACGCACCACGCAGCGGCCAAAGGGATTCGGAATCAGCCCGGTCTTGGCGCGCTCGAACAACGGCGCTTCCAGCATCGATTCGAGCTCGGCCAGCGCCTTGCTGGCGGCGGACTGCGTCATGGCCATCGCGCTCGACGCCTTGTGCAGCGATTTGTGGTCGTCCAGCGCGATCAGCAATTGCAGCTGCTTCATGCGCAGCCGCGACATCAGCACGTCCAGTGTGTTCTTCATGGTCTGACGCCCCGCCCGACGCGTCCCGCGCGCCCGGGGTGATTCCTGAAAGCGATCATGCGATGGAAAGGTTTCACTATACAGCCCGGCTCCGGAGGCCGTATAGTCGGCGCAGGGAGCGGTCATCGTACAACTGGCAACAACCCGCCACAACGGCCGCCATGAATCCATTCAAGCAAGGACGAGACATCATGCAACTCACAGGCAACCTCCTCATCGGCCAGGAATCGCGCTTCGGCTCGAACGGCTCCATCAAGGCCGTCAATGCATCGACCGGCGCGGCCATCGAACCGGCATTCGGCGGCGCCACGGCCGACGACCTCGAACGCGCGTGCGCGCTCGCGTGGACCGCGTTCGATCAATATCGCGAAACCTCGCCCGAAGCCCGCGCCACCTTCCTCGAAACCATCGCACAGAACATCCTCGACATCGGCGACGACCTGATCGAGCGCTGCATGATCGAAAGCGGCCTGCCGCGCGCGCGTATCGAAGGCGAGCGCGGCCGCACCGTCGGCCAACTGCGCATGTTCGCGGGCGTGGTCCGCAACGGCGATTTCCTCGGCGTGCGCATCGACCCGGCCCAGCCGGAACGCAAGCCGCTGCCGCGCGTCGACCTGCGTCTGCGCCACATCGGCGTGGGTCCGGTCGCCGTGTTCGGCGCGAGCAACTTCCCGCTCGCGTTCTCGGTCGCCGGCGGCGACACCGCATCGGCGCTCGCAGCCGGCTGCCCGGTCATCGTCAAGGCGCACTCGGCGCACCCGGGCACCTCGGAACTCGTCGGCCGCGCGCTGCAAAAGGCCGTGAAGGATTGCGGCATGCCCGAAGGCACGTTCTCGCTGCTGTTCGACAGCGGTCGCGACATCGGCCAGGGTCTCGTCAAGGACAACCGCATCAAGGCAGCCGGCTTCACGGGCTCGCGCGGCGGCGGCACGGCGCTGATGAAGCTCGCCGCAGCCCGCGCCGAACCGATTCCCGTCTACGCCGAAATGAGCAGCATCAACCCGGTCCTGCTGTTCCCGAGCGCGCTGAAGAACCGCGCGGAAGGCATCGCCAAGGCGTTCGTGGGTTCGCTCGTGATGGGCGCCGGCCAGTTCTGTACGAATCCGGGCCTGGTGCTCGCCATCGACGGTCCCGATCTCGACGCGTTCATCGAAGCCGCCGCAGCAGCGCTCAAGGACACGGCCGCGCAGACCATGCTGACGCCGGGCATCTGCAAGGCCTATCAGGGCGCCGTGACGCGCGCCGCCGAGCACGCGGGCGTGACGACCGCCGCGCGCGGCGTCGAGCAGAAGGGCGAGAACCAGGGCCAGTCGGCGCTGTTCGTGACCACCGCCGATGCATTCCGCAAGAGCCATGACCTGCAGGAAGAGATTTTCGGGGCGTCGTCGCTGGTGGTGCGCTGCCCGGATCTCGCTGCGATGCGCGAACTGATCGAGTCGCTGGAAGGCCAGCTAACCGCGGCGCTGCATATCGATGAAGCCGATCACGCCGACGCACGCAGCTTCCTGCCCGCGCTCGAACGCCGCACCGGCCGCATCCTGGTGAACGGTTTCGGCACGGGCGTGGAAGTCGGTCACGCGATGGTGCACGGCGGCCCGTATCCGTCGACGGCGGATGGCCGCTCGACCTCGGTCGGCAGCCTCGCGATCAACCGCTTCCTGCGTCCGGTCAGCTATCAGGACCTGCCTGACGCACTGCTGCCCGACGCCCTCAAGACGGAGAATCCGCTGGGCCTGAACCGCCGTATCGACGGTACGCTGCAACTGGCGAAGTAAGGTCGTTTAACGTTTCGGCACGGGCCGCTGCGCGTCACGCGCGCAGCGGCCCATGTTGTTTTGGGGCGGCGCATTCAGCAATAACGATCCCCTTCCGGACAATGCTTCGGAACCCTGAGAAAGTGGTTTTCGCCGAGGCCGCAAGGGTTTCGAGCGGCGCGTCGGCGAGATGCAACAAGACGTTTCAGATGTCGCCAGCCATGACACGCGCGATCTCCTTTGCCATCAGTGGTTTATCCTTCAGTCACGGCCCCTTGTCGGCAAACGGCTAAGGATTGGCGGCTCAAAACCGCCGGGCCGATCCCAAAATGTCAGAAACATAGTGAGCGAGAGAGCGAGACGTATCGCGCGATGCCTGCTCCGGCGCCGCCCATCCGTAGCGATCCGACGCTTTCACATCCATATCCGGGCCATGTGCCGGACACCGCGTGACGTGTCCGGGCACCCTACGAGGCGGCGGGACGGCCAACCAGCCGTTCCACCGTGTGAATCATGCAAGATTCGACGGCCCGAGATAGGTGCGAAAGGCAATTGACGTCCGAAAGCGGTTGAACCATATTCGGGCTGACGTTTCCGCTCGCGGTTTGTCACGCGAGGAAACCGTACGAAGGATTGCTGCTGCGGGACTGTGGTCCCGATGTTGAGATGCCGCTGATGCGCGCATCCGGCGGCCACGCGAACAGGCAACCTCACGCACATGTCCTTCGAGGGCTTCAAGCATGACCACGCGTTTGACGTTTCCTGCATCCATGTTCTCCGTCGTCTGCCAGCGGTGCGGCAGCACGATGCGCAAGAACGCTGACAGTTGTCCCAATTGCGGCGCGGACCGCACCGCCGCGCTCGGCGCCAGGCGCGCCGCCGCGCCCGCCTCGGCCAATGCCGGCATGTTCGAGCAGACGGCTTCGGCTTCAGCCTCTGCCACAGCCTCTGCCGCAGCCGGTGCGTCTCTTGGCGGCACCGATCGCGCCGAACCCACGCTGCGGCCCGGCTGGCCGGCCTGGGATGCGAAGCGCGCGAGCGAACGCATCGCGCAGAAGGCGGCGGAATATCGCGCGCGGCGCGCCGAGATGCACGCGCGCAGCGCCTACGCCGATTCCAGCAACGACCCCGACGCGCTGCCCGGTTCCGAGCGCTGGAGCCGCAACAAGACGCTCATCGCGGCGGCGTGCGGCGTCGTGCTGCTGGCCGGCGCGGCGTTCTATCTGCAACAGTCCGGCACCTCGGACGACGACACCGGCGCCTCCGCCGATCACAGCGTCTCCGGCGCGATCGATCCGAAGGTGGGGTCGCTGGCGCGCGGTGCGATCGACACGACCAACACGGGGAATAACGCCATCGCGCCCGCCAGGCGCACTCCGTCCGAACCCCGCGCGCTGGCTTCCGGCGATCCGCTGAGCGGCGCGCGCACGGCCCTCGACCAGCACGATCTCGGCGCCGCCCGCGCGCGGCTCAAGGCGCTTCCCGCGCAGCAGCAGACGCGCGAGGAGTATGAAACGCTCAAAGACGAACTGGTCAAGCGCGAACTGCAACGCGACGCCGCGCTGCAACTGGCGCGCGCCTGCGAACGGACGTCCGCATGGGCGTGCGTGCAGCAGAACGCGGGCGAGGCGCTGGCGCTCGACGGCGGCAACATCGAATCGCAGGCCATGCTGGAGCGCGTGATCTCGCACGCGGGCTGGCTGGCGCCGAGCGCTTCGGCCGCGCTGGCGAAGAAGACGCCGTCCGTCCCTGCGGCCAACGCAACGGCTCCCGCACCGTCCGTGAACGCCGCCGACACGACGCCCAAGCCGGCCGTCGGCGCTCCCGCGCAGGCAAACGTTGCAGCAGCGGCGCCCACGGCGAAGCCGAACAGCGCTGCGCAGAGAGCAGCCGAGCGGCAGCGCGCGGCGCAACGCAGCGCGGCCGCGCGCGCGGCGGCGGAAGACACACGATCCGACTCCGCCTACGATTCGCGTGCGGAGAAATTCGCGCGCGGCCAGGTCGCGACCAATGCGATCACGGCGGCAACCGTCGCGCCGTCGCCCTCGGTCGTCACGAAGGTGCCCGCGCCTGCGGTTGCCGCGCCTCCGGCACAGGTGCAGGCACAAACACCCGCGCAGACGCAGGCAGCGGTGCAGGCGCCCGCGCAGCCGGCGGTCAGAACCACCCCGGCTCCGGCCGCGCAAGCAACAGCGCCCGCGCAGACGCAGACCGCCGCACAGGCACAGGCGCCCGCACAACCGGCTGTCAAGACCCCCGCTCCGGCCGCACAGGCCGCCGCGCCGCGCACGCCTTATTACCTCGGCGAGGAAGAGCCAAAGTCCTCCGCGCAGCCCACTCAGCCTGCCCAGCCCGCCGCGCGCGCCGCCAATCCGCGCACGCCCTACTATCTCGGCGAAGACCCGCCGCAACAGACAGCGCCCGCCGTGCGGCCGGCGGTGCCGCGGCCACCGCAATCGACGGGACAGAGCAGTTCGATCGAGCCGTCCGCCCTCACCGTCCCCACGGCGGCCGCGACAACACCGACCGCCACCGCGGCCGCCGTGCCGAGGCCGCCGGTGGCGGTCGCGCAACCCATGCCGAACGTCGTCGCGCCACGCGCGGCGGCAACGGCGGCAACGGCGACAGCAACGACCGCCAGCCCCGCCGCGGCGCCGGCTGTCGCGACGCGCAGTGCGCAGCCTGTCGCGACTGCGGCCTCGCCGCAATTCGGCGCCATGCCGGCGGGCGCGCATCTCGATTCCGACAAATCCGAGGAACTCGAACGCGCTATCAAGCAGTACGGCTGGAGCAGCAACGGCGACTCGAGCCGAAGCCAGAAGCCCTCGCAATAAGCGATCAGCAAACGGCACACGGCAACGAGCGAAGAGCGAAGAGCAAAAACAACAGCAAAAGCAGAAAGCAGAAAGCAGAAAGCAGCAAAACACGAGATACCAGACACGACGAGACGTCAGCAAGCCTGATCGGCGCACAAAGAAAAAGAATCACGAGCGCCACGACAAGAACGAGCAGCACACACAGAACGAGAACGAGCCGAGACAGCAGTAGCAGCAAAAAACAGCAGAGACAGCACCGCAAGCACCGCAAGCACCGACAACGACGACGCACGGCACACACCGCCTCTCGCGCAACGCGCCACAGGCCGCATGTGAGTGACCGCGCACGACCGGATTGCGCGCCAACCGTACGCGAGACTTCTTTCGCACCGGCCACGCGCGAGTTTCAGAGCAGCCGTCCAACTCCGACCAAGGGACCATCATGTTCATCAAACAACGCATGGGCAATGCCGCGCGAAGCCTGCTTGCGCTCGTCGCCGTCACGGGGATCACCGGGTTCGCCGGCGCACCGCTCAGCTTCGCGGCCGATCCGATTCCCTACAAGATCACCACGGGTCAGGAGCGCGGCACCTATATCCAGATCGGACAGGATCTGTCGAAGTACGTGGCCGAACCGGCGGGCATCGAGCTCGACGTGCTGCCGTCGAAGGGCTCGGCCGAAAACGTGCAGCGCATGCGCTACGAGCCGGGCGTGAAGTTCGCGCTGGTGCAGTCGGACGTGTATCAGGCGTACATGGACATGGCGACCTCCGGCAACGCGGAAGCCGGCAAGATCATCAAGCCGCTGCGGCTCATCATGCCGCTCTACGACGAGGAGATCTATT
Organism: Caballeronia sp. LZ035; assembly: GCF_031451175.1. Classification (NCBI taxonomy): domain Bacteria; kingdom Pseudomonadati; phylum Pseudomonadota; class Betaproteobacteria; order Burkholderiales; family Burkholderiaceae; genus Caballeronia; species Caballeronia sp. LZ035. The sequence continues at coordinate 1,493,496 of NZ_JARUXS010000004.1, forward strand.
TCGTCGCACGGTCCGATTCGCCGATGAAGAACATCCAGGAGATCAAGGGCAAGAACATCAGCGTCGGACCGATCGGCAGCGGCACCGCGCAGTCGGCCGAAACGCTGTACCGGCTGATGTTCGGCGAACCGATCGCCGACGCCAATGAGCAGCATCTCAACAACGAGGATTCGCTGGCGAAGCTGATCGTCGGCAAGATCGACGTGGCGGTGATCGTCGCGGGCCAGCCGGCCAAGCTGTTCCAGGACATGAATCCGGAACTGCTGAAGCAGATCAAGCTGCTGCGCCTCGACGCCAGCGCACCCGAAACCGCGCGCGCGAAACAGACCTACTTTCCCGCCACGATCCGCACGTCCAGTTATCCGAACTGGATCCAGGAAGACACGCCGACGCTCACCGTCAAGGCCTTTCTCGTGACCTACGACTACGGTCTGCGCGGTACGGTCGGCGCGCTGTCGAAGTTCGCGGATTCGCTGTGTACCAACTTCGACACGCTGCAGGCGCAAGGGCATCCGAAGTGGAAGCAGGTGCATCTCGAACTGCCGCCGCTCACGCGCGGCTGGAAATACTATCCGCCGATGGAAAAGCACTTGCGCGCCTGCATCGCGCAACGCACGGCGGCGGCGGAGCAGTCGCAGAATCCGACGCGCCAGGTGTCGGCGCGTCAGCAGGATGGCGCGATGCAACGCATGAAGAAGGCGACGTGTTCGGCGCAGGAGAAGCTGCTGCTGTTGTGCGATCAGTAACACGCCGCGACGCGGACGGAACCGGCCACCGTGATCGATACGCGTGGCCGGCAGCGCAAGCGGAATGATCCGGAGACGCGTGCATCGCGAACGGAAACAATCGCGGCCACGCGTGTGCATCGACGAGAAGACCTTTTTTGAGACACGGTTTCCGGGTAAAACCGGCACACGGGTTGGCGATGACCCGAAGGAGCCGTGACCGTGCCCAGAACCCGGTATTGCCTGCCGTTGAGCCGCGCCTCGCTTAGCAGGAAGAAGACTGCCGCGCCTGGAGAACGCACGCGCCGCAGCCTGCTCGAGCCCGAGATCCGGGCTACCCATACACCGCCCTTGCCGGACGTGTTATCGGCGGAACTGGATGCGTGGGACGACTCGGCATTTTCAGATCCCGACACACTCGAAAACAGCGATTACGCGGCGTTTCGCCTGCTCGTGCACACGGTCCACTGCGGCGAACTCGAACGCGCGAACGGCATGCAGCTCTTCCGCGAGGGGACGAAGGCGTTGAATCGGTGGGACACGATCAGCGCCAGCGTCATCGACGAGAACAACCGCTTCACCTACGCAACGGTGGGCGTCGCGTTGCGCGTTCCCACGCAGAACATCCTGCTGACGTCGTTCAAGGACATGGATTTCGATGCCAACAAGGGCAATCTCGACCGTCAGCAAAACTGGTTGATCCCGAGTCTGGCCGCCCGGGTCCAGGCCATGCCCGCGCATAAACGCAACGGACTTCTGACGCAGCACATCCTCGACCAGGCGGACCGCTATCCGATCATTTCGCCCGAGGACGTGCTCGAACACACCCGCAGACTTCATCAGGAGCACAACGAAGTCATCGTGATGACGCGTCCCGATGTCTTCATCCAGCGCGGCTCGTTCGACAGCGAACGGCTCCTCAAGACCGGGCCGGTCGGGATCGTGGCCATCTTTCGCGCCCGGGGCGCGAGCAAGGCGGTGTTTCCGCATGCGAACAAGGAGGCGCTCATCACCGAAGCCATACGGCTGGCGAAGGACAACCTGGGCGCCCTGCCGGTGCTGGAGATTCCCGGCATGATCACGAACGTCGATTGACGCCGCAGAAGGCCTACGTCACCCAGGCGTTCATCAGCGCCGCAAGCCGCGTCATCCCGTCTTCGATGACCGCTTCCGCCGTTCCGCCGTAACCCAGCAGCACGCCTTGCTGCGTCGGCGGGCCGGCATGAAAGCCGCGTATCCCGGCGATCCCCACCGACACGCCCCGCGCCGCCGCGACCACCTCGTCCTCGCGCCACGGCGCCTTGAGCCGCGCCACCAGATGAATGCCCGCCGACGCCGGCAGCGGCTCGAACCACTGCGCCAGCGCGCCATCCAGATGCGCGAGCAGGCGCGCGCGTCGCCCGGCATAGGCCTTGTGCATGCGCCGCAGATGCCGCGCGAAATCGCCGTCGAGCATGAATGCGCCGAGCGCCGTCTGCGTGAGCATGCAGCCGTGCCAGTCGCAGATCTGCCGGGCATGCCACAGCGGCCCGGACAAGCTCGGCGGCGGCACCACGTAGCCCAGCCTCAGATCGGGAAAGAGCGTCTTCGAAAAGGTGCCGACATAGGCCACCACGCCCGCATGATCCAGACTCTTCAGCGACTCCATCGGCCGGCCCTCGAAGCGGAATTCGCCGTCGTAGTCGTCCTCGACGATCACCGCCCCGCGCCGCGCCGCCCATTCGAGCAAGGCGACGCGCCGGTCGAGACTCATCGGCATGCCGAGCGGGAACTGGTGCGACGGCGTGACATAGACGAGCCGCGTGTTGCGCGGCAGCCGGCTCACGACGATGCCCTCGGCGTCCACCGGCACATGCGCGAGCCGCGCGCCCATCGACGCGAACAGTGCGCGTGCCGGCGGATAACCCGGTTCCTCGACGGCGACGACATCGCCCGGACGAATCACGACGCGCGCCAGCAGATCGAGCGCCTGTTGCGCGCCCTGCGTGACCAGCACGTCCTGCCAGTTGCAGGCCACCGCGCGGCTGAACGCGAGATAGCGCGCGATGCCCAGCCGCAGTTCCTGCTCGCCGCCCGGATCGCGATAGCCCGCCACGCCGCCGCCCGCACGCGCCTGCGCGCGCAGCGCGCGGTTGACGCAGCGGCGCCAGGCGTCGTGCGGGAACAGCGTCCGGTCGGTCACGCCGCCCTTGAAGTCGCAATCGAGCGGCTCGCCGGCGGGCGGCATCGGCATGGTCATGCGCTCGGGCAGCTGGCGCCAGATGCCGGCCGCACGCGCACGGGCCGACTGCGCTTCGGCGCGTGCGCCAGGCAGGCGCGCGAGACCAACGGCGACGAAGGTGCCGTCGCCGGCGCGGGTGCGCAGGAAACCTTCGGCGATCAGGCGCTCGAAGACGTCGAGCGTGGTCTTGCGCGACACGCCGAGCTGGGCGGCGAGATCGCGGGTGGAAGGCAGGCGCGCGTGCGCCGCGAGCCGCCCTTCGACGATACCCGCGCGCAGTTGCGCATAGATCTGGCCGGTGAGGTCGCGACGGCCGTGCAGCGTGATATGGATGTCCACGGTTTCGAGAGTGCGCGGGGTGTTGAAAAGGCTTGCTACGAACCTGCGTCGACCCGCTTCATCCCGCGCCGAACACCGCCTGGCACAAGGTCTCGCCCTGCTCGCTGAGCCACGCGCTGCCGGTGCCGTCCTCGTTGATCGTCACCTGCGCGAGACCCGCTTCTTCGAGCCCGGTCAACTGGCGCCTGAGCGCGCTCATCGGCAGCCCGGCCTGCTTCGCCAGTTTGGCCAGCGACCAGGCGCGCTGCGGCATCCCTTCCCGCGCGCGCCACAGTTGTTCCAGCACGGCGACCAGCGCCGGATCGATGTCGTCGCTCATGTCCTGTCTCCTTTCTCCTTATACGCGCAAGGGCTGCGCGGCAATCTCGCCGGCCAGCGCGCCCAGCCGCCGCAACGCGGCTTCGCTCTGCGCCGTCCACGGATAACTGTAGTTGAGCCGGATGAAATGGCTGAAGGCATTGCGTGTCGAGAACATATAACCCGGCCCGACCGTGATGCCGCAGTCGAGCGCCGCGCGGTAGAGCCGCATCGAATCGACGCGCTCCGGCAGTTCCACCCACAGCACATAGCCGCCCTGCGGCGCCGAGGTGCGCGTGCCCGCCGGAAAGAAACGTTCGACCAGCGCGGTCATGATGCGCGCCTGCTGCCGGTAGAGCCGCCGCACGCGCCGCAAATGCCGGTCGTAGCCGTCCTGGCGCAGATAATCGGCGATGGCGATCTGCGGCACGGACGGCGTCGTCAGCGTGTTGAGGAACTTGAGCTTCTCGACCTGCGCCCGATAGCGCCCCGGCATCGCCCAGCCGATCCGGTACGACGCCGTCAGGCTCTTCGAGAACGACGCGCAATGCAGCACGAGGCCCTGGGTGTCGAAGTTCTTGAGCGTCGTCGGGCGTGTGTCGCCGTAGTAGAGCTCGTGATAGACATCGTTCTCGATGGCGGGAATGTCGTGCTCCGTGAGCAGGTCCACGAGCGCGCGCTTGCGTTCGTCGGGCATCTGGAAGCCGAGCGGATTCTGGAAGTTCGGCATCACCATGCAGGCGGCGATCTTGCGTTTCGCGATGATCTGCGCGAGCGCCTCGACATCGATGCCGTCGACGGGATGCGTCGGTACTTCGATTGCGCGCATGCCGAGGCGCTCGATCGCATGCAGCATCGCGTAGTAAGTCGGCGATTCGACCGCGACCGTATCGCCCGGCTTCGCGACCGCCTGCAGGCTGAGGTTGATCGCCTCGGTCGCCCCGACGGTGATGACGATCTCCTCCGGATTCACCGGCACGCCGTTCTCCGCGTAGCGCCGCGCAATCTGCCGGATCAATTCGGGATTGCCGGGCGGCAGGTCGTCGATCAGGTTCCAGCTCGAATGGCGCCGCGCGATGGCGTTCGCGTACTGGTTGATGCGCCGCCACGGAAACGGCTCGGGATCCGGATATGGCGAACCGAACGGCACGGCGTCATGCGCGCGGATGCTGCGCAGGGTCGAGAGCACCAGCCCGCTGACGTCGACTTCGGATGCCGTGGCGCTCACCCGCTTCGGCGCGGCTTGCGCCACGCCCGCCGGTGCCTTGGCGCGCACGAAATAGCCGGACTGCGGCCGCGTCTCCAGCACGCCGCGGCTCTCCAGAATGGCGTAAGCGTGCAGCACCGTCTTGATGCTCACGCCGTGCTGCTGGCTCGCCTGCCGCACCGACGCGATCTTCTCCCCGGCCGCGAATACGCCGCGGCGCACGGCTTCCTCGATTTCATCGGCGAGCTTTTCGTAGAGTTTCACTGGGCGCTGTTCCTTGGAGACTTCGCGGCGGGCCTGACTGTGCAGTCTAGGGCAAAACGTCGCAACTGTATCCCTCGGATTTCGCTTTTTCTGTGCGCCGCGTTCGTTTCGGGACACAGTAGGCTTCTCTCATTGCATGCTCTGCCTGATCCGAACGCCATGAAGAAGCCCGAAGCCCGCATCGAACCCTACACGCACCCGGCCGCGGGCTGGGGTGCGTTGAAGCAGGTCGCCATCAACCTCGTCAAGGAGCGCGTGGCGGGCGGGAACTACCGGACGCTCTTCAAGCAGAACCAGCCCGACGGCTTCGATTGCCCCGGCTGCGCATGGCCCGACCGCGAACATGGCTCGACCTTCGAGTTCTGCGAAAACGGCGTGAAGGCCGTCGCCGCCGAAGCGACCAGCAAGCGCGTGACGCCTGCGTTTTTCGAGCAGCACACGGTGAGCGCGCTGATGGCGCAGACCGACTATGAACTGGAACAGCACGGCCGCCTGACCGACCCGCTCGTCTACGATGCAAAGCGCGACCGCTACGTGCGTATCGAATGGAACGATGCGTTCGAGCTGATCGCATCGCACCTGAAGCAACTCGACGATCCCGACCGCGCCGCCTTCTACACCTCGGGCCGCGCCAGCAACGAAGCCGCGTTCCTGTACCAGTTGTTCGTGCGAATGTACGGCACCAACAATTTCCCCGACTGCTCGAACATGTGTCACGAGGCGACGAGCCGCGGCCTGCCGCATACGGTGGGCGTCGGCAAGGGCACGGTCACGCTCGACGACTTCGAGCACGCCGACACGCTGCTGCTGTTCGGCCAGAACCCGGCGACGAACCATCCGCGCATGCTCGGCGAACTGCGCGAATGCGCGAAGCGCGGCGCGACCATCGTGTCGATCAATCCGCTGAAGGAGCGCGGCCTCGAACGCTTCGCGAGCCCGCAGCACACGCTCGACATGCTGTCGCCGAAGGGCGTGAAGATCAGTTCGGTGTTCATCCGTCCGAAGGTGGGCGGCGACTTCGCGCTCATCAAGGGCGTGGCCAAGCGCGTGATCGAACTGGATGACGCAGCCACCGCGAGCGGCAGCGAACGCGTGCTGGATGTGGCGTTCATCGCGGAGCACACGGTGAATTTCGACGCCTTCGCCAACGACCTGCGCGCCGAAAGCTGGGACGCGATCCTCGCCGAATCGGGCGTGGAACGGGACGACCTGCTGAAGCTCGCCGACATCTACGTGAAGGGCCGCGCCGTCATCTCGACGTGGGGCATGGGCCTCACGCAGCACAAGAACTCGGTGCCGACCATCCAGTTGCTGTCGAACCTGATGATGATGCGCGGCAATATCGGCCGGCGCGGCGCGGGGCTGTGCCCGGTGCGCGGCCATTCGAACGTGCAGGGCGACCGGACCGTGGGCATCGAAGAAAAGCCGACCCAGGACTTTCTCGACCGGCTCGGCGCGGCCTACGATTTCGAGCCGCCGCGCGAGCACGGCTACGACGTGGTGGAAACCATCCACGCGATGCTCGAAGGCAAGGTGAAGGTGTTCATCGGGCTGGGCGGCAACTTCTCGATCGCGACACCCGACACGCCGCGCACCTGGGAAGCCATGCGCGCGTGCGACCTCACCGTGCACATCACGACCAAGCTCAACCGCAGCCATCTGGTGCATGGCCGCGACGCGCTGATCCTGCCGACGCTCGGCCGCACTGAAATCGATCTGCAGAACGGCGTGCCGCAAGGCGTGTCCGTGGAGGACTCGATGAGCATGGTGCACATCTCGTACGGCATGAACAAGCCGGCCTCGCCGAACCTGCTCTCCGAGGTGGCGATCGTCGCACGCATGGCGCGGGCAACGCTCGGTTCAGCGAAGGTGGACTGGCTCGCGCAGGCGGGCGATTACGCACTGATCCGCGACGGCATCGAAAAGGTGATCGACGGTTTCGGGCGCTACAACGAGCGCCTCAAGCAACCGGGCGGCTTTCATCTGGGCGTGGCCTCGCGCGAGCGCGTGTGGAAGACGCCGAGCGGCAAGGCGCAGTTCATCGTGCATGCCATTGCGCACGACACGCCGATTCATCGTGCCCGCGCGCGTCACGGCGAGCGCCTGATGACGCTGATGACGACCCGCTCGCACGATCAATACAACACGACCATCTACGGACTCGATGACCGTTATCGCGGCGTGTACGGCCAGCGTCACGTGTTGTTTGCGAACCGCGAGGACATCGATATGCTCGGCTTCGAGCCGGGCGAACGCGTGGACATTACGAGCGTATGGGACGACGGCGTGGAGCGCCGCGTGAACGGTTTCACCCTGGTGGAATACGACATTCCGCGCGGCTGTCTCGGCGCGTATTACCCGGAGACGAATCCGCTCGTGCCACTGTCTTCAGTCGCGGACGGCGCAGGCACGCCGACATCGAAGTCCATTCCGGTGCTGCTGAGCCGCTCTGTCGTTGCCATGGCTGCCGCCGCTGCCTGAGCGCCACACGCCGGATGCGCCTCTCGAACGCCCGCGCGCCGCTGAAACGGCGGTCGATGAACACCCCCAGCGCGGCGAAGATCGTCAGGCCGACAATCCAGCCGCCGGCGAAACTGTGGAGCCGGCCGCTGAACCAGACGATGCCGGTCATGGCCACGCCGAACACCGTCATCACGATGGCGAACGGCGGGCAATGCTCATGTTCGATCCTGACCTGGCTCCAGGCGCCCAGCCGCTGGCGGTAGCCGCTCACGGAGTGCCGGTTGATGGCATGACTCATCGTGTTCTCCGTGGTCTCGCTTCGATTGCCTCGGAGCAACCATACGAAAACGAAGAACTCGCCACAATCGGACGATTCCGAAACTGCCGCGCGCGGCCTTACTTCGCTCCGGCGAACTCCTGGACTTCGGCATCGGCTTCGCCGGCAAGCGGCACGACGCCCGACGGCCCCGACGCATGCGGGTGCAACAGCAGCGCGACCAACCCGCTCCAGCCCGTCTGATGCGACGCGCCGACGCCGCGCCCGTTGTCGCCATGAAAATATTCGTGAAACAGCACGAGGTCGCGCGAACGCGGATCCGCCTGCAATTGCGGATAGGCGCGCATCACCGGACGCTCGCCGTTCGCATTGAGCAGGAACAGCATGCTGACGCGGCGCGCAAGTTCATCGGCGATATGCGCGAGCGAAAACTTCTGGCCTGAACCGGTCGGGTATTCGACCTGGAAGTCGTCGCCGTAATAGCGGTGGAACTCGCGAATCGATTCGATCAGCAGGAAGTTGACCGGCATCCACACCGGACCGCGCCAGTTCGAGTTGCCGCCGAACACGCGCGAGTCCGACTCGCCCGGCAGATAGCGGATGCTGAAGCTTTCGCTGTTGTGATAGAAGACGAACGGGTTGTCGAGATGGACGCGCGACAGCGCCCGCACGCCGTGATCCGAGAGGAACTCGGTTTCGTCGAGCATGCGCCGGAGCAGCGCTTTCATGCGATGCCCCCGCAGCAGCGACAGCAGCACGCTGTTGCCGCGCCCCGCGATATTCCAGCGCGACACGAGCTTGGCCAGGTCCGGACGATGTTCGAGGAACCAGTGCATGCGGTCGCGCAGTCCCGGCAGCGAGCCGTGCACGCGCGGCTCCAGCACATGCACGGCAAACAGCGGACTCAGCCCGACGATCGAGCGGATGCGCATCGGCACATTGCTGCCGTCCGGCAGGCGCAGCTTGTCGTAGAAGAACTCGTCTTCCATGTCCCACAGGCCGGTATCGCAATCGTCCTCGCAGCTCACGGCCTCGGCGATGTACAGGAAGTGCTCGAAGAACTTCACCGCAATGTCGATGAACACCTTGTTCGCATAGGCGAGTTCGAGCGCGATGCGCATCAGGTCGAGCGCATAGGCGGCCATCCACGCGGTGCCGTCGGCCTGGTCGATGTGACCGCCGGTCGGCAGCGGCGACGAGCGGTCGAAGATGCCGATATTGTCCAGCCCGAGAAAGCCGCCCTGGAAGATGTTCTTGCCGTCGGCGTCCTTGCGGTTGACCCACCACGAGAAGTTCAGCAGCAGCTTGTGGAACACGAGTTCGAGAAAGTCGCGGTCGCTCTTGCCGGTGATCGCGCGATCGATCTCGTAGACCCGCCACGTGGCCCACGCATGCACCGGCGGATTGGCGTCGCCGAAAGCCCATTCGTAGGCGGGCAGTTGTCCGTTCGGATGCTGATAGCGGTCTTTCACGAGCAGCAGCAATTGCCGCTTGGCGAATTCCGGGTCGATCAGCGCAAAGGCCGCCGCATGGAACGCGAGATCCCATGATGCGTACCACGGGTACTCCCATTTGTCGGGCATCGATACGATGTCGGCATTGCACAGATGCCGCCAGTCGATGTTGCGCCCGAAGCGCCGCTGCTTCGGTGGCGTGGGCTGCAAGGGATCGCCGTCGAGCCAGCGGGTGACGTCGAACTGGTAATACTGCTTCGACCACAGCATGCCGGCCAGCGCCTGCCGCTGCACGAGCCGCTGATCCACCCCGGCAATGTCGTGCTGAAGCGCGCCATAGAACTCATCCGCTTCGGCGATGCGGCGCTCGAACAAGGCATCCGCGTCGAGCGGCACGGCGTCGGGCGCCGACTCGGGACGCCAGCGCAGATAGACCACCGCGCGGCCGTGCGGCTCCAGCGCCAGATGCACATGAGCCGCCGCGCGCGTGCCGGAGGCGCGGCGGATGGCGCCCTCGTCGCCGTTCACGAGGTAATCGTTGAAGCCGTCCTTGAACGGCCCTTCGCCCTCCATGTCATGCAGGCGCCGGACATTGGTTTCGTTTTCGCAGAAGAGCCAGTCCACCGCCGCGCCGTCCGCCGACCACGCCGTGACCACCATCGGCTCGTGGCCGGTCTGTTCGGCGAGCACATAGGTACCTTCGCCCTCCACCGTCTCCTGCGTCAGCGACGGCTTCACAGGCGTCGGCCGCCACGACCAGCTGTTGCGCGCCCAGATCTGCGGCAGCACGTCGAGCACGGCCGCCACCGCGCCGCGATTCTCGACGGTCACGCGCATGAGGATGTCGTCGGGCGTGTGCTTCGCGTACTCCACTTGCACGTCGAAGTAGCGTTCGCCGTCGAAGACGCCGGTGTCGAGCACTTCGTACTCGGGCAGTTCGGCGCTGCGCCGGCCATTTTCATCGACGAGATCGGCGTAGGGAAACGCTGCATGCGGATACTTGTAGAGCATGCGCATGTAGGAATGCGTCGGCGTGCCGTCGAGGTAGAAGTACAGTTCCTTGACGTCCTCGCCGTGATTGCCCTCCTGGTTCGTCAGACCGAAAAGCCGCTCCTTGATGATCGGGTCCGCACCGTTCCACAGCGCCAGCGATACGCACCAGTTGAGCTTGTCGTCGCCGAAACCGGCGAGACCGTCCTCGCCCCAGCGGTAGGCGCGGCTGCGCGCGTGATCGTGAGGAAAGTATTCCCAGGCCGTGCCGAATTCGCTGTAGTCCTCGCGCACCGTGCCCCATTGGCGTTCGCTCAGATACGGTCCCCAGCGCTGCCAGTGGGCGCAATCGGCCGAATGGAGCCGTGAGCCCTCGACGGTGTCGATCTGATTGACGGGGCGCGATTTCGGCATGAACGTCTCCTGATGTGCGGCCGCGCAGGACGTCGCCCGGAGCTTGTCCAGGCCGTGCGCGAACCCTCTGGCAAGAGCCGTAATTTAGCGCGTTTGGGCAGGCGGCGCGCGCACCATGTTCAGTTCGTGCCGAGCAGTTTCTCCATGCGCAGCAGTTCCGCGAGCGACCACGCCTGGAACGGCGTGCCGCCGGGCGTGTGGGGCGCGTCGCCATCGGCGACTTCGCTGATGTGGTCCAGCCCGTAGCGGTCGAGATGCGCGTACATGGGCGTCAGGAACCGCTCGCGTGCGCCCGCCGCGCCGTGCACGCGAACCCAGGCCTCGACGAACGGCCCCAGTAGCCACGGCCACACGGTGCCCTGGTGATACGCGCCGTCGCGTTCCAGCACGCCGCCCGCGTAATGCGGCCGGTACGCCGGGTCCGAGGGCGCAAGCGTGCGCAGGCCGAGCGGCGTCAGCAGTTGCGCTTCGACCTGCGCGACGACCGCGCGCGCCACCTCGTCCTCCACCACCGCGAACGGCAGCCCGCCCACCGCGAAGATCTGGTTCGGACGCACCGCGCGATCCAGCTTGCCGGGCTCGTGATCCACGTCGACGACATCGTAGAGCGTGTGTGTCGCCGGATCGACGAAGCGCGCGGCGAATGCGCTGCGCGCCTGGTCGCGCAACGTCTGCCACTGCCCGCTCCACGCCGCGCCCACCGACAGCGCGTTGATCCACAGCGCCTGCACCTCGACCGGCTTGCCGATGCGCGGCGTCACGACCCAGTCGCCCGCCTTCGCGTCCATCCAGGTGAGCTGCACGCCGGGCACGCCCGCGCGCAGCAGGCCGTCGCTGTCGGCGGCGATGCCGAAGCGCGTGCCGCGCGCATAGCCGTCGAGAATCGCGCCGACCGCGCGTTGCAGGCGGCTCGCCGTCGCGGCATGCGCGTGACCCGTCGCCAGATAGTCCTGCACGGCGACGACGAACCACAGCGACGCATCGACGGAGTTGTATTCCGGCAGCCCGCCGCTGTCGGGAAAGCGGTTCGGCACCATGCCCTCGGAGATCGTGTCGGCCCATTCGAGCAGGATGGACTCGGCTTCATCGTGGCGGCCCGACGCCAGCAGCAGGCCGCGCATCGAGATGAAGGTGTCGCGGCCCCAGTCCGTGAACCACGGAAAGCCCGCGATGATCGTGCGGCCATTGCTGCGGTTGACCACGTAGGCATCGGCGGAGCGTGCGAGCCGCGAACCGAACGCCGCGCGCCGCTGCGTTTCGGCCGCGGCGAGACGCGTCGCATGCGCGAGCGCGGTCTCCGCGTCCGGCCGCTCAGGTCCTGTGTGGGCATGCAGGATCATGACGGCGTCGGCGCGCGCGAGATCGAAATGAAAGACGCCCGGCGCCGCGAGGTCTTCGATGAAATCGAGACCGCGCTCGCGTTCGCGGGCATAGCAGAAGTTGCGATACCAGTCGGGCGCATGCTCATAGGCGCCGTTGGCTTTCACGTAGATGACAGGCAGGTCGCCGTAGGGACGCCACTGCACGCGCTCGCCCTCGACGGTGGCATCGAAGCCGAACGCGGGGTTCTCGTGATGCAGCGCGTGATAGTCGCGTCCGGAAACCAGCGGCCGCACGTGCAGACGCGCATTCTGCAACGCGGCCGGCGGCGCGCCTTCGAAACGCCAGCGCAATACGGTCTCGCGGCTCTCCTTGGCGACGAACACCTCGGCCACGATCACCGCTTCCGCTTGCATACCCACGCGAAAGCGCCACGTCGGCCAAGGCGAGGTATCGAAGGACAGCAGGCTGGCGCGGACATCGGGATAAAGGACGTCGGGCGCGTAGTGCTGCATGGTCAGCGGATAGCGCTGGCCGTCCGCGTCGAGCCATGCCTCGACGCCGTTGACGAGCGCGACGCGTCCTGCAGGCGGCTGCGTGGCCGCGAGCAGCAGCGCGTGATAGCGCCGCGTGCGCAGGGTGCCCACGGTGCCCGATGCGAAGCCGCCAAAGGCATCCGCCTCGAGCCATTCGTCTTCGAGACGCGCGGCGTCGAGGAGCGCGGCGTCCGTGCTGTCGATGCGTGTCATGGCGCGGCCTTGCGATACTTCAGGCGATAGTCGTTCAGCGTGCGGCGCGCGCGGCTCTGGATGGCGTGCTGCATCTGCGGCGTCCAGCCCAGCAGCCAGCCGCTCGGCCCGAGCGCCTGCCGGCTCCAGCGCCAGAGATCGAAGACGTCGGTGTGTTCGGCGATGAGGCCGTCGCGGATCGCGAAGCGCGCGTGGATCTCGTTGACGACGAGCCGGCCGGTCGCGGAATACGTGTAGCGCGCCACGGCCCGCGCGCTCGCCACCTGGCCGATGGACTTGATGCTGTCGAAGCACAGCGAGAAATCCGCCGCACGGCCCAGCAGCATGCGCCACATGTCGCCGGCCTCCCTGCCGCGCAGCACGCCGAACGCGGGATCCTGGAACAGGATGTCGGGCGCGTAGCAGGCGGCCATCGCTTCGGCATCGAGACGCTGGAACGCAGTGTAGAACTCTTCGATCAGTGCGTTGTTGGGTGGGGCCATGGGATACGTTGCGCGCGCAAGAGGTTGAGGTGCCACGTCCGGCCGGCTGCCGCACAGGGCGCCGGGTGCCCACATCATATCGCTCGCGGCCCGGGCGGGCTCGACGACGTGCCCGCGAGATATCCCCTTACCGCCCGGACAGAGGCTCCGCGGTGAATAGTGCTCCGTCCGCGCACGTTCATCCGCTGGCTCATTGGCGCGGCCAGATGAGCCGAACCATAAAGGGGAGCCACATGGCCATCAAACCGGTTACCGGGACCGAGTCGTACTGGGGCGACGTGCGCCCGACGCAAAGTCAGGTGTCGCTGATCAACAAGAGTCCGACCTTGCAAAAGGATCTCACTGACTACGGTGCAGCGATTGCGGCAGGAGAAATGAAGCCCATCGAGATCGGCCCGGACGGCGGGGGTTACTTCGACAACGCGGTCAAGCACCGCATCGTGCTCAGTCACGACGTCGCCCAATTCGACGACAACAACTGGATCGCCGGACTGTCTCACGAGCTTGGCCACTTCGAGAGTCGTCAGAATGATAAAGCGCTTGCCGCTCGCTACGACACGCCTGCACGCGATCCGTCGGCGTACAACGTGCGGGCAATGAACGGCATGCGAGACGAAGGAGAAGCGATCTACAACAACTGGAGAGTTGAGCACGAGATTCTCGAAAACACCACGAGCGATGGCCATCCGGGCACGCTTGTCGGCATCATCGGCGAAGCGCCGGGCGGTCCGATCGAGCAGGCGCTCGACCAGGTGCACGCGGCCGAGGTGAATGCGGGCCGGTCGGTCGAGCAGGACAGAAACGGAATGATGGAGGCGGCCGCTGCGATGAACGCGTTGCAGCGACCGAGCACCGACCTGTCGAAAACCTATTTCGACTACTACGCGGGCGGAGACAGGAACATCGTGCCGCCGGGACTGGGCTCGCCAACCGCCGTGCAATTAAGCGATCCGGCCGGCGACGGCAACATCACGTCGATGAACGAAACCTACGCGTCCGGCATGCAGGGCACGCAAAATTTCGGTCCCGACGGCAAGCTCACCTCCGCGGACGTCAAGGATGCCGGCGGCAACGTGCAGAAGCACATTCAGTATGCGCGGCAGCCGGACGGCGCCTATACCGCCACGACTTACGACGGTCGTGGCGCGCTCACGGAGACGGACGAGTTTGACAAAGACGGCGCGTCGGTCGCCCACACGTTTGGCAGGAACGGCACGCAAACCGCCCAGGCCTACGACGTTTCCGGCGCACCGATGGGCGCGACGATCGCCTCGGCCTCACCGCCTGCGGCCGCACTCCCGGCGTCGACGCAAACGGCGCAAACCGATGCGGGCGGGCAAGCGCCCGCCGACGACGCTGTCGAAGAACCGGCTTTCGCCGAGAGCAACATGGATCCCGACGCTGGCTGATCCGCATGAACCCCGGCGCCGATGTTCCCTTCGGCGCCTGTTCCTGCCATTACAGCAGCGTCGTGACCGCGTGAATCAAAATGCCCACCGCGCCGCCCACCAGCGTTCCGTTCACGCGGATGAACTGCAAGTCCCGCCCGATGTTCAGCTCAACGTCGCGCACGAGCGTCGCGTCGTCCCATTGCTTGACCGTTGCGGCGATATGCTTCGCGATGCCGTCGCGCAACTCCGGCGCCAGCGCCTTCAGCGCGTCGCGCATGTGCTCGTTGATCGAATCGCGCAAAGCGGGATCGTTGCCGAGCGCCGCGGCGAAACCGCCCGCCATCGCGACCACCTTCATGTGCAGCGCCGAGTCGGGCCGCCTGATGTCCGCATCGAGCCACGCGACGAATTCGTCCCACAGACCGTTCACGTAGTCGCGCAGTTCGGGCCGCTCGAGCCATTCGCGCTTGTGCTCGTCGATGCGCGCCTTGAACGCCGGGTCCGTGCGCAGGCGTTCGACGAAGCGCGCCACGGCTGCATCGAAAGCCTGTCGGCGTTCATGCTCCGGATCGCTGCTGATGTCGTGCAGCCATTGGTTCGCGCCGCGCACCAGTCCCGCCGCGAACTTGCCACCGAGTTCCTCGGCGCTCAGTCCGACGAAGCCCAGCATGCCGACCAGCTTCGGATACTCCTCGCCCGCCACCGCGACGATGCGCGCCGCGAGCATCTCCTGCACTTCGGGTTTGTCGAGCCATGCGGCCAGCTGCGTGAGCCCTTCGTCGAGCAGCAACTGATGCCGCCGGTCCGAGGTCAGCGACGCCAGCACGCCGCCCGCCGCGCCCGCCAGATCGAACTGGTCCGCGCGACGGCGCAACGTATCGTGCAGCATGGTCTTGATGCGGTCGTCATCGGCGAAGGAAAGAAGCTGGCCCACCGCCGTCACCGCCTTCTTGCCGAGCAGCTCGGCGTTCTTCGGCTCCGCAAGCCAGAGCGACAAGCGGCTCGCCGGATCGAACGCGTTCACGCGCGCCACCAGCGCATCGGTGCCGAGGAAGCGGTCGCGCACGAACGCGGCGAGGTTGTCGCCGACGCGCGCCTTGTTCGCCGGCAGGATCGCCGTGTGCGGAATGGGCACGCCAAGCGGATGGCGGAACAGCGCGACCACCGCGAACCAGTCGGCGAGCGCGCCGACCATCGCGGCTTCCGCGAACGACGATACCCACGCCCATAGCCCCGCATCGTGCCGGCTCTTGGCGAGCGCGAACAACGCGCCGGCCGCGATCAGCAGCGCGAAGGCGAACCACTTCATTCTTTTTAGCGCAACGGCTTTGTCCTGCGTTTCCATCGGGTGTGCTTTCAGGGTTTCGAAGAGGCCGCCAGCATACCAGCCCGTTTCTGCAAGGAAAGCAGCGCGTCCATGGCGCGCGCGGCATCGTCGGCGGGCACGAAGAGGTGATCGTGATAGGCCGCCGCCATCACGTTGCAACTGATGCCCGCTTCGCCCAGCGCCTGCGCGAACGCCGCCGTCAGCCCCACCGCATGCAGGTCCGAATGCACGGTCAGCGTGATCCACGCCGCGCGGAACAGCGGCGTCAGGCCCGCTGCCTGCGCCGCGTGCTCTTCCATCACGACCGTCAGACCTTCGCGCTCGCGGAAGGTCGCAATCACGTCGGCGGCGGGCACGTCCCCTTGTGCCACCGACGCGAACACATACACGCCCGGCTGAAGCTCAGGCTCCATCGAAGCGATGAGCGCGTCCAGGTCACGCAGCATTTTCAGCAGGCCTCGCGCGTGCCAGCACCGGCCGCAACGCCGTGCCTGTGTGACTGCGCGGATGCGTCGCCAGCGTGTCCGGGTCCGCCGCCGCGACGATCATGCCGCCGTTCACGCCGCCTTCCGGACCGAGGTCGAGCACCCAGTCGGCTTCGGCGATCACGTCGAGATCGTGCTCGATGACGATCACGCTATGCCCGCCGTCCACCAGCCGGTGCAGCACGCGGATCAGCTTCGCGACGTCGGCCATGTGCAGGCCGACTGTCGGCTCGTCGAGCACGTAGAGCGTGTGCGGCGGCTTCTGGCCGCGCCGCGTGATGTCGTCGCGCACCTTCGAGAGTTCCGTCACGAGCTTGATGCGCTGCGCCTCGCCGCCTGACAGCGTCGGCGAAGGCTGGCCAAGCGTCAGATAACCGAGGCCGACATCGCGCAGCAGTTGCAGCGGGTGCGCAATGCTTTGCATCGACGAGAAGAACTCGACGGCTTCATCAATCTCCATGGTCAGCACTTCGCCGATGTTCTTGCCGCGCCACGTCACCGCCAGCGTTTCCGGATTGAAGCGCTGTCCGTGACACACGTCGCACGGCACCTTCACGTCCGGCAGGAAACTCATCGCGATGGTGCGCACGCCCTGGCCCTCGCAGGCCGGGCAGCGTCCCTCGCCCGTGTTGAACGAGAAGCGCGACGGCGTATAGCCGCGCGCGCGGGCTTCGAGCGTATCGGCGAACAGCTTGCGGATGGTGTCCCACATGCCGATGTACGTGGCCGGACACGAGCGCGGCGTCTTGCCGATCGGCGTCTGATCCACTTCGAGCACGCGGTCGATGGACTCGAAACCGGTCACGCCGCTGCACCCCTGCCACGCATGCTTGACGTCGAACTTCGGCCGCGGCGCTTCGCGCGCGAGCACGCTGGCGCGCGAGCCCGGCGCCGGCTTGTCCGCCTGCGCCGACTTGCGCGCGCGCCGCACCGCCGGCGACGACAGCACCGAGCGGCCGACCGCGTCGAGCAGGTTGGTCATCAGCACGTCGCGCGCGAGCGTCGACTTGCCGGAGCCGGACACGCCCGTGATCGCGACGAGCCGGTTCAGCGGCACGCTCGCTGTCACGTCGCGCAGGTTATGCAGCGTCGCGCCTTCGACCGTGAGCCATTGCTCCGGCACGGCGGCGCGCTTCGCGGTGGCGGTGCGCACTTCGCGACGCGGCTGCAGCGGATGCACGATCGGGTTGGCGAGGAACTGGCCGGTCAGCGACGCCTTGTGAGCCGCGAGATCCGTCACGGTGCCCTGCGCGACCACGGTGCCGCCGCGCTTGCCCGCGCCCGGCCCGATGTCGATGATGTGATCCGCGCGGCGGATGGTGTCCTCGTCGTGCTCGACGACCACGAGCGTATTGCCCTTGTCGTTCAGCTTCTTGAGCGCGGAGAGCAGGATCAGGTTGTCGCGCGGATGCAAGCCGATGGTCGGTTCATCGAGCACATAGCACACACCCTGCAGGTTGCTGCCGAGCTGCGCGGCGAGACGGATGCGCTGCGCCTCGCCGCCGGAGAGCGTCGGCGCGGCGCGATCGAGGCTCAGATAACCGAGCCCGACCTCTTCGAGGAACTGCAGACGCCCTTCGATCTCGCTCACGACGTCACGCGCAATGTCAGCGTCACGTCCTGTCAGCCGGAGCGTCGAGATCCATTCGCGCGTATCGCTGACGGTCCAGCGGCCCACTTCCGTGATCGGATAATTGCCGAACGTGACCGCGCGCGCGACGTCGTTCAGGCGCGTGCCTTCGCAATCCGGACACGGCTGATCGACGATGTCGTCCGGCTCCTGATCCACCGAGCCGATGGTCTGTTCGCGGCCACGATCGTCCTGCGCGAACAGCGTGTCGTCGAACGCGGCGCGCTGCTCGCGCGTCAGCTTCACGCCGGTGCCCACGCAGGTGTTGCACCAGCCGTGCTTGCTGTTGTACGAGAACATGCGTGGATCGAGTTCGGGATAGCTCGTGCCGCACACCGGACACGCCCGCTTGGTCGAGAACACGCGCATTGCTTCCGCGCCACGGCGCTTGCCGTCGGCCCAGGAACCGTACAGGTCGTCGAGCGGCGCGAGCAGATGCATCACGCCCTTGCCGATTTCAAGCGTGTCGTCGAGCAGGCGGCGCAGCTCGCCTTCGTTCTCGGGCGTGACGATCAAATCCGCCACCGGCAGTTCGATCGTGTGTTCGCGGAAGCGGTCGAGCTTGGGCCACGGGCTCACCGGCAGGAATTCGCCGTCCACGCGCAGATGCGTGTTGCCGCGCGCCTTCGCCCATTTCGCCAGATCCGTATAGACGCCCTTGCGGTTCACGACGAGCGGCGCAAGCAGCCCGACATGCGCGCCCCTGAAATCGCGCATGATCTGCGCGGCGATCGATTCCGAACTCTGCGACTGCACCGGCGTGCCGTCGTGAATGCAGTGCTGGATGCCGAGCTTCACATACAGCAGGCGCAGGAAGTGCCAGACTTCCGAGGTCGTCGCGACCGTGGACTTGCGCCCGCCGCGCGACAGCCGCTGCTCGATGGCGACGGTCGGCGGAATGCCATACACGGCATCGACTTCCGGGCGGCCCGCCGGCTGCACGATGGAACGCGCATACGCGTTCAACGATTCGAGATAACGGCGCTGGCCCTCGTGGAACAGGATGTCGAAGGCGAGCGTCGACTTGCCCGAACCCGACACGCCCGTCACCACATTGAACTTGTTGTGCGGGATATCGACGTCGAGCGACTTCAGGTTGTGCTCGCGCGCGTTGACGATGCGCACCACGTCCTCGCCCTGCAACGCGCGCCGCGCGCTCGCCACTTCGGCGGCGAGTTGCAGCGGCACGCCCGCGCGCTTGTCCGCCGCGCCCGGCGCCATGGCTTCCTCGTAGTCGAGCAACGCCCGGCCGGTATGCGAGTGTTCGCAGGCGGCCACCTCGTCCGGCGTGCCGACGCATATCACCTGACCGCCGCCGTCGCCGCCTTCGGGACCGAGATCGATGATCCAGTCGGCGGCGCGGATCACGTCGAGATTGTGCTCGATCACGATCAGCGAATGACCGCGCTCCAGCAGCCGGCCCAGCGCGCGCATCAGCTTGGCGATGTCGTCGAAATGCAGGCCGGTGGTCGGTTCGTCGAACATGAAGAGGCGGCTTTCCGCTTCGCCGCCCTTCTTGCCCTTCGTGCCCTGCGACGTCTCCGCGAGAAAGCCCGCGAGCTTCAGACGCTGCGCCTCGCCGCCCGACAGCGTCGGCACCGGCTGACCCAGCTTCACGTATTCGAGCCCGACATCGACGATGGGCTGCAACACGCGCAGCACTTCCTTGTCGTCGGCGAACAACTCGACTGCTTCGCTGACGGTCAGTTCGAGCACGTCCGCGACGCTCAAATGCCGCCCGCCGCGCTCGATCTTCACTTCGAGAATCTCGGCGCGGTAACGACGGCCGTCGCAGTCCGGGCAACGCAGATAGACATCGCTCAGGAACTGCATCTCGACATGCTCGAAGCCGGAGCCGCCACAGGTCGGACAACGGCCATCGCCGGAATTGAAGCTGAACATGCTCGCGCTATAGGCGCGCTGGAGCGCGAGCGGCGCCTTCGCGTAGAGCTTGCGGATTTCATCGAACGCGCCGACGTAGCTCGCCGGATTCGAGCGCGCCGTCCGGCCAATCGGCGATTGATCGACGAACACGACATCGCTCAGCTGCTCCGCGCCTTTAAGGTCGCGGAACGCGCCGGGCGCTTCCGTCGCCTTGCCGAAGTGGCGCATCAGCGCGGGCGCAAGCACGTCCTGGATCAGCGTCGATTTGCCCGAGCCCGACACGCCCGTCACGCAGACGAGCCGCTGCAACGGAATCTCGACGGTGACATCGCGCAGATTGTGGTCGCTCGCGCCTTCGAGCACGAGGCGCGGGGTGTTCCTGTCAACGGCGCGCCGGTTCCAGTTCGACGCATGCGCCACCTGCTTGCGGCCGCCGAGATAGGCGCCGGTGAGCGTGTCGGTGGACTGGATCTCGCCGGGCGTGCCGTCATAGACGATCTGCCCGCCGCGCTCGCCCGGACCGGGCCCCATGTCGATCAGGCGATCCGCCGCCAGCATCACCGAAGGATCGTGCTCGACGACGACGAGCGTATTGCCCGCGTCGCGCAGCCGGTGCATGGCCTCGACGATGCGGTTCAGGTCGCGCGGATGCAGCCCGATGCTCGGTTCATCGAGCACGAACAGCGTGTTCACCAGCGACGTACCGAGCGCGGTGGTCAGGTTGATGCGCTGCACTTCGCCGCCGGAGAGCGTGCGGCTCTGGCGATCGAGCGTCAGATAGCCCAGGCCGACATCGCACAAGTATTTGAGGCGCGTGCGCACTTCGGCGTGCAGCAGCTTGAGCGCTTCGTCGAGCAAGGTGGAGGGCAGCGTCAGCGAATCGAAGAAGCGGCGGATGCGCTCGATCGGCATCAGCATCAGGTCGTGTACGGTCAGGCCGGGCAGCGCTTCGAGCTGCGCGCGCGTCCACTCGACGCCTTCCGGCATGAAACGCTTCGCCGGCGGCAGCACCGCGTCCGCCTGTTCCTTGGTACCGAGACGCCACAGCAGCGATTCGGTCTTCAGGCGCGCGCCGGCACAGACCGGGCACGTGGTGTAACTGCGATATTTCGACAGCAGCACGCGAATGTGCATCTTGTACGCCTTCGACTCCAGATAGTCGAAAAAGCGCTGTACGCCGTACCACTGGTTCTGCCACTTGCCGGTCCAGTCGGGCGAACCCTTGATGACCCAGTCGCGTTCCTGTTGCGTCAACTCGTTCCAGGGCACGCCAAGCCGGATGCCCGCCTTCGCGCCGTAGCGCACGAGATCGTCCTGGTTTTCCTTCCACGCAGGCGTTTGCAGCGTCTTGACCGCGCCTTCGCGCAGCGTCTTCTTCTCGTCGGGAATCACGAGCCCGTAATCGACGCCGATCACGCGGCCAAAGCCCCGGCAGGTTTCGCACGCGCCGTAGGCCGAGTTGAACGAGAACAGCGCCGGCTGCGGGTCCGCATAGCGCAGGTCGCTCTCCGGGCTGTGCAGGCCGGTCGAGAAGCGCCAGATGTCCGGTTCGCCCTCGTCCTTCAGCACGTAGACATCCACCCGGCCGGTGCCGCGCAACAGCGCGCTTTCGATCGCCTCCAGCGCGCGCGAGCGTTCGGTGTTCTGCAGCCGGAAGCGGTCCGCGACGACGTCGAGCATCTGCCGTTTGCCGCTCGCGGTTTCGATGTGGCGCTTCGCCTGGACGCGCGTGTAGCCGCTCGCGGACAGCCATTGCTCGACTTCCGCGTCGCTGGCGGTGTCGGGCAACTCGACCGGGAACGTGATCGCGAGACGCGGATCATCGGCGCGCGTGCGTTCGAGCAGTTCGGCGTAGATCGTCTCGGGCGTGTCATGGCGCACGCGCTGCGAGGTTTTTTTGTCGAACAGCTCGGCGGCGCGGGCGTAGAACAGCTTCAGATGGTCGTTCAGCTCGGTCATCGTGCCGACGGTCGAGCGCGAGCTGCGCACCGGATTCGTCTGGTCGATGGCGATGGCGGGCGGCACGCCGTCCACGCGCTCCACTTGCGGACGGTCCATCCGGTCGAGGAACTGGCGCGCGTAGGCGCTGAAGGTTTCGACGTAGCGGCGCTGGCCTTCGGCGTAGAGCGTGTCGAACACGAGGCTCGACTTGCCGGAGCCGGACGGGCCGGTCACGACCGTCATCTGGCCGGTGTGCAGGTCGAGGTCGAGATTCTTGAGATTGTGCTGACGTGCGCCGCGGATGCGGATTGCGTTGTTCGATGCCAATTTGTCAACCGGTTCAATGAGTTGGGCGGCCGTTCACGGCCTCGGGCGAGGGGCGCGGGTGTTCGGAAGCGCGCAGTCGCCGCAGCGAACAGTACTGTACACGCATACAGTGGTTGTCGCCAAACGTGTCGGGAGTGTCTGCCTGGGGTGCGCAAGACGCTCGCCTGATCAGCCGGTTACGCGAGATGGCGGAGCACTTCGGCGGCCACGGCTTCGGGTGCCTCGCGCAGGGGGAAGTGCCCCGCCCCATCGATCACGACGCGCCGGTAACCCGCCTGAAAGTGGCTTTCCTGGCCTTCCGAGCTGGCCGGTTCATCGCAGGCGTCGGCGCCACCCTGGATCATCAGCGCGGGCACGTTAATGCTCTCGATCGTCGCCAGACGCGCGTACAGGTCGGCCAGCGACCGGTCGGACGGCTGATCGCCGCGCCAGCGCCGCCGATACGCGTTGAGCGTGATCGGCACCCAGTCGGGATTCTCGAAGGCGCGTGCGGTGATCTCGAATTCGGCCTCGTCGAACCAGCCGGGCGGCGACCAGGTGTCCCATTGGATCCGTGCGAAGCCTTTGGGGTCAGCGGCGACGGCGTCCGGGCCGCCGTCGAGCGACATGAACCACTGGTACCAGAAACGCCGCGCCTGGGAAAAATCCGGCAGGCGGAACGCGCCGCGCGGCTGATAGGCCAGCGCGAGCGCGGCCATGCGGCGCACGCGCTGGGGAAACAGCGCGGCGAGTGTGTAAGCGGCGCGCGCACCCCAGTCATGACCGACGACATCGAATTGCGCGATGCCGAGCGCGTCGGCCAGATCGATTGCGTCCTGGGCGAGCGCGACGCCTGAGCCGTCGCGAACCGTGTCCGGGGAGAGAAAACGCGTGCCGCCCGCGCCGCGCAGCTCCGGCACGATGGTGCGGCGGCCGGCGTCGTTGAGCCGCGCGGCGATTGGGTTCCAGGCGCGGGCAGCGTCGGGCCAGCCGTGTAGCAGAAAAGTGGGAAGACCGTCGCGGGGGCCGGAATCGGCGTAGGAAATGTCGAGCGTCGACGTGCGGGCGTGGAGAGCGAAGTCAAGCATGGCGAGACTCCTCAACGGAAACGCGAATGGGGGAAGGTCATTCTAGCGACGCGGCGTGGGGCGTGCTTGGTGGGGTTTTCGCATGCGCAGCGGCCTTGGCATGCGCAGCGGGCTTGGCATGCGCGGCGGCTTGGCACGCGCAGCGGCTTCGCATGGCGCAGCGGCTTCACATGGCGCAGCGGCCTTGGCGTACGCAGCGGCCTTGGCACGCGCCTCGGCTTGGCATACGCAGTTAGCTAGGCGCACCCACCCCGCTAAGCAAGCCGGATGCGCTCGGCGCACTTCCCACACCCGTCGCGCCCCGGCCCGCCCTCGCTCAAGCCCCGATCAACACCCCGCTTCGAATCGGCGTCTCGCCCGTCACGCGTCCCATCGGCGCACCGGCGGGCACGAAGCGGATCGCGCGCCGCATGTAGAACACGCCGTCGTTACGCGTGGTGACGGTCGTGACGACGTCCGTGATCGGATCGACGATGTCGAACACCGGATCGCCCGCCCGCAACCTTGCGCCCACCTTAGCCCGATAAACGACGATGCCGCTCACCGGCGCCGTCAGCTGCTCGCTGCCCGCGAGCGGCGTCGCGGGCTGAGCGAGCGGCGGCGGCTGGCGTGCTTCACCTTCGATCACGCCACGCCCGATCAGGAACTCGACGATCGCCTCGGCGTCGTGCGCGGCGGTGTCGTAATCGACGTCGCGCTGGCCGCGATACTCCACCGTCGCCGCGAGATTCGGCGCGGCGAGCGGCACGGCGTCGCCCAGACGCTCGCGAACCTGATTCCACAAGAGCGCATGGACTTCATCGAACGACTGTCCGCCGGAATCCGTCGCGAGCAGCACGCCATTGGCATCAAGCAGGCGCGCGAGCGGTTCGAGCGCCGGCCAGCTCGACGGACTGGTATACAGATGCACGGTCGCCTCGAGCGAGCAATGCAGATCGAGCACGATATCCGCCTGCGACGCAAACCTGAGCAGCACCCGCCGCAAGTCTTCGAACTCGTTCTTCACCGCCGTCTCACCGAGCATCGCGAGCAACGCGGCGCGCAGCAGACGCGCGTTGTGCGCGCCGTCCTGCGGCGAGAACGGCTCCGCCACCCGCTCGATCAACGCCGCCGCGGTCGGCAGCGGAAAGCCGCGGTTGAAGTTCTGGCCGCTGTTTGCCTCGAAGCGCCCGACGAACTGCCCGAGCACATGCTGCGACAGCCCGATGGGATTCGCCACCGGCACCAGCACGACAGCGCCGCGCATGCGTCCCTGCGCCTCCAGATCGGCGAGACGCTTCTTGAGGGTCCAGGCGGCGAGCATCGCGGGCGTTTCGTCGGCGTGCAGCGATGCCTGGATGTATACCTGCTCACCCGCGCCCTGAACGTCGCCGAAATGAAAGCTGACGAGCTCGCGCGTGGTGCCGAGCGTCGTCGAGAGAAGAGAGTCGCGCTGGATGTGCATGATCAGTCGCCGTAGACGTCGAAGTCGAAATACTTGCGCGCGATCTTCTGGTACGTGCCGTCCGCGCGCATGTCCTTCACCGCGCGGTCGACTTTCGCCTTGAGCGCGGCATCGTCCTGCCGCATCCCCATGCCGACGCCGTGATCGCCCATCGAGAGCGGCTCGCCGACAAAGCTGAACCCCACGCCGCGCGGCGTCTTCAGGAAGCCGTGTTCGGCCTCCACCGAGCCGAGCAGCGCGGCATCGATACGGCCTGCCGTGAGGTCGTTCAGCACCCCTTCCATGCTCTGATACGGGACCACCTCGACGCCGCCCGGCGCCCAATTCTTCATCGCGTAGGTCTCGAACTGACTGCCGCTCTGCACGCCGATCCGCTTGCCACGCAAGCCCTCCGGGCTCGCCGTGAGCGGCGCGCCCTGCTTCGCGATCAGACGCGAGCGGAACTGGAACAGCTTGGTGGAAAAGGCGATCTGCTTCATGCGCTTGTCGGTGATCGCCATCGACGACATGATCCCGTCGATCTTGCGCGCCTGCAGCGCCGGAATCATTCCCGAGAATTCGAGCTCGACCCACTGGCAATGCATGGCGATGCGGCGGCAGATTTCATCGCCGAGATCGACGTCGAAACCTGCGACGTGGCCGTCGGGCGTCTTGACGTCCATCGGCGGATAGCCGGGGTCGATGCCGAGGCGCAGTGTATCGGCGTCTTTCGCATGAGCGGGCGCGGCTGCCGCGAGGACGGCGGCCAGCATGAGGGCGTGGAATCTGGGCATGGGCGCGGTGTTGAGGTTATCCAGGCCTCGATACTACGAGCGCCGGATGCCCACCAGAAGAGGCAGTTTGCTTATCATGTTCACTTTTTGTGATCACCCTGTCGCGAGCCCCTGCCCATGGAACTCACCCTCACCCAATTGCGCATGTTCATCGCCGTGGCGGACGCAGGCAGCGTGCGCGCGGCGGCGCGGCGACTCGACGTCGCGCAGAGCGGCGTCACGCAGCACATGCGCAAGCTCGAAGCACAGGCGGGCGGCCCGCTGTTCGAGCGCGACGTGCGCGGCGTGCGCCTGACGCCGGTCGGCGAGCGTTTGCGCGTGCGCGCGGAACTGATTCTCGGCGAGTGCCGCAAGACCGAAGATGAGATGCGTCAATTGCAGGGCGACCTGACGGGCCGCGTGGCGCTCGGACTGGCGGCCGAAGCCACGATGCGGCTGTTTCCCGCGTTGCTGGAGAGCTATCGCGAGCGCTGCCCGCGGATCGACGTGCATCTGACCAGCGCGACTTCACGGATGCTGACTTCGTGGGTTCGCGAAGGCCGTCTCGACTTCGCGCTCGCGCTGATCGCGCCAGACGCGGACGTTCACGACATGGAAACGACCCCGCTGTTCGAATCCGAAGTCGCCGTGATCGCGCGCCGCGATCATGCGCTCGTCCGCGCCCGCACCCTCGCCGACCTGCGCGACGCGCAGTGGGTCAGCACGCGGCAACGCAGCGGCGAGACAGCGGGCAATCGCCTGTCCGCGCTCTTTGAAGAGGCACGCTTGCCCGCACCCCGCATCGCCGCAACGACCGAGGCCGTGTTCGACACGCTGCATTGCATCGCCGGGAGCGACTATCTCGGCCTGGAACCCGCGGGGCTGGCAACTCACCCGTTCTTTCGCGAGCACGTGACCGTGTTCAAGATTGCCGAACGCGCCGCGAGCACGCCGGTCTGCCTGGTTCGACGCGCGGGCGTGCCGCTGACGCCCGCCGCCCAGGAGCTCGCGACGATGGCGCTGTCGTACTCGCGCATCGCCCGCAAGCGCCGCGCTCAGCGCGAGGCGTGACGCGCACGCGATCCTTTCGACGCCGAAGCGGCATTGGCCCGGCGCGTCGCCCAGCCCTTTTTCGCTGCCTCCGAACGATCCGCAGCCGAGCGCCGGCTCGACGCCGCATGGGTCTGCCGCGACAGCGCCTTGTGCGAGGCGGCCTTCGTGCTCTCGCGCTTCAACGCGCGGGTGGACGCGGCTGAACGCTTCGCCTTCGACTCAGTGCTGGGGCTTTGCTTCGTGCGATGCGCGGCTTTCGTGTCCTGCGCGGCCTTCTTGCGGGTGGCGGCGGAGGTCGTGCCCTTGCTGGGCGCTTTCAGCTTGACGCCGGAGCGGCGCGCCTCGGACAGCCCGATCGCAATGGCCTGCTTCGCCGACTTCGCGCCGTGCTTGCCTTCACGGATATGGTCGATCTGCTCCTTCACGAACGCGCCTGCCTGGGTGCTGCCGGACTTGCCTGAACGCTTCGCTTGCGAAGCGCGCGCGAGGGTTTTCTTTTCGGGCATGTCGATACTCCTTCATTGAAGTGGGCCTGCGCGGATATCAGCGCAACGCCTGTGCCCGCAAACGTTTGTCAGCTCGCTGAATGCTCGGCTTCAACGCATCCTGCCCGGCAGCCAGCAAAGTACGGAACACACAAGCGGTACCGCTCAGGCGATCAGGTTCCGTCGAGTGGGCGTCTGGCCGCCTTCGCCCAAGCCATTGTTCAGGTTCGTGAAATTTTTCCGGGCGAGTTAAAGCCGTCTAGAGCACTGCCGTTAACGGGCTTATCCATCGCACCCGAGTCGACATGAAAAGAGGCCGTTTTCGCCTTCTGTTCCGCCGATATACGCAGGGGTGCCGTGGATATGATCCAAACCGGTAAGCATCCTCTCTGGTACTGCTCGCCCAAACCTCACTCATCAAGGAAACAAAATGAACAAGCTCATTAAAGCCTTCGTGCGCGACGAACGTGGCGTCAGCGCCATGGAGTACGCCATTCTCGCCGGTATCGTCGTGGTCGCCCTGGTGGCCGTCGGCACTGCCTTCAGCACGAACATGCAAACCATCTTCACGAACCTGACGACCAAGGTCAAGAACGCGGCGGGCACGTAAGTCCATTCAGGGGCCCGGCCTTCAAACCGCCGGCCCTCATCCTTCCCGCCTCGAATCGAGCCCCATCGTGACCGTACTGTCTCTCATCATTCGTCTTGCCGTGATCGGCGCCCTGCTTTGGCTCGCGATCACCGACGTGCGCACCCGACGTCTCCCGACGAGCATTGTCCTCACGATCGGCGCCCTGTTTTTCATCGATGCGCTCGTCGCCGGCATGCCGCTCGACGACCTCATCTCGCATCTGTCGCTCGCAGTCCTCGTGTTTCTCGTCTGCGCGCTGTTGTTCGCCGCAAAAATGCTGGGCGGCGGCGATGCCAAGCTCGCCTCAGTCATTTTCCTTTGGGTGGGATTCGGTCTTTCGCTGGCCACGCTGACACTCGTCTCGGTGATCGGGACCGTGGTGTCGCTCGTGAGTCTCGCCACCCGCAACATGAATCCGTCTCAGCGCTCGATGCCGCTTCGCGCGCTCGCCATGTTCTCCGCGTCTCGCGGCGTTCCGTACGGCGTAGCGCTTGCCTTCGGCGGCGGCCTCGTGATCATGCTGCCTGCCCTGCTGCACCTCATCTCGACGCGATAGGACGGCGTCCCTATGTCCAATATCATCAAATTTGCCGTACTGCTGGTCGGCGCGCTTCTGATCGCGCTGATCGTGCGCGTGGTCGTGGCGAGCGCTTCGCGCCCGTCGAAGCCGGTCGTGACGAGCGATAAAGTCCTGGTGAGCGCTGCGGATCTGCCGCAGGGCTTGCTGCTGCGCGACGAGGATCTCGCCTGGAAGGAAGTCCCGAAAGCGCAACTGCCGCCCAACGCCATTGTCTCGGGCGTGGCGGGCGCGCCCGACCTGAAGGGTGCGCTGCTGCGCCATCCCGTCGCGGGCGGCACCGTGCTGGTCTCCGACGATGTCTTCCTGCCGAGCGCCCCTGGCTTTCTCGCCGCGACCCTCAAGCCCGACATGCGGGCCGTCTCGGTCGCCGTCGACGATGTATCCGGCAACGCCGGTCTGATCCAGCCGGGCGACTATGTCGACCTGCTGCTCACCCAGCAGATGGACCGCCGCACCGACTCCCCCGATCTCGCGGTATCGAGCGAAACGGTGGTCGAGCATGTGCGCGTGCTGGCCGTCGGCTCTGAAATCAAGCGCCCCAACAACAACGGCAGCGGCAACGCCGACGCCGATGTGGCCGTGGTGCGCGCCCGTACCGTCACCCTCGAAGTCACGCCGCGCATGGGCGAAGTCGTCGCGGTCGCAGCGCGGCTCGGCAGCCTGTCGCTCGCGCTGCGCAGCTTCGCTACCGTCAGCCGCGATCCGGCGGCGCCGATGGGCGCATCGGCGCCCGAACGCAAGCCCATCTGGGCCGGCGACATTTCACGCGCCGTGCGCGACCTGCCGCGCCCTCACCCGGCGACAACCGGCGCGCCGAGCGCTGCGCCGGCCGCGCCGCGGATGGTGACCATTTACCGCGGTTCCGAGAAGTCGGATACGTCGAGCGTCGCACAGGGGGGCACTCCGGCCCCGGGCGTTCCGCCGCTGCCCTCCGTGCCAGCGGAGCGTTGATCCCGTGCCCTTGTTCGAACGCGCGCCATCGCCAGGATTCACATTCATGAAAACGCAGTTCAGTTGGAGTCGTATCGCGTCGTGTATCGCGGCGAATTTCGGTCAGACGCGTCACGCGCCGGCCCTGGCGTGGACGGCTCTGCTCGTGTGCACCGCCACGCACGCGGCGCCGCCGGCGAAGCTGCCGCCGCACGCAGGCGCCACCGCGCCGGTTCGCGCCGGGGCAACGGACGGCATGCTCCCCGCCACCTCCCAAGGCCCCCTTGTGCTCGATGCAAGCAAGGGCACGATGTTGTCGCTCAATGAAAACGCTGTGTCGGTGTTCGTCGCCGATCCGTCCATTGCCGACGTGCACGTACCCTCGCCTCGGGCGGTATTCGTGCTCGGCAAGAAAACCGGCTCGACGACGCTCTACGTGCTCGGCGCCAACAACCGGCCGCTCGTGCAGCGCACGATCGTCGTCTCGCGCGACATGGTCATGTTGCGCGGCATGCTCGCCGCGCGCTTCCCGAATGCGAACATCCAGGTCGGCACCGGGCCGGGCACGCTGACGCTGAGCGGCCAGGCAGCGAATCCGGCGGATGCCGACGCCATCGTGCAGACGGTGACGCCCTATCTTGCCGAGAAGGAAGTGCTGGTCAACCGCATGACGATCGACCGGCCGCTGCAGGTGCAACTGCGCGTGCGCATCACGGAAGTGGATCGCAACGTCACGCAGCAGCTTGGCATCAACTGGCAGGCGATGGGCAATGCAGTCGGCAACTTCTACGGCGGCGTCTTTAGCGGCCGTTCAATCTACAACCTGAATCAGCCGCTCAGCGGCGCCAATGGCGCCGTGACCTATCCGGTCAACCTGCCGACCAACAACGCCTATTCCATTCTGGGCGCCTTCAAGACGAACAACGTGGACATCCGCGCGCTCGTCGACGCACTGAACCAGGAAGGTCTGCTCACGGTGCTCGCCGAGCCGAACCTCGTCGCGCTGTCGGGCCAGACGGCCAGCTTCCTCGCGGGCGGCGAATTCCCGATTCCGGTCTCGCAAACCAATGGCGCGATCTCGGTCGAGTTCAAGCAGTTCGGCGTCAAGCTCGATTTCACGCCGACCGTCATGACGGATCGCCGCATCAGCCTGAAGGTGCGCCCGGAGGTCAGCCAGATCGACTCGACCGCAAGCGTCACCACCGGCGGCGTCACCGTACCGGGCCTGTCGGTGCGCCGGGCGGATACGACCGTCGAACTGGCGAGCGGCCAAAGCTTCGCAATCGGCGGCCTGCTGCAAAGCAATACGAGCGACCTCGTTTCGCAGGTCCCGGGTCTGGGTTCGATTCCGGTTCTCGGCAAGCTGTTCTCGTCGACGAACTACCAGAACAACAAAACGGAGCTCGTGATCATGGTCACGCCGTATCTGGTCGAACCCACCGATCCGTCGAAACTGCGCACCCCGCTCGAATCGCTGATCTCGCCGTCGAGCGATGTCGAATACAGCTTCCGGCGCCAGAACGGCGGCGCGGCGGCTCAGGCCGGACAGCCGCGTCTCGTCGGCGCAGCCGGCTACGTCTATTGAGCCCGTCATGAAAACCACACGACTGCTTTCGCTTATCCTCGCCGGCCTGTTCGCGGTGACCGCCAGCGGCTGCTTCAAGCCGCCGCGCAACATGCCGAACGAAACCGTGATCGGCTACGACGGCACCTCCGCCGTACCGCCTGACTGCACCAGCCTCGCCCGTTCGTCGCTGCTGACGGACGCCGGCATTCGCCGGCCGAGCATGCAATGGGGCTGCGCCACCTATACCAATCTGGCCGCGCAACTCGCGCGTCCCGAAGACGCCGTGCATCCGCAGACGCTTGGCCCGGCAGACGCGGCAGTGGCGGCGAGCGCGGTGCGGCGTTACGAGACCGGTAACGTGATTCCGCTCGATACATCGACCTCACGCAGCAGCAAGTGATGCAACGCGACACAGCCAGAGGCACACAAGGCCAGCCATGAGCACAGAGTTCTCCTTTTCGAAGTCCAAGTCCGGCACGCGTAACGCCGACTTCATCGCCTTCGTGTCCGATCGCAAGACTGAGCAGATCGTGAAGAGCTTCGTGCTCGAACAGGCGATGCCGCACGCGCACATCGTCATGGGCAATGTCGATGACGCCATTGCCTATCTCGCCAAGGTCGACCGCTCGCCGCTCTTCCTGCTGGTGGACCTGCAGGAATCGGTGATGCCGCTGTCCGACCTCGGTCGCCTCGCCGAAGTGTGCGAACCGTCGGTGCATGTGGTGGCGCTCGGCGAGCGCAACGACGTCGGCCTGTTCCGCAGCCTGCTCAAGATCGGCGTGCGCGACTACCTGGTCAAGCCGATCACGGTGGAACTGCTCAAGCGCACCATCAACGTGTCCGAAGGCAAGGTCAGCCCGGTGATGCTCGCGCGCGCCGGCAAGACGATCGCTTTTGCAGGCGCGCGCGGCGGCGTCGGCGTGACCACGCTCGCGCTCAATGTCGCACGGCATCTGTCCGAGGACACGCACCGCCGCGTCGCCTATGTCGATCTGAACCTGCACGGCGGCGCGGCCAACTCCATGCTCGGGCTGCAAAGCAACAACGGGCTCATCGACGTGCTGCAGAACGTGCATCGCCTCGATCCGCAATACGTCGAGCGCACGCTGGTCGCCAAGGGCAGCCGGCTCTTCATGCTGTCGGCGGAACACGAGTACGGCGCCACGCGGCCATTCGGCGCCGGCGCATTGCCGCGCGTCCTCGAACTGCTGTGCGACAGCTTTCACTACGTCATCCTCGACATCGGCACGGTGACCGACCCGCTCGCGCAAGAAGCCTTCGATCACGCCGCGCGCGTCTATCTGGTGGCCGACCGCTCGGTCCATTCGACGCGCGAGACGATCCGTCTTCTGCGCCACATCGAGGACCGCGACAGCAATCCGCCCACGTCGCTTCTGCTCAACAACCCGAACGCCGTGTCGAGCGGCAAGGTGCAGTCGAACGACTTCATGACCGCCACCGGCCGCACTGTGCTGTACGAGATCCCGTTCGAAGCGAAGTCACTCGCGATCGCCGAGAACCTCGGCGAAGCGCCGAAGGAAAAAGCGGCGAACGGGTTCAATCAGATGATCACCCGCATCGGCGGTGATCTCACCGGGCAGCAAATGAACGCCGAGCGCTCGTTCTTCCAGAAGCTCCGGCTCAGGAGAGGCTGATGTTCGGACAGAAGCAGGTTTCCCGCCTGGCCGACGACGCGGACGCGGCGACCGGCGCCGAGGCCGCGCCAGTCGCTGAGGCGCCGAAGCCGGTTGCCGCGGTCGCGCCCTCCATACGTCAGCACGCGCCGGAAGGCAGCGAAGTGCTGGTGCGTTCGGACCTCTTCAAAGTGATTCGCAACGGCGTGTTCACCGCGATGAACCCGTCGGCCGCCGTCGGCAAGACGCGCGAGCAGATGAAGCCAGCCGTCGAACAGCTCGTGCTGGACGTGGCGGAGCGCGAGCGGCTCAACGTGACGATCTCGGAACAGGCGCAGATCGTCGGCGAATTGCTGAACGACATGTTCGGCCTTGGTCCGATCGAGCCGCTGCTCGCCGACGACACCATCACCGACGTGCTGGTGAACGGCCCCGATCAGGTCTGGGTGGAACGGCACGGCCGCCTCGAGCTGACCAACTGCAAGTTTCGCGACAACACCCACGTGACCAACGTGGCGCAGCGCATTGCGGCGGGCGTCGGCCGTCGCGTCGATGAAAGCAGCCCGATGGTCGATGCCCGTCTCGCCGACGGCAGCCGGGTGAACGTCGTCCTGCCGCCGCTCGCGATCCACGGCGCCTCGATCTCCATCCGGAAGTTTTCCAAGCGCAACATCACGCTGCACCGCATGGCGCAGCAGGGCAACCTGTCCGCCACGATGGCCACCGTGCTCAAGCTCGCAAGCACCTGCCGGCTCAACGTCATCGTGTCGGGCGGCACGGGCTCGGGCAAGACGACGCTGCTCAACGCGCTGTCGCACTTCATTGGCCATGGCGAACGCACGGTGACGATCGAGGACGCGGCCGAACTGCAACTCGTGCAGCCGCACGTCGTCAGTCTGGAAACGCGTCCCGAGAATGCCGAAGGGCTCGGCGCGGTGACGCAGCGCGATCTCGTGCGCAATGCGCTGCGGATGCGCCCCGACCGCATCATCCTCGGCGAAACCCGCGGCTCGGAAGCCTTCGACGTGTTGCAGGCGATGAACACCGGCCACGACGGCTCGATGACCACGATCCACGCGAACACACCGCGCGACGGCATCACGCGTCTCGAATCGATGGTGATGATGGCGAACGGCAACCTGCCCTTGCTGTCGATCCGCCGGCAGATTGCCAGCGCGGTGCACATGATCGTGCAGATCGAGCGGATGCGCGACGGCATGCGGCGCGTCACACGCATCACCGAAGTGGTCGGCATGGAAGGCGAAGTGATCATCACGCAGGATCTGTTCACGTTCCGCTATGACGCGAGCGCCTACAGCGAGGAAGTGAAAGGCGTGTTCGAAACAGGCTCCGTGCGCCCCGCCTTCGCCGCCCGCGCTGCCTACTACGGTCTAGAGGATGCGCTGCTGGAGGCGATGCGCCCATGACTTCCGTCGACCTGCTCACGTTTGGCGCGTTCGCCGTTGTCCTGCTGGTCGGCATCATGCTGCTGGTGCTGCAGGACATGCGCAAACAACGCCCCGATGCCCGTATCCAGGCACGCCTGCAGGCCGATTTTCCGGCCGGCGGCCAGCAACTCCGAGACGCGCGTCATGACGTCTCCGATCTCTTCACCGTCAGCCGCAATGACAACCTGCTGAGCCGCTGGTTCGGGCCGAAGCTCGCGCGCCTGAAGACCGTGGCCGGTGCGAAGGGCCCGCGCATCGTGATCGTGACGGCAATCCTGGCCGCGCTCGTTGCGCTCGTCATGTGCAACCTGATGACACTGCCCGCGTTCGCGACGCCCGCGTTGCTGATCGGCCTTCCGCTGCTGGGCATCGTGCAGTCATACCGCTTCCTCGTCGAGCGCTTCAAGCGACGCTTTCTCGAAGGCTTTCCCGATCTCATCGACCTGATCGTGCGTGCGGTGCGCTCGGGCGTTCCCGTGACGCACGTGATGGGCGTCGCTTCGAGCGAATGCGCCGAGCCGCTCAAAAGCGAATTCAGGCTGATGGGCGATGGGCTGAAAGTCGGTCTCGACCTCGAAGAAGTACTGGCTACGGCGGTCGCGCGCATCGGCATCGCGGATTTTTCGTTCTTCTGTGTCTGTTTGCTGCTGCAGCGCGAGACCGGTGGCCAGCTTGGCGAAACCCTCGAAAACCTCGCGGGCATCGTCCGCAAGCGCCGTGAGATTCGTCAGAAAACCAAGGCGTTGACGGGCGAAGCGCGCATCACCACCAAGATCCTCGCTTCGGTGCCCTTCTTCATCCTGGGCAGCATGTTCGTGCTCAACCGGTCATATCTGATGGTGCTGTTCGATACCTCGGCGGGACAGAAAGTGCTGACGTGCGCCGCCGTTTTCCTCATGTTGGGATTGAGCGTCGTTCACAAGATGTCGAAACTGGATACCGCGCGATGAGTCAGGACAGCATCGAAACACTGATCAACCTGCTGATGCTGCTGGCGCTCGTCGTCGGCATCATTCTCTGGTGGGCGACCAAGCACGGCGGCGCGCGCGGGCGCATCGCCGAGCGCACGCGGCAGGCCGCCGTCGTGCAGCGCAACGAACGCGTGGCGGTGGAAGAGGACAACGACGACAGCCGCATGGCGCGTCTCGCGCAGCGCCTCGCCCGCCTGGGTGACCGTCTGCCGCTGTTCGACGCCAAGTACCGCGCCAAATTGCGCACGCAGATGATCCGCAGCGGCTATCGCAGCCAGTCGGCGGTATCCGTGCTGCTCGCCATCAAGTTCGTCGTCGGCCTCATCTGCGCCGCGTTCGCGGTGATGCTGGGCTCGCATATTCCCGTGGTCGGCGGCTATCCGGCGGTGCGCGGCGTCATGATGCTGCTCGTATTCGTGGTCGGCATGATCCTGCCGGAGTACGTGATCGGTTTCTTCGCCTCGCGGCGGCGCAAGGCCATGGCTTCGTGCCTGCCTGATGCGCTCGACCTGCTGGTCATCTGCACGAACGCGGGTAATAGTCTCGGCGTGTCGATCCGGCGCGTAGCCGACGAATTGACGACCATCTGCCCGCCCCTGTCGGACGAATTTTCGCTGACCGCCGACGAACTCAAGCTCTCGGGCGAGAGCACGCGCGCGTTGCAGGCGCTCGCCGATCGCATCGATCTGCCGTCGATCCGCGCGCTCATCTCCACGCTCACTCAGTCGATGCGCTACGGCACGCCGATCACGCAGGCGTTGCGCACGCTGTCGCACACCGAACGGCTCGCGCATATCGTCTCGATCGAGGAAAAGGCGGCCAAGCTCGCACCCAAGATGGCCGTGCCGATGATGCTCTTCATCTTGCCCGCGGTGATGCTGATCGCCGCCGGCCCGGCCGCCATACAACTCATCAGCGTCTTTACAAAACAATGAAGACCACACTACTTTCCCATTTCGCCACGCGGCGCGTGGGCGTCGCCGCCTGCGTCACGCTCGCCATCGCGCTCGGCGCGTGCACGACCACGACCACGACCCGCCAGAGCGTCGAAAGCCGCCCCGTCATGCGCAACTCGGCGCCCAGCACGATGAGCGAGTTGCGTATCGCAGATACGGCGCTCGATTCCGGCAACATCGAACTCGCGACCTCGCTCTACGAGAAAGCGGTGCAAGCGGATCCGCACTCGGTCGCCGGCCTCACCGGCCTCGGCAATACGCTCTACGCGGTGGGCGACTTCACGCGCGCAGGCGTCTATTACGATCGCGCCAGCAAGAGCGAGGCGAACGCGCCTGCGCCGCTCATCGGACTCGCGCGCGTCGCGATGCGCCAGCGCCGCTTCGATGACGCCATCTCGACGTACAGGCGCCTGCTCACGCTGATGCCGGACGATCCGCTCGCCTCGGCCGGACTCGGCGCCGCGCTCGACATGAACGGCGATCACCAGGGCGCTCAGGCCTTGTTGCGGCAGGCGCTCAGAAAGAACCCCGGCGATCCGCTGATCTCGGTGAACCTCGGCTTGTCGCTGATTCTCGGCGGCGATCCGCGCGAAGGCGCGAACGTGCTGCTCGACGTCACGCGTTTCCCCGCCGCGCCGCCGCAGGCGCGCCAGGATCTCGCGCTCGCCTACGGCCTGCTCGGCAACCGGGAAGCGGCCGCCGAGATTTTGTCGCGCGACCTGCCGAAGGCATCGGTCGAAGACAACCTGCGCTACTACGACATGCAGCGCGAAATGCTGGGGCAACGCACGTCGTCGATCTCCCCGGCAACGTCCACACCGGCCGCCATTCCGACGGCCCAGGTACAGACGACGCGTCTCAAATGAATCCGTCCGCACGCCGCCCGTCGCGTCCCCCGCTCTTCGCGAAGCAATTGCTGCGCGACGAACGTGGCATTGCGTCGATCGAATTCGCGTTCGTCGGGATCATTGCGATGATCCTTTTCATCGGTACGGTCGAGATTGCGCTGGAGATGATCGCCGATGCATCGGTGCAGGCCGCGGCGCAGGCTGCATCGCGTGTCGGCTTGACCACGACTGCGCCGAGCTCCGGCACGCGGGTGCAGAAGGCGCAGTCGATCGTCGAAAACATCCTCAGCGGATGGCGTAACGTCGGCGCGACCATCACGGTCAGCGAATTGAATTACGGCAGCTACGGCTACGGCAATGTCGCCAGCGCGGGCTACTCGCCGACGCAGGACATGGGCGGATATGGCGATGTGGTCGTCTACAACATCAAGCTCACGATGCCCGGCATCACCGGCGTGCCCAAGCTCTTCGGCATCAGTCAGCTGACCTTCCAGCGCAACTACCTCGTGCAGAACGAAAAATGACAACGACCCGCGAAACAGCCCGATCCATCGCGGCGAAACTTCGCCGCGTGCTGCGCTCGGATCGCGGCAGCGTGTCGATCGAGTTCGTGATCATCGTGCCGCTGATGCTGCTGGTGATGCTCGGCTTCACCGAGATCTACCTGTATATCCGCGCGGTCAGCGCCGTGGATCGCACGGCCTTCACGCTCGCCAATACCATTGGTCAGATGACCTCGGTCATCGCCGACAACAACGACACCACCGATGCGAACAGCTATGGCTCGCTGTGGCAGGACGCGGTGCTGCTCGCTGCGCCGTATCAGTTGAAGACAAGCGGCATGGTGTACGTGACGTTCGTGTGCGATCCCGATTCCAGCAGCAAGTGCAAGGACATGGATACCTCCATGACGACCGTCACGCCGAAGGTTCAATGGACGGCCTCCCCGCCTTCATGGACCAACAGCCGAGCTTCAGGCATGGCGTCCAAGGTGTCGAGCACGGCGCCGTTGCCCAGTACGTGGCCGTTTCGCACCGGGGATTCGGCGATCATCGTGGAAGTGTTCATGTCGTACAACCCGTTCGTCATGACCTCCACGCTCATCCCGGGGCTGCCGGGACAGCAGACCGTGTACCGCCGCGTGTATGTGCGGCCGCGTGCGCCACGAGCGTTCTATTGACGCTCGCGGAATCACGGGTTCGCACATGACAATCAAACGAAAGGGATACCGCTTCATGACGATTTCGTCGACGCTACGCTCATGCAACCGGCTGCGGAAAGACGCAGAGGGCGGCGTCGCGATCATGTTCGCGATGTGCGCGAGCATCATGATCGGCTCCATGTGCGTGGCGCTGGACGCGATCAATGTCGTGATGACACAGGGCCACATGCAGATGGCGCTCGATGTGGCCACGTTGTCGTCCGGCGTCGACCTCCAGCGCTTCGGCAACACGCCGAGCGGCGCCAGCCTCACCGTCTGGCAGAAGGACGCGCGCGCGTACTACGACGCGAACAGTCCCTCCGGCATGATGGGCTTCACCATGCCTGACGCAAACTTCACCGCGACCGTGACGGGCGCGCCGGCCACCGGGCAGACCATCGCGCTGTCGGCGTCGGGCTCGCTGCCGTTGATGGCGCCGAAGGTGTTCACCCAGACAACCGGGAGCGGCAGCGGCTCGGGCAGCGGGTCCGGCAGCGGCACGCCGACGCCCGATACCTCCACGGTCTCCGCCAGCAACACCGCCATGCGGCTGCCGCAAAGCACGCTCGAACTGGTCATGGTGCTGGACAATACCGGCTCGATGAACGACCCCGCCAACGGCAAGTCCGGCGCGACCAAAATGAGCGGCCTGAAAGACGCCGCCAATTCGCTGATCACCGATCTGCTGCCGACGGGCACCACCACGAGCAAGAGCTACGTCGGCCTGGTGCCGTTCGCGAGCACGGTCAACACGACGGGCGCATTGTCGTCCAGTGGCAGCTGGCTCAGCTCCGTCCTGCCGACCTACAACACCACCGGCATCACGACCAGCGCGTGGAGCGGCTGCCCGATCGAGCCGCGCACCGGCAACAATCTTTCGCCGGAAGCCTATTCGCCGAAGGACACGCGCAAGTTCCAGCGCTACTACTACAACGTGCCGCCGAGCAAGCTGCAGATCGTCGCCTACAGTTCGTCCAGCCGATACAACGCGTGCAATACGACCGGCAGCACGACGGCATCCGTATCGAGCGTTCCGGTGACGCTCGGCTCGTCCGGCTCGGCGAACCGCTGCAACAATCCCCCGGCGGGTCAGGGCACGGGCATCGGCACGCAGTTCGATGAAACCAACACGAGCGGACAAACGCTCACGCAGAACTCGAGCTGCCTCGGAACCTCGATGACCTTCCTCACGCAGAACGCGACCACGCTCAGCACCGCGGTCGGGAAGATGACGCCTTCGGGATCCACCATCATTCCGACGGGACTGCTGTGGGGCTGGCGCATGCTGGAGCCGTCATGGTCGCCGAACGTGGCGGGCACGAACAACGGCTGGCTGTCTACCGACCCGAGCCTGCCGAAGCCCACCGACGGCTCGGTGCAGAACCTCCAGCGCGTGATGATCGTCCTCACCGACGGCCAGAATCAGATCGGCGCAGCGGGCTCCATTCCCAATACGCTCTATTTCAACGGACTGTCGGGCGTAGGAACCAACAGCCTCTCGGCGCCGACGGTGTTCCGCCCCGACGGCAGCAACATGTCGAACGCACTCACGGATTCGTCGGAGTTGCACGGCGGCGATCCGGTCGACGACTCGAGCGGCAACGGCGCGGGCTATCCCGATGACGTGAACGCGTACCAGCAAGCCATCTGTACGGCGATCAAGGCGAGCGGCATCACAGTCTATGCAATCACCTTCGGCGCATCGGCATCCAGTTCGAGCGCGCAGGTCACCATGCAGAACTGCGCGAGTCCGGGCAACTATTACCACGCGCCCGACAACTCCACGCTCGATGACATCTTCCAGCAGATCGCGGGCAACCTCGGCGTGCTGCGCCTGACCAAATGACGCGCTACCGCTCCGCTTCGCCGGAGCGGTTCTGGTCGCGCTCGAACGCCGGCATGTCGATATCGCTATTCGCCGAACGCAGACCCTCACGCGCTTCCTGCGCAAGCTTCTCGTAACGTTTGCGGAACACGGCGAGTTCCTTCTCGTCGAGTTCTTCGAGATCCAGCAGCGCGTTGTGCGCGCGGTCCATCGCGCGGATCAGCTCGTCGAGCTTGATCTGCATCGCGGCGGTATCGCGGTTCTGAGTGTTCTGGATCAAAAACACCATCAGGAACGTGACGATGGTCGTCGACGTATTGATGACGAGTTGCCACGTATCGCTGAAATGGAACATCGGGCCCGAGATCGCCCAGACGATCACCAGCACGACCGCAATGACAAAGGTCGATGCGTGGCCCGCCACCTGCGCGAGCGCGTTCGAGAATCTGAGAAACCATGAGGTTTTCATTCGGCGTCTCCTGAGCGTTGGCGGACGTGGCGTCCACGCACGACTTAGAATAGCGTTCGTGAACCCCCAGCCCACTCCCATCGATTTCTACGCACCCTCCGAGATCGTCGCGCAACGCCTGATCGGCGCGATCGTGACGGTGGACGGCGTCGGCGGCCGCATCGTCGAAACCGAAGCCTACGACCGCGAAGATCCCGCGTCGCATACCTTCTCCGGCCCGACACCGCGCAATGCAGCAATGTTCGGGCCGCCCGCGCATGTGTATGTCTATCGCTCGTATGGGATCCACTGGTGCATGAACTTCGTCTGCCGGGAACCGGGCCACGGCGCGGGCGTGCTGATCCGCGCAATCGAACCGCTGACCGGCCTCGATGTCATGCGCCAGCGGCGCGGCCTCGAACCCGTGAAGCTGCTCTGCTCGGGACCGGGACGCCTGGGGCAGGCGCTCGCCATCACGCACCGGAACAACGGCATGTCGCTGTACGAGCCGCCGTTTCACATCGAGCCGCCCGAGGAAGACTTTGCCATCGTAAGCGGCCCGCGCATCGGTCTCACCAAGGCCGTGGACGTGCCCTGGCGCTTCGGGCTTGCCGGCTCGAAATTCGTCAGCAAGCCCTTTCCGAAGTCCTGACGCGTTACTCCGCCGGACGCAGCTTCTTCACCTCGGCGTCCGAGGGCTGGACGCTTGCGCCGTCCACGTAGCGGAACGAAGTCATCACACCCTTGCCGTCCTTCTGCCCCGTCACGCCCACATACGCGCCCATGGTCGACTGATTGTCCTGCGGGCGGTACGTGATGGGCCCGAACGGCGTGTTCACCGGCAGGCCCTTGAACGCGGCGGCAAGCTTGTCAGCATCGGGCGAACCGGCTTTCTTCAGGCCGTTGGCAATCGACATCATCGCGGTGTAGCCGACCACCGAGCCGAGCCGCGGATAGTCGTGATACTTCGCCTCATAGGCCGCGACGAACTTCTTGTTCTCGGGCGTATCGATCGAATACCACGGATAACCCGTCACGATCCACCCCACAGGCGCTTCCTTGCCCAGCGGATCGAGATAATCGGGCTCGCCCGTCAGCAGCGACACCACCGCCCGATCCTTGAACAGACCACGCGTATTGCCCTCGCGCACGAACTTGCCCAGGTCCGCGCTGAACAGCACGTTGAAGATGGCGTCGGGCTTCGCGTCGGCGAGCGCCTGCGTCACCGCGCCGGCGTCCACGTTGCCGAGCGGCGTCGCCTGGTCCGCGACGAACTCGACATCCGGCTGCGCGGCCTTCAACAGGCGCTTGAAGGTCGCGACTGCTGATTGCCCGTACTCGTAGTTCGGGTACACCAGCGCCCAGCGCTTCTTGTGGAGCTTCGCCGCTTCGGGCACCAGCATCGCCACCTGCATGTAGGTGGACGGCCGCAGACGATACGTGTACCTGTTGCCGTCCTGCCAGACGATCTTGTCGGTGAGCGGTTCCGCCGCCAGGAAGAAGATGCGCCGCTGCTTCGCATAATCGGCGAGCGCGAGACCCGTGTTCGACAGATAGCCGCCGAACAACAGCTTCACCTGCTCGCGCGTGACGAGTTCCTGCGCGACGCGCACCGTATCGCCAGGATTGCCGTTGTCGTCGCGCGAGACGACTTCCAGCTTGTTGCCGTTGACGCCGCCCGCCGCGTTGATCTCGTCCAGTGCGAGATTCCAGCCGTTCCTGTAGGGCATGAGAAACGCTGGCTGGGCCTTGTAGCTGTTGATCTCGCCGATCTTGATGGTGTCGGCACGCGCGGCGCCGATACTCGCGGCAAGCACCGCGGTCGCGGCAAGCGTCAGGCGCAGCGGAATGCCCGCACGAATCGTCATGGATGCTTCTCCTCTTTTGAATAAGCGGTTCGGGCGGACGGTGTCATACGCCCAGGAATTCACGGCGCGCGGCATCGTCGCGCGCGAATACGTTCATTGCGCCTGCATGGCGCACCTGGCCTTTCTCGAGCACATACACGCGGTCGCTGACGAGTTCCGCGAAGTGCAGGTTCTGCTCAGACAGCAGGATGGCCAGCCCTTCGCGCTTCAACGTCAGGATCATGTCGGCCATCTGTTCGACGATCACCGGCGCCACCCCTTCCGACGGTTCGTCGAGCAGCACCAGACGGGGATTGCCCATCAGCGTGCGCGACACCGTGAGCATCTGCTGCTCGCCGCCGCTCATGCGGCTCGCACGCCGCTCGCGCATTTCGCCGAGATTCGGAAACACGCGGAACAGCTTCTCCGGCGTCCAGTGCGGGGCGTCTTCGCGCGGCGGCTGACGTCCGGTATCGAGATTCTCCATCACGGTCAGATCGCCGAACACGCGGCGGTCTTCCGGCACATAGCCCAGCCCCTTGCGCGCGATCCGGTGCGGCGCCATGCCGGCGATGTCCTCGCCCATGAACGAGACCGCCCCCGACACACGCGGCAACAGGCCC
Source organism: Caballeronia sp. LZ035 (assembly GCF_031451175.1). NCBI lineage: Bacteria > Pseudomonadati > Pseudomonadota > Betaproteobacteria > Burkholderiales > Burkholderiaceae > Caballeronia > Caballeronia sp. LZ035. The sequence continues at coordinate 1,535,993 of NZ_JARUXS010000004.1, forward strand.
ATCACGGCCTTCATCGTCGTGGACTTGCCTGCGCCGTTGCGGCCCATCAACGCGACGACCTCGCCCCGCCCCACGTCGAAGCCGACGTCGAAGAGAATCTGCGCGCGGCCATAGAAGGCATTCAGTCCGGCAACCTTTAGCAGGCTCATGCCGATTCCCCCGCCGACGCCACGCGCGGCGTGAACGACGCCCCCGTGCCGAGATACACCTCGCGCACGCGGGCATCGTTGCGGATGGTGGCGGCGTCGCCCTGCGCGATCAGACGGCCGCGCGCCAGCACGATCAGCCGGTCGGCATGCGCGAAGACCACGTCCATGCTGTGCTCCGTGAACAGCACACCGATCATGCGCTCCTTCGCGAGCCGCGCGGTCAGCGCCATCAGCGCATTGCGTTCCTGCGGCGCCATGCCGGCGGTCGGCTCGTCCATCAGCAGCAGCTTCGGCCGGTGCGCCAGCGCGATCGCCAGTTCAACGCGCTTCACGTCGCCATAGGCCAGCACCGCGCAACTGCGTCGCGCATGCCCGGCCATGCCGACGAGATCGAGCAGATCCAACGCCTCCTGTTCACGCCACGACGCCACCCGGCCGAACGGATTGAACAGCCGCCGCGCGTGCGAGAGCAGTGCCATCTGCACGTTCTCGAGTACGGTCATCGAGTTGAAGGTCGCGGCAATCTGGAACGTGCGGCCCACGCCGCGCCGCCAGATTTCGCGCGGACGCAATCCGGCGATGTCGTGGCCGTCGAAGCGGATCGTGCCCGAGGTCGGTTTCAGCTGGCCGTTGATCGTGTTGAAGCAAGTGGACTTGCCCGCGCCGTTCGGGCCGATCAGCGCAAGCAGCTGGCCCGCTTCGAGGTCGAAGGAGACGTCGTCCACGGCCTTGACGCCGTCGAAGGACTTCGAGAGATGCGCGACGCTCAGCAGGCTCATGACGCATCCTTGGCGAAGCGCTCGCGCACGAAGCCCGCGATGCCCTGGGGAAACGCGATCACCAGCACCAGGATGGCCGCGCCGAGCAGCGCCTGCCAGTAGTCGGTCTGGCGCGCGACCGTGTCCTGCAGCCACGTGAACACGCTCGCGCCGACGAGCGGCCCGGCAAGCGTCTGGATGCCGCCGAGCAGGACCATCACGAGGCCATCCACCGAGCGTCCGATGCTGATGGCTTCTGGCGAGATATTGCCCTTCGAGAACGCATACAGCGAACCCGCAAAGCCGCACACGAGCGCGGCGGCGACGAACGCCGCCCATTGCACGCGCGCCACGTTCACGCCGATGGCCTCCGCGCGCAACGGCGAGTCGCGGCCCGCGCGCATCGCGAAGCCGAGCGGCGCGAACAGCATACGGCGCAGCAGCCACACGCCGAGCACCGCGAACCCGAGCGTCAGGTAGTAGAACGCCACCGGTGACGACAGCCAGGGCGCCGGCCAGATGCCAAGGATGCCGTTGCTGCCGCCCGTCACCGCATCCCACTGGAACACCACGGACCAGACGATCTGCGCGAACGCGAGCGTGAGCATCGCGAGATAGACGCCGGACAGACGCACGCAAAACCAGCCGAAGACCAGCGCACCGATGACCGCGAGCAGCGGGCCGAGCACGAGCGCGAGTTCCATCGGCAGCGCGAACAGCTTGAGCATCAAGGCCGCGCCATACGCGCCGAGCCCGAAGTACGCTGCGTGCCCGAACGAATGCATGCCGCCCGGACCCATGATGAAGTGCAGGCTCGCGGCGAACAACACGGCGATCATGATCTCGACGAAGAGCACGGGCATGTAAGGAAAAGCGTCGGCGGCGAGGGGCGCTGCCGCCAGCGCGAGCACCCCGGCAGCGGCGGCGAACTTCATCGCCCGCGTGGCGGGCACGAGCGGGCGCTCGGCGGGTGCTGCTGAACGCGCGACGGTTTGCGGACGTCCGAACAGCCCCCAGGGACGCAGCACCAGCACCACCGCCATCACGACGAACTCCGCCACGAGCGTGAACTTCGACAGCGACAAGTCGATGCCCGCAATCGACACATGACCGATGCCGATGCACAGCGCCTTGATCTCGGCGATCAGCAGCGCCGCGACGAACGCGCCGGGAATCGAGCCCATGCCGCCGACCACGACGACCACGAACGCATTGCCGATGGTGTCGAGGTCCAGCGACAGGTTCGCCGACATGCGCGGCGCCTGCAACGCGCCGCCGAGCCCGGCGAGCATTGCGCCGACGCAGAACACGCCGGTGAAGAGCCAGGCCTGATTGACGCCGAGCGCGCCGAGCATTTCCCGATCCGCACTCGCCGCGCGCACGAGCGTGCCCCAGCGCGTGCGCGTCAGCGCATACCAGAGCGCGAGCAGCACCAGCGGGCCGATCACGATCAACGCGAGATCGTAGGTGGGCAGCGCGTGGCCCAGCCATTGCACGGCGCCTTCGAGATGCGGCGCGCGCGGGCCGAACAGGTCTTCGGGGCCCCAGAGCCACAAAGCAGCATCGCGGATGATGAGCACCAGCGCAAACGTGGCGAGCAGGTGAAACAGTTCAGGCGCGCGATAGATGCGCCTCAGCACGATCACCTCGATCGCCGCGCCCAGCAGACCGACCGCCAGCGCCGCGCCGACGAGCGAGGCCCAGAATCCCGCGACGCTCGCGCCGAAGCGGCTGGTGAGGCTGTACGCGAGATACACGCCGAGCATGTACAGCGAGCCATGCGCGAAGTTGACGATGCGCGTGACGCCGAAGATCAGCGAGAGTCCCGAGGCGACGAGAAACAGCGCGCAGGCGTCGGCGAGGCCGTTGACGAGTTGGACGAGCAGGTTCGAGAGCATCAGGCTCGATGACGAAGGGCGGATGACGGACAAAAGAGCCGACATTATCGATGAATTGGGCAACGAAGCCTGAATGAAGCAAAAATCCGCCGTCGCGGATGAATGGAAAAACCGGGGTTGACGGCCTGCATGGCTCGTATATGCTCGCTGTAGGGTCATCGTCAGCCTGGCGATGGCTCTTAACTCGAATGAGTGTCATCGTGACAGTCCAAAGCCCTCTGGCACGCCGGCCCTCGCGCCGCGCCTGCACCGACCGCTGCGGCATGCTTCCCGACTGCCGCTTCCTGTCGGATCTCACCGCCCTGTCCCGCCGCGGCGTGCGGCGGCGCAATGCCATTGCCGCCCGCGCGTTCATCGCCGTGCATTGCGTCGGCGCAGCCTCGCTGCTGCCGTAGCGCCTCTCTCCTTTCCCTTCGCTGACTGATTTTTATTGACCGCTACGCACGCGGAATCCGCGCGCGTCGTCCTTTTGCGCACTCGCGACGCTTCGCGAGCGCCGGGACGCGTGCGCCCTGAACACACGAGAGCACCCTCATGGACCGCATCGACGAATTCCTGCGACACCATCACATCACCGAAGTGGAGGCGATCATTCCCGACATGGCGGGCACCGCGCGCGGCAAGATCATTCCGCGCAGCAAGTTCGAGTCGGGCGAGCCGATGCGCCTGCCGCAAGCCGTGATGCTGCAAACCGTGACGGGCGATTACCCCGAGACCGGCATCACCGGCGTCACCGATCCCGACATGATCTGCGTGCCCGATCCCGACACGATCCGCCTGATTCCGTGGGCCACCGATCCCACCGCGCAGGTGATCCACGATTGCGTGCACTTCGACGGCACGCCGGTCGCCATCTCCCCGCGGCGCGTGCTGCGCCAGGTGCTGCAACAATTCGCAACGAAAGGCTGGCGTCCGGTAGTCGCGCCCGAGCTGGAATTCTTTCTCGTCGACATGAACCGCGACCCGGACCTGCCGCTCAAGCCGCCGGTCGGCCGCACGGGTCGCGCGGAAACCGGACGCCAGGCGTATTCCATCGACGCCGTCAACGAATTCGATCCGCTCTTCGAGGACATCTACGAGTATTGCGAGGTGCAGGAACTGGAGGTGGACACGCTCATCCATGAAGTCGGCGCGGCGCAGATGGAAATCAACTTCATGCACGGCGATGCATTGAATCTCGCGGACCGTGTGTTCCTGTTCAAGCGCACCGTGCGCGAGGCGGCGCTGCGCCACCAGATGTACGCCACCTTCATGGCCAAGCCGATGGAGAACGAGCCCGGCTCGGCCATGCACGTGCACCAGAGCCTCGTCGATGCCGAAACCGGCCGCAATCTCTTCTCCGGCCGCGACGGCGAACCCACCGGCCTGTTCTATAGCTATATCGCCGGCTTGCAGAAATACACGCCCGCGCTAATGCCCATTTTTGCGCCGTACATCAATTCGTACCGCCGGCTGTCGCGCTTCATGGCCGCGCCGATCAACGTGCAATGGGGCTACGACAACCGCACCGTGGGCTTTCGCGTACCGCATGCCGCACCGCAGGCGCGACGCATCGAGAACCGCATTCCCGGCGTGGACTGCAATCCGTATCTGGCGATGGCGGCCACGCTCGCGGCGGGTTATCTCGGCATGACGCAGCATCTGGAGCCCACGGCGCCGCTCGCGAGCGACGGCTATCGTCTGCCGTATCAGCTGCCCCGCAATCTCGACGAAGGCCTCACGCTGATGGGCGCATGCCAGCCGCTGGCGGACCTGCTCGGCGAGACTTTCGTGCGCGCGTACCTCGCGCTGAAGGAAACCGAGAACGAAGCGTTCTTCGGCGTCATCAGTTCATGGGAACGCAGACATTTGTTGCTGCACGTTTGAATCAAGGAGACGACAACATGAACGATCGTATCGACTGGACCGCTCATTACCAGGCACTCGACGCCGCGCATCACCTGCATCCGTTCTCCGACATGGGCGCGCTCAATCGCACGGGCAGCCGCGTGATCGTAAAGGGCGAAGGCGTGTATCTGCGGGATTCGGACGGCGTGCGGATCATCGACGGCATGGCGGGGCTATGGTGCGTGAACCTCGGCTATGGACGACAGGAACTCATTGACACCGCCTGCCGGCAGATGCACGAACTGCCCTACTACAACACCTTCTTCAAGACGACGCATCCGCCGGTGGCGGAACTGTCGGCATTGCTCGCGGAACTCATGCCCGCGCGCTTCAACCGCTTCCTGTATTGCAACAGCGGCTCCGAAGCGAACGACACCGCGTTGCGCGCCGTGCATCGCTATTGGGCCGTGCAAGGCAAGCCGGAAAAGCGCCATGTGATCGCGCGCCACAACGCGTATCACGGCTCGACCATCGCGGCCGCGACGCTCGGCGGCATGGCCGGCATGCACGAGCAGATGCCTTCGAAGCTCGAACACGTCGCGCACATCGGCCAGCCCTACTGGTTCGGCGGAGGCGGCACGATGGAGCCACACACCTTCGGGCTGGTGTGCGCGCGTCAGCTCGAAGCGAAGATCCTCGAACTCGGCGCGGACAACGTCGCGGCGTTCATCGGCGAACCGTTCCAGGGCGCGGGCGGCGTGATCTTTCCGCCTGCGAGCTACTGGCCGGAAATCCAGCGCATCTGCCGCGAGCATGACGTGCTGCTGATTGCCGATGAAGTGATCGGCGGTTTCGGGCGCACCGGTGAATGGTTCGCGCATGAGCACTTCGGCTTCGAGCCGGATGTCATCACGATGGCCAAGGGCATCACAAGCGGCTATGTGCCGATGGGCGCCGTCGCGCTCTCGGATGCCATCGCGGAGGCGATCATCGCAGGCGGCGAATTCAATCACGGCTTCACGTATTCCGGGCATCCGCTCGCGGCCGCGGTAGCCGTGACGAACCTGAACCTGTTGCGCGACGAAGGCATCGTGACGCGCGTCAGGCACGATACCGGGCCTTATTTCCAGAAGCGTCTGAGCGAGGCGCTCGCGGGTCATCCGATCGTCGGCGAGATCGCGGGAACGGGGCTCGTCGCGGGTATTCAGCTCGCGGAGGATCCGGCCACGCGCAAGCGCTTCGACGACGCCGATGCAATCGGCACGCTGTGTCGTGACTTCTCGTTCGAAGGCAATCTCGTCATGCGCGCGAGCGACGACCGCATGTTGCTGTCACCGCCGCTGGTGGTCACGCATGCCGAGATCGACGAGATCGTGGAGAAGGCGTGCGCGGCCATCGACGCCACCGCGCACGCCATCAGGCGCGCCGCTTGACGAAGTAGTCCGCCGCCATGTGCCGGAAGGCCGTGACGGCGGGATTATCCTGATCCGTGCGCCACGCCATGCTCATTTCCGCGTGAACGGTATGGCCCGCGATTTCCCTGAACGCGACGTTGTCATAGTGAAAACGCTGCGACGATGCGGGCAGGATCGACACGCCCAGTCCCGCGCGCACGAGCGAAAGAATGGTCGGCGTCTGGTCGATGTATTGCGTGAAATGCGGCGTCACGTCCTCGGCCGCGAGGAGGCCCATGATGCGGTCATGGAAGTATTTGCCATGCGCGGGCGAGTGCATGATGAAGGCCTGCTCGTGCAGTTGCCTGAGTTCCAGTTGCGGGAAGGCGCACAGTGCGTGTCCGGCGGGCAAGGCGACGATCATCGGCTCGCGCTCGACCAGCATGAACTCCACTTTCTGCCGTGACGGCAGCGGCCGCAGAAAACCCAGGTCGATGGCATTGGCCTCGAAGCCCTCGATCTGCGCCACCGAGATCATCTCCAGCAGCACGACATCGATATCCGGCAAGTGCTGCTTCGCCGCGACGAGCAAGCCGGGAATCAGCTCGTAGCCCGCCGCGCCGGTGAACGCGATGCGCACCCGCCCCGTCTTGCCGGTGCTGGCGCGCCGCACCGTGCTCTCGGCCTGGTCGGAAAGATTCAGCAGACGCGTGGCATCGGCGAGGAACACGCGGCCTTCCGTGGTCAACCTGACCGTGCGGCCGATGCGTTCGAACAGCTGCACGCCCAGGTTCTCTTCGAGCAGATGTATCTGGCGCGAGAGCGGAGGCTGCGTCATGTTGAGCAGCGCCGCGGCGCGCCTGAAGTTCAGTTCAGTCGCCGCGGCAACGAAGCAACGTACTTGTCCGAGATCGAGCATTCGTCATCGACGTTGATGGAGGTGCCGATCATTATAGGTTCGTCGCGGCGCGGCTCATGCAGGCGTCACGTGGTGAGGCTGCCCTCGGGACGCTGTCCCGCCAGTGCCTGCGCGAGACTCGCGAGCACCATCTCGCCCATCGCCGTGCGCGATTCCACCGTCGCACTCGCACGATGCGCCTGCAATACGACACGCTCGCTCGCCAGCAAGGCGGCCGGCACGTTGGGTTCGTCGACGAATACGTCGAGGCCCGCGCCCGCGATCGCACCGCGCGCCAGCGCGTCGCACAGATCGCTTTCCACCACCAGCTTGCCGCGCGCGATGTTGATCAGATAGCCGTCCTTGCCCAGCGCATCGAGCACGGCGGCGTTCACGATGCCCTGCGCCTTGTCCGCGGCCGCAGCGAGCACCAGGATGTCGCTGGTCCGCGCCAGCGACAGCAGGTCCGGCACGTAGGCATACGCGACGTCGCTCATCTCGCGCACGTCGGTATAGGCAATCGGACAACCGAAGGCTGCGGCGCGCTGCGCGATTGCGCGGCCGACCTTGCCGAGGCCCACGATGCCCACGCGCTTGCCGCTGAAACGGCGCGACAGCGGAATCGCAGCCGGACTCGGGTTCGATGGCCACTTGCCGGTCTTCACGAAGTCGTGGCCGGAGCAGATCTCGCGCAGCACTGTGATGATCAGTCCGATAGCGAGATCGGCGACGTCTTCGGTCAGCGCGCCGAAGGTGCCCGTCACCGGCAGGCCGCGCGAACGCGCGAAGGCGAGATCGACGGCATCGGTGCCGACACCGTTCACCGCAATCACCTGCAAGCCCGGCAGGCGTTCGATCATGTCGTTCGAAATGCCCGTGTGACCGCCGGTAATCACGCCGCGAATCGCCGCGCCGTGCTCGCGGATATAGGCTTCCCTGTCGTCCTGTTCGTACAGCCGGTGCATGACGTAGAGCGCATCGAGCTTCTGGTTGATCGCGGGAACGAGGATGGGATTGAGTTGCAGAATATGCGGCTTCATGTGATGCGCTTCCTCTCATTCGATGACCGATGTGAAGCGCATCATGCGTGCTTCGAGCGCATGCGTCCAATCCCAAAACGCTATCAGTTGATCCACTCCTGGATGCAACGCCCATCGATTCAATCCGGGAATCACGTAATAGCAATAAAAGATTGGACGCTCTTGCAGGGCGTCTCCACAATTTGAAGCATCACGAGGCATATCAACAAAAAAGCCTTGATAACGACTCGGAGACAACAGCGTGAGCCTGCGCCCTGACTGCCATTCATTTCCCCTTCTTTTGAATGTCGCCAAGCCGTCCGGCAAGGAGGCAGCACGATGAGCAATGCCGACGGCATCGTCGCTTCGTCGAATGCGGACGCCACCACCGGGAAGCGCACGAAACATCGCTGGGTCGTGATGGGCCTGATCTTCTGCATCTGGGCCATCGCCTGCGCGGATCGCGCGAACTTCGGCATCGCCTTGCCGTATCTGAAGAAGGAATATCACATCAGCAACACCGAGGCCGGCCTGATCGTCAGCCTGTTCTCGTTCGCCTACGGCTTCGTGCAGATTCCGGTCGGCCTGCTCTACAAGCGGCTCAGCGAACGCACCGCCGGGCTCCTGTTCTCGGTCTTCATGATCCTGACCTCGGTGTTCACCGGCCTGATGGGCACGACGTCGTCGGTGTTACTGCTGATGACTTATCGCGTGGGGCTGGGTCTGTCGGAAGGACCGCTTGGCATCGGCTGCACCAACGTCATCAACCGCTGGTTTCCCAAGCGCGAGAAAGGCACGGCCGCCGGCCTGTGGATCGCCGCGTCCAAACTCGGCCCGCTGATCGTGCCTTCGGTCTGCCTCATCGTGATCAATCTGTGGGGCTGGCGCGAGATCTTCTATGTCTTCGCGATTCCGGGCATCGTGCTGGCGCTCGTGTGGCTCGTGCTGGTGACCAACTCGCCCGATGAAAACCGTTTCTGCTCGCCCGCCGAGCGCCGCTATATCGCCGATGAATCGAGCCACGACCAGCACGCCGGCCGCACGCCCATTCGCGCGCAGATGACGCCGATGCCCCGGCTCGACGCCATCAACCGCACGAAGCGCGTGCCGCAACTCGAAACGATCCGCCAGGTGTTCAGTTCGTGGAATATCTTCGGCATTGCGCTGGGCTATGGCTGCATGATCGGCATCAGCAACATCTTCATCTCGTGGATCCCGACCTATCTGGTCACGGTGAAGGGCTTCGCCTCGGTGAAGATGGGCTTTCTCGCGTCGGCGCCGTTCATCGGCGCGGTCACGGGCAACATGCTCGGCGGCATCATCTCGGACCGCCTGCTCGGCGGCCGCCGGAAGCCGATGATGATGCTCGGCGCGCTCGGCACGATGATCATGACCTTTCTGCTGATCGACGCGCCCGACAGCGTGGCCTATCTCGGCGGCGCGCTGATGCTCGCGGGCCTCATGCTCGGCATCGGCTTCGCGGGCTATTCCGCCTATCCGATGGGACTCGCGACCAAGGCCACCTATCCCACCGCGTTCGGCATCGTGAATTCGCTGGGGCAGATTGGCGGCGCGTGCGCACCGCTTGCCGTCGGCCTGCTGCTCGACCGCTATAGCTGGACCGCCGTGTTCCTGTACATGGTCGGCACCGCGCTGCTGTGTCTGCTGTTGCTCATCAGCGTGGTCGAGCCGGTGGCGGGCGAGGAATCGTCGGCGAAGTAGACTCGCGCAACACGCCGACGCCGATTCAAAGACCGTGCTCGACCATCGCGAGCAGGCGCTCCGCAAGCGGCCCGATCTGCGCGTCGTTCATACCCTGCAGCGGGCCTTCGATCAACAGCAGCGCGAAGCCATGCACCGCGCTCCACGCCAGATACTCCGCTCCGTCGCGACGGGTTGCATCGAGTGCGCCAGTAGTCACCATGTCGTCGAGCGCGCGGCTCAGCAACTGGAAGGGATCGAGTCCGCCCGGACCCGCGCCGTACGCTTCCGCATGCTCGCCCCATTCCGTGCGCGACGCGGCAAACGCCGTGCGGAATAGTCCCGTCTCTGACTGCGCGAAACGCAGATAACCGGCGCCCACCGCCCGCAGCCCGGCGCGCGCGGCATCCGCGCGGCTGCGCTTCCTTGGCCGCGCCGCAAGTTCCTCTTCCATGGCCTGCGCGACGCACGACAGCGCCGCCGAGCGCACCGCCGACAACAACGCCTGACGACTGTCGAAATGGCGATACGCCGCGTTCGGCGCGACCCCTGCGCGGCGCGTGGCTTCACGCAGGACGATCGCATCCGGCCCGCCTTCGCGAGCGAGTTCGATACCCGCATCGATCAGCGCGCGTCGCAAGTCGCCGTGGCGATACGTGCTGCGCTGCATTCCGTTCGTCATGGGCGGCATGTTATTTCAGATTATTCAGGTGTTTGCCGATGTGGACACTGTCCATTATCTCTGCTACTTTTTGTGGACGGTGTACACAAGCAAAAATAAATCCGCGTCGAAAGTTAATCGCTTGAGCAAGGAGATGCTCATGAATCCGTCGAACGACCGTGCGCAGGAAACGGAAGAGGTCCGGCACATTCGCGGTTTGATCGAAGCATGGCGGCAAGCCGTGCTCGCCAAGGATGTCGACGCGCTCGTGCGTCATTACGCAGAAGATGTCGTCGTGTTCGATGTCGTGCCGCCTGCATCCGTGAGAGGCGTCGAGACTTATCGCGAGCACTGGCGGCGCTGGTTCGAAAGCATGAAAGGTCCGCTTGCCTTCGAGATGCGGGACCTGGAGGTCGCGGCAAGCGGTGACCTGGCCTTCGCGCACACCGTCAACCGCGTTGCCGTGGGCGAGCAGGAAGACATCGTGCGCGCCACCGTGTGTTTCAGGAAGATCGGCGGCGAATGGCGTGTCGTGCATGAACATGCCTCGGTGCCGCTGATGATGGATATGGACCCGGACGAAAAGTCATAACCCAAGGAGCGGACATGCAAGTGCAACCCTATCTGTTTTTCGAAGGCCGCTGCGAAGAAGCCATCACGTTCTATCGCGAGAAACTCGGTGCGCAGGTCGTCATGATGATGCGCTACAGCGAGAATCCCGAAGCCGGAAAGGATCAGGGCAGCGACGGCGGCTGCAACATGCCGCCCGGATCGGAGAACAAGATCATGCACGCGGCGCTGACCATCGGCGACTCCGTCGTCATGGCTTCCGACGGCTGGTGCAACGGCAAGCCGGAATTCAAGGGCATTTCACTCTCGCTCACCGCCAACGACGAGCAGCAGGCGGAGCAGCACTTCAACGCGCTGTCGGACGGCGGCCAAGTGCAGATGCCCATGGCGCCCACCTTTTTCGCCAAGCGCTTCGGCATCGTCGCGGACAAGTTCGGCGTGTCATGGATGGTGCTCGGCGGGCTCGAACACCCAACCGCTCAACGCTAGACGCACACGGCGGGAACACGGCTTGCGCGCCTTTCATCGCCTCAAACCGAAAGGAGAAGCGACATGAGCAACTACGCCGGACGTTCACAGGAAGACCGCATCGCGCAACGCAAGGGCAAGCCGCAACGGTCGCAGGAGCAGCCGGGCGGCTCCATGGCGCAGCCCGGAACCGAGCCCGACCGCGACCGCAGCTGCGGCGAACTGACCGAGGAAGGCAAGCAGGTATGGCGCACGGGCTCGGGCATCGACGGGGGCGGAAAGACCTGACCCGCATAGCGGCCATCGAAAACGTGGAACAATGGCGGCGGGCCGGTCCTCTTTCATGACATGACCGGCGCGTCTTGCATTCGACCGACAGGAGTTTTCGATGAGCGCCCCGCGCAAGAACCATCTTTCAGGCTCGGACATCCCCGCTGACAAAGCCGATGATCGTCCAAGCCGCGAGGAAGCCGAAGCCGCCGTGCGTGTGCTATTGCGCTGGGCCGGCGACGACCCCGCTCGCGAAGGTCTGCTCGACACCCCGGGCCGCGTCGTACGCGCCTACGAGGAATTCTTCGCCGGCTATACGCAAAATCCGCATGAGATTCTGGCGCGCACGTTTTCCGAAGTGCAAGGCTATGACGAGATGATCGTCCTGAAGGACATTCGTTTCGAAAGCTACTGCGAACATCATATGGTGCCCATCATCGGCCGCGCGCACGTCGCGTATCTGCCGAAGGAACGGGTGGTCGGCATTTCCAAGCTGGCGCGGCTCGTCGATGCCTTCGCCAAGCGTCTGCAGATTCAGGAGAAGATGACCGCGCAGATCGCCGATACGCTGAACGAGGTCTTGCAACCGCTCGGCGTCGGCGTGATTCTCGAAGCTGCGCATCAATGCATGTCCACGCGCGGCGTCCACAAGGCCGGCGTCTCGATGGTTACGTCGCGCATGCTCGGCTCGTTCCGCGACGACCCGTCCACGCGACGCGAGTTTTTGTCCATCGTCGGCAATCAGAACGCGTTCAGCGTTTCCAACACCTGATCAGCTGACCGGTCGATCCCGCATGTGAAAAGGGCCTTGCGCGCTGCAAGGCCCTTTTCGTTTCATCGCCACCCTCGCGGGTTCATGCGCCGTAGCCGTTGCCCGGTGCATCGGCGCCCGACCCTTCGCGCACCTTGCCCTGCGACACATTGCTGCCCGGCGGCACGCTGTGCGTCAGCCACACGTTGCCGCCAATGACCGAGCCCTGGCCGATCGTCACGCGTCCGAGAATCGTGGCGCCCGCATAGATCACCACATCGTCCTCGACGACCGGATGCCGCGCATTGCCCTTGACGAGCGAGCCATCGCTGCTCGACGGAAAACTCTTCGCGCCCAGCGTCACGGCCTGATACACGCGCACGTGCTGGCCGATGATCGCCGTCTCGCCGATCACGACGCCCGTACCGTGGTCGATGAAGAAACTCGGTCCGATGGTCGCGCCCGGATGAATGTCGATGCCCGTCAGCGAATGCGCGATCTCGTTGATGAAGCGCGCCAGCAAGGGCACGCCGAGCTTGTGCAGCGCGTGGGCCAGGCGGTGATGCGTCATGGCCCAGATGCCCGGATAACACAACAGGATTTCGGTGATGTGCTGTGCCGCGGGGTCGCCGCTGAAGGCCGCCTGGATGTCGCTGACGAGCAGCGCGCGGATGGCCGGCAACTGCGCGCCGAATTCGCGTGCGATCGCGAAGGCGCGTGCGCTGACTTCGGCGTCGGCGGTGTCGCGATGCTCGGGCAGGAAACGCAGTGCGCGGCGAATCTGCTCGTGCAGCAGACGCAAGGTGCTTTCCAGCGTCTGGCCGACGTAATAATCGACGCTTTCGTCGGTCAGATCAGGCGCGCCGTAATGCGTGGGAAAGAGCGCGGAGCGCAGGCCGTTGACGATCCTGACGATAGCCTCGCGCGACGGCAGTTCGCGTATGCCCAGCGGATGACGCGTGCGATGCAGTTCCTCGCGCGACTGGCGCAGGTCAGCGACGATCTGCGCAAGGCCCCATTCCTGGACGGCGTCGCGGGAGATCTCGTGAGAGGGTTCGAGCGGCGATACGGCGCCGAACGTGGGCGTGTTCTGCATGGGCTGGCATGGATCGAGGGAAAGCCGCCGCCGTGACACGCGACGCGCACAGCGGATGAAAGATCAAGCGTAACCGGTTTTGCCCCGTCTTGCCGCGCAGCGCCTGATGTGGCTGATGTGCCGCGTGCGGCGATGTTACGTGAACACCGTCACACCGTTACGTTACTGGCGTCGATCCAGCGCACGGCCCAGTCGCGCGCGTGCGCAATGGCCTCGCGTTCCTCTCGAAAGCGCAGGTCGGTGGGAAAGAAGCGGTTCGCGACGAGTTCACCGTCGCTCGTTCGCGAGATCACCACGTAGGGCTGGTAGCTGCCGTCTCCGGCCCGGGCGGGCGCGCAGTTTAGAAGGTAGCCTCGATGTGAAAAGGCTGCATCGTGTTGCATGAGTCACCTGTGTGAAAGTGCCCTGCTCGTTCGAATGGCAATGCGCTGGATGGGCGGCGCGTGGGATGCGTCCTCCTGATTGCCCGCATCCCGTCTTGCAGTTTGCCGCCGACAGGTTCCAAATAATACTTGCTGGAAATCGGCTTGGGGTTGAAAAAAAATCCCGAAAATTTCTGCTTGCCTGCAAGGCGCGCTACGACAAGGGCGGCGGTTCCGTCGCCAAAAAGCCGGAACGAACCTTGCGAGCCAACCGAATGGTTCAGATCCAACGGAGCAACGCGATGAACAACGCTGAAGCAAACGAGCCGCAGGACAAGCAGACGAAGCGCACCGCCGACAGTCCGATCAAGACGCCCGGCGCCGAGACCGCGCACGTGCGGATGGACGATGCGCAGAAGGCCGCCGCGGGCGGCGAAGCACATGCGGGCGCGGGCGCGAAAAGCGGCGTGCGCGCGGAGACGACGCGCGAAGGCATGCACATCGGCCCGCAGGGAACGTATGAGAAACCGCCGCGCGGTATTGATGTCGCCAACGACGACGGCCCCGACGACACCGTGGATGCCGATGGCAAGAATCGCGAAGCACAGCGCGACATGGAAATGCGCGCACGTCAGCCGGATGCGGTGATCAATTCGAACGCAACGCCGGTGAACTACGTGCCCGAACCCGGCGACGGCCTCGGTGGTTTCGATAGCCGTCCAGCGCGCAACGGCCTGCTGCTGGCGCTGGAGCGAGGTTATCGGCTGATCGATCGCGGCATGGTCGCGCCGACGGTTCCGGAAGTGGAAGACCGCGTGCGCTTCGAAGGGCGCGACGCACATGGACACACACTGCGCGGGCGCAAGCACTACGCGCTCAATCATCTGCGTCCTTCGCGGCTCTTCGAGATCGAACGGGGTTGATCATCATGCGACAAAGCCGCGTCGATGACGCGGCTTTGAACATGCGATTACAGGTCGGGCCGAAGCCTTATTTCTTTTCCTTTGACTCCTCGTCGGACTCGATGCGCGTCACGCCGCCCGTCGCGGGCGGATCGCTCGCAGGGAAAGTATCTTCAACGGCCTTGTCGACGTCTTCCTCGTCACGTTCCGAATGCGGGTGTTGTTCCTTGGTGTTCATCGCTCGCTCCTCAGGTTATGGCGCATGCCTGGGGTAGATGCAACGCGCGTGCCTCACCCGTCGATCGATTCGTGGCAGCAGGCACGATGGTTGCGCATGCTCCCTCGCGACAATGCGCCGCACAAAAACAACGCGACTGACCGTAGATCGATAAAGGGGAAGGCCAATGACCACGATCCATGCATACGACGGCTATCAGGACGACACCGAGGACTTTCAGGCACTTCCAGCAACGCAGCAGCAGCCGCTAACGGCGGCGGAACAGCGCTTCACGTCCGCCATCGCCTGTCTCGGCGCCGCCTACGCGCTGTCATGGGCCGAATTCGCGCTGGCGCTCGCTATCGGCCTGCCCGGAGACGCGTCGAGCCATCCGATTGCGGCGTCGATCGTTTCGCGCGTGCTCATCGGCATGCTGTATGTGTGCGTCGCGTCGCGGTTGCAATGGGCGCGCTGGCTTACGGTCGCCATCGGTATCCTGTCGGTGGCGCTGGTGGCGCCGACCATTGGCATGCAATGGCACGCCTTCCCCGCCGCCGCACTGGTCTGCGGTGCCGGTCTCGTCTGCAAGCTGGCGGCGTCCCTGTATCTCGTCTCGCCGATGCCGCCGCGCATCGCAAAGCGTTAAAGCGCCGAAAAGGCCGGGCGCATTCGAAACCATACGTTTGCAATCCATGAAGCGGGCGCGACTGTTTTGCGCGTCCGCCGGCTCGCACAATGCAAGGCGGTTTATCTTTACGACTCACGCTTCAAGCTTGCGAGCCCACATCATGAAAATTGCTGTCATCGGCGCGACCGGCACGGTCGGCCAAGCTGTTTCCACCGAACTCAAATCCCGTCATGAAGTCATCGAGATTGGCGCAACGCGCGGCGCGCATCGCGTCGACTTGCGGGACCTGAACAGCATCAAGCGTCTTTTTGAATCCATCGGCCGGGTCGATGCCATCGTCGCCACCGCCGGTCATGTGCACTTCGGCGAACTCGTGAAGATGACGCCGGAGCAATTCCGCCTCGGTCTCGACGACAAGCTGATGGGTCAGGTCAATCTCGTCCTCACCGCACGCGATCATCTCAACGATGGCGGCTCCTTCACGCTGACGAGCGGCATCGTCGGCGCGGAACCCATCCTGCAGGGCGCGAGCGCGGCCGCCGTCAATGGCGCGATCGAAGGCTTCGTGCGCGGCGCAGCGATCGAACTGCCGCGCGGCCTGCGCATCAACGCCATCAGCCCGACGATGCTCGAAGAAGCGCGCGAAAGCTTCGGCCCTTACTTCCGCGGCTTCGAGGCCGCCAGCGGCGCGCGCGTGGCGCTGGCGTACAGCCGCAGCGTCGAGGGCGCCGAAACGGGTCGCGTGTACTGCGTACACTGAGCGGCACCCGCTGTCAGACGCAAAGTGTGCATGGAGCGTGGCGCGGCCATCGCTTAAGCTCGGCGCTTCATGACGAATGGAGCCGCGCCATGCAGTGGACCCGGGACGACTATCGCGTCAGCACCGACATCGAGTCCTTCGACTTCGACGTTATTCATCGCTACCTGAGCGAAGAGGCGTACTGGTCGCCCGGCATCGCGCGCGAGAAGGTGGAGCGCGCGGCGCGTCATTCGCTCGCGTTCGGGCTATTCCTGCGCGACGTGCAGATCGGCTACGCGCGCATGATCACCGACACCGCCACCTTCGCCTATCTCGCCGACGTCTTCGTGCTGCCCGCGCATCGCGGCGCGGGCCTGGGCGTCTGGCTGATCGACTGCGTGATGGCGCATCCCGACCTGCAAGGACTGCGCCGCATGATGCTCGTCACGTCCGACGCTCACCGTCTTTACGCGCGCCACGGCTTCGCGGCCAGCGCGCATCCCGAACGCATCATGGAGAAGATCGGGCGCGCGTGATGGCCTTCAGCCGCCCTGCACACCCTGCGTGTTGACGTAGAGCGCATAGAGGCCATGGCTCGCCGCCATGAACAGACGGTTGCGATGCCGTCCGCCGAAGCACACGTTCGCACAGCGCTCGGGCAGGTCGATATGGCCCAGCGCTTCGCCTTGCGGCGAGAAGACGCGTACGCCGTCGAGTTCCGCGTCGCCCATGCCCCAGCCGCACCACAGGTTGCCGTGGATATCCACACGAAAGCCGTCCGGCGTGCCCGGTCCCGCATCGATGACCAGGCGCGGCTTGCCGAGCCGGCGGCCGCCGTCGAGCACATCGAACGCAAAGATCTTGCGCGGCGCGGAGCGCGACTCGACCACATACAACACGGATTCATCCGGCGAGAACGCCAGGCCATTCGGTCCGATGAAGTCGTCGATCATCATCGTGATCTCGCCGCTCTGGCCATCCACGCGATAGACGCATGGCTTCAGCTCCGCCGCGGCCTTCTCGCCTTCATAAAAACCGTCGATGCCGAATGCAGGATCGGTGAACCAGATCGAACCGTCCGACTTCACGACGACGTCGTTCGGCGAATTCAGCGGCTTGCCCGCGTAACGGTCGGCGAGCACGGTGATGGAGCCGTCGTATTCCGTGCGCGTCACGCGCCGCGTCAGATGCTCGCAGGTCACGAGGCGTCCGGCGCGGTCGCGCGTGTTGCCGTTGGCATTGTTCGACGGCTTGCGAAACACGCTCACCTGGCCGCTCTCTTCGTCCCAGCGAAGGATGCGGTTGTTCGGAATGTCGCTCCACAACAGCGCGCGGGCATCGCCGAACCAGACCGGTCCCTCGGACCAGCGCGTTCCCTGATAAAGACATTCGACCGACGCCGCCGCCACGCGCAACGCGTTGAAGCGCGGGTCCAGCACGCGCACGGCGGGGTCGGGGTAGCGGCGCGAATCACTTGACATGGTTGTTCGTCTCCTTGAATGCGGTTATGGACGCGGCATCATGCGGGCGGCATGGCGTCGAGCGCGGCCACGGACCGGCGCAGTCCGTCGAAGATGCGCTGCGCGACCCGTGCCGGGAAGTCGCCGGGCAACTGCGCCGTGACTTCCTCGATGACCGCCGGCGTCCGTTCGATGATCCTTTGTATGACCGGCTCCGCGTTCTCGCCGAAACCGCTCTTGAGCGCCAGCGCGTTGAAATGCCGCCGCCGGATGTCGCGAAAGGCGTAATGCCGGCTCTTGCCCGGCAGCGCCATCGCGAGCCTGGCCTTGTGCCACGACCACTGGTTCGCGCCATCGCCTTCCACGGGCCAGATCGACATCACGTCGTACAGCGGCGTCAGGCGATACAGCCCGCCGCGCAGCAGATGCAGGCTGAAGTTCTTCGCGTGTCCGTCCGGTGCGGCGAGCAGCCAGAACAGCAATTGCGTGGTCAGCAAGGTTTCGATGTCGCGCCGCGCCGCGTTCGACTGTTGCAGCACGCGCGCCAGATCCAGCACGCCGGGGCCGCCGTCGTGTTCGTACTTGCGGTGCGGCGGCAGGCCGGTTGCCTGGCAGAAGTCCTCCTGCGGCAAGCGCAGGATCCAAGTGCCGTCGGGATGCGTGCGGCGGTCGAACCGCTCGGCCACCAGCACGCGCCGCGCGCCGAAGGTCGCCATCTCCACATGCGCCGCCGGCAAACCGAACGCGCGCAGCAGGCGCATGCAGAGCCATTCGTTTTCGACCGACGTGGTCAGGTCCGCGCGGCGATTGCCCACCAGGCCAAGCGGCAGCTTCAGGATGTGCGTGGTGGGCGTGGCGCCCTGCGGCTTGAGCCAGCGTCCGTCGTGACGCAGCAGCGCGGTCTTTTCCTGCGCACCGGCAAGCGAGATGCGAAAGTCGTCTTCATCGTCCACGCCGAACGACAGGCCGCCCGCCACCTGATTCAGCAGCCGCTCGATGTCCTCCTCGCCGAGCGTCTCGCCTTCGATGCGTTCGACGCCCTCGGGCGTTTCGTCTTCACCAAGCAACTGCACCGCGCCCACGCAATCGCGCCCGATGGCCTGCAGGAGATCGAAGGCATCGAGACTGCCGGTCTGGAACCGCTGGGCGATGCGCCGGCGGATGGCTTCGCTGTCGGGAAGCAGGTTGTCGAAGTAGTTCAGCACGGCCTCGCCACGCAACGGCGCGCCGTCCAGCGGCATCGGCAGCGAGAGCGACAGCGCGCGCGCTTCATCCGAGCGCAGCCAGGTATCGTCGTAGAGCAGTTCCGCCGGACCGCGCGCGGGCAGGCGCCAGGTGGCCATGCGCAGGCCGTTTGCCCAAATGGACAAGGCCCGGGAATGCGGCCGGCGTCCGGCCATTACCAGTCCCCCCCGTCCGGCTCGCGCGCTTCGAGCAGGCTCGCTTCCGGCCGGTCCTGAACCTGCAATTGCAGGCCGTAGACGCCGAACATGGCCAGCATCTGATCCAGCGTCAGCGCGCGGGCATCCCGTTCGAGCGTCGACACACGGCTCTGGCTGATGCCCAGGCGCGCCGCCGCCTGCGCCTGCGTCAGGCCGGCGCGCCTGCGGCCGGCGGCGAGCACATGGCCCATGTGTCCCACGGTGGCGATGACTTGGAACATGGCGAAGATATCTGCGAGAAGAATAAACGCATTTTATGCGTCACGCAGATAAGCGTCAAACGCCGATCGTTATCTGTATCGCGAATAAATGACGTTTATGCGCGATACAGATATTCGTGCTTCGGCCTTGCTTCAGTTCGGTCCGAGTTCGCCGTCCCGAAGCCGCCACAAGGACAGCGGATTGTCATCCGCGAGCGCCGCCGGCAGTAGCGCGGCAGGCAGATCCTGATAGCACACCGGCCGCAGGAAACGCTCGATCGCCATCGCGCCGACCGACGTGGAGCGGCTGTCCGAGGTCGCCGGGAACGGGCCGCCGTGGACCATCGCGTACGACACCTCGACGCCGGTCGGAAAGCCGTTCGCCAGGATTCGTCCTGCCTTGCGTTCAAGCACCGGCAACAGCCGCCGCGCGAGGTCGGTGTCCTCCTTGTCCATCAGCAGCGTCACGGTCAGCTGGCCTTCGAGATGGCGCGCAACAGCGCTCATCTCCGCTTCGTCACGGCACACGACGATCACCGAAGTCGGACCGAAGATTTCCTCGGCCAGTTGCGGCCGCGCGAGAAACTCGTCCGCGCTCACGCGATACAGCGCCGGAAGCGCGCCGCTGTAGGCCTCGTTCTGCGTACCCGTCGCAATGCGCGCGGCGCTTTCGTCGCGCTTGCCGACGCCGTCCGCATACGCCGCCGCGATGCCCGCAGTCAGCATCGTCTGCGTGCCCTTCTTCTCCAGCGCGGCCGAGGCGCTGTCGATGAAGTCGTCGAGACCGGGGCTGTCGAGGCCGATCACGAGGCCCGGATTGGTGCAGAACTGGCCGACGCCGAGCGTGACCGAATCGATGAACGCAGCCGCCAGCGTCGTCCCGCGCGCATCGAGCGCGGCGGGCAGCGCGAACAGCGGATTGACGCTGCTCATTTCGGCGAAGACGGGAATGGGCACGGGACGCTTCGCCGCGATGTCGACGAGCGCGAGCCCGCCGCGCCGCGAGCCGGTAAACCCGACGGCCTGGATCGCCGGATGGGCAACGAGCGCCTCGCCAATCGCATTGCCTTCGCCGACCACCAAGGAAAACACGCCTTCGGGCAAGCCGCTGTCGGCGACCGCCTTCTGCACTGCGCGCCCGACGAGTTCGGCGGTGCCCAGGTGCGCCGGATGCGACTTCACGACGACGGGACAGCCCGCCGCGAACGCCGATGCGGTGTCGCCGCCCGCCACCGAGAACGCCAGCGGAAAGTTGCAGGCGCCGAACACGGCGACCGGTCCGACAGGAATCTTTTGCAAACGCAGGTCGGAACGGGGCAAGGGCTTGCGTTCGGGCTGGGGTGAATCGAGTGTCGCGCAGAGCCAGCGGCCCTCGCGCACGAGCGATGCGAACAGGCGCAACTGCCCGATCGTGCGAGCCCGTTCGCCTTCGAGACGCGCCTTCGGCAGCGCGGATTCCGCCATGGCGCGCTCGATCAGCGGATCGCCGAGCGCGATGATGTTGTCGGCAATCGCCTCCAGGAACTGCGCACGCGTTTCGAACGGGGCGTTCCGATAGGCGTCGAAGGCGGCTTCAGCGAGTTCGCAGGCGCGCGCGACTTCCGCCGCGCCGCCGCCGCCGAAGGTGGGCTCCAGGTCGGCGTTGCGCGCGGGGTCGAACGCGCGGAGCGTGGCATCGGTGCCCCGCACGGCCGATGCGCCAATCAGCATCTCTCCGGTGATCTTCATGTCAGCTCCTCATGGTGATGGGCAGGGGGAGCGGCCAGCCTGCGCTCGCGCCGCCCGCTAATGCGAAGACTCGCGGGTTGCGCCAGGCGTTCCATGCAATCCGCGATGGAAAGGCGTGAAGCAAACGGGATGCACGGTCGTGGCGGGCATCGGAAGATCGGCCTGTACGCTTGGGCGCAAAGCAGAAGCTACAGGCCCGGGGAACGAAGCGTCAACGTCGCGCGCGAAGATTCAGGGCTTCGCCGCCGGCTTGCGGAGCGTGATGTGCGCGATGCGTCGCACCAGCAGCACCAGCAGCACCGCGACGGCCGTCAATAACGCAGGGCTGACCAACGCGTCGTCAATGCAGCCCCGCAGCAATGACTCAGGACTTCGCCGCGGGCGCCGCCGGCTTGCGGAACGTGATGTGCGCGATGCGCCGCACCAATAGCACCGCGACCAGCGCCGCGACCGCCGTCAGCATTACGCCGATGTGAATCGACTGCACGAGCGCGTCGCGGGCGGCGTCGAACAGCGCGGGTGCGTCGAGGCCCGCGGCAGTCAGTTCGCCGAGCAGATGTTCGCGCAGCGCTTCGTCGACGAGAATGCGCGGATCGGCCATGCGCGGCAGCCACTGTGCCGAGACCTGCGGACCCAGCACGCTGACCGTGCGCTCGACGACGCTCGCGTAGTGATGCGCGACGATCGTCCCGACAATGCTCGTGCCCATCATGCCGCCCACCATGCGCGTGGATTGCAGCAGCGCCGTGGTGATGCCGAAGCGCTCGCGGCCCGCGATCTCCTGCCCGAAGATGTTCATGTTGTTGAGGATGAAGCCCAGGCCGATGCCGATGGCGGCCATCGGCAGCTCGATCCAGACATGCGGCGTCGAGATGCGCGCGAACGCCAGCGCCACGGACGCGACCAGCAGCAGCGTAAAGCCGATCGACAGGATGTTCACCGGCTTCTTCATGTGAATCACGATGCGCGTGTTGATGAAGCTGCCGAGCGCGATACATGCGGCGATGGGCGTCGCGAGCAGGCCCGCCTGCTGCGGCGACAGCCCGAAACCGCCTTGCAGCAGCAGCGGCGCGAAGAAAATCAGCGAGAACATCACGAAGCCCGCCAGGAACGACAGCGTGAACAAGGTGTTGAGCTGGCTGTCGCGGAAGATGTCGAGCGGGATGATCGGATGCGTCGCGCGCCGCTCGCAGATCAGGAGCGCCGCCGCGCAGAGCACCACGCCCACACCCAGCGCGATATTGCCGGTCGTGAAGCCGTCCTTCGGCAGCGCCTCGATCAGCGCCTGGAAGCCGCCGAGCACGAGCCCGACGAGCGCCGCGCCGGTCCAGTCGATCTTCACGCCGCCCGCGCGCGGCCGGTGCAGGTTCGGCAGGTGCGACCAGATGAAGTACAGGGCCGCGATGCCGACCGGCAGATTGACGAGGAAGGTCGAGCGCCAGCCCCAGTGCTCGCTCATCCAGCCGCCCAGCGAAGGCCCCGCCGCCGTGCCGATGCCGTAGGCCGCCGCGAGCACCACTTGCCAGCGCACGCGGGTGCGCGGATCGGGGAACAGGTCGGGAATCGAGGCGAACGCGGTGCCCACCATCATGCCGCCGCCCACGCCCTGCAGGCCGCGCGCCAGCACGAGGAACAGCATGTTCGGCGCGAGTCCGCACAAGACCGAGGCCAGCGTGAACACGATCACCGCCGCCACGACGAAACGCTTGCGCCCGAAGTAGTCGCCGAGCCGTCCGAACACCGGCACCGTCACCACCGACGCCAGCAGGTACGCGCTCGCGATCCACGCATAGAACTCGAAGCCGTGCAGCTCCGCCACGATCGACGGCAAGGCCGTGCTGACCACGGTCTGGTCGAGCGCGACCAGCATGTTGACGAGACCGATGCCGAGCATCGCGTAAAGGGCGGTTCTGAAAGCGAGAGCGGGTGCGGCGGGCGGCGTCGTGGTCACGGTAAGTCAGGCAGACAGGCTGAAGAAATGCTACAAGGAGATCGCGGCCGCGCGAATTAAGCAGCCGCTGATGCCGAGAAGCACGAATTGTACGGCCTGCCTTGCGCGGGATCGACCTTTCGCCAAAAAGCCGCACGGCACGGCAAGACCCGCGCCTTATCATCCGGAGGCACGGCGGCTACCGCCGTTCGCCGATCGATCATCATCAGGGGGAAATCGCCATGTTCAAACGCATTCTCGTCGCCATCGACGGCAGCCGCACCTCGCAACACGCGTTCGATGCCGCCCTCGATCTCGCCGCCACGCATCAAGCGGTCATGCAGCCGTTTTACGTCGTCGAGACGGGTCCGATGTACATGGACGTGCCCGGCTACGATCCGACCTCGCTGCAAAAGAGCCTGATGGAGCAAGGCGCCGAACTGGCGCGCGACACCGCCGCCGCGATGAAGGCGCGCGGGATTGCCGGCGACGTGGTGACGGTGGAAGCCACCGCCAGCGACGACGTGGCGACGCTCATCATCCAGGCGGCCGGGGCCTTCAATGCCGACCTGCTGGTCATGGGCACGCACGGCCGCAAGGGCTTCCGGCGGCTGATTGTCGGCAGCGTGGCCGAGCGCTGCCTGCGCCAGGCGACACTGCCGGTCTTGCTGATTCCATCCGCCGCCGGCACCGACGAGGACGCCGCGGACGCCTGATGTAAAAAATGCTGTATCGGTTTCAGCCTGCGTCAATTTTCCACGCTGGGCGCCGAAAGCAGCGTGGGAAAATCGTTTGTCATTCATCAACAAACGAAGCCCATGAGCGCACTGTCCGACACCCACCGCGCGCGGCGCGCCGCGGCGAATTGCTCCACCTGCGCCATGCGTCATCTCTGCATGCCTGAAGGACTCTGCGCCAGCGATATCGCCAAGCTGGAGAACATCATCTCCGTCACGCGCAAGGTGAAACGGGGCGAAGCCCTGTTTCGCGCCGGCGACCGTTTCGACGCCCTGTTCGCGCTGCGCGCCGGCTCGCTCAAGACGGTCGTCACGCAGGACGGCGGCCGCGAGCAGGTGACCGGCCTGCTGCTGGCGGGAGACGCGCTCGGCTTCGAGAGCATCGAGGAAGGCGCGCATACCTGCGACGCCGTCGCGCTGGAAGACAGCACCGTGTGCGTGGTGCCCTACACGCTGTTCGAGCGCATGTGCCGCGAAACCGATGCCTTGCAGAAGCGCCTGCACCGCATGATGAGCCACGCGCTGAACCGGGAAACGAATCACGTCGTCAGGCTCGGCATGCTGCGCGCCGACGAACGCGTCGCGCGTCTGCTGCTCGACATTTCCTCGCGGCTCTCGCGACGCGGCTACGCGGCGTCGGAGTTCACGCTGCGCATGACGCGCGACGACATGGGCAGCTATCTCGGCATGACGCTCGAAACCGTCAGCCGCACGCTGTCGCGCTTCGACCGGTCGGGGTTGATCGAAACGCAGGGCAAGTTCATCCGCATTTGCGACTTCGACGGTCTGCGCGCCGTCTGATCGCGGCCCCGTCCGGTGTGGATCCGCCGGCGATTGTTTCCAGCCTGAGAATAATCGGCGCTCATTTTTCAGTTGGCACGCTGCTCGCTACGCATTAGGCTCTTTAGCCTAGCTGGCCTGCCAAGGAGAATGAGCGAGATGAATCGCGACCCTTCACTGCGTCACCCTCTGCTCGAACGCCTCGCCGAGGCGCGACGCGTCATGGACGAACTCTTCGGCGTCGTCAAGCCCGAACATCTGTATGACAGGCCGATTGCCGAACGGCATCGCATCGTGTTCTATATCGGGCATCTGGAAGCCTTCGACCGCAATCTGTTCGACCAGCGGCTGTTCCATCTGCCGAGCCCCAATGCCGCTTACGACGATCTGTTCGCGTTCGGCATCGATCCGGTGGACGGCGGCCTGCCCACCGACCAGCCCGCCGACTGGCCCACACTCGACGAAGTGCGCGCCTACCGCGACACGGTGCGC
Organism: Caballeronia sp. LZ035; assembly: GCF_031451175.1. Classification (NCBI taxonomy): domain Bacteria; kingdom Pseudomonadati; phylum Pseudomonadota; class Betaproteobacteria; order Burkholderiales; family Burkholderiaceae; genus Caballeronia; species Caballeronia sp. LZ035. The sequence continues at coordinate 1,561,070 of NZ_JARUXS010000004.1, forward strand.
GCGGCGATCGACGCTTGTTTCGATCCGGTCGAACTCGCGACGGCTCCGCTATCTCCGGAAGAATCGGCTGCGCAACTGCTCGAAGTCGCCATCGAGCATCGTCTGATGCATGCGGAGACACTCGCGTACATGTTGCATCAATTGCCGGTCGATAGAAAAACTGCACCACCCAATGCTTCGTCCGACCGCACCTCGGACCGTCCGCTCGCACATGAAACCGTGCGCGTGCCGGCCGGTGCGGCGACGCTGGGTCTGGCGCGGGACAGCGGAATGTTCGGCTGGGATAACGAATTCGGTGCACAGCGCGTGGACGTACCCGCTTTCGAGATCGACCGCCACATGGTCACGAACGGCGACTGGCTGCGTTTTATCGAAGCCGGTGGTTACGCGAACCGTGCCTGTTGGGACGATGCCGACTGGGCGTGGAAGGAAGAACAGCGCATCGCGCATCCGGCGTTCTGGATTCCGTCCGGCGCCTCGTGGACTCTCCGCACGATGTTCGACGAAATCGCGCTGCCGCTCGACTGGCCCGTGTTCGTGAGTCATGCGGAAGCGAAGGCCTACGCCCGCTGGGCCGGCAAGAAACTGCCGAGCGAGGCGCAATGGCAGCGCGCGGCGTCGGGCGCGCCGCATGTCGCGGAAGGCAACTTCGATTTCCGCCGCTGGGACCCCTCGCCGGTGCAGGCGCACCCGGACAACCGCAGCGAGTTCGGCGTGGAAGGCCAGTTCGGCAACGGCTGGGAATGGACCTCGACGGAATTCGCGCCGCTCGACGGTTTCGAGCCGTTTCCGTTCTACCTCGGCTATTCCGCCAATTTCTTCGACGGCAAGCACTTCGTCATCAAGGGCGGCTCGCCGCGCACGGCCGCCTGCATGTTGCGGCCGAGCTTCCGCAACTGGTTCCAGGGGCATTACCAGTACGTGTATGCCGGCTTCAGGTGCGTCAACGCGTGACGACCCGCTCGTCGTCTACAGGACGAGCTTGAACCCCGCGCCGTACACCGACTGCACCACGTCCTCCTCCGGCGCAATCGCTTCGAGCTTGCGCCGGAGCTTGCGCACATGGCTGTCGATGGTGCGGTCCTCCACGATGCGCCCGTCCGTATAGAGCCGGTCCATCAGCTTGTTGCGCGAGAACACCTGCGCCGGCCGGCTCGCGAGTGTGGCGAGCAGGCGGAATTCGATTGGCGTCAGGTCGAGCGCCGCGCCGCGATACGTAGCCTGCAAACGCGCTTCATCGAGTTGCAGCGGGCTCGTTTCCGGATGCGCGTGAATCCGCGCACGCCGCAGGATCGCCTTGACGCGCGCCACCAGTTCCAGCGGGCTGAAGGGCTTGCAGACGTAATCGTCCGCGCCGAGTTCGAGTCCCAGCAGCCGATCCACCTCCTCCGCCTGCGCCGTGACCATGATGATCGGCACGTCGCTGAAGCTGCGCAGGTCGCGGCAGATATCGCGTCCGTCACGGCCCGGCAGCATCAGGTCGAGAATGATCAGATGCGGCATATGCCCGGCCACGGCCGCGGCAACCTGCGCGCCGTTCGCGACCCAGCGCGGCGCATACCCGGCCGCGCGGATGAAATCGACCATCACGGACGCCAGCTTGGGTTCGTCCTCGACGATCAGCACGTCGATATCAACACTTGTGTCGCTCACGAATCCTCGCTCTGGCGTGGAAGAACAATGGCGATCCACAGACCGCCCTGCGGCGCCTTTGCGGCCGAAATGCGCCCGTCGTGCGCCTGGACGATGCTGCGGCAGATCGGCAAGCCGAGACCCGCGCCGCCCGTCGCGCGGCTGCGCGAACTCTCGACGCGATAGAAACGTTCGAACAGCACGGCCAGCGATGCCTCCGGCACGCCCGGCCCGCTGTCCTGGAAGTCGACATGCACCCGTCCGCCCTCTGCTCTCACACCAACGCTCAGCGTCGCGCCGGCGGGCACGTAGCGCACGACGTTCTGCAGGATGTTCGAAAACACCTGTTGCAGACGGCGTTCGTCGCCGTACACGAGCGGCGCAGCGTCGGGCAGCCGCGTTTCCAGCGTGATGCCCGCGTCCGCCAGACGTCGGCCGAACAGGCGCAGGATTTCGTCGAGCGCGTCGCTCACATCGACATCGCCGAAGTGATACTGCAACGCGCCGACATCGGACAGCGAGAGGTGATAGAGATCGTCGGTGAGCCGGCTGAGCCGCTCCAGTTCCAGCGACAGCGAACGCATGGCGTCGACATTCATCTCGCGCACGCCCACTTCGAGCGCCTCGACTTCCGCGCGCATCACGGCGAGCGGCGTGCGCAGTTCGTGCGAGACATCGGCGACCAGCGCCGCGCGCATCTGTTCATTGCGTTCGAGCGTTTCAGCGAGATTGTTGAAATCCGCTTCGAGTTGTCCCAGTTCTCCGCCCGAGACCACGGGCACGCGCTCGTTGAACTCGCCGCGCGCCAGCACGTGCGTCGCACGCGCGATGCGCTGCAAGGGCAAGCCCAGGCTGCGCGCAATCCATAGCGAGATCAGCACGGCGATCAGCGTGGCCGCCACGGCCAGCACCCAGCTCGCCTCGCGCTGGGTTTCCTGAAGGCGCAGATCGCCCGGCTCCATGACGTCCTGCACCGGCGCGATGAGCAGCCAGCCGACCGTCTTGCCCTCGACGACAACCGGCTTGCGCGGCGCGCCGTCGAACATGCGGCGATTGCCGGCCAGATAGACGTGGTTCGCATCGACCAGCGTGAAGCGCAGGTTCGCGCCGATCAGATCCGCGAGCGGCGGCACCGGAAACGGCGCGTTGTCGGGCGACGGCGTAAAGGAGCGGCCGCTCGGCAGCATCAGCATGTGCCACAGATGCCGGTCCTGGCGGATGAAGTCCCAGTTGCCGTGCTGTTGATAGGCGTTGGCGAGCGGCGCCACGCTGTCGTCGAGGCGCTTCTGGTCCTGCTGCGTCAGATAGCCGAGAAAGCCGCGCTGAAAGCTGATGCGCGCGCCAATGGACATGGCCCCGATCAGCACGATGTTCACCGCCAGCATGGCAACGAACAGCTTGGCCGTGAGGCCAAACGTCTTCTTTGCCGCCTTGGTGTGCGTGGTGGGGGTCGTCATGCAGCGGATTCTACTGCCTGGTTTGACGTCGCCAACATGCCGGACCGAACTTCCTAATTTCTTGCGAAATTGCTTTGGATAATCGGCTCATCTGGCAAATGCCGCGCTTGTCGCATCGAGGTCGACCCCATGAGAGTTCCGCGTTCCGTGCTGTACGGCATGGCTGTGCTGTCGTTCACAGGTTCTTTGACGGCCTGCTCGCCGGCTTCGAAGCAAGAGCAGAAGAAGGTACAGAGCGTCAACGTGATGACCGTCCACACGACGCGATACGCGCAGTCGGTTTCGCTGCCGGGACGCACGACCGCCTTCCTCACGTCGCAGGTCACACCGCAGGTCAGCGGCATCATCCAGAAGCGTTTATTCGAAGAAGGCGGCGAAGTGCGCGCGGGACAAGTGCTCTATCAGATCGATCCCGCGCCCTATCAGGCCACCTATGACGCCGACAAGGCCGATCTGGAGAAGGCGCAGGCGGCTTTGCTGTCGGCGCGGCCGATCGCCGAGCGCGACAAGTCGCTCGCCGCCATCGATGCGATCAGCAAGGAAACGCTCGAACAAGCCGAGGCCACGCTCAAGCAGGATGAAGCGACCATCGACGCTGACCGTGCCGCGCTCGAAAGCGCGCGCATCAACCTGGGCTATACGCGCCTGACCGCGCCCATCAGCGGGACGATCAGCGCGTCGACCTACACGCCGGGCGCGCTGGTCACGGCCGATCAGAGCACCGCGCTTGCCACCATCTACGCCTATGACCAGATGTATCTCGACGTGACGCAGTCGAGCACGGCGGTGCTTGCGTTGCGCAAGAAGCTCGCGGACGGCAGCCTGAAAACCGATGCAGCCGGCAACGCGAAAGTGCGGATTACGCTGGAAGACGGCACGACCTACAAGCATGAAGGCACGCTCAAGTTCGCGGGCGTGGGCGTCGATCAGACCACGGGCACCATCACGCTGCGCATCGTGGTGCCGAATCCGGAGAAGATGCTGCTGCCCGGTGAGTATCTGCATGCGGTGGTGGATCAGGGCATCGACGAGAACGCGATCCTGGTGCCGCAGCAAGCGGTCACGCACGACCAGCGCGGCGATGCGAGCGCACTGGTGGTCGGCGCAAAGAGCAAGATCGAACAGCGCACGCTGACCCTGTCCGGCACCGCCGACGGCAATCAATGGGTGGTGACGGGCGGGCTCGCCTCGGGTGACCGCATCGTCGTGGAAGGCTCGCAGTATGTCGATGCCGGCGACACCGTGAAAGCGGTCGAGATGCCAGCCTCGGCCGTGGCGGCAACGCAGCCGCCGACTTCCACCGCTTCGGCTGACTGAAGGAGCCGACGCATGCGCATTGCTCACTTTTTCATCGACCGGCCTGTCTTTGCCTGGGTGCTGGCGATCATCGTCACGCTGACCGGCGCGTTCACCATCACGCAGTTGCCGCTGGACCAGTATCCCGACATCGCGCCGCCGACCATCCAGATCGCGGCCACCTACGACGGCGCGTCTGCGCAGACCAATCAGGACGCGGTAGTGCAGGTGATCGAGCAGCAGATGGTCGGGCTCGACAACCTGATGTACATGTCGTCGAGCGCGAACTCGCAGGGCAGCATCTCGATCAAGCTCACCTTTGCGGCAGGCACCAATCCCGATACGGCGCAGGTTCAGGTGCAGGACCAGTTGCAGTCCGCGAACGCGCTGCTGCCCACGGAAGTGCAGCAGAGTGGCGTGACCGTGAGGAAAGCATCGCCGGATACGTTCCTCGTGTTCAACCTCGTGTCCGAAGACGGCAAGATGAGCAAGTCGGCCATCGCCGATTATCTCTACAGCCAGCTCGAGGAACCGATCGAGCGTCTTCCGGGCGTCGGTCAGGCGCAGCAGTTCGGCTATCAGTACGCCATGCACATCTGGCTCGATCCGAACAAGCTCCAAAAATATGCGCTGATGCCGGCGGACATCGTCAGCGCGATCAATACGCAGAACGTCGATATCGCCGCGGGCGAAGTCGGCAAGACGCCGTCGGTCAAGGGACAGGAACTCGACGCCACGATCACCGCGCGCAGCCGCCTCACCACAGCGGAGCAGTTCCGCAACATCGTGCTCAAGACGCAGACCAACGGCTCGCAGGTGCTGTTGAGCGACGTCGCGCGCGTGGCGCTCGGGCCGCAGGAATACACGGTCGAATCGAACTTCAACAACAAGCCCGCTGCGGGGCTCGGGCTGCAGCTCGCGATCGGCGCCAACGAAGTTCAGGTGGACAAGGAAGTGCATGACTTCCTCGAAAAGCGCGCGTCCACCTTCCCTGCCGGTTTGAAGGTCGAATATCCGTACGAGATGGTGCCCTTCATCAAGACGTCCATCGAGGAAGTGGTGAAGACGCTGCTCGAAGCCATCGTGCTCGTGGTCGCGATCATGTTCCTGTTCCTGCAAAACTGGCGGACCACGCTGATCCCGGCCATTGCGGTGCCGGTGGTGCTGCTCGGCACCTTCGGCATCCTCGATCTGTTCGGCTACTCCATCAACATGATGACGATGTTCGGCCTCGTGCTCGCCATCGGCTTGCTGGTGGACGACGCGATCGTCGTGGTCGAGAACGTCGAGCGGCTGATGTCGGAGGAACATCTGTCGCCGCGCGAAGCCACGCGCAAATCGATGACCGAGATCAGCAGCGCGCTCGTGGCCATCGCCATGGTGCTGTCCGCCGTGCTGCTGCCGATGGCTTTCTTCGGCGGCTCCACGGGCATCATCTATCGCCAGTTTTCGGTGTCGGTGGTGTCGGCGATGGCCTTGTCCGTGCTCGTCGCGCTGACCTTCACGCCCGCGTTGTGCGCCACCTTGCTCAAGGAAGGCCACGTCAAGCCGAAGGGCGGGTTCTTCACGCGCTTCAACCGCGGCTTCGACAAGACCGACAACGCCTACCGCCGCGCCGTCGACAAGATGCTGCATCACCGCAAGCCCGCGATCATCGTGTATGCGCTGCTGGTGATTGGCGGCGGCCTGCTGTTCATGCATCTGCCCACCTCGTTCCTGCCGCTCGAAGACCAGGGCAGACTGATGGTCACCGTCAAGGCGCCGGTCGGCGCGACCCGCGAACGCACCGAAGCGATCATGCAGAAGGTGGAAGACTATCTGCTGAAGCAGCCGGACATCACCGAAGTGTTCAACGTGGCCGGCTATGCCACCGGCAGCAACGGTCAGAACGTCGGCATGATGTGGGTGAAGCTCAAGGACTGGGACCAGCGCAGCAGCGCGAACGACTCGGCGGAAAGCCTGGTCACGAAGGCATCGCGCGACCTGTCGCGAACCATCCGCGACGCGAAGGTCTTCATCTTCCAGCCGCCGACCGTGCGCGGCATGGGCGTCAGTTCCGGCTTCGACATGGAGCTGGTGGACCAGGACAATGTCGGGCACGCGGCGCTCGCGGCGGCGCGCGACAAGCTGATCGCGCAGGCGAACCAGAGCGGCCTCGTGCGTCAGGTGCGCTTCAACGGCCTGAGCGACACGCCGCAGTTGTCGCTCGCCATCGACGACCGCAAGGCCAGCGCCATGGGCCTGAACATCAGCGACGTCAACGCGACCATCGAAGGTGCGCTCGGCAGCCAGTACGTGGACGAGTTTCTCGACCAGGAGCGCATCAAGAAGGTCTACGTGCAGGGCGACGCGCCGTTTCGCATGACGCCTGAATCGCTGTTGCAATGGTACGTGCGCAATGCATCGGGAACGATGGTGCCGTTCTCCGCGTTCGCGACTTCGCACTGGACCTACGGCCCGCCCGAACTCGACCGCTACAACGCGCAATCGTCGTTCGAAATTGTCGGCGATCCGGCAACGGGCGTCAGTTCCGGACAGGCCATGCAGACGATGGAACAACTCGTCGCCCAGTTGCCGAAGGGCATCACCTCCGCGTGGACCGGACTGTCGTACCAGGAACAGCTCTCGGGCGGACAGGCACCGTATCTCTATGCCGTGTCCGTGCTGTTCGTGTTCCTGTGCCTCGCCGCGCTCTACGAGAGCTGGTCGGTGCCGTTGGCCGTGCTGCTCATCGTGCCGCTGGGCGTGCTCGGCGCGTCGCTCGCCACGAGCCTGCGGGCGCTCTCCAACGACGTCTACTTCCAGGTCGGCCTGCTCGTCACCGTGGGGCTGGCATCGAAGAACGCGATTCTCATCGTCGAGTTCGCCGTGATGCTCGAACGCGAAGGCAAGTCCACGATGAAAGCTATCGAACAGGCGGTCGCGCTGCGTATCCGTCCCATCATCATGACGTCGCTTGCCTTCCTGCTCGGCGTCGCGCCGCTCGTGGTCGCCACCGGCGCGGGCGCGGCGGCGCGGCATTCCATCGGCACCGGCGTGTTCGGCGGGACGCTCGTCGGCACCCTGCTTGGCATCTTCTTCACGCCGCTGGCGTATTTCATGGTGCGCAAGTTCTCGAGCAAGCGCTCGCATCCGGGTGGCCAGGGCGGCGACTGGAGTGCGCGGGATGTGGATTCGAACGGAGGTGAAGCATGAAGGCGGCATGGCGTTGGCTGCCCGTCGCGGCGGCGGTCGGCGGGCTGGGCATGCTCGGCGGCTGTATCAATCTGGCGCCGGATTACCAGCGGCCCGCCGCGCCGGTGCCCGCTTCGTGGCCCGGGCCGACCGTAACGGCCGCCACAGACACCCTGGCCGCCGACATCGGCTGGCGTACCTTCTTCGTCGATCCGCGTCTGCAGCGAACCCTTGAACTGGCGCTCGCGAGCAACCGGGATCTGCGCATCGCGATATTGAACATCGAGAAAGAGCGCGCGCAGTACCGGATCCAGCGCGCGTCGCTGCTGCCTGAGATCGATGTGGGCGCGAGCCAGGACGCGGGCCGCACGCCGAACTCCGTGCGCCGCGCCGAGTCCGGCTCGGGCAGCACCACGGGCAACGGCAGCGGCACCACGTCGCATATCTATAGCGCCGACCTGGGTTTCACAGCCTATGAGATCGACCTGTTCGGCCGGGTGCGCAACCTGAGCGATGCCGCGCTGGAAACCTTCCTCGCCACGCAGGAAACACGCCGCAGCACGCAGATCAGCCTCGTCTCGGATGTGGCGAGCGACTGGCTGACGCTCGCCACGGACAAGCGCCTGCTGGCGATCGCGCGCGACATGCTCGACAGCCAGCAACGCACCTTCAACCTCGTGCAACGCGAACATGCGCTGGGCGCGACCAGCGGCCTCGACTACGAACAGGCGCGCAGCAGCGTGCAGTCGGCGCGCAATGCCGTCGCGCAGGCGATGACGACGGTGGCGCAGGCGCGCAATGCGCTCGACCTCGTCGCGGGCGCGCCGGTGCCCGAAGCCGATCTGCCCGATGCGAGCATCGACCCGGTCACGAGTCTCACGGCTATTCCAGCCGGGGTCCCTTCTTCCGTGCTTCAGCAACGCCCCGACGTGCTCGCGGCGGAACATGCTTTAAAGGCGGACGACGCGGACATCGGCGCGGCGCGCGCCAACTTCTTCCCGACCATCAGCCTCACGGCCGCGCTCGGCTTCGAGAGTCCGGCGCTGGCGTCGCTTTTCAGCGGCGGCAACCGGAGCTGGTCGTTCGAGCCGTCGGCGTCGCTGCCCATCTTCAATGCGGGCGCGAACCGGGCCACGCTGGACGCCGCGAAAGTGACCTATCGCATCGACGTCGCGACCTACGAGAAGACCATTCAGACCGCATTCGAGGAAGTGGCGAATGCGCTCGCGACGCGCGCGACCATCGGCGAGCAGCTCGATGCCCAGACCCAGACCGTCGATGCCGACCAGCATGCGTACGATCTGTCGATGGCGTTATACCGGCAAGGCAGCGCCAGTCTGCTCGACGCGTTGACGGAGCAGCGGTTGCTGTATGCCGCTCAACAATCGCTCGCGACGACGCAGCTTTCCGCGCAGACGAGTCTCGTCACGCTCTATGCGGCGCTGGGCGGCGGGCTGGAGGAAGCCGCGAAGCAATGAGGCGGCTCAGGACGTGACCGATTTCGGCGCGTGCTGCAAGCGCGCGGCGGCACGGAACTGGCTGGGCGCCTGTCCGGTTTCGCGGCGGAAAAAACGGGTGAAGTACGCGGCATCGGCGAAACCGAGTCCGAACGCAATCTGTTCCACCGAGAGATCGCCGAAGATCAGGTTGCGCTTCGCTTCGGTGATGATGCGCGCGTGAATGAGCTTGGTCGGACTCTGCTCCGCCGCCGACGCGCACGCGGTACGCAGCTGCACGAGCGAGATCGCCATCATCGAGACGTACTCCTGCAGCGAGAAGTTATCGCGGAAATGCTCGTCGATGAGCTTTCTGAAGCGCTCCACCACACGGACGTCGTTACGCGTGCCCGACTCAGTTCCGCTTTCATCGAGACGGGCTTCGCGCACGAGTTCGAGCAACAGCAAAGTCAGGCGCGCCTCGGTGCCGACGATGTGCCCCATGGCTAGCGCTGCGGCTTCCGCCTTGAGACGTCGGACGAGGCTATGAAACTCGGCGCCGCCGTCGCGCGTGCCCGCGAATGAAATGACGCGGGGCGCCGACCACAGCGCGATGAAATCATCCAGTCTTGCATTGACCTGGGCGAGATAGGACACCTCGATGGTGACGACCCAGCGGTCGGCATCGTGCTGGTAGTCCAGACCATGCACGCATTCGGTGGGCAGCAGCAACGCGCAGGGCCCTTCGAACGGCACGTTGCGGCCTTCGAGATTCATCACGCCGCAACCGCTGCGCACAAAAATCAGTTGCCCATATTCGGGATGCGCGTGCGGCTCCGTGCGCCAGCGGCCGCGGTCCGTGACGTGGCCCACATGGACGAACCACTGCTTTTCTTCAGGCCGCTCCACGTAGAGCCGCACCTTCGGAACGGTCTTGAGCGTTGCGTCGGCGAAGGTCCTGGCGGGCGGTTTCCCCGAGGCACCCTGCGTCATTGATGTCTCCTTGCGGACCGGCTGTGCTCTGGCCGGCCTCGTGTTCCCGTTCCGCGCGCAGGTTGCGGCGGTGGCCATGCCTTCCGTCCGACTCGTTCAGACGAAGAAGGGTCGCGCTGGGTTGAAGTGTCGCACGGATCGCCTCGACGGGCGCTTGCGGCTTACCCGGCCCGCGCGTTATTCCGCGCCCTTCCAGTACATGAAGCCCATGCCTTCGCCGGTGCCCGCCGCCGTGCGCCAGCAGGGCACGTAATCGACCAGCGTCATCGCCGCGCCGGTTTCCTCGACGGCCTTCATCACGCTCACGTAGAGCTTGATTTCCGACGTGCCCGACTGATACGAGCGATCGTCCACGGCGGCGAGACCGTCGTAGTCGTAGGCGGCCAGCATCTTCATGATGCGCTGATCGAATTCCTCGTCGTTTACGAAGTGCGACAGGCCGCCCGACGCGAAGATGCCCACGCGCACGTCTTCGGGCCATGCGGTGATCGCATCGCGCAACACGCGGCCGAACTCGATGCAGCGCGACATGGAAGGCTGCGTCGGCGGATAGAAGCAGTTCATGATGACGGGCACGTGCGGCGGCGGCTCGTCGCCCATGATCTGGTGATACACGAAGCTGTACGCATGCGGCGCGACCGGATAGTCGGGCAGCGGCTTCATCCAGACGTTGTCGGGCCACGCGAACAGGTCGGTCAGATCGAAGTTCTCGCGCTGGAAATAGTCGATCAGGTAGGTGGCCAGCGTCGGATGGCATGGATGCACGACATGATGATCCGGCGCATACACGGAGCGCTGCGGCGGACCGTTGTGCACTTCCGCGCCGCTATAGATGGCAATGGAAGGCGAAAAGTCCGTGAAGATTTCCTTCTGGTCCTTGCCGAGAATGATGGCGACGTCGATGTTCGCTTCACGGTACGCCGCCGCCATCTTGTCGAGCGCGACGCGGCAGCGCGCTGCGCGCGCGGTGCGATCCTCGAGCGTCAGGAAGGGCTCGAAGGCTGCTTCGCGATGCGCTTCGAGTTCGGGATACGTCCACGTGCGGTTGCGGAACCAGAGCTCGGGATTGTTGCGGTCACGCTCGCCGTTCTTGAGCCAGTCTTCCGGTGCCTGCCCGAGCATGCCGCTGTGCGGCACGGCCATTCCGAATACGATTTTCGCCATGAATGCCCTTTCTGTGAATTGACGATCTTGTGTGAGTTCATGCCTGGTGCAGCTCGCCCTCGGGTTCGCTCACCCGGGGCGCCCATTCGGGGCGATAGAGGAAGGCCGTGGCCAGCGCGCCGACGACCAGGAAGACGAGAATGATGAGCATCGGCAGACGATAGCTTCCGCTGACTTGAAGAAGCCAGCCGGACAGGCTCGCGGTGACGCCGCCGGCCAGGCTCGTCGCCACGCCCTGAATCCCCGTGACGAGGCCGATGGCCTGCTTCGGAATCAGCGTGAGCCGCGACAGCACGAGATTGTTGGCGGTGACGAGTCCGAGCAGCGACAGCGACAGCACGTTCCAGAACAAGGCCATCTGCACGGTGTCCGCATAGGCGCCGAGCAGCACCGTGCAGCCGCCGAGGAAGCCGGTCACCGTGAAGACCTTGCGGACGAGAATCGGATTGCGGCCGCCCGCGATCACGCGATCCGCGACCCAGCCCGCCACCAACGCGACAATGGCGATGCCCGCGAAGCTGAAGAACGTGAACACGCCGGACCGGGAGATCGACAGATGCCGCTGTTCGACCAGATAGGCGGGCATCCACGTCATGCAATAGAACGTGAAATAGCCGTAGCAGAAGTTGGTGATGATGCCGCCCCACACCACCGGGCTGCTGAGGATATTGCCCAGCGTCACGGTACGCGCGCTGATGTGCGAGCGGATGACTTCGGGTTGGGCCGGATAGTCGCTGCGCACCATCGTGAGCCATGGCAGCAGCCACATCAACCCGACCAGGCCGGTGCCGATGAACATGGCCTGCCACGAATAGTTGACGATGATCCATGCACCCAGCGGCGCGCCGAACGCGGGACCGAACTTGTTTCCCATCGCCAGCAGGCCGACGGCGAGGCCGTTCTGGCTTTCGTCGAAGTTATTGCGGATCCAGCGATAGCTCGCCGGAATCACGATGGCTTCGGCCGCGCCGATGACGAGCCGCATCACCACGAGACTGGCCAGCGCGGTCACGGCGCCCATCAGCGCGGTCGCGACGCACCACAGCGCGAAACTGATGGCATACGGCCACTTGACGCCGTAGCGGTCGGCGACCCAGCCCATCGGCACCTGGAACACGCCGTAGGACCAGAAGAACGCGGCGTTGATCCAGCCGCGATCGATGTCGTCGAGTGCGAAGTGGCGGATGAAGTCCGGATGCGCCAGCGTGGCCGAAATGCTCGTGCGGTCGATGTAGGCGATCAGCACGCCCAGCGCCAGCAGCGCGAGCACGCTGAAGCGGTACGACATGCCTGATCGACCGGGGTCGGTTGTCTCCATATGCTTTGTCTCTTATGTTTGATTGAAACTTCGCGCGTGGCTGTCATCGGGACATGTCACGCCTGAATCGTGGCCTTGGGCGGGATTGCGGCCCGGCATCACGGAAAGCGTCAGGATAGATGACGTCGAATGTGCCCAGCATAGGGAAGGCCACGGCGGCTGTCCCTACACAAAAGTGAGTTTCGATGGCACTTTTTGCGCACGTTGGGGTTTCACGGGCGTGGATGACTGTGCTCGCTGGCGGCACGCGTTGCTTCAGGGAGACCCGCTCGTTCAGAAAGTCAGCGCTCTCAAACGCCGCGGATTCGCCTGATTTGCGCAAGCTAAGTGTGCGGTTCACGTGCTTTTTCCCCATGCGGCCGAGGCATAAGATCGTTGAAGGCTCCCACGAACGCGATGCCATTCGCGACCATGGAGCAAGACGATCCGAAGACTCGTATGGGAGACATGCAATGACCGCTTCACCCCGTGAACAGCGCGCCGCTTACGCTCGCCGGCTTTCATCGACGAGTCCGCGATGAAGACCTTGCGTCGCTGGTCGTTGAAGCATGCGCGCGGCATGCGCGGACTGTATGGCCTGTTCGAACGGATGGCGCCGCGGCTCGCGCCGGTAGCGGAGAAGATCGGCGTTCAGAGACTGGAAGCCGTCGTCCTGCCGATCGAGCGCGCAGCCAAGCGCGCGTTCTTCGACTGTCAGATGTGCGGTCAATGCGGCCTCTCGGTGACGGGCATGGCATGTCCGACGGGCTGCGCCAAGGGCATGCGCAACGGGCCGTGCGGCGGCGTGCGCCTGGACGGTCAATGCGAAGTCCGCCCCGAACGCCGCTGCACCTGGGTCGATGCAACCGAAGGCGATGCGCGCATTCTTCCGGGACACACGAGCACATGGACCCGGCGTGCAGGGCCGCGCGACTATCGCCTGACCGGCAGATCGACCTGGATGCCGATGATCGCGCCACCCAGGACCACTGCTGTTCCAGCCGCTGCATCGGCGACGCAAGCGCCGCGCGCTCAAAACGATCCCGTCGACAACCCGTTCGCGACCCTGTGCCGCGAGCGCAATCGCTTCATCGTCACGGTCGAAATCTCGCCACCGGACTCCGCCGATCCCCGCGCGCTGCTGGATCGCGCCGCCGTGTTCCGCGGCCTCACCGATGCCATCAACATCACCGACGGCGCGGGCGCGAACTGCCACATGTCGAGCGCGGCCGCCAGCGCGTTGTTGCACGCCGCCGGCTACACGCCCGTCAGTCAGGTCAGTTGCCGCGACCGCAACCGCATCGCGCTGCAAGGCGACGTGCTCGGCGCGGCGGCGCTCGGTATCCGCAATGTGCTGTGCCTCACCGGCGACGACGTCTCCAAGGGCGATCATGCCGGCGCCAAACCCGTCTTCGATCTCGATTCGGTCAATCTGCTGCACACGCTGAAGGGCATGAGCGAGCGCGGCGAATATGCATCGGGCCGCAAGCTGCAACACGCCCCGCGCCTGTTCCTCGGCGCCACCGCGAACCCTTTCGTGCCGCCGTATGCCGAACGCATTGCCAATCTCGAACGCAAGGTGGATGCCGGCGCGCAGTTCATCCAGACGCAGTTCTGCTTCGATGTCGAACGGCTCGAGCAGTTCATGCACGCCGTGCGCGCACGCGGGCTGCATCGGCGTGCAGCGATCATCGTCGGCGTGGGGGTGTTGTCCACGGCCAAGGCGCTGCGCTGGATGGCCGATCACGTGCCCGGCGTGAACGTGCCGCTGTCAGTGACGGAGCGGATCGGCGCGGCCGTCGATCAGCGGCTCGAAGGGAAACGCTTCTGCATCGAAATGATTCAGCGCACACGCGGTATCGAAGGCGTGGCCGGCGTTCATCTGATGGGCTACCGGAACGAGGATGTACTGGCGCAGATCATCGTGGAAGCAGGACTGCGTACACCGGCGCACGATGTGGCAACGGTGTCGTAAGGCATGGACAGCGTGCGCGACATCATCCGGTTGTTCGGTATGGAGCGGCATCATCTGGCGGGCTGGTACGCCCCGCATTATGCCGACGGCGAAGCGTGGGGACCGCCCCGGCTGTCCTCGATGTACGTCCTGCTGGCGGGCGACGAGCCCGTGCCGCTGCACAAGCTGGAAGGCATCGAAGTCTGGCACTACTACCTGGGCGCGCCCGCCGAGATGATCGTGACGAACGGCAGCCGCATGCACGAAGTCAGTCTGCTCGGCTGCGATCTGTCGGCGGGTCAGCGCCCGCAGCTCGCCGTGCCCGCGCATTTCTGGCATGCCTGCCGCAGTCTCGGCGACTGGACCTTGTTCGGCTGCACGCTTTCACCGGGATATTCGCCGCACAGTCCTTTCGTTCTCAACGGAAGCGATTGAGCGCAGACGCCATCAAAGCGGATGCTTGCCGAACCATTCAACGACAAAGTTCATCAGGAGCGTCACCTTCGCCGGCACGCCGCTGCCCGGCGCGATCGCCACATACAAGGTCTGCCCGAACGGCGTCCATTCGGGCAGCACAGCACGCAGCCGCCCTTGCGCGAGGTCGTCACGCACCAGCGGCACCGGCAGCAAGGACAACCCGAGGCCGTCGAGCGCGGCGTCGCGCAACGCGGAGAACGTGTTGGTGGAGAACGCGGGCGTCGGCTGGAAACGTTCCTCGCGTCCGCCCTGCTCGAACTGCCAGGTGTGATAGGCGAAATGCACCAGCGCGGGATGCTTCGCGAGGTCCATCGGATGCGTCAGCGGCGCAGCAGCCGCGAGATAGTCAGCGGAGCCGCACAGGCAGTACGGAATGTCCGCGATGCGCCGCGCGATGATGCGGCTGTCCGGTATCGGCCGCGTATGCAGCGCGATATCGCAGCCCTGCTCCAGAAAGCCATAGGCCGTTTGCGCGACGCCGCCGAGCACGAGGCGCGGCCGGATCTCCGTATGACGTCTGGCGAACGCGGTCAGCAGATGGGTGATGGGCGCTTGCAGCCACTTCGGCGCGAGCACGGAGATTTCACCGCGCGCCTCCGCCGCTTCCGACGATACCTGCCGGTCCATTTCCTCGACGCGCGTGAGGATGTCGTCGCAGAAATGGTAGTAGCTCTGCCCTGCTTCGGTCAGGGACAGGGAGCGCGTGGTCCGGTTCATCAGGCGCACGCCGAGTTCGTCTTCGAGTGCCTGGATATGACGACTGACGAGCGTTCGCGAGATGCCGAGGTGCTGCGCCGCGCCGCCGAGGCTGCGCTGCTTCACCGCCTCGACGAAAGCCTGCATTGCATTCATCCGATCCAATTCATTCTCCTGAAGCCGGCCTGGATGCGGCAGGCTCCGTGAACCGGGATCGATTGATTCGAAAGACCGTGGGCTACCGCCTTCTTTCCAGGCAAGCGCCTTGCATGATACTAAAACCGGCGCTTGTCCTTGCGCAGCGTCACGCTGGTGCTCGCGAGACAACCGGGCACGGCGCGCGGCTTGCCGATGCGCACCTCGGCCTGAAGCACGCCGTGCTCGGCCAGGCACAGGCGCGCGAGCCGCAACGCGAAGGTCTCGATGAGCGCGATGCGCTGTCCCGCGAGTTCGAGCGCATGGGCCCGTACACGCGTGTAGTCGAAGGTGTGGGACAACTCGTCCCGTGAAGGCGGCAGCACGGTTACGGCAACGTCGATCAGAAGCGGCTGCGGCATGCCCTGCTCGCTTTCATATACGCCGATGTCCGCCATGACTTTCATATCGCTGAGCCGGACCTGACACGACGCCTCGGCTTCCTCCACGCGCGGCACGCACACGAGTTCATCCATGAGCAAGCCTCCGTGCCGCCTTCAACGTGTTGTTCAGGAGACACGCGATGGTCATGGGACCGACGCCGCCCGGCACCGGCGTCACCGCGGCCGCATGGTCCATCTCGTGCGCGGCGCAGTCGCCGACGAGCCGTGTCCTGCCATCCGGTCCTTTCTGGCGCGTGATGCCTACGTCGATGACCACGGCGCCCGGCTTGATCCAGTCGCCGCGCACGAGCCGGGGCGCGCCCGCCGCCGCGACGACGATATCCGCCCCGCGCACGATGTCGGGCAGCCCCTGCGTCGCGATATGCGTGACGGTGACCGTGCATTCGCGTTCGAGCAGCATCAGCGCCACCGGCTTGCCGACGATGTTCGACTTGCCGATGACCACCGCGTGCTTGCCGCGCAGTTCGTCGATCACGGTATCGAGCAGCATCATGCAGCCGAGCGGCGTACACGGAACCAGTCCGTCGCTGCCCGTCGAGAGTCGTCCCACGTTGACCGGATGGAAGCCGTCCACGTCCTTGTCGGGTGCGATGGCGTCGAGCACGCTGACGGCGTCGATAGCGTCCGGCAGCGGCAGCTGGACAAGAATCCCATGCACCCTGTCGTCCCGATTCAACCGCCCGATGAGTTCGAGCAGTTCCGCCTGTTGCGTTGAACCCGGCAGCCGATACTCCTCGGAGCGAATCCCGGCCTTGCCGCATTCGATGACTTTCTGCCGGACATACACTTCGCTCGCCGGATGATCGCCCACGAGCACGACGGCCAGCGCAGGCGGAAGATCGTGCTCCCGCCGAAACGCCCCGGCCTCGCGCGCGATCGTGTCGCACAGTTCCCGTGCAATCTGCTTTCCCTGAATGATGACAGCCACGTTCGCCTCAGTCCCGGAACACGACGGTCTTGCTTCCGGACAGCAGCACGCGGTCCTCGACATGCAGCCGCACAGCCTCCGATAGCACGCGCCGCTCGATGTCGCGGCCCTTGCGCACGAGGTCATCGGGTTCGTCGGCATGCGTGATGGGCTCGACATCCTGATGGATGATCGGGCCTTCGTCGAGATCGGCGGTCACGTAGTGGGCCGTGGCGCCGATCATCTTGACGCCGCGCGCGTGCGCCTGGTGATAGGGCTTGGCGCCCTTGAAGCCCGGCAAAAACGAGTGATGGATATTGATGCAGCGGCCCGCGAGAAAGCCCGCCATCCGGTCCGAGAGCACCTGCATGTAGCGCGCGAGCACGACAAGTTCGGCACCGGTTTCCTCGACGATCCCGCGAATCTGCGCTTCCTGTTGCGGCTTCGTGTCCCGCGTGACCGGCAGATGGTGATACGGCACGCCGCTGCTCAGCGAGATCGTGACCGCCTCGCGCGGATGATTCCCGACGATGCCGACCACCTCCATCGCCAGTTCGCCGATGCGGCGCCGGTACAAAAGATCGCCCAGGCAATGATCGAGCTTGCTCACGAGGAACAGCACCTTCACGGGCGCGGCCTTGCGCCGAAGCTTCCATTGCATGCCGGCAGGACGCGCGATGCCGTCGATATCGCGTTCGATCGAACCGAGGGTGTCCGCGTTGTGAACGTCGAATTCGGTGCGCATGAAGAACCGGTTCGACGCGCGGTCGTTGAATTGCGCGGCGGCGACGATGTTGCCGCCGTGCGCGGCCAGGCACGCGCTGACGGCCGCGACGAGTCCCGGACGGTCATCGCATTGAAGGGTAAGGATGCAGGTTTCAGTCACATCAGACTCGCTCATCTCGAAGGTGATCGTCGCATCGACGGCCCGGACGCGCCGGACCGTCATGCCGCTCGTCCCGCTTACTTGCGGTACGTGTTGCGCGCATGCGCACCGTAGGGCGCGGGTGCGACGACTGCCTTGATCGAAGTCTGCTCGTGCGGTTCGACCTGCGGCTTGGTGGAGACGGGGTTCTCGCCCCACAGCACGGTCACCTCGGTGCCCGTCTCGGCGTAGGCCTCGTCGACCACCGCCAGCGACACGATCTTGCGTTCGTTCGCGATATAGCCGCAGTCCATCGAGATGCCCACGCGCTGGCCGCCCACCCGCACTTCGTCCATCTGATACAGGCCGTAGCGCGCCTTCGGCATGTTGAAGTGCTTGTGCTTCGGGCCATCCGTCCATGCCGACGACACCACGCGCGCCATATCCTGCGCATCCCACACCAGCGTGACCTTCTTTCTGCGCTTGCCTTTCGCGTGCTCCTTCAGCGCCTCGGCGCCGACGAAGTCGTGATCGAACGCCACCATGCGCTCATAGCCGAGATCGAGCGGCGTCACGTAGTAATCGGCGATGTCCTTCGAATTGAAACTGCCCGCGAGACTGCCGGCCGCCCTGGCAGGCAGCCACTCGCGATAGCCCTGCAGCTCGTCCTGGCTGAAGATCGCGGGCAGCGGGCCGGGAATCCAGCCCGATTCGAGATTGGCCGTGGAGTAGGCAATCGAGCCCACGCGCAGCAGGCCGAACTCTTCTCCTCCCGCAAGAATCGCGTCGCGAATCGCTTCGCCTTCAGCCCACGGTCCGAAGATCTCGAAGCCCACCGCGCCCGCCATGCCGTGACGCAGCGCGCGCACGCGGTGCCCCGCAATCTGGAAGTCCGTCATGCCGAAGAACTTGACATCGGGAAGCGGCTGGCCCGTCAGCTTCTCGACCAGCGGACCGGCAAGCGGGCCCTGAAGCTCGTAGCGGTACACGACGGGCGGGCGTCCGCCGCGATCCATCGACTGCGGGTCGCGCTCCGTCGTGACATCCCACTTGCCGGTCTCGACGTGATATTGCACCCAGTCGAGCGCCGTCGGACGACCCACGAGATTGAACAGCTCTTCCTCGAGATAGAACAGCACGCAGTCGCCGAGATAATGGCCGTCCGGCGTCGTGGCGATGAACTGCTTCGCCATGCCCGGTTTGAAGTTCCTGAAGCTGTTGACCGCGAGGCTGGACAGCAGATCGAATGCGCCGGGTCCTTTGACGTAGTGGTCGACCATGTGATGCGACTGGTCCATGAAGCCGACGCCGTCACGCCATGCATTCACTTCGCTTTGCCAGTTGGTGAACTGGCCGGACACGGTGCCATGCGAAAACGCGCGACGCTGGCTGTTGCGCAGCAGTTCGACGGCGCTGCCGGCACGCTGGATTGCGGTTTCCAGGCTCTCGGTCTTCGATTCGGTCATGTGATGATTTCCTTGGTCGTGAAGGGATTTCGTCTCGCCTGTCATGCGTTGCCAGGCCTCTGGCAGCGAGTCGACGCCGTAGCACAGCGCTTGACGAGATCTTACGAACAAGGGAATCGCGGAAAAAGCGGGTGAGACGCACACTTAGCTTGCGGAAATCGATCGAATCGATCCGCGTGGGGTCGGTGGCGGGTTGAGCGAGGGGCGACGTTACATCCGGCAGCGCTGATTGATGCGCTGCTGCGCTGCCTGATAGGACTCGGGATAGGTATCCATCTCGGACACCGGGTCGTAGCCGACATCGGCGAGCGCGGCGAGCTCGCTCTTCAACCGCGCTCGATCAGGCGCCTTGTTGTCGCCGCTGGCAACGAGGTCCTGACACTGCACGGCGCTCAGCTGCGTGCCCGGCAGAGAAGCCGTGGACGGCCCGGCGCACGCCGCCAGCCAGCCTGAAAGAGTCAACAGCACGATGGTCGCCCTCATCTTTCTTCTCCTTCTTCCGAGAGGCCAGACGCCTCATACAGCTTAGACTTCGCGTGCTTGCGTCAGGCTGACGGCGGCCTGTCAATGCGGCCATGCCGCGCCGCGCAACGTCACATCCCCGTGTATTCCCTAGGTCAAGACAAAAGTACCAGCGAATCCATGCTTTGTGCAGGGACCGCAGCAGGCGCACCGAATAACCTCCTTACATGTGCATTGCTGCCGTATCGGCAAGACACGAGACAGAACCGCATCGAACGGTTCGCTTGCCCAGTGACGATAAAAACTCCGGAGACAAATGAAAAAGGCTCTTCTCGCGGCTTCTGCGCTCGTTTCCCTCGGCGCGCTGCATGACGCCCACGCGCAAACCTCGGTGACGCTCTACGGCGTCGTCGACAACGGCATCGAGTATCAGGACGGCGGCGCGGGACACGTCGTGCGCGCATCGTCGGGCGGACTGTTCGCGACGGTGTACGGCATGATCGGGCATGAGGACATCGGCGGTGGAGTCCATGTCAACTTCCAGCTGGAGCAAGGTTTCTCCGCCTTCACCGGTGCCCCGCAAGTCGCGGGCGAAGCGTTCAACCGGCTCGCCTGGGTCGGCATGTCGGGCAACTTCGGGGAATTCCGCGTCGGACGTCAGAAGAAGCCGCAATATCTGTTTCTCGATGGCGAACTCGACCCGATCGCCGGCAAGTCGATCGCCTCTTCATTCAGCGACCTGGCCGACGTCTCGGTGCGCGCCAGCAACGCGCTCACCTACTTCACGCCGAAGTACCGGGGCTTCGAAGCGCAGTTCATGGTGGCCATGCGGGACTCGACCACCAAGCCGTCCAACGGACTCCAGTTGTACAACGCGGTGTTCAAGTACATCAACGGTCCGTTGCATCTCGCAGCCGGCTACGAGCAGCAGGCCAACGCGGCGGGTACGTCCATTCAGCGCAACTTCACGCTGGCCTCGTCGCTGCGCTTCGACGCCGCGCGTTTCCACCTCGTCTACACGACCGAGAAGCAGTCCGATCACAGTCTGGACGTCGCCATCTATACGGCTTCGGCGTCCGTGCTGCTGAATCCGGCGAATGAAGTCGCGCTGATGTACGGCTATCTGCATGACCGCAGCGGCAACGGCAACAACGCGCAGCAGGTCGGCCTCGGCTATATGTACTTTCTTTCCAAGCGCTCAACCCTTTATGCGCTCGCGGGTCTCGTCGACAACCGCAACCAGGCGACGCACGGCCTCGAAGGCACGGAATACTCGGGCATACCGGTGACGCCCGGCGCGACGGCACGCGGCATCATCATCGGCATGACGCACAAGTTCTGATGGCGCATCGCGGGCTTTGAAACAGGCCGCCCGCTTCGATCACTTCCCCGCCGCCGCAATCGTGAACGCCGCCATGGCCGACCAGTCCCGTTCGCCGAAGCCCGCCTCGACGGTCTCACGCATGCGGCCATGCACGGCGGACAGCATCGGCAGCATGCGGCCGGCATCGTTTGCGGCCTCCGATGCAAGCCGCAAGTCCTTCAGTCCGAGCGTCGCCTTGAAGCCGGGTTCGTAATTTTCGTTCGCGATGTTCGCCGAATAGACCTGATACGAACGGCTGCCAAACAGCGTATTCAGGATCACGTCGAAAAAGCGTTCGCGCGGCAGCCCGTTTGCCTCGGTCAGCACCACGGCTTCGGCCATCGCTTCGATGGCCATTGTGATCATCATGTTGCAGGCGATCTTCGCGGCATTCGCGGTCGGCGCATGATCGCCCATGTCCCAGATGCGTCCGCCGATCACTTCAAGCAGCGGACGCACCTTCGCCAATGCATCCGGCGGTCCGCCTGCCAGCACGTTGAGCTCGCCTTTTGCCGCTACGTCGGGCCGTCCGAGCACCGGTGCGGAAACGTAAGCGATGCCCGCCGCCTCGTGCGCCGCGACCAGCTCGCGCGCGAACGCCACCGAGATCGTCGACGAAAGCACGTGCACCAGTCCGGGCCTTGCGTGAGCAAGCACATTGGGGACGAGCAGCGTCGAGCGGATGGCGTCGTCGTCGGCGAGCATGGTGAAGACGGCATCGCTCTGGAAGGCTTCAGCGGGCGACGCCACCATCGTGACGCCCTCGACCGATCCGCCCGAACGATTCCATGCCTTCACCGTGTGTCCCGCGCGCGCCAGATTGAGCGCCATGGCGCGTCCCATCGCGCCCAGTCCAATCATGCCGATTTCCATGGCCTTGCTCCTGTTGGTCGGGTAGCTTGAATTAAACTAGTGGCCACTATATATTTCAAGAAACCGTGTCGCAATGAGTTTTGATAGTGACCACTATTTTAAAAAGGGAAGCGAAGCCGGGGCGCGGGCGTCCACGCGCCTTCGATCCCGACACGGCACTCGAGATTGGTCAGCGCATGTTTCATGCGGCGGGTTACGATGCTGTCGGCCTGAACGGGCTGACGGATGCGCTCGGCGTCACACCGCCGAGCTTCTATACCGCGTTCGGCAGCAAGGCAGCGTTTTTCGATCAGGTGCTGGCGCGCTATGCGGGCAGCGAACTCGCGCTGACCGAGTTCCTGCGCGAGGACCGTCCGCCCGCCGAAGCCCTTGCGGACCTGCTCGAACGCGCGGCGCGGCGTTATGCACGCGATCCTGAATGCACCGGCTGTCTCGTGCTTGAAACGGCGCGTGGCAACGGCGACAGCGAAAGCGCTGCGCTCGCGCGACAGGCCGCCGAACGTCGTCGCGCGCAGATCCGCAAGTTCGTCGCGAAGACGCATCCGCGTCAGGCGAATGCCGCGACGGACCATGTGTCGGTGGTGATGTCGGGCTTGTCGGGTTGCGCGCGCGAAGGCATGAGCGCGGCGCGGCTCGTGAAGGTCGCGAAGGCTGCTGCGGCGGGACTGCGCGAGTTGCTCGCGTAACCCCGCCTGCGCTTGTGCTAACGGCCTTCCCCGACCGCGTCAGCAAAGCGCGCAATGATGGCCGCCAGTTCGCCGGGCGCTTCCAGCGGCGAAAGATGTCCCGTGCCCGGCAGGATGTGCATCGTCGCCTGCGGAATGCGGGGCATCAGTTCCGCGCGCAACGTGTCGGGCGGGTCCACCTGATCGAGCTGGCCGGAAACGACGATCACCGGCACGTCGATCGCACCCGCCGTCACACCGATATCTTCACGCATCGCCACGTTCGGCCACGCCAGTTTGGCCTGCGGCGCGCCCTTCAGGCTGTCCTCGATGACCTGCTCGCGCCGCGCGGCATCGAGCGGTCTGGCGGTCAGCACGTGATCGATGACGAACTCCACCGCTTCGCGCGACTGATACGCGCCGGCCAGGGTCGCGCGCTGTTCGTCGGGAAGGATGGTCGGTGTCGGCGGAGAAGGCGCGACAAGCACCAGGCCTTCCAGCCCGCGCGGCCTGCGCGATGCCATCAGTTGCGCGACCTTGCCGCCCATCGAATGGCCGACGAGTACGTAGCGTTGCAGGCGCAGCGCATCGATGACGCCTTCGGCATCGGCGGCGAGATCGGCGATGCGATAGCCGTCGGCGGGCGCACTGGAAGCACCCCAGCCACGATGATCAGTCGCCACGGTTCGGAAGCGCTTGCTCAGTTCGCCGGCAACCGCATCCCAGGTGCGCGACGAGCCGCCGTAGTAATGCAGGAACACCAGCGCCAGCGCGCCCTTGCTCTGTTCCTCGACGTGAATCCGCACGCCGTTCGTGTCGATGTCCATGATTCGGTCCTTTCCAGAGGTTGAGCTTGCATTCTGGAATCAATCGCCCGGATTGATAATTGCCGCCTCCTTATTGACAGTCGATAATCGCATTATCGAATGGGAGAGCATATGGACCGGCTCATGAGCCTCGGCGTGTTCGTCGCCGCAGTGGAGGAAGGTAGCTTCGCAGCGGCTGCGCGCCGCTTCGGCTTATCAGCGGCGATGGCGGGCAAGCACGTCAGCGCAATCGAGGCCGAGCTGAACGCGCGCCTGTTGCAACGAACCACCCGGCGCCTGAGCCTGACCGACATCGGCCAGACCTACTACGAGCGTGCCCGCCGCATTCTCGAGGCCTACGACGAGGCGAATCGCGAGGCCAGCGACGCTCAGGACACCGCGCGCGGCGTGTTGCGCGTCGCCGCGCCGGTCAGCTTCGGCGCGCTGCATCTCGGCGGTGTGCTGGCGCGTTTTCTGGAGACGCATTCGCACGTCAGCGTGGAAGTGCAGCTGTCAGATCGCTACATCGATCTGATC
The DNA here is from genome assembly GCF_031451175.1 of Caballeronia sp. LZ035. Classification (NCBI taxonomy): domain Bacteria; kingdom Pseudomonadati; phylum Pseudomonadota; class Betaproteobacteria; order Burkholderiales; family Burkholderiaceae; genus Caballeronia; species Caballeronia sp. LZ035. Next base: position 1,585,189 of record NZ_JARUXS010000004.1, read on the forward strand.
GAGGCGGGCGTGGATGTCGCTATTCGCATCGGACGTCTGCAAGATCCGCAACTCGTGACGCGCAAGCTCGCGTCGTGCCGGATGGTGGTGTGTGCGTCGCCGGCGTGGCTCGAGCAGCACGGCACGCCGCGTCATCCCGACGATCTGCGGCAAGCGCCGCGCCTCGCCTTCAGCGAAGCCGTGTCGGCCAACGACTGGACACTGCTCGACGCGGATCGGCGCGCGCATGTCATCGACGGCCCGTGCCGCATGGCGGCCAACGACATGCAGATGCTGCTGGCCGCCGCGCTGGCTGGAGCAGGCATCGCATATGGTCCGGCCTTCGTGTTTGGCGACGCGATTGCGCGCGGCGATCTGATCGCGCTGCTGCCGGACTATCACGCGACCGATCTTGCGATTCAGGCCGTCTATCCAAGTGCGCGGCGCATCCCGGTCAAGGTCAGGCGTTTTGTCGACTGTCTTGCTGAAACGCCTTGGGAGCGGTGGGCGTAGCGGCTACGCTCCAACCACCTCCGGCTTGTCGATCGCCTCCTTCAGCAACTCGACGAACGCCTGCACTGGCTGCGGCAGAAGCCGCCCTGCCATCGTCTGCACTTGCAGGCTGCGCTGATGCAGTTCGGGATTGCTCAACGCGATCGCCGCGAGCCCGTCGGTATCGAGCCGGCCGCGCACCGTGACGTAACCCGTCAGCGTGATCGCATCGGTACGCCGCACGAAGCTCTGCAGCGCCACGTGATAGTTGCTGGTGAACACTGGCTCGAACACCAGTCCTTCGAGACTGCATGCAATGTCGAACAGTTGCCGCAGCGTCACGCCTTGACTGTGCATCGCGAGCGGCCACTTCAGGAGATCGGCGAGCGACAGCATCGACTGCGAGGCCAGCGGATGACCCCGCCGCATCAGCGCATAAACCGGCGCGCGCTGCGCATAGTGAACCTGCACGTTTTCTTCGGGCGCCATGCTGAAGCACACGGCAATGTCGTGCGTGCCGTCGCGCACGCGCTGGGTCGCGATGGACGGCGCCGAGACATCGAGCGCGAAGTGCGCGCGCGGATGCGTATTGCGGAAATGCGCGAAAAGCTGCGGCAGAAAATCCGGCGCGACGCCCTCCGAAGCTGCGATGCGAATGGTCGCGCGGCCGCTGGCGCTGAGTCCCAGAATCTCCTCGACCACCCGCTCTTCCTCCAGCTGGCTGCGCCGCGCGTGATTCGCGAGCAGCCGTCCTGCGTCGGTGAGCACCATGCCGCGCGGACGCCGCTCGAACAGCGGCGTGCCCACCTGCTCTTCCAGCTTGCCGATCTGCCGGCTCAACGCCGAGGTCGCCACGAACAAGCGCTCGGACGCCTTGCTCAGCGAACCGCTTTTGACGACTTCGAGGAAATAGCGCAAAGCGGTCTGATCCATGAGCTTTCATAACGTAATCACCTTGCCGAAATGGCAACGGTCGCAGTGAAATATTGTAATTGTTCAGAAATATCGGCGAGGTCAGCATGGGTCGTCATCGAACCTACTGGACAGAGACGACGTGAGCCGCGATACCGCCATTCAGCTTGCCGCCCGCCATTTCGACTCGGGCGCGTTCCTCGAAGACCTGCAGCGCCGCGTCGCGCATCGCACCGACAGTCAGGAGGCCGACAGCGACGCGCGTCTGCGCGCCTATCTCATCGACGACCTGATGCCGACGCTCGACGCATGGGGCTTCACCTGCCGCATCGCCGAGAATCCGCACACGGGCGCCGGGCCGTTTCTCATTGCACACCGACATGAGAGCGACGAACTGCCGACCGTGCTGAGCTACGGTCACGGCGACGTCCTTCGTGGTTACGACGCGCAATGGCGCGCGGGTCTTTCGCCATGGGAAGTGAAGGTCGAAGGCGAGCGCTGGTACGGACGCGGCACCGCCGACAACAAAGGCCAGCACAGCATCAATCTCGCCGCGTTGAAGGCCGTGCTCGACGCGCGCGGCGGCAAGCTCGGTTTCAATCTGAAGCTCTTGTTCGAGACCGGCGAGGAAGTCGGTTCGCCGGGGCTGTGGGCGCTCTGCGAGCAACTGCGCGACGAACTCGCGGCCGACGTGCTGATCGCGTCCGACGGTCCGCGTCTCGCCGCGCATCGTCCGACATTGTTCCTCGGTTCGCGCGGCGTCCTCAATTTCCGGCTCGACGTGAAGCTGCGCGACGGCGCGCATCATTCGGGCAACTGGGGCGGGCTGCTGCGCAATCCGGCCGTGGTGCTGGCCAATGCGATTGCCTCGATGGTCGATGCACGCGGCAAGATCCTGATCGAAGGACTGCGTCCGCCGCCGATTCCGGATTCGGTGCGGCGCGCGTTGCAGGACATCGAAGTGGGCGGCAATCCGGGCGAGCCCGAAGTCGATGTCGATTACGGCGAGCCCGGACTCACGCCCGCCGAGCGCGTGTTCGGCTGGAACAACATCGAAGTGCTGGCCTTCAAGACCGGCAATCCCGAGAAGCCCGTCAACGCGATTCCCGACCGCGCGTTCGCGCACATGCAGATCCGCTTTGTCGTCGGCACGGACTGGCTCAATCTGCGCGACATCGTGCGCCGCCATCTCGACGCGCATGGCTTTCCAATGGTCGACGTCGAGATCGAACGCGGCATGCCCGCCACGCGTGTCGATCCCGACAATCCGTGGGTGCAGTGGGCCTTGCGTTCGCTCACCGAGACCACGGGTGCTGCGCCCGTGCTGCTGCCTAATCTCGGCGGCACGCTGCCCAACGACGTCTTCGCCGACATCCTCCGCATGCCCACACTTTGGGTGCCGCATTCGTATCCCGGCTGCTCGCAGCATGCGCCGGACGAGCATCTGCTCGGACCCGTCGCCGCCGAGGGCCTGCGCATCATGGCCGGCCTGTTCTGGGATCTCGGTGCGCGCGAAGGCGACGCGACCGCGATCAATCCCGCGTTTCATCTTCCCCGCCAAGCGAAGTGAGGCTTCTTCATGAGCACTGATTCCGTCGGCATGACCCAGGCCGCCTCCGGGCAGGCCGAGCAGAGCAGGATTGCGCGGCTCATCGTCGCGACCTCGATCGGCAATGCGCTGGAGTTCTACGACCTCGTCGTGTACGGCTACTTCGCCGGGATTCTCTCGAAGCTGTTCTTTCCCGCGCAAAACCACACGGTCTCGCTGCTGCTGACGCTCGGCACCTTCGCGCTGTCGTATCTCGCGCGGCCCGTCGGCGCGCTCGTGCTCGGCTCGTACGGCGACCGGCACGGCCGCAAGGCCGCACTGACGCTGTCCATCGCGATGATGACAGTCGGCACGGGTATCGTCGCGCTGATGCCGCCGTATGCGACCATCGGCATCGCAGCGCCGATCCTCGTGTTCGCATCGCGCCTGCTGCAAGGGTTCTCGGCAGGCGGCGAGTTCGGCAGTTCGACAGCCTTCCTCGTCGAGCACAACCCGAAACGCAGCGGCTTCATGTCGAGCTGGCAGTTCGCCAGCCAGGGCGCGAGCACGCTGCTCGCTTCGCTGTTCGGCGCGGTCCTTACGAGCACGCTGACGCCTGCGCAACTCGAAGGCTGGGGCTGGCGCATTCCGTTCCTGTTCGGCATGCTGATCGGTCCGATCGGACTGTATATCCGTCGCCGCATGGACGAGACGCCGGAGTTCGAGCAGGCGGAAAAGCTCGCTTCTCCCGTGCGCGAAATGCTCGCGACGCAGAAGGAGCGGCTGCTCGTCTCGGTCGGCTCGCTGGTCCTCACGACCACGGCCAACTACATGCTGCTCTACATGCCGACCTACGCCACACGGCAACTCGGGTTGTCGCCTTCGTCGGGTTTCATCGCGACGCTCACGGCAGGCTTCATCATGATGGTGCTCGTGCCGGTGGTCGGGCATCTGTCGGACAAGTACGGCCGTTATCGCATCATGATCACGACCGGCGTGGTGTTCTTCCTGACCGTGTATCCGGCGTTCATGTTCATGAACGCGCATCCCTCGCTGCCGACGCTGATCGCCGCGGTCGTCTGGGTCGCGTTGCTCAAGGCCACCTACTTCGCGCCCATCCCTGCGCTCATGGCCGAACTGTTCCCCACCGCCACGCGCACGACCGGCATGGCCTTCGGCTATAACATCGGCACCACGGTGTTCGGCGGCTTCACGCCGCTCGCCGTGGCGTCGCTGATTGCCGTCACGCATAACAATCTCGCGCCCGGCCTGTATCTGATGATCGCGGCCGTGCTGAGCCTGTTCACCCTGGTGTGGGCAAAGCGGCGCCTGAACATTCGTTGAGTATCGAAGGAGTCAGCAGCATGAACGAGGCTTTGCAACGCGCGATCCGTTTTTCGATCGACCATGAATCCGCCTGGGATCGCGAGATCAGCGGCAACTGGGGCGTGCATGTCAACGATCCGCCGCCGTGGAACCGGCTGCTGGGTCCCGTGCACGATCGCGGCGGCGTGTCGGGGGCCATTGCGCTCGATGGCAAGCTCATCGCCAGTTGGGGCGAACCGGATCGCGCGGACCTCACGTTCAGCATCGCGAAGACGTATCTCGCGCTGCTTGCGGGCGTCGCATTCGATCGCGGCCTGCTGCCCGATCCCGACGAACCCGTGCGCGAACGCATTCGCGGCGTCGGCTTCGACGATGCGCACAACGCACAGGTCACCTGGACGCAATTGCTGCAACAGACGAGCGAATGGACCGGCGAATGCTTCGGTCTCTCCGATCAGGCGGACCACTATCGCGCGGTCACGTTCGGCGACCCGCCCGCCGGCAGGAAGGGCGAGCGCCGGCCCTTGAACACGCCCGGCACGTACTGGGAATACAACGACGTGCGCATCAACCAGCTTTCGCTGGCGCTGCTGCATCTGTTTCGCGAGCCGCTGCCGGAAGTCTTCCGTGCGGCCATCGCGGAGCCCTGCGGCCTCTCCGGCAACTGGAACTGGGCGGGCTATGACCACGCGTGGACCGACATCGACGGCAAGCGCATGCAGTCCGTCCCCGGCGGCACGCATTGGGGCGCGGGCGTTTCGATCAGCGCGAACGATCAGTTGAAGATCGCGCAGATGCTGCTCGACGAAGGCGTCTCGAACGGGCGGCGCGTGCTGTCGGCGGAATGGATCGCGCGCATGCGCACGCCGGTGGCGCTCGCGCCTTACTACGGCTATCTCGTGTGGCTCAACTCCGGACAGAAGATGTTCCCGCGCGTGCCGGCATCGAGCTACTTCGGCGTGGGCGCGGGCAGTTCGTTCATGTGGATCGAGCCGCAGACGCGCCTCGCGCTCATCGTGCGGTGGCTCGACTCCGCTTACGCCGGCGAATTCTTCGGCCTCGTGCATGAGGCGCTGGAACCATTGCACCGATGACGCTTCAGTGCGTGGCCGCGCGGACCGGGCAACGCGGGATGTCGAAGTAAAAGCGGGCACCTGCTTCGCAGTCTTCCGCGCTGATCATGCCGTCGTGTTCCTGGACGATGGATCGGCAGATGGACAGACCCAGGCCGATCCCTTCGGGTTCGGTCGTGAAGAAGGGCTCGAAGAGATGCTGTCTCGCATCCACCGAGAGCCCCGCGCCCGAATCCGTGACCGCCACCCTGAAGTAGCTGTCGCCGACGTTATCCAGCGTGATCAGGATGTCCTTCCTGTCGCCCGATGCGCGCTGGATCGAGCGTATCGCGTTCGTGATCAGATTCATCAGGACCTGCTGCATCTGGATGTTGTCGGCACAGACCATCGGCGTATGCGATGCGATGGCGGTACGCAGCGTAATGGCGTGGCGATCCAGTTCCTGACGCACGAGCGGCAGCACGTCGTGGATGGTATCGGCGAGATCGATCATCTTGCGTTCCGCGCGGCTCTTGCGGGCGACCGAGCGAATGCGGTTGATGACGCCATTGGTGCGCTGCGCCGACTTGACGATTTCATCGAAGCTCCGGCTCGCGTCGCCGACCGAAGGCGACAGCCGGTCGAGCCAGCGCAAGCCCGCCTCGCCATTCGCGATGATGCTCGCGAGAAGCTGCTTCATCTCGTCGGCGATGCTGGCCGTCAGTTCCGTCAGCACCGACAGGCGCGTCACGTGCGTGAGGTTGGTCTGTGCTTCCATCAGCGCGTTCTGCGCGTTGCGGGACTCGGTGACGTCGGCGAGCGCCCCGACATAGTCGACCGCCCCGTTCGTCGATCGAATCGACCGCGCGACCATGCGCAAATAGCGCAGCCCGCCTGATTTGACGGTCAGCCGGAACTCCTGCTGGATCGTGTCGTCGCTGGGTTCGTTGCGGAAGAACGCGGCCGCGACGCCTTCCACGTCATCGGGATGAATCCGCGCGAGGATATCCGCGATCTCGATGTCGGCGCTATCGTCCGCGTCGAGAATGCGGCGGCACTGCGCGGAACACTGCAGGGTGCGTGACTCGATCATCCAGCTCAGGCTGCCGATGTTGCTCAGGCGCTGGGCCTCCGAGAGATGCGCCTCGCTGCGCCTGAGTGCGTCTTCCGCCAGCCGCCGTTCCGTGACATCCGCCGTGGTGCCGATGTAAAGCCGCGGGCGCTCGCCGGGCCGGCTCCATGGCCGCAACACGATCTGCAAGCGACGCCATGCGCCATCGGGCCGGTCGATCGAAAATTCGGTCGTGTAGATTTCGTCCTTCACTTCGCTCGCGATGGCCAGCGCGTGCAGGCCGACGACCCGCTCGCGGTCGGATGCGTGAACGTGCTGCATCAGCGCTTCGAAGGTGGGAATGCCGTCGGCTGCGCGCAAGCCCCAGATGTCGTAGACCTGTTCCGACCACTGCATGTCGCCGGAGTCGGCGTTCCAGGTCCACGCGCCCGTCTTGCTGATCCGCTGGCCTTCGGCGAGCAGCGCCTCGCTGCGGCGCAAGCGTTCGGCAGTCATTGTGCGCTCTCGATTCTCCTGCTTGAGCGCGTCGTACAGCCGGGCGTTTTCCATCGACACCGCCGTCTGCGCCGCCAGGATTTCAACCAGCGAGATCTTTGCGCGGTCGATCAGCGCCGAAGTCGAACGGTTCTCCGCGTACAGGATGCCGGCCAGACGGTCTTGTCTCAGGACAGGAAGAAACAGACCCGCCTTTGGATGATGAGCATGCACATAGGGATCATCGGGAAAGGCTTCGGGTCGATCGATCAGCAGGCGCTCACGGCTGTTCATCACCGTGTGAGCGATCGTCATCGGCAGCAAGGCACTGAAGATTTCGTTCGCGCGACAGCTGACTTCCACGCCCTGCGGCAAGGTCACGGCCTCCGCCACCACTTCGGCGATGCCGTCGATCAACAGGATCAGGACCGCTCGTTCCACACCCAGTTGCGCCACCGCGATCCGCATGAACTTCCTGATGAGCTGCGCGCGATTCAGTTCGCACGACAGCTCGCGCGACATCAGGATGGCTTCGGCATCGGTGCAATCCCGGGGCACGGGAATCGATTCTGGAGATCGTCGATCGCTCGTGTCCATGGCGTCCACCCGGTCAGGGTTCATCAGGCGTTGGGCGTGACGAAGCCGGCGAACAACGTCGAAGCGGCGCGGGCGATGTCAGGCAACCCGCATGTTAGGGCGAATGCCGCACGCCTTCTTTTCAAAGCGCACGGCATTTGCAAGCGGCCACGAAGCCCTGCGTTACGTGGTTTGAAGCGCAGCCGCCCCGGTCGCGCGCGTGCGCGGGCCGTCGATGTCGAAGTGCCTGGCGAGCGCATCCACGACGTGCTCCGCCATCGCGTGACGCGTTTCCTGCGTGCCCGAACCGATATGCGGCGTCAGCACCAGTCTGCGATCGCGCAGGAGCGCTTCGGGAACTTCGGGTTCATGCTCGAAGACGTCGAGCGCGGCGCCCGCCAGGCCGTCCACTGCCAGCGCCGCGATCAGCGCGCGTTCATCCACCACCGGTCCGCGCGCGATGTTCACGAGGAAGCCATCCGGCCCGAGCGCGCGGATCACGTCCGCGTTCACGAGATGATGGGTCGCCGGCGAAAGCGGACACGTGAGGATCAGCATGTCGCTGTCGTGCGCGAGCCGGGTCACGTCGTCGTACCAGGGCAATTCGACGGCCTTGCGGCTCGGCCCGAAATACGCGACTGTCGAGCCGAACGCACGCAGGCGTTTCGCGATCGCCGAGCCGATCGTGCCCAGCCCGACAATGCCGATCTTCATCCGCGAGATCGAGCGTCCCAGCCGGTATTGGCCCTGCACGGGCCATTGGCCCGAGCGCACGAAGGCATCGGCGTTCACGAAGTCGCGCGTGAGCGCCAGCGCCAGGCCCATCGCCGCGTTCGCCACGTCTTCCGCCAGGATGTGCGAGGTGTTCTCGATGTTCACGCCCCGCGCGCGCACCGCCCCGATATCCACGTTATCCAGTCCCGCGCTGTAACTCGAGATGATTTCGAGCGCGGGAAGCGCATCGAGAAAGGCGGCATCGATCTTCGTCTTGCGCAACGCAATGCCGCGAATCCTGCTGCCGTGCTCTTGCAGGAACGCGCGTGCGGCGGCGGGATCGTCGGGCAGATCGAGCACGGTGAAGTGCGTTCTCAACTCCTCGTGAGTCCACTCGGGTAAATCTGCCGCATTGAGAATGATAGGTCGGGTCATGGTACGGAATGAATATTGAAGGCGATTCAAGCCATCTTCACGCGTTCGATCTTGCCCATGAAGAACAGGTAGACCACAGCGGCAACGAGGCAATGCGCGGCAACGAAGTATAGTCCGGCCGTATAGCCGCCCGTCGCCTGCACGATGTAGCCGAAGACGATGGGCGTCACAATGCCGCCGATGTTGCCGATGCAGTTGAAGATCGCACCGGCGAGCCCGACGGCTTCGCGCGGCGCCGTATCGCTGACGATGGCCCAGGTGCCCGCGCCGGCCGCCGCACCCTTGCCGAAGAAGGCCAGCGTCATCAGCAGGACGATCACGGTGTTACTCTCGACGACCGCCGACAACACGAGACTGCACCCCAGCCCCATGCCCACGATATACGGCGTCTTGCGCGCCCACGAGACTCGCGGGCCGGGAGTGCTGACCCAGTCCGAGATCGTGCCGCCCGCAATGCCGCCGACGAAGCCCGCGATGGCCGGAACCATCGTCGCGAAGCCTGCCTGCATCACGTTCATGCCGCGCGCCTGCACGAGGTAGATGGGAAACCAGGTGATGAAGAAGTAGCTCAGCGCGATGGTGCAATACTGCCCGACATACGCGCACCACAACATGCGATTGCCGAGCAGCATGCGCATGACGCCACGTGAAAGCGGCGGACGCGCCTTGAGCGACTGCTTCGAATCGATATCGATCATCGCACCGCCCGCAATGATGTGATCGAGTTCGCCGCTGGACACGCGCGGATGGTTGCGCGGCTCATGCATGACGACGGCCCATGCGCCCGCCGCCGCGATCCCGATCACGCCCAGCGCGATGAACGGCGCGGGCCAGCCGAACTGCGACGTGAGCCAGCCGGCGAACGGCGAGAAGATTGCCACGGCGAAATACGAAGCCGATGCAAACAGCGACGTCGCCAGCCCGCGTTCCTCCTTCGGAAACCACATGACCGCGACGCGGCCGTTGGCGGGAAAGCTGGGCGCTTCGATCAGCCCGAGCGCGAAACGCAGCGCGAACAGCAGGCTCAGCGCCACCGAGAGGTCCGACGTGAAGTTGCCGATGAACCCGACCAGCATCGTGGCGATGGACCACAGGATCAGCGTGGCGCCGTACATGGTCTTGGTGCCGAAGCGATCGAGCAGCAGACCGCCGGGAATTTGCCCGACGACATACGCCCAGCTGAACGCCGACAGCACGTAGCCCAGTTGCACGTGATTCAGGCCGAACTCCTTCGAGATGCCGGGGCCGGCTATCGAGAGGATCGCGCGGTCCGCGTAGGCGACGGTCGCCAGCAGCAGGATCATCGCGAGAATCGAGTAACGCGTGCGCGTCGTGCGGGCTGTCGTGCCCGCTATATACTGGGTCGTCCGATCTGTTGCCACTGTCATCTCCTGTTTCCATGTCCCTGAAGCGGTCGCCTGAACGCGCCGCCCGATGCCCTCGTTCGAACTGCCGGGTCTTCTTTCGGGGTGGTGTGTTTAGCCGATTAAACCGGCGTGGCGAATGAGCGTCAATCTTGATTGATTCGATCAACGTGAAGAACTGGATCACGCAGGAAGAAGCCTGCGAAGCCCTCGGCGTGCGCAAGCAGACGCTGTATGCCTATGTCAGCCGCGGCCAGATCGAGGTGCGGGACGACCCGCAGCAGGCGAACCGCAATCTCTATCGCGCGACGGATATCGCCGGGTTGCTGAAGAAGCGCAGCCTCGGACGCGGCCGCAAGAAGATCGCGGCCAGCACCATGGCCTGGGGCGAACCGATCATCGATACCCGCATCTCCACCATCGCGCGCGGCACGCTCTATTACCGTGGCAGGGATGCGGTGCAACTGGCGGCATCGGCGAGTTTCGAGGACGCCGCGCAATTGCTGTGGGACACGCCCGGGCTGCCGCACTTTCCTTCGTTCGAGCCGGTCGCGTTCGCTGGGCCCGCCGAGGCGCGGGTCTATGCGGCGCTGGCGCACGACGCCGCCCGTCTCTCACGCGACCACGCCGACCGCTTCGGCGAAGCCGCGCGGCTCGTGGGACTGCTCGCGAGTCAGTTTTTCACGCCGCGATCCGATCAAGGTCCGCTGCACGAGCGCATCGCGGATGCGTGGGGCGTGCCGCGTCATGCAGATCTGTTGCGCCGCGTGCTCGTGCTGCTCGCCGATCAGGAGCTGACGAGTTCTTCGTTCGCAGCGCGTGTTGCGGCATCGACCGGGGCTTCATTGGGCGCGAGCATGATCGCGGGACTGGCCGCGTTCTCGGGACCGATGCACGGCAACGCCATCGTGCGCGTGCGCGCCTTCATGGACGACGCGCAACGCGCCGGCACCGAAACCGCCGTGCAGGAACGCGTCGCGCGAGGCGAGCCGTTGCCGGGCTTCGGACACGAACTCTATCCGCAAGGCGACCCGCGCGCCGCCAATCTCCTGTCCGCCTTCGACGTGCCTCACGCCGCGCGTGAGCTGATCGAATGCGTCGGACGGCTGACGGGCACGCCGCCCGCCATCGACATCGCGCTCGCCGCGCTCGTCGAGCATTGCGCGCTGCCGGAAGGCGCGGCGTTCGCGCTGTTCTCCATTGCGCGCAGCGTGGGATGGATGGCGCATGCCATCGAACAGATCGCGGAAGGCACGTTGTTACGGCCACGCGCGCATTACATCGGGCCGGCTGTCGTCGATTGAAGCGCAAAGTCGCGCGCCAATAGAAAACACCCCGAACGCCGGATCGGAATCCGGCATTCGGGGTGTGCGTTCAGCTTGCGTCTTCAGGCTACGTTCAGAAGTCCGTCGTCATCGAGAGCAGCAAGGTGCGCGGCGCGCCCTGCGTCAGATATCCGCCGATCGTCGAGGCCCAGTACGACTTGTTCGCCACGTTGAGGACGCTGGCGCGGAAGGTCGTCGGCTTGCCGAACACCACGGTCGCATAGCGCGCGCCCAGGTCGAAGCGGTTCCAGTGCGGAATCGACAGCGTGTTGGTCGTGTTCAGATACTGCGAACCCGTGTAGATCCAGCGCGCCGTCAGCGTGAGGCCTTGCAGCATCGGCACGTCGTATTCCGCGTTCACGTTGAACATGAAGGTCGGCACGCCAATTGGCTTGTTGCCGTCCGTCGTCCCGCTGCCGGTGTCGAGCTGCGTCGCGTGGATGTACGTGCCGCCCGCAATCAGGCGCACGCCCTTCACAGGCTCGCCGAACACCGACGCCTCGATGCCGCGATGACGCTGCGTGCCGTCCGCAACGAAAAAGTTGGCCGCGTTCGTGAAGGTCAGCGGCTTCTCGATCTGGAATGCCGCGACCGTCGCGCCGTACTGGCCGTTGTCGTACTTCGCGCCGACTTCCCATTGCTTCGACTTCTCAGGCGGCAGCAGTTGTCCGGTGTTGGCCGCGGTGGACGGCGCCGAATCGCCGATGGTCAGCGCCTCGCTGCGGTTCGCGAACAGCGAAACGTTCTGCCACGGCTTCACGACGAGGCCGAACAGCGGCGTCGTGACCGAATCGTTGTAGGCCTCGGTCTGCTTGCCGGTGTAGTCGAAGTTGTTCGCGTGCAGGTCCTGATGACGCACGCCGACCGTGAACAGCACGCGGTCGTTCAGGAAGCCGAGCGTATCCGACACCGACACGCTGCGCAGCAGGCTCAGCGAGACAGTTTGCGGATCGCCGAGATCGCCCGCCGAACCGACGGTCGCCGGATACGGCACGCGCGGCGTGTCGTAGATGCTCGACGGGAACGAGCCGCTGAACGTATAGGCGGACATCGAATCGACGCGCACGATCGACGCGCCCGCCGTCACGAAGTGCGATACCGGACCGGTGTTGAAACGGCCGCGCACGCCGGCTTCGGCCGAGCTGCCGTCTTCCTTGTGCGGCACGCCGAGACGCGACTGCGTGATGCCGTCCGCGTTGATGCTCGGCGACGCGTATTCGCCGTGCTCGTCCGTGTGGCGCATGCCGCCCGCGACGTAGGCGGTCCAGCCGGGCAGGAAGTCGTACTCGGCGCGCAGGATGCCAACCGTGTCCTCGATCGAGCTGTAGCCCCACGACTGGCCGTAGTTGTAGGTCGCGGCGGGCGGCGCCGGAACGTAGTTGGCGTAGTCATAGACGGTCGAACGCCCGCCGTTGATGCGCTGCCGCTGGTACAGGAAGTCGGCGTACAGACGCAGCTTGTCGCCGCGCCAGTCGAGCGAGACCGCCGTGGTGTTGTCGCGCCTGTGTTCGCCGTCGATCGCCGTTTCACCGTCGTGATTCGCCTGATTCACGCGAATGCCGAACTGGCCTTCGCTGCCGAAACGACGGCCCACGTCCACGTGCGCGCCGAACATGCCGGACGCTTCGCCATCCACCGTCACGCGCGTGAGCGGCTTGTCGTCGGCACGCTTCAGTTGCAGGTTGATGCCGCCGCCCACCGCCGAACCGTTCGGCGACGCGCCGTTCAGGAAAGCATTGGCGCCCTTGAAAAGATCGACGCGTTCGAGCGCATCGGTGGCCACGAGCTGACGCGGCGTGATGCCGTACAGGCCGTCCAGCGAGATGTCGTCGCCCTGGAGTTCGAAGCCGCGAATCACATAGGTTTCAGCGAAGTTGCCGAAGCCGAACGCTGTACGCACCGACGGATCGTTCGCCAGCACGTCGCCGATCGTGCGCGCCTGCTGGTCCTCGATCAGCTTCGAGGTGTACGTCGTCATGCTGAACGGCATGTCGAGGTTCTTCTGCTTGCCGAGCACGCCGTAATCGGCGCCGCGCGCGACCTGGCCGCCCGCGAAGGTCGGCGAGAGATCGCCGGGCAGCTGTTCCTTGCTCGCCTGCACCTTGACGGCCGGCAGCGCGCTGTCCTGCGGCGCGGCGGCTGCCGTGCCGGTGTTGCTCGTATCAGCCGATTGCGCGTGAGCCGACAGGGAGAAAACCATCGCAACGGCGGCGACGATCGCGGCGCGCTGCGCCAGCGCAGGCGTGGCCTGCGCGGTGTAAGAACGGAATGCGGACATGAATCAGGAAAGGGCGTCGATGAAGGTCGGTCTTCCGTCCCGGGGCATGCTCTGGAATCCGGGCGGCATTGTTCTGCGTCGCAAGACCGGTCACGCACGAGGCGCGACGGATGAGACTGATGTTGTGCGGCGGATTATAGAGTGAATGCGAGTCGTTATCATTTATTGATTGCACGATTTGCATTCACGCAACATCCCACTCGGCAGGAACTACCGTGTCGAGCTTTATTCGAGGGATCGGCGCTGGCTTGGCGAGTGTCGCCAGCGCTTAAAAACCGCTTCAGGAGGCGACCGAGCGTCCGCGCGCTGCCCGTTCGCTGGACGCCGCCGATTGCCGGCGTGCGGCGCGCTTGCGAATCCAGATCATCAGGCCGGTAATGCTGAGCACCGCCACCGCGATCCCCACGGCGCTGATGAGAATGCGCCCGCCGATGCCCACGATCCGCCCCGAATGCAACGGAAACTGCGCCTGCATGAAGATGTCGCCGGCCGAGCCGCGTCCAGGAATGGTCGAACCGGCCAGCGCGCCCGTCTGGGCGTTGTAGTAGAGCCAGGCGTTGCCGAGACCCATGTCGCCGTGATCGTGGCCCGGCGCGAAGAAGCCGACGCCATACGCCTTGAACATCGGCGCGTAGTAGAGCGCGCCCATCGGCTGGGTGAGGTTTTCGCGTTGCGCGTCCTGCGTGGCCTTCTGGAGGATCTGCTCGCGCGTGGCCAGCGGCTGGCCGGGCGGACCGGCGCGCACCAGGGCGGGGTTGTCGAGGAACGACGGCGAGAGCTTCGAGAACGCCGAGACGACCGGGCGCACCACCGGCTCGGCGAGGTTCATCGAGATGGAGGTCAGCGCCATCATCAGCAGCAGGCCCCAGATCCAGACGCCACCGGAACGGTGCAGGTCGAAGGTCAGCGCGTAGCCGCCGCGCTTGACGCGAAACGCAAACGACTTGCGCCACGCCTTCACGCTCGGGAACGACAGGATCAGCGCGATGCCGCTGTCGAAGAACCACAGGATCCCGACGATGCCGAGCAGCCAGGTGCCCACGTCGATCCCCCCGACGAACGGCAGATGCAGCGTGTAATGCAGCTTGTAGAGAAACGGCATCAGGTCGATGCGCGCAAGCGACACGGCGCCCCACATGCGCTGCGCCTGCACCTGGCCGGTCGCGGGATCGACGGCGATCTGGTTGTACGCGACATCGTACGGCGCGTTGGTGGCCGGATTCGTGCGCGGCATGACCATCATCTGCGCGGTGTGGCCCGGCTCGAATCCGAGCGGCATGTAGGTCACTTCCACGCGCGGGTCGGCGGCTTCGACACGGCGCGCGAGTTCGAGCGGCGGCAGCGCCGGGCCGTCCGTGCGGGCGTGGAAGAACGCGGGATTGAGCCACGCGTCGATTTCATGATCCCACGCGATGATGGCGCCTGTCAGGCCCGAGACGAACAGGAACAGCGCGGTGGCAACGCCAAGCCAGCGATGCAGGCGAACCATGACCGGCCTCATGCCTGCAGGCCCCCGGAACGACGGTCGTGTGCGACGGGTTTCATCGAAATCTTGCGACGTAAATAGGAATTGTTCGCAAGTTTATCGACGGCAAGCCTGATTCACAAGGCTTTCGTAAGGCACTGAAGAAATTTTCGTGGCGTACGCAGCGCATGAAACACGGCGCGCGCCGCCCGATGCCTCAATGACCTTCCGGAAACAGCGCTGCCTGAACCATCGCGCGGGCGGCGGCGTGCCGGTCCGCCAGGAATTCGTCGCGGTTCTTGCCCGCGATCCACGTCGGGGCGCGGCCACGGCCGCTCCAGGTGGCGCCGCTGACCGGATCGCGATATTTCACCGGAGATTCCGCAGCGGGGATCTGCACGGTGTGTTCGGACGGTTCCGAAACCGTCTTGCGCCCCATCAATTCGGCCAGCGAAATGCCGTATTCGCGCATTTTTTGCACGATTTCCCGCAATACATGCTGGGTTTCCTTTTCTTTCGCTTCGGCCAGTTGTTGGTCCAGGGCTTCTTGCTGCGCCCTCAGTTTGGCGATTTCAACGCTTTGATATGCCATGGTCTTCTTGAAGATTCGCCGCGTTCCGGCGACTGTTGTGTTGTGTTCGGCGTTCGAAATTCTACGACATTCGTGAAAGGACTTCGAACACCCCTCCGGCGTTCGTCAGGCGAGTTCGAGAAAGTTGCGCACGACGGACGATGGATCGTCGCGCCGGGATGCGATAGCCAGCCGCGCCCGCAAGCCGCGCGCCAGCAGCGGCCGATACACCACGCCCCGCACGCGCACCTGCGTGATCGACTTCGGCACGATGGAAATGCCCAGCCCCGCCGCCACCAGCGTCACGGCCGACGCCATCTGCGGCGCGGGCTGCGCCAGTTGCGGCTGGAATCCGGCGGCGGCGCATGCGGCGACGATGTCGTCGAACAGCGTGCCGCCCGCGACGCGCGGCACTTGCACGAAGGGTTCGTCGGCGAGATCGGCCAGTGCGATGCGCGTCTTCGACGCCAGCCGGTGCGCGACCGGCAGCGCCACCAGCATGGGTTCCTCGCGCCAGTCGCTTTGCAGCAGCGAATCGGCGACACGCCGCACCGGCCGGATGATGCCGACGTCCAATTGGCCCGCTTCGAGCAGGTCGAGCAGCACGCCCGAGGCCGCTTCGTGCAATGCCAGCTCAGCTTCGGGATAGCGTTCGCGGAAGCGCCGGATCAGACCCGAGACGTGTTCATTGAACGCGGCTGTGCCGGTGAAGCCGACTCGCAGATGCCCGGTTTCCCCCCGTGCGGCACGCTGCGCCGCCCGTGCCGCGCGTTGCGCGTCGTCCAGTACGCGCCGCGCTTCGTCCGCGAAGACTCTTCCGGCCTGCGTGAGTTCGGCGCCGCGCGCGCTGCGCCTGAACAGTTCCACGTCGAGTTCCTGTTCCAGCGCCTTGATCTGCTGACTGAGCGGCGGCTGGCCGATGCCAAGCTGCTCGGCCGCCTTGGTGAAATTCGACGTCTCGGCGACGGCGAGGAAATAGCGCAGGTGGCGAAGCTCCATTTTTTCGGTTCCTGATGCCGCTTCAAGCTGGAAGGTCAGTGCTAAAACATATCGTTGCCCATGTTTTCATATATTGGACATATGGCTCGACATTGGCAAGAATGAAGTCAACTTTCTTCTTCAAGCAATCAGGCGATGTCCTCCCCTTCCCTCACATCCCCGGTGGATGGCACGCGTCGCGACGCGCCCTCGAACGGCATTTTGCCCAGTTCGTCCGCGTACCGGCGCATCGCGCTCGCGCTGTTTCTCGCCGGCTTCTCCACGTTCTCGCTGCTCTATTGCGTGCAACCGCTGCTGCCCGCGTTCGCGCGCGAGTTCGGCATCGGCGCGGCGGCGAGTTCGCTGTCGCTGTCGCTTTCCACCGGCTTCCTTGCCGTGTCCATTCTTTGCGCCGGCGCGCTGTCGGAACGCGTCGGGCGGCGCGGGCTGATGTTCGCCTCGATGACCTCGGCGGCCCTGTTCAACCTGCTGGCGGCCAGTGCGTCGAGCTGGGACCTGATGCTCGTCTGGCGCGCGCTGGAAGGTTTTACGCTCGGCGGCGTGCCGGCCGTCGCGATGGCCTACCTCGCCGAGGAAATCGCGCCCGAAGGACTCGGCTTCTCGATGGGCCTTTACGTGGGCGGAACGGCGTTCGGCGGGATGATCGGACGGATCGGCATGAGCGCGCTTGAACAGTATTTCTCGTGGCGCACGGCGATGTCGACAATCGGCGTGGTCGATCTGCTCGCCGCCCTCGCCTTCGTGATGCTGCTGCCGCCCTCGCGACGCTTCGTCAAACGCACCGATCTGACGCTCCGCCATCATCTCCGGCTGTGGCAGGCGCAACTACTGCACACGCGTCTTCCGTTCGTCTTCGCGATCGGCTTCCTCGTGATGGGCGCATTCGTGACGGTCTACAACTACGCCGGGTTCCGCCTCATCGCACCGCCCTTCAATCTCGATTCGACCCAGTGCGGGCTCATCTTCGGTGCATATCTGTTCGGCATGGTTTCGTCGTCGAGCGCGGGCGCGCTGGCCGACAAACTGGGCCGCGCGCCGGTGCTCATCAGCGGCGTCGTGGTGCTCGCTGCCGGCCTGGCACTGACGCTGTCGACATCGCTCGTGGCGGTCATCGTGGGCATCGTGCTCGTGACGATTGGCTTCTTCATCACGCATTCGGTCGCAAGCGGCTGGGTCGGACGGCTGGCCGGCTCGGCCAAGGGTCACGCGGCCTCGCTCTATCTGCTCGCGTATTACGCCGGTTCGAGCGTGCTCGGGTCGATTGGCGGCGCATTCTGGCAGCACGGCGCATGGCCCGCCGTGGCAGCCTATGTCGCTGTGCTGCTCGTGCTGTGTCTGTGCGTGGCGCTGCGCGTCATTCGACAGCCCGCCGAAGCGTGACTGACGCGCATCAAGCGCACAGCGGACTGACGAGCGGCCGCGCGATGCGCAGATAGTCGACGGAAGCGAGCAACATCGAGCGGTCGAGCCGGCCTGCGTTGAACGCGATCTCGTCGAAGCGTTCGATCAGTTCCGGGTCCACGATCAACTTCACCGCAGGCGAAAACGAAAACGGCGGAATCGCGCCGATGACGCAGCCGGTCTCGCGCTGCGCTTCTTCCGGCGTGGCGAGCGTGGCCTTTCTGATGCCCGCTGCCGTCGCCACCTTCTTGAAGTCCAGTTTGCGGTCGCCGGGGAGAATGGCCAGGATCATCTGGCCGTCTGCGTCCTTGCTCTTGCAGAGCATGGCCTTGGCGCCCTGTCCGGGTTCCGTGCCGCGCAACGCCGCCACGAGATCGCAGCGCCCTTCCTCCGGATGCTCGAGCACGCGATAGCGCGCGCCCTCCCGCTCCAGCGCGTCGATCAGTTGATCGAACGGCGTAGTCACCGCGGACGTGACCATCACGCAACCGCCAGCGAGCAGAAGCGTTCCAGGTCGATGTTGCCGCCGCTGATGATCACGCCCACGCGCTTGCCCGCGAGTTGCTCGCGCATGTTCCGCGCGGCGGCGAGGCCGAGACAGCCGGTCGGTTCCACCAGCATCTTCATGCGCGTGGCGAAGAACTTCATGGCGTCGACCAGATCGGCATCGGAGGCGGTGAGAATGTCGTTCACATCGCGCTTGATGATCTCGAAGGTGAGATGCCCGAGATGCTGGGTCTGCGCGCCATCGGCGATGGTGACCGGCGTGTCGATATGGACGATCTCGCCCGTACGGAAAGAACGCTGTCCGTCGTTGCCCGCTTCGGGCTCGACGCCATGCAGCACGCATTGCGGCGCCAGCGCACGCGTGGCGAGCGCCGTGCCGGACAGCAGGCCGCCGCCGCCGAGCGGCACGAACAGGTGATCCAGCGCGCCCGTTTCCTCGAACAGTTCCCGGGCCGCCGTGCCCTGTCCCGACAGGATGTCAGGATGATCGTAAGGCGGAATCAGCGTGAGACCGTTTTCTTCCGCGAGACGGCGGCCGATTGCTTCGCGGTCTTCCTTGTAGCGGTCATAGACGACGACCTGCGCGCCATAGCCCTTGGTGGCGGCGACCTTCGCGGCGGGTGCATCGTGCGGCATGACGATGGTGGCCGGGATGTTCAGCAACTGCGCGGACAGCGCGATGCCCTGCGCATGGTTCCCTGAAGAAAACGCCACCACGCCGGCCTTGCGCTGTTCGGCCGAAAACTTCGACAACGCATTGAACGCACCGCGAAACTTGAACGCGCCCATGCGCTGGAAGTTTTCGCACTTGAAGAAGAACTCGGCGCCGGTCAGCGCGTCGAGCGTGCGGGAGGTCAGCACCGGCGTACGATGCGCGACGCCCGCAATGCGCGAGGCGGCGGCCTCGACGTCGGCATAAGTGGGGAGGCTTGGAGTCGTCATGTCGGACATGCCATGAAAAGGGTGGGCCAGAGTCACACGGCGCATGGCAGGGTCACGATTCCGTGCTCTCGCTGCGCATTTTCAACAGTATGTCTATTTTTATACAAAAAATCAATGCGTGCGACGGCTCGAAATGGCATGCTTTGCACTGGCTGACGCAACCCAACCCGACCGACCGATCCAGACACCATGACCCAAGCCAAGCTCACCGTCGAACAGCGGACCATTCTCGAACAGGTCAAGCAGATCGCCGCGGGTCTGGGCGAAACCCTGGCGCCGTTCACCGAGGTGGTCGTGCATGACCTGCGCTCGCCGAAGCACGCGGTGCTCGCCATTCATAACAATCTGTCGGGCCGCAAGGTCGGCGATCCGGCAACAGAACTCGGTCTGGCCCGCATCGCCGACGACGCCTATCCGCAGATTCTCGCGAACTACGCCAACCGTTTCGCGGACGGCCGGCAGGCCAAGAGCACGTCGATCGGGATCAAGGATTCGGACGGCCGCTATATCGCGGCGCTATGCCTGAACGTCGATGTCACGCTGTTCCGCAGCCTGTCGAACATGCTTGAGCAGTTCTCGTCGCTGAGTACGGATAGCGTGAGGGAATCGCTGGATCCGTCGAGCGCGGATTCGCTGCGCGAGAGAATCGACCGCTTCGCCGTGAGCCAGGCGACCACGCCGCAGGCGTTGCGCGCCGACCAGCGCCGCACGCTGATGCAGGCGCTGAAACAAGAGGGATTCCTGGATTTACGACGCTCGATGGAAACGGTCGCGCAACATCTCGGCGTGTCGCGCGCGACCGTTTATAACGACGCCAAGTAGGCCAGCCGGGCGCGTCAGCCCGCGTATCCGGCGCCGGCTTCTTCGAGATGGCGCGCGAGCCGTCGCGGCGCCCGGCCAAGCAACGATTCGAGATGATCGGTCACGATGGAAAGATTGCCCGCCCGGGTTTCCACATCGGCTGATACCAGGACATCGACGAACACATCCGGCACGCCGGCCGCTTTCAGGCCCGCTGCGAGCTGTTCGTCCGATACATCGACAAGCGCCAGCGCCCTGCCCGTCGCCCGCCGCGCGAGGTCGGCAATCTCTTCGCGGTTCAGCGCTTCCGGGCCCGTCAGCGTGTACGTGCTGCGCCCGGCGTCCGGCGTGGCAAGCGCGGCTGCGATGGCTTCGGCGATGTCCTCCCGCGCCACATAGGACGTTCTGCCACCGCGCGCAGCCGAATGCCACGTGCCGCTCGCAAACGCGCCGGGTAGCGCCATGTGCAGGTTCTCCTGATACCAGCCGTTGCGGAAAATCGCGTACGGCAGCCCGGTCTGTTTGATGGCCCGTTCGGTTTCGAGATGGTCCGGCGCGAAGCTCAACAGCGAACTGTCCGGATTGGGAAGCGACGTATAGGCAAGCCGTCCGGCACCTGCCGCGACCGCTGCCGCCACGGCGTTGCGATGCTGCTTCTGACGCGTATCGGCGCCGTCGAGCGCATCGGTCGAGATGACGAGCACGGTGCCGGCGCCTTTGAAGGCATCGGTCAGGCCGGCTGGATCGTCGAAGTCGGCGCGGCGGACGTCGATGCCTTGCGCGGCGAGATCGGCGAGCTTGTCCGGGCTGCGGCTGCCCGCGATGATGCGCCCAGGCCCGACGCCGCGCGCCAGCAGATGCTTGATGACCAGCCGTCCAAGTTGACCGGCTGCACCGGTCACGAAAATCGTATCGCTCATAGTCCTGCCTCATTCCGGGTGATACTCTCAATTTGAGAGCGCCTCGATGATCGGGCGTCGATCGTCTTCCGTAAAGAAGGCAGTTTTTCAGGAGATAGGCACCGAATGGGAACCACCAAGGCCATCACCAAGGCCACCCCCAGCGCAGTCAAGACGATGCTGGATGCCGCGCGGAAGGAGTTCGGCGATGTATCGAACTGTCCGGTGCGCGATGTCATCGACGTGATCGACGGACGATGGACTTCATTGCTGATGATGGCGCTGGCCGAGCAGCCGTACCGCTTCGGCGAGTTGCGGCGGCTCGTGCCGGACATCTCGCAGCGCATGCTGACGCAGACGCTGCACGAGCTTCAGCGCGACGGCTATGTCCACCGGGAAGTGTTTCCGACCAAGCCGCCCGGTGTCGAATACAGCCTGACCGAACTGGGCCGCTCGATGTACGCCGCGCTGCATGTCCTGCTTCGCTGGGCCGACGAGAATCATGCGGCGGTGAAGGCAGCGCGCGAAGTCTTCGACGGGGCAAGGCAATCCGCGTAGCGGCACGTC
The DNA here is from genome assembly GCF_031451175.1 of Caballeronia sp. LZ035. NCBI lineage: Bacteria > Pseudomonadati > Pseudomonadota > Betaproteobacteria > Burkholderiales > Burkholderiaceae > Caballeronia > Caballeronia sp. LZ035. Next base: position 1,606,868 of record NZ_JARUXS010000004.1, read on the forward strand.
AGGCGCCCAAGGCGGCGCGCACGAGCGCCAGCCCGCCGAATATCCCGACGAAACCGAGCAGCAGCGTGCCGCCGACATACAACATGACGGACAGCACGTCGCCACGCTCCCAGAGCAGCGCGGTTTCGAGCGCGAAGGTGGAATACGTGGTGAAGCCGCCGATGATGCCCGTGGTCAGGAACAGGCGCACGCTCTGGTCCGCGTGGCCGCGCAGCGCGAACCAGCCGGCCACCACGCCCATGGCGAACGAGCCGAAGACGTTGATGCCGAGCGTTCCATACGGGAATGACGGGCCGAAGAGCGCGAGGGAGGCTCGCCCGGCCAGATGCCGCGCCATCGAGCCGAGGCCGCCGCCGACAAAGACCAGAACGAGGGAAAGAAGCGATTGCACGAGGAAACTCCTGTCGGACGTGCGCGCACCCTTGCAGGCAACGAAGTCGCGCAACGCAATTCAACAGGAGTCATCAGCCGGACGGCGGTTATCGGGGGTACCCCATCCCCATCGAGCGAGACTTTAGCATCTCTTCCGGCAACGTTGCAGCCTTCCCCTGCCGCGCCTGACACGCCTGACACGCCATGACATGACTCGCCGGGAACGCCTGCCCCACAAGCCACGCGGGTTCGAGCGAACGCGCTGACATGAGGTGAAATAGTTTGCGCGTGGATTTTGACCCGGCCGCTCGCCACAATGGGTTCATTCGCAATCCATCCACCAAGGCGAACCATCATGGAACTGGAACTGCTTGGAAAAATCTCGCTGTACGCGATGGGCATCGTGCTCACCGCGTCGCTGATCGAAGCGCTCGTCCTGCACTTCAAGCACAAAGGCACCGACCGCGCCTTCGACTGGCATGAAGCCTGGCTCTCTCTTGCCGATCTCGTCGGCCGCAAGCTGCTTGCGTTCGTGCCGATCTCGCTGGCCACGCCGGTCTTCAACTTTGCATGGGAGCACCGGATTCATACGGTCACGAGCAACACGGCGCTCACGATCTTCCTGCTCTTTATCGGCCAGGAGTTCTGCTACTACTGGTACCACCGCGCCTCGCACACGATCCGCTTCTTCTGGGCGAATCACGCCGTGCATCATTCGCCGAACCAGTTGACCCTGTCTTCCGCCTACCGGCTTGGCTGGCTGACCAAGCTTGCCGGCTCGGCGCTGTTCTTTACCCCGCTCGTGTGGTTTGGCGTGAAGCCCGACGTGGTGCTGGCGGTGGTGTCCATCAACCTGCTGTATCAGTTCTGGCTGCACGCCACCTGGATTCCGAAACTCGGCTGGCTCGAATACGTGCTCAACACGCCTTCGGCGCACCGTGTTCACCACGCCTCGAATGCAACCTATCTCGATGCCAATTTCGGCGGCGTGCTGATTGTCTTCGACCGGCTGTTCGGCACCTATGTGGAGGAACGCGCTGAAGAACGCTGCGTGTACGGCCTCACGACACCGACGACTTCGCACAACCCGATCGTCGTGGAACTGGAACACTGGGCGAGTCTCGTGAAGGATGTGGTGCAGGCGAAGAGCGTCTCCGATGCATTCGGCTTCGTGCTGCGTCCTCCCGGCTGGCTGCCGAACGGCGCAGGACACACGACGGAAGAACTTCAGAAGCGCGCCAGGACGCTGGAACACACGAACGCCTGAGCACGCTTGACAGACTGACCACGCGGCACCGAAACAACGTGGGCGGAACGCATGTTCCGCCCACGTTGCATTTCGGCGGGCGAAGCTTAGAACGTGACCGACTGGCTAATCACTTCCTTGCCGTTGACGAAGATGGTCGAGCTTGCGCTGCCGCTCGTGCCCGTGGCCGGCGACGTGGTGGGACCCGGCACGGTCGGCACTGAGATGATGGTGGTGCTGCTGCTGGACGATTGCTTCCGCGCGCCGCCGGCAACCTGGGACAGGCCCAAAGCGTTTCTTTCGATCTTGATCATGATTTCTATTCCTTAGTCAGATAAACACGGCCGATAAGCCGTTGACCCGAAACTCGGGATCTTCTTGCCTCCACATTCCCGATCATTCAGGAACTCGAAACATCAGGAATGTGAATTCATTGTAAGGTTGAAATCGAACGATCAACTTCGTGAAAACTCTCAAAACACCCGGTATTTCTATGTCATTTCGTTATCCCATGCAATTTACGCAGGGGTCGGAAACCGCCTATTGTTATCGCTGTGCGAGTCTGCTAAATCAGATCGGACCAGCGCATTCAAGCGCGCTTGCGTATCGTTACCGCCGCCACGCCCGATGCCGCGAACGCACACATCGCGGAGAGCAGCGCAACGGCACGCAGGCCATCGGCAATGGCGTCGGCCTGCGTGCCGCCGGCGTGCAACACGGCGTCGCGCGACCACACGAACGCAATGCCGAGCACGGCAATCGCCAGCAGACCCGCGACGCGCGCCACCGCGTTGTTGATGCCTGACGCGATACCCGCGCGCCCGCCCGGCACGGACGCCATCACGGTGGTCGTCAACGGGGCGACGGTGATCGTCATGCCGAGGCCGAGGACCACGAGCGCGGGAAGAAACCCCGCCCAATAGCTGGCCGGCACGATGCGCAGCGCCAGCATCACGAAACCAATGCCTGCAATGCACGGCCCCACGGTCAGCAGCGCCCGCGCGCCATGCCGGCCCGTCAGTCCGCCCGTGAAGCGCGACAGCAGGCCGATGATGAGCGGCATCGGCAAGAGGGCGGCCCCGGCTTGTGCCGCACTGAATCCATAAGCGCGAATCAGCGTGAACGGCAGGAAGAACAGCACGCCGCCCAGTCCGAAGTACAGCAGCAGGGTGACCACATTGGCGCCGGTGAAATCGCGGGAATGGAAGATGTCGAGGGGAATCATCGGATCGCGGCTTCTTGCCTCGATGACCAGGAACACGGCGAGCAACAGCACGCCCGCGCCGATCATGCCGAGCACGCGCGCATCGCCGAAACCGTGCGCGGGCGCTTCGGTCAGCCCGTAAGTCAGCGCGGCGAGCCCCGCGGCGGCGCTCGCTGCGCCTGGCCAGTCCAGCGTCGACGGCGCGTCGGCCTTCTGGCTGTCGGGCACCGAGAGCAACGCCAGCAGGATCGTCACGGCTGCAAGCGGCACGTTGAGAAAGAAGATGGCGCGCCAGGAAAACGCATCGACGAGCCAGCCGCCCGCCGCCGGACCCACTGACGAGGTGATCGCGCCCACGCCAGCCCACGTGCCGATCGCGCGGCCACGCTCGGCGCCGTCGAACACCGCGCCGATGATCGCGAGACTGCTCGGCACCAGCAGCGCCGCGCCGATGCCCTGCACCGCGCGCGCCGCGATGAGCCAGCCCGTGTCGGGCGCGAAGCCGCACCCCGCCGACGCCGCCGTGAACAGCGCGATGCCGGCGACGAAGACCGTGCGCCGTCCGAGCTTGTCGCCAAGCGAACCGCCGACCAGCACGAGCGCGCCGAGAAAGAGCAGGTACGCGTTCACGACCCACTGCATCGCCGCGATGCTCGCGCCGAGTTCGGTCTGGATCGAAGGCAAGGCGACGTTCACGACGGAGCCGTCGATGAACGCCATGCTCGACCCGAGAATCGTCGCGGACAAGGCGAGCCGCTTGCGCTTACAGGGCGCGTCGTTGGCGCATGGCTGCACGCGGATGATGCCTTCGTCGCAAGGACTCGCCTGTGCGGCGACTGCGTGCGGGCGTTCGCGGTTTTCAGAGGGTGCGCTGGCCAAGATGCCTTCCCGTCTGTGGACCTCGCACAAGTAGAGGCCAAAGCCGCGCGTATGTCCACGTCGGGAGCGGGGTTGGCAAGGCTAAATGATAATGGTTATTATTGACGAACCCGAGTACGCAGACGCAAGGTCGACGCAAAGGGCGATGGAACAGGAGCCCTCGCCATGCATCAGCAGATTGCCGACCTCTCATCGGACACGTCCGTTCCCTGCCAGCCGACCCTTGCGTTGTGGGAAGCCGAAATGCGCCAGGCCGTCCAGGCCGAGCGCGACGGACGCGCCGCGCTGGCGCTCGCCGGTTACGAGCGGGCATTGTCCATCGCGCACCGGTTGCTTGAAGCGCCGCCCGCTGGCCGTGTGGACGATTGCCTCGCCGCGCTGGTGGTCGCGCATCACAATCTCGCGGACCTGCATGTGGCGCAGGGCGCGCTCGATCGCGCGGCGCCCTTGCTGTGCCGCGCACACGCCGTTCTGATCGCGCTCACGCAGGCCGTCGACCGGCCCGCCTCGCTGCGTCAGGCCGCACTGCGCCACAGCCGCGAAACCTATGTCGCGCTGATTCGCCATCTCGCCCGTCACGGGCCGCATCCGCTTATTGCACGCGCCATCGCCGACGGCGACGCCGCGCTTCACCCCAGCCACACCGCGCCGCACTGATCCCCACTTCGAACCGAAAGGAGCATTCGATGCCTTACACCCTGCCTCCCCTGCCGTATGCCTTCGACGCACTCGAACCGAACATCGACGCCCGCACGATGGAGGTTCATCACACGAAGCATCACCAGACCTATGTGAACAACCTCAACGCGGCGCTGGAGAAGTCCGACCGCAAGGACGAGCCGGTCGAAAGCCTGATCGCGAATATCGACGCGTTACCGGAAGCGCTGCGCGGACCCGTGCGCAACAACGGCGGCGGCCACGCGAACCACAGCCTGTTCTGGACCGTGATGTCGCCGACGGGCGGCGGCACGCCGGACGGCGAACTGGCCCGCGCGATCGACTCGGACCTCGGCGGTTTCGATGCCTTCAAGGAAGCGTTCACGAAGGCCGCGCTGACGCGCTTCGGCAGCGGCTGGGCGTGGCTCGAAGTCGACAAGCAAGGCAAGCTCGCGGTCAGCAGCACGGCGAATCAGGACAATCCACTGATGAGCGGCATCGGATCGGGCAATCAGCCGATTCTCGGCCTCGACGTCTGGGAACACGCCTATTACCTGAAATACGAGAATCGCCGGCCGGAATACATTGCGGCTTTCTATAACGTGATCAGCTGGCCCGAGGTCGCGCGGCGCTATGCCGAGGCGCGCGGCAAATAACCGATCCATTCACCGACATTGACGCCGGGGTGAAGAGAATCAAAAGCCCCGGCGCATCAGGAAGGTCAATCCTTTCTCATGCTCGTGATTCACGCCGAGTTGCGGATTGGCCTGGAAATGCCAGTCGTCTTCATCGCTGGCGAAATCGTTGCGCGTTTTACCGGAATTGCCGAGCGAATAGGCAGGCAATGCCTGCGGATATTGCCGATCCACCGTATTCGGATCGACGAGACTGACTCCGGCGCCCGACAATGCCGCCGTGCCTGCATGTTTTGCCGAAACGCCGTAAGAGAAGCGCGCATGCACGGTTCGAACGGTGCGAACGCCGGCTGTTGAAACCACGGCCGGATAAGGAAAGAACACCATGCCTGCGGCGGCTCGCTCCAGAGGAAACAAGCGGGCCTGCTCATTGGCTGAAACTGAACTGCTGGCGATCATCACGACGCCGGCGATCCAGATATTCCGGATAACGCGTGTCATTGAATGCCCGTGAAAGGCTGAGAATGGAATCCCTCACTCGGCTTTCGATGATACGTCCATCGGCAGGATGGATACTGTCGATGATTACCCTCGTGGTAAATCGACCACTTATCGAAAATGGCAGGCTGCGCGGATGCGAATTGAAGGCGAAAGCCGGCTGCAAAGTTTCCCGCGTTATTCCGTGCCGCCATTCAGCGCGACACGCCGGAAGAAATGCCCGAGCACGCTCTGCGCGAATTCCGCCGGCACGGATTGCGGATCCGACGAATAGAAGAACTGCACACCGTCGCACAGGGCGATCAGCCCGAGCGCCATTTGCCCGGCGGGCATGCTCAACGGCGTGCCCACGCGTTCGGAAAACGCCTCGATGTAGTCCGTCGTGGTTTGCCGAAGCTCGCGCATCAGCGCGTTGAAGCTGGTGCGAAAAGCGGCGTCGCGGCTTGCGTGGAGCTTCGCCTCGACCCACAGCAGGAAGCAGGCATTGTCCTGGTAACACTCGCTGTAGTACTGGAGCACGCGCGCTTCCAGGTCCGCACGCGACGCCTCGCCGTCCTCGAAGATGCTCGAGAGGTGCGCCATGGTGGTGTCGTGATCGCGCTTGAGCACTTCCAGCAGCAACTGCGCCTTGCTGTCGAAGTTCGAGTAGAACGCGCCGCGCGTATAACCCGCCTCGGCGGCGACGTCCTCGACGCTCGCCGCGCCGAAACCCTTCCTCGTGAAAACCGCCTGCGCAGCGTCGAGCAAACGCTGGCGCGTCTGGTCACGGCTCTGTTCACGGGTCAGTCGTACGGGTTTCATGGCCCGAAGTGTAGCATCGGCCAGCTTACACATTCGGCTTTGCATTCAGATACAACTGTGTATTAGAATCCCCCGCAGCTTCTTTTCGGGATGACCGAAGCCCTTTCCGGACGGGCCTTTCGGGTAGATGGAATAAGCCATCGGCCTCAACAGGTTTCACGGACATCCCGGCTCTTTCCGGCTTTTGCTTCGCCACCAAGCGGCGCGCGTCGCTCATTGCGGCACGCGCGCACTCACATGCCCCGACGGGCGCCGAGGTTCCTGTGAAGCGCATCTCCTTGACCACGCCAGCCTTCTCGCGCGCGGCAGCCATTCCGATCATCTGCATCGCGCTCGCCGCCTGTCAGCGCCATGAAACCGTGGCGCCCGCGCCGCGTCCCGTGGTCGCGGTCGAGGCCAAAACGGATGGCGCCGCACCGCTTGCCACGCTGCCCGGTCAGGTGCAGGCACGTTATTCGACGCCGCTGTCCTTTCGCATCAACGGCAAGATTCTCGAGCGGCGCGTGCGTATCGGCGATACGGTGAAGGCCGGACAGACGGTTGCCCGACTCGATCCCGCCGATGTCGAAAAGAACAGCGCCAGCGCCCGCGCGCAACTCGACGCCGCCTCGCATCAACTCGTCTACGCGCAGCAGCAGCTCGACCGCGACCGCGCCCAGGCCGCTGAAAACCTGATCGCGCCTGCGCAGCTCGAACAGACGCAAAACACCTATGCGTCGGCGCTGGCGCAGCGCAACCAGGCGCAGCAACAGGCCGCGCTCGCCGGCGACCAGCTGCGCTATGCGACGCTCGCCGCCGATCACGCCGGCGTCATCACCGCCGAGCAGGCCGACACCGGCCAGAACGTCAACGCGGGCCAGGCCGTCTACACGCTGGCGTGGAGCGGCGACATCGACGTGATCTGCGACGTCCCCGAATCCGCGCTCGGCGCCTTCGCGGTCGGTCATGAAGCGGACGTGAAGCTCACCGCCCTGCCCACACGCACCTTCAAGGCGCGCGTGCGCGAACTCTCCCCGGCCGCCGACACGCAGAGCCACACCTGGCGCGCGAAACTCACGCTCGAAGCGCCGACGCCGGAAGTCCGCCTCGGCATGACGGCCGACATCGCCTTCACCCCGGCGCATACGGCCAGCGGCGCGTTCACGCTGCCGTCGACGGCGCTGTTCCACGACAACGGCCACCCCGCCGTATGGGTCGTAACGAAACCCGGCGACGCACTCGAATTGCGGCGCGTGGAGATCGCGCGCTTCGGCGAGCGCACCGTGACGGTGGCAAGCGGCATCCAGGCGGGCGAGCGCGTCGTGTGGCAAGGCGTGCATACCGTCTCGGCGGGCGAAAAGGTGCGCGTGGTCGCGCCCTTGCATCCCGAGGACTTCGCTTCATGAGCACGCGCGACTCCACGTCCGGCGAAGACGCCGCGCAGCGCCACGAGGAAGGCCGTTTCAATCTGTCGGCATGGGCGCTGCGGCATCGCGCGCTGGTGGTCTTTCTGATCGCGATGTCGACGATCTTCGGCATCCTCTCGTACACGCGCCTTGCTCAGTCGGAAGATCCGCCGTTCACGTTCCGCGTGATGGTCATCCGCACCTTCTGGCCGGGTGCGACCGCGCGTCAGGTGCAGGAAGAGGTGACCGACCGCATCGCGCGCAAGCTGCAGGAGACGCCGTACACGGACTTCATGCGCAGCTACTCGCGCCCGGGCGAATCGCTGCTGTTCTTCCAGATGAAGGACTCGGCGCCCGCGAAGGACGTGCCGGAGGAGTGGTATCAGATCCGCAAGAAGGTCGGCGATATCGCCGCGACGCTGCCGCCCGGCGTGCAGGGTCCGTTCTTCAACGACGAGTTCGGCGACGTCTACACCAATATCTTCGCGCTCGAGGGCGACGGCTTCTCTCCCGCGCAACTGCACGACTACGCCGATTCGCTGCGCACCGTGCTGTTGCGCGTGCCGGGTGTCGCGAAGGTGGATTATTTCGGCGATCAGGAAGAGCGGATTTACATCGAGATTCCGAATACGACGCTCACGCGCCTGTCACTCTCGCCGCAACAGATCGCGCAGGCCATCGACGGACAGAACGCCGTCGCGCCCGCCGGTGTGATGAACACACCGAACGACCGCGTGTTCGTGCGCCCGAGCGGCCAGTTCAAGAGCCTCGACGCACTCGCCGATACGCTCATCGCGGTGAATGGCCGCTCGTTCCGGCTCGGCGACATCGCGAAGATCACGCGCGGCTACGTGGATCCGCCCGCCACGCAGATGCGTTCGGCCGGTGCGCCAGTGCTGGGCATCGGCGTCACGATGCAGCCCGGCGAGGACGTCGTGCGTCTCGGCAAGTTGCTCGATGCCGAGATGACCAGGTTGCGTGCGCAACTACCCGCGGGCCTGAAGCTCACCGAAGTCTCCAGCATGCCGCATGCGGTGTCGCATTCCGTCGATGACTTCCTCGAAGCCGTCGCGGAAGCGGTCATCATCGTGCTGATCGTGAGCCTGGTGTCGCTCGGCGTGCGCACGGGCATGGTCGTCGTGATCTCGATTCCAATCGTGCTCGCCGTCACCGCGCTCTTCATGTATCTGTTCGACATCGGCTTGCACAAGGTCTCGCTGGGCACGCTGATCCTGGCGCTCGGCCTGCTCGTGGACGACGCGATCATCGCGGTCGAGATGATGGCCGTGAAGCTCGAACAGGGCTGGAACCGCACGCGCGCGGCGGCCTACGCCTACACCAGCACCGCGTTCCCGATGCTGACCGGCACGCTCGTCACGGTCGCTGGCTTCCTGCCGATCGCGCTCGCCAAGTCGAGCACCGGCGAATACACGCGTTCGATCTTCGAAGTCTCGGCCATTGCGCTGATCGCGTCGTGGCTCGCGGCGGTCGTGCTGATTCCGCTGCTCGGCTACAAGCTGCTGCCCGAGCGCAAGAAGGAAGCGCATCTGCCCGACGATCACGAGCACGACATCTACGACACGAAGTTCTATGGCCGTCTGCGCCGCTGGGTGGGCTGGTGCGTGCGGCGGCGCTTCGTGGTGCTGGCCATCACCGTGGTGCTGTTCGTCATCGCGATGGCGGGCTTCACGCTCGTGCCGCAGCAGTTCTTCCCGAGCTCGGACCGTCCCGAACTGCTGATCGACGTGCGCCTGCAGGAAGGCGCGTCGTTCGATGCGACCTTGCGCGAAGCGAAGCGCCTCGAAACCGCGCTGAAGGGCCGCGCGGAAATCGATCATGTCGTGAGCTTCGTCGGCACCGGCGCGCCGCGCTTCTACCTGCCGCTCGACCAGCAACTGCCGACGCCGAATTTCGCGCAATTCGTCGTCACCGCGAAGTCGGTGGAGGCACGCGAACAACTGGCGCGCTGGCTCGAACCGATGTTGCGCGAGCGCTTCCCGGCCGTGCGCACGCGCCTCTCGCGACTGGAGAACGGGCCGCCGGTCGGCTATCCGGTGCAGTTCCGCGTGAGCGGCGACGATATCGGCACCGTGCGGCACATCGCCGAGCAGGTCGCCGCCGACATGCGTGCCGACACGCGCACCACCAATGTCCAGTTCGACTGGGACGAGCCGTCGGAGCGCTCGGTGCGCTTCGAAGTAGATCAGCAGAAGGCGCGCGCGGCGGGCGTCACGTCGCAGGACATCGCCAGCTTTCTCGCGATGACGCAAAGCGGCACGACCGTCACGCAGTATCGCGAGCGCGACAAGCTGATCGGCGTCGATCTGCGTGCGCCGCGCGCGGAACGCGTGGACCCGGCGCGCCTCGCCACCCTTGCGATGCCGACGCCGAATGGTCCGGTGCCGCTGGGCGCGCTGGGCCGCGTCGTCGATACGCTCGAATACGGCGTGATCTGGGAACGCGACCGGCAGCCGACCCTGACCGTGCAGTCCGATGTCACGGGCAATGCGCAGGGCATCGACGTGACGAACGCCATCGACGGCAAGCTCGACGCCATTCGCCGCGCGCTGCCGGTGGGTTATCGCATCGAGGTGGGCGGACCGGTGGAAGAAAGCGGCAAGGGCCAGGCGTCGATCAACGCGCAGATTCCGGTGATGGTGATCGTCGTGCTGACCTTGCTGATGATCCAGTTGCAAAGCTTTTCGCGCGTGATGATGGTCGTACTCACCGCGCCGCTCGGACTGATCGGCGTGGTCGTCACGCTGCTCGCCTTCGGCAAGCCGTTCGGCTTCGTCGCGATGCTCGGCGTGATCGCCATGTTCGGCATCATCATGCGCAACTCGGTGATCCTCGTCGATCAGATCGAGCAGGACATTGCCTCGGGCCACAAGCGTTTCGACGCCATCATCGGCGCGACCGTCCGACGTTTCCGCCCGATCACGCTGACCGCCGCAGCCGCCGTGCTCGCGCTGATTCCGCTTCTGCGCAGCAACTTCTTCGGCCCGATGGCCACCGCGCTGATGGGCGGCATCACGAGCGCGACCGTGCTCACCCTGTTCTATCTGCCCGCGCTCTATGCCGCGTGGTTCCGCGTGAAGCTCGACGAACGCGAGGGAGCCTCGTCATGAACCGCACTCGTACGCTGATCTGCGCCGCGAGCGCCGTGCTCGCCGGCTGTGCGTTCGGCCCGGACGGCAAGCCGCCCGCGATGCCCACGCCCGCGCATTACGGCGCCCAGCCGCAGCCCGATGCGACTGTGACCGCCGAGGGCGCGTCGCAGCGCTTCGTCGCGGGCGCGCGGCCGGTGCCCGAATGGTGGAAGTCGTATCGCTCGGAGGCGCTGAACGCGCTCGTCGATGAAGGCCTGCGCAACAGCCCGAATCTCGCCGCTGCGGACAAGACGCTCGTGGCCGCGCGCGAGCAATTGCGCGCGCAGGTGGGCTCGTCGCTGTTGCCGTCCATCGATGCGGGCGGACAGACCACTCGCCAGCGCGCCCTCACCATTCCCGACTTCGGCCCGCCTACCGCGCTGTACAACCTCTTCGTCGGACAGATCCAGGCGCAGTACACCTTCGACCTGTTCGGCGCGGCGCGCTTCGCGAACGCGTCACTGGCGGCGCAGGTCGATCAGCAAGCCTTCCAGCTCGACGCCGCGCGGCGCGCGCTCGCGGCGAACATCGTGACGGGCGCGATTGGCGCGGCCTCGCTGCATGCGCAGATCGACATCACGGAACGGCTCATCGCGCTCGCGGGCGACGACGCCCATGACGCCGAGCGCCGCTACGCACTCGGTTCGGCCTCGCGCGCCGACATGCTCACGGCTCAACAGAACGCGGCCTCGCTCGCGGCGCAACTGCCGGGCTTGCGCGCGCAGTGGCTCGCGAACCGTCATGCGCTGGCCGTGCTGCTCGGCCGCACGCCCGACCGCGCCCCCGACGATCTCGATCTCGCCAGCCTCACCGTGCCGCCCGACGTGCCGGTCGTGCTGCCTTCGGAGCTGCTGCAAACGCGCCCCGACATCCAGGCCGCCGACGCCGTGTTGAAGGCCGCCGCCGCGCAAGTCGGCGTCGCGACGGCGCAGTTATTTCCGAGTCTGTCGATATCGGCGTCGATGGGTCGGGGCGGCTTTAGCTGGCCGACGGCGCTGTCCGGCGCGGGGGCGTTGTGGAGTATCGGTGCGTCGCTGTCGGCGCCGATTTTCCACGGCGGCGCGTTGTTCGCGCAGCGGCGCGCGGCCATCGCCACGTATGACGCCGCCGTCGAGCAGTACAAGCAGACGGTGCTGGCGGCCTTCCGCAACGTTGCGGATACGCTGGCGGCGCTGCAAAACGACGCCGAAGCGCTCGCCTTCGCGGACAGCGCGAGCAGCAAGGCGCGCGACGTTTCGGCCGATGCGCTCGCGCGCGTGCGGCTTGGCGCGATTCCGCCCCGCGCCGCGCGCGGCAGCGAGCAGCAGTCGCTGAATGCGCGCCTGACCGCGATCCAGGCCGGCAGCGCGCGCATGAGCGACACGGCCGCGCTGTTCCAGGCGATGGGTTCACCGCTCGCCGCCGTTCAAAACGCGACGAACACGAATGCGAACGGCCTAAAGTAAAACGAATCTTCTCCGTAAACGGTTTGAAAGCATAGGATTTGCTCGCGAGCGCGAATCCGCGTCAACCCGTCCACGGAGAAGTCGAAACATGAAGGTCGTCACCAAACTCAGTCTGGGCTTTGGCATCGTGCTGTCGATGCTGCTTGCCGTGCTCGCCTACGGACTCTTCAGCATGGCGCAGATCCAGGCGCGCTTCGACGAAGTGGTCGAGGTCAACAATGAGGAAGCCAGCCTCGCGCACGCGCTGACCCTTTCGATCAGCGACCGCATGATCGCGCTGCGCAACGTCGCACTGATGAGCGACATCGCCGCGATCGAAACCGAGAAGCAACGCATCCGCACGCAGGCGCAAGGCTATGCCGAAGCCTTCGACGCGCTCGGCAAGCGCTTCGCTCAGAACGACAAGACCGAAGCCCGCGAACGCGCGCTCTACGATACGTTGCGCACCCAGGCAGCCGCTGCCGCGCCGGTCATCGAGCGCGCGGTGGCGCTCGCCGAGGCCCGCGACCAGCAGGGTGCAACGCGCGTGCTGATCGACGAACTGCGCCCCGTGCAGCGCAACTGGATGAACGCCGCGAAAGAGCTGGTCGCATTGCAGGACCAGCAGAACGAGATCGCCAATCGCGATGCCGACGCTGCCTACGCCCGCGCCAAAGCCATCATGATCGCGCTCGGCGTGCTGGCCACGCTGAGCGGCGCTGCAGCGGCGCTGCTCATCACACGCGCGCTGACGCGTGCGCTCGGCGGCGAGCCGGACGAGGCCAAGGCGCTGGCGGCGCGCATCGCGCAAGGCAATCTGCGCGAGCCGGTCGCAACGGCGCATCGTCATCCCGACAGCCTGATGGTTTCGCTCGAAAGCATGCGCGCACGCCTCAATGCCATCGTGCTCGGCATCCAGTCGTCGAGCGTCACGATTGCCGGCGCGGCGCGCGAGATCGCACAGGGCACCGTGGATCTGTCGCGGCGCACCGAATCGCAGGCGGCTTCGCTCGAAGAAACCGCAGCGAGCATGGAAGAACTCGCGAGCACCGTCGCCAAAAACGCCGACAACGCCGCCCAGGGCACGCACGCCGCCACCCAGGCGTGCGGCGACGCCACGCAGGGCGGCGCGAACGTCAACGAGGTCGTCGCGACCATGCGCGGCATTGCGCAAGGCTCGTCGCACATGGCGGACATCATCGGCGTGATCGAGGGCATCGCGTTCCAGACCAACATCCTGGCGCTCAACGCCGCAGTGGAAGCCGCGCGCGCCGGCGATCAGGGACGCGGCTTCGCGGTCGTCGCCGGCGAGGTGCGCGCGCTGGCCCAGCGCAGCGCCGTGGCCGCGAAGGAGATCAAGACCCTCATCGACGATTCCACCACGCGCGTAGCCAGCGGCTCGGCGCTCGTCGAGCATGCGGGCAGCGCGATCGAAGGACTGGTGGCTTCCGTGAACCGCGTGACGGCCATCATGAGCGAAGTGGCGGCCGCATCCGGCGAGCAGCGCACGGGTATCGATCAGGTCAATGTGGCAGTGGCCCAAATGGACGAAGTGACGCAGCAGAACGCGGCGCTCGTCGAACAGGCTTCAGCAGCCGCGCAGTCGCTCGCCGAGCAGGCCGAGTCGCTGCGTGAAGCGGTGTCGGTGTTCCAGGTCGAGCGCAACACGCTTCAATACGCTTAATCCGACACCCCGTGCAATCCCTGCGCGGGCGCAGGAGCCGGAGCAACCGCAGGCGCAACCGCCGACGCCGGACGCCGCTCGCCAAGCGCACGAAAGGTCATCATGGCGCCCGCGATCGCCAACGCCAGCGGAATCAGGAAGCCCTGCTCGATGTTCGTGAACTCGAGCGTCAGCACCAGCGCCGTCAGGGGCATCTGCATCGCCGAGGCCAGGAAGGCCGCCGCGCCGATCACCGCGAACGCGCCGAGCGGCGTGCCCGGCCAGAAGATATTCCAGATGCTGCCGAGCACGACACCGAGCAGCGCGCCGTTCGTCAGGCTTGGCGTCAGCAGGCCGCCTTGCGCGCCCGCGCGTAGCGAACTCACCTCGATGATCACTTTCAGCACGAGCAGCACGCCAGCGAGCGCGAACCCGAGATGGTCTTCGAAGGACAGACCGGCGGCGCTCTTGCCGTTCCCCGCGAGTTGCGGGTAATAGATGACCAGCACGCCGACGAGCATGAAGTTCAGGATCAGCAGCACGGGCAGCGACGTGCCGCGCGCCGCATTCGCGCGCGCCGCCTTGGTGAACTTCACGAAGAGCCGCGCGGCCGCGCCGAACAGCGGGCTCGTGACGACGGCCCAGACGATCAACTGCGCATCAAGGGAATAGACCGGCAGACGATAAGTCTGCGCATCGCCCAGGCCGATCCACGCAACGAACGCGCCGATGGCCGACGTCAGCAACGCGGCGACGACGATCCGCGCTTCGAACGTCGCAAGCAGCACCTCCAGCACGAACACGGCGCCACCAAGCGGCACGTTGTAGACCGCTGCGAGCCCCGCGCCCGCGCCGCACGCGACCATGATCCGCGCTTGCGCCGGCGTGAGCTTCGCGGAGTGCGCGAGCCAGCCGGCCCACAGCGCGCCGATTTCGCGCGGCGCAACCTCGCGGCCGAGCGGCGAGCCCATCGCGACGGTCACGATCTGCAACAGCGAATTGGCGACGGTGCTGACGGGCGGCATGCGCGGACCGTCCGCCTTGATGGCGTCCGCGACGCTGACAAGCGGCTTGCCGAAGCGATACAGGAGCCACCAGCCGCCGCCCGCGATCACGCCGCACAGCGTCAGGACGATGAAGCGGCGTTGCGGCGACGCGCTGCTGATGCCTTGGAGAAAGCTTTCCTTGCCGGGCAACGAATCGACGCTATAGCCGAACGCGATATGCTGAACCGCGTGCAGCAGCAGCGCGAGCAACATGCCGCCGAGCCCCGCGCCCACGCCCACGAGCACGGTGACGACGACGAGTTTCACGGCTGGATTCGATGTCGTGGGCATCGCGTTCGCCTTGTGAACAGAGGATTGGACAAAGGATCAGCCTGAGGCCACGCGAGCATGCGCCGTTTCGCGCGGGTGCCGTGCTTGCGGAATCGCACGGATTCATGCTCATGCGAGGCGGCGTTCGCGCCTACACTAAACGAAATTCGCCAGCCGTTCCGGATTCATGCCACCTCGTTCGCTTTCAACTGCCGCTCCGCTCGAAGACCCCGCTTTGCTGCGCCGCCTGTTGCGTGCGAAGGATCGCATGGACGCTGCATCGCACGAAGCCTGGCCGGTCGCCCGGCTGGCCGATGTGAGCGGCGTCTCCGAAGCGCATTTCGCGCGGTCCTTCAAGCGCGCGTTCGGGCTTCCGCCGCATCGCTATCTGCTGACGCGGCGCATCGAGCAGGCTACCAGCCTGCTGCGCGATACCGAACTGAGCATCACCGAGATCGCCTTCGCCACCGGCTGGGAAAGCCTCGGCACCTTCGGCCGCGTGTTTCGCGACATCAAGGGCAGCAGCCCCGGCGCCGTGCGCACCGCGCTGCGCGCCGCGGACAGTCCGCTGCGGCAGGTGCCCGCCTGTGTGCTGAAGGCCGCGCTGCGTCCCGATCTGACGATGGCAGTTTTGGAGAAGCGCCGCCGCTCGGCCAGGGCTACAGTGCGCTCATCAACCCAGGAGGAAACATGAGCGACGGTATCAATGTGGTGGGCGTATATGTCGACGATCAGGACGCGGCGCTGGATTTCTATGTCGACAAGCTGGGATTCCGCGTCCATACGGACGTGCGCAACGGCGACTATCGCTGGCTCACGGTGCAGCATCCAGACCAGCCTGCGTTTCAACTGGGGCTGTTCGCGCCCGGCCCGCCGATCCACGACAACGCCACTGCGCACACCCTGCGCGCGATGGTCGCCAAGGGCGCCATGCCGCCGCTCGTGCTCGCGGTCACCGATTGCCAGGCAACCTACGCGCGGCTCAAGGCGCGCGGCGTGGAGTTCACGCAGGAGCCCGTGGAGCGCTATGGCAGCGTGGACGCGGGTTTTCGCGATCCCGCCGGCAACGGCTGGAAGATGATCCAGGCGCCGCGCGGCGGGCAATGACAAGACGTTCAGTTCTTGTCGGCGACGACCTGATCGAAGGTGCCGCCATCGGCGAAGTGGATCTTCTGCGCGTTCTGCCAGCTGCCGAACAGCTGTTCGACGGTGAAGGTCTTCAACGGCTTGAACTCGCTCGCATGTTTCGCCAGCACGCCGGGATCGCGCGGACGCAGATGATGCTGCGCGACGATCTCCTGCGCCGCCGGCGTGTACAGGAAGTCGAGATACGCCTGCGCCTGCTTGCGCGTGCCGCGCTTGTCGACCACCTTGTCTACGATCGATACCGGCGGCTCGGCCAGCAGGCTCACCGACGGATACACCGCCTCGAAATCCCTCGCGCCCGGTCCCGCGCTCATCAGGCCCACTTCGTTCTCGAACGTGACCAGCACGTCGCCGATGCCGCGCTGCGTAAAGGTGGTCGTCGCGCCGCGTCCGCCGGTGTCGAGCACCGGCACGTTCTTGAAGATGGCCTTTTCGAAGGCCTGCGCCTGCGCGTCGGTGGCGCCCTGCTGCTTCTTGTAGCCCCACGCCGCGAGATAGGTGTACCGGCCGTTGCCCGAGGTCTTCGGATTGGCGATCACCACTTGCACGCCGTTGCGCGCCAGATCGCTCCAGTCCTTGATGTTCTTCGGATTGCCCTTGTGGACCAGGAACACCATCGTCGTGGTGTAGGGCGCGCTGGCGTCGGGCAGACGGCTGCGCCAGTTGGTGGGCACCAGTTGCCCGCGTTCGGCGAGCAGGTCGATGTCGTTCGGCTGGTTCATCGTCACGACGTCCGCCTGGAGACCCTGCGTCACCGAGAGCGCCTGCGCGCTCGATGCGCCATGCGACTGCCGCACCGACACCGTTTCGCCGGTCTTCTTCTTGTAGTCTGCGATGAACGCGGAATCGATGTCCTTGTACAGCTCGCGCGTGACGTCGTAGGACACGTTGAGGAGCGTCGTATCCGCATGCGCGACGCCGGTCATGCCGGGTGTGATTCCGAGGGTGACACCAACTGCGGCTGCGATCAGCAGCTTCTTGTGTACCGCCATTCTTGTTCTCCAGTGACAGGGTTTCGATACTGCACAACACACGAAGGCCGCTCGAAGGCGGCCATTTTTATACGACGGGATCAGTAGCGCTTATCCGTACGCGCGCTGTTGCTCCGTCTCGTCTTCTTGTTCACGTTCATCGCCGGACGGTGCGCGCCGCGCGAGCGTCTCGACGAAATGCTTCGCCAGCGGCCACGGCCCGAAACCCGCCGCCGTGTTCACGTGCCCCGCGTCGCCGAGATTGATGAACGCGCTGTTCCAGTGCTGCGCCAGCGTGCGCGCTTCGTCGAGCGGCATCCACGGGTCGGTTTCGCTGCCCACGACGAGCGAGAGCGTATCCAGACGCCGTGCGCTGAAGGCGCCGGCAAAGCGGAACTTCGCCGGACTCGCGGGCGCGACGAACAGCACGCCCTGCACTTGCGCGCCGGTTGGCTTCGAGTGAGCAAGCGCATGCGCGGTCGCGAGACAACCGAAGCTATGCGCCGCAATGACCACCGGACCGTCGATGTCGGCCAGTTCGTCGCGTACCGCGTCGCTCCAGGTATCGAGATGCGGCAGGTCCCAGTTGCGCTGCTCGACCCGCCGCGCCGACGGCACCTCGCCTTCGAGCCAGCTCTGCCAGTGCGCGTCCTCGCTGCCGTACAGACCCGGCACGGTGACGAGCGTGACGCCCGTGCCCGACGAATTCGCTTTCCGTGCCCCACCCGCGCTGCGTTCGCTCATGTTCATCCTCGCTGCGACCCGAATCGATCAGGCTTCATTCTCGGCGAGCGCACCGCGAGGGCTAACCAATATTTCGTCATTTCTTTATGGCTCGCGGGGCGGGCGGCACGCGCCGCTATAATCGCTGCACGCCGCGTCCGGACGCCTGCGAGCGCCCGTCATCTGCCCCGCCACCTTCATGCCGACCCGCCGATCCGCTGCTTCCCCCGCTGTTTTCCCGGATTCGCCGGTGCCGCTGTATGCGCAGATCAAGGACACGCTGCGCGCGGGGATTCTCGACGGACGCTATCCGCCGCACAGCCGCATGCCGTCGGAGAGCGAACTCCAGGCGATGTTCGACGTCAGCCGCATCACCATCCGCCAGGCGCTCGGCGATCTGCAAAAGGAAGGCTTGATCTTCAAGGTGCATGGCAAGGGCTCGTTCGTCTCCCAGCCGCGTGCATTCCAGAACGTGACGTCATTGCAGGGTTTCGCCGAGGCGATGTCGGAAGGCGGCCACGACATCCTCAACCGCGTGCTCCGCTTCGACATCGTGCCGGCGCCCGACGAAGTCGCTGCCCGGCTCGGTCTTGCGCCGGGCAGTCCGGTGGCGGAGATTCATCGCGTGAGGTTGTTGAATCGCGCGCCGGTGTCCTACGAGATCAGCTTTCTTCCCGAACACTTCGCGCGACCGCTTGCGCGCGCGGACCTCGTGACGCGCGACATCTTCCTGATTTTGGAGAACGACTGCGCCGTGCCGCTCGGCAGCGCGGATCTCGCGATCGACGCCATCGCCGCGCCGGTCGAGATCGCGCAATCGCTCGACGTGAAGAAAGGCGCGCCGCTGTTGCGCATCGAGCGGCTTACGCATAGCGCGGACGGCACGCCGGCCGATTTCGAATATCTCTATTTTCGTGGCGACACGTTTCAATACCGGCTGCGCATCGACCGCGAACGCCCGGCGAGCAAAGCCCGCTGAAGCCGTGCGTCAGGACGCCTTGCGTGCGCGCTTCACATACTCACCGATGAAAGTACGCACTTCGTCATCTCCGAAGCGTACCGCCACGCGCTCGCCGCTGATCATCTCGACCACGCCCTCGCCATAGCGGCGCACACGCACGCGCTCGCCCTCCTTGAACCGCGCTGCTTGTGGCCGCGACGACTCGCTCTGTTCGGCGCGTTCCTGTTCCCGCTGTTCGCGCGGACTCTCGCTCACTTGCGGCGGATGCAGGCAGTTGTCGCAGGTGCCACACCGTTCGCCGCCGAGTTCGTCCTCGGGCTTGCGATAGCGCACCTCGCCCGCGTGTCGCGGCGCCGCTGTCCGCGTGGTCTCGATGTCTTCCGCGAAGTAATCGAGCAGCGTGCGCCAGCGGCATTGCGCACCCTGCGCATAGCCGATCATGCGTTCGAGCACGGCGCGATCGCGCGCCGAGCGCGCCGTGTATTCGTCCGCGGCGGCATCGAGCCGGGATGCGTCGAAGTGTTCGTCGCTCAGCTTCAGTCCGCCGCGACGCGTGCGCCGCGTCATGCCGATATCGCCGAGCAGCGCCGTCGCGACCCGCAGCTTGTTCGCGCCGATGTCCGGCAGCGCTTCACGCAGACGCGCGAGCGGCTTCTCCAGCGTCCCGCTGCCGCTTTCCTGCGCCAACTCCCGCACCTTCAGCGCCACGCGCGCGATGGTCTCGCGACTCGGATAGCGGCCGCTCATGAAGAACTGCTGCACGTGCCGGTCCTTCATCTCGAACAGCAGCGTGCAGCGCGCGGGCTGTTCATCGCGGCCGGCGCGGCCGGCTTCCTGATAGTAGGCATCGAGGCTGCCCGGCATTTGCGCATGGATCACGAAGCGGATGTCGGGCTTGTCGATGCCCATGCCGAACGCATTGGTCGCGACCATCACGCGCACGCGATCTTCCATGAACGCGTCCTGCGACGCCGAGCGCTCCGCCGACGACAGCTTGCCGTGATAGCGCCCCGCCTGGACACCGGCCTCGACGAGCGCGGCATGCAGCGCCTCGCATTCGGCGATGGTTGCGCAATAGACGATGCCGCTGCCCTGCGCCTCGCGCACGCATTCGATCGCGCGCCGCCGCTTGTCTTCCGGATTGGTCAGCTGTTCCACACTGAAATGCAGGTTGTCGCGATAAACGCCGGTATGAATCACGCGAGCGTGCCGCATGGCCAGCTCGCGCACGATGTCCTCGATGACGGCGGGCGTCGCCGTCGCGGTGAGCGCGAGCACGGGCGGGCGGCCGAGCGCCGCGATGGCATGCACGAGTTCGACATAGGCCGGGCGGAAGTCGTGGCCCCACTGCGAGATGCAATGCGCTTCGTCGATCACGACGAGCGCAATCGCCGGCATGCCGGGCGCGCTGAGTTCGGCGATGAAGTCGGCGTTCGACAGCCGCTCGGGCGTGACGAAGAGCATGCGTACCGCGTGCCCGGCGACGGCTTCCATGACCTCGCGCGCTTCGCCCGCCGTGAGCGTGCTGTTGAGCACGGCGGCCGCGATGCCGGCCTCCGCGAGCTTCGACGCCTGATCGCGCATCAGCGAGATGAGCGGCGACACGATCACTGTCATGCCGTCGAACTGGAGTGCGGGAAGCTGATAGCACAGCGACTTGCCGGCGCCGGTGGGCATCACGGCGAGCGTGTCGTGTCCGTCGAGCACGCTGCGGATCACCTCGTCCTGGCCCGGCCGCAGGTTCGGAAAACCGAAGACGCGACGCAACGCGCTTTCGAGTTCGTCGTCGAGCGGTTTGCGCTTTCTCGTGCTGCGTGCGTGCGGGTCGTTCATGCTTGCGATGCGGCTCGTTTGCCCGTCCGTCGAGTGCGGTCAGCGCGCAAGGCTTCGAGCAAACACCGTACCTTGCGGCAGGCCGCACCGCGTCGCCGCCGCGGCAGGCGAAAAAAAAACCGCTCCCGAAGGAGCGGCTTGCGCGCTTGAACGCAGAGCGATTCAATCAGTCGTCGAGCAATGAAAGATCGCGCACCGCGCCCTTGTCCGCCGACATCACGAACTTCGCATACGCCTTCAGCGCCCCCGATACCTTGCGCGGACGCGGCTTCGCCGGCTTCCAGCCCTTGGCGTTCTGCTCTTCGCGGCGTTGCGCGAGTTCCTCGTCGGAAAGCAGCACGTCGATACGGCGATTCGGGATGTCGATGCGAATGCGGTCGCCGTCGCGCACGAGGCCGATCGCGCCGCCCGCCGCCGCTTCCGGCGAGCAATGGCCGATCGACAGCCCCGACGTGCCGCCCGAGAAACGGCCGTCCGTCAGCAGCGCGCAGGACTTGCCCAGTCCCTTCGACTTGATGTAGCTCGTCGGGTAGAGCATTTCCTGCATGCCCGGGCCGCCCTTCGGGCCTTCGTAGCGCACGATCACGATATCGCCCGCCTTGACCTTGTCGCTCAGGATGTTCTCGACCGCCTCGTCCTGCGATTCCGTGACGTGCGCGCTGCCTTCAAACACCAGGATGCTTTCATCGACGCCCGCGGTCTTCACCACGCAGCCATCCAGCGCGATGTTGCCCGTCAGCACCGCCAGACCGCCTTCCTTCGAGAACGCGTGCTCGTACGAGCGGATGCAGCCTTCCGCGCGGTCGCTGTCGAGGCTCGGCCAGCGAGTGTTCTGGCTGAAGGCCACCTGCGTCGGAATGCCGGCCGGACCCGCCATGTAGAAGGTCTTCACGGCTTCGTCTTCGGTGCGCTTGATGTCCCACTGCGCGAGGGCGTCGCCCAGTGTGGGCGCGTGCACGGTCGGCACGTCCGTGTGCAGCTTGCCCGCGCGTTCCAGTTCGCCCAGGATGGCCATGATCCCGCCTGCGCGATGCACGTCCTCGATGTGGTACTTGTTCGTGTTGGGCGCGACCTTGCACAGCTGCGGCACCGTGCGCGACAGACGGTCGATGTCGGCCATCGTGAAGTCGATCTCGGCTTCGCGCGCAATCGCCAGCAAGTGCAGGATGGTGTTGGTGGAACCGCCCATCGCGATGTCGAGCGTCATCGCGTTCTCGAACGCCTTGAAGCCCACGGAGCGCGGCAGCAGACGCGTTTCTTCCTGTTCGTAGTAACGCTGCGCCAGCCCGACAATCTCACGTCCCGCGCGCTTGAAAAGCTGCTCGCGGTCGGCGTGCGTCGCGACCACCGTGCCGTTGCCGGGCAGCGAGAGGCCGAGCGCTTCGGTCAGGCAGTTCATCGAATTGGCCGTGAACATGCCCGAGCACGAGCCGCACGTCGGGCACGCGGAGCGTTCCACTTCGGCCACTTCGGCGTCCGAGTAGTTTTGGTCCGCGGCGATCACCATGGCGTCGACCAAGTCGAGCTTCTTGAACTCCATGGCCTTCGTGACGGGATTCGCGAGGCGCGTCTTGCCCGCTTCCATCGGGCCGCCGGACACGAAGATCACCGGAATGTTGAGGCGCATCGCGGCCATCAGCATGCCCGGCGTGATCTTGTCGCAATTGGAAATGCACACCATGGCGTCGGCGCAATGCGCGTTGACCATGTATTCCACCGAATCCGCGATGATCTCGCGGCTCGGCAGCGAGTACAGCATGCCGTCGTGACCCATGGCGATGCCGTCATCGACCGCGATGGTGTTGAATTCCTTGGCCACGCCGCCCGCGGCCTCGATCTCGCGCGCGACCAGCTGTCCCAGGTCCTTCAGGTGCACGTGGCCGGGCACGAACTGGGTGAACGAATTGACCACCGCGATGATCGGCTTCGAGAAGTCTTCGTCTTTCATGCCGGTGGCGCGCCACAGCGAGCGCGCCCCCGCCATGTTGCGGCCGGCGGTGGAGGTTTTGGAACGGTAAGTGGGCATCGTGGGTGGCTTCGAAAATTGTCGCGAAAATGAAAGCGGGCCACGAGGATAAAGGCCCTTTGCCCTCGCCTGGACGGCCTGCGGAGCGCCTTTTGGGCGCCGCTTTTGAGCAAAGGCTGAATTATCCCACAGCGGCGCGCAGCGGCCCCGAGCCGACCACGCGGACGCATAACCTCAGGTAATGACAGCGCGAAATTAAAGCGCATTGACGCTGTCCGGACGCAAATCGATACTCGATGCCAGCCCCTCCCGGCCCCGCGCCGCCCCGCAAACCCGCGCCAGACAAGGCGCTCCCACCGTTCCGACGCCATGAACATGCCTGAGAGAAGCCTTGCCCCCGCCCCGGACGCCGAAAGCGTTTTTTCGAGTCCCGGCACCTGGGAGCGCGGCGGCGAACCGTGGGCCAGCAGCGAGCAACGCACGCTGACGTGCTGCCGCGTCATCGACGAGACCCACGACGTCAGGAGCTTCGAATTCCGTGTCGGCGACGGCGCGCCCGTGCGCTTCGAACCCGGCCAGTTTTTGACCATCCGGGCAAACGTTGGGGGGATGCCCGTGGAGCGCTGCTACACGATTTCCTCGCCGCCGACGCGTCCCTGGCTTGTTTCGATCACGGTGAAGCGCGTGCCGGGCGGCGTCGTCTCGAACTGGCTGCACGACACGCTGAAGCCGGGCCATGCGTTGCGCGCCTACGGGCCGTCCGGAAGCTTCACCGCGACGGCTGCTGTGTCGCCCAGCTCGCTCTACCTGTCCGCCGGGTCCGGCGTGACGCCCCTGATGTCGATGACCCGCGCCGCCCTCGATCTCGGACTCGACCGCGATGTGATCTTCATCCACAGCGCGCGAACCCCGGCCGACATCGTCTTCCGCGAAGAACTGCGACGCCTCGCCGCCCTGTCGCCGCGCCTGCGGACGTTCTTCGTGTGCGAGGGCATCGGCGACGAGGCAGACTGGAGCGGGCCCATCGGCCGGCTGAGTCTGCGCTTGCTGTCCGAGTGTGCGCCTGACTACGCAGAGCGCGAAGTCTTTACCTGCGGTCCGGCCGGCTATATGAGCGCCGTGCGCGACCTGCTGCGCGAAGGCGGGCACGACCCGGCGCGCTATCACCAGGAAAGCTTCGACCTCGGCGCGGGTGTCGCGTTGGAGCCGGTGGACGAAGCGCCGCCCGTCGTGCAGGAAAGCTTCACGGTGAAGCTGTCGCGCTCGTCGAAGAGCTTCACGATGAACCCGTCCGAAACGGTGCTGGCGGCGGCGCGCAAGGCAGGCGTGGCGATTCCGTCGTCGTGCAGCCAGGGCGTATGCGGCACCTGCAAGACGAAGCTGCTGGAAGGCACGGTCGACATGAAGCACAACGGCGGCATTCGCGAGCGCGAGATCCAGAAGGGCTTCCGGCTGCTGTGCTGCAGCCGGCCGACCTCCGACCTGACGCTCGAACTCTGACGCTGCGCCGCCATCCACGAATACGCCTTTACGAGGGGGAACAGCATGGCGGTCGAAGCGAACATGCGCGACGTGCGGGCCTACCGGCTCGCACGCGTGCTGGAGCAGATGCGCGCGCACGCGGTGCCCGCGCTGTTGCTGTATGACCCGGTGAACATCCGTTACGCGACGGATACCTCCAACATGCAGGTGTGGTGCGGCCGCAATCCCGCGCGCTACGTGATGATCTTCGCGGACGGGCGCATCGTCGCGTGGGAATTCCACAGCAGCGAACATGTGTGGGACGGGCTCGATCTCGACGTGGAATTTCGCGGCGCCACCAGCTGGACCTTCTTCAATGCCGGCCATGAAGCCGAACGCCGCGCCGAGAGCTGGGGCGCGGAGATCGTCGATGTGTTGCACGCTCATGCACCGGGCGAGAAGCGGCTTGCCGTCGATCGCCTCGATCCCTTCGGAACGGTTTATCTGGAGAAGCACGGCATCGCGCTATCCGACGGCCAGCTTCTGATGGAAAGCGCGCGCCTCATCAAGTCGCCGGACGAACTCGTGCTGATCGGCGCATCCCTGCGCACCGCCGAGCAAGGCATTCAACGCATGCGGGAAGCGCTGCGGCCGGGCATCACCGAGAACGAACTGTGGGCGCATCTGCATTTCGAGAACATCCGTCACGGCGGCGAGTGGATCGAAACGCGGCTGCTCGCTTCCGGCGAACGCACCAATCCATGGATGCACGAATGCTCGGCGCGCGTGCTGCATAACGGCGATCTGCTCGCCTTCGATACCGACATGGTCGGCCCGCACGGCTACTGCTCGGATATCTCGCGTACATGGCTCGTCGGCGATGGACGCCCTTCCGGCGAACAGCGCGCGCTCTACGAACAGGCCTATGCGCAAGTCCACACCAACATGGACTTGCTGAAGCCCGGCATGACGTTTCGCGAGTTTTCGGAGAAGGCGTGGCGCATTCCCGAGCGCTTCATCAAGAACCGCTATTGCTGTCTGGCGCACGGCATCGGCATGGTGGATGAATATCCGTCGATCGCCCATCAGGTCGATTGGGACAGCGCCGGCTATGATGGCCGTTTCGAGCCGGGCATGACGGTGTGCGTCGAGAGCTATATCGGCGCCGAGGGCGGCACGCAGGGCGTCAAGCTCGAACAACAGGTGGTCCTGACCGAGCATGGCTGCGAGCCGCTCACGGCCTGCCCCTTCGAAACCGACTGGCTATAACATCATGACGAAACGCCTGGACACCGTATCGACCTTCCTTGCCATCGCGGAACGCCTGTTCCAGTCCACGCAGCTTCCTGAAGGGGGACGCGCGGTTGCGGCGCGCGTGTTCGAGAAACTGCGCACGCCCTCCGACGACGGCACGCGTCATGCGGACCGCTACCCCGCCTGCGCGTGGCTCGATGCCGCGCTCGCACCGCACCTCGGCGACGAGACGGACATCGGCGCGGCCGCGCGCGCGCTCAAGGCGCTGGAACCCTCGTTGGGCTGGTCGCGCCGGACTTCGGGTGAGAACGGCAGCGAGAATTACATCGAAGGTCACGTGCACGGCCAGATCTGCGGACCGGGCGGCGCCGAGAGCCGTTACGACGCGTTGCTCGGCTTCTCCGTGATGGCGCCCGAGGTCCGCTATCCGGACCACTCGCATCCGCCGGAAGAAGCCTATGTCCTGTTGAGTCCCGGCGAGTTTCGCCAGCGCGACGGCGACTGGTTCAATCCGGGCCTCGGCGGCGGCATCCATAACCTTCCGGGCAGCCGCCATGCGATGCGCTCCGGCCGTGAACCGTTCATCGCCATCTGGTGCCTGTTGCCGTAAGCCGTACGCCTCGCTATCCCACCTCGACGCGATTGCGCCCCCGCTCCTTCGCCTGATACAACGCGCGGTCGGCGCGCCGCATCAACGCATCGACGTCGGACTCGCCCGGCTCGCGTGTCACCACGCCGATGCTCACCGTGAACGGAATCGGCTTCACGCGCCACGCGTGCTCGAAGTCCTGTTGCTCGAAACGCCGGCGCAGCGTATCCGCGATCTGACACGCGAGCCGCGCATCCGCGCCCGGCAGCGCCGCGACGAACTCCTCGCCGCCCCAGCGCGCGAACACTTTCGACGCATGCGGAATCGACATGCCGGCCTGCGCCAGCACGCACAGCACTTCGTCGCCGATATCGTGGCCGTGGCTGTCGTTGATCTTCTTGAAGTAATCGATGTCGAGAATGAACACGGACAGCACCTGATCCGTGCCCAGCACCTTCTCGACGAAATCCAGGAACTCGCGACGGTTCGGCAAGCCGGTCAACGCATCGGTCGCGGCCTGCTTCCGGAGCAATTCCATCAGTTGCGCGCGCTCGGTGATGTCGCGGATCACCGCCGTGAATTCGATCACGCCATCCACCTTGATCTTGGAGATCGCGATCTCCACCGGAATGATGCGTCCGTCGCGATGCCGTCCGTACACGCTGTTGCTTTCGTCCATGCGCGGCGGGGTCATCGAACGCAGGTTCATCTTGTCGGAGTCGGCGAACTGTTTGACGTTGCGCGAATGGTTCGCGCGGAAGCGCTCAGGCAGCAGCGTCTCGATGCGTCGGCCGAGCACTTCGTCCGAGCGGTAGCCAAACAGGTTCTCCGCCGCGCGATTGAACAACGTGATGTTGTGCTGCTCGTCGATCGTGACGATGGCGTCGTAGGCCGAATCCACCACCGCGCGAAAACGCGAGTCGCTGACTTCGAGTGCATGGGTCAGGTCGCGCTTCGGCGGGTTGACGAAACCCGTCAGCAGAATCTCCTTTGCGCCCGCGCCGCCGAGCGGCTTGAGCGTGAGGCGCCAGCGCGCTTCTTGCGCACCGCGCGTCGCGGGATGCTCCAGTTCGTGCGCGTGGCCTGACGCGAAGCTCGCCCGTAGCGTCTCGCGCAATGCGGACCAGCCGTCACCTGGAATCAGCGTGTCGAACGCGAAGGGAAAGGAAAGCGGCTCCGCATGCGCTACGCCTGCCATCGCGAGGAACGCGTCATTGCAAGCGTTGATGACGAAGGCACCGTGCGCATCACGCGCAATGACGGCGACGCAGATCGTCACGCCGTCCGCGGGCTCCTGAGTTGTGTTGGGCAAACCGGACATAGTCTCACCTGGGCGACACCGCCTTACGGCAACGAAAGCAAAAAGCACGTGACGCTGTCGCGCGCGTCACACCGCCCATGGTTATCGGCGCGGCGTCATGAGCCTTGAACTCGACTTCGATGATGATCGACATGGCAGGCCGCTATCGCTTCGCATACGAACGACTTGCCTCTCAGCCAGAAGGACGCGCAAGAACCGTGCTTCGCCCGGCGCGGCCTACGGACATTCGTTCGAAAATTGTTGACCAATTCACTGGGGATTTGGCATAATGCTCGTCGGAGTACAAGAAGTCGATTGCTGTTCATCAATAGTCCGTTTTCTCTTGCGGTATTCGTTGTCCATTCCCTCCTTGATGCTTCGCCCGCTCAATCGAGCACTCTCTTTTCAATTTATTCAAATTCAGGATTTTCATGGACACCGGTATTGTCAAGTGGTTCAACGACACCAAGGGTTTCGGTTTCATCACGCCGGACGCTGGCGGCGATGACCTTTTCGCGCATTTCTCGGAAATTCGCGCTGACGGCTTCAAGACGCTGGCCGAAGGCCAGAAGGTCAGCTTCGAAACGAAGCGCGGCCCGAAGGGCATGCAGGCTTCGAACATCAAGCCGCTGTAAATCTGCTGCTGTAGCGCTGTAGATTGGCCGCTGTAGATTCGCGGCATGCCGGGAGCCTCCAAGACAAGGCTTCCGGCTTCCTCCGGTTCACCTTCGCGGCTCCGCGACACTCCTTCGGCCTGGCCCTGGTTGCCGCCATCTTTCGATCGCGATAAATACGCGCATCGCCTCGTGTTCTCTGGTTGCGCCGGAAACACTCACTCTTAAAATTAAAATGACACAACTCAATCAATACCGCGGTTATGCGGTACATGCCTTTACGCATCGCCTGCACGACAAATCGTTTTCCGCGAATGTCATGCTGGAACGTCCCGAAACGGATTCGGACGAATCCACTTATCGCTTCTTCTCGCTGGACTACTTCTCGAAAGAAGCCGAAGCGATCGAGTATTCGCGCCGCTGGGCGCGCGACTGGATCGACACCCGAGGCTGACGGCATCTTCAGCCCCGGCCTTGCATCTCACGGCAACGCCGCGACCGCTTCAAGCGCACCGCCGATCATCCGGCGCAAGGTGGGCTGAACGGCTTCCGCCTTCGCCGGCAAATAGTCGAACGGCGGGTTTTCATCCATGTAGGTGGACTGGCACATCTCCAGTTGCACGGCATGAATGCCGTCCTGCGGCGCCGCGTAGTGCCGCGTGATGAAGCCGCCCTTGAAGCGCCCGTTCGCCACCCACGTATAGCCGCTCTGCGCGGCGGCGTCCGTCGCCGCCTTCATCACCGATGCCGCCGCCGTGCGGCCATCCTGCGTGCCGATATTCAGATCGGGCAGCTTGTCTTCGAACAGTCTCGGCAACACGCTCGCAATGGAATGCGCTTCCCATAACAGCACGTTCGCGTGCCGCTCGCGCAGGCGCGTCAGCTCGTCGCGCAAGGCGTCGTGATACGGCTGCCAGAACCGCGCGACACGCCGCTGCTTTTCGGCGGCATCCGGCACGCAGCCTTCCCGATACACCGGCTCGCCACGAAACGTCAGGTCCGGACACAAACCGGTCGTCGTCTGGCCCGGATACAGGCTCTCATCCGTCGAAGGCCGGTTCAGATCGACCACATAACGCGACACGCGCGCGCCGAGAATCGTCGCGCCGAGTTCGCGCGCGAACGCATGCAGCTGGTCGAGATGCCAGTCGGTATCGGCGACGGTCAGCGCGACATCCGTGTAACGGTCGCGCAGGTCGTCGGGGATGATCGTGCCGAGATGCGGGATCGAGAGCAGTAGCGGCGCGTCGCCGCGGCTCAGGGTGAAGAGATCGTCCATACGTGTCGGTTCCGAAGCAGGTGAACAGGTGAAGGGAAATCAGCGCAACGCGTTGTCCGGCAGCGTCGGCACGGCGCGCACGAGCGCCGGGCGAATCAGGTGATCAAGCACACGGCGCGTGAGCGTGACGGTCTCGTCGACGAAACCGTCCCACTCGCCCTGCCGATGCAGCACAAAGAACTCGCGCCGCGCCAGCCGTCCTTCGGGCAGCGGCAACACGGCGATCTCGTCGAGATAGTGCCGCGCCTGCCAGAGACACAGCGGCGTCGAGATAGCGAAGCCGAGCTTCGCGCTGACGAGACTCAACAGCGGATCGGTGGCGTCGAACTCGTAGCGGCGCGGACTTTCGATACCCAGATGTCGCGCAAACCGATCCACCTGCTGGCCGATCACGGAACGCGCCGTGTAGCGGATCAGCGGCAACTCATCCGCGAGCGTGCGCCAGTCGGGCAGACTGCCTTGCTCATGTTCGGCACCACGTTCTTCCAGCCAGCGCCGCGACACCACCGCGACGAACGCCTCCGAGAACAACGGCACTTCGACGATGCGCGCATCGGTCAACGGGGTCTGCGTGCAGACCACGACGTCCACTTCGCGCGCGTGCATCTGCGCCGCGAGCCCGGGCGTCAAACCCGACCACAACGCGATCTGGCGCGCCGGCCCGGACATCGCGCGAATCAGTTCGGGGCCGACCGTCGCCGCAAAGGAATCGACGCAACCGAGCCGCAAAGGCAAAGTGCCCGCAAGCGATTCAGCGCCGATCTGCGCGCTCACCGTCTGCGCGTGCTCCAGCAGCGGCCCGGCCAGTTCGAGCAACGCGCGCCCGGCGCGGTTCGGACGCGGCGGACGGCTGTCGCGATCGAAGAGATCGGCGCCCTGCTCGCGCTCCAATGCGGCAATCGACTGGCTCACGGCGCTCTGGCTCAGGCCAAGACGGCGAGCAGCCGCCGTCATCGAGCCGGTCTCGCAAACCGCGATGAACGCCTGCAGCGCGCGCAGATCGATCGGGACTGGGGTGCGTCTCATCAAGGCTCCGTGAATTCCTGCCGCCCATGCGGCGTTCATCTTGCCCGCGCCTCGCGTGATGCATTGCGTCATTGCTCAAGCGTGGCAATGACCATCAGTTTGCCTTATGCAAAATCACCGCGTGCGTGCTTCTCCACTCTGTGCGCTTTGATGCACCCGCACAGCCCCGGTCGGTTTAGTGACAGTTGATGTCGAGTTTGTGTTGCTTCAGGCGTTATTGGCCCGTTACATTCGATCCACACTCGCATCGGGTGCACGGAGGCCGCATTGGATACGCTGGTTTTCATCTGGAGTAATGCGGCATCGATCGGCCATATGCTGGTCGATCACGTGTTGATCGTGCTGGCCGGCGTCGGCTGCGCGATCGTGACGGGCGTCACGCTCGGCATCGTCATCACGCTCAACGAGCGGCTCGCGCGCGTCGTGCTCTATACGGCCGCGATGCTGATGACCATTCCGTCCATCGCGCTGTTCGGCCTGCTGATCCCGGTGCTGT
Source organism: Caballeronia sp. LZ035 (assembly GCF_031451175.1). Lineage (NCBI taxonomy): Bacteria > Pseudomonadati > Pseudomonadota > Betaproteobacteria > Burkholderiales > Burkholderiaceae > Caballeronia > Caballeronia sp. LZ035. The sequence goes on from NZ_JARUXS010000004.1 coordinate 1,637,716, forward strand.
CGCTGATCGGCCAGGGCATTGGCTTCCTGCCGGCGGCCATCGCGCTGTTCCTCTATTCACAGTTGCCCATCCTGCGCAACACCTACGCGGCCATCCGCAATCTCGATCCCGCGCTGCGCGAAGCCGCGCAAGGCATGGGCATGACTTCGTGGCAGCGGCTGCGCCGCGTCGAAATGCCGATCGCCGTGCCGATCATCATGGCGGGCGTGCGCATGGCCGTGGTGATGAACATCGGCATCGCGGCAATTGCGACTTACATCGGCGCGGGCGGACTCGGGCGGCTCATCAGCCGCGGTATCTCGCAATCAGACCCGCGGCAACTGGTGGCGGGCGCGCTGATCGTCGCGCTGCTGGCGATCCTCGCCGATCTCGGCCTGGCCGCGCTGCAATGGCGTCTCACGCCGGAAGGCATGCGGCCGCGCCGGGCGCGCTTCCTGTGGCGGCGCCCCACGCGGCCGCCGCTCGCGGCGCCTCTTGCACACACGCCTGCCACTCCGGCGGAGGGACGATGATCGAGCTTCGAAACCTGACCAAGCGCTTCGCTTCACGCAGCGACAAAGCGGTCGTCGACGACATTTCAATGACCGTCGAGGAAGGCGAACTGTGCGTGCTGCTCGGACCGTCCGGCTGCGGCAAGACCACCACGCTCAAGATGGTCAACCGGCTGGTGCAGCCGACCTCGGGCCGGATCCTGATCGGCGGCGTGGATACGGCGGGCTTCGATATCGTCGAACTGCGGCGGCGCATTGGCTATGCGATCCAGCAGGTCGGCCTGTTCCCGAACATGACGGTGGCGGACAACATCGCGCTCGTGCCGGAGATGCTCGGCTGGAACAAGACGCGCATCCGCGAGCGCACGGAACAACTGCTGGCGATGGTCTCGCTCGATCCGGCCACCTTCATGCCGTGCTATCCGCGCGATCTGTCGGGTGGGCAGCAGCAGCGCGTCGGCGTGGCCCGGGCGCTGGCCGCCGATCCGCCGGTGATGCTGATGGACGAACCCTTCGGCGCGATCGATCCGATCAACCGCACGTCGATCCAGGACGAGTTCCGGCATATCCAGAAGAGCCTGCGCAAGACCGTGATGTTCGTGAGCCACGACATCGACGAAGCCATGAAGATGGGCGACAAGGTAGCCATCTTTCGGGACGGCAAGATCGAGCAGATGGCCAGTCCCGACGAATTGCTGGCGCGTCCGGCGAGTGCGTTCGTCGCGGATTTTGTCGGCACGGACCGGGCGCTGAAGCGCCTGCGCCTGATGCGCGCCGCCGATGCCGCACTGGAACCGGCGCGGGTTGCGCGACTGGGCTACGCAAGCGCGGATGCACGTGCCCTCCTGCGCGATCATCTGGCCGACACGCTGGTCGTGCTGGACGCACAGAATCAGCCGGTGGGTCATGTCGGACCGCTGGAACTCGCCGCCGCAGGCGCGACGCTCGACGCCGCCCGCGTCCGTCCGCTGCCCGCCGTGGTGCGCGCGACGGACGACCTGCGCTCAGTCATGTCGATGCTGCTCGCACACGGTGTCACGTGGCTGCCGGCCGTGGATGCCGACGGCGGTTTCATCGGCTACGTGACGCACGAGCGCATTGCGTTGATGGCGCGCGCGGCATGCGCTTCGGGCGAAGCATCGCCGCAGGTCGTCGCCGCGCCGCCTGCGGACGATATCGCTCTCGCCGCTGGAGCCGTGCGATGAAGCCGCGCGGCGCCCGCCTCGCCTGTGCGCTGCTCATTGCATGCGTCAGTGCCTCGGCTCATGCGGACAACTGGCTGACATCGATAGGCCAGTATCGCGCGGACATCGTCTATCAGGCCGGCCAGCAGATGCTGATGGTGCTGATCGCAGGCGTTGCGGCGATCCTCGTGGCCGTGCCCGTCGGCATCTGGCTGAGCCGTCCTGAGAATGGCCGCGCCGCGCATTTCGTCATGTTCACGCTGAACGCCGGCCAGGCCGTGCCGAAGCTCGCGATCCTCGCGCTCGCCATGAGCGTGCTCGGCATCGGCGCGAAGCCTGCGATTCTCGCGCTGTGGCTGGCCACGCTGCTGCCCATCGCGATGAACACCTACGAAGGCATCCGCGCCGTGCCGCCCGCGCTGATCGAGGCGGCCAACGGCATCGGCATGACGCAATGGATGATCCTGCGCAAGGTCGAACTGCCCAACGCGATGTTCGTGATTCTCGCCGGCGTGCGCACCGCGCTGGCGATCACGGTCGGCACCGCGCCGCTGGCGTTTCTCGTCGGCGGCGGCGGACTGGGCGAACTCATCTTCACCGGCATCGACCTGAACGACTTCACGATGTTGCTTGCCGGCGCCATCCCGACCGCCCTCCTCGCGGTCGCCACCGACCTGTTCGTCGCGCAGTTGCAGCACTTTCTCGTGCCGCGCGGCGTCAGTCCACAACGTTGATCCTTCTCCCGGAACCGAAGCCCATGTTCAAGCCGCTGTTGTCACGCATGCTGTCGTCGCGTCTGCTCGGCGCATCCCTGTTCACACTCGCTTTGGGCGCATTCGGTGCGAGTCAGGCGGTACAGGCCGCATCGACTATCACGGTCGGCGGAAAGAACTTCACCGAGCAAGTGTTGCTCGCGGAGATGACCACGGAACTGCTGAAGGCCAAGGGCTTCGACGTCGTGAAGAAGGACGGCATGGGCAGCACGGTGCTGCGTCAGGCGCAGGAGAACGGTCAGGTGGACGTGTACTGGGAATACACCGGCACGTCGCTCATCACCTACAACAAGGTGACTGAGAAGCTCGATCCGCAACAGACCTACGCGCGCGTGAAGGAACTCGATGCGCAAAAGGGCCTCGTCTGGCTCGACCCGTCGAAGGCGAACGACACGTACGGCCTCGCGATGAACCGCGATGTCGCGCAGAAGCTCGGCATCGCCACCCTCAGCGATCTGGCGAAGGTGCTGAACAGCGGCAAGGAGCTCACCTTCGCGTGCAATTCCGAGTTCTACGCGCGGCCCGACGGCCTGCGTCCGCTGGAGAAGGAATATGGCTTTCACTTCGGCCCGGCGCAGATCAAGCGCATGGATTCGGGTCTCACGTATCAGGCGCTGAAGGATCGCCAGGTGGATACCGCGCTGGTCTTCACGACCGATGGCCGCGTGCCCGCGTTCAACTTCGTCGTGCTGCGTGACGACAAGAATTTCTTCCCTGCCTATGCATTGACACCGGTTGTGCGCAAGGCCACGCTCGACGCCAATCCGAACCTCGCGGGCATTCTCAATGCGCTGTCCGCCAAGCTCGACGACGCGACCATGGCCCGCCTCAACGCCGAAGTCGACGTGCAGAAGAAGTCGCTCAGCGACGTCTCCGGCGCGTTCCTCAAGTCCGCCGGCCTGCTCTGATCCATGCGGGCGCAGCCAGTCTTGCGCGTCGCGGCCGCGCAGATCGAGACGGTTCCCGGCGATCTCGCGGCGAACCTCGCGGTGCATCGGCGGGTGATCGGACAGGCTTCGGAAAGCGGCGTGCGGCTGCTGGTGTTTCCAGAACTGTCCTTGGCCGGGCACGGCGCGGGCGAGCATGCGCTCAAACTCGCCCTCACCCGCGATGACGAAGCCTTGCTCGAACTCGCGCGCGGCTGCATGGATCTGTCGGCGGTGGTCGGCTTCATCGAGGAAGCGCCCGGCGCGCTGTTCTACAACAGCGTCGCGACACTGCATGCGGGACGCGTGGTGCAGGTGCATCGCAAGATTGCGCTCGCAACCTACGGCCGACTCGACGACGGCAAGTACTACGGACACGGCGAACGCCTCGATCAATTCGCGTTACCGGACGACCCGCGCTGGCGCGTTGCGACGCCCATCTGCGCGGACCTGTGGAGTCCGGCTTTAATGCATCGGCTGGCACGCGATGGCGCCACGCTGTGCGCCGCGCCGGTGAGTTCGGCGGTGGAAGCGGTCGGCACCGAGTTCGACAACCCGCGCGGCTGGGACACCGTATTGCGTGCCCATGCACTCGTCTACGGCCTGCCGATCGTGTTCGCCAATCGCGTCGGACAGGAAGGCACGCTGCACTTCTGGGGCGGCTCGCGCATCGTCGGCCCGCGCGGCGAGATCCTCGCGCAGAGCGAGACGGCACGCGAGGACCTCGTGATAGCCGACCTGGACTACGGCGCGGTACGCAACGCGCGCTTCGACCTGCCGACGGTCCGCGACGCCCGCGCCATCGACACGGTTCTATCCCGACGCGCGTCCGGAAACGATGAAAACGACATCGTGTCGGTTTCGTGATCGGGTAGGTCGGGTGGCTGTCGGCATGCGCCAAATCGGCGGCAGACAATCGGTCTAACTGATCGTTCGCACGGAGAACACGACGATGATCGACCCGACACGCGTGCGCGCTGCCCTCGCGCAACGCCGTGACAATTTCTCGCTGCCGCAGCCGTTCTACACCGACGACGCGTTTCATCAACTCGATATCGACGCCGTCTTCAACAACGAATGGCTCTTCGCCTGCAACAGCTGCGAACTGCGTGAACCGGGCGATTACCTGACACTCGAAATTGGCGCGACCTCGGTCATCGTGCTGCGCGACCGCGACGGCGAGATCCGCGCCTTCTTCAATACCTGCCGTCATCGTGGCTCGCGCATCTGTCTCGACGAAAAGGGCCATGCGCACCGCCTCACCTGCGCGTATCACCAGTGGGTCTACGAACTCGACGGTTCGCTGCTGCATGCGCGGCAGATGCCCGCGGACTTCGAGCGCGAAGCGTATGGACTGCGGCCGGTGCATGTCGGAATCGTGTGCGGCATGGTCTATATCTGTCTCGCCGATACGCCGCCGGACCTCACGCGCTTTCGCGACGCCGTGACGCCCTACATCGCGCCGCATCAGCCGTGGCGCACGAAGGTCGCCGCCGTCTCGACGATGATCGAGGACGCGAACTGGAAGCTCGTCATCGAGAACAATCGCGAGTGCTATCACTGCGCGGGCAATCATCCGGAACTGCTTGCGACGCTGGTCGAATTCGCGCTGCCCGACGATCCGGCCGGCTCGCGCGATTTCCGTTTGCTGATGGACACGCAGGCGGCCAAGTGGGAGCGTCATGGCCTGCCGCATCTCCCGGCCGACGGCGGCGACGAGTTCCGCTGCATCCGTTTGCCGTTTCATCGCGGCGCGGTGTCGTTCACGCCGGATGGCTCGCCGGCCTGCGGCAAGCTGCTCGGCGATCTCACCGACCCGGACCTCGGCTCGGTGCGCATGTTCCGCGTGCCGAACAACTGGAATCACTTCCTCGCCGATCACATCATTCACTTCCGGATTCTGCCGCTGTCGGCGTCGCGCACGATGCTGCGCACGACCTGGCTCGTGCATGAAGACGCGGTGGAAGGCGTCGATTACGACATCGATACGCTGACCTCCGTGTGGAACGCGACCAATGCGCAGGACGCGCGGCTTGCGGCCAACAATCAACTGGGCGTCGGCTCGATTGGCTACACGCCGGGACCGTATGCGCCATCCGAATTCATGCTGCGCAACTTCACCCACTGGTACGCGAACAAGCTCGCAAGCTATCTGGATGGTTCGCGTCCGCATCGTTCGATTGAACTGAAGGTGTCGAATGGCTGACGTGCTGATCGACTCCGACACCGTAAATGCGTTCGACGAAGCCGCCGTGCGCACGCTCGAGTGCATCGGCGTGCGTGATGAAGCGCCGGGCGTGCGGACCTTCCTGTTGCGTGATCCGCATGCAGACGGCGCGCGCCGCCATGCGCCGGGACAGGCCATGCTGCTGTCGCTCGATATCGACGGCGTGCGGCATGACCGGACTTTCTCGATCGCTTCGTCGCCACTCGGGCGCGGCGTGATCGAACTGACGATCAAGGCGCAGCGCGACGGCGTCGTGACGCGCTGGCTGCACGAACACTGCGTGCCGGGCGTGCAAATCGAGGCGCGCTATCCGCTCGGCCGCTTCACGCTCGACGCGGCGAATCCGGCGCCGCTTGCGCTGGTATCGGCGGGATCGGGCGCCTCACCGCTGATGTCGATGCTGCGCACGCTCGCACACAGCCGGCCGGATGCCGACGTTGCCTGGCTGCACAGCGCGCGTCACGCCGACGATATCCTCTTTGCCGCCGAACTCGCCGCGTTGCAAGCGCGCATGCCGAACCTGCGGATCAGCGTCTGGCTCAGCGCGCCCGCGCCGGGCTGGTTCGGCCTGCGCGGACGCATCACGCGCGGCACGCTCTGGGCGATGACGCCGGACTTCGGCCGGCGCACGGTGTACTGCTGCGGCCCGGCGGGCTTCATGCAGGGCATTCGGCAGATTCACGCGGCCGAAGGCGCGCGGCGCGCGGCGTTTCATATCGAGCATTTCGGGCCGGCACCGGTCGATCCGCAAGCACCGACGCCCGACGACACGCCCGGCGTCATCCATCACGCTACCTTCGGCGACAAGCGTTTTGAAGTGCGCGCGGGCGAAACGCTGCTCGTCGCGGCGACGCGTCAGCAAGTCGTGATTCCCTGCGGCTGCGCGAGCGGCATGTGCGGCACCTGCAAGGTCCGCCGCGTGTCCGGCGAAGTCTCGATGCAGCATGCGGGCGGTTTGTCCGCCGCCGAGGAATCGCAAGGCTGGATTCTCGCGTGCTCCAGCCGCCCTTCCACCGATATCGAGATCGCCCTCAGATGACACGCCTCGCCGCACCTTTGCAGGACGACGCCAGCCGCTTCACGCATGGGTTGAGTTTCGACATGCTGCCCGATACGGTGGTGCGCGACGCGCAGCGCCGCCTGCTCGATCTCTTCGGCATCGCGGCGGCGGGCACGAGTACGCGGATGTCGTCGATTGCGCGCGAACATGCGCTCGACTGCTTCGCCGCCGGCCGCACTCCGGCGCGCATGCTGTTCGACGGGCGGATCGTCAGCGCGGCGGGCGCGGCCTTCGCGGGCGCCGCCACTATCGACAGTTTTGACGGCCACGACGGCCACGCGCTCACCAAAGGCCACGCGGGCGTCACGGTGCTGCCCGCGCTGCTCGCGATGACCGAACGCGCGCCCGGCATGAGTGGCCGCGAGTTCATCGTGCAGACGGTGCTCGGCTATGAACTCGGAACGCGCGCGGGCATCGCGCTGCATGCAACGAGCCGCGAATATCACACGTCGGGCGCGTGGAATGCGCTCGCGGCGGCGGCCATCGCGAGCCGCGCGCTCGGCTTCGACCTGCCGACGACGCGTGATGCGCTCGGCATCGCCGAATATCACGGGCCACGCTCGGACATGATGCGCTGTATCGATCATCCGACCATGCTGAAGGACGGTTCTTCCTGGGGCGCGCTCGCGGGCATCAGCGCGGCCTTGCTCGCGTCGCGCGGCTTTACTGGCGCGCCGGCCACGACCGTCGAACGCGATGCGCCCGCCGTCTGGGCCGACCTCGGTGAACGCTGGCTGATCCTCGAACAATATGTGAAGCCGTATCCGGTGTGCCGCTGGGCGCACGCTTCGATTGCGGCGGCGCTTGCAGTGCGCGCGCAGGCCGGTTTCGATGCAGCGGACATCGTGCGCGTGGAGATCGAAACCTTCCATCAAGCCGCGCGCCTGTGGTCCGACGCGCCCCGCAATACCGAGGAAGCGCAATACGGCGTGCTGTTCCCGGTGGCCGCCGCGCTGCTGCATGGACGGGTGGATGCGGACACCATCGGTGACGCGGGTCTCGTCGATCCCGCCGTGCACGCGCTGCTGCCGCGTCTCGTGACGCGCGAACACACGGCATTCAACGCGGCCTTTCCCGCCGAGCGCTGGGCGCGCGTGAGCGTCGAACTGCGCGACGGACGCCGCCTCGACTCCGGTCCGATGCAAGCAGGCGGCGACCCCGCGCGCCCGTTGCCACCCGGCGTCGAACGCGACAAGTTCCGCAGCCTGGCGAGCGCGCGATTCGGCGCACGTTTCGCGAGCGAACTCGAAGCCGCCGTCGATGCACTCGCCGAACCCGACGCGAGCGCCGCCCGCTTGTGCGAGCTGGTGTTGAATGCACCGCCCGCCATCGAAGAAACCGATGCACACGCCTGCGACAACCAGGCCGTCACCTCTTGATCCAGCGAACCGACACAGTGGAAAACGAAGCCATGCACACGCCGTTCCATGATCCCGCCAGCGTCGCGGGCAAGGCGCCGCCGGTCGGCGAAGCGACTGATCTGCTCATCGTCGGCGCCGGTCCCGCAGGCATAGCGGCGGCGCTCGAAGCGGCGGGACGGGGCATCAGCGTCACGCTCGTCGATGAAAATCCGGTGCCGCTCGAAACCATGGGCGAGGACGTGCCGCTGCACTTCGGCGGCCGCATGAACGCGTCGGCCGGCAATGCCAACGCGATGCTCGAAGCGATGCTGGAGGCGCGTCCCGAACTCGGCGACGCGCTCGATGCGGGCGTCGATGTCAGGCTCGGCACAGCCGTCTGGGGACTTTTTCCGCATGGTCCGGCGCGCGCGTGGATGGACACGCATGCCGCCGGTCTCGCCGATGCGTCGCATGCGTGGCTCATGAGCTTCAGGCAAGTGATCGTCGCGTCCGGACGGCGCGACATGGGCCTCGCCTTCGACGGCTGGCAGCGGCCTGGCGTCATGGGCGCGAGCGCCGCATGGCGGCTCGCCGTGCTCTACGGCGCACTCGATGCGCGCCGCGCGGTGCTCGTCGGCCGCGACACGGATGCGCTGAACGTGGCCGTTGAACTGATGGCGCGCGGGGTGCGCATTGTCGCGGTGATCGAGCAGTCGGATGCAATCCTCGGCGATCCGGCGCTCGCGTCGCAACTCGAAGCGGGCGGCGCGCGGCTGCTCGTGCGTCACGCGGTGCGACACGCGCACGGCGATGCTTATGGCGTGACCTCAGTTGAAGCGGCATCGGTGGAATCCGGCGCGCTGACCTCCTTCGATTGCGACACGGTCCTGCTCGGCATCGCCGCTTTGCCTGCGATCGAACTGCCCGAAGCGGCCGGCTGCGCGACGACGTTCGACGCCGCGCGCAGCGGTCATGTCGTGGGCGTCGACGCGATGCAGCGCACGTCGCTGCCGTTCATTCATGCGGCCGGCGATTGCGCCGGCGTGTGGGCCAGCAAGAGCCGCGATGAAGCGATCGCGCGGGAAGAAGGCCGGCGCGCGGCGCGGGCGGCGCTCGATGCATTGGGCGCGGCATCGGACAGTACCGCCGCAACGACGCCGATCGAACCCGACACGCCCGCATACGACATCGCGCAGGCCCGTGTGGAATGGGTTCGGGCGAGCGTCGTCGGTGCGGCGGGCGAGCCGTTCGTGTGCCAGTGCGAGGAAGTGACTGCGCGCGAAATCCTCGATGTGCGTCCGCCGCGCTATCTCGACTGGCATCCCGCCGATGCCGCGCACGACACACGCGGCGTCGCCGGGCTCGCGCGAAGCGGCCCGCCGAACCCCGATGCAGTCAAGCGCCTGACACGCGCCTGCATGGGTCCGTGCCAGGGCCGCCGCTGCCGCGAACAAGTGGCGGCGCTGCTCGCCATCGGTTCGGAATGCGCGCTGCCGCAGATTCCGCTCGCTACCTTTCGCGCGCCCGTGCGTCCGCTTGCGCTGCGTCAGCTGGCCGAAGTCGCCGAAGCATCATCGACCGCTGCGCATTGGGACAGCTGGTTCGGCATGGCCTCGCAATGGGTGCCGTTCTGGCGCGTCGAGCCGCTCTACCGTGCGGGCACGCGCCAGGTCGGCGAAGCCGTCGCAAGCGAATAACAGTTCGATGCCATGGCTTCCCACAGCAACTCTCAATCGCAATCGAGGCACGCAGGCATGAACACATCGGCAGCAGACACAGGCACGGACGGCGGCACGGTCAAGGGCGCATCGGTCGTCATCGTTGGCGGCGGCGTGACGGGATTGTCGGCGGGATGGTGGCTCGCGCGCGAGGGCATCGATGTGCTGGTGCTCGAAGCAGGCATGCTGGGCTGGGGCGCATCGGGGCGCAATGGCGGCGGCTGTTCGCATCATCACAGCCCGCTTTTCATGGAAGAGCAGCGCCTCTGGCCGATGATGGACGACCTGCTCGGCTATCCGACCGAGTTCTGTCGCGAGCGCATCCGCATCGCGCTCGACGAACAGCAGTTCATCCTCTACCGGCGCGCGCTGGAGAACGGCGAGCATCACGGACTGCGCTCCGATGTGCTCGACGCGAAGCAGGTGCGCGAACTCGTGCCGCTCGCGGGCGACAACGTGCATGCCGGTTACTTCTATCACTTCGGCGGGCATGCGAATCCGCATCGCACGTTGCAGGCTTATGCGTGGGCCATGGAGGATCACGGCGGACGCATCCTGCAACACACGCCGGTGACGGGTTTCGTTTCGCAAGGCGGACGCGTTTGCGCGGTCAAGACGCCCGCTGGCGAATTTGCCTGCGACCATCTGGTGATCGCGGCCGGACCGCATACCGGCGTGCTGGCGGCGCAGCTCGGCATCGACGTGCCGCTGGCGGCGGCGCGCGCGGAGATGATCGTCACCGAGCCGCTGCCGCTGATGCCGCTGGGCGGCATCGACGGCAACGGACTGTATGGGCGCCAGACGCTGCGCGGCAATCTCGCGTATGGCGGCGGTCCGCACGAATGGCTCGCGCTCGACGACGTCCCCAAGGTCCGTCCTCATTCGACGCCGCTTCAATGCAGCATCGCGGCCCGGCTCGCGGCATTGCTGCCGAAGGCCGCGCATGCGAAGGTCATCCGCAGCTGGGCGGGCTATATCGAGAACACGCCGGATGGACGGCCCGTGATCGATCGACCGGCCGCGCAGGGCAACGTGACGGTGGCGACCTTGTCGAGCGTGGGGTTTGGCTTGTCGCCGGCGAGTGGCCATGCGATCCGCGATCTCGTCGTGGACGGGCATTGCGGGTTCGCCGATCTGTCGTCGTTCTCGCTTGCGCGCTTTGCCGAACTGGAGCCCAATTGGCGCGAATTGCAGGGCTGGCTGCCGTTGCCGTTGCGCGCCGCGGCGCCGGTACTGGAAGCCGCGTAGAAGCTCAAGACCGCGGCTGCGCCGCGCGCAACTCCGTCGGGCTGATGCCATACGCCCGGCGCACCCAGCGCGCCAGATGCGACGGCGACGCAAAGCCCGTCGCCACCGCCACATCGGCGACAGGCACGCTCGAATAGGTCAGCATGTCGTGCGCGCGCTCCAGCCGCAGTTGCACGTAGTAGCGCGCAGGCGTCGCGTTCAGATGCCGCAGGAAGAGCCGCTCCATCTGCCGCGACGTCATGCCGATCGCCGAGCCGATGTCGTTGATCTGCACCGGCGTCTCCACGTTCGCACGCATCATCTCGATAGCCCGGCGAATGCCGCGCGGCAGGCTCGCGTGATTCTGATCGCGCCAGCCGCGCTGATTGTCGGCGGTGTCGCGCATGCGTTCGTGGTGGAACTGGTTGGCAACGCGCACTGCCAGATCGCTGCCATGCTGCGTCTTGATGAGCTGCAGCATCATGTCCATCGCCGCGATGCCGCCCGAGCACGTCATGCGGTCGCGGTCGATATCGAACAGCCGGCTGCTGCACAACAGATCGGGAAACGCCTCTGTGAAGGCAGGCAGGTTCTCCCAGTGAATCGTGCAGTGATAGCCGTCGAGCAGGCCCGCGAGCGCGAGCAGCCAGGTTGCCGTGGACAGCGAGCCGATCACCGCGCCCGTGCGTGCCGCGCGCTTCAGCGCCGCAACGAAGGCCGGTTCCTGCGCGGGCGCGAGACGCAGGCCGCCGCAGATGAACACGTAGTCGGCCTCCTTGATCACGTCGTCGAACCTGCGCGTTGCCAGCGCAATGCCATTCGATGACTCGACCGGCTCGCCATCGAGGCTCGCGAGCGTCCAGCCGTACAACGTGTCTCCCGCGAGGCGATTGGCCGAGCGCAGCGGCTCGATGGCGGACGAGAGGCTCATCATCGACAAGCCTTCGGCCAGCAGGAACACGAACCGGCGCGGCGGCACGGTGGCGGATGAAGAAGAGTGAGTAACCAAGGCGCGCGACGTGGGGTTGACGATGCATGCCTTCGCTGAGCAGCAAGCGCACCCGCGAAGACGCCGTGTTCGATGCTTGTGCCCGCTATTATGGCGCGCAGGAGGAAGCCATGCGAAATACATTCGTCGGGGTGGACCTGCGTGCCTTGCAGGCATTCGTCGCCGTATGCGAGACCCGCTCGATGACCGAAGCCGCCCGCGTGCTCGGCGTCACGCAGAGCGCGGTCAGCCAGCTGATCGCCGCGCTGGAGCGTGAACAGGGCGTCGCGCTGTTCGACCGTGAGTTCCGGCCCGTGCGGCCCAACGCGGCGGGACGCATCCTGTTCGAGCAGGCGGGCGGGCTGCTCGAACATGCGCAGGCGGTCTCGCACAACGTGCGGACGGCGACGAGCGAAGGCGTGTCGAGCCTGCGCATCGGCTGCGTGGATTCGTTCGCGGCCAGTGTCGGGCCGTTCATCGTGCAGCGTCTGTCGGAGCGCATGAAGACGCTGTCGATGTGGTCCGGTCTCACGCCGATCCTGAGCGAACAACTCGCCAACCGCGAACTCGATCTCGCCATCTGCACGGAAGCGACGCTCGATCCACGGCGCGTCGAATTGCGTCCGCTGTTTTCGGAGACCTTTGTCGCCGTCGCGCCGAAAGCGTTCTGCGCGGAACGCACGCCGCGCGACTTTCATGACGTCGTGCGTGAACTGCCCTTGTTGCGCTACACCGGGCGCTCGCTGATCGGGCAACAGGTGGAACGGCTCGTCAAGCACATGAACTTCCATGCGCCGAACCGCTACGAGTTCGATGACACCGACCCGCTGCTCAGTCTCGTCGCGTCCGGCTTTGGTTGCGCGATTACTTCGCCGCTGTGCCTGTGGCAGTCGCGTGCGCATCTGCCGGACGTGACGGTCGTGCCGCTGCCGATCACGCGCATCGGGCACCGTGACTTCTACATCCTCACGCGCCGTTCCGAATGGTCCGCGATGGCCGAAGCCGTGTCGCGCGAGTCCATCGCCGTGACACGCGACGTAATCGCGCCCGGGCTGCATGCGGCCCTGCCCGGCCTGCCCGCCGCACTCTTCGACACCCACGCGGGGGAAGACGAAGCACAGCGCAATGCAGCATCGAATTAGCCTAACTGCTTCAAAACATAAGAGTTGCTGATTCGGCAAGCCGCTTTATGGCGACAACGCGTTCGCCACTACCATCGATGGCGAACCAGACCACTCCGGGCACGCCGCCGGTTCAAACCTCTCATTCAGACGGAACATAACGATGACAAGCAATCGCCGTACATTTCTGAAGCAGGCTTCCTGGATCGGCGCCGCCGCGGCCACGGCGGGCATCTCGGCGGGCTTCGCGCCGCTGGCGCGCGCGGCGGCCGTTCCCGTCAACTACGGCGGCTCGGCGTGGCTCGGGCATTACGCGGCCTATGTCGCGATGAAGACCGACATCTTCACGAAGCTCGGCATCGACTGTCGCTGGCAGTCTTTCTCCACGTCGTCCGCGCGCATGGGCGCGGTGATGTCGGGCAACCTCGATATCGCGGGCACGGGCGTCGTCTCGGCGCTCGCGCTGATGGCCAACGGCGCGAAGCAGTTCCAGCTCATCACCACGCCCAACAACTTCGGCAAGTCCGAAGGCCTGCTGGTGCATGCAAACGTGAAGTCGCTCGCGGACCTCAAGGGCAAGAAGATCGGCGTCACGTATGCGTCGAGTTCGCATGTGCTGCTGCTCGACGTGCTGCGCCAGGCCAACATGGACCCGAGCAAGGACGTCAGCATCATCAATCTGCCGGCCACCGAACTGCTGACCGCCTATCGCGGCAACCAGATCGACGCCGCCGCCGCATGGACGCCGACCTTCGACCGCATCCGCGCCCTGCCCGACACGAAGCTGCTGCTCGACGACTCGTCCTTCTCGCTCTACAAGCAGTTCCAGCTGACGCCGGGACCGGACGTGCTGCTGGTCCGCACGGCCTTCGCGAGCGCGCATCCGGAAGTGCCCAAGGCTTTCCTGCAAGGCATCGCGCAAGCCAACGACCTGATGACGCAACAGCCCGAGAAAGTCGCGCCGATCCTGATGACGCTCACCAGCCTGTCCCAGGACGAGCAGATGGCGGTCCTCAAGCAGACCCAGTGGTATTCGCACGCGCAGCAAAAGGCGCTCTTCGTGGGCAATGGCGGCAAGCCGGGCCCGTTCGTGGACGGCGTACAGAAGCTCTCGGACATGCTCGTCGATTTGAAACAGATCGATCAGTCGCCGAATGTGGCGGACTGGATCAACGCCACTTATCTCTGAGCGCGCGCGGATGGCCTCCAATCGTAGATGGCGTGACGGCGGCGGTCTCTTCGTCGTCAGCGCATGCTCGTTGATCGGCTTCCTGCTGCTGTGGGAACTCATCTGCCGCGCGGGATTGGTCGACGCCGTGTTCCTGCCTGCGCCGTCGCAAGTGCTGGCGCGCGGCATCCGCATGTGGAACCAGCATGCGCTGCTCGACCACGTGCTCGCGTCGACGCGCCGTGTGATGGTCGGCTTCCTTGCGGCCGCGCTGGTGTCGATTCCGCTCGGCATCATGCTCGGCACGTCGCGCGTGGCGCGCGCCGTGTTCGATCCGCTGCTGTCGTTCCTGCGCCCGCTTCCCTCGATGAGCTGGATCCCGCTGTCGCTGCTGTGGTTCGGCATCACCGAGACGCAGAAGTACAGCATCGTCTTCATGGGCTCGTTCGCGCCCGCGCTGCTGTATGTGATCGACGCGACGCGCAGTATCGACCCGATCTTCATTCGCGCGGCGCGCAATCTCGGCGCGAACCGCTGGCAGGTCATGGTCGAAGTGATCCTGCCCGGCTGCATTCCGCAGATCCTGTCCGGCATGAAGGTGATTCTCGGCCTCTCGTGGACCTGCGTGATCTCCGCTGAACTCGTCGCCGCGCAACAAGGCCTTGGCTTCATGATCATGAACGGACGCGAGTTCTTCCAGACCGACACGGTCGTGCTCGGCATGGTGCTCATCAGCATCACGGTGCTGATTACCGATGCCGTGTTTCGCCTTATCGAACGCGGGGTGCTGTCATGGCAACGATGAATGCGCCGATGATCCGCCTCGAAGGCGTCGCGAAAAGCTATGGCACGTTGCAAGTGCTGAAGGAAGTCGACCTCGATATCGCCCGCGGTGAATTCGTCGTGCTGCTGGGTGCGTCGGGTTGCGGCAAGTCGACGATGCTCAACATGATCTCCGGCTTCGAGCAGCCCACGCACGGCCGCGTGCTCGTCAACGACAAGGTGGTGAAGGACATCGAGCCGGCCTGCGGCATGGTGTTCCAGCAATACGCGCTGTTTCCGTGGAAGACGGTCAGCGAGAACGTGGCGTTCGGTCTCAAGATGCGCGGCGTCAGCAAGGCGGAGCGGCGCGAGGCCGCGCGCCGTCATATCGAGGCGGTGGGCCTCAAGGGCTTCGAGGACAGTTATCCCGGCAGGCTCTCGGGCGGCATGAAGCAGCGCGTGTCGATTGCGCGCGTGCTCGCCAACGACCCCGATGTGATGCTGCTCGACGAACCCTTCGCCGCACTCGACGCGATGACCCGCCAGGTGCTTCAGGAACAGCTGCTTACGCTGTATGAAAAAAGCGGCAAGACCATCGTTTTCATTACGCATTCGATCGACGAAGCGCTGATGCTCTCCACCCGCATGATCGTGATGGGCGCGAAGCCGGGGCGCATCGTGCAGGACATCCGCAACGACCTGCCGATGCCGCGCTCCGCCGAAGTGCAGCTCTCGCCCGCGTATCTCGAGATGAAGAAGTCGATCTGGGAAACCGTTCAGGCCGAAGTCATGAAGGGGCTGGAAGGCACCATCTGACACCGTGGCGTGCCCGCGCTTCTGCTTAGCATCGTTGTTCCTTATGAACGCCGCGCGGCAGAGGCGGCGCGGCACACTGCATCCATCATCCGCATCGCAAAGGAAGCGCAACCGTGAATACTTATGACGTGGTGGTGATCGGGGCCGGCGTGATCGGCACGTCGGTCGCGTTCCACCTGCAAAAGCTCGGCGCGAAGAATGTGCTCGTGCTGGACCGCGCGACCATTGGCGCTGGCACGACCTCGCAATCGTCTGGCATCCTGCGCACGCATTATTCGGTGAAGGAAAACGTCCAGCTCGCGCGCAAGTCGTGGGCCGTGTTCAACGACTTCGCGACGTATCTCGGCGACGACGAAGCGTCGTGCGGCCTCGTGAAGAGCGGCTACATGATCGTCGCGGCCGAGGGCGACAAGGTCGAGCCCTTGCGCGCCTCGCTCGAACAGCAGCAGCAACAGGGCATTCCGCTCGAATTGCTGAGCGCGCAGCAGGCGCACGAACTCATGCCGATCGCCCGCTTCGACGATGCCGCGCTGATCGGCTTCGAACCCGAAGCCGGTTTCGCCGATGCCTATCTGACCGCGACGAGTTTTGCGCGCGCCGCGCGGCGCGGCGGCGTGACGATCCGCGAGAACGTTACGGTGAACCGCTTGCTGATAGAAAACGGCAAGGTGCGCGGCGTCTCGACCAGCGCGGGCGATTTCGCCGCCTCGATGGTCGTCAGCACGCAGAACATCTGGACGCCGGAACTCGCTGGCTGGACCGGCCAGGCGTTGCCGGTCTCGCCCGAACGTCACGCGGTGCTCGCGCTGGAGTGCGCAGGCGCGGCCTACACGTACCAGATGCCGGTGTTCAAGGACCTCGCGTCGCCGGGCATGCTCTATTACCGCAGCTACGGCGGCAATCAGATGCTGGTGAGCGAAGGCACCGCCGGCGAAAAGCTCGACCACGCCGACACCGAACAAGGCGACATTCCGATGGACTATGTCGTCGAAGTCGGCGCGCAGGTTGCCGAGCGCTTTCCGGCCTATGAGGCGGCGGGCATCGCCTCGTCGTGGACCGGCGTGTACGACGTCACGCCCGACTGGAACCCCGTCCTCGGCGGCTTGCCCGGCATCGAAGGGCTGGTGATCGGCTATGGCTTCTCCGGTCACGGCTTCAAGCTCTCGCCGACTGTCGGCCTGGTGCTCGCGCAAGCCGCGCTCGGCATGCCGACCGAGGTTTCGCTCGCGCCGTATTCCATCGAACGTTTTGCGACTGGCGCCTTGCTGACCGGCAAGTACGGCGTCGGCGCGGTTTCCTGAAGAAAGGCCCCGACATGAAAGTCATGGCAGCAGTGAAGCGTGTCGTCGATTACAACGTGAACGTCCGCGTGAAGGCGGATCACAGCGGTGTCGAGACGAGCAACGTGAAGATGTCGATGAACCCGTTCGACGAAATCGCCGTGGAAGCCGCCGTGCGGCTGAAGGAAGCCGGTCATGCCAGCGAAGTGATCGCGGTGACCTGCGGCCCGGCGCAGAGTGCGGAAACGCTGCGCACGGCGCTGGCCATCGGGGCGGATCGCGGCGTGCATATCCACACCGATGCGGAATTGCAGCCGCTGGCCGTCGCGAAGCTGCTGAAGTCCGCGGTCGAGCGTGAACAGGCGCAGCTGGTGATTCTCGGCAAGCAGGCCATCGACGACGATGCGGGCCAGACCGGCCAGTTGCTCGCCGCGCTGCTCGACTGGCCGCAAGCCACGTTTGCCAGCCACATCGAGATCGGTACGGACACGGCCACGGTCACGCGTGAAGTGGACGGCGGTCTCGAAGTGATCGAGCTCACGTTGCCGGCCATCGTCACCACGGACCTGCGTCTGAACGAGCCGCGCTACGTGACGCTGCCCAACATCATGAAGGCGAAGAAGAAGCCGGTCGATACGCTGAGCCCGGCGGAACTCGGCGTCGATCCTTCGCCGCGCCTGAAGACGCTCACCGTGAAGGAACCGCCCGCGCGCCAGGCAGGCGTGCGCGTGACCGACGTGGCCGCGCTCATCGACAAACTCCGCAACGAAGCGAAGGTAATCTGAATGACCACTCTCGTCATTGCCGAACACGAAGGCGCGCGCATCAAGGCGGCGACGCTCAACGCGGTGAGCGCCGCGCAGCAGTTGCAGAACGGCGTGCATGTGCTGGTCGCGGGTCACGATGCACGCGGCGCCGCGGAAGCGGCCAGCGCCATTGAAGGCGTCGAGCGCGTGATCCTGATCGACGCGCCGCAACTCGCGGACGGCCTCGCCGAACCGCTTGCCGCGCAGGTGCTGATGCTGGCGCCGTCGTACACGCATCTGTTCTTCCCGGCGACGGCAGCGGGCAAGAACGTCGCACCGCGTGTGGCGGCGAAGCTCGATGCGTCGCAGATCTCGGATGTCATCGCCATCCATGACGCCGATACCTTCGATCGCCCGATCTACGCGGGCAACGCCATCGCCACCGTGCAGTGCGGCGATGCGATCAAGGTCGCGACGATCCGCACCACCGCGTTCGATGCCGCCGACGCATCAGGCGGCACGGCGCAAATCGACACGCGCGAAGCGATGGCCGCGAATGGACGCGCCCGCTTCGTGCGCCGCGAGATCGCCGTGAGCGAGCGGCCCGAACTGACCTCGGCGCGCATCGTCGTGTCGGGCGGACGCGGACTCGGCAGCGCGGACAACTTCGCCATTCTCGACCCGCTCGCGCAAAAACTCGGCGCGGCCGTGGGCGCGTCGCGCGCGGCCGTGGATTCGGGCTTCGCGCCCAATGACTGGCAAGTCGGGCAGACGGGCAAGATCGTCGCGCCGCAGTTGTATGTGGCGGTCGGCATCTCGGGCGCCATCCAGCATCTGGCCGGCATGAAGGACTCGAAGGTCATCGTCGCGGTCAACAAGGATGGCGAGGCGCCCATTTTCAGCATCGCGGACTATGGACTCGTCGGCGATCTGTTCGAGGCCGTTCCGCAACTCACGCAAGCGTTATGACCCACGCGCGGTAGCCGTGCTGCCGCGCACCTTGAGTTCCGCATCGAGACCGATGAAACGCGGCGCCAGATCACGCCCCTGTTCGATCCGTTCGAGCAACGCGCGCGCCGCAATGGCGCCCGTGTTGTACTTCGGCTGCGCGACCGTGGTCAGGCCGATCAGCGGATGACTCGCCAGGAAGATGTCGTCGAAGCCGGCCACCGAGATATCGCCGGGCACGGACACGCCCTTGTCGCGCAACGCACCGAGTACGCCGATCGCCATCAGGTCGTTGGCGGCGACAATGGCCGTCGGCGGTTGCCGCATGGCGGCCAGCAACGCGCCCGCATGCGTGCCGGCCTCGATCGTGTAATCGCCCGGTACGACCAGCGCGGGATCGATCACGAGCTTCGCCCCGGTCATCGCCGCGCGATAGGCACGATAGCGTTCGGCGGCCGAACTCGAATCCCGCAGGCCTTTCACGAAGGCAATGCGCCGATGCCCCAGCGACAGAAGATGTGCCATCAGCGCGCGCATCCCCCCCCGGCTGTCGATGGCAACCAGGTCGCCGCTGACTGCATCGCTCTTCCGGTTGATCATCACGATGGGCGGAAGCCGCGCGAGATCCAGTTCCTCCGCTTCGCGCGCCGTCAGTTTCTGCGCAACGAGGATCAGGCCGTCCACGTGTTTGTCGATGAGGTTGCGCAGATACGCCACCTTGCGGTCGGATTGCGAGCCGGTGCTGCACAGGATCAGGTTGTGATGCCGTTCCCACAGCGCGTCTTCTATGCCATGCAGCACTTCCGGCGTGAACGGATTCGCGATGTCGCCGACCACCACGCCCACCGACCACGTGCGGTTCATCCGTAGCGCGCGCGCGGTCGCCGACGCCACGTAACCGAGTTCGCTCACCTTCGCGAGCACGAGCGCCCGCGTCTCCTGCGCGATGTGCCGCTTGCCCGCCAGCACGTTCGAAACCGTGGCGGGCGACATGCCGCACGCTGCGGCCACGTCGAGTATGGTGGGACGATAACGCGCGCCCGAGCGCGCTTTCGATGTGCTCACGTAGTCTGCTTCCCATCCTTGTGGTTTACCCCGCAGATCGTTCGCCGCGGTTGCAGGCCGATCATAAAACGTTTTATGCTCGGCACATCATAAAACGTTTTATGACCGTTCGCGTGCGATCCCGAATGACGGGATGCGCACGTGGAACGAAAAACGGAGACCGGCGTGGCGCGCGAGGAATTCGACTACATCGTAGTGGGCGGCGGCGCTTCGGGTTGCGTCACGGCGGCGCATCTCGTGACGAAAGGCGGCTATCGCGTGCTGTTGCTCGAAGCCGGGCATTCGCATCATCACCCGCTGCTCGACATGCCGCCCGGCATCTTCAAGCTCATTCACGGCAGCAAGTACATGCGGTATCACACGACCGTGCCCCAGCCGCATCTCGACGGCCGCGCGCACGAAATTCCGCAGGGCAACGTGCTGGGCGGCGGATCGTCGGTGAATGCGCAGGTGTACATGCGCGGCCGGCCGGCGGACTACGACGCGTGGGACGCCGTGCTGCGCGACAATGCCGATGCCGCTGACTGGAGCTGGAACGCGGTGTTGCCGCACTTTCGCGCCATCGAAGGCAACGAGCGCTTCAACAACGACCGCCATGGCGTGGACGGCCCCGTGCTGGTGTCCGATCCCGGTCACGTGGACGTCTTCTCGCGCTGGTTCGTGCAGACCGTGCAGGCCTTGGGCGAGCCGTTCAATCCGGATTTCAACGGCCCGTCGCAGCGCGGCGTCGGCTACTACCAGTTCACCAATCGCAACGGGCGCAGAAGCAGCGCCGCCTATGCGTTCATCGAACCGCTGGCGCAGGACAGCCGTCTGACAGTCAGGCTCAATGCGGACGTGTCCCGCGTGATCATCGAGAACGGCGTGGCGACGGGCGTGGCCTACCGACAGAGCGGCGTCGAGCACATCGTTCATGCGCGTGGCGAGGTGATCGTCGGCGCGGGCGCGCTGGTAACGCCGAAGCTGTTGATGCTCTCGGGTCTCGGCGCGGCCAGGCATCTCGCGGAGCACGGCATTGCGTGCCGTGCGGACCTGCCGGGCGTGGGCGCGAACCTGATCGACCATCCCGAAGTGCCGATGACGGCCATCGCTCGCGGCAGGCACGGCTATTACAAGCAGGGCGAAGGCTGGCGCATGCTCAAGAACGGCCTGCAATTCCGCCTGTTCGGCACCGGCCCGATCCTGACAGCCGGCTTCGAGGCAGGCGCGTTCGTCAATCCACTGGACCGCGATGCCGAACCGACCATCCAGGCCTTCGCCATTCCCATCGTCTATCTCGACCGCCAGGCGCATGGCGCGTTGCAGGACACGTATGGTTTCACGATCACAACGGTGCTCGTCAAGCCGAAGTCACGCGGCTACGTGAAGCTGCGTTCGGCCGATCCTTCCGCGATGCCGCTCGTGTCGCCTCATCTGCTGAAAGACGACGACGACATGCGCCGCATGATCGCTGGACAGCGCTTCTTTCTCGATGCCTTCAGGACCGAACCGCTCGCACAACGGCTGACGCGCATCGCGATGCCCGAGCGCGAGGACGACGACAGCCTGCGGCAGCACTGCAAGCGCTTCGTCAAGACCAACTATCACCCGGCGGGCACATGCCGGATGGGCGCGGACCGCGATCCGCTGGCCGTGCTCGACGCGCGCCTGCGCGTGCGCGGCGTGATCGGCCTGCGCGTTTGCGACATGTCCGCGGTGCCCGACATCAATGCAGGCAACACCAATGCGCCCGCGATGATGCTGGGCACGCGCTGCGCCGCGTTCATCCTGGAGGGCGACCGGTCGCGCTCGAACGCTGGACAGGCCGTTGATGCCGCGTATTGAAGCAGCGCGGACACGCAGACTTTCATTCAACCCGAGGCTAGCCCA
This sequence comes from Caballeronia sp. LZ035, assembly GCF_031451175.1. Taxonomy (NCBI): domain Bacteria; kingdom Pseudomonadati; phylum Pseudomonadota; class Betaproteobacteria; order Burkholderiales; family Burkholderiaceae; genus Caballeronia; species Caballeronia sp. LZ035. The sequence goes on from NZ_JARUXS010000004.1 coordinate 1,659,425, forward strand.
TGGCGATCATCCGTGAAGTCCAGAGCGATTACTTCCGCGTTCCCCTGCCCGTGCCGCTCTCCGACAGCACGCACGGTCTGATACCGAACTTCGAACTGGTCACGATCCGCGTGCGCGATGCGGACGGCGCGGAAGGCGTCGGCTATACCTACACGGTGGGCCGCAACGGGCGCGCGGTGCAGGCGGTAGGGCTGGAGATCGCGGAACTGGCGCGCGGACACGACGCCGATCTTGCCGAAGCGCTTTGGCAATCGGTCTGGTGGGCGCTGCATTACGGCGGCCGTGGCGGTCCGAGCGTGCTGGCGCAATCGGCGTTCGACATGGCGATCTGGGACCTGAAGGCCAAGCGCGCGAAGCTGCCGCTCTGGCGCATGCTCGGCGGCTTCGATCCGAAGGTGCCGGTCTATGCGGGCGGCGTGGATCTCGACTTCCCGCTGGAGCAGTTGCTGAAGCAGGCGGAGACCTTTCTCGACAAGGGCTATCGCGCGATCAAGATGAAGGTGGGACGCAAGATTCTCGCCGAAGACGTCGCGCGCGTGGCCGCCATGCGCGAGTTGCTGGGCGAAGGCTTCCCGCTGATGGCCGACGCCAACATGAAATGGTCCGTCGACGAAGCCATCCGCGCGGCGCGCGCACTCACGCCGTTCAATCTGGTGTGGCTGGAAGAGCCGATCATCCCCGACGATGTCGCCGGTCATGCGCGCATCGCGACCGAAGGCGGCCTGCCCATCGCCACCGGCGAGAACATGCGAACGATCTGGGAATTCAGGCAGATGATCGAGCAAGGCAAGATCAGCTTCCCCGAACCCGACGTGACCAATTGCGGCGGCGTCACGCCGTTCATGAAAATCGCGCATCTCGCCGAGGCGCACAACCTTCCGGTCACTTCGCACGGCGCGCACGACGTGACCGTTCACCTGCTCGCCGCCGCGCCGAATCGCTCCTATCTGGAAGCGCATGGCTTCGGCATCGAGCATTACATCGCCGAGCCGTTGAAGATCAACGAAGGCTTTGCCATCGCGCCGGAACGGCATGGGCATGGCATCGAATTCGACTGGCAGAAACTGGCCGCGTTGCCTGCTTGAAGCAGGCTCGGCCCATCAGGAGACAGGACAATGAGCTTCGCCGCACTGGAACGACTGGGCATTCCGCTCAACAGCGTGTTTATCAATGGCGCCTGGACCGCCTCGGATTCCACGGAAACGATCGAGGTCCATAACCCGAAGAACGAGTCCGTCGTCGCGACGGTCTGCAAGGGTTCGCCGGGCGATGCTGAGCGTGCCGTCGCCGCCGCGCGTGCCGCCTTCCCGGCGTGGGCCGCGCAATCGGCCATTGCGCGTGCAGGTCTGTTGCAGCGCTTCGCCGCGCTCATCGACGAACACGGCGACACGCTCGCCGAACTGCTCGTGTCCGAGCAGGGCAAGCCGCTTGCGGAAGCGAAGATCGAAGTGGGCTTCACGAGCCTGCTGCTGCGCCATGCCGCCGAAAGCGCGCGCTGGATAGAAGGCGAAATCCTTCCCGGCGATGCCCCGCGCGAACAGGTCTGGATTCAGCGCGTGCCGTTCGGTGTGGTCGCCGCGATGACCGCATGGAACTTCCCGGCCGCGCTGTTCGCGCGCAAGGTCGGCCCGGCGCTGGTGGCAGGCAACACCATCGTGCTCAAGCCGCACGAGTTCACGCCGTTGAGTTCGCTCTATCTCGCCGAGCTCGGCGCGCGCGCGGGACTTCCGAAGGGCGTGCTGAATGTCGTGCTGGGCGCAGGGCGCGAAGTCGGCGCGCATCTGGTCACGCATGCGCACACGGATCTGGTGTCGCTCACCGGCAGCGTACGCGCGGGCGGCGAGATCTATGCGGCCGCCGCGCCGCAACTGAAACCCTTGCGGCTCGAACTGGGCGGCAAGGCGCCGTTCATCGTGATGGACGATGCCGACATCGACGCGGCCGTGACCGCCGCGATGGCGTCGAAGTTCTTCGCGGGCGGCTCGGTGTGTACGTCGAATGACCGCATGTACATTCACGAGCGCGTCTACGACACGTTCATGGAGAAGTTCCTGAGCGCGGTGGGCGCGCTGCGCGTCGGCGATCCGATGACCGACGTGCAGATCGGCCCGCGCATCAGCAAGGGCGAAGTGGAGAAGCTCGAACGCATCGCCGCCACGGCTGCCGAACAGGGTGCCACGCCGCTGTTGAAGCACGAAGGCCCAGCCGGTCTCGATGCGCGCGGCAACTGGTTCCTGCCGACCATCTTCTCGGTGCCCAGCAACGACCTGCGCATCATGAAGGACGAGACCTTCGGCCCGATGGTCGCCGCCCTGAAAATCTCCGACTTCGACGAAGCACTGAAGTACGCGAACGAGTCCGACTACGGCCTCTCCGCCTATGTCTTCACGCAGAGCAACGCGCGCATCATGCGCTGCATCGGCGAACTCAACTTCGGCGAGATTTACATCAACCGGCCCGGCGGCGAAAGCGTGCACGGCTTTCACACGGGCTACAAGAACAGCGGGCTCGGTGGCGAGGACGGCCGGCATGGCATCGAAGGCTTCATGCGCAAGAAGACCATGTACAACCGCTTCGGCTGAACGCGCCTCACGCGCCCGTCAGATAACCGCCGTCCACGGGCAAGGTGGTGCCCGTGATGAATGCAGCGGCCGGCGACGCGAGAAACGTCGTCGCGCCCACCAGATCCTCGGCCTCACCCCAGCGTTTGAGCGCGCTGCGCGCCGCGATCTTGTCCGCCTTCGCCGGGTCTTGCCACAGCGGCTTCGTCATGTCCGTGCGATGGTAGCCCGGCGCCACCGCATTGACGCGCACGCCCGCCGGTCCGAACGCATGCGCCAGCGCGCGCGTCAGCCCGACGATGCCCGACTTGCTCGCGCAATACGCGGGCACGTCGGCGTCGGCCATGAAGCTCAGCATCGAGGCGATGTTGATGATCGCGCCGCGCCGGGCCTCGAGCCGGTCGCGCGCCGCCATTGAAAGACGCATCGCCGCGCTCAAGTTCACGTCGAGCACTTCCTGGAACACCGAGTCCGTGTATTCGTCGGCGGGACGCGCGACGCCTGCGGCATTCACCAGCACGTCGAGTTCATCCAGTTGCGCGACGAAGTCCACGATGTCGCCGGGACTGCGCACGTCGAGCTTCTCGAAACGGATGCCCTCAAGCGTCCGGTCCGCGCGCAGAGCCGCGAGCTTTGCATCGGAACTGCCCGTGGCGATTACCCGCGCCGAGAGCGCCGCGAAGCCGCTTGCAATCGCCAGGCCGATACCGCTCGTCGCGCCCGAAACGAGCACCGTCCTGCCTTCGAAAAGTCCTGCGCGAAATGCCTGTTCCATGTCGTCGTCCTCGTTCAAAGGGTGGTAGCGGGTTCGGCGTGATCCATCAGCGCGGCATAACGGTCCATCGCTTCGAGTGCGGCGACAACCATGCCGGGATGCACCGGATACGGCTCGTTATGAATGATCTCGCCCGCGCGGCACGCACGCTCCGCGACGCGCAGCAGCGCCGCGCGGTCAGTCGCGTCCACGTGGATGTCGGCGAGACGCGTCGGCAGACCCACCGCCTTGCAGAACGCGAACACGCGGCGACGTTCGCTGTCGGCGCACGGCCACAAGAAAAGCGAAGCCAGCGTGCCGATCGCCACTTTCTCGCCATGCAGGACGCCATGCGTGCTGTCGAGCTGCGCCAGTCCGTGATGGATCGCATGCGCCGCCGCAACGCCGCCCGACTCGAAGCCAATTCCCGACAGCAGCACGGTGGCCTCCAGCGTCGCATCGAACGCGGGCGTCACCGTCTTGCGTTTGCAATCGGCGACGGCATCGACGGCATGCGCGAACAGCGTATCGCGGCACAGCCGCGCGGCCTCGAAGGCGAGCGCAGTGCCCACGCCGCCGCACAGATTGCGCGCGCCGGAGCGCCGGCAGGCATCGGCTTCGTAGAAGGTCGCAAGGGCGTCGCCGATCCCCGCGATGAAAAAGCGCACCGGCGCCGCAACGATCAACGCGGTGTCGAGCAACACGAGATCGGGATTGCGCCGCACGAAGCGGTCGCGCACCACGCGCCCTTCCTCGTCGTAGATGACGGCGAGCGCGGAACACGGCGCATCCGACGCCGCGATGGTCGGCACACAGACAAACGGCAGCCGCAGATCGTCCGCCGCCGCGCGGCCGATATCCACGACCTTGCCGCCACCGAACGACACGACGATATCCGCGCCGCATTGCCTGACCCACGCGGCGGCATCGGCGATGGCGCGTTCGGTGCAGGCGGCGTCCTGCTTGCGCATCTGCACGCGCACGCCGTCCGTCTTCGCCAGCGCGGGCTCGAGCAACGCGGCAACGCTGCTGTCCACAAGACACGCCGCGTGCTTGCCGAGCCGCGCGAGTTCCGCGCCGAGTTGCTCGAGCGCGCCCGCGCCCTGCACGTAGCGCGACGGAAAGATACTGGTTCTAGGCATGATCGTCCGTCTGTCCGGAGAGGGAGAAATCAGTCAGGCCGAGCGCCCGCGCCAGTTCGTGCGGCGTGAACACGATCTGAGCCTGCGGCGGAAACAGCGCGGCGCCTGCTTCGTCAGGCGGCCAGCCGAGCACGCGCATGTTCGCGGCGATGGCCGCACGCGCGCCGGTCGGACTGTCTTCGACGACGGTCACTTCAGCGGGCGATGCGTGCATCAGCCACGCGGCGCGCTCGTAGGGCTCGGGGCTGGGCTTGCCCATGCGCACGTCGTTGGCGCTCACGGTCACGAGCTGCGGCGCTTCGAGACCGAGCGCGCGCAGATTCGCTTCGAGCAGCATGCGCGACGCATTCGACACGATGCCCTGCGCAATGCCCGCCCGTTGCGCGGCGCGATACACCTCCAGCGCACCCGGACGCGGCACGAGATGCGGCGCGCCGTCGAGATAGGCGCGGGCGCGAAACGCCGACCACGCGGCAAACGGCGTGGACAAACCGAAACGCTCGCAGCACAGCGCATGCACTTCGCGCCCGGTCTTGCCGAAGATCAGCGGATGCATTTCGTCGCCCGCTTCGATGCCATGTTCCGCCAGCACCGCGATCAAGGTGTGCAGATGCAGCGCCTCGCTTTCGGCGAGAGTGCCGTCCATGTCCCAGAGAATGGCTTTGATCATCGTGTGGGTTCTTGAGAGTCGAGGGCGAGCCGGTCGAGGTCGTCGTAGAACTGCTGCGCGTTCACGTACAGGCGCTCGAAGATCGGCATCATGCGGTCGTAGGTGTCGCTGGCGCGCTCGTCGGGGAGCACTTCCTGCTCGAAGCTCACGAACGCGTCGACGGCATCCGCGAGACGCGCGAACTGTCCGTGCGCGGTGGCGGCGAGAATCGCGCAGCCCGTCACGCCGCATTCCACTTGCGTGGGCACCAGGATCGGCGTGCGATACATGCTCGCCTTGATGTTCAGCCAAAGCGACGCCTTCGCGCCGCCGCTCGCCGCCACGAGCCGTTCCATCTTCGCGCCGTCCGGCTGAAGCAGCGCGATATGCCGCCGCACGCCGAACGCGACGCCTTCCAGCACCGCGCGATGCAGATGCGCCAGTCCATGCTTCGCCGTGATGCCGAAGAACTGCGCGCGCGAGTTGGTGTGCTCGCCGAGACGCTCGCCGGTCAGGTACGGCAGGAAGAACAGCCCTTCGGCGCCCACGGGCGCGCTCGCCGCCTTCTGCGCGACGCTTTCGTAAGACAACGCGTTTTCGTGGAAGGCACGGCGCGCCCAGCGCATGGCATCGCCGCCGGAATCGAGCAGCATGAAGCGGCCCCATGAGCCGTCGCAGGTCACGAGGTTCGATACTTCGGGATGCAGCATCGGCGTATCGGCGATGACGGTGATGATCGACGACGTGCCCGTGATGTCCGACGCCTGGCCTCCGCCATAAACACCCGAGCCCAGCACCGACACCGGATAGTCCGCGCCGCCGACCAGCACCGGCGTGCCTTCGCGCAGGCCGGTCGCGGCCGCGGCTTCCCTAGTCACGGCGCCGAGCAGGTCGAGCGGCGCGCGGATCGGCGCGAGCTTCGCCGCATCGAGTCCGAGCAGGTCGAGCATGTCGCGGGACCACGTGCGCGTGACCGGGTCCATCAGGAAGCTCGTCGATGCATCGCTCCAGTCGCAGGCGCGCTCGCCGGTCAGGCGGAAGTTCACATAGTCCTTCGGCATGAACACCGTGGCCGCGCGTTCGTAGGCCTCCGGATCATGCTCCTTGATCCATTGGAGCTTGAAAGCGGGCCACGCAGGCGTCGCGGGATTCGCGGTCTTGTGCAAATAGCTTTGTGCAGCATGCCGCGCACGAAACTGCGCGACATGACCGAAAGTGCGCTTGTCGTTCCAGAGCGGCGCGGTGTCGCGCGTGAGCTGTCCGTCGGCGTCGATCAGCACCGTGCCGTGCATCTGCCCGCACGCGCATACCGCCACGACGTTTGAGGCCGCGCCGGGCACGCTGTCGAGCGCCTGGCGGATGGAACGCGCCGCGCCCGCCCACCAGTCCGCCGGACGCTGCTCCGACCAGCCATAGCGCGGCACGATCTGCTCGTGCTCATGCGCCGCGATGTGCCGCACCACGCCGTGCGAATCGACGAGCGCGGCGCGCACGCTGCCCGTGCCCACGTCGATTGCGAGATAAAACTTCTCCATGTCATTCATCCAGTCGTGCGCGCCGAAGGTCCGCAGGTCCGATTCGCCACGCGCAGCCGGTCTGCGCGCGGTGTACCGACAGTGCGCCGTATTCACGTTCAATGTCGATGCGTGCGTCGATTGCCTCAGGCGCGAGCGTATTGAAATCGAACAAACCGTGATGATGCGCGATCAACTCGGGAATGTGCGCAGCGCGTGCGAGCTCCACGGCTTCGTCGAGCGTGAAATTGCCCGGCACGCCATTGCCGCTGCGCGTGGCGTCGCGGCCGTTCACCGGCAGCAGCGCGACATCGGGTGCGGCTTGCCGCACGTGCTCGTGCAACTGCGCATACGGCACGCAATCGCCCGAATGATAGAGACGCACGCCATGCAGGTCGATCACATAGCCGAGCCACGGATGACGCCCCGCTTCATCCGTATCGAACGTTTCATGCGCGGACGCAATCGGCGAAACCATGCAACCGTCGAAGAGCCGCACGCGCTGTCCCGCATCGACCGCAATCAGCCGCTCGCGACCCGCGCCGGTGCGCCTGAGCGCTTCATCGAGCGATGCTTCCGGCACCACGAAGCGCAGCGACGGAAAGCGTTCCGCCAGCGGTTTCAGCGTGCCGGGGTCCATGTGGTCCGTATGCCGATGCGTACACAACACGGCATCGAGGCGGTCGAAGTCATGCGGCGCGATGGGCGCGGGCATCATGCGCTCATGCGGAAAACGTGTGCCGCGATACTTCTGCGTGAGCGAGTCCGACAGATACGGATCGATCAGCAACCGTGCTCCGTGCGTCTCGATGACGAAGCCCGCCTGGCCCAGCCAGTACAGCACGACCTCACCCGCGCGCGGCGCGTGACGCGCATCGGCGAGACGCCTGGCGAGCGGTGTATCGAAGGATTCGGCGTGCATCACCAGCACACGTAGCCGCCGTCCGCGAGCACGATGGCGCCCGTCATCAGGCTCGCCGCATCGCTGGCGAGGAACAGCGCCACGGAGGCCACCTCGTCAACACGTCCGAGGCGGTTCATCGGCGTGCCGCCCACCCAGTGGCGATACATCTCCTCGTTCTCTTTCTTGTACACGTACTGGTTCATTTCCGTGTCGATATAGGTCGGCGCAACCGCGTTCACGCGCACGCCGCGCGCGCCCCATTCGGCAGCCAGCGAGCGCGTCAGATGATGCACGCCCGCCTTCGACGCGTTGTAGTTCGCCTGTTCCTGCGGCCGGTTGACGATGAAGCCCGACATCGAGCCGACATTCACGATGCTGCCGCCGCCGTGCTCCAGCATGCTCTTGCCGAACGCGCGGCAGGCGCGGAACACGCCGTTCAGGTTCACGTCGATCACGCGATCCCACACTTCATCGCTCATGGTTTCGGCGGGATGATTCGAGATCGCGATGCCCGCGTTGTTGACGAGCACGTCCACGCGTCCGTGACGCGCGACCACCGCATCGTTGACGCGTTGCGCGGCGGTGGGATCGGTGACATCGAACAACTCGCCTTCCACCTGCGCGCCCGACGACGTCAGTTTCGCGAGCGCTTCGTCCAGCGCCTTCGCGTCGAAGTCCGTCAGCACGACGCGCGCGCCCGCTTCGGCAAGCGCTTCCGCAATCGCGAAGCCGATGCCGCGCGCCGCGCCGGTCACGACCGCGATCTTGCCGTCGAGCCGGAATTTGTCCATGTACATGTTCAGCGTCCCCTTCATGACGAGTGCTTTACGAGGTTGTGCGCGGCGCAGGCTTGCCCGCCTCGGCGGCGATGCGGCAGATTTCATCGAAGGCCGGACCGCTCGACGCAATCTCCCGATGAAACACTTCCGCAATCACGCGTGTCCAGCCATAAATGAAGTAGGTCCAGCCGTCTTCCACCTGCAAGCGCCGCTCGCGCTCCTGCGCGCGCGCCTGATCGAGAAACACCAGGTCGCCGCGATAGTTCAGGTCCCACGCGATGGCGCGTTCGGGAAACACGGCCGCATCCGTCAACGGCGAACCGGGCGCGTCCTTGCCCAGCCCGGTCGCATTGATGACGAGGGCGCCGGGAGACAAGCGCGCGAGCACCGCGTCATTGTCCTCGGGACGCGGCGCGGTCACGTATTCGCACGGCACGCCGAGATCCAGTTCGCGATGGATGCGTTCGATTTCCTCCAGCCGCCCCGCCGATCGGTTCGACACGATCACCTTCGACGGCCGGTCCGCGCCACGGCTACGCTGCATCAGATGCCAGGTCAGCGCGATGGTCGAACCGCCCGCGCCCATCGAGAAGACTTCCGCGCCGGTCGACGCGAAACGCCCCGGTGGCAAGAAGCCATCGAGCGCGAAGCCTGACGTGATCGGATCCTTGGCGTGGCAGATGAACTTGCCGTCGCGCTTCGAGAGACAGCTCGTCTCGCCCATGATGCGCGCGTAGTCGTCGATCTCGTCGAACAGGTCGCGGCAGGCCGCATACAGGTCGATCTTGTGCGTCGTGACCAGCGCGCCGAGCGAGAGCGGATCGTCGCGCAGGAAGCGCACCGCTTCCCGATACGCTTCCGGGCTCGAATGCGGCTTGAAGTCGATGCCTTTGATCTCGACATCCCCCAAACCCAGATGCTTCGCCCATGCGGGAAACACCCGCATGATCGAACTCTGCGCCGTGGTCACGCCAATGAAATAGAAGGTCGGCCGGCGCGCCGGCTCGTATGTCGTCGTTGCAACCTGGCTCATCGCGGGGCTCCTTCGCTCGCGCGCTCGATCAATTGGTCGATGTCCGCGCCACTGCGCGCCACATACGCCGGGTTGGGCTCGGTGCGATAGCCGCCCGCGCCGTCATCGACGACGCGCAGTTTCATGCCATTCGACTTCTCGATGATCGCGTAGTCCTGGCCCGAATCGGCGGGATAGCAGAACAGCATCACGAAGTCCTCGCCGCCGAGATTCACCGAACGGTGGATCCAGCGCGGCGGCACATAGCACACCGTGTTCGCGCGTATCTCGATGATGCGCGTGTCGCCATCGGGCGATTCCATCAGCATCAGCCCCGTGCCCTTCAGGCCGAAGTACAGCTCCGGCCGGTCGATGTTCGCGTGGATATGTCCGCGCGTCATGAAGTACTCGTTGCCCACCTTGCCCGGGCTCATGCGTGTCACGCCGGTAATGAGATCGCCGGGCGCCGCGCTCGGGCGATGGTCGGTCACGTCGTACACCACATCGTCTCCGCGCTGGGCCGCGAGCGCAGCGAAGGCGGCGGCGTCGGCATAGAGGCCGTCGAGATCGCGCAGATGCTTCCGGTAACGCGTATCCGTGCCGTCCATGAGGCCGGTCTCCAGATCGACGTCGAATGCTCGGGGTTCAGGCCAGCTCATGAGGCGCTCTCCAGGATCAATGTCCCGCCGATTCTAACGTTACTTTTAGTAAAGTTAAAAGATAAGTTTTTGAGTTTTATGACCGGGTTTTCCCCGATAAATTGCTGCTTCACAGCACGCAAACGCTAGTGATACGATCTGTCAACGTTCACATAACTAACGATTCTGGCTGACGCAAGGGCAGCAACGACGCCCCCCGTCCGGAGACATTCATGCACGACTCAGATTTGCCCGCGGCAGTGGTGGCGCTGCATGAGGCGCTCGGCACCGGCATCGTGACGCTGCCCGCCGATTTCGCCGGCCGCAAGCACGCCGACTGGAGTCGCACGCCGAGCGCCGATCCGATCGCGTTGATCCGGCCGCGCACGACCGAGCAAGTGGCTACCGCGCTGCGCATCTGTCATGCGCACCAGCAAGCGGTAGTCACGCAAGGCGGCTTGACGGGCCTCGCGGGCGGCGCATGCATGCTGGGCGGCGAAGTCGCGCTGAGTCTGGAGCGCATGACCGGCATCGAAGAGATCGATGCCGTGGGTGCTGCGATGACGGTGCTGGCCGGCACGCCGCTGCAAACCGTGCAGGAAGCCGCCGATGCGGCCGGCTTCATGTTCCCGCTCGATCTCGGTGCGCGCGGCAGCGCCACCATCGGCGGCAATCTCGCGACCAATGCGGGCGGCAACCGCGTCATCAAGTACGGAATGATGCGCGAACAGGTGCTCGACCTCGAAGCGGTGCTGGCGGACGGCACCGTGGTCGGCGGCCTGCGCAAGATGATCAAGAACAACACTGGCTACGACCTGCGCAATCTGTTGATCGGCAGCGAAGGCACGCTCGCGGTCATCACGCGCGCGGTGTTGCGGCTGCGTCCGAAGCCGCGCGCCGTCTCGACCGCATTCTGCGGCGTGAGCAGTTACGACGCCGTGACCGCGCTGCTGCACGCCGCGCAGGCGCGTCTGCCCGCAGGCGTCTCGGCATTCGAAGTGATGTGGCCGGGCTATTACGACTTCGTGCTCGACCGTCTCCCGGAACTGCGCGCGCCGCTCGAAGAACGGCATGCGTATTACGTGTTGCTGGAGAGCAGCGGCGCGGACCCGGCACGCCAGGCGGAAGCCTTCGAGGACTTCCTCGGCGACATGCTCGAAAACGGCGTGATCGCGGACGCGGCGCTGGCCGCGAGCGAAGCGGACGCCGCTGCGTTCTGGGCAATCCGCGACGCGCCCGGCGAGTATCCACGCCTGATCCCGGGGCGCGTGTCGTTCGACGTGGGCTTTTCGATCGCCGATGTCGGCGAGGCCGCGCGTCATGCAGAAGCCAGGCTGCGCGAGCAGTGGCCGCGCGCAACGATCCTCATCTACGGCCATCTCGGCGACGGCAATCTGCATATCGTCGTGCAGGAACCGGACTGGCCCGCCGATACCGCGCCGCGCGTACAGGCCGTGGTGTATGGCGTCACGGCGGAGTTTGGCGGCTCGGTGTCGGCGGAGCATGGCATCGGGCTCAAGAAGCTCGGCGTGATCGCGCTGTCTCGCACGCCCGCCGAACTCGCCGCGATGCGCGCGGTGAAACACGCGCTGGACCCGCTGAACCTGCTGAATCCCGGAAAGCTGCTTCCGGCCTGACCCGCTTCACTCGACAAAGCAGCAGTCGATCACTCGCATCACACCCGCGCGCTCGCGCTCATAAAGGAGGAGACATGTCCCGAGTCATGAAGAAAGCAGCCGGCGCCATCGCACTTGCGGTTGCGGCCATTGCGCTGTCGTCGTCCGCGTTCGCCGCCGACAAGATCAAGGTCGGCATCTCGATGAAAGTACTCAACGCGCCCTACTTCGCCGCCGCGATGGAATCCGCCAAGGCACGCGCGACCGAACTGGGTCAGGACGTCATCGTGGCCGACGCGCAGGGCAAGATGCAGAAACAGATTTCCGACGTGGAAGATCTCGTGACGCGCGGCATCAAGGTGCTCATCATCGATCCCGCCGATCCGAAAGGCCTCGTCAACGCGGTGAACGCCGCGACCGCGGCCGGCGTGAAAGTGGTCGTGATCGACAGCACGCTCGACCCGAAGGCCAACTATCTGACGCTGGTGCAGTCGTCGAACCGCGAGAACGGGTCGCTGGTCGGCCAGTGGGTCGTCAACACGATGGGCGACAAGCCGCTCAAGATCGCGCTCATCTCCGGCGAAAAGGGCAACCCGGTGGGCAAGGAACGCCGCGACGGCGTGCTCGAAGGGATCATGGAAGCGCAGCTCGCGAAGACCGGCAAGGTCAACGTGCAGGTGGTCGGGCAAGGCTGGGGCAACTGGTCCGACGAAGGCGGCCTGAAAGCGATGGAAGACCTGCTGGTCGCCAACAAGGACATCAACATGGTGCTCGGCGAGAACGACAGCATGGTCCTCGGCGCGCGTCGCGCGATCGAAAGCGCGAACCGCCAGGGCATCACGCTGGTGGCGGCAGCCGACGGCCAGAAGGAAGCGCTCGCGCTCATCAAGCAGGGCAAGTACGGCGCCACCGCGCTCAACGACCCGGCGCTGGTCGCGCGGACGGCCGTGGATATCGGCGTGAAGGCGGCGCAAGGTCAGGCCGTGAGCGTGCCGAAGATTTCCTATACGCCTTCGGCCGTCATCAGCAAGGACAACGTCGACAAGTTCTACAACCCGAAGGCGATCTTCTAAAGCCGGACCGACCGCACGCTGCGCGCGCCGTCATGCGCGCGGCGTGCTGGAGTGGAGAACCCATCATGCTTCCGTTTATCGCTCTCTCGGGCATCGCCAAGCGCTTCGGCGGCGTGCACGCCATCGAGGGCATCGACTTCGACGTCCACGCGGGCGAGGTCCATGCGCTCGTCGGCGAGAACGGCGCGGGCAAGTCCACGCTGATGCGCGTGATCGGCGGCGGCCATCAGGCGGATGCAGGCACGATTCGCGTCGAAGGCCGCGAGATCACGTTCCGCAATCCGCATGCGTCGCTGGCCGAAGGCATCGCCGTGATCCATCAGGAAACCGCGCTCGCGCCCGATCTCTCGGTGGCCGAAAACGTGTTCCTCGGTGCGATGCCCGCCGTGCTCGACTGGCGCACGCTGCGCATGAAAGCCCGCGCGCTGATCGAGAGCCTCGGCTTCGAGATCGATCCGGCCGCGCTGGTTGAAACGATGTCGGCGGCGCAATGCCAGGTCATCGAGATCGCCAAGGCGCTGAGCGGCACGCTCAAGCTGCTGGTGCTCGACGAACCGACCGCCGCGCTCGCGCCATCGGACGCGAATCGTCTGCTCGATATCGTGCGTGACCTGAAAGCGCGCGGCGTGGGCATCGTCTATATCTCGCACCGGCTGGAAGAAGTCTTCGCGATCGCGGATCGCATCACCGTGCTGAAGGACGGCAAGCGTGTCGATACCGTCACACCCGGCGACATCACGCGCGACGAACTGATTCGCAAGATGGTGGGCCGTCCGCTGTCCGTGCTGTTTCCCGAACGCCATGCGACGCTCGGCGCCGAAGTGCTGAAGGTCGAAGGGCTGACGCGCGGCCGCGCCGTGCAGGATGTGTCGTTCTCATTGCGCGCCGGCGAAGTGGTCGGTCTGGGCGGGTTGATCGGCTCGGGACGCACGGAAGTGGCGCGGCTCATCTTCGGTGCGGATATGCGCGACGCGGGGCATATCGAACTGAAGAGCAAGCCGCTCCATGCGCGCTCGCCGATGGCCGCCGTCCGCGCGGGCATCGGCTTCGTGCCGGAGGACCGCAAGGGCCAGGGCGCGGTGCTCGGGATGCCGATCCGCATCAACGCGACGCTCGCCGCGCTCGATTCCGTGAGCGGTCCGTTCGGCTGGCTGGCCTTCCGGCGCGAGCGCGCGGCAGTGGCCAAGCTGATGGACGCGCTGCGCATCAAGGCCCGCTCGATGGATGCGGATGTCTCCACGCTATCCGGCGGCAATCAGCAGAAGGTCGTGCTGGCGAAGTGGTTCCACGCCGACGGCGATCTCATCATCCTCGACGAGCCCACGCGCGGCGTCGACGTGGGCGCGAAGGTCGAGATCTACACGCTCGTCAATCAGCTGGCGGAACGCGGCAAGGCCGTGCTGGTGATCTCGTCGGATCACCAGGAACTGATGGGCCTGTGCGACCGCATCCTCGTGATGGGCGAAGGCCGCATTCGCGGACAACTGAATCCCGATGACTACAGCGAGGAACGGATCCTCGCGCTGTCGCTGCAACGCGAGGCCGGCGAAGCGCCCTCGCTCACTCATACTCATGCGGAGATGACATCATGAATCAAAGCGCCGCCACGCCGGAATCGTCCAATGCGCGCACGCAGCGCGCTACGGCCGCCTCATGGTGGACCGCCGCGCGCCGCTTCAATACGGTCGCGATTCTTCTCGTGCTCGTGATCGCGGCCTCGTTCGTATCCAGCGACTTTCTCTCCGTGCCGAACCTCGCCAACATCTCGCGGCAGGTCGCGGGTGTCGGCATCATGTCGGTGGGCATGCTGCTCGTCGTGCTCACAGGCGGCATCGATCTTTCTGTAGGATCCGTCGCCGCGCTCGGCAGCGTGCTGTGCGCGCTGCTGATTCCCGAACACGGTTTGTGGTTCGCGCTGCTCGCCACGCTTTTGACCGGCGCGCTGTGCGGCTTCGTCTCCGGCGCGCTCGTGGCGTGGTTCCGGCTCACGCCGTTCGTCGTCACCCTCGCGATGATGACGGTCGCACGCGGCATCGCGCTGATCGTGTCGAACGGCTCGCCGATTCTCGTCGACGATCCCGGTCAGGCGCTGCTCGACTTCGGCCGTCATTCGTATCTCGGCATTCCGGGTCCGACGCTCGTCATGCTGCTGGTGTTCATCGGCGGCGGCATTGCGCTGAACCGGCTGCGCGCGGGCCGCGTAGTGCGCGCGATCGGCTCCAACGAGGAAGCCGTGCGTCTCTCCGGCGTGCCGGTCGCGCGGCATGTGCTCGGCACCTACGTGGCGTCGGGCGTGCTCGCGGCAATGGCCGGCATCATCTCGACCTCGCGCGCGGGCGTCGGCGCGCCGACCGTCGGCGTGGGCGACGAACTGACCGTGATCGCGGCAGTGGTGATCGGCGGCGCGAGTCTCGCGGGCGGCAAGGGCGGCGCGCTCAACACGCTGATGGGCGTGCTGATTCTCGGCGTGATCGGCAACATCATGAATCTGGCGAGCGTGCCGGGCTATCACCAGCAGGTGGTGATGGGCGTCATCATCGTCGCGGCGGTGCTGTCGCAGCGCGGCGGCGGCTTCTGGCGCCGTTTCTCGTTCCGATAAACTGTTCCTTTCGCGTGACCCCGCCGGCCGCGCTGCCGTTGAAGCCCGCGCGTCCGGCGTCCTTCAAAGGAACATCGAGTGTCCGACATCAACGTTCTCGAACTGATCGACCGCGCACGGCCGGGCCTGAAGCGCGGCAGCCGGCAGGTCGCCGAGTTCATCCTCTCGAATCTCGATACCCTCCCCGACCTGAGCCTCGCCGAACTCGCGCGGCTCGCCAACGTCAGCGAGCCGACCGTGCTGCGCTTCTGCACGACGCTCGGCTGCAACGGCTTTCGCGACTTCAAGATCCGCGTCGTGCAGAGTCTCGCGCTCGGCGCGCCCGCCGCGCACTCGGTGCTCGCCAACGACGACTCGCCCGAGGCCGTCGCCACCAAGATCTTCGACTACACGATCACGAGCCTCGACTGGGCCCGCAAGAAGCTCGATTTCGCGGCCGTGGGACGCGCGGTCGATCTGCTCGCGAAGGCGCGGCGCATCGAGTTCTTCGGCTTCGGGGCGTCGGGCATCGTCGCGCAGGACGCGCAGCAGAAGTTTCCGTTGTTCGGCGTGCCGTGCGTCGCGCATCAGGATTCGCATCAGCAGTTCATCGCGGCCTCGATGCTCCAGGCGGGCGATGCGGTCGTGGCCATCTCGAACACGGGATCCACGCGCGGGCTGATCGAGATCGCCCGCACTGCGCGCGAACGCGGCGCGGGCGTGGTCGTCATCACCGGCTCGGACAGCCCGATCACACGGTACGCCGACGTCGCGGTGATTGCCGAGACGCTCGAAAACACCGATGTCTATACGCCGACCACCTCAAGGCTGGCGGCGCTGGTCGTCATCGATATTCTCTCGACCAGCGTGGCGCTCAGGCGCGGCGAGAACCACACGCGTGACGTCATGCACATGAAGAAGCGGCTCGCGCATCTGCGGGCCACGGGGGAGATTTGAGGTTATCGCTCAGACCGCCTCGCGGGCGCTGGCGCCCAAGGTAGGCCGGTCTTCCTTGCGGCGCGTGCGCTGGATGCGCCCGTAGGCCAGCAGCGCGATGCCGCCCAGGATGACCAGCGCGCCGAGCACCATGAAGCCCGACATGTACGAGCCGGTGGACTGATACAGCATGCCGACCAGGAAACCCGCCAGCGTGCCGCCGCCGCCCGCGCCGATGCCGTTGATGATGCCCGACGCCGGCCCGATCGCATGCGGCTCGATAGTGGATTGCAGGATCGACCAGATGTTCGGTGTATAGCTGCTCGCGTAGTAGCCGAGCGCGATGGTAATGAGCGCGAGCTTGCCGTAGCCGCTGTGCACCATCGGCAGCAGCATCATCAGCACGCCGGGAATCAGCAGGCCGAGCGCGGCGATCAGCACGCGCTTGCCGGTGCGGTCGGAGAGCCGCGACATCGGCACGGCGAGCAGGACGGCAGCCACGTAGGGCAGCGAACTCGCAACCGCCTGCGACATGCCCGTGAAGCCCACCGACTGCACCGCGAGTGGAATCCACAGCGTCACGCCCCAGAACAGCATGCCCTGCGTGATGTAGCTGACCAGCAGGAGCAGGAAGGCGGGGCCGCCGAGCGCTTCGAGCGTCAGCCTGCCCGACGCATTCGCCGACGGCGGGGTGCGATACGGCGCTTCGCTTTCGGGCTTCAGCATCTTCATGTAGAGCGGCACAATCACGACGAGGCCGAGTCCGCCCATGAGGAAGAACATCGAGCGCCAGCCGAACGCGTGATAGATCGGCGTGAGCACGATGAAGCCGAAGGCCAGCGCCAGATACTGCCCGTAATACTGGATGATCGCATTGGCCTTGGTGCGTTCGCTGGGCGCAAACCACGCCTTGGCGAAGCGCGACTGCTGCGGCCAGTACACGCCTTCAGCGACGCCGAGAATCAGGCGGCAAGCGAGCAACACGGCGAGCGAACTCGTAAAGCCGACGAACACCGTCGCGGCGGACCACAGCGCGAAGGTCCAGATGACAACCGGCTTCGGATCGAACTTGCGGGTCAGGATGCCGCCGAGCACGTTGGACAGCGCGTAGCCGACGAGGAAAATGGTCAGCGCGAGGCTCGCGGTCACGGCGAAGCGCGGGCCCGAAAAGCCCATGTCCTGCGCAACGGATTGCAAGCCGACCGAAAGCGTCGTGCGGTCGAGATATGCAACGCACAGTCCAAGCATCAACGAACCGCCGACGCTCCACCATTTCGAATCTTTCATGTGTTGTCTCCCCTGCTGTCTTGTGGCTTACGCATCCGGATCGAGCCGCGCGTTGATCGCAATCGCCAGAATGATGACCACGCCGCTGATGGCATCCTGAATATGCGGCGACACCAGCAGGATATTCAGGAAATTGCTCAGTGTCGCGAGAAACAGCACGCCGACGAACGCATTGCGGATCGAGCCCTTGCCGCCCGCGAGACTCACGCCGCCCACGACCACCGCAGCAATCGTGCCGAGCAGGAAGTTGTCGCCGGAGGTCGGCGCGACCGAACCCGTGCGCGCGAGGAACAGGAAGCCCGCCAGTCCCGACAGCAGGCCGGACAGCGTATAGATGGCCACCGTCGTACGTTCGACCGCGATGCCCGACAGACGCGCGGCGCGGGCATTGCCGCCGAGCGCATACAGCACCACGCCCAGCTTGCTGCGCGCCAGCAGGACGCCGAGCACCGCGGTCAGGACCAGGAAGATATAGACCGGCACTGGCAGAGTGAAGACGCGTGTCGCGCCGAGATCGGCGAAGAAGGCATCGGGGTTATAGATGGGCGCGCCGCCCGTGAAGAGCATCGATACGCCCGACAGCACCAGCGCCATCACCAGCGTGGCGATGAACGCGGGAATGCGCAGCACGACCACCATCAGCCCGTTGAGCAGGCCGACCCCGGCCGCGCCGATCATCGCGATCGCAATGGCCGGCAGGAAGCCGACATACGGCAGCGCGTTGGACATGCTCATCTGCTGCTGCAACTCCGACCCCGCGCCGCCCATGAAGATGGCGGAGGCGACCATCAGCGCGACGATCGACAGGTCGATGCCGCCGGTGAGCATCACCAGCGCCTCGCCGAGCGCGAGCACGCCGATGACCGAACTCTGGAACAGGATGTTCGAGAGATTGCCGGGTTCCATCAGGCGGCCGCGCGACACCGCCGTGCCGACGATCAGAAACAGCGCGAACACCACGACGATTGCGTTCTTGCGCACCAGCGCGGAGCGCCACCACGGTTCCTGCGCGGCTTGAGCCAGGCTGGTCATGTTCATCCCCTGTTGCCGAGCGTGCGGCGTTCCTGCCTTCCCTGCCGCAGCACGGAAAGCCCCACGGCGATCACGATGACCACGGCGCGGATGATGCTTTGATAGTAAGGATCGATGCCAGTGAGGTTCATCACATTGGCGATCAGCTGATAGATGAGCACGCCGGCCATCGCCTTGAGCAGACGCCCTTCGCCGCCGAACAGGCGCACCCCGCCAATGACGATGGCCGCGATCGAATCCAGTTCCCAGCCGATGCCGCCATTGGGCACGCCGCTGCTGGAGCGGATCACGAGCGCCACGCCCGCGAGACCCGAGATCAGTCCCGCTACCGTGTACACGCCGATCTTCAGCCGGTCCGAACGCACGCCCGCGAGCCTCGCGGTGATTTCATTGCCGCCGACCGCATAACAATGCAGCCCGGCGCGCGTATAGGCGAGCCACACGGCGGCCACGATCACGAGGACGAGCCAGATGATGGCCGGCGGCGTCAAGAGGCCGCCCATGCCGCCAAGCGATTGAATCAGCGGGTTGCCGGTCAGCACGCTCTTCTCGCTGACGCTGAAGGCGAGGCCGCGCGCAATGCCCATCATCGCGAGTGTGGCGATAAGCGGCTGCACGCGTCCGCGCACGACCGAGACGCCGCTTGCCAGTCCGCACAGCGCGGACGCGAGGAGCGCGCCGCCGAGCGCGAGCACGAGACTCGTCTCCGCATAACGGGCGAGCAGGATGGACGAGAGCGCCATGACGGCGGCCACCGAGAGATCGAAGCCGCCTGTCAACACGACGAGGAACTGCGCTACCGACAGGATGCCCAGCACCGCCGATTGCGTCAGCAGGTTGCCGAGGTTGGACACCGTCATGAACTGCGGGCTGACCGCGCAGGCCAGCGCGAACAATGCGAGCAGAATCAGATAGACGTCGTAGCGCGCGAGCAGGCGCTTCAGGTCGTGCCGGGCAGGCGCATGATGCGACGACACCGCCCGATGCGAAGGTGAAGAAGACGGGGAATGGCTCATGCCGCGGCCTCCATGGCTGGGGTCGATCGGGGCACCGCATGGCGCATCACCTCGACCTGTGTCGCGTGTTCGCCTTCGAGCACGGCGGCGGCGCGTCCTTCAGCCATGACGAGAATGCGGTCGCTCAGCGCGAGCAGTTCGAGCATGTCCGACGACGCCATGATCACCGACATGCCTTCGGCCACGAGCTTGCGGATCAGTTGATGAATCTCGAACTTCGCGTTGATGTCGACGCCCCGGCTGGGTTCGTCGAGCAGCAGGATGCGCGTGTTGTTCGCCAGCCATTTGGCGAGCACCACTTTCTGCTGATTGCCGCCAGAGAGCGTGCGCACCGTCTGCTGCAACGAAGGCGTCTTGATGCGCATGCGCGTGACCAGCTCCTGCGCGATCTCGCGCAGGCGGCTGCGACGCATCATCGAGAGGCGCGAGACGCGCTTCAGGATCGGATACGAGATGTTGTCCTCGACCGAGCGCCCGATCACGAGGCCGCTTTCGCGGCGCTCCTCCGGCACGAGACCCAGGCCCGCGCGGATCGCATCGCGTGGTGCGCCGAACAGCGCCGGCTTGCCGTCGATGACGATCTCGCCGGCATCCGGCTTCGTGATGCCGAACAGGCATTCGAGCAGTTCGCTGCGGCCCGCGCCCACCAGTCCGCCAAGGCCGAGAATCTCGCCCTTGCGCAACTCGAAGCTCACGTCCTCGAACTGGCCTTTCACCGTCAGGCCGCGCGTCGTCAGCACGGTGTCGCCCCCGCGTTTCGGTTCGGGCCGTGAGGGCATGGCGTCTTCGAGCGGACGGCCGACCATCGCCTGGATCAGATCGGCCTCGCGCACCATGCTGACTTCGTGCGTCGCGACGCGTGCGCCGTCGCGCATGATGGTCACGCGGTCGCCAATGGCGATGATCTCCTGCAACCGATGCGACACATACACGATGCCGATGCCCTGCTTGCGGAATACGGCGAGCAGGTCGAACAGATGGCGGATCTCGTTGTCGGTCAGTGAAGCGGTCGGTTCGTCGAGCACGATGATGCGGCTCTCGCGCGAGACCGCCTTGACGATCTGCACCAGCTGACGCTGCGCGGGACCGAGATTGCGCACCGGTTCATCGATGGGAAAGCGCAGGTTGAAGCGCTCCATCAATTCGACCACGCGCGCCCGCATGCCGGCCCGGTCCAGCAAGCCGCCGCGTCCGGTCTGCTCGTGGCCGAGAAACACGTTCTCCGCCACCGTCAACGGCAAGACCAGGTCGGTTTCCTGATAGATCACGGTGATGCCGAGTTCATGACTCAGCACCGGATCGAGCGCGGCGAACTCGCGGCCCGCCATCGACACGCTGCCCGCATCCGGTCTCTCCGCGCCCGACATCACGCGCATCAGCGTGGACTTGCCCGCGCCGTTCTCGCCGATCAGGCAATGGATCTCGCCCGCGCGCAGGTCGAAATCCACGCCCTTGAGCGCGCGCACACCAGGGTAGGACTTGACGATGCCCGCCATGCGCAGCAGCGGGGCCGTGGTCTCGTGGTTCATCGCTATCGTGCTCCGTTCGAGGACGTCATCCGGCTCAGCAGCAGCCGACGCCCATCGCCTTCAGTTCCTTCAAACGCTGCTCGATCAGCGCGCGATGTTCCGGCGTATGCGCATCGAACTCTTTCTTGTCCGAGTACACGACCGGCTGCACCGGCTTGCCGGCCTGCGAGTCGTTGAAGACCTTCACCGCCAGCGCGCCGAAGGTCGGCGGCGTCTGCACCGTGTAGCTCGCCCAGCCGTCGAGGATCGCGCGCAGGCCGTCGGCGGTGCCGTCCTTGCCCCACAGATACCCCTTCAGGTCGTCGCGATTCGCGGCCTTGATCGCCGTCAGACCGCCGATCATTTCGTCGTCGCTGTCGAACACGATGCCGTCGATGGAGCCCTTCGGGAACGATTGCAGAAAATCTTCCGTGCACTTGCGGCCGCCTTCACGGCTATAGCGTCCATCGCACTTCGCCACGAACTTGATGCCGGGATTCTTCGCGAACACGCTGTCGAGGCCCTTCTGTTCTTCCAGCACCGGCGCCGCGCCCGTGTTGCCCGTCACATGCAGCAGCTTGCCTTCGGGCTTGCCATTCTTCTTCGTCATCTGCGCGACGACATCCTGTCCGACACGCACGCCCGTGTCTTCATAGCTGATCGTGAGAAGCGAAATCCAGCCGTCCTTGCCCGGCTGTCCCGGCATCGCGCGATCCGCGACGATGAGCGGCACGCCCGCCTTCTTCGCCATGCCCGGGACCGGCGCGGCGGGTTCGTACTCGACCGGCTCGACGATCAGCACCTTGGGCTTGCGTGCGAGCAAGTCCTGCACGTCGGATAGCTGCTTGGCCGGATCCCAGTTCGCGTTGGTCCACACGAAGTCATAGCCCGCATCCTTCCAGCTCTTCTCCATGTCCTTCGTGTTGACGACCCGCCACTCGTTCTCCATGCCCGATTGCGACATCGCGACGAGGCCCTTGCTGGCATCGGCCTGCATCGAGAAGATCAGGCTCGCCGCGCCCATCGCCAGCGCGCAGGCCATCCTCATGCCCTTCATGTGTCGTACTAACATTTTTGTCTCCGGTTATGGTGTGTTTGTTCTGGTTCGGGTCAGGTCATCAGGAAGCCGCCGGTCACGTTCAGCGCCTGGCCGGTCATCGCGCTCGAATCCGTGCTGGCGAGAAACATCATCGTGCTGGCAACTTCCTCGGGCGTGACGAAGCGGTTCATCGGCGCCGCCGCTTCCCACTCGCGCCGCACCTGCTCGATGCTCTTGCCTTCCTTCGTCGCGTGATGCGCCATCACGTCCTTGATTCGCTCGCCTTCCACCGGTCCGGGGCACACCGCATTCACGCGGATGCCGTGTTCTGCGTTCTCCAGCGCGAGGGTCTGCGTAAGACCGAGCAGCGCCCATTTCGAGCAGACGTAATCGGCACGCAACGGCAAGCCGCGCCGCGCGACATTCGACGCCGTCGTGACGATGGCACCGCGCTTCGCCGCGATCATCAAGGGCAGCACCGCGCGCGTGACGAGCATCGTGCCGGTGAGATTGATGTCGAGCGTCTCGCGCCATTGCGCGAGCGGCATGTCCTTCACGAGGTTGTAATGGCCGTTGAAGCCCGCGTTGTTGACGAGCACATCCACGCGTTGATCGAAGAAACGGGCGGCGGCGCTCACGGCTTCGTTGACCGCGTGTTCGTCGCGGACGTCGCAACGGAACACCTGGCAGCGGCGCCCCGCCTGTTCGACGAGCGCACGCGTCTCGTCCGCCGCCTGAAAGTCCAGCACGGCGATGTCCGCGCCTTCGCGGGCAAACGCACTCGCGATGACCTGTCCGAGCCCCGCCGCCGCGCCCGTGATGATCACCCGCTGATTGACGAATCGACTCACGACACCTCCTCCTTCATTGAACAGAGAAGCGCTGCAGCGCGGCTTCGTTGACGGTCACGCCGAGACCCGGTGCATCCGGCACGGCAAGCCTGCCTTCCACAAGTGCGAAGCGCTGATCCAGCAGATCGTCGCGCAGGGGGTTGTGCTTGCGATCGAACTCGACGATCGGTTCGTTTTGCAGCGCAATGGGATTGGCGGTATGCGGGATCGGCGGGATCGTGGCGATGGCCTGCAACGCCGCCGCGACCGCAATGCCCGAACCCCACACATGCGGAATCACGCCGACGCCATGCGTGCTCGCGAACGCGAGAATCTGCTTGAACGCGGTGAAGCCGCCGCACACGGCCAGGTCCGGCTGGGCGATGTCCACGCACCCGGTGCCGATCAGTTCCGCGAAACCATAGCGCGTGAATTCGCACTCGCCGCCCGCGACCGGCACGGGATTCTCTGCGCGCACGCGCCGGTAGCCCGCCTTGTCTTCCGGCACCACCGGCTCCTCGAAGAAGCGCACGTCGAGCGGTTCCATCAGGCGTCCCATGCGAATCGCGGAGGTCGCGTTATACGCATGGTTCGCATCGACCAGCATGGCAATGTCCGGGCCGACCGCCGCGCGAATCACACGCAACCGCTCGATATCGTCCTTCAGGCTCAGCAGGCCGATCTTGACCTTCAACATCTCGAAGCCCGCATCGGCATAGCTCGATGCTTCCGCTTCCAGACTGCGCAGCAGTTCGGGCATGCGGCTGTAGTCCTGCGGGTAATAGCAGCCGGTTGCGTAGGCCGGGACGGATTCGCGGAAGCGTCCGCCAAGCATTTTCCACACGGGGAGCCCCGCTGACTGACCCGCGATGTCCCACAGCGCGATATCGAGCGCGGAGATCGCTTCGACGTACGTGCCCTTCTGCCCGAAGTCGCGCGAGAAGTTGTACAGCTCTTCCCAGATGCGCACCGGCTCGGTCGGATCGCGGCCGATCAGCTTCGGTGCAAGCACGTGGTCGATGCACGCGGCCACCGGCTCCGGCGGACCGTACTGCCCGCCCTCGCCCCAGCCGACGAGGCCGGTATCGGTTTCGATGCGCACCAGATAACTGTTGCGCTCGGGAAACGCGGCCTGCGACGAATAAAACAGCTTGTCGCCGAGCGGCACGCGCAGCACGTAGGAACGGATCGTCCTGATCTTCATGTCGTGTCGTGGATTGAGGGTTGTCAGCGTTCAGTTTTCGGAATCGAGATCCGCAAGATCGATGTTGGCGCTCAAGCGGTCGCGCGAATTCTCCAGGTGGGCGCGCATGGCTTTCGCGGCGCCTTGGGCATCGCGGAGACACACGGCTTCGATGATCGCGATGTGCTCCGGCAAGGCAATTTCGTACGCGCCGGTCAGCTTGTCGACGATCGCGCGCTGCGCCCAGCGGATCAGTTCCATATGCGACGACAACGCCTTTTGCAGCCGCACGTTGCCGCAGTACACATGGGCGAGTTCATGCACCTGCCGGTCCGCCTGCGCGATCGGCTCCGGGTCGCCTTGCTGCAGCGCTTCGGCGGCGTTCAGATACGCGGCCCGCACCCGTTCGGCTTCCTCGGGCGGAACGGCGAGCGTCGCGCGCTCCACCGCCATGCATTCGAGCGCGATGCGCAGATCGAAAATCTCGTTCACCGTCTGCTGGTCGAGCGGCGCGACATACACGCCCTTGCGCGCCTCGACCGTTACGAAGCCCTGTATTTCCAGCGAACGCAATGCATCCCGGAACGGCGTCGAACTGACTTTCCACGCCGTCTGGAAATCGCCGATGTTGATGCGCTGCCCCGGCCGCACGCGTCCGCCAATAATCTCTTCCTTCAGTGCGAGTTCGACTTGCTCGCTGAGTGATGCTCTATCGAAGACCTTCATCTCGTTTCAACCTCGAATGTGTCTGGATCACGCGCCCGGTTGTATCACAGGCATCGACTCAGCCCCGGTAACGCGGACTGGCGAGACCGCGCACACCCGGTCGCCACGCAAACAGACTGCCTGCGTGCGGCTCGCGTGCGCGCCGGGTGTCGTCGAGCGTGAACCAGGCGGTCGTGATGAACATGATGTCGAGCTCCGGGCCGCCGAAGATCATGCACGTCGGGTTCGATACGGGCAGCGGCACTTCGCGGTCTACCGTGCCGTCCGGCGCGTAGCGCACCAGCTTCGAGCCGCCCCACTGCGCGTTCCAGAGAAAGCCTTCTTCGTCGACGATCGAGCCATCCGGCGCGTCCGGCGTCGCGAGTTCGGCGAACACGCGGCGATTGGCGAGGGCGCCATCGGCGTAATCGAAGGCGTCGATGCGGCGCGTCGGCATGTCCGAGAAATACAGCGTGCCGCCGTCCGGACTCCAGCACAGCGAATTTGCGCAGGCGATGCCGCGCAGCAGTTCATGCACGCGGTGATCGGCGTCGAGGGAATGCAGCGCGGCGTTGGCGCGTTGCGGCGTCTCTTCATTCATGCCGCCGCACAGGAAGCGCCCGTCCGGCGACACGCGGCCGTCGTTCAGACGCGTGTGAGCCACCGATGCGGGCAGTGCGGCGAGCGGTTGCGGTTCCAGGCTGCCGTCGTCCAGCGTCGCGAAACTGCGCTCAAGCGCGAGGACGAGACCGTCGCCCGCACGCAGGCCGAGCGCGCCGATACGCTCCGGCATCGTTCTTACGGTGGGCGCGCTGTCGCTGTCGGATGGCTTCCACGACCACACTTCCCGCGCATGGATATTGGTCCAGTGCAGCGTCTGCGTGACGTCATCCCACACCGGGCTCTCGCCGAGACAGTGGCGACAGTCGAGGATGACTTGCGGTGAATCGGCGATGACACTCATATCGGATGGTGACTGCGTCATGATTTGATGCATGATGCCTGATGCATCAGATTTCACGCATCAGAGAAAACCCCGAGTGCTTCGCGCCGGTTCGAATGCAAAAAACCGGCACGGGGGTCAGCCCGTGCCGGTTTTTCAGAAGAAATACGGAGCGTTTATTGTCGCCGGCTGTTCACCAGCGCCGCAGGCACCAACAGCACCAGCACCCCGCCGATAACCAGACTCACCGAAAGCGCCAGCACGCCCGCCCCTGCCGAACCTGTCGCCTGCTTCACCAACCCGATCAGCGAAGGACTCACCACGCCCGAAATACTGCCGACCGAATTCGCCAGCGCAAGTCCCGCCGCCGCCGCCGCTCCGCCGAGGAACGACGGAGGAATCACCCAGAACTGGGAGATGGTGGTCATGACGCCCATCGTGCCGATGGTCAGCGCGATCATTGCGAGCATCGTCGAGTTCGAGAACACGACGCTCATCGTGAGGCCGAATGCCGCGACCAGCCCCGGCACGATCAGATGCCATCGACGTTCACCCGTCCGGTCCGAGTTATGGCTCACGAACACCATTGCCAGCGCGCCGGCGGCATACGGGATCGCCGTCAGCAAGCCGACATGCAGCGGATCGGCCACGCCGCTGGACTTGATGAGCGTCGGCAGCCAGAAACTGACCCCGTACAGGCCCATGGTGTAGAAGAAGTAGATGACGCTGACGAGCAGCACCTTCGGGTTCATCAGGCCATCTCGCATCGAATGCAGCCCGCTCTTGGGCTGTTCGGCCTTGAGCGCCGTTTCGAGCGTGTCTTTCTGCGACTCGGTGAGCCACTTGGCGTCGCGCACCCGGTCGTCGAGATAGAAGAACGCCATCACGCCCAGCACGGCGGTCGGGATGCCTTCGACCAGGAACAGCCACTGCCACCCTGCAAAACCATGCGAGCCGTTCATCGCGGTCATGATCCAGCCGGACAACGGCCCGCCGATGACCCCGGACATCGGAATGCCGGTCATGAACAACGCCGTCACCTTCGAGCGCCGCGAAGCCGGGAACCAGTAGGTCAGATAGAGAACGATGGCAGGAAAGAAACCGGCCTCCGCGACACCGAGGAAGAAGCGCATGACGTAGAACATCGTCGGTGTTCTGACGAACATCATCGCCGCTGAAATCAGGCCCCATGTGACCATGATCCGGGCGATCCAGCGGCGCGGACCCACGCGAAGCAACAACAGGTTGCTGGGCACTTCGAACAGCAGATAGCCGACGAAAAACACACTCGCGCCGAATCCATAAACGGCCTCGCTGAAGCCGAGGTCGCTCAGCATCTGAAGCTTGGCGAATGCAACGTTGATCCGGTCGAGATAAGCGAACAGGTAGCAGACGAATAGAAAGGGAACGAGACGCCACGCTGCTTTGGTGAAAACAGACGTGTCGGCGCCTTCCACGAAGGTGGCTGGGCTTTGGGAACTCAAGGTGTGTCTCCTGTGGGGCCATCGTGTGACCAGCGGGTGTCCTGTACCGGACGCTACTCCGCCAGCGCTGGAGATGCGCGCGTCAGATTTGGCGCGCGCATCCCGCACTACCCTGCGTACTCAGTCGAACATGTCCGGCTGGGTCTCGACCAGCTCGCTCCAGATGGTCTGGAAGTGCAGCCAGCCGATGTAGTCGCTGCCCACGTGCTCGCGGCTGTAGCGGGCGCGCTCGGGCGTGACTTCCTTCGGCGTGATGCCGGTGGCTTCGATCATCAGTTGCTGCTGGCAGCAGCGCTCGAGCGCGATGAACCAGAACGCGGCCGAGTCGATGCTGTGACGGCTCGCCGTCAGCAGGCCGTGATTCTGGTGAATGGCGGCCTTCACGCCCTTGAATGCGTTCGCGACCTTATTGCCGCCTTTCACTTCCACCGCGACCTTGCCTGCTTCATCGCCGATGACCACGTGGTCTTCGAAGAAGGCGGCCGCGTCCTGCGAGATCGGCGCCAGTGGCTTGCCGAGCGAGGCGAAGGCCGTGCCGTAGACGGTATGCGCATGACACATCGCGACGATGTCCTGATGCTGCTCATGCACCGCGGCATGCAGGACGAAACCCGCGCGATTGATCGCGTATTCGCCTTCGACAACCGTGCCCTCGTGGTCCGCGCAAATGAGGTTCGAGACCTTCACTTGCGAGAAATGGACGGCCATCGGATTGGTCCAGTAAAGGCCGGGATGCTCTGGATCGCGCACCGTCAGGTGACCCGCGAAGCCGTAGTCGAAGCCTTGCAGCGCGAAGGCGCGGCATGCGGCGACGAGACGCTCCTTCAGATACTTGCGATGTTCGGCGTGGTCCTTGAACTCGGGCATGCGCGGGAAAATCACACCTTCCTGATCCGGCTCGTAGATCGAGATCTTGCCCGGCTTCAGAATCGATTCCTGCGTGGCTTGCTTCGGTTCATCGATGGTGGACATCAGATACTCCTGTTGTTGATTGGGGGACACTGAAACGTCAAGAGAGCGGCGGCCTAGTTTCTGGAGCGATCGACCAATGCGTCCTGGGTAATCCACGGCATCATTGCGCGCAGTCTGGCGCCGACGATTTCGATCGGATGCGCGGCGGTCATACGGCGACGCGACTGAAGGGTCGGCGCGCCGGCCTTGCTTTCGAGGATGAATTGCTTCGCGTACTCACCGGTCTGAATGTCGTGCAGCACGTCTTTCATCGCTGCCCTGGTCTGCGCGGTGACGATGCGCGGGCCGGTGACGTACTCGCCGAACTCGGCATTGTTGGAGATGCCGTAGTTCATGTTGCCGATGCCGCCTTCGTAGATGAGATCGACGATGAGCTTCACTTCATGAAGGCATTCGAAGTACGCCATTTCCGGCGCGTAGCCGGCTTCCACCAGCGTGTCGAAGCCCGCCTTGATGAGGTCCACCAGACCGCCGCAAAGCACGGCCTGCTCGCCGAACAGATCGGTTTCGGTTTCCTCCAGAAAGCTCGTCTCGATGATGCCGGCGCGGCCGCCTCCTGTTGCCGCCGCATACGCGAGCGCGATGTCGCGCGCCGAACCCGAGCGGTCTTGCGCCACGGCGATCAGATGCGGCACACCGCCGCCTGCTGCATATGTGCTGCGGACCGTATGGCCTGGCGCTTTCGGCGCAATCATGATGACGTCCAGATCCGCGCGCGGGCTAACCTGGCCGTAGTGGATGTTGAAGCCGTGAGCGAAGCCGAGCGCTGCGCCCTCGCGGGCATGCGGTTCGACTTCCGCGCGATAGACCTCGGCAATCTGCTCGTCGGGGAGCAGCATCATCACGATGTCGGCTTCCTTGACTGCATCGGCGATGCGCTTGACGGTCAGGCCAGCGCGTTGCGCCTTCTCCCACGAAGGGCCCTGACGCAGACCGACGCAAACGTTGATGCCGCTGTCTTTCAGGTTCAGGGCATGAGCATGGCCCTGCGAACCGTAGCCGATGATGGCGACGCTGCGGTTCTTCAAAAGGGCAAGGTCGGCATCCTTGTCGTAAAAGATTTTCATGCTGTATTCAGATGGGTGCGATGAAGCGTTGATTGATGTCGGGGCCACGCGCGATGCGTGGCCTACAGGTCCAGGACCAAGGTCTTGCTGATGGGCCTGGAGACGCATACCGTCAGGAACTCCTTGCGCTCGTCTTCATCCAGGATGAAGTCGTTGTGCTCGACTTCGCCTTCGAGATAGCGGACCTTGCAGGTTGCGCACAGACCGGCACAGCAGGACGTCGGGACTTCGACACCCGCCTCGCCC
The DNA here is from genome assembly GCF_031451175.1 of Caballeronia sp. LZ035. Lineage (NCBI taxonomy): Bacteria > Pseudomonadati > Pseudomonadota > Betaproteobacteria > Burkholderiales > Burkholderiaceae > Caballeronia > Caballeronia sp. LZ035. The sequence continues at coordinate 1,688,893 of NZ_JARUXS010000004.1, forward strand.
AGCGCTTCGCTGAAGTTCTGCTCCGGTCCCACGTGGATCACCTGACCGGTGCTGGCGATGGTTACGTCGCAACCCTCGGCGTTCTCGGTGTCCGAAGGCTCGCGCTTCGGCTGGTCCGGCGCCTTGAAGTGCTCGAAGTGCACGGTGCCCTTCGGCCAGTGACTCGCCGCGTCCGCGCATGCCGCCATGAATCCGCCCGGCCCGCAGTAATAAACATGCGTGCCCGGCTGCGGCTCGGCGAGCAATGCGCGCAAGTCCAGACGGTCCGCTTCCGCGCCATCGTCGAAGTGGTAGTGCAGCGTGCCCGCGCTCAGCATGCTTGCGAATTCAGGACCGAATGCCGCTGCATCCTGGCTGCGCGCACAGTAGTGCATGTCGAAAGCCACGCCGCGCTGTTCCAGTTCATGCGCCATCGCCTTCAATGGCGTAACGCCGATACCGCCCGCAATCAGCACGACCTTGCGCGCGCCTTCGGCCAGCGCAAAGTGATTGCGCGGCTTGCTGATGGTGACGATGTCGCCGGCGCCGATGCTCTCGTGCACCGCACGCGATCCTCCGCGACCGCTTTCGTCCTTGAGCACGGCAATGACATACCGATTGCGCTCGGCAGGCGAATTGCACAGCGAGTACTGTCGAATGACGCCGTTCTTCAGATGGACGTCGATGTGCGAGCCCGCCTCGAAGCGAGGCAGCGTCTTGCCGCTCGGGTTCGTGAGTTCGTACGAGTTGATGCCCTTGCCTTCGTAACGGATCTGCTTGACGCGGACATCGAGCGTGCCGGCTTCGATTTCCACTACCGCTTCTTCCCGTTCCAAACGTTCCAATACCGTGTCCATGATCCTTGCTCCGTGGCGGGTGACCGGTCGCTCATACAAACGACCGGCACCATGTGCGCCGATTAACTCTTCAGCGACTGTTCGAGGTCCTTGAACTTGTTGCGCACGAAGTCACCGCGCGCTTCGCCTTTCAGGCTGTCGCTCTCGGTCAGGATCTGGACGACGGTCTTCAGCACCTTGCGACGGCGCGCCACTTCTTCTTCCACCGTCGCGCCTTCTTCAATTTCGAATACGTTGCCCGAGCAGAAGCTGTTGGGCGCGCCGCCCAGAGCGCGGAACCATTCGGCGAAGCCCTGCGCCGATGCCGCCACGTTCGTGCCGCGCACCGCATCGCGCAGCATCTTGCGGAACTGATACAGGCCCGCGTCGAACTTGGTCGGGTTCTCGAGTGCATGCACGGCGATGGAACGCTGGCTGATGATCGCCTCGTAGTCGCCGGGTGCATATTGAGCCTGCTTGTAGATGTCGCGTTCGCGATGGTTCGGGGGAATCGGCGGCATGTCTTCGAGCTTGTACTTGCCGAAGCGCTCGGGACGGCGCATCGCCACCTGCCCTTCGAGGAAGTCGATGGTCTCGTAACCGACCATCTCCTTGTTGCCGATACCGCGTGTATCGATGCCCGGGCCCATGACGCGCCAGCCAATCATCTTGCTGTTCTCGTCATCGACGGGCACGGTCCAGCGGATGATGTGGAAGCGGCTGAAATACTTCTTCTTCGAACCGTCTTCCGACGTGTAGGCATGCAAACTCAGGTTCGGCAGCACCTGATGCTGGACCCGGACGAACAGCCGGTCCTTGTTGACGCGGCGCGCGCCGGCGCACGCCAGACTGCGGCCGCCCTGCACCGGCACGAAATTCATGTCGGGCGCCACTTCCATGGACGCGGCGCCGACTTCGTCGAAGGTCGTTCCCTGGTAGTTGCCATCGACGACATTCTTGCCGGCGTGCAGTGCGGTCGGATGGTAGTTGTCGGCCGCGTTGTCCTGAACCTGCAACCAGTTGCAATGCTGGAAGTTGCTGTAGGGCACGAGCTCGTCGCCGGGCGAGACCGTGTAGTCGCCTTCCCATTCCGGGAACGGCGGCTCTTCTTCCGGCGGTCCCATGTAGGCGAAGACGAGGCCGTTGCGCTCGACCGCCTTGTACGCGCCCTGACGGATCGAACACGCGTAGCGCTCGGCTTCCTTTTCCTCGCCTTTCGGGAACGGCACATGGAGGCAGGCGCCGTCCACGTCGAACACCATGCCGTGATAGCAGCACATGATGCCGTGCTCCTGGATCGCGCCGTATTCGAGGGACGCGCCACGGTGAACGCAGTGCGCATGCAGCACGCCGACGCGGCCGCTCTTGTCGCGGAACGCGACCAGTTCTTCGTTGAGGATCTTGAGGAAGCGCGGCGTGTCGGTCAGTTCCATCGACATGCAGACCGGGTGCCAGAAGCGGCGCATGTATTCGCCCGTCGGCGTTCCCGGACCGGTTTCCGTCAGTTCGGGATCATGCTCCGGCGTCTTGTTGGCGTAGTAGCCACCGAACGGAATCAGCTTCTTCGCCACCGGCGCCGACCCTCCGGTGCGCTTCTGGTCGTCCATCTTGTCCGATTTGACGCTCATGTCCTGCCTCCAATGATTGTTAGGGACCACATCGGTTGTTGTCGTCAGAGCCGGTTTCCGTCGTCGGTGTTCCGTGCTCTGAACTCTGTATCCAAAGATTAGGCGCATGCGACCGCCTTGTCTCTATGGGTAAACACGGATACGCGTGGTGTTCAGGAAATCGTGGAGGTGCTTTCAGACGCTGCTGGCGTTGCGCAGGTCTTCGCAGATGCTGCGTTGGGCGGGAGAGTTGGCGGACGCCGGGGGAGATGAAACGAAGAAGGCCGCTTGATGCGGGTTCGACGACGCGCCGAACCGTCAGGCAGCCACAGGACTCATGCAGTAAGGATTGCGACTCAGGACGTCGCCTGAGCGATCTCGCTGTTCGTGCTCATATGCTTCACGAGATTCGCGCGCGCTGCCTCGACGTGCAGCACGCTCAGGCGTGAGGCAAGTTCTTCGTCGCCGGCCGCGATCGCGTCCGCGATGGCCGCGTGCTCGTCCCAGACCACCTTTCTCTGGCCGACGACCTGATGCACCGCGCCCATCACACGCCGCAGGTGCATCCAGTGAAGACGGGCATTTTCCAGGATCAAAGGATTGCCCGAGGCCGCGTAGATGGCCAGATGAAACGCCATGTCGGCCTCGACCATGGCCTTGATGTCGTCACCTCGCATCGCCTTGCGGCCGTTGGCGATCAGCGACTTGTCGAGCCGCACGGAACGGCGGGCGGCGAGCTTGGCGGCGAGGCCGTCGAGCGCTTCCCTGAATTCATACAGATGACCAACCCGTTCGACGTTGAGCGGCGTGACCTGCAGGCCGCGCCCCGGAGCGTCTTCGACCAGCCCATCCTTCTTGAGCAAACGAAACGCCTGGAGCACGGGGGACCGGGAGACCGAGAGCTGCTCGGCAATCTCCTCCTGCACGATCCGCGTTCCAGGCGCGATAGAGCCTTCGCTGATGGCGTCGAGAAGAATGTTGTAGACCTCGTCGACGTAATCGGTACGAGCCTGAATCTTGACGAGTTTGGCCGGCATGGCAAATCAGAATCGATATTGAATACCGAATCCTATCAGCTTTCCAGAGGGTTTTTGCTCGGGCAATGGGTTCTGGTTGCGGCGTTCAGCCCATCGACAGAAGCGCGACGCCAAGCGTTTCGTTTTCGACGGCATGCTTTTCGTAGAGCACGTCCGGCGCGACGTCGCGCATCTGCAAAACTGCTTCCATGACCACGCGCGCGCGTGCCAGGCCGGATTCGGAATTGGCCTGCACGAGCACGAGCGATTGCGACGCGAAGTAGCGTCTTGCCTGCTTCAACACGAAGCCCGCATCGTCGATAAACGCTGCTGCGGTGAAGTCGCGCGCATCACGTACGAGGATCGACACCAGTCCGAGCTTCGAGCGCGCCAGGATCCATGCGGCTGCGTAATCCGTACGCGTTTCGGATCGCATGAGCACCCGCGAGAGTCCTTCGAGTCCCGTCAACGAGGCTTTTGCATTCAAAACGCATTGTGCCGAAGCGGGAAACGCGTCGGACTCCGTCCACTGTGCAAGGGCGTGAGGCGGTCGGTGGAGGCCGCCGAAAGCGCCATCGCTATGGCTCAGGGTCTCACATTCGACAGGAGCGCTCGCATCGGACCGCAGAATGAGGTAGTTGGGGACGTCCATTTTCGGATCTGTCGATTGGCGCTTTGGGGGAAGCGCGATCATCATGGCTTCAGGCGCCATGACTACGGTACTCTAAATTCTGTATACAAAGAGTACGTCCGCGATGAAGTCGCTCCCATCAGGGAAAACACTATCTCTGTCGATGCGACCAGGGGGTGAGTACTGAGGGCGCCAGACCTTGCAAAACACAGAGTCTGGGAAAAGCCGGAACGGGTTGACGACCCCCTTCTCAGGCGACGCTGATCTCCAGCCGTTTGCCCAGCACCGCGAGCGCGTCCGCGATCGTGTCGATCTTGGTCGCATGGTTCAGCGTCATGATGCGGTTGACGTCTTGCGGCCTGGTGTTCAGCCGGCGCGCGAGTTCCGACGGCGTGACGCCCTGCGCGATCATCTCGTTGAGAAGCAGGATCTTGCCCGAGACACTTGTCGGCAGCGCAACCAACTCTTCGTTCTTATTTGCCTTCGACGGCCGCGGCACCAGGCGCTTGTCTTCGAAGTAAAAGTCCATCGCCGTCAGCAGTGCGTCGGCTGCCATCTCACGAGCCCGTTCCAGGCTATCACCCTGTGTGATGGCCTCCGGTATATCCCGGAATGTCACCACGAAGCCGCCTGTGTCCGGGTCGAATCGGGCTGGATAACGCAACATATCGCACTCCATTGCTTGAGAAACGGTGCAGAGCGAGTCCTTTACTCAAGCGCGAGACCAGGTTGACCTGAGGGCGTGCCGAAACAGAAGACATGGTCCCATCGATCCGATGCTGCGCCAAGGAGGTACTCGTAACGAGTCATCCGGGCAGCGACTGCTGCCCAGCCAGGAAAGATGAATCGCTTTAGATGCGTTGAATCAGGACTCGGCGAGCGCCATGATGTCCGGCAGCCCCATGTAGGGGGCCTGCTCCGCGAGCTGGCCAATGAAAGACTTCCAGTACAGATCGCCGTGATCCGTCCTGAACGGATCGTAGCTGCCATATCTTGTGGCGACGTCGGCCATAGCGACGGCATCGGCGAAATCGAGGAGGGCTTGGGCTTGGAGCTTATTCATGCCCGCAGTAACGGCACGTCCGTGCACCAACTTTAGGAAGTGAAATGCAGCAGCAAATCCAGGGATTCGTGCGCGTTACGCGCGAGTATCTGGAGACGGATAAGTGCAGCCTTCCTCAGCGCGGAAGAAGTCGGCCGGCGCGGCCTGACGCGCGAAGTCGGGCTCGACCAACCGGCGGATATGCGCCGGGGGAGCCGCGACATCTATGTCGACGACAGCACCTGCTGGAAAATGTACGACCAAGCGGACACACGACGCGCGATGCGATGGACCTTGCTGATCTCGCCGGGCAACAGCCGCAGAACAGCTTGCTGCACGGCGAGTACGACATCCGCGACGGCTTCCTGCCCATCTCACAGGGCAAATGCAACAAGGCCGACCCGCTGAACATCTTGCGGAAATGGGTGCTTTTTGCGGAAATCAGGCCGCAGATTCTCCAGCAAATCAAAACAAGTGAGCGCCACATGGCGGAAGGCAGCCGGAGTCGAACCGACCTGAGAATGTCTGACATCCCCAACTGGGTTTGAAGCCCAGCCGCACCACCGGATACGGATGCCTTCCATGTTTCACCTGAAGCCGCCCAGCTAAAACCTCCAGGGCGCGACCGATTATAACTACGTCATCGGCCGAACATGAGTCAGGGTCCGCCGCCCTTGTCCTTCAAGTGCCGTCGCGGCTGACGCCGCCTCAGCAGCCGATAGACGCAATACAGCAACCCCACGGCCACGAGCAGATCGACCACGGTGGTGCCGTGCGCCTGAAGTTCGAGCACCGCGAGATGCAATTGATGCTCGAAAAGCGCTCCGCCCAGCAGCCAGAACGCCGCCCACGCCACGATCCCCGCCGTATCCCACAGAAAGAACGCCGGCACCGCAATTTGCGTCGTGCCCATCAATGGCGGCGTGACGAGTCCGAGACCGGGAACGAATTTCGATAGCGCCACGATCGGCGGCCCGTGCCGCTCGAACAGTTCGCCGGTCGTGCGCATTCCCGAATCCACCGCATACGACCTGCGCGACAGCGCTGCGACCAGCTTGCGCCCGTAAATGCGCCCGGCGGCAAACCACACGCCATCGCCCAGCAACGCGCCGCATACCGCCGCAAACAGCACGTGCGTGAACGCGAGCCGCCCGCTCGCCACCGCTGATCCCGCGAACACCAGCAACGGCGCGGACGGCAACGGCACACCGAGACGCGTCAGCAGCACGTTCGCGAAAACGGCCGCGCCGCCCCATTGCACGATGGCCGACGGCGGAATCTGGATCAAACGGCACCTCGCAAACGCTGGTTACAACGCATCATTCCGCCCTCGATTCGACGAGCATCACCGGCACATCGCCGCATCCCGCGCTGCGAGCAATTTCGATGCCTTGCCACGGCGAATTCTTGCCGTGGTCGAAGGCCATCGGATCGACGCGCCGGTCGGGCCTCAGCACGTTGAACGGCCACGAGGGACGGCGGATCCGCTCGTGCACCACGGCGCCGAGCCAGATGGGCGTCGGCGCGGCGCCTGGACGTTCGCGCACGTCGTATTGCGTCGACCAGAAACGCAGCACGTCGCGCTCGTCGGCGCCGTAGGGCGAGCGCGCGAACACGAGTTTCGACGGCTCGCCATTGTTCAGGCGCGGCAGCGCGGGCAGATCGATAGCGGGCGCATTCGGCAGCACCACCGACAACACGCTCTTCAGCGACACGTGCGACACCTCGGTCCAGCCGCGGCTCAGCAACTGCGCGCGGATCTGCGCGGGCGTCGCGGCCCATTGCACGGTGATCGGCTCGCGCCGGTCGCCCTCCATGTTCGCGCGGTAACACGAGAAGGTCCGCCACACCGTGTCGGTCCATTGAATGGGCGTGATGACGACGGACTTGGGCGGCGCGCTGCGCGCTTCGGTGTCGTCGCTCAGTTGCAGCGCCACGCTCGCGCAGATCACGACCAGCACCGCGACCGGCATCAGCGGCCGCGGCTTCGGCTTGGATGGATTGCGCCACACGGCCGTCAGCGCGATCAGGAACACCCACACGGCCGCGAGCGCCGCGCTGCCGAGCGCGTCTGAGATCGTGAAGCGGCCGAAGTAGAGCCCCGCGAGCGCCACCGCCGTCACGATGGCCGACGTCGCCGTCGCGACCAGCACGCCCGTCAGCAGCCGCACGCGGCGCAACAGCAGGAATGCGAGGAAGCCGTAGATCACGACCGTCGCCGCGACATGACTGCTTGGAAAGCGATGCGTCGAAGGCGCGAACGACACGGCCAGCGGCTCGTGCGCGGTGAAGCGGATCGCGGCCACGAGCAATTGCGAAAACGCCAGCGCCGCGACCCAGTAGGCGACCGTGCGCCAGCGCCGCTCGATGCTCATCCACACGATCACCATCACGCCGAGCACGAGCAGCGTCTCGGTGCTGCCGAGCGTGGCGGCGGCATCGAGGATGGAGTCGGTCCAGGTGGAACGGAAAGATTGCAGCAGCCGATAGACCGACACATCCACCTGCACGATCGACGCCCCGCGCGCGACATTCGCGAGCACCGAGAAAAAGAGCACTGCCGAGGCGAGCAGCAGCGTCGAGATCATCACGATGAGGCCGGTGGCCGGATTGGCCGGATCGAGCGCGCGCGCGACGAGCCGCGCCGGCAGGCCGCGGCTGTTCCGGGCCCAGCCGAGCAACGCATCGCGCGACAGGATGGTCCAGCGCATCGCATGCGAAACGAGCACGCGGACCACGTTGAACACGACCCACGCGAGCGCGGTGAGGATGATGAGGATCACGACGAGCCGGATCGAGACCGCACCCGCCAGTTCGATCGATGCGCCGAACACCACGCCCGGCAGGATATGCGTCGGCGCCCAGATCAGCGCGCTCAGGATGTTGACGGCCAGGAAGCGCGCGGGCGTCATGCCGGTCACGCCGGCCACCACCGGCACGACGGCGCGCATCGGCGCGACGAAGCGCGCGAGCACGACGCTCTTCGCACCGTGCTTCTCGAAGTATTTCTTGCCCGCCGTGAGCGCGCCGGGATGCGTGCGGAACGGCCACATCTGCGCGATGCGGTCCGCGTAGCGCTGGCCGAACCAGAAGCTCGCGGCATCGCCGGCAATCGCGCCCGCGATCGCGCAGACGAATACCCAGCCGAGATTCAGTGCGCCCGTGCCGACCAGCGCGCCCGCGATGAACATCGCCGTGCTGCCCGGCACGAAGGTGCCGATGAACGCCACCGATTCCAGGAACGACGCGAGCAGCACCACGGCGAGCGCCCATTCCGGGTAACTCGACAGGACGTGCAAGAGCTTGAAGTAGTAATGCTCCATCGCGGTCAGGGGTGAACGCGGCCAGGGATAGGATGGGTCAGACGGACTCGTGCCAGCGGCTGTCGGTGCGCAACAGGTGGAGGTCGCGGTGGAATCGAGTGTATCCAACCCGGTCGAAGAACTCCAAAAGCTGTATGGCGCGCTTGCGGCCGAGGCCCGTGGCATCGCGGAAATGGGCCGCACCCAGCGCGCCGCCCTGCGCCGCCGCCTGTTCCGCCACGAGCCGCGCGAGTACGCCGATCGTCGCGCGGTCATAGAACAAGTCGCGCACCACCTGATACGCGTCGCCACGCCGCGCGAGTTTCTTCAGCAACCGGCGCATGTCTTCTTCGGCAACGCCGTGCGTTTTGGCAAGATCGCGCACCCACGGCGGATCGAAGCGGCCTTGTTGCAGCGACGCCAGCACCGCGCGCGCCAGCGTTTCCTCGCGTGCGTCGAGTGTTACCGCATGCGCCGGCAGATGCAGCCACGGACCGCTGCGCGCAAGCGTCTTCCGCGCCACGGCGTCGTCGACGAGCGCGCGCCACAGTGCATCCGGCGCGAGCGGCGCGGCCATGCGGCGCAGGCGCGCGACGTCGGGGCCCTGTTCATCGGGGAAGCGTGCATGGAACGCGCCCAGTGCGTCGATGAGCCGTGCGTTCAGCACGTTCCAGTGCGCCGCCGACACATACAGCACATCATTCGACATCGGAACTTCGCGCGTGTCGGCCGGCAACGCGAGCGCCGCCGCCGGCAGGCCGCACAGATGCTCGATCAGCGAGCGCGGCAGTCCATACGGCGCCTGTTCGAACAGCGCGTCCACTCGTTGCGTATCGAGCCACGTCGCGAGCGCATCGAGCCAGGCGCGACGCTGCGGCGTGCGGCGCTTCCTGGCCGGCGCGAACGGATCGAGCACGCGGCCCCCGCCGACCGTGCGGCTCGCCTGGGCATTGCGCACGATGAAGCGGTCGCCGGGCAGCGCGCACACCGGGGTATCGAAGACGAGCTGCACGCGCGCCGTGTGTCCCGGCTGCAAGGTGTCGCCGTCGAGCAGCGCGACGTGCGCCACGCGATGCGTCGTGCCGAGATGAACATGCAGGGGCGACCAGTGCGCGAGGGTGACAGCGGCATCGTCAAGCAGGCTCAGTTCGACGTCGAGTCGCTCACACGCACGCGCCAGCCGCGCATCGACGATCCAGTCCCCGCGACCGAGCGCATCCTTCTCGGTGCCGGCAAGATTCAGCGCGCAACGCTCGCCCGCGCGGCCCGTCTGCGTCGCACGATTCTGCGCATGAATGCTGCGCACGCGCACGGCCTCGCCCGAGGTTCCACGCGGCGCGAGTGCGAGGACGTCGCCCGTCGTCACGCGGCCCGCGAACACCGTGCCGGTCGCGATGGTGCCCTTCCCCGCCAGCGTGAACACGCGGTCCACCGCCAGCCGGAACAGGCCGTCGTCGCGGCGCGTGCGCTCGTGCGCCGCCGCTTCGTGCAGATGCGCGGCCAGCGCGGCGACGCCTGCGTCGTGTTCGCGCGTGGCGTCGGTGTCGAAGCGCGGCGCCGCATGCAACGGACTGCGCGCGAGCAGCGCGTCGATGTCCGCGTGCACTTCGCGGCGGCGTGCGGCGTCCACGCGATCGCCCTTCGTCACCGCCACCGCGCCCCGCGTCACGCCGAGCAGTTCGAGAATCGCGAGATGCTCGCGGGTCTGCGGCATCACGCCGTCGTCGGCGGCGATCACCAGCAGCGCGAAGTCGATGCCGCACGCGCCCGCCGCCATCGTATGCACGAGCTTCTCGTGCCCGGGAACGTCGATGAACCCGAGCACACCGCCGCCCGCCAGCGGCACGTAGGCATAGCCCAGTTCGATGGAAATGCCGCGCGCCTTCTCTTCCTTCAGGCGGTCGGTATCGACGCCCGACAGCGCGTGCGTCAGCGTCGTCTTGCCATGATCGATGTGCCCCGCCGTGCCGACGATCATGCCGCCTCGCCTCGCGCGCCCGGCCCTCGCAGTTGCGCGATGAAGGCGGTTTCGTCGGCTTCTTCGAGGCAGCGGAGGTCGAGCCGCAAAGCGCCGTCCGCGATGCGTCCGATCACCGGCCGCGGCAATTCGCGCAGCCGCTTCTCGACGCGGTTCAACTGGCTGCCCGGACGCTTGCCGTTCGCGAGACGCACGGCCACGCCATAGCTCGGCAGGACATCCACGGGCAATGCGCCGCTGCCGATCTGGCTGAACATCGGTTCGGCGCTCACGATGAAGGCATCGCCGATCCATTGTTGCAACGCGGGCTGGACGCGTTCGGCGCAGAGGCGCATGGCGTCGGCGGGACGCGTGAGCAGGCGCAGCGTCGTCAGGCGTTCACGGAGATTCTCCGGCGCCCGATAAAGCCGCAACACGGCTTCGAGTGCCGCGAGCGTCAGCTTGCCGACTCGCAACGCGCGTTTCAGCGGATGCTTCTTGATTGTCGCAATCAGCTCTCGACGGCCCACGATCAGCCCGGCCTGCGGGCCGCCCAGCAGCTTGTCGCCGCTGAAGGTGACGAGATCGGCGCCGGCGTCGACGGTTTCCCGCACTGTGGCTTCGCGCGGCAGGCCCCACTGCGCGAGATCGACCAGCGTGCCGCTGCCCAGGTCCACCGCGATGGGCAGGCCGCGCGCCTTGGCCAGCGGCGCGAGGTCGGCGAGTGTCACTTCCTTGGTAAAACCGGTGACCGCGTAGTTGCTGCAATGCACCTTCATCAGCAGCGCGGTTTTAGGGCTGATCGCTTCGTCGTAGTCTTTCAGATGCGTGCGATTCGTCGTACCGACTTCGCGCAGTCTTGCGCCGGCGCGACTCATGATGTCGGGAATGCGGAACGCGCCGCCGATCTCCACCAGTTCGCCGCGCGACACGATCACTTCCTTGCGCGAGGCAAGCGCCGACAGCGTCAGCAGCACGGCCGCCGCGTTATTGTTCACGACGGTGGCCGCCTCCGCGCCGGTCAGCTCGCAGATCAGGCCGTTGATGAGGTCGTCGCGATCGCCGCGCGCGCCGGTTTCAAGATCGAATTCGAGGTTTGCGGGCCGCGTGAGGACTTCGGCCACCGCGCTCACGGCTTCGTCCGGCAGCAGCGCCCGGCCGAGATTCGTATGCAGCACGGTGCCGGTGAGATTGAACACGCTGCGCACCGCGCTGCGCGCACGCGCCGAGAGCGCCGCGTTCACCGCCTGCGCGAGCGCGGCGTCACTCAAGGCGTCGACCGCCGCCCGGCCGGCCTGCGCATCGCTTCGCCATGTGTCCAGCGTGGCGCGCAAGGCCGCGAGCGTCTGCGTGCGTCCATGCTCGGCGATCACAGCCGCGAATTCCGCCGCCGCCAGCACGCGCTCGACCGACGGCACGCGTGCCATCAACGCGCGCAGTTCGCTGCCGTCGCTTCCCCGGACGTCGCTCATGATTCGTCAGGCTGTTCGGGCCACAGCCACGGATGAGGCGCGGCACGGCGATAACCGGCATCGCCCATCAGGAGATCGAGCGTGAGACTCGCGAGATCGTCGGCGTAAGGCTCGAAGTCGAACGCCTTGTCCTGGTAACCGATCTTGCGATACGTGCCGCATTCGTCGCACGACTCCGCCTTGAGCGCCGCGCGCCTTGCGTGCGCGGCCTTGTCGTCTTCGCCTTCTTCGCCCGTCCCCATTGCGTGATAAGCGATGCCCTTGGTCGAATCGCAATTGGTGCACTTCGCGCGGACCACGTGCAGCTCCGTCGCACACAGCCCGCACTGCACGTAGCGATATCCTTCATACGGCCCGCCGACGCGCACGATGCTCGCCACCGGCACCGCGCCGCACACCGGACAGACGCCGGGCGCGTCGAGGTAAGGCACGTCGCGCATGTTGACGCGGCTCGCGAGGTCCGTCCACACGACTTGCAGCGCCGCGGCGACGAAGGGCGCGGCGGCCGGGTCGATTTCAGCGAAACGCAGCGTCAGGATGGCGTCGGCCTGGTTGTCGAGCGTGGCGGCGTCCATGGTGCGCAGACGGGCCACGAGTTGCACCAGGGCGGGAGTCAACGCGCCGGCCGCCTCGATGCCGTCGAGCAGCATGAACAGCACGTCGCGCCAGGCGGGATCGCGATGATCGGTGAGTGCGGGGATGATCGGCATCGAGTGCCGCTGATTCAATTCGATCGATTCGCGCGCGGGCATCGGCGCCTGGAACCGGGACAGGACGCGCTGCTGGGTGTCGGCAAGCGCGGACATCAGGCGCAGATATCCGCTGATGGGACTGTTCGCATCTGCGAGTTGCAGCAGACGCGCGGCGCGCGCAGCGAACACCGTGGCACGCTCGGGCATGCGCAATCTAGGGATGGCCGAGGGATCGAGCGACTCGATCTCAGCGGCTTCGATGATGCGTTGGACCACACGCGGCTCCTGGGGATGAAGTAGCCGGCCAAGCATATCAGCTAAATCCTAATGGGATGGGTCACCCACCAAGCGTCGATGCCGGACCGCAATCGCCTCCTACTTCCCAATCATCTCCCGAAACCACCTCGGATGATGCTTGCGCGCCCATCCGAACGTGACCGTGCCGCGCGTCATCGCGCCGATGGATCCCTTGATCCACAGCGCCGCATAGATATGCACGATGATCGAGACGATCAGCACGAAGGCCGTCGCCGCATGCACGACCGAGGCCACGCGCACCACCGTGATCGGGAAATAAAACGCGAAGTACCGCCGCCAGATCACGATCCCGCTCAGAAGCAGCAGCACGAGACTCGCCACCATCACGAAGAACAGCAGCTTCTGCCCGGCGTTGTACTTGCCGATCTCGGGCAGACGGTCCTCGCGGTTGGTGAGCACGTCGCCGATCTGCTTCATCCACTGCACGTCGTTGCGGTCCAGATAGTTGTGATGCCAGAACCGCAGCGCGAGGATCAGGAACGACACGAACATCACGCAGCCGACGAACGGATGCAGAATGCGCGTCCATTGCCCGCCGCCGAACACCGCGTAGAGCCACGCCATCGACGGATGAAACATCGCGAGTCCGGAGAGCGCGAGCAGCACGAAGGTGATCGCGGTGATCCAGTGATTCGTGCGCTCGTTCGGCGTATAGCGCTGTATCAGCCGATGTCCCTTGATGTCACGCAATTCGCTATCGTGTTTCATCGCTTCGCTCCTCTCCGCCTTCACGGCGGCGACGCACTTCATCGGCCTCGCGCTGCGCCTCGGCTTCGTCTTCGTCACTGACTTCGTTCGGCCCAACACGCGTGTAATGGAAGAACCCGGCCAGCGCCGCAATGCCGATGCTGATCATCGCCAGCGGCTTCGTCACGCCCTTCCAGATCGACACCAGCGGACTGATATGCGGATCTTTCGCCAAGCCGTGATAAAGCTCAGGCTGATCCGCGTGATGCAGCACATACATCACATGCGTGCCGCCCACGCCCGCCGGATCGTACAAACCGGCATGCTCAAAACCGCGCTCCTTCAGATCTTCGATACGCTCCGCCGCCTGCTGCTGCATGTCCACCTTGGTGCCGAACATGATCGCGCCGGTCGGGCAGGTCTTGACGCACGCGGGCTCCTGCCCCACCGCGACCCGATCCGAACACAGCGTGCACTTGTACACGCGATGATCTTCCTTCGAGAGCCGCGGAATGTTGAACGGACAGCCCGTGATGCAATACCCGCAGCCGATGCAGTTCTCTTCATGAAAATCCACGATGCCGTTGGTGTACTGCACGATCGCGCCCGGCGATGGACACGCCTTCAGACAGCCCGGATCCTCGCAGTGCATGCAGCCGTCCTTGCGGATCAGCCATTCGAGATCGCCCTTCGGATTCTCGTATTCGGTGAAGCGCATCACCGTCCACGAGTGCTCGGTCAGGTCGCGCGGGTTGTCGTAGATGCCGGTCGTATGACCGATGTCGTCACGCAGATCGTTCCACTCCATGCAGGCGGTCTGACACGCCTTGCAGCCAATGCACTTCGACACGTCGATCAGCTTCGCGACCGTGCCCGTGGCGGGCACGCGGTCGCCGGGCGGCGGCGTGGTGGTGGCCGAGAGGCGCTTGATATCCAGCGATTGCAATGCCATGCCGTCCTCCCTATGCCTTTTCCACTTTCACGAGGAACGACTTGAACTCGGGCGTCTGCGAGTTCCCGTCGCCCACGGAAGGCGTCAGCGTGTTGACGAGATAGCCCGGCTGCGCGAGGCCCTTGAAGCCCCAGTGCAGCGGCAGGCCGACGGTATGCACCTTCTTGCCCTCCACCATCAATGGCTTGATGCGCTTGGTGACGAGCGCCACCGCGACGATATGGCCGCGATTGCTCGATACCTTCACGCGGTCTCCCGCCACCACGCCCACTTCCTTCGCGTGTTCCTCGCCGATCTCCACGAACTGCTGCGGCTGCACGATCGCGTTCAGGCGCGCGTGCTTGGTCCAGTAGTGGAAATGCTCGGTCAGGCGATAGGTCGTGCCGGTGTTCGGAAACTTGTCGGCCGTGCCGAACGCAGCGCGGTCATCCGGAAACACGCGCGCGGCCGGATTGCTCGTGACGAGCTTGTTGTCCGGGAAGAACGGGTTATAGCCGATGGGCGTCTCGAACGGCTCGTAATGCACGGGGAACGGCCCTTCGTTCATGCCGTCGCGGGCGAAGAAACGCGCGACGCCCTCGGGGTTCATGATGAACGGACTCATGCCCTTGTCGGGCGGTTCGTCGACCTTGAAGTCGGGGATGTCTGAACCGGTCCACGCGCGCCCGTTCCATGCGATCAGCTTGCGCGACGGATCGAACGGCTTGCCGTTCACGTCGCACGAGGCGCGGTTGTACAGCACCCGCCGATTCGCCGGCCACGCCCAGGCCCAGCCAAGCGTCTGGCCGATACCGGTCGGGTCCGCGTTGTCGCGCCGGCCCATCTGGTTGCCCGCCTGGGTCCACGAGCCGCAGAAGATCCAGCAGCCGCTCGCCGTGGAGCCGTCGTCGCGCAGCAGCGCGAAGCTCGCCAGTTGCTCGCCTTGCTTCGCGAGCACCTTGGTCTTGTCGCTGGGATCGGTGACGTCGGCGAGCGCGCGGCCGTTGAACTCCATCGCGATCTCCTCCGGCGTCGGGCTTTCCGGATCGGCGTAGGGCCAGCTCATCTTGAGGATCGGATCGGGATACGCGCCGCCCTTCTCCTGATAGGCGCGACGCATGCGCAGCCACAGACCCGACATGATCTCCAGGTCGCTGCGCGCCTCGCCCGGTCCTACCGCGCCCTGCCAGTGCCACTGCAACACGCGCGACGAACTGACCAGCGAGCCGCGTTCCTCCGCGAAGCAGGTCGTGGGCAGCCGGAACACCTCGGTCTGGATCGTCGACGAATCGACATCGTTGAACTCGCCGTGGTTCTTCCAGAACTCGGATGTCTCGGTCGCGAGCGGATCCATGATGACCAGCCACTTCAGCTTCGAGAGCCCGAGTCCGACCTTCGCCTTGTTCGGCGTCGCGGCCAGCGGATTGAAGCCCTGGCAGATATAGCCGTTCATCTTGCCCGCGGCCATCAGCTCGAAGACCTGCAGCATGTCGTAGGGCTTGTCGAGCTTCGGCAGATAGTCGAAGCCGAAGTTGTTGTCGGCCGTCGCGTTGTCGCCCCACCATGACTTCATGAAGCTCACGTGGAACGCCCGATAGTTCTTCCAGTAACTCAGCTGGTTCGGCCGCAACGGCTGCGACGCGCGCTGCGTGATGTATGCGTCGAAGTCCTGTTCGGCTTCCATCGGCAGGGTCATGTAGCCGGGCAGGAGATTTGACATCAGGCCGAGATCCGTGAGGCCCTGGATGTTCGAGTGCCCGCGCAGCGCGTTCATGCCGCCGCCCGCAATGCCGATGTTGCCAAGCAGGAGCTGCACCATCGCGCCTGTACGGATCATCTGCGCGCCGACCGAGTGATGCGTCCAGCCGAGCGCGTAGAGAATCGAGCCCGCGCGGTTCGGCGCGGCGGTCGTCGCGAGCATCTCGCAGACCTTGAGGAACTTGTCGGTCGGCGTGCCGCAGACCTTGTTCACCATCTCCGGCGTGTAGGCGGCGTAATGCTGCTTCAGCAGGTTGTAGACACAGCGCGGATGCTGCAGGGTTGGATCGGTCTTGACGTAGCCGTCGTCGCCGCGCTCGTAGTCCCACGTCGACTTGTCGTATTTGCGATGCTCGGCGTCATAGCCCGAGAACAAGCCGTCCTTGAACACGAAGTCCTCGCGCACGATGAACGACATGTCCGTGTAATTCTTCACGTACTCGTGCTGGATCTTGTCCTGCGTGAGCAGGTAATTGATCACGCCGCCCAGGAACGCGATATCCGATCCAGTGCGGATCGGCGCATAGAAGTCCGCGACCGATGCCGTGCGCGTGAAGCGCGGGTCCACCACGATAAGACGCGTCTTGCGATGCGCCTTCGCCTCGGTCACCCACTTGAAGCCGCACGGGTGCGCCTCGGCCGCATTGCCGCCCATCACGAGAATCACGTCCGCGTTCTTGATGTCGACCCAGTGGTTCGTCATCGCTCCACGGCCAAACGTCGGGGCAAGACCTGCCACCGTCGGGCCATGTCAGACACGCGCCTGATTGTCGAATGCGAGCATTCCCCAGCTGCGCACCGTCTTGTGCGTCAGATAACCGACCTCGTTGCTGCCCGCCGACGCCGCCAGATAGCCCGAGGTCAGCCAGCGATTGACCGTCTTGCCGTCCGCCGTCTTCTCGACGAAATTCGCATCGCGGTCTTCTTTCAGCAGCGTGGCGATGCGGTCGAGCGCGTCTTCCCATGACATGCGTTTCCACTCGCTCGACCCTGGCGCGCGATATTCCGGATAGAGCAGCCGGCTCGGGCTGTGGATGAAGTCGATGAGCGAGGCGCCTTTCGGACAGAGGGTGCCGCGATTGACCGGATGATCCGGGTCGCCCTCGATGTGGATGATGCTCGCCTTGGCGTTCTTCGCGTTGTCGCCGAGGCCGTACATCAGAATGCCGCATCCGACTGAACAGTACGGACAGGTATTGCGCGTTTCCGTGGTGCGCGACAGTTTGTATTGCCGGACTTCGGCAAGCGCGGGAGCCGGAGAGAAGCCCAATGCCGCCAGGCTCGATCCGGCGAGCGTGCTCGCGGAGACCTTGAGGAACTGTCGACGTGACATTTGGAGCATGATTGCCCTCGGCGCGTCGTAAGTGGGTTTTTAGAGTGTAAGGGTGCTTGATGACGCCTGCAGTAAAGATGCAGTTGCTTTTGCAGTACGGCGCATGTCCGTAATCGTCCGAACGAAGCAATGCGTGCGCCTGGGCCGCGCGCGCTGCCTCCCGGACGTTCTGGAATGGAACCTGCTCTCCCGCCTTGAAGCCCGAGCGCCCTGCGCGTCGTATCGAACCGAGAGGTCCGCCATGAGTTCCGTATCAACGCAGAAGATCGAAGCCGTCGTCAGGAAAGATGCCTCCTGGGCCGTCGGCGCGCTCAAGAAATTTTCCGAAGACCGCTGCGCCGCCATGGCGGCGAGCATTGCCTTCTATTCCGCCTTCTCGCTCGCGCCGACGCTGGTCATGGTGATCGCTGTCGCGGGCTGGATCTTCGGGCCGGAGGCGGCGCGCGGACAGTTGTTCCATCAGGTCAACGGACTGATCGGCGACCAGGCGGCGGCTGGCGTGCAGAGCATTGTCGAAAATGCGCACCGCAGCAGCGGGACAGGTATCGCCGCGATCATCTCGTTCGTGCTGCTGGCGATTGGCGCGTCGGCGACCTTCTCGTCGCTCAATACCGCGCTCAACCTCGTCTGGCCGATGACCGGCGAGCAGCGCTCCGGCGTCTTCGCGATGGTGCGCGTGCGGCTCGTCTCGTTCGGGCTGGTGCTGGGCGTTGCCTTCCTGCTGATCGTGTCCCTCGTGCTCGATACCGCCATCCAGGCGGTCGGCATGTGGCTGTGGGGCGCATCGCCGTTCGTGATCATCGGCGACGTCGTGCAGATGGTGGTCGGGCTCGCGATTCTGTCGGTCGCATTCGGCGGACTGCTCAAGTTCCTGCCGGATGCGCCGGTCGAATGGCGCGATGCCCTCGTCGGCGGACTGGTGGCGGCGGTGCTGTTCTCCGCAGGCAAGAAGCTGTTCGCCGTCTATCTGACGCATGCGGGGACGGCCAGCGCATTCGGCGCGGCGGGTTCGCTCGCGGTGCTGTTGATGTGGCTGTATTTTTCCGCGGCCGTGCTGCTGCTCGGCGCGGAATTCTCGGCGGCGCGGGCGCGGATGCACGATCCGCGCGGCGCCTGGGGCATGCAGAACAATGGCAAGGTGCCGCCCGGCAGCCGGGCGAAGATCGGCTCGCTGCTCGCATCCTCGACGCGGCCCGCGACGCCGGCCAATGCTGCGGCTTCCTCGTCCGCCGCGCCGGTAACGCCCGCCAGCATGCGTCCCGATGCCCCCGTCAGCGCGAGCGCGCGACGCGCAATCGGTGCGCGTACCCAGCATGCACAGCAGTTGACCGGTCAGGCTCGCAGGAAGGTTTCGGCCGTCGCGCGGGCGCTCGAACTGTCGCGCAAGATCGCGCGGGCCGAATCGACGGCGACGCGCGCCACCGCGATGGCCATGATCGGCGCGAGCCGCAAGGCGTCGCACGCGAACCAAGCGGTGCGCCGACATCCGTGGCGTGCGGTATTGGTGGCGGCGAGCGCCGGCATGGCGGTCGCTTTACTTTCGCGCCGCGACACGCACCGATCGTCAGAGGAAATTATGCGCGACTGACTTCAAGCGGCAGCAATCCAGAACGGCCGAAAGAACCCAAGCTAGAAAGGCCGTTTGTTATTCAAATCGAAGGTAATCGAATAAAGCAGCGCGAATCCAGTTTCGACGGGCCGGCATTCGCGCGGAACTTTTCGAGATGCCTCGTGTCGTCACTCGACTGCTTTGAAACTTGCCGCAAACCCTTGACTGGCTTGCGTTACATCAAGTGTGTGTTTTTCGAGACAATCTATATTTTTTCATTTCTAAAGTTTCGAAACGTTGCGTTATTCTCTGCGCCAGCAACAACATATTAAACATTCGCGTGGAGAATTCGATGAAGAAATTCGCACTGACGTCCCTGTCGTTGGCGCTGCTCGGCGCAGCAGGCGCAGCACAGGCACAAACGAGCGTGACGCTCTACGGCGTGATCGATGCGGGCATTGGCTATGTGAGCCATGCCAACGCGAACGGCGACAAGCTGGTCGGCATGATCAACGGCAACCTGTCCGGCGACCGTTGGGGCCTGAAGGGTCAAGAAGACCTGGGTGGCGGTCTGAAGGCAATCTTCCAGTTGGAAAATGGTTTTGACGTCGGCACCGGCGCGCTCGGTCAGGGCGGTCGCGAATTCGGCCGTCAGGCATTCGTCGGTCTGTCGGGCAATCAGTGGGGTACGGTCACCCTCGGTCGTCAATACGATCCGCTGGTCGACATGGTCCAGGGCATCACGGCTGACAACTACTGGGGCGCCATCTTCGCAACGCCGGGCGACATCGACAACTACGACAACTCGCTGCGCGTAAGCAACGCGGTCAAGTACGTTTCGCCGAACTTCGCAGGCTTCCAGGTTGAAGGTCTGTACGGCGTGTCGGGCGTTGCCGGCGCAAGCGGTCAAGGTCAGACGTGGTCGGGCGCAGCGACGTACAACAACGGCCCGCTGGCTGTTGCAGGCGGCTACTTCTACGCGAACAACCCGAGCGCCGGCCGCACGCCGCCGACGGGCGCAAGCGGCTGGACCAGCTCCACGTCCGACGCCCTGTTCGACGGCCCGATCAACAACGCCTACGCTTCGGCGCATGCCATCGGCATCGCTCGCGGCGCGGTCCAGTACTCGATCGGCGCATTCACGGTCGGCGGTTCGTACAGCAACTCGCAATTCAAGGCTGACGGTGGTTCGCGCTTCGGTTCGGAACACTTCAACACCGGCAACGGCTTCGTGAACTTCCAGGTCACGCCGGCTCTGTTGACGGGTCTGGGCTACACCTACACGAAGGCAGGCGGCGATACGTCGGCGACCTACCATCAGGTCAGCCTCGGCGCGGACTACTCGCTGTCGAAGCGCACGGACTTCTACGCTGTTGCGGCTTACCAGCACGCAAGCGGCGACCAGCGCGATGCAACGACGGGTGGAGTCAACTCGGCACAAGCGTCGATCGGCTCGTACGGCTACGAAAGCGGCCGCAGCCACCAGGAAATGGTCATCGTCGGCGTTCGCCACAAGTTCTAAGAACAACCGGCTCGCGCGGCATGCAGATGTCGCGCTGGCAGGACCGCAGGACCCTCGAACAGCCATCGGCATGCCGATGGCTGTTTTTTTGCGTCTCAGGAATCAGCAACGTAACAAAGCGTTGAATCGAGCGGGTCGAAGGTCACTTCGTTCGATGATCGCGGCAGAATCTCCGGAACCTCAAGCCATTCGGAGTGTGATTCGATGCCGCTTCGCCACGCCGTCGTGCTCGTCGCCGCGCTTGCCGCCTGCATCGCCGGCGCGGGATGCGGGGCCGCCCGCAGCAACGATTCCCCCGCTGCGCCGTTGATCATCGCGCATCGCGCAGGCGCGGCCGACTTCCCCGAGAACACGCTGCTGGCCATCGAAGGTGCGCTGGCGAATCATGCCGATGCCATCTGGCTGACCGTACAACTCACGCGCGATGGTGTGCCGGTGCTGTATCGTCCGGCGGATCTGTCGGCGAATACCGAGGGCCGAGGCGCCATCGCGGACACCGATCTCGCCTCGCTCGAACGTCTCGACGCCGGCTGGCGCTTCGCGCGCATCGACGCAGCAGGCGTCACGCGTTATCCGTACCGCGAAATGCCGCTGCGCATTCCCACGCTCACGCAAGCCTTGCGCGCCATTCCACCCGGCGTGCCCGTCATGCTCGACATGAAGGCGCTGCCCGCCGAGCCGCAAGCCGCCGCGGTTGCGCGCGTGCTGAACGAGGAAGGCGCCTGGCCGCGCGTGCTGATCTACTCGACGGACGCGTCCTATCAGAAAGCCTTCGCCGCCTGGCCGCAAGCGGCCCTGTTCGAATCGCGCGATGCCACCCGGGCGCGGCTCGCGGCCGTCGCGCTGGAACAGACCTGCGACGCGCCCCCGTCGCCCGGCACATGGACCGCGTTCGAGTTCAAAAGGAAGATGGAGCTCGTCGAAACCTTCACGCTCGGCGAAGCGCGCACGGCGGTGACGGCGAAGCTCTGGACGCACGACGCCGTGCGATGTTTCGCCGAGCGAGGCAAGACGCGAATCGTCGCGATCGGCATCGACACGGCGGACGACTATCGCGCGGCCGCGTGCCTGGGCATTGACGCTGTTCTGGTGGATTCGCCGTCGAAGATGAGCGCGGTGAAGGCGGCGCTGCCGTCGTCCTGTGCGGCGGGCACGAGCTGATGACTACTGCCGTGGCACGCTGCCGGAGGGCACGTCTTCGGCAAGTGTCTGCGCGGGCGCCTCGGGGCACGGCAGATCGCCGATGACGAGCCGCGGCACCGTGTTTCGCGCATCGCGCGGACGCAGCGGCACGTTGCCCGGTTCCGTCCAGGCAGGATTCGGAATCTCGCCGAACAACTGCCGCAGCCGTTCGCCCCACGTTTTGTTGATCATCTGGTAATAGGCGCTGTTGCTGTCGAGGGTGGCGAAGCGCGTCACGCTCAGCGCGTCCTTCTCGTACACCAGCAGATCGAGCGGCAGCCCAACGGACAGATTGGAGCGCAGCGTGGAGTCCATTGAAATGAGCGCGCACTTGGCGGCTTCGTCGAGCGGCGATGCCGGTGTGATGACGCGGTCGATGATCGGCTTGCCGTATTTCGATTCGCCGATCTGGAAATAAGGCGACACCCGCGTCGATTCGATGAAATTGCCCGCCGCGTAGATCATGAACAGGCGCGGCGGCTGGCCGCAAATCTGTCCGCCGAGAATGAAACTGCAATTGAAGTCGACGCTGAACTCCGCGAGCGACGACGCATCGCGCCGATGCACTTCCCGAACCGCGTCGCCGACGACCCGCGCCGCCTCCGGCATGGTCGCGACGCTGTAGAGCGTGGGCGCGTTCGGATCGGACGGTTCGGCGAGCAGTTGCGTGACGGCCTGCGTGATGGCCAGATTGCCCGCCGTGAGCAGCACGAGGACGCGCTCGCCCGGCTGTTCGAAGACCACCATCTTGCGCGCGGCGCTTACGTGGTCCACGCCGGCGTTGGTGCGGGTATCGGAGAGGAAAACCAGTCCCTCGTCCACGCACATACCCACGCAATAAGTCATGTCGATCCGTCCTGAAGCAAGCAAAACGTCATTGTATCGAGCGCGCGTGCGCATTTCATCCGGCGTGCTTCTGAGGACTTATCGGCACGGCACGAGCGCTTTTTCAGGGCGTTCGTGAGGGAAAAAGGCGTTTCGCGCTAGACTCCCTGCTTCAAGCCCCGCGCCTCATCATGTCCGAAGTCCCCGACGCAACAGAATCAACCGACGCCCTCGCCGATGCCCTGCTCGCCGGCCTGGCGCGCCCCGTCGTGTTCGTCGATCTCGAAACCACCGGCTCGAATGCGACGGAAGACCGCATTACCGAAATCGGCGTGGTGGAGGCGAGCACGGCGGGTATCGAGCGCTGGAGCGTGCTGGTCGATCCCGGCGTGCCGGTGCCGCCGTTCATCGCGCGGCTGACGGGCATCGAAGACGCCATGCTGCGCGGCCAGCCGAGCTTCGCCTCGCTGGCCCCCGCGCTGGCCGAGCGGCTGCACGGCAAGCTCTTCGTCGCGCACAACGCGCGCTTCGACTACGGCTTTCTCAAGAACGAATTCCGCCGCGCGGGCATGGCCTTTCGCGCGGATACGCTCTGCACGGTGCGGCTGTCGCGGGCGCTGTTTCCGTCGGTCGAGCGGCATGGTCTTGACGCGCTCATCGCACGGCTCGACCTCGCGCCGACGGGACGCCATCGCGCGCTCGCCGACGCCGACCTGCTCTGGCAGTTCTGGCAGAAGATCCACGCGCTGTATTCGCAGGATCTCGTCGATAGCGCCATCAAGGCGCTGGTGCGCCGCGCGAGCCTGCCGGCCGCGCTGCCCGAAGGCGCGCTCGACACGCTGCCCGCGACGCCCGGCGTCTATCTCTTCCACGGCGACGACAACATTCCGCTTTACGTCGGCAAGAGCATCAACCTGAAACAGCGCGTCGCGGCGCATTTTTCGGGCGATCACAGGCTTGCCAAGGACCTGGCGATCTCGCAGTCCATCCGTCGCATCGAAACCCGTGAGACGGTCGGAGAACTCGGCGCGCTGCTGCTCGAAGCAAAGCTCGTGAAGGATCTGAAACCGGCGCATAACCGGCTGTTGAAAGGCGCGTCGGGCGCATGCGCCTGGCAATGGCTGCCGGGCGCGCCCGCGCCGGTGCTCGTGAAGGCGAGCCGGCGCGATCTGTCACGCGAGGATCACCTGTTCGGCGTCTTCGCGACGCGCGCGAAGGCGCATGCGTTCCTGCGTCATCTCGCCGATGAACACACGCTCTGCCCCGCGACATTGGGTCTCGAGAAAGCGCCGTTGTCGCGCGGACGCGGCTGTTTCGGCTATCAGGTGAAGCGCTGCCAGGGTTCGTGCGCGGGCGTGGAAAGCTTCCCCGATCACGCCGCGCGCGCCCTCGACGCGCTGGCAAACGCCCGTCTCGTGCGCTGGCCGCATGAAGGACCGATCGCCATCGCCGAACGCGACGAAGATTCCTTGCGCGAGGCGTGGCATGTGATCGACCGCTGGTGCTACATCGGCACCTGTGCGAGACGCGAGGACATCGCCGCGCTGCTCGCCGATGCCCCCGACCTCCGTCCGTTCGATTGCGATGTGTATGGTCTGATCGCGAAACGCCTCGCAGCGGGCCGGCTCGAATGGATCGCGTGCGATGCGCGGCCGGGCTTTCATCTCATCGCACAGGAGGCGTCCGCAGGCGTGCGCCGCGCGGCACATGCAGCGAAGGCAACGCATCCGGCGCGACGCCGCACCCCCGTCGAGGCGCAGTTCGCGCTGAGCTTCTGAGCTTCTGAGCTTCTGAACAAGCGTTAAGCGAGACCGCCGTTCGCGCGCAGCACCTGGCCGTTCACCCAGCCCGCATCCGGCCCGACCAGGAATGCGACTACCGATGCAATGTCCTCCGGCTGCCCGAGCCGCTCCAGCGGCGCCATTTTCGCCATGCCTGCGATCTGCTCGTCGGACTTGCCGTCGAGGAACAGCGACGTGGCCACCGGCCCCGGCGCCACCGCGTTCACGGTGATGCCGCGCCCGCGCAGTTCCTTCGCGAAGACATGCGTCATCGATTCGACTGCTGCCTTGGTCGCGTTGTAGATCGCGTAGCCGGGCATGTTGAGGGCAAGCGCGGTACTCGAGAAGTTGACGATGCGTCCGCCCTCGCCCATGCGCGCCGCCGCTTCGCGCAAGGTGTTGAAGGTGCCGCGCACGTTGATGTCGAAGGTCTGGTCGTAGAGGGCGTCGCTGGTGTCGGCGATGGGCATGGTCTTCATCACGCCCGCGTTGTTGACGAGGACATCGACCTTGCCGAGCTCGGCCTCGACCGTCGCGAACAGGCCGCGCACTTCTTCGGCATGCGCGACGTTCGCGCGCACCGCAATGGCCGCGCCGCCCGCTTCACGCAACTCGGCGACGAGGGCGTCCGCCTCGTTCGCGCTCGATGCATAGTTCACCGCAACCGCGAAGCCATCGCGCGCGAGACGCCGGGCAAGCTCTGCACCGATACCGCGCGATGCGCCCGTGACGATGGCAACGCGCTGACGTTCCGTCTTGTTCATGCTGCTGCTCCTTGAAGAGTGAGGTTCGATGAGCAACATGATGAATCATTCCGTTTCCGCGATCATCGCGCGTGACTTAGTATCATCGTTCCATCTGCTTCAACAATCCTTCATCGATATCGAACCATCATGGATCGCTTCCAGGAAATGCAGGTCTTCGTGCGCATCGCGGAGCGGCATAGTTTCACGCAGGCCGCCGACGATCTGCAGATGCCCCGCGCCACCGTCACCAATTTGATGAAGCGCATGGAAGAGCGGCTCGGCGCGCGTCTGCTCGAACGCACGACGCGCACCGTGCGCCTCACGCACGACGGCGAAGCGCACTATCAGCGCTGTGTGCGGCTGATCGCCGACCTCGAGGAAGCGGAAGGATCGTTCCGTCACGCCGAACCCAAAGGTCTGCTGCGCGTGAACCTGCAAGGCACGCTCGCGCGCACCTTCATCATGCCCGGGCTGCCGGCTTTCATCGAACGTTATGGGCAGATCGAGCTGCATATCGGTGAAGACGACCGGCTTGTCGACCTCGTGCGCGAAGGCGTGGATTGCGTGCTGCGCGCGGGCACGTTGCAGGATTCGTCGATGATCGGCAAGCGCGTTGCATTGCTCGAACAAGTGACGGTGGCGAGCCCCGCGTATCTCGCGCGCGCGGGCGTGCCGCACGATCTCGATGCACTGGCGTCGCATCGCGCGGTGAACTATGTGTCGAGCGCGACGGGGCGCGTGGTGCCGCTGGAGTTCAGCGTGAAGGACCGCATCGAAGCGGTTGAGCTGAACGCGACGGTATCGGTGACAGGCGTGGAGATGTACACGCAGGCCGCGCTGGCGGGCTTCGGCATTGTGCAGGTGCCGCGTTATCACATCCATGATGCACTCGCCGAAGGACGCCTTCAGCTCGTGCTTCCGGACTTCGCACCGCCGCCCATGCCCGTCTCGGTGCTCTATCCGCATAGCCGACAGTTGTCCGCGCGCGTACGGGTTTTCGCGGATTGGGTGAGTGCGATCTTCAGCGAGACCGATCACGCGTTGCTTGGCCGAGCGTCGAATCACGCTTGAAAGCAAGCATGAAAGTCAAAGAGGCCAGTACCCCACGCATGGGGTACTGGCCTCTTTTCACGAAGCTTCGCGTGCGCCGAACCTGACGGACGCGAACTTCGAACGCAACATCAGAGCATCAGAGCACTCAGGCTGCTGCGTCCTTCAGCTTCTTCAGCGCGCGCGCCTTGATGCGGACGCTTGCCGGCTTGGCCGGGAACCAGCGCTCGGTGCCCGTGAACGGGTCCTTGCCGAAGCGCTTTTTCTTGGCCGGAACGGCTTGCGCCGAGATCTTCAGAAGACCCGACAGCGTGAATTCGCCGGCGCCCTTCTTGTGGATCGAACCGAGAATGGTGTCTTCCAGCGCGACCATCACGGCCTTGACGGCCTTCACGTCCACTGCTGCGCGCTCGGCCAGATGGTTCGCGAGCGATGCCTTCGTGAACGTATCCTTGACCGGCGACAGTGCGCCCGTGGTGGTCTTCTTCGCAGCGACTTTCTTGACGGCAACCTTCGGTGCTGCAGCTTTCTTCGCCGGTGCGGCAGTCTTCGCCGTGGCTTTCTTGGCCGGGGCTTTCTTGGCAGCGGTTTTAGCGGAAGTCGGCATGTTTCTCCTACCTGTTTTTTGGTCAGTGATATTCGAATACGTTCGCACCGATGCGTTCGTATCACGCCGGATTCTACATACGCCAAGCGAGTTCGTGCGAGTCTTTTGCGTTTTTATATCGCTTTTACAGGGGTTTTTCGTGGTGCCGCGCAAACATGCGGGCGATGAAGGCATCTCGATGCACCCTTCAACGATGTTTACCGCGCATCACGCAGGCACTTTCATCATCGATGCGCGATGTGCGCGATGAGCGGATAGTGATCCGACGCGACGCGCGACAACGGCGTGCGATGCACGTCCACGCGCATCAGACGCTCGCCCGGATGCACCCAGATGCGGTCGAGCGCGAACAAGGGAAAGCGCGTCGGAAAGGTACGCAACGCAGTGGCGCGATGGAAGTGCGTGACGAGCCGCCGAAGCGTGCGGCCATAGACGAACCATTCGTTGAGATCGCCGAGCAGGATCACCGGCAGTGCGGGCGTGTCGAAGCTCTGCAGCACCTGCTGCACTTGCGCGCGCCGCTCGCTCGACGCCAGCCCGAGATGCGTTGCGACCACGCGCCACACTTCACCGCCGCAATCGATGTCGGCATCCAGCGCACCACGCGGCTCGCGGCTCCTGAACGACAGGTCGAGCGTGCGCACCGCGCGCACCGGATAGCGCGTGAGCACTGCGTTGCCATAACGGCGCTCTGGCGTATCGAGCGTCGGACCGGCGACGGCATGCAGACCCGTCATGCGCTGCAACACCTCCAGCACGTCATGCGCGCCGCTGCCGCCAAGCGGCACTTCCTGAAGCGCGAAGACATCGGCGTCGATCTCCGCGAGCACTTCGCCGATGCGCTGCGGCGCAAACCTCCCGTCAATGCCGACCGCGCCATGCAGGTTGTAGGTCGCGATACGCAGTTCGCGCGCGCGGCTTGCGCTGCTGTCATGCAAGTCGATCACGGGTTCGCGCAGCGGCGTCATGAGTTGACCTCGTCGGGCCGCTCGTTGCGCGCCGCCGGATCGCGCGGCATCGCGCCGGTCTCGTGCAGTTCGCTCGCGCGCTTCGCTTCTTCGCTGGCGCGCGGTTTGTCGGCGTCGCCGGGTGCGCCTTCGTGCGGGTCGGGCTGAGCGCCGCCGAGGAAGCGCTGCAACAGCAGCGACACGCCGATCAGCGCCGCGCCGATGCCGATCAGCACCGCGAACGAGCCGACCGTCGGCCGGTGCAGGGAGGCGACCAGTTGATGCGCGAACGCCACTGTGAGGAAGATGCCGGGCCCCATGCCGAGCATCGTGCCGATCATGAAGTCACGCATGCGGATATGCGAGGCGCCTGCGACGAGGTTGACGATCGAGAACGGCGCCACCGGCAGCAGCCGCAGCACGACGACGGCCACGATGCCGCGCTTCGCGACGCGTTCGGACAGGCGGTTCACGCGCGCTCCCGCGACTCTGCGTACGACATCGCGCCCGAGCCAGTTGCCGAGCGAATAGGAAATGGCCGCCGCGGCCATCGTGCCGAGGAAGGCATACAGCCCGCCCCATGCCGCGCCGAACACGAGTCCGGTGGCCGCGATGAGCAGTGTGATCGGCACGGAAATGACCGCGGCCACCACATAGGCCAGCACGATCCAGAGCGGCGCGAGCGGCAGCGCATCGATGCGGCGCGTCGCGGTCGTCAGCGAGCGGAGATTGACGTAGTCGCCGAGCGAGGTCCAGTGCAGCACGCCCGCGACGACCACGACCAGCAGCGCGAGCACACCGAGCAACGCGAAGCGTCCGATCAGCGGCCGGGTCTTTTCGGCGGGCACGAACTGGTCGACGAGTTCGTCGGCGGCGATCGGCGTTTCTGGATCGATCAGTGCTTCGGTCGGAATCAGTTGATCGAGTTCCCTCGATACCACCGGGTCCAGCGGCACCAGCGTGCGATGTTCGTCGCGCTCACGCAGCAGCGCCTGAATCGCCGCGTTCATGCCGCCGTGCGCGGCGCGTTCACGCTCGATGTCCGCGATGTCGCAGCCGAGATGCTCCGCGAGCAAGGTGTCGCGCATCGTGGCGATGGCGCGGCGGATGCGCACGTCGGCGCCGGCATCGATGGCGATATTGCATTCGCTGTCCAGCACCATCGAACGATTGTTCAGGTTCGCCGAACCGACCATCAGCAATTCGTCGTCGACGATCATCAGCTTGCTGTGCACGTTGACGATCTCGTCGCCGAGTTTCGGCACGCTCGGAGACAGGAGCCGGTAGCGGCCATGCGTGTCGGCGTGCTTCAGCAATGCATGCAGCCGCGCCCGCAACACGCCCATCGTGACTTCCTGCAGCCAGCCGCTCTGGTTGCGCGGCACGACGATGGCAAGGTCCGGACCGTCCTCGCGCGCAAGCGATTTCGCCAGCGCCGCGCCGATCGTGCCCGACGTGAAGTACTGGTTCTCGATATAGATGCTCTGCCGCGCCCGCGCGATGGCATCGAGATACTGCGTGCGGATCTGCTGCACGGGTTCGCGGCCGAGATAACCGGGCTCGGTCAGCGAGATGGCAATCTCGACATCTTCGAGATCGACGCGCCGCGACGGCGGCCAGGCATCGTGTTCGAAGTTCGCCCGATGCGCGCGGATCGCGAGTTGCTTGCCGCAGGCGCGCGCCCAGCGCTCGCGCGCGAGCAGGCCGATTTCACGCGCGGCCGCGCCGTCGAACATCGTGTGGACATCGTGAAAGGGTTGATAGCGCGTGCCGTTCGCATCGCGGCGCAGCGGCTCGTCGGGCGCGTGCGCGGTGCTGTCCCAGCGCGAGCGCGTGAGATCCAGACCGCCAACGAACGCGAGCCGGTCATCGATGACGACGATCTTCTGATGCTGCGAGCCGCCCATCGGATGCTTGCCGTCCATCTGGAACGCAATGCGCCGGCTGGTGCGCCAGCCCATCTTGTAGATGGGCAGCCACTCGCGCTCGAACGCATAGAGCATCGCGAAGTCCCACGCCAGGATGTAGATGCGCAGACGCCGCTTGTGATTCGCGACCGCATGCAGGAAGTCGCCGAGCGCTTCGGGAAAGCCGTCGTTCGCGCCTTCGGGCGTGAGCTTCATGCGGCTGTCGATGTCCCAGCCGAGGATGAACACGGTGCGCTCGGCGCGCGTGATCGCCTCGCGCAGCACACGAAAATAATCCGCGCCATCGATGAGCAGGCTGAAGCGCTCCGCATGACGCACGCTCGCGCAGTTGCGTCCGGGCTGGAAAAACGGCTCATCGTCGCTTGCCTGATTCATGCGTGTCTCACGCCTTCGCGTTCCTTTGCTTCCAATGAGACTTGTGTTTTGCAAGCAGCATGCCCGGCGCGATGCTACCCTTCGCAGCACATGCCGATGCGGAGCATCTTGCGCGATGAACGACACCGACTCCCTCGAACAAAACGACGAACGCGCAGGACTTATATCGCTGGCGGTGGCCTCGGTCATCGTCGGCTCGGCAACGGGCGCCATCGGCGTGTTCTTCCGCTTTTCCCTCGAACGCGCGGAGGCGTGGCGCACGGCATTCGTCGCGTGGGGCCACGCGGGACATGAGGCCGCGTTTGTACTCGTCGTGCTTGCGGCGGCCGTGAGCACCGGGCTCGCGACGTGGCTCGTCGCGCGCTTCGCGCCGATGGCAAGCGGCAGCGGCATTCCGCACGTCGAAGCCGTGCTGCACGGCAAGCTGCCGCCCGCGCCGCTCGTGCTAGTGCCCATCAAGTTCGTGGGCGGCGTGCTCGCCATTGGTGCAGGGCTCGCGCTGGGCCGCGAAGGTCCGACCGTGCAGATGGGGGCATCGATCGCGCATGCCATCGGCCGGTTCATGCGACGCACCGGCGGCGATTGCCGCGTGCTGCTCGCGGCCGGCGCGGGCGCGGGACTCGCGACGGCCTTCAATGCGCCCATCGCCGGCGCGGTCTTCGTGCTCGAAGAACTCATGCGGCGCTTCGACACACGCACGGCGGTCGCGGCGCTCGGCGCCTCGGCGAGCGCCATCGCGATGGCCCGTCTGCTGCACGGCGATCTGCCCGACTTCCACGTGCCCGCGCAACCGTTCCCCGGCTTCGCGATGACCGGCGCGCATCTGCTGCTCGGCGTGTTACTGGGGCTGTTGGGCGTGGCGTATTGCCGCGCGATTCTGTGGACGCTCGATCTCGCCGAATCGCTTTCGAGACCGCTGACGGTCACGCACGCGACGGCGCGCGCGGCGCTCATCGGCGCGGCGGTCGGCGTGCTCGCGTGGTTCGCGCCGGATCTCGCGGGCGGCGGCGATGCGCTGACCGAACGCGCGCTGCTCGGTGCGGGCACCGTCGCGGGCGTGCTTGCGACGTTGGCGCTGCGCTTCGTGCTGGGCACCGTGTCGTATGCGGCGGGCACGCCCGGCGGTCTGTTCGCGCCGCTGCTCGTGCTCGGCGCGCAGACCGGCCTCGTGTTCGGTCGCCTGTGTCTCGACTGGTTCCCCGGCATGTCGGCGGTGACGGGCGATACCAGCACGTTCGCGGTTGTCGGCATGGCCGCGTTCTTCGTCGCGGTGGTGCGTGCGCCCTTGACGGGCATCGTGCTCGTCACCGAGATGACCGCGAGCTTCACCCTGCTGCTGCCGATGCTCACGGCCTGCTTCACCGCGATGATCGTGCCCATGCTGCTGCGCGTGCCGCCGATCTATGACTCATTGGGCGACCGCGCGGCGGCGGACAAACGCTGATCCTGCGGTTGCGTTTTGCGTTTTGCGTTTTGCGTTTTGCGTTTTGCGTTTTGCGTTTTGCGTTCACCGTTCACCGTTCACCGTTCACCGTTCACCGTTCAGCAGGCTGCGGGCTGCGGGCTGCGGGCTGCGGGCTGCGGGCTGCGGGCTGCGGGCTGCGGGCTGCGGGCTGCGGGCTGCGGGCTGCGGGCTGCGGGCTGCGCGTTGGCATTATGCGTTTTGCATTCTGCATTCCGCGGGCGGTTGCGGTAGTCTCGTCCGCTGAATACTCGCGCGCCGCTCGTCACCGATGAGGAAAACGAGCGGCGTCTCTTCGAGTTCATCTTAACGAGGACACGCAAATGGAATATCGACATCTCGGCGCTTCCGGCTTCAAGGTTCCGGTCCTGAGCTTCGGCACCGGCACGTTCGGAGGCAAGGGCGAATTCTTCCAGGCCTGGGGCGAGACCGACGTGAGCGAGGCACGCAAGCTGATCGACATCTGTCTCGACGCCGGCGTCACCATGTTCGACACCGCCGACCTCTATTCACGCGGCGCATCGGAATCGATTCTCGGTGAAGCTCTGAAGGGCCGCCGCGACAAGGCCATCATCTCGACGAAGGCAACGTTTCGTTTCGATCCCGATCAACCGAACGCGGTCGGCTCGTCGCGCTTTCATCTGATCGAGGCAGTCAACGCCGCGCTCACGCGTTTGCAGACCGATTACATCGACCTGTTCCAGCTACATGGTTTCGATGCGAAAACCCCCGTGGAAGAGACGCTTTCCACACTCGACGACCTCGTGCGCGCGGGCAAGATCCGTTACACGGGCGTGTCGAATTTCTCAGGCTGGCATCTGCAGAAATCGCTCGATGTCGCTGCTCGCTACGGTTATCCGCGCTATGTCGCGAACCAGACGTACTACTCGCTGATCGGCCGCGACTACGAATGGGAACTGATGCCGCTCGGACTCGATCAGGGGGTCGGCGCCGTGGTGTGGAGTCCGCTCGGCTGGGGGCGTCTGACGGGCAAGATCCGGCGCGGTCAGCCGCTGCCCGAGACGAGCCGCCTTCACAAGACCGCCGACATGGGGCCGCCGGTGCCGGACGAATATCTGTACCGTGTCGTCGATGCGCTCGATGCCATCGCCGAGGAAACCGGCAAGACCATCCCGCAGGTTGCGCTCAACTGGCTGCTGCAGCGTCCGACGGTTGCAACCGTGCTGATCGGCGCGCGCAACGAGGAACAGTTGAGGCAGAACCTCGGCGCGGTGGGCTGGAACCTCACGCCGGAACAGGTCAGGAAACTCGATGAAGCGAGCGTCGTACGCCCGGCGTATCCGTACTGGCATCAGCAGGGCTTTGCGGAGCGCAATCCGTTTCCCGTTTGAGTAAGCAACGAGGCGCGTTCTTTTTCCGTACCGGAAATCTGTCGGTGATCTGTACCGGTACTGTACCGGACCACTCCAGTACACTGGGTTCATCGAATCTCAGTTCAAGGAGCGCGCCATGCCACAGGAACTCTTCAACGCTCTGCCCGCCGCCGCGCTGTTCGCCCTGGTCACGACCATCACGCCCGGTCCGAACAACACGATGCTGCTCGCCTCGGGCGTCAATTTCGGCCTGAAGCGCACGCTGCCGCACGTGCTCGGCATCAGCACGGGCGTCGCGATCCTGATGATCGCGGTCGGACTGGGACTCGCGCAGGCCTTCGAGCGGTTGCCTTGGCTCTACACCGTGCTCGAAGCCGCGAGCGTCGCGTATCTGCTGTATCTGGCGTGGAAGATCGGCACGTCGTCGTCGGTGCAGTTGCGCGACGGCCAAAGCCGCCCGATGCGCTTTCACGAAGCGATTGCGTTCCAGTGGATCAACCCGAAGGCGTGGATGATGGTGCTGACCGCCGCAACCACCATTCACCTGCATGCCAGCCTCTCGCTGAATGCGGCGCTGATGGCGCTCGTGCTCGTCGTCATCGGCCTGCCTTGCATCACGATGTGGGCGGCATTCGGCATGTCGCTGCGGCGCTTCCTGGCCAATCCGCGCTGGCTGCGCATGTTCAACCTGTCGATGGCGCTGCTGCTGGTCCTTTCGTTGTACCCGATCGTGGCCCATTTTTTCGCATGATGCACTGAAGCGCCGTGCGCTTTGCCGGATCGTCGGGACCGGTGCATACTGGTCCGACGCGCCAGCACGCAAAATCTGCCGTCCTGCTTGCAAGTTTGGGCAGGTCGGGACGGCCGCTTCCAGAAAGCACCTGCGTCACTGCTTCTGGGACGGCACAATCTGGCGCGTACATGCCTTGCTTGTTCGTCAATTCGCGCCGAATCTCCGGCGCGGCTTTGCAATCTGTTCAAGGAGTACGTCATGTCTGGAGCCAACCGCCCGTCCGGTCCCGCCACGCGCAAATCCCTCGATCTCGCCGATCAGATCGAGCGCGATGAACTGGAGAACAACCTGCCGGATGCGCTAAACAGCGTCGATGATGAAGACGATCTCGACGATGAATCCGACTCCGAACGCACCGTAGGCCGTTAGCCTTCTCAAGCCGTGCCCCTTGCGTCTCCAATGGCGCACCCTGCGACGCCGCACTGTCATCCAGACGTGTGGCGTTTTTGCTTCTGGGCACAGGCGTTGCTTGATGCCATCGCGCGGCATGCACGCCATGAGCGAAGCGGCATCGGCATCAGCCTGGCTGCGAATCATTCGATCAACCGATACCGTGGAGGACTTCATGCTTCGTTACGCTGTCATCTTCTTCATCATCGCGATCATCGCTGCCTTCTTTGGCTTTGGCGGGATCGCAACAGGCGCGGCGGAGATCGCCAAGATCCTGTTCTTCATCTTTATCGTGATCTTCCTCGCGACCTTGCTGCTGGGCGTGTTCAGGCGATGACGCCACTTTGACGCACGCAAGACGCGCGGACTGCTGTCGAGTCCGCGCGTTTTTTTATGGCCACGCGATTCAGCGGCCCGTCGTCTCGAGTTTCAGCGTCTCGCCGAATTTCAGCACCGTGAACGCATCGGGAGGCAGACCAGCATGGCGGACGGCTTCGGCCAGACGGCGCGGAGGTTCGTCGAGCGGCTCGTCGGTGAGTTCGAACGTGCCCCAGTGAATGCCAATCGCCTTCTTCGCGTGGACATCCTGGAAGATGCGCACGGCCTCTTCCGGATCCACGTGTTGCGCGTGCATGAACCAGCGCGGGTCATAGGCGCCAATCGGAATCAACGCGAGATCGAAGCCACCAAACCGCGCGCCGATGTCACGGAAGTCCGGTGAATAGCCGGTGTCGCCCGCGAAGTAGAACGAATACGGATGCGCCGCGCCCGCAGACGTTTTCACCACCCATCCGCCCCACAGCGTTTCAGAGCGATCGAACGGCGTACGGGCTGACCAGTGCTGACTCGGCACGAACCAGACATCGAGCCCCGATGCCTGCGTTTCATCGCCCCAGTCGAACTCCTGCGCATTCGTGATGCCGATGTCGTTCATCCACGCCTTCACACCCAGCGGGACGAGAAAGCGCGGCGGGCCGCCTGCCTGCCGATTCAGCGCCTCGACGGTGGGCTTGTCGAGATGATCGTAGTGATTGTGCGAGATGAGCACGATGTCGATGTGCGGCAGTTGCTCGAGCGTGAGGCCGGGGGGCGTCTTGCGTTTCGGGCCGGCGAACGAGAACGGTGAGGCGCGCTCCGACAACATCGGATCCGTGAGGATGTTCACGCCGCCGATCTGCACCAGGGCGCTCGCGTGACCGATCCAGGTGAGCGTGTTTTCCGTGCGGTTCGCCTTCAGCCACGAGACGTCGGGCTGCGCCGTCGGGAAGTGATAGCCGTTCGTTGGCGGCTTCGGCAGGCCTTGCGTGAAGCGCTCCCAGCGCCATTTCAACAAGGACTCGCGCGGCAACGTGCCGTAGTTGTTGTCGAAGCCCGAAGCCGTGCGTTTCGCGTGATGCAGCGGCTGGGGCTGGGTCGTATCGAGCGGCTGCGACGTTTGTTCGCCTTGCGCGGATGTGTTCGAAGTACAGCCTGTCAGCAAGGCGAAGGTGCAGAGCGCGACGCGGGCAGTGTGCATGGGCGCGTCGGCAGTGAAGACGGGGAGCCACGGCATGTCGTTGTGCGTTGTTGTTCGAGTGAATCCGATTGTACGGAAAAGCGCCTCGGGTCTTCATGCGTGCCGTGAGCGGGGTCGCCGACTTCACGTCGCCATTAAGTCTATGGCGGCAACGGTCGCGCGTCTGCCCTTTAAAGTTGATAGATGATGAAACTCGTCGGTGAAAGCATGGCCGGGATGGCCCTCTGGGTTGACGAGGTGTTTCCGTCAAGCGGTTCGTAAAACTGGATTGAATCCGAAACGTCGGCTATCGCGTTTGCTTTTGTGTAGCTGAAATTGAAGAAGGTAATGCTGCCGTAACTCGCGACAGGCAGCCGGGCCGCGCTCCCAGAAGAAGTCGGCTGCTCCATGATGACTTCAGCGGACCGGTTTCCTGGATCGGAAATGCTGGCGGCAGGTGACGAGCCCGTTGTGCTGAATGTCCATTTCGTCGATTCGGCGCCCTTGGCCGTAGCTGTCTCCGAAAGAGTGTAGCTGCCGTCGGAATTTCGCATGACTCTTGCCGAGACTGTGTCACCCGCCGACACGGGATATTTCGAACTTCCGTATTGTCCTGCCGCCGGAAAAAACTCGTAGAAGAGAATGTAGAAAGGCGTCGGCCCGTTGCATCCCTGACCTGTTCCGATTTGTTCGAGCGTGGTTTGAGAAAGTGTGGCGTCGCCGTTGCCGCCCAAGCCGACCCACTCCAAGACAGTGGTTGCCTTGCCGGCGGCAACCAAGCTGCAATCGATTTGCGGAACGACCCAGGACGCGGAGACATTCGAGTAGGCTGCGTTGTTTACAGCGTAGCCGGCCCAGGCAGTACTGTTCGTGTCTTCTGCAAGAGAGGCAGTCGTATCGATCAACAGCCATGAAAGCATTGAAAACATCAAACACCTTCTGCAGACTGATTTCCCCATTTTCCCGCCATTTGATTGTCTGATTTATTCAACATGCGCACTAGGCGCATGCGGTCTTTAATTCCAGCTCGATGATCTCGTTCCGCGCCGTGCTACACGAAATCCCCCTCAGATTCGCTTGATAATCTATCTGATTTTTCAGGCGGATGTCGGAAA
This sequence comes from Caballeronia sp. LZ035, assembly GCF_031451175.1. Taxonomy (NCBI): domain Bacteria; kingdom Pseudomonadati; phylum Pseudomonadota; class Betaproteobacteria; order Burkholderiales; family Burkholderiaceae; genus Caballeronia; species Caballeronia sp. LZ035. Next base: position 1,725,555 of record NZ_JARUXS010000004.1, read on the forward strand.
ATGAAAACGTATATCTCTGATGCGTTCGAGATTAACGAAATTGCCGTTCGGTGAATTGCAAATTCCGTTAGCCAAAGCTTGTTCTTCGTTGTCAGCGCAGTTGACACGTTGCAGATTTCAGATGCACGCTTCGATCTCGATCAATGATGCGAAGCCACTGCCAGTTTGTCCTTCACTAGCGAATCATCTATTCGATGTTCAAGGTGACTGACGGTGCAACATGAAGCCTCGTTAATCTAAGGTTCCGACAGCCAACGCCTCTACCTTGTCTGATGACTTACAAGAAGTTTTCAATTCCATTCAATTAATCACGCCATTATTTCGACTCTATGTAGGCGTGAGTGAATGCAGAATGATGGCGTTCCGAAAATGACAACCCGGAGGTACGGGCTACCAGTGTAGTAACGGTGCACCAGGCGACGCGGGCAGTGCGACCTCGGGTCTTTCTATATGCCCGTCGCCACAGATACAGAGCGGCAACGGGTGCCTCTTTTTTTGTCAATACTGGTACACGATGAAACTGGTGGGCGAAATCATGGATGGAACCGACGTAGAGTTGGCTAACGTCTTGCCGTTCGTTGGATTCGAAAATTTTACCGGAGTTACTTCGTCGCTTGCCGTGCTTGCCTTCATGGAAGCGATATTGAAGAAAGTGATACTGCCATAGACCGCCATCGGGAGGGGACTGGAAAACACCGGCTGCTCCATGATGATTTCAGCGGAGCTGTTGCCCGGATCCGAGTTGCTGGCGTCTGTCGACGCGCCGGTTGTACTGAAAGTCCATTTGGGCGAATTGGCGCCTTGCGCGGTCGCCGTCTCCGACAACGTGTAACTCCCGTCAAGGTTTCGTACGACGCTTGCCGTTACGGTATCGCCGGCAGTAAGAGGATAACCGGATAATTCGTACTGGCCCGTAGCGGGATAAAACTCATGGTAGACAACATAAGCCGGCGTCGAACCATTACATCCCTGGGCAGTCCCAATCTGCTCAAGCGCATTCTTGCCCGAAAGCGTCTCGCCGTTATAGCCGCCCAGGCCAACCCACGCGTATGAAACGGAATTAATTTCGCTGGGTGTGCTGCAGTCACATGCCGGCACAACCCAGGATGCAGAAATGCCCGAATATGACGCGCCACTGACCACATAGCCTGCCCAATTCAGCATCGTGCTGACGCTAGCCAAACTGGTTTGGGCACCGGAAGCTGTCGCATGGATCAACAGCCAGGAAAACGCTGCAAACATGAAACATTTATTAATCACCGTTTTTCTCACTTCAACCTTCCTATATTAATTACGATCATTGAATGTGTGGCATGAAGCCTTTATAAATTAAGGCTTTTCCAGCTGATCCATCTACCTTGCCCGACGGAATTGAAGAAATTTTTCAGATTTCAATCAACCAATCATTCCACTATTTCGACCTGATTCAAGCGCAGTTGAAGCCAGGTTGATGACGTTCGGAAATCGAGAACCCGGAGGTACGGCCAGCCAGAGAGGTGAAGGTAAGGGCGCGACGGGGGGAGTTCGCAGCGGCGCGTAAGCGGAAAATAATAGAAACAACGACTTGTCGCCAAAGTTTGGTTTCCATGCGAATCTGATTGCTCAGAATGCACATCGAGTCTTTATAGCTGCCCGTCGCCACCGGTAAGGGCGGTGAAGGACGCGTCTCTACTTGTAGTACTGGAACACCATGAAACTGGCAGGCGAAAACATGGCCACCGCCGCCGTGGCGTTGTAAATCGTATTGCCGTCGATCGAGTTTGAATAGTTGATCGGAAACCATTGATCGCTCGCCGTGCTTGTTTTCGTGTAGGCGATATTGAATAAAGTAATACTGCTGCAGAGCGACATCGGGGTACCACGGCCCGTTCCTGGCTGCTCCATGATGACTTCAGCTGAGTCGTTCCCCGGATTCGAGTCGCCGGTCCCTGGCGACGTGCCGTTATGCTGAATGTCCACTTGGGAGAATTGGCGCCTGGCGCGGTTGTCGTCTCCGACAAGGTGTAACTTCCGTCAGAGTTTCGCGTGACTTTCGCTGATACGGTATCGCCGGCAGAAAGAGGATAGCTCGCGTCGCCGATCTGCGGCGTGGAAGGTGCAAACTCATAATAGAGGCCATAAACCGGTATTGGGCCTATGCATGAATGAGCAGTTCCGATCTGCTCCAGTGTATTCTTTATTGGATCGTTATTGCCGCCCAAGCCGACCCACGCAAATGAAACGGAAAATTTGCCGTCGCTGGGCGAGCCGCAATTCACAGTCGGCACAACCCACGATGCAGAAACGTTCGAATAGGTTGCATTGCTGGCCGCGTATCCGGCCCAATTCGTCGTTGTGATGGGCCTGGCCAGGATGGTTTGCGCATTCGCGGCCGTCGTATCGATCAACAGCCAGGAAATCGCTGCAAATATGAAGCATTTATTAAGAATCGCTTGAATCATTTTAGCCCTCTTGAGGTTAATCAAGAACATTCAATGTGCAGCATGAAGCCTCACTAATCGAATATTTCTCCAGTCAGGCATCTGCTTCATCCGAAATATTCAGAAAATATTTACACTCCATTCGAATAAACGCTTGACTATCACAACCCGACACGCGCAAGACCGAATCCAGAAAAATGACGTTCGGAAACCTGGTCTGGCATTTTCCTGATTCACGTTTCCAATTCATTCTCCGTCACTCAGAAAATGCGTCAGATCTTAACTAGACAACCACCGCGATACTCAAACAGATGTTGAAAACGAAGACGTATATCGGTGACGCGTTCGAGATTGCCAAACTTGCCCTTTGGTGAACAAAAATTTCGACAACCAGAGTTCACCCCTGTTTTCAGTGCAAACTGGACCGCTGCGGACCTTAGATACGCGTTTGGATCCTGATAAGCCGCGCAGAGGCGCTCTCAATTCGTCTTCCATTGGCGAATCAATTATTCGAATTTATCGAACCGAGAAAGAAATCCCAGCGCGGCATTTAAAAAACACAACGGCGCGGCGAGGGGACGTCGCCTTAGCTCTCTCGTGTCTGCCAGAATCGCATCGCCTGCGCCGGTGCCTTCTTACACCACACACCCGCGGCACACGCGCCATGAAAAACCGAGTGCCGCACGTCATTCGATCAAAGTGTTGCAACTGAGGCGCTTGCGCGGATGCCAAAAACGAGGCCTTCATGGGCGCTCGCAAAATGACCTACGTGATTGTCCACTGGGGGCATGCCGAGCTCGCAGATACATCTTGCCAGCAAGTTGAAGGCGCAGAGAGCGACGCTGGCCACGCCCATTGCCGTGTCAGCGGTGAAAGGGGGAAGTCAAAGCATGTCGTTATGCCGTGACTTCCGCGAGAATCCGATTGTACGGAATGCGCCTCAAACCCTATGAATGCCCGTCGCCCAGGGTACAGGGCGGTGACGGGCGCGCGTCTACTTGTTAGCGCTGGTACACGATGAACTTGGTGGGCGAAATCGTGGCTGGAACCCCTATTGAGCCGGTGAACCTATTTGAATACTCGAGCGTAGTAAACAGGTTCACTGCCGAGGTTGTTTTCGAGAAGGCCATGGCAAAGAAAGTAATACTGCCGTACTGCGACGCCGGTGCCTGATTTGAAAGCGGATCGAAAGGACCTTGCTCCATGATGACTTCCGCGGAGTTGTCGCCCGGTTCCAAAGGGGTGCTGTCCGTATCCGAAATGCTGCTGTCTGTCGCGGTCAGTGTTTTGCTGAATGTCCATTTGGCCGACTTCGCGCTGTTAGCGGTAGCCGTCTCCGACAGCGTAAAACTGCCGTCGCCGTTTTTCGTCACCCTTGCCGCTATCGTATCGCCGGCAGAAACAGGGTATTTTGTAGCGTCGCCCAGCAGCACGTCCGAGGATCGGAACTGATAGAAGAGACGCTAACCAGGCTCTTCACCGTAGCATTTCTGGGCAGTTCCGATCTTCTCAAACGCACTATTTGCCGCAGGCGTCGTACCGTTATAGCCGCCCAGGCCAGCCCACGCGTAGGAAACGGAAGTTCCTTCGGGTGTTACATTGCTGCAATCCACTGCCGGGACAACCCAGGACGCAGAAACGTCTGAATATGCCGACCCGGTGATTACGTAGCCGGCCCAATCCTCCGTTGGTCCGTTGTTGGTGTAGCTGTTTTGCGCACTGGCGGCTGTCGCGTCAATCAACAGCCAGGAACACGCTGCAACCATAAAGCATTTATTAAGAACCGATTTACTCACTTCAACACTCCTCGAATTAATCAAGATCATTAAATGTGCAACATGAAGCCTCACCAATCTAATGTTCCGGCAGCCAGTAAAGCTACCTTGCCTGATGCCATTCAAGAAATTTCACAAATTCAATTCAGTCAATCGCGCGATTATTTCTACTCCGATATTGGCACGGCCGAATACTGATGGATGGCGTTCGGAAATAAAGAACCTGAATGACTGGAAAACAGGAATAAGCAACGTTCTCAGCGCGGATTTAAAGCGCTCTTAGATTTAAATTTTCCGGCAAACATCTATGGAAGCACTACCGCCGCAAAAAGATATCTTCTTTGACCTCGGATCAAACATGCAAAAGCACGATGCAATTTCCCCAAGAAAATCGCCTTCACGTTGAAACTCGTCGTAGGTGCAAGTCCGGCAGCCCAACGATTCACAGTCTCCCGACCCCGAACCGGTCACCCATCAAGCCCGACTCACGCCGGCCCGCTTCTTGCAACGCAGACGCGGCGCCGCAAAATCGCGCCTTTAAAAAACCAATCGCCGCACGCACTCCGATCAGCGTGATCTGCCCGGAGCGCACAACGCGCGGATGTCAAAGACGGGGCCTTCATGGGAAGCAGTCAACGCAAGCACGCCGTACGCACATTCAACCCGCAACTCCACGCCATGCACGCGATGCTGGTCTCACGCGCCGCATCGCATGTGGCAAGCGCCCTGCGCACCGAGGGGCGCGCCGAGGCGCTCGCCGAGGGAATCGCCGCAGTGATCGCCCATTGCGGGCATGCCGGGCTCGGGCTGTTTCTCGCCGCCGTCTGGCACTGGCTTGATGAACGCGGCTATCACGAAGCGGCGCACACCGTGCAGTACTACATCGAGAACGGCACGGTGCCGACCGTCAAACCGGCGTTGAAGGTCTCACGCCGGCGCGACGCGCGCATTTGAAGTACGCCGCGTTACGTTACGTGACGCGGTGCCGTAGCATCGCCGTAACGTTTCACGCGCCGAACCAGCCCGCGTCGACGTAATACTCGCGGGCGGTGCAGCGCGCGGCGTCGTCGGAGGCGAGGAACAGCACCATGCGTGCGATGTGTTCCGGATCGATGCGTTCGTGAAGGCATTGCTGCGCGAGCAGCCTGGCTTCACTCTCCGGTGACTGCCACAGCTTCATCTGGCGCGGCGTGCGCACCGCGCCGGGAATCACCGTGTTCACGCGGATACCGTGTTCGCCCAGTTCGCGCGCAAGCCCGCGCGTGAGTCCTTCTATCGCCGCTTTCGCCGTCATGTACAGCGTGAGTTCGGGCAAGGCAAGGTGCCACGAGATCGAACCCATGTTGATGATCGACCCGCGCTGCTGCGTCCGCATGCGTTGCGCCGCCGCCTGCGCGCAGAAGAACTGGTGGCGCAGGTTCACCGCCATGCGCTCGTCCCAGTAGGCGGCGCTGACGCTGTCCCACTGATGACGATCGTCGTTCGCGGCATTGTTGACCAGCACGTCGATGCGCCCCGCCTCGCTCGCGATGACATCGAAGGATTGTTCGATGGCAGCGGCATCGCGCAGATCACAATGCAGATACTTCGGCGCGTGTCGTTCACGCGCCAGCGCCTGTTCGAGTTGCCGCGAATCGGCATCGGCCACGTCGAGGAAGAAGACGCGCGCGCCCTGCTGCGCGAAAGCTTCGACGATCCCCGCGCCGATACCGCTGCCGCCGCCCGTCACGACGACACACCGGTCCTCGAGGCTCGGATAGATGGCAAAAGACATGATGGTGCGCTCAGTGTGAGTGACGCGGATTGCCGCGCGTTTCAATCACCTTCAGATACAGCGTCGCGGGCTCCAGACAACCGCCCGTCGACAACTGCCCCACCGTCTGCCGATACAACTCCTGCCACGGTGTTTGCGCGACCGGCGTGGCGAAGGCGCTCTGCGCGCGACGGCTTTCGAGTTCATCCTCGCCGAGCAGCACGTTGACGGACCGCGCGTTCAGATCCACGCGAATCCTGTCGTTCGTGCGCAAGAGCGCGAGGCCGCCGCCCACCGCTGCTTCCGGCGACATGTTGAGAATCGACGGGCTCGCCGACGTACCGCTCTGCCGTCCATCGCCCATGCAAGGCAGCGAATCGATGCCTTGCTTGATCAGTTCCGCCGGCGGCGCCATGTTCACTACCTCCGCGCTGCCCGGATAACCCACCGTGCCGCAACCGCGGATCACGAGAATGCAATGCTCATCGATATCGAGCGAAGGGTCATTGATGCGTGCGTGATAGTCCTCAGGACCATCGAACACAATCGCACGTGCCTCGAATGTGTTTTCCGCGCCGGGCTCGCTCAAATAGGTCTTGCGGAACGCATCGCCGACCACCGACATCTTCATGATCGCGCTGTCGAAGAAATTGCCCGACAGCACCATGAAGCCCGCGCCATGTTTCAGCGGATCGCTTGCGGTGCGGATGACGTCGTTGTCTGCGGCAGGCGCGTCGCTCGCAATGTCGCCGATCGTGCGGCCCGATACCGTCAAGCACTGTCCCGCGATCAGCCCCGCCTGGTCCAGTTGCTTGATGACCGCCGGCACCCCTCCTGCGCGATGAAAACTTTCGCCGAGATAGTCACCCGCCGGCATGCAGTTCACGATGAGCGGTACGGGTTCGCCATGACGCTGCCAGTCATCGAGCGTCAGTTCGATACCCATGTGACGCGCAATCGCGATCAGATGCGGCGGGCAGTTGGTCGACGCCCCGAGCGCCGAGGCCACCACGATGGCGTTGATGAACGCATCGCGCGTCATGATCGTCGAGGGCTTCAAGTCCTCGCGCACCATCTCGACGATGCGCTTGCCGGTCGCATACGCCATCTGTCCGCGCTCGCGATACGCGGCGGGAATGCTGGCGCAGGTCGGCAGCGACATGCCGAGCGCTTCGGCGAGGCTGTTCATCGAGAGCGCGGTGCCCATCGTGTTGCAATGACCAATCGATGGCGACGACGCCGTGGTCAGTTGCATGAAGCCTTCGTAATCGATCTTGCCCGCCGCGAGCAAATTGCGCGCATGCCAGATGACCGTGCCGGAGCCGACCCGCTTGCCTTCATGCCAGCCGTCGAGCATGGGGCCGCCCGAGAGGACGATGGCCGGCATGTCGACGGTCGCGGCCGCCATCAGGCAAGCCGGCGTGGTCTTGTCGCAGCCGGTGGTGAGCACGACGCCATCGAGCGGAAAACCATGCAGGATTTCAACCAGCCCGAGATAGGCGAGATTGCGGTCGAGCGCTGCGGTCGGACGACGGCTCTGTTCCGCCAGGGGATGCACGGGAAACTCCATCGGAATGCCGCCCGCGTCGCGGATGCCCGCCTTCGTGCGCGCAGCCAGCTCGATGTGATGACGATTGCACGGCGCGAGATCGCTACCTGTCTGCGCAATGCCGATGATCGGACGTCCCGACTGCAATTCTTCGCGCGTGAGGCCGTAGTTCATGAAGCGTTCGACATACAACGCCGTCATGTCGGCGTGAGAGGGATCGTCGAACCATTCCTGGCTGCGAAGCCGTTGTACTGTTTGCTGGGGCATGACTTGTCTCTCCATGTGATGCGCCTCGTCCGGCCCGAATGCCGGCGCTGCTGTTTTCATGGTTCCGTTACCGGTAACATCGCGATGCATGTTAGCACGCACCCGCCAGGCTGCTGTGGCTCAGGCGCTTTCCCGCGACACGACAGAGTACGCTACGCGTTCACGCTTCCCAACCGGCTCGACGATGCCATTCTCACGCATGTCGAGCGCCGCCAGTAGCATGGCGCCCGCGCGCCGGCCGATGCCGTATGCATCCACCGATACCGTGGTGATCGACGGCATACAGCAGGCCGCCACTTCGAAATTGCCGAAGCCCGCCACTGCTACGTCGTGCGGCACCGAAAGCCCGCGCCGATGGCATTCCATGATCGCACCAAAGGCGGACATGTCGCTCACGCACATGACGGCTTGCGTGTCGGGCCAGGTGTCGAGCAACGCGGCCATTGCGGGTCCGCCGTGACTCATGGTGATCGGCGATTCGCCCAGCCGGATGACGCGCCGATCGTCCAGACCCAGTGCTTTCATCTGAGCACGGAAGCCCTTCAGGCGGTCGAGGCCGCGCCGGTCGAGCTCGCTGGCGCCGCCGAGAAAGCCGATGCGTTCATATCCTTTGAGCGCCAGATAGCGGACCATTTCGCGGGCTGCGCTGACATTCGAGAAACCGACGGCGGCGCCGATCGGATCCGACGTTGCGTCCCACATCTCCACCACAGGAACGCCCGAGCGGCGCAGCAGCGTGCGCGTCGCTTCGGTGTGGCGCGATCCCGTCAGCGCAATGCAACGCGGTTGATGACGCAGCATCGAACGCACGAGGCGCTCTTCACGGTCGAGATGGTAGTCGGTATCGCCGATCAGCAATTGCAGGCCATGCGGCTCCAGCGACGCTGACAGGCCACGGACGGTATCCGAGAAGTTCGAGCTTGCGAGCGACGGCACCAGCACGGCCACGAATTCGGACCGGCCTGACGAGAGCGCGCCGGCGGCGGCATCCGCGACGTAGCCGAGTTCATCGATCGCCTTCTGCACGCGTTCGCGCGTGGCGAGCGCAACGCTATGGCCCGCCAGCACGCGCGATACGGTCATCTTCGACACACCCGCGCGGCGAGCGACGTCGGACATGCGCGGCGGACCCGCGTGCACGGATGTCGGAGGGTTGAGACGGCGCGTCAATCCACCCGCACCCAGCCATCCTCGCGCTGTTCGAGCGTGATGTGCAGCTTGGTTTCGCCCGCTTCACGGTCAGAGGCCGCCACTTCGGGGAACGCTCGCTTGATGTCGCGATCATCGGCCCAGGAGGCCACGTTCTCGAGCTTGTACGTGTAGGTGACATCCGACCGGTGCGCAGTCGGATCCGGCTCCGTCCAGCCCGCCACTTTGTCGAGCTTGACGTGCGCGTAGCAGATCTTCCAGGTATGCGGGTCGTTCGTGGCGTTGGGATCGCCCGCCGGCCGATTCGTTTCGACCGCGTATTTCTGCCCTTCGCCGGTCAGGCTATAGGCGACGCCATTCTGCTTCGCGCTGGCGTTTGCGGGCGTGGTTGCCGCGCGCGCGATCAGCCCGGCCTTCTCCAGCGCGGCGAGTTGCTCGCGCAACGCGCCGGCAGCGTATTCGTTGAGGTCCTGGTTGCTATAGACCGATGGAAACGTGTACGGACCACGGCCGCTGCGATCCAGACAGAGCTGACCGCGGCTGGTTTTCATGTCGGCGGATATTGCGTCGCCCAGGCTGGACTCGCTCGCGTCATTCTTCTTGCCGCATGCGGCAACCAGCAAGGCGGCGCTCAGGGCTGCGATCAACAGGCTCGTTCTCATATGCGCTCCAGTGACGGTCGACATGTTGGCTCTCGTCGTCATTCTACCGACTGAAAGCGAAGGTCCAACATCGAGATGGTGTCAGAACGAGTGAGCTGGATGCAAATGCCGGACCCGCGCCAAGCCCGGCCGGGCCCAGAAACGCAAAAACCCCACCTTTACGGGGTGGGGTTTTTGTTTTCGGCATGAGGAGCCTGACGATTACCTACTTTCACACGGGAATCCGCACTATCATCGGCGTGGAGTCGTTTCACGGTCCTGTTCGGGATGGGAAGGGGTGGTACCGACTCGCTATGGTCATCAGGCATGACTTGTTGTT
>NZ_JARUXS010000005.1:0-221238 GCF_031451175.1 Caballeronia sp. LZ035
CGCTTGCCCAGACGCTGGATATCTGGCCGGTCGATGCAGCACTCGGCCAGAGTGTCGAGCGGAATGGAGGAGATGAGCGCAGTGTACGGATGATGCGTTTCGTCCGAGAGGTGAATCTGGCGCTTGCCGGTCTCGATGGCCACGATGCTGCGGCCAAGATGAATGCGTTGCGCGCCGATCCGCTCGGATGCCCGTTGCCAAATCGTCCCCATGCCGCCCTCGCGGGGATATGGCACTCGGTCGTTCCGACTCCAGGCCGGGTCGTCCGTGCGAAGGATTGCATGTTTAAGCATGCGGCGAAGGCGCACCTGCGGCACATTGTGCAAGGATGAGCCGCTGCGCTGACGGACCCACTCGCTGCTCATCTCACGTGGATCGAGCGTCCACATCTTTCGGTTAAGCGGCTCCATGATCCGGCGCGTCAGTTCGCGGCCGAAGGAACGATGAAGATGATGATGGAAGTTATCGGCAGTCTCGGGCACTGCTCGGCGGCCGATGCCCATCGCTTTGCCCAGACGGTGCAGCAGCAGATCGGAGAAGATCGGCCATGCGTGTGTCGGCGGAAAGCGGTGCACGTGACGCTGAATGGGCGTCGGAATGAGCTTGCCGAATATATGGACGCCGCGAATCGGTTCGGACTCGTGCCACTCGATGTCCAGAGAACGGAGCGTCGCACTGAACGCAGCGTACTTCTCGTGAACGAACAGCACGTGTCCGCCATAGTCGAACAGGAAACCCTCCGGCGTGACGGCGGTAGAGGCGTTGCCGCCAGCGTGGTCCCGCTCGTCGATCAGGATGAATGGCATCGAAGGATACACCTGACGGAGCGTCAATGCAGCGCCGATTCCGCAGGGTCCCGCGCCAGCTATGATGATTGACGGACTTGCCATGCCGCTCCAGTAAGCATTGGGTGCTTTGGGTGGCCCTCTCGATAACCTGCCCAAACTCCAGCTGCCAAGATTGCAGTTTTTTATTATCTTTCGCAACCGCATGGTTGCTGCTTTCTGGTGCGGCTTGTTGGATTGGCCACGCTCGACTTTAAATGCGATATGACGTCCAGAGGATGGCTCCTCGTTTCCCGCGGCCTATTCAGCCTCCGTAGTGTGCGCAATTCGCGCTGCCGCACGTCCAGTCAGGACGCTCACGCAGATGCTGCGGCGCGCCTATTACGTGCTGGCTCTGCATGATTACGCTCGGCTCGTACAAACTCTACGACCTGTTCTCCAATAAAATTGGGGGCGCTTTGACTGGAATGGTCGCTCTTGTCGTCATGACCGGCGTGTTGTTGGCGGGTTTTGGAATGATCGAGAAGGGAATCATGTCATTGTGGTCCGGAGGGGGAGGCAGACGTTCCACAGCCTAGCTTTCCATGTGCGATAGGCGCCGTTCGAATGACCGCCTGACTACGATGACGAACGGCGGGAATTGGCCGAACCCGATGGTCATCGCTGACTGCTCGAAACAAGAGGCCGACAAAGCTGCCCTCGCTGCTCGACATGCGGCGAAACAGCATGATTCGCACGATCGCCCACTTTCGAGGTTTGATGAGACGAAAACAGTGAATGCGCTTACTCGCACCACTGTCCAACCGCAACAGCTGGCCTCAATAAATATCGCGCCGATAGCGTCCGGCAACACGCAACGCGTCGAGTTCGGCCCGCCCGAGAATCTCGGCGAGCGCCGTCTCCACGGAACGGCCCATGCGGGCCGCGCTGCCGCACACGTAAATCGCCGCATCGGCCAGCACCCATTCGCGCAGCAGCGCGGCATGGATGCGCATAGCTTCGTGCACGTGACGCTGCTGGGCGCCATCGCGCGACCACACCAGATCCAGCCGTTGCAGCATGCCCAGATCCTGCCAGCGAGCGAGTTCGTCTGCATGGAACGCATCCTGTGACTGGTTGCGTTCGCCAAAGATCAGCCAGTTCGCGCCGCAGCCGCGCTCAATACGCGACTTGAGATGCGCCCGCAAGCCAGCCAACCCGGTGCCCGCGCCGATCAGAACGAGCGGGCGCTCATCGTCCGGCGCATGGAACGCGCGATTACTGCGCACGCGCACCTCGACGGATGCGCCCGGTGTCGCGTGCCGGGTCAGCCAGCCTGACGCGATGCCGAGCGAAACACCGTCGTAGGCGTCCGCGTCCGCATGCCGCGCTTGCCGCACCAGCAGTTCGATCCGCCCGTCCGCCGGTAGTGAGGAAATCGAGTAATCGCGCGTCGCAAGGGGTTTCAGCGTGTCGACCAGTTCCTGTGGCGCGAAACCGCGCAATGCATCGACATCGGCGGGCAAAACGCGCGATGCCAGCGCGGCTTGCAGCGTCGTGAGCGCGCCATCGCAGCGGATCGGCGCGTGCGCGTCGAGTTGCAAGCGGCGCAGCCACGCCGACACCGCGCCGGCCGCGTGCTGCGGACGAATCTGCGCGATGTCTCCTGCCTGCCAGTCGAGCGCGTCGGCATTCATTGGCGTGAGACAGACGTGATAAGCAGGACCACCTACGCTGCCCGGGTTGAGCAACGTTCGCGCGTCAAGGGTCCAAGGCGAGAAGCTCGAGCGGTGCGAGGCCAAGTCGGGCTGCGCAAGGTTTCCCGCCAATGACGAGACCTGCGTGCTCCATCTGTGCAAGGCGCCGGCATCGTTGTCGTCCACTTCGATCGACTCGAACAACGGCTTCGCGCCCTGCCCGCGCAGCCAGTCCTCGACCCGATGCCCGAACGCGCAAAATCCGGCATAGCGGCGGTCACCGAGCGCGAGCATGGCGTAGTGAGGCATTGGCGGCGGCGGCGTTGCAGCGTCGGACGCGATTGCGCGACCGGGAAAGCGCGCGACGTGATCGGGCGCGTCGCCCTCCCCGGTCGTGCTGACAATAAACAGGGCGCGTTCATAGCCGCTCAGCCGGGCTGCGTCGATCGCCTCCAGTGGTTCGAGGTCCACGGCGAGGCCCGCATGACGCAGCGTCGCAGCGGACTGAGCGGCCAGTTCTTCCGCGCGGCCCGTCTGGCTCGCGTAGGCGACCAGCATGGACGCTTGCGTCTGTGATCCGTCGCCGGGCGCACGCGTCCGCCGATGCGTCGCGCGAACCGCCATGCACATTGCCGCGTACGAGAGGATCACGCCGCCTGCCATCGCCATGCGCGTCGGGCCGCAACACGCACCGACCGCGCCGCCGAGCGACACAGCGCCCCACGCCAGCGACGCCCGCATCATTCGAGCATCGCAGCGTAGGCCGGACTGACGCTTTCCGTGAAACCCTCGGGCGTCCGCGCCACGCAACGCGCCGCCAACCCCTCGCGCGCGGCGAACGCCATGCCCGCTTCGCGCCCGAGCACCATGAGCGCGGTCGAGTAAGCATCGGCGAGCATGCATTGCGCATGCAGCACGGTGACCGACGCCAGTGCGTGACTCGCCGGATAACCGGTGCGCGGATCGACGATATGCATCTGCCGGCGCGCATCGGCGTCGAGGAAATAGCGGCGATAGTCGCCCGAGGTCGCTACCGCAAGCCCATGCAGCGCGATCAAGTCGTGTGCTGTCGTGCCTTCGCATGCGCCGTCGCCAGGCGGCGTTTCGATTTCCACCCACCAGGGCATGCCGTCCGGCTTCAAGCCGTCGCCGCGCAACTCGCCGCCGATCTCCACCAGCCGGTGCGTAATACCGATCTCGTCAAGCGCATCGCTTACGGCATCGACGGCATGGCCTTTCGCGATCGATCCGAGATCCAGCGATGCGCCGCCTGGTTGCCGCACTGCATGCGCCGCGTGGTCCAGTTCAATGCGGCTCCATCCGCAGCGGCGCCGGACAGCTTCGACGTCGTCGGGACCGGGCGCGAGTAGGCGTCGTCCCGACGGCCCAAAGCCCCAAAGGTCAACCAGCGGCCCGGCGCTCGGATCGAATGCGCCGCCGCTCAGGCGCGCGGCATTCAGCGCGGCCTCGACCACCTTGAAGCAGGCTGGCGGCAGGCTCACCCAACTGTCGAACAACGCGCTGTTGAAGCCGGATATGGCCGAATCCGCGCGCCAGTTGCTCATCTGCGCAATCACCGAGTCCAGCACGGCGCGAATGGTCGCATCGATGACGTCGATCCGCTCCTGCGCCTCGCCTGCATCGACCACGCACGACACGCTCCAGGTCGTGCCCATCGTGTCGCCGCCGAAGCGTGCGATGCGCCCGTCCTCCGCCGGCGCGTCCGCACCGTTCATCGTCATCCAGGGCACGACGACCCGCCGTGCGTCCTCTGCAGCGTGTCGCCTCATCGCAGCCTCATTGCGGCATCACTTCAAGCGTCGTCGCATAGGTCGCGCGACGCGACGTGGCGAGTTTCACGCTCGTCTGCGCGTCCTGCGTGCTCGCCTCCAGCCAGTACATGCCCGGTGCGGGCCACTTGACGGTGAAGCGTCCGTCCGCGTCCGTCGCGGTTTCGATGCCGCCCAACTGATCGCGATAGCGAATCCCGCCCGGAACGACCGACACCTTCACGTTCGCCGCCGGCCGGCCGTCGAGCAAAAGGCGGAAACGAGCAGGCATCTGCGCCAGCAGGTCATCGGGGTGCGTGTCCGGCGCCAGTTCAAGGCCATGCCCCGTGTTCTGCAGCGCGACGGTGGTCGGTTTGCCGCGCGTGACGAACGATTCGACGCGCGTCTCGCTTTCCGTCACCTTGAGTTCGTCCGCATTCGCGGGCACGTCCTTCGCGAACGATTCCGTCGTGCCGCGCCAGCGCTTCGTTTCGCCGTTCACCTTGTAGCTGGCGAACAGCGCATGCCCCGCGACCGCGATCCGGTAGGTGCCTTCCTGCGTCAAGTGCACGTCGAATACGCTGCGATAGCGCAACGTGCTTGCGTTCTCCACCTTTACGGCGTTGCCATCGGGACCGGTGACGACGAGACCATCCAGGCGCAACGGAAAATGTTCGAAGTAAAAAAGGTCGTTCGAAACGGCAGCATCGACCGTGATCCACGGATCATTGCCGGACAAGACTGTCGCGGACGGCAGCAGCCACATGCGATGCGCCTGTACGGCGAGCGGCGCGAGCAGCGTTGACGCCAGCGCCGCCGTGAGCGTGAGTTTCTTCAAAGCAAAGTTCATGAGTTGACCTTGTCTACAGAGATACAATTAAGGTTTGACCACCAGCGTGACAGGGCCGAGTTCATGCTCGCCCCGTGCCTGCGCGCTCGCCGATGCCGCTGCCGGCGGCCACGTGAACGGCACGCGCACGACTTCATGTCCGCCGGTCTCGCGTGCCGCTTCCACGACCAATTGATAGTCCCCCGGCGCCAGCTTGCCGAGCGGCGCGCGGCCGTCGCTGAAACTGATGACCTGTTCGCCGGGCGCGCGTGTTGCGCCGGAGATGCCGTCAGCGGGCATGTTCAGGTCGCGGCCCGCCTTGCGCCACCACTGACGCATGTCCTTGAGCCACTTCGCGCCTTCGCCGCCCTTCTTCTTGCCGTCGTACCAGACCGCGAGCGTCGTGACAGGTGTCTGGTCGGCTTTCTCGATCCACATCGATACATACGGCCGGTGATACTCGGCCACGCCGAGTGAAGGAATAGTGACCGTGACATTCATTTCAACCGCATGAGCGGCGCCGGCGAGCGGCGTGGTGGCCGCGCCCACGAGGGAGACGGCGAGCAATCGACGCATGTCGAACCTTTTTCAGACCGAAGGGTTAGTGGATGAAAACGATGGCAAGCAGCAGCGGCACGACCACGCCCAGCCCGACCAGCGGCCAGGTTGCGCCGCGATTGCGCGCATGCAGCTTGAGGAGGAACAGTCCGGTGACGCTGAAAACGAGGCAGGCGAACGCGAACACATCCATGAACAGATTCCACACGCCGCCCGTGTTGCGGCCTTTGTGAAGGTCGTTCAGGTACGACAGCCAGCCGCGCGTGGTCAGTTCATATTGCACGTCGCCGGTCGCGCGGTCCACGCTCAGCCAGGCATCTCCGCCGGGCCGAGGCAATGCGATGTAGATCTCGCCATCGGACCATTCGGCTTCATGGCCGGCGATATCGACGTTGAACCGACGCTCGATGAAGTCGGCCAACTCGGCCGGCACCGTACGCGGCTTTTGCCCGGTGTCGTTGCTCATCGCATGCAGCAGAGCCGTCGGCAAGCGCGCCGAACTGCGCGTCACGCGCGGATGCCCTTCGATGCTGCTCGCGTGATTGAGCGTGAAGCCCGTGATCGCGAAACCCATCATGCCAATCAAGCAGACCGCGGAACTGATCCAGTGCCAGCGATGAAGGTGACGCAGCCAGAACGCCCGGCGTTGCGAAGCATCGGCGCGTGCAGCGGATTGCAGAGGTTGGGCATTCATGATGGGCTTTCGAAGCGGCGTTCTGCCGGGTGTCATTTTGCTTGCGCCAGAGATGATAATCGTTCTCATTTGTAAGAACCAGCGCAAATGATTACAAAATTTTTCGGGATGAGCGCCGCTCCGCACCATCTGCGAGCCCGTCAAGGATTCGTGGAACTTTTCTTTTAAGGAACGATTGACTTGTGAATGCGAACGATTTACATTTGTCACGCTTTCTTACAGCATGTTTCTGCAAGCATCGTGGGCGAGATAAAAGCGTATTGTCGTCGTCCGACTGGTGGCCGTTGACTGGCTGCCGGGACCCGAATCACGCCCGGACCCGTCTCGCATCATCCGCACGCGTCCGGCCGCGCCGTCAGTTCTTCTGACGCCGATTCGCCGTTCAAATCCAATCGCCAGCCATCGCGCGAGGGAACGCATCGACTGATCGCGCCCGGCCGCCTCAGCCAGCCACGCCGTGCCGGGGCTTATCCGGTCCATTGTCCTGCTCTTGCAGGATGACTAATCTTTCGAGCTGAAGATGGCCTACATTCGTAGTCGCAAACTCGCGCCCTGCCGCGTGGTTCCCACTGGTACGACCCTGAGCGGCGCGGCGGCACGCGCGACGATCGCAAGCGGAATCGCACTCGGTTGCGCCCTGCCCGTCGCGGCTCAGACCGCGGACACGCAAACGCAGACGACCCTCGCCCAGTCCCAGGCAATAACGACCCAAAACGCGACCCTGCCCGCCGTGCGCGTGACGGCGCAATCGAACAGCGACTACAAGAGCGAGACGTTGGCGTCGCCCAAGTTCACGCAGCCGATCGAAGACACGACGCAGACCATCACGATCATCAACAAGGACGTGATGCGCGATCAGCAGGCGACCACCCTCACGGAAGCGCTGCGCAACGTGCCGGGCGTGGGCACTTTCTACGCGGGCGAAAACGGCAGCACCAGCACGGGCGACTCGATCTACATGCGCGGCGTGGACACGTCCAACAGCATCTACATCGACGGCATCCGCGATACCAGCACGGTCTATCGCGACATGTTCAACTACGATCAGGTCGAGGTCATCAAGGGGCCGTCCGGTTCCGACTATGGCCGCAGCGCGCCGAGCGGCTCGATCAACCTGGTCACGAAACAGCCGAACCTCGACAACACTTTCGACGCCAGCCTGTCAGGCGGCACGTCGAATTACGCGCGCGGCACGCTCGACTGGAATCGCAAGCTCAACGACACCTCCGCGTTCCGCCTGAACCTGATGGGACACAAGGCGGACGTCGCGGGCCGCGACGAAGTGGAGAACCAGCGCTGGGGCATTGCGCCGTCGCTGGCTTTCGGCCTGAACACGCCGACTACCGTCTATATCGATTACCTGCACGTCAAGCAGGACAACATTCCCGACGGCGGGGTGTCGACCATTGGCTTGCCGGGTTATACCGCCCCGAGCGCGGCGCTCGGCGTGCTCAACACCGCGCCGAAGGTGAACACGCACAACTTCTACGGCACGGCATCCGATCACGACGATTCGACCACCGATATGGCGACGGTGCGCATCGAGCACAAGCTGAACAACGCGACGACCATCCGCAACATCACGCGCTGGGCCGAGACGAAGCAGGATTACATGCTGACCTCGTTCATGGCGGCGGCGACGAACCTGAGCTTGCCGAATGCAGCCAATCCCGCCACCTGGACCATGACGCGCACGCCGAATCTGCGCGACAGCAACAACCGCATCCTGACGAATCAGACGAACGTCACCAGCACGTTCAATACGGGTCCGGTCAAGCACGATGTGAGCGCGGGCTTCGAACTCACGCGTGAAGAACAGACCATCTACGGGCACACCACGCCGACCGAGCCGGCAGTCAGCATCTACTATCCGAACAGCAATGTGTTCGCGACCAACTACAGCCGCAACGGCGCGAATGCTACCGGCACGACCAACACCGTCGCGGCCTACGCGTTCGATACGATTTCGATCGGCAGCCGCATCGAGTTGAACGGCGGGCTGCGCTGGGATCACTACAACACCGACTACAACAGCGCGACTGCCTGCGGCGGCACGGGACGCACGGTGGTGGCTTGTCCGGGGGGCGCGGCTGCGGGCACGCCGGTCACGACCATTGATACCTCGACGAACGGCAACCTGATCGACTGGAAAGCGGGCGCCTTGTACCGGATCACGAACAACGGCAACGTCTACTTCAACTATGGCGTGTCGCAACAGCCGCCGGGCGGTTCGAACTTCGCGCTCGCCGCGGGAGGAACGGGCAACAGCGCGAACCGGATCGATTTCGCGCCGCAGAAGGCCAAGACCTACGAACTGGGCACCAAGTGGGAGCTGTTCGGGCGCCGCTTGCTGGCGACCGCTGCGCTGTTCCGCACCGACATCACCAACGAAGTGCAGCTGCTCGATGACGGCACGTATGGACAGATTGGCAAGAAGCGCGTGCAGGGTGTTGAGTTGAGCGCGCAAGGCCAGATCACGCCGGCATGGTCGGTGATTGCCGGCTATACGTATCAGGATGCGAAGGTCGCGGCCGGTAGCGCCATCTCGCAGGACGGCTCCACGCTGCTGACCTACACGCCGCGCAATGCGCTTTCGCTGTGGACCACCTACAAGCTGCCGTACGGCTTCACGCTCGGCGGCGGCGCGCGCTACTTGAGCGGTTTGCAGCGCGGCACGGACGGCGCGGTCGGCACGCCCGATCACACCGATGCGTACTGGGTCTTCGACGCGCTCGCCACTTACAACGTCACCAAGCATCTGAACCTGCAACTGAACGTGTACAACATCTTCAACCGCAGCTATGTGGCGTCCATCAACAAGAGCGGCTATCGTTACTTCCCGGGCGCGCCGCGCACGGCGGTGGTCACGGCCAGTCTGAGCTTCTGAGGCAGCACCCTCTCGCCGCGCATGTAGGCGCGCGGCGGGAGATGAAACATCGAACGGAGCAACGCATCATGATGCTGCATATCCCCGAGGTCCTGAACGCAGGCGAAGTGCAGCATCTGCGCGCACGGCTCGATGTCGCGCAATGGGTCGACGGCCGTAGGACCGTCGGCTCGCAAGGGGCACAGGTCAAGCAGAACCGGCAATTGCCTGAAGACGCGGCCGACATGCCGCAACTGCGGCGCATCGTCGAAGACGCGTTGAAGCGCAATGGTTTGTACTTTTCGGCGGCGCTGCCGTTGCGCGTGTCGCCGCCGTTGTTCAACCGCTATGAAGGCGCCGGGCGTGAACACTATGGCTTTCACGTCGATGGCGCCGTGCGCGCGACGCCAGCAGATCCCGGATGGATGCGCACGGATCTCTCGGCGACACTCTTTCTATCGGAACCCGACGAGTACGAAGGCGGCGACCTGACCGTACGCGATACTTATGGCGAGCATGAAGTCCGTCTGCCGGCGGGAGATCTCGTGCTGTATCCCTCATCGAGCCTTCATGGCGTATCGCCGGTTACGCGAGGTGCGCGCGTGTGCTCGTTTCTGTGGATTCAAAGCATGGTCCGCAACGACCAGAAGCGCACGATGCTGTTCGACCTGGATCAGACCATCCAGACGCTACGTAGCCGGCATGGCGAGAGTGAGGAAACCTTGTCGCTGTCCAATCACTATCACAATCTCTTGCGCGAGTGGTCCGAGATCTGATCTTGCGTAACGCGGAGCCAGCGAAAAGGCCGTGTCTGCGTCGCGGCCGCTCTATCTAAGGTCATTCGTCGCTCGCCGGGCGCCCCATTGATCGAGAAGCTGCGTACGCCTCTGCTCGAGTTCGACTCGCCGTGCGTGCAGAAGTTGAAACTCTTGCTGGGTTCGCTCGAGTTGCATGCCGTCTTCGCGCGCGGCAAGCAAGCGCTCGTGACATTTATCGGACAACCGCCAGCATTCCGAAATTTGTCGCTCGATGAGAGTTATTTTTTCCTGTTCGGCTGAGCCTGACATCTTGACGCCTGCAAAAAGAACCCGCTGATCGATACTTCGACACAGCGGGCTGTTCCTCGGATGGCCCTGTGGGCTCTGTCGTAACAGCACCTTACCGTTGGTTGATGGTGGTGCTGCTCTCTCAGGTTCAATCGCTTCTGTCTTACAAAAGATATCTTACAGAAAGCTAATTGTTAAATCGGGATTACCCTTAGTTTCGATCGCTGTGCTTTCATCGTCCACAGAGGGTCTGCTGCCGTCGCACGTGCGGGACAGTACGCGCCGTATCGAGGGCAATGACGGTCTGCATGCCAGCAGTACGCATTGGCGCGTCGAAGGCATGGGCAGCGTATGCGGCACACCCGCTCATGCCCGACGAGGTGAAGCGTGTCGACGGTTCGAAAATCGGGCTGGGCTGATCGCAGCTCGCGAGCAATGAGGAGAAACGCCATGCTTGCTGCGAAGATCATGGACGAGGAACTAATGGCTGATCTCGACGTCTGCCCGACGCCGACGTCTGCTGGCCCTGTGACCACGCCGTATCCCAATCTCGCGATGCTGATGATTGGCGTGCCGCCTGCCGAGACTGTGGTCGTCGGCAACGCACCCGCCTCAACCTGGGACCCGAGATACCGCTCACCAATGGCGATCAGACGGCGTGCCGGGCGGTGTGGTATTGGGGCTCATCGTGGGTCTGGCATGCTTCGACGAAGGCAGCACGAGGTTCTCATCGGCGGCAATGTGCCGTGAGACTGACCACGCACACCTTGCATAATCAGAACAACGCGTTCGGTGCGTTGCTGGTGCCGAGCCAGACGATCGTACTGGTCACGCGTTGAGTGCTCTGGCGCTGCGGTCCGCGTGGCCAAACCGACAGCGCTCCTGCAACGAATTCGACGCTGAGCGCGAACTGTGCGCTTCACCGATTCTTCCCGGTGCAGAGACCATCAGTGTTTTTCGGTCTATCCAATTCGATGCCCATCGCTTTATGCCTCCCAGGAATGACTGTTATCGATGGCGCCGGCCTTCTTCGAAAAAGCGCTGACCTTCATCATTTGCTCATCGTCAACCAACAGGAGCAACACGATGAGCAACTTCCAAACCTACACCATCGACACCGCACCGACCGCCTCGAAGGCCGTTCTCGAAGACACGAAGCGCGCATTTGGCTTCGTCCCCAATCTTCAGGCGCATATGGCGGAGTCGCCCGCGCTGCTGGCCGGTTACTCGGCGCTGTGGGACCTGTTCTCGAAGAGCACGCTGACGCCGCACGAACAGCAGGTCGTCTACCTCACATCGAACTTCGAGAATAACTGCCACTACTGCATGGCCGGTCACAGCACGCTCGCAAAGATGATCAAGATGGACGGAGGCGTAATCGCCGCACTGCGCGCCGGCACACCGCTACCCGATGCAAAGCTCGAAGCGCTGCATCGCTTCACGACCCTCGTGGTGCGTGAGCGCGGTTTCGTCCCGGACGCCGATGTCGACGCGTTTCTCGCCGCCGGCTACACCCGTCAGAACGTCCTTGAAGTAATCCTCGGCGTGGCGACCAAGGTGATGAGCAACTACACGAACCACATCGTCCACACGGCACTCGACGGCTTCATGGCCGGTAACGAGTGGACCAAACCGGTCGCTGTCGCTGCTGCAACCTAAGGCCGTCCACGGGAGCCCTTACGGCTCCCGTCCAACCCATACAGAAGTTCGCCTAGAGCCCGCCATGTCCACGTTCGACCGCTATAGAAACGCCTATCCCAATGCACGACTGACCCGTACACCGGACGGCGTGCTCGAAGTCCGTTTCCATACCGAATGCGAGAAGCTCGTCTTCAATGGCCACACGCATGAACAGTTCACCGATATGTTTCATCAGATCGGTGAAGATCCGGATAACCGCGTAGTCATCCTGACAGGAAACGGCGACGCATTCATGGACGCGATCTCGCCGGAAGGTTTCGATTTCTTCACGCCGCGTGGCTACGACAAGATCTTCCGCGAAGGCCGCAAGATCCTGATGAACATCCTGGACATCGAAGTGCCGATGATTGCTGCGCTCAACGGCCCGGTCCTGCTGCATTCGGAATATGTCCTGCTGTGCGACATCGTGGTGGCGACGCCCGAGACCGTGTTCCAGGACCTGCCGCACGCCGCGTTCGGCATCGCTCCCAACGACGGCGTGCATCTGCTGTGGTCGGAAATGATTGGCAGCATTCGCGGCCGGTACTTCGTGCTCACGCAGCAAAAGCTCGACGCTGCAGAGGCGAGGTCGCTGGGTGTGATTAATGAGATCGTGCCTGCAGATCAGTTACTCGAACGTGCGCACAACATCGCCGCGACGATCGCAAAGCAGCCCCCGCTCACCACCAAATACACCCGCATTGGCCTGACTCAACGTCTGCGTCGTGTGATCGACGAAGGCATCGGCTACGGCCTTGCGCTCGAAGGCATCACGGCGGCCGAAGTGGCTCGCATCGCAGCAGCACAGAACGCAGCCTGAATCCATTATTCCTTTATTCCTCTCGACGGAGAACACTCATGTCACTGCAAGACAAACTGGACGCATTCCGGGCCGACTTCAAGGCTGGCAAGCCGCCCTTCAACGCTCCTGCGGAGATTCATCCGGTGATGGAACGCGCCACAGCAGAACTGATTGCCAGCGGACAAGCAGGCCGCGCGATTGCGGCCGGCGACCGCGCCCCGCATTTCAACCTTAAGGATCAGGATGGCAACGACGTGTCGTCCGCTGCGTTGCTGGTGAAGGGTCCGATGGTGGTGACGTTCTATCGCGGTGTCTGGTGCCCGTATTGCAATATCGAATTGCAGGCGATCAACGAGGTGCTGCCGCAGATTCAGGCCTATGGCGCGAACGTCGTGGCGATTTCTCCGCAAACGCCGGTCAACAGCCGCAAGTCCGTGCGCACCAACGAACTGGGCTTTCCGGTGCTGAGCGACGTGAACGGTCAGACGGGCATGGACTTCGGATTGCGCTTCGCGTTGCCCGACTATCTGGTCGACTTGTACAAGAACCTGAAGAACGATCTGCCCGCGTTCAATAACGACCCGAGCTGGACCTTGCCGATGCCCGCACGTTACATCATCGGACAGGATGGCATTGTGCTGTATTCGGAGGTCAACCCGGATTACACGCGTCGTCCCGATCCATCGGACATGTTCTCGGTTCTGGAAAAGGCGACGGCCAACGCCTGAGCCTTACCGCTCAACGCCGGGCAACAGACATGCCGCGCCGGAAAACCCGGCGCGGCTTTTCGATTCCTTCCGGTTCTTAAAGGACATTTGATGACACAACGTACATTTCTCATTACCGGCGCGACCAAAGGCATTGGCCTCGCGTTGACAGAACGGCTGATTGCCGATGGCCACCGCGTGGTGGGTCTCGCGCGCGAAGCAAGCGATTTTCCGGGCGAACTGGTCCGCGTCGATCTGGCCCACCGTGCCGCAAGCGGTGCGGTGCTCGATGACCTCGTGCGACGTCACGCGTTCGATGGCGTGGTGAACAACGTCGCATTAGTCAGGCCGCAGCGTCTCGGGGAAGTCGCGCTAAACGATCTCGACGACGTTCTCGCACTGAATCTTCACCCTGCCGTGCAAACGGTGCAGGCGCTGCTTCCCGGCATGCAAAAACGCGGCTGGGGACGCGTCGTGAACATTTCCAGCCTGACAATTCTCGGCATGACGCAACGCACGGCCTACGCAGCGGCGAAAGCCGCGCTGGTAAGTTTTGCGCGTTCGTGGGCGCTGGAACTGGCGGGCACGGGCATTACGGTGAATGCCGTAGCGCCGGGCCCGACCGAGACCGTGCTGTTTCGCGCGAACAATCCGCCCGGCAGCGAGGGCGAGAAGCGTTATCTGTCCGCAGTACCGATGGGGCGCTTCGGCCAGCCCCATGAAATTGCCGCGACGATCGCGTTTCTGCTATCCGACGCGGCCGGCTTCATGACCGGTCAGACGCTTTACGTCGACGGCGGTGCGTCAATCGGCAAGCTCGCTTTCTGAAGTTGCGTTGCCGCCGCCTGTGACGCCCAGTATCTCCTCCACGAAGGCGACGAACGCTCGCGCCTTCGCACTTACCAGGCGCCCGGCCGGGAAGACTGCCCAAAGGTCGATCGAAGGCAATTCCCAGTCGGTCAGCACGGCCTGAGCCGTGCCGTCGACAAGTTCAGGCGAAAACATCCATTCCGATGCGATTGCAAGACCAATGCCGCCGAGCACTGTTGTACGCATTCCTTCAGCGGCACTGACGCTGACGCGCCCGGATACGACAACCGCCGTTTCCTTACCGCGCTGGCTGAACGCCCAAGACTCGCCACCGCCTCGCAACGAATACACGATCACCTGATGCTGGCTAAGCTCCGCAGGCGTCGTCGGCACACCCGCTTCGGCTAGATACGCAGGCGTGCCGACCACCAGCCGACGGCTTTGCGCGATGCGCCGTGCGGTCATCGTCGAATCGTCGAGCGAGCCCATGCGCAGCGCCACGTCCACGCCTTTTTCGAGCAGGTCGATGGTGCGATCGTCCAGCACGATATCGATTTGCAGGTTAGGGTGCCGGTCCAGAAACGTCTTCAGCGCCGGAAGGATATGCAGCCGCGCGAAGGTCACGGCTGCGCTGATGCGCAACACTCCAGATAGCCCGGTCGACGCGTCACGCGCGACATGCTCGGCGAGGTCTACCTCTTCGATTGCGCGTCTGGCATGTTCGTAGAAGCGCTGACCTGCATCGGTGGGCGTCAGGCCGCGCGTCGAGCGCAACAGCAGCCGCACGCCGAGTCGCTCTTCGAGCTGCGTAATCGACTTCGAAACCGCCGGTTGACCTAGCTTGAGCCGCTTGGCGGCCGCCGAGAATGAGCCAGCCTCCACCACGCTGACGTACGTTTCCATTGCTGCCATCCGGTCCATGCCGTTGCTTCTCCTTGCGGACCGTGAAAGTCCTTGTTGTGGCTGTGATGTGTTCAGGCGGGAGTCTAGCGCGTCAGAACATGGGATCGATGAAATGCCGATGATCGGACTTGATCATCTGACTTCCGTTCACGAATGCAATCCGCAATGGAAGCGGCCCCGCCGCAGGATCGCCTGCGGCGGGGCCGGTTTGCGATGCGTGCAAATCCGGTTCAGAGCATTCGCGCGGCGCTATGGAAGGAGTAATCGGTGTAACCGCGTGCGTTGCCGCCATAGAACGTCGAGCGATCGTAATGGTTCAGCGGTGCTCCGACGCGCAGTCGCTCGGGCAAATCTGGATTGGAGACAAACAGGCGCCCGAACGCGACGAGATCAGCGCCGCCTGCTTCGATTATGCGATGCGCGCTATCCGCTGTGAAGCCGCCCGCTGCGATGAGTGTTCCCTTGAACACGCGCCGCAAATTTTTCGCCGAGACGGCGGATGCCGCTGCGGCGACGTCATCGTTACCGCGCACACGCGGCTCGACGACATGCAGATACGCGAGCCCATAGCCGTCCAGGCGCTGCGCGACATAGCCGAACGTGGCATGCGGATCGCTATCGGACATCGTGCCATACGAGCTTCTCGGCGATAGGCGGACTGCGATCTGGTCGGCGTCCCACACCGAAGCGATTGCGTCGATTACCTCGAACAGAAAGCGCGCCCGGTTCTCAAGCGAGCGCCATATGCATCCGTACGGTGGTTCGCGCCGTCCTGCAGAAACTGGTCGGGCAGATAACCATTAGCGGCATGTAGTTCGACACCATCGAAACCGGCCTGTTTCGCAAGCGTCGCAGCGTGACGAAATTCTTCGATCACGCCAGCAATCTCTTCCAGCGCGAGTGCGCGCGGGACGACCTGCTCGACCTCGATAACGCGCCCGCTTTCGTCGTGAATTGCCGAGTGTTCATAAGCGCGCACGGCAGAAGGCGCGACCGGTAATTCTCCGCCGATGTTGGCGGGATGCGCCTGTCGTCCCGCATGCCATAACTGCAGGAAGATACGTCCGCCTTTCGCGTGGACGGCGTCAGTGACGCATCTCCAGCCGCGTGCATGCTCTTCGGTGTAGATGCCCGGTGCGCCCACATAGGCGAAACCGAGAGGAGACACGGACGTCGCATCGGAAATCAGCAAGCCGCCCGACGAAGCGCGCTGCGCATAATACTCGACCATCAGATCGCCCGGGACGTTCTGCGCTTCGGTGCGCATCCGCGTGAGCGGCGCCATGACGACGCGGTGACTGACAGGATAAGGACCGACCTGAGTTTGAGTAAAGAGAGGGTTCATTGCGCGTACCTGAAAAGGGAAAAGACCTGTGGATCTTCAGGGCAAGCGCGATTCTGCAGAAGACAGCAACGGGCGATAGCTGTCATTCCTGCGCGGAATAACGAGAAGCATCCGACTCCGGTCGTCCTGAGCCATTCCTTGGAGGAATAGCGCTTATCACTCCGACCGGACTTCACCAGAGATCGAATGCCGCGCACAGTTCGTCTCACGCCAAACCGCTATCTCTAAAAGGATCACACGCCATGTACCACGTTCATGCATTTGCCACGCCCAATTCCGTCAAGGTGCCGATCGCACTCGAAGAACTCGGAATCGAGTACACGCTGCATGCAGTCAACGTTCGAAAGGGTGAACAGAAAAGCGATGCGTTTCTCGCCTTGAACGCCAACGGAAAAGTGCCTGTGCTGACCACAGATGATCGCGATTTCGTGCTGACCGAGTCTGCGGCTATCCTCGTTTATCTCTCCGAGAAGCACGGCAAGCTGCTCTCGCAAAACCCGGTGCGCCGGGCTCGCACGTTTGAACAACTGTTCGTCCATGCTTCAGGACTGAGCCCGGCCTTCGGACAGGCGGGTTACTTCCTCAAATTCGCACCGCAGCCGCTGCCGCATGCCATCGAGCGCTTCTCCGGCGAAGCGAACCGTCAACTGAAACTGCTCGACGGTATTCTTGCCGGGCAGTCGTTCGTCGCGGGCGACGAGTATTCCATCGCGGATATCGCCCACTTTGGATGGATATGGCGACGCGCGTTCCCGGCTCTGACACTCGACGAGGTGCCGCATGTGCAACGCTGGGACGACGCGATGATTGCCCGGCCTGCCGTGACGAAAGCAATCGGGAAACTTGAACGGCTTGCGAATGCAAATGGATGAATCGGTTATGCCATTTACGTATGTTGACCGGCAGGAAATCGTACGTCGGTCGACTGCTCGCTCATGCTCCATAACCGACGGGCCAGTTCTGGGTCGACCGCCCAAGGGCGCACACAGGCTGTCCCTCTCTCGGACGAGGCGATATCGCTGCTCGACAAAGATCCGCTCTCGGAGGTGGACCCGTCGTTAGTGCGTTCGCGCAGGCACCCAGACGTACGTCCGAAAATGGCCGCAAGCGCACGCTCGCCGGCCGCAGCATTGACTTCCGTTGGCTCGGCCATCTCTAGCGCGTCGCCCACCTCAATCCCGAGGTATCGCACCGTACTCTCGAGTTTTGTCTGGCCCACCAGCAACTGGACCGCGCGCAGGTTCTTGGTGGGGCAAAAGATCAATCACGCCTTCGTTCGTCGTATTGTGTGCGTACCATACGCCGTGTCGTCGAGTCCGATCTACGCGACCCAAAGATGAACGATACGCGCACTGATGCGTCGACAGATGCGCTGAAGCGTGCAGCCGGCTTGGAAACAAAAAGTCGGCCGGTTTCAATTCTCAGGCCGAAATCCAAGTCGAAACACTCTGGCGAGTCTGCTCCGTGATTTCGAACTGCACCGGTCGATGCACTTTCTGCTGAATGAGCGTCGCGCGAGTTACGACATGGCCTCCAGTGCATATGTCCTGGACCTGCAGTCGCGTCAGGCCTGACGATCGCCCTGCTCATCGATCACGACGGCGCGCACTGGCTTGCTTGGTCGCTGCTCGCCGCCCCGTTGGCGGTCGGCGCGTGGCGGATCCTGCGTGCTTCAGAATCCCTTGGTGTCAGCCCGCAGCACGCGGTCGTGCGATCCGCACTGCGCCCACCACAACGCCCAACGCGGCCGCGACTGCCGCGCCGATCAGCGCCACGTGCGCGCCCGCCTCTCCATAGACGCCGAAAGCCAGTGCGGCCAGCGCCGCGCCGAGCGTCAGGCCGATCATGCGCACCATCGTCATCAACGCGCCGGCCGCGCCGCTGCGCTCCTTCGGCGCTGAGGTCAGCATGATGCGGTTGTTCGGTGTCTGAAACAGACCGAAGCCGACGCCGCAAATCAGCACGCGCCACACGATGTCTGCATCGGCCGGGTTGGCCGGCAGCGCCGCCAGCAGACCCAGGCCGACGGCCAGAATCGCGAGTCCGATGCCGCCGATCACACCCGGCGCATACCTGTCCGAGAGCCGCCCCGCCAGCGGCGCGATGAACACAATGACCAGCGGCCACGGCGACACGAGCAGTCCCGTCTCGGTCGCAGTGCGCGCCAACTGATGCTGAAGCAGAAAGGGCAAGCCGAGATAGGCGAGCGTCTGCGCGATATACGAGCAGATCGACGTCAGCGAAGACAGCGACAGAATACGGAGTCGAAGCAAATCCAGCGGCACGAGCGGCGCCGCGCGTCCGCGCTGATGCCTGATCAGCACGCAGGCGCCCACGCAGCCCGCGACGATCTCGCACAACGGACCCGGCCGCAGGCTGGCATCGTCGTCGAACAGGCCGCCCACGCCCAGAACGAACAGCGCGATGGTGGCCGCGCTCAGTGCGGCGCCCGCATAATCGAACGTGCGGGGCGGATTCGATGCGGGATTGCGCGGCAGCATCGCGGTCGCGAGACAGGCGCCGAAGACGCCGAGCGGCAGGTTGATCGCGAACAGCCAGCGCCATGACGCGATCGACAGAACACCCGCCGCGACGGTCGGGCCTAGCGCCGCCGAGAGCGCCACGGCCAGACCGAGCAGCGCCACCCCGCGCCCGATCAGTTGCGGCGGATAGACCTGCCTCAGCAGCGCCGGCACGACCGTGGACATGGCCGCCGCGCCCACGCCCTGCAGCAGGCGCGCCGCGACGAGCAGCGCCAGCGAAGGCGCCGCCGCGCAGCCCAGCGATGCCGCCGTGAACAGCACGACGCCGCATAGGAACACCCGCCTGAACCCGAACATCTCGCCGACAGCGGCGAGCGGAAGCACCGACACCGCCACCGCCAGCTGATACGACGTCACGACCCAGACCGTCTGCGCCGCCGTCCGGGCCAGATCGTGCGCGATGGTCGGCAGCGCGACATTGGCGATCGACGAGTCGAGGTTGCCCAGGAACGAGCCGAGCACGACCGACAATACCGCCCAATAGTTGACGTTCGTTGCGGCTTCGTCGAACGTCGTCCGTGCGCTGCGCTGCTGCATGCGATGGCTCCTCCGGCCCTTGTCTTCTCTCGCGCACTCAGAACTTATGTGCGATGCCCACCGCCACCGCGAGCTGGTTGGCGCCGGTCGCGACCGGCGTGGTCGAGCCCGTCGCGCTCAATGCGGACCGCGCGCTGTTGATGACATACGTGATATCCGTGTAGAGCGTCGTGCGTTTCGACAGCAAGTAATCCGCGTTGACGCCCGAGCTGATGGCATGCGCCGACACCGTCCGGTACGCGTGATAGTAGGAAGCGGCCGATACCTCCAGCGCAGGCGTGACCTTGTAGCGAACGCCGCCGAATGCCATGGTCTGCGGCGGCGACGCCGTCAGCGTCGCGTTGACGTCGTTCAGCAGCAGCTCGTAGCCCGCGTACAGCGTCGCTTGGCCGATGACATACGATCCGCCCGCGAGATAGCGGCGCTCGCTGTCTCCCGATGAAGCGATGCTCGTGCCCTGGCGCTGCTCATAGGCGAAGGTCAGATTGAGCGGTCCCTGCCGGTAGCGGCCGCCGAAATCGAACTGCTTGCCGACACGGAATTCGCCCGGCACCTGTGCGCCGTTCGCGATGGTCGAATCGTAGCCGAAGCTGTACAGCGCGTTCAGCTCGAACGGACCCACATGCCCCAGATATTCCACCGCGTTGTCTGCGCGTCCGACGAACTGCGCGTCCTGAGCGGACA
Organism: Caballeronia sp. LZ035; assembly: GCF_031451175.1. NCBI lineage: Bacteria > Pseudomonadati > Pseudomonadota > Betaproteobacteria > Burkholderiales > Burkholderiaceae > Caballeronia > Caballeronia sp. LZ035. The sequence continues at coordinate 20,235 of NZ_JARUXS010000005.1, forward strand.
GGCCGTAGCTCGAATAGTTGAGCGGATCGAGCGCCAGGAAGTAGCGGTACATCGGCGTCATCTGCCGGCCGGCCATGACCGCGCCGAACGTGTCGCTTTCCAGCCCGACGAAGGCCTGCCGCCCGAACAGCCGTCCGCCTTGCTGAAGCGTGCCGTTGTTGGTCGCGAAGCCGGATTCCAGCGTGAAGATCGTGCGCAGTCCCGCACCCAGGTCTTCCTTGCCGGTGAATCCCCAGCGCGAATTGATGCGATTGCCCGTATTGAGCCGGAACACCGTACCGGGTCCTTGTTTGGCCGCGTGATTCACATACTCGACACCCGAATCGAGAATGCCGTAGAGCGTGACCGAGGACTGGGCGTGCGCCGCAAAACTCGCGAATGTACAAAGGGAAGCGGTGAGCGAAGTCCTCACCCATCGCGTAGCGTGATTCGATTTCAAGCGTGTCTCCTGACGGTTTTCTGGTCGTTGTATCGGTAGCGTGTGGTGCGAGGAATCAGATCTGCGCGATGCGCTTGCTGACGAACAGCATCGCCACGAGGCCGATGACCGGTCCGACCGCGAGCGTGAGCACGGCGAGCACGATGGAATGCGTTCCGCCATAAACGTGTCCGACTGCCAGCGGCGAAACCGCGCTGCCCATCTGCCAGATGGCGTTGGTCCAGCCCGCGCTGGCACCCGCCAGGCGTTTGCCGGATGCATCGCTGACTTGCGCCATCAGCACGGGCAAGTAGCCGTAGGAGAACGCACCCAGAATCGGCGCGACGATATAGAACTGCGTGACCGTCGAGCACATGCCGAACACCACCAGCGTGATGGCGAACGCGATCAGAACGAGAATGGACATGAGCCGCCGCGAAATGCCCGGCAAGTCGGAGATCCAGCCGAGCGTCGGCTTGGCAATCACCGCGCCGATCCCGAACGACGCGATGATCGATCCGGCCACGACCGGCGAGATGCCGTATTGCCGCGTCATCAGCGCATTGCCCCATGCGCCGAAGCCGACCGTCGCCCAGAGGCCGCCGCAGCCTGCAATCGACAGGAAGATCAGATTGCGATTGCGCAGAAGACCGAGCATCTCCTTTGCGCTGTTGCGTGCCGGTGCCCGCTCGCCGCCCGGCCGATTCTTCAGGAACAGCAGCGAGACGATGCCCCATGCGAAGGTCGCGATACCGAGCATGCGGAACGCGCTCGACCAGCCGTACTGCGCGGAGATCGTCGGGACGATCGCGTTGGCCAGCACCACCGCGAGCGAGGTCGCCGTCGTGTAGAGGCCCATCGCCCGGCCCCGGTCGCGCGTGAACCATGCGGGAATCACTTTCATCCCGGCGGAGTAGTCGGCGCCGGCGGCGAAGCCCATCGCCAGTTGAATCAGAATACCCACGCTCAGCGACGTGGTCTCGCCGAAGAAGAAGGTGAAGACGCCGAGCGGCAGCAAGGCGAGCGTCATCATCGCGCGGCCGCCGAGATAGTCCGTCAGCATGCCGCCGATGATGTTCGCGACCACATAGCCCGCATAGAACGCCGTCACGAACGCGCCGAGCAGCGACACCTCGATGCCGAGCGACGCGCCGACCGGCGCCGCGACCGTGCTCCATGCCACGCGATCGACATAGCTGAGCAGGAACGCCGCCCAGACGATGAACAGCGCGACCCAGCGATAAGGGCTCGCCTCCGTTTCGCCCGCGTTCGACGCGGACCAGTCCGCGCCCGTTGCGTCACGCGTAGACGCCAGGTTTTTTTCCACGACTCCTCCATGCGGGGCGTGCGATGGCCGCCCCATTCTTGTTTCAGTTCGACATCCGGCGCGCAGGGGCCGGGCGTGTATTGCGGGATAACGGGACTGCGATGCTACAGATCCAGCACGAGCCTGCTTGTCTTCGAGCGCGAACAGCACGGCAGGAACCGATCGTTGCGCGCCTGTTCCTCGGGCGACAGAAACAAGTCCCGATGTTCCGGCTCGCCATCGATCACGCGCGTGATGCAGGTTCCGCAGATGCCCTGCTCGCAGGAGACCGGGATATCGACACCGGCATCGGCCAGCGCCTGCGTCACGGTGCGATCCGCGGGAATCGGCACGAGCTTGTTGCTGCGCGCGAGACAGACTTCGAAGGCGCCGTCGCACGAGGTGTCGACAGCGGGCGCCGCGAAAAACTCGTAATGCAGCCGATGCTCCGGCCATGCGTTCGCGCGCGCCGCGTCGAGCACGGCGTTCATGAAACCTTGCGGACCGCAGACATAGAGATGCGTGTCCGGCGTGGCGTCTTTCAGCAGCGTGTCGAGATGCAGACGTTGCTGCTCGGCTTCATCGTCGAAATGCAGTTGCACGCGTGGCGCCCACGGCGCGTTCGCGAGCCGTTCGAGAAACGCAGCGCGTGCACGCGAGCGCGCGCAGTAGTGCAATTCGAACGCTTCGCCGTCGCGGTCGAGGTGTTGCGCCATGCACAGCAGCGGCGTCAGGCCGATGCCGCCCGCCAGCAGCACATGCTTCGCCGCCCCGCTTGCCAGCGCGAAGTGATTGCGCGGCACGCTGACGCGCAATTCGTCGCCTTCGCGCACGGCGTCGTGCATGCCGGCGGAACCGCCGCGCGACTCCGCTTCCCGCAGCACGGCAATCTGATAGCGCGACGGTTCGTACGGCGCGCTCAGAATCGAGTATTGCCGCACGAGTCCGGTCGGCAGATGCACGTCGATGTGCGCGCCCGCATCGAACGCGGGCAAGTCGCGCCCGTCGAGACTCGCGAGTTCGAAACTCACGATGTCATCGGCTTCTGCAGTGCGCCGCGCCACGCGCACGGTCATGGTGGATTCGCTCATGACGGCTGCCCTCACATGATCGAGAGGCCGCCGTCGACCATCAGCGTGGTGCCGGTGATGAACGAAGCTTCGTCGCTCGCGAGCCAGAGAATCGGCAACGCGACTTCCTCCGGAGCGGCCCATCGGCCGATCAACGACGTGTCCTGGCGCTGTGTTTTCAGCGCTTCGACGCTCTTGCCGGCGGCCTGCGCTCGATTGACGTGGAAGTCCGTCAGCGTGGAGCCCGGGCAGATCGCGTTGGCGCGCACGCCGTGCGACGCTTCTTCGAACGCGAGCGTACGCGTCATGGCGAGCATGCCCGCCTTGGTGGCATCGTAAAGACCCATGCCCTTGCGTCCCGTCACCGCATAACACGACGATACGTTGACGATCGCGCCCGACCCGGCCCGGCGCAGGAACGGCAATGCCGCCTTGCAGTAGTTCGAGGTACCGACCAGGTTCACCGAGACCATGCTCTGCCATTCTTCCGGCGTGGCATCGGCAAGTGCGCTGTAGTTGCGCATCGCCGCGTTGTTGACGAGCACGTCGAGCCTGCCGAACGTGCTCACGGCGAGTTCCGCCGCCTGGGCAGCCTGTTCTGCGTTCGCGACATCGGCTTCGAATGTCTCGACGCGCGCAGCGGGATCGCGGCTCAGCAGATCGTCGACGACTCTGGCGAGCGCCTGCAGATTCGCATCGACGAGCACGACCGCCGCGCCTTCGTCGCAGAACACGCGTGCGGTCGCGGCGCCTATGCCGCCTCCGCCGCCCGTGATCAGCACGACCTTGTCTTTCAGTCTTGGAGCTTGCATCTCACGCCGGCATGACGCCGGCCTCCTTGTACGGATGAACGTCGAGCGTGCCGCTCGTCTAGATGGAGTAGATCGGCTGGCCCTTGCCATCCGAGAGATGGATGACCGCCCATTCCTGCGGCTTCTGATCGCGCGGCAACAAGGCGCCCGCCGCGCGCACGCGCTGCTGGTTGGCATCGAGCGCGGGCGGATCGGTTTCGGCCTGCAAGGCGGTGGCCGCATCGAACAACATGCGTCGAGCCATGACGATGGCGCGATCCGTGGGCAGCAGCTTCTCCCTGCTGTGGTCCTGAATGGGCCCCATGCTTTCCTGCAGCGACGCGTCCTGCATCGCGAAGCCGAACACGCCGGAATACGCGCGCTTGTCCTTTTGCGCCTGACGGTCGATCAGATACTCGTTGTCCTTGTTCGCCTTCGGACGGAACGTGCCCGGCTCGTACTCGCAGTGAATGCCCTTGCCCGCGTTCAGGTCGTTCATTTCTTCCTCGGACAGCGCACGGTCGGGACGGAAGTTGATGCTCCAGGCCCAGCAGGTGTGATCGTCGATCGGCACCCACACGTGGCCGGCCAGCGAATGGTCGCCGAACGGCGGAATCAGCGTGTACCACGGGAACAGGTACTGCGTGATGCGCCAGTAGTAGGAATCCGGTTCGCCATTGCGGCGGCCGAAGAGCGTGAGCCCAAACGGCTGCTTTTCGATTTCGAAGATGACGTTGCCGTCGGCCTTGATGTAGTCGAGCGCCTTGGTGCCCTGATGCATCGGGTCTTCATCGACTTCATAGCGATGCACGTAGGACACGTGACTCGTGTCGATACCGCCTTCCATCGCCTGCAGATAGTTGGAGTCCTGAAGGCGCTTGGACACGAAAACCTGGTCCGCCGGCAGGTTGCACCATTCGAGGTCCGGCGGCGCCGGCTGCTTGTCCTTCGGGCCCATGTAGGCCCACACGATGCCCGCGCGCTCGATGCACGGATACGCCTTGATCCCCATGTGCTTGCACGCCTGCGGTGCCGAAGGCACTTCGACACAGTTGCCGTTCCGGTCGAACTTGAGACCGTGATACGAGCAGCGGATGCCGTTCTCCTCGTTGCGCCCGAAGTAGAGCGACACGCCGCGATGCGAGCAGAACTCGTCGATCAACGCGGGATGGCCTTCCGTGTCGCGGAACGCCAGCAGCTTCTCGCCGAGGATCTGCACGCGCACCGGCGGACAGTCAGGCTCCGCGACCTCGCTGGCCAGCAGGACCGGCACCCAGTAGCGGCGCATCAGGTTGCCCATCGCGGTGCCGGGACCCGTGCGCACCAGCGTTTCCGACATGTTCTTGTCCATGCTCAAACTCCGAATCGTATGTGAGGTTGTCCGTCTGATGAGACTGTGATTTCATTCTACGGACAAGCCGCATAAAATTCAAGCGTTGCCGGATAGGGGATTTCTCTACAATGGCGCTGACGGCACGCGCCAAAGGACACGAGAAAAATGGAAGAAAAGAAGGCGCACGAGAGCGTTCGTGCAGTTGAGCGGGCGCTGGAGATACTGCTGGCGTTCAGACCGGGAGATAAATCGCTGACTGTCGCGGAGTTGCTCACGCGGGTGAATCTGAGCCGTCCGACGTTGTATCGGCTCTTGAATACGCTCGAGCAGGCGGGATTTCTGGCGTCGTCCGGAGAGCCGCAGCGTTTTCATCTGGGAAGCTCGGTCGCGCAGCTCGCGCATGTCTGGCTGAGCGATCAGCGCATCGCGGAACTCGCGCAGCCGGTGCTGCAAGGTCTGCGGGACGCGACATCGGAGACCGTTGCGCTATTCGTCCCGGACGGGACGTATCGGCTGTGCGTAGCGGAACTGGAGAGCAATCAGCCGCTCAGCTTCCGGCGCGGCGTCGGATATCGGGAAAAGCTGGTGCGCGGCGCGAGCGGCCGTTCGATTCTGTCGCAGATGAACCTGTCGACTGAGGAGTTGCGCGGCTATCTCGTCGAACCCGGCCAGGACCTTTCCGCGCTCGTCAGCGACATGGAACGGATTCGCGCCGAAGGCTTTGGCACGAGTCATCACGAGTTGATCGAAGGCGCCGTCGCCGTGGCGGCGCCGTTCTTCAACGGCGCGAATCAGGTTGCGGGGTCGCTCTGCATTTTTGGTCCGAGCGTGCGTGTCGATGAGCCGCGCGTCGCGCAATTCGGAGCATTGCTCAACGCCGCAACGGCAGAACTATCTCGACTGCTCGGCAAGAAAAACTTTTGAATCTGCATCCGCGATGGCGGCAGGTATCGGCAACGTCGAGCACCCGCATCGTGTAGTATCAACAAGTAATACCTGTTGATATTGGGGGTCACATGGCTACAACTGTTAAGCTCGATGATGAACTGAAAGATCGCGTGCAACGTTTGGCTGGCTTACGTGACCGCTCAGCTCATTGGATCATGCGGGAAGCGATCAAACAGTATGTGGAACGAGAGGAACAGCGCGAAGCATTTAAACAAGATGCGAAGCGTGCTTGGGACGAGTATCAGGCTGATGGCTTGCATGTCACGGCTGCTGAGGCGGACGCGTGGCTTTCCCAGCTTGAGGCGGGTGAAGATGTGGAGCCGCCTAAGTGTCACGACTAATCTGGGCCCCATCTGCACTCAGTGATATACAACGTTTGTACCGTTTCCTTTTGCCAAGAAGTCCGAGCGCCGCACGACGCGCTGCACAGGTGATTCGTGCGGGGGTGAAAGTACTTGCCGAGCAACCGCATGTAGGCAGGTCAGTAGAAGACATGGACACGGCCTTTCGCGAATGGCCTATCGAATTCGGCGACAGCGGGTATATCGCGTTGTATCATTTTGATGGAGAGACAGCGACTATTCTTGCCGTTCGCCATCAAAAAGAGGCGGGCTACTGAGCGGATCGAGAGCGCGAATCGGTCCAGTCTCGTGCATTTTCAATAATAGCCCTTTAGCGAAGCTACGAATACGACTTGAAAGAATAGCCGCCGGAAATTCGCCAGCCGATACTGTTCCAATCCGAAAGCACTAACAAACTGCCTTCATAGGGGACCCGCGTAAGTGTGAGCGATTGCGGAACCGGCCCATCCGAGATGTCGAGGTGCGCGGAGCTGATATCAGGCGTTGCGGTCAAGGTCGGAATTTGTGAATAGCCCGAATCGAGGCGCGCGGCGCCGATGACGTCCGGGAAGGTTTGCGCAACAGCGGATGGCGCGTCTGTGGTAACGAAGAGAAAGAAGAAAATCTGGGCCGCAAGGACCTGCATAACCCTACGGCCACATCGTGCCGAAAATTGCATGCGGAGTTCTCGCCGCTTCGGCAAGAGTGTACGCGCCAGACGGCCAATGTAACCCATTCAAGCCATTTTGTGCCGCCTGCCCAACCCTGCATCCAGATCAACAACGTGATTCGGCTATTCTGCTTCGTATAGGTGCCCCGCCATTCCTTTCCCCCACGATTGCAGCAAAATTCAACGACGTCGTCACACAGCCCCGTCTGCTTCAACGGGGCCGATGCTTAAACGGTTTGACGATCTTCGATTTCCCGGACGTCTAATCCGCACAACCGCGCCATGCATGCGTAAAGCGCATCTGACGATCGGGATAGGGGCAGGCCTCACGGCCCGACCCCTCCCACACCACCGTGCGTACGGGTCCGTACACGGCGGTTCGGATAGGCGCATCTCAGACTATGGCCTTGTTCGATGTATCGCTGCATGACGCTGATCGCAGCTTCCATCTTGATTAAGATTTCGCTTTCCATATCCGCTTCAGAAAAAGGCAGGAGCGACCCTTTCGGGGATGCGGTCCCGAAAGGGTTAAAGATTGATGGTTCGTTAAATAAACAGGTCGGCTGTCGCCCTTTGCGCCTCTTCGAGGCCGTCGTGCGCTGCGGCAAACATATCTGCTTGCCGTGTTGCTCGATCCAGCCGAGGAAGCGTCTTCGCGTACCGGCTCACGCTAGTACCGTCGAAGCTGTCGGCACCGGCGGCCGCGCAGATGCGGATGCGCCGCGCCGAGTTCACGCGACCGACGTGCAAGTAGCAGTGACGCCGTCGCGCGAGGGATCCCCAGACGGGTGCGGTCTGCTCTTTCCACTCTGTCGAACCGCCAATGAAAATGCCGACAGCAGGCGAAAGAAGCGAAGCGAGGTCGTCGACCCGCATACCGTTCTGAACTGCGATCAGCATCCAGCACGGCATCCCGCGAAGTCGTTCGAGCCACTTCAACGAGTGGTCGAGCGAGGCCATCCCGCCCATGACGATGTCCGGAAGGACAAGCCAATCGGTCCGCTCGCCAAGCCGTTCGACAGCAACAGAAAACGCGTGCTCGTCGAAGGGCTGGCCTTGCTGGTGCGCGGTCCAAGCGCCGTTATCCAACGCGTAGCGATCGAAGCCCTCGGTACGCAACTCGCCCTTAGCCGAGACCAACAAGCGCCAGTCGGCGCCCTTCAGTGCGGCCAGGTTGCGGCGGGTGCCGGTGTGACTCGCGTATCCGACGAGCGGCTGCCGATGCATGGCGATCCGCTCTTCAATTTCCGGGTCATCGTCAGCAGATCCGTCGACTCCGTAGTACTCGGCATACGACATGAACACTTGCGCATAGCCGGTCTTCTGGCCACTGGCGTATTGCTCCAGCCACGGCGGTGTCATTGGCGCACCCCGTTTTGAGGTTGCACTCTGCCGCCGATGATCAGGAAGACCTTCGTATCGACGTTCCGGACCCACGGGCGAACTTCACCCGCGTACGTCGCGGTGCCGGCGATGTAGTCAATCGCCGCTTCGAGGTTGGGAAACTGCTCGGGCGATGCGCCTAGCTTGGCTGCTTCAAACATGAGAACACTCCACACAAAGAAATACGGAGCGACCCGAGCGGGCCGTTTGCCCGCAAGGGTTGAGAAAAAAATTGGACAGCGATTTGTGCCACTTACTCGATCAGCTTGACGCTCTGCCACCAGCGACAGCCCGAAGGCAGGTCTCTGACGAAAGCGAAGGTTTCCGCCTCGTCGCGCGTGAGCTCGATCACCCGGCCCTTCAATATGGCCGTCTGGAGATAGACGACATTTGCGAGGGCGAGCGCGCCGTGCTGTTCGGCTACGCCGGTGAGCGTTTCGACGGCATCGAGGAGTTCGACATGAAACTGCTTGGCGTCAGCGGCGAGCCGAAGTGATACATCCGCTTTGCCGATTGCGCCCAATACCGCATGGCACTGAGCTTGCGGGTCGTCAGGTCCGTACTGCTCGGGTTTGATCCAGTTTCGGACCACCATGTCGTTCAGTACGTCGTCAACGAAATCAGTGCAGGAATAGGCCATGGAAAGCTCCAGTCAAGAAGTGGAAGAGAATGAGCCGGTGTCAGATGCGACGCAGACGGCCGGTATCGAACGCGGACGCGCGCCGCAGGTCCGGCGGCCGCGGCGGTTGCGATTGCGCAGTGGCCGGTGCGGCTTGCTGCGTTGGCGGCTGGTGACGCACCGCGTTCGAATGAGACGGACTGCCGGCTGCCGCGAGCAGCAGCATCAAAAGGTTTGCCATAGTGGATAGCGCCGAAGGGCGCGAGGAAATGAAAGAGGAACAAGAAGTGCCCCTTGTGGGCGCGACTCCCCACAAGGGTTAATAGAAAATCAGGCGGCAAGCGCCTGTACGTCGATGACTGCGTCGGCGTCTGCCACAAGGTCGGGCGTCTGCGAGATGAAGAACTCCCGCTGATACCCGCCTTGGCGCAACACCTCGCGCTTCATTCGCATGAACTGCACTTTGCGCTCGGGATCGAGCGGGCCGTCTGACTCGTCGCTGAACAAGGTCTGATACGGCTGACCGGTGTTCTCCGCGAGATAGAGCGCGATGCCCCGCGTGAGGCACTCGTTGATCCAGACCTTCTGACCACCGGACATGACGGAGACCGACTTGCTGCTGTCGGACTCGGCGTCGTGAACGAGGATCTCGAAGCCCTCGCGCAATTCACCGCTTGCGAGCGTGCGCTGCGTGCGGATCTCAACGGTGAAGCGCATGCCGTAGCACGCGAGCAATAGCTCGTTGACGGTGTGCGTCAGCGCTGGACCCGCGTCATCGATGGTCAACGCGATCACGCCGCCGTTGCCCGAGCCCTTAGCCAGCAGCTTCCAATGAGCAATTTCGTCGGAGAGGCGATCGGCACGAGACTGCGTGGCCGAGAACTTCTCCAACTCCAGCGCCAGGGCTTCCGCTTCGGCCTGCAACACACTCTGCGCGCGGATCGATTGCTCGATTCGACCATCCAGTGCCGCGACGGTCTCCCGGTTCGCTGCGATGTCGCGATCAAGCTTCGCAATCGCTACCGTAACGTCGACCGAAGCGAGTCGCCCGACCTCCTTGGCAATGCGAGCAAGCTCCGCTTCCATACGCGTCTTTTCAGACTGGTACTTCGCGGTCCGTGCCGTACTCTCTTCAGTGATCGATCGCAACTCCGCTTGCGCGGCCTCAAGTCCAGATACGGCGGCATCGAGCAATGGCTTCGTCGCAGCAAGCTCAGCCGCCGCCTGCAGTGCACGGCGAAGCTGCGCGGCAGCATCGGTGATGGCGAGCATCTCGACGCGCTTCGCCGCCAACTCAGCCGGCACGAGCGCCAAGGCTTCGGCCTGCGCTTTCTTCTCGCGATACTCCGCGCGAAGATTCGCCACCGAAACACGCTGCACCTCCGCTTGCTCTTTCGCTTGAAAGGCTTGTGCGAGCAGCGGACATTGCGCATGCATTGAATGACCGACGCACGGCACCTGCTCCGCCACCGATGCCTGCTTGCTCAACGTATCGAAGTGCGCGGCTTTCGTCGTGCCCTGGTTCATCAAGCTGGTAAGCGTTGCATCGAGCGTCGTCAACGTAGCGCGTTTGACCTCCAAATCGGCGATGTCGCGCTGCAGGGGAACAAACCTCGCTTCCTCGCGCGCAATCGCCAACTCGGCCTCCTCGCGCTTCGCCGCCGCACCGAGGACCGCCTCGCGGCGAGCCAGCGTTGCTTGGTGCGTGGCCACGGTTCGACTCATCACGGAAACGCGCTGTTGGCAGCGGACCGCTGCCGCTTGCTCGTCGTCGGCTGCACTTCTAAGGGCACGCCCCAAGTCGTCGCGGCGCACGCCCAGCTCTCGCAGGCGCGCTTCGGTCGTGGCCGATTCGCTCTGCTTGGCCGCGAGCGTCGCCCGCTCTTGAGTCAGCTTGCTCGCCTGCTCAAGCGCGGCATCGCGTCGCTCACGGGCGGCACGCAAGGTGTTGCCCTGCGCGACGATGGTCTGCTCAGCGTCTGCTTTGCGTTGCCGCTTTCCGGCAAGCGTACCAAGCTCAGACTGGATGCCCTCAAGCGACTTGCCAAGCACCTTCGCGACATCAGCGGCCTTCGCCGACAATGCCTTTAGGTGGTCGATGCCAAGGAGTTCAGCCAGCAGCGTCTTGATTTCGCCCGCACCGTAGGACGCGAGCGGCCGCCGGTTCTGAGCCGAGAACACGCTCGTGAAGAACGTTTCCAACGAACCGTTGATCGCCTCGACACAGCGGTTATACGACTCCGCCTTGCCGTCCGACACCGTTCCGTCAGGCAGCGACACCGGGCGCCACGTACCGTCGACGCCGCGATAGGCAAGGTAGTACTCCGCCTTGCCTGTCTTGCCGGGCTTGCGAAAGGTGAAGGACGAGCGATAGCGGATGCCGTCATGCTCCCATTCGAGTTCCTTCAACGCGCTGATGCCACAGATGTGATCCCAGTACGAGAAGGCGTCGACCGACAGCTTCGACGCTCGCGACGGCATGATCGGATACGGGTGTAAGTTGTCCATGATCGTTGTCTTGCCCGCCCCGTTAGGGCCGGTCAAGGCGATCAGGCCATCCGGCAACGCCTCCAAATCCAGCGTGACGCTGTCGCGTTTCATGCCATCGCGCACGCCAACGAAGCCTTCCAGTGTCAGTTTCAGAGGCCGCATGACACGTCCTCCGATACGCTCATCGATGCAGACATCGCTGCCATCTGCGAATAGAACGCGTCGTCATCCTCGTTGGGAAACGGCTCGTTCATCACAACAGACGGCACAGACTGCAGCGCTGCTTTGGGCGCTTGAAGCGTTCCGTCTAGTGCGGCCGCCACGTCGTCGCAGACTCTGCTGAACTCGCGACGCGCGTTTGTCAGAAGCTCGGACCAACCGCTATGCCCGGTGAGGCTACGGATCTCGGCAGTAGACCACTGGCTTGCATAGCCTTCCTGGTAGGACCAGAGAAGGTGCTGCATTTCAACGGTCGGCGTGACGGCGATTTCACAGGTGCCAGGCGTCGTAGCGATCAGCAACAGTGTCTGACCGAACTGCGCCAGTACCGCGCCGCGGTGTTGACCGAACGGCTGATGCTGAATCGCAGCGGTAAAGCCGGCGAAATCGACTAATGACTTTTGAAGATCACGCGATGAGCAGTCGCCGAGTGCAAAGGTGCGAACCCAGTTCGGGCCAGCGGGATAAAGACCAAACATGATGCACTCCGTTATGGTGGGCGGAATGCGGCCCCGATAGGGATCGCTCCCCGCCAGGGTGAAAGAAAAGATGAACTGCTACAGAAAGGTCCTGCCACTACTAGTCGATGCGTCAAAAACGCGGTGAAACCTCTGTTTCGATAGCGACGATCAAAATCGGCTATCGGAACACGGCTCGCGTGTCCACGCGAAGGAGCCATACTGGCCTCCTTTGCATGAGCGGCTACTTCATTTGCTAATTAAACCGCGAACAAATCGTCGTTGAGCCACGAAAGCTGACTTGCCGAAGCCGACTCGACAATTTCCACCGTCGCATCGGGCATGGGCAGTGCATCGTCGCCAACATCACTATCCGGAGCTACGTGGGTTGTCACCGGCGCAGGCTCGGATATGCTCGACAATCCGTCAGCGTCGCTCAGTCGCGCCAGCACGCCAGCGGCGATTGCCTCCGCGTCCCCGGTTTCCAACAGTTGCAGCCGGTCAAGCAACGGCGCCGGATCAACATCAGCGTGCTCGCACCAACGCTCGAGCTTTCGGTCAATCGACGTTTCGAGGCTGATGCCTTGGGCGCGTGACCGGACGACGGGAAGAATGCGAGCTTCGACCTTCAGCTCGGCCGCGTTGCCGAACAGCGCCGTGATCGCGTCGCGGTCCACTGACTGTTTGTGCTCTTCGTCGACCTGCCAACGAATTCGCACGAACTTGTCGGTCGCATCGAGCGCGATTGCCGTCAGGCGTTGCATGTCGGGTGGTCCGTCAAAGTCGACGCAGATCGTCTGCCGAGACGGCGTCACGACCAGATCAGCATGCGCGCTTCCCACCTCGACATTCCACATGAGGAATCCCTTGTCGCCTTCCTCACCGTAGTGGAATCGGCCGATCGAACCGGGATACGCCACGACGCGCCCCGCTCGCTCCCACTGCTGTGCTTTATGGATGTGCCCAAGCATGAACGCATCGCATTCGGCCTCGAACAGACTGCCAAGCGAAAACTCATGATCAAACCCTGCCATCGTCACACCGTGCTCGGTCGTACAACCGTTGACCGTGCCGTGTGAAACCCCGACAGTCCGGATGCCTGCGGCACGAAGCTGCTGGTTGACGCGCCCTGCTGCGGCGAGATAGTCGCCCAGCACGGCTTCAACACCCGTCCCAGCTTCCTTGGCACCAACAGCGACCGCCAGCGCCCCCTTATTGACCGTGGGCAGACATGTGAACACGACATCAGCGCCGATTGCCAGGACCTCGCGCAGCTCGTCGTCCGAGAACTGCGGGCCGTCCGAGGGGTAGAACCGCCCCTCGTGCAGGCTTACCTGCTGCACGCGTTCCGCAACATAGATCTGATGCGTCGTTGCCATCAATTCGAAGTTGCGCAGCGTGCCCGGAGGCTCATGGGAGAACGTGCCCTGCAGCATTAATATCGGCATGCTGCCGCTCAGCCCATTGATGCGCCGAGCAAGGCGATTCAACGAAGGCGCATGGGCGTCGAGACGATGGTCCGTCGCGTCGCCCGAGATCAACGCAACATCGGCGTGCGCGAGCACGGCGTGGTCGATGGCAAAGCCAAAGCAGCGATCCGACTCTTCGACGTTTCCGGGCGCATAGTGCAAGTCAGAAAAATGAGCGATTTTCAAAGTCGCCTCCTATAAATGAAAGAGGCCACCCGAAGGCAGCCAGTAAGTGTCGATGCGCGACGAAGGCGCGTTCGGAAGACGTTTAGGAACTGAGCGTGTCGCGAACTTTCATCAGTGCTTGGCCAAGTAGGTTCTGGCCGCGCCACTTCGATTTGTCCGTGATGTCAGGATGATGCTCGCCTAAGCCCACGCCCCAGATCAGATCGTAGGGACTGGCTTCGACGAGCTCGGTCGGTGCGGTTGCGAGCAACAACGTCCGCAGGCCCGGATGCTGTGCGAACTTCTCACGGCATCCGACGTAGACGATCGACTCGCGCTTAGCCTTCCACGTATCGAGGTCGAAGCCTCTGACCTTGCGGCCAAGCGCTTTTTGCTCTTTCGGGAGATGTGTGGCGAGGACAGCTTGTGCAATGTCCTCGTCGCCGAACAGCTTGGCGTTGGAGAACATCATGAACTGTTCCACCGACACAAAATCGACGTCATGGTAAGTAAAACGGCACGGGTGCCAGTTACTAAAAGCGTCCTCCGCGCCGAAGAACAGCGTGAAGTTGCCGACTCTACGCATTGGAAGCTCCTTCGCGTGAACAAGTAGATGGGGCCGCCGAAGCGGACGAATTCGATGCGCAGGTACAGCGCGGTCGAAAACATTTAAGCAAGCGGTTCTTGCTGAAATGCTCTCATGCGCGAGCGAGAGAAGCAGTGAGACACCGGAGAAAGGATGCCAGCCCCCGGAGGGGACTGGCCAAGGTTAGACGTAGGCAGCTTGTGCAATCGCGTCCTGAATTTCGACATCGAGCGAGGCGGGATCGTCGAGCGCGTTCTTGAGACGCGCATTCATCGCATCTACATCAGCGATGCGTTCGATCCAACCGCGACCGTAAGTCTGGTGCGCGTACTTGCGAAAGCCGTTCTGTCGTTCCGGCTGACTGAGGCCCAGACGATGCAGCAGGTCCGACATGCGGTGACGCTTCTCGTCCAATGTCTCGTCGGGATCCGGCGAGTCGTCGTCGTGATCATCGGCGCCGTCGATGCGCGATGATCCGCCATCGCCTGTCAGTGCTTCCCCGGTCTGCTGCTCTGGCTGAAGGAGCGGATCGCCGATCGACTGTACCGCTCCGTCCGACTCCAGCAGCGCCACTGCACGACTGGCAGCATCGAGCGCCGGTTGAGCCTCGTCCGCGCCATCCAGCAGCGCGCCTAGGTCGATGTCGGCGTCGAGCACCGTCAACGTCTGCTTCTGACGCACGGCCTGGCCGTTGTCGTCAATCCGCGTGATGTCAAACTCTTTTTTCGAGAGCCAGAAGCGTGTGCCGGTGAGCCTGCCGCGCGCCAATGCCACGGTCTGCATCGCCGAATACGCCTTCTGCAGCACGTAGATTGAGTTGGTCGGCAGCTCGATCAGTCCAAGCCCTTTCACATCGGGAACTGCAAACAAGAAGTTTGCGGTTAGGTTGCACTTGCGGTCCTGATACTGCGGACAGACGTGAGGATCACAGACGCCATCGGGAATGTCGTCGTCTTGCCGGTGAACGATCAGTCGCCCACCGAAGGATCGCCGCGCCCGTTGTGCGCGTGCGTTGCGCTCGACCGGTGCGTACGTCTTGCAATAGCGTTTGCCGTCGCGGTCGTACTCCGAGAAGTACTGTCGCCCGGTTGTCGTGTACGCGGCCATCTGATTCGGCACGTTGCACAGCCAGTCGTCGAACGCGAACATGATCGGGAACCGGTATAGCCGCAACCCCTGCCCGCGATTCTCGCCATAAAGTCGCAGGATCTCGTCGGCTGTGTCCGGATTGGAAAAGTCGGACCGTCTACAGACGAAGTAATCGACGTTTCTGGGAATCAGCGCGTTCCGAAGCTTCAGCGACGTTTCGAGCAGCTTGCCGATGGCTTCGAACGACTCGCCCGCAGCGACCATGTCGTTGTAGAGCTTGACGGCTTTTTCGTTGGACTGGTGCGCCCGCGTGAGCACTTTGATACCGGGGCGAATCTTGCCGATCGTGGGCGGGCGGATCGCTCGCTCTTCGACAAGACTGCGCGGGGCGTGATCGAACATCTGAACAACGGCGTTCATGACGATTTCCTTGCGAGAAAGAAAATGGCGTTGGTCCGCAGGGTGTCGGCCTGAGATTGCATCTCTCGGGCCGCAGCGCTGCCGCGACGTTCGCTTACGGTGTGAATGAAGACGGAACGCTCGGCGTCGCTGAACATCGCGACCCGGGCAACTTCACAGCGCGCGCGCCAAACTGACGACGTCGTGTCCGCTTGCTCGCGCTCGGTTTCGATTTGATGCTTGATAGCCTCAGCAATGCGCTGGTTGAGGCGGTCGGGCAACAGCATGAACAGCACCTCCGTTGAGAAAGGTCCGTCGCGGGGAGCGACAGACAAAAAAAAGCCCGCTCCGGTGAGGGGGCGAGCTTCGTGAAATCGATAGAGAGGGAGACCTACGCGCCACGTCCCTTCCGGGGTCGTGGCGTGCAGGGAGCGCCCGGAGATCCGGGGCGCTCAGTCAGAGAACGTAAAGTCGTTCTCGCGCGGCATGGTCACGCCGCGCAACAGCCCTTTTCGGAATTGCTTCCGCCGCAGGTTTCACGGATCAGCCAAGTTCGATCGTTCTACCCAGATCAGGCTCTGGAGAGAGAACACCCGAAGGGTTCGAACGATGTACCGGCGCAAAGAATGCAGGCCAGGGTACGAGTATCACGGCTGAAATTGGGGAGTGTGTAGCGAACACACTCAGCACAAGGAAGATTTCCACACCGGTAGCGATCCGGTCGGAGCATGCCAACGCGCGAGGCGGGCGCGGCTTGGAGAAAAAAGATGGACTCCGGGCTTGGAGTCGAGGTCGATGCGTCAGCGACGCAGGGAATGGAGTTGAGTATCCGGGTTAAATGCGCTCGTGTGCAGTGAAAAGCTCACGAAATTCGTATAGCTTTCGCCCGCTTGACACTTGTCTAAACAATGAAAATCTTATGTGAGAGAGAACACAGACGAAACCGAAAACGATCATGGCTGGTATCGACATGGAAATGCCCGACAAGGAACCGACACGCGCCACACCCTCGAGCAACGAAAGCGCGGCCGAGAGCGGTCTTCGCCCCCTTTCAAGGCTCACCAGTGATAGCCGTCTCGCCCGAATCCACGCCGAAACGCTCGCGCAGACCGAACTGCCCTACTACTCGAAGTTCGCTCGCGAATTTTTGCGATCAGACTTCAACTTCGCGGCCGCAAAAATGACCGTCGCGCGTGGCGGCAAGCTCATCGCGATCGAGGCGGAATTTCGAGCCGCCGAAGCCTTCTTCAAGAAAGCGTTGGAGTGGGCGAACAAGTTGCCGGGCAGACGGACACCCACCCAGCCCGAATTGGTGACGCTCGAGATCAAGCACGCCATGTCGGGCCGGCTCGTTCGCGTGCTTTCCATGTACGACCAGCTCTTCCTGAAGACGATGGAAGCGCTGATGTTCCGCTCCGTGACGCCGCAAACGCGTCAGGCAGCGTTGGACGCCGCTGAAATCCGTGTCAAGCAAATCCCTTTCTTGTGCATTCCGGATAACAACAGATTCGCGCCTGAAGGCGTGTTGCTTCCCGACCCCGACGAGACGCACTGAACCGGTTTTAATGACCTCATCCGCGCGCGACCTTGATTTCCGGCGGCGCTGTTTAAGCTCGATCCAACACGGCTCGACCAAACCTACACAGGAGGATCCCGCATGGACTTGCGCGAAATTCAAAGACTGCATGCGCAGTTCGCACCTGACTCGATGACCATTGATCTGCCACGGCAAATCGCGGCGCTGCCGGCACCGGCAGTGTTTGAAAGCGACAGCAAATCGTCGACGCTGACATCGCGCATGTCCAAGTCGGTTCCGGTTTTGCGTCGCTGCGCCAAGCCCCTTCTCATCGCGCTGGTCGTCGCGATGGCGGGTGTCGGCGCGGCGAGGATCTGGCATGCCGTCGGCGCGGGCTCGATGCCGCAGAAGAGCAGCATGGACAAGGCCGTACCGGCGAAAAGCGAAAACGCGACCGCCCCTGTCACCGCGAGTGAACCCGCTTTTCGGCCGATCGACGCCTCGCCGGCGCGCCCGGTCGCAGTTGCCCCGATGCTGAGCGCGAGCGATCTCGGCAACGCGCCGACCGTCGGATTGACGGCCGATCAGTTTCGCAACTCGCTCGGCCCGACATCGACCACGAATACCGGCAACGCAGGCGTAGTCAAAGCCACGCCGACCGTGTCCAGCGAGGCGAAGCTCGCCGCCGTGTCGCCGATCCGCCAATCGCATCGCGAACCGGAGGCCGCACGTGCGGTCGCCGCGCCCCAGCCTCAAGTCGTGCAGGCGGAATCGAAGCCGGTCGTGCTGGTCGTGCTGCCCGCGGCGGCGCAAGCACCGGCGAGCACGTCATCCGCGAGTGCTGCCGTGGCGTCCGCAACGGCTCAAGCAGCTGAGCGCGCCACGTCGTCACCCCTAGCGGCCCGGGCGCACACCTATCGGCATCACACGGTACGTCCGCGCGACGAGCAGGCAAGCGACAGCGACACGGCCCCGGCGACGTCCAACAAGAAGCCCGCACCGGCGAGCCGCGCCGGTTCCAACGAAGTGCAAATGTTCTGAGAACTCACATGAAAACCGAACTCAACGTCACGCTTATCGCACCGGGCTGCGCCATCACTGGCGAGATGGTGATCGACCACGGCGTGTCGTGCTTTGGCCTGCTCAACGGCGGCATCATTTCGACACAGGGTCTCTTGCACATCGGCGAGGGCGGACTCGTCAAGGGCAGTGCACAGGGCGAGCACGTGCGCGTCGATGGCCGGGTGGATGGCGATGTACACGCGCGCGGGTCGCTCGAAATCAACGATCAGGTCTCCGGCGACATCTACTACAGCGGCACGATTCGCCTTGGCCCGCGTGCCTCGCTCGACGGCACGCTCAAGCGCGTCGCACGCATGCTCACCATCGAAAGCGAAGCGGTCGACGATCAGAACCCGATCGCAGGCGTCCCGCTGACCGCGCCCAAGGTCGTCGAGCGTGATGCCTCGAACGTGACCGACATCTCGCGAGCCATTGGCTAACTTCTAGGCTAACGTCCGCCGCCGAATCCCAAGTCTCTCGTCTTTATGAATTCTGCAAGTGAAGTTCCTCCGCTGGCCTTCGTCATAGCCGAAAACTGTCTCAAGGTCATCGTATGCATGTTGATCGGCCTACGCGTCTACAGCGCCATGTTCCTGAGCACGGTATGGCTAGACCGACGTCAAGCAAACGTCTCGGCACGCGGCGCTTGCGCGTGTGCATCCGTCAGCGCGTTGTATCTCCTCTTTGTCGGGCACTGGCTGGAGCGGGCAGCGGGTTAATGAATTGGCAAACCGACATAATCGCCTCGATTTAATCAGACGAATTACCGTTATCTCGGTATCTCACCCGAGCGCCTGACCGTGTTAGCCCTTGAGCCGATATTCGATTTTCATACTGTGACGTGGGAAGCTGCCGCGCAGGAAGCTGCTTTCGAAGGCCGGTGCTTTTGCATGCTGGATACCGGGCGGATTTTGAATAGGGCCTCAATGCCTTCGGACACGCCGCATCGGAACCCGCGTCTACATCGCGTGTGCATTTCTCGTCAAAATGGTTTGCGAGGACCAAACTAAGGGTTTATACTTAACTCGTCTCCTCCATGTCTCCACTGATATGGATTTAGCCCGCCTCGCGCGGGCTTTTTGTTTTTGAGGCGTGAAGATTGGTCCTAAGTTTGCGCCAGTCTCAGCGTGGAATTCCCAGGGACACCACGGAGGCTGACCATGAACAAGGACCAGGTCATTCAAAGGGAACGGGATTGTATTCCCTCTGGATTCGTCCAACCTCGACAACGCCCTCTCCGGGGCATGGACCCGAATCGAGACAGACATCGAGCAAGTTAACGGCGTGTTGGAGTGACTGGGCGGCAGGGGTGTGCACGCTCGGCTAAGCGACCTTCGCAACCTCGACTTTCGCCTCGCTGACGAATTTCGACTCGAAATTCTTGCTCGTGCCGGAGATCATCAGCGATTCGCGCGCCCGCGTCATTGCCACATAGAACAGGCGCCGCTCTTCCGGCTCCGTCGATTTCGGGTCCGGCACGACGGTCTCTTCGCTGCGTGCGATCCACACGTGATCCCATTCCAGCCCCTTCGAGCTATGCATCGTCGTGAGGATGAGCGCGCCCGGCGTCGGCTCGTTATTGGTCTGCCTCAGGAAAAGAAGGCGCTCGGCGAATGTGCCGGAAAGCCGAGACAGCACGTCATCGGTGGCTTGAATGGCCCGAATCGCCGCCTCCTTCTTTGCATACTTCATCATCCATTCGGCGACACCCGAAAGCGTCAACGAATGAAACTTGCGCTCGCACAGACTTTGCCACTCAGCGAGCCGCTTCATGAATTCGCGATAATTCGTGGCGACGTCCTCAGGCAGGCCGAGCGACACCAGCTCGGCGCGGCTTTTTTGAGTGAGCTCCGCGCCCATGTCCGCATGCAGCGCACGCAACTGTTGTGCGCTCAGCCCAAGATGCGCCAACACCGCGTCCAGACCCGTATCTTTCACGCGCTCAACGATCTCCAGCAGGTTGCACATCAATGCCCCTTCTGGCCGACTGAGCACGGACGCGCCGGACGCGCGGTAATACTTGATGCCGTGAGAGCGGCACACCGCCTCGAGCGGATCGAGAATGCGATTCGTGCGGGCAAGAATGGCGCAGGACTGGCCCTTCGCGAGCAGCGGACCGAGTACTTCGACGGCAGCAACCGCCTCCTCGTATTCGTCAGGATGACGCGAACTCAGCACGCTCCCGCCCGGACCTTTCTCCGCACGCAGCGTCTTTGCGATCCGATCGACGTTGTTACGGATGACTAGATCCGCCGCCGCCAGAATCTCCGAACGGCACCGATAGTTGCTGCCGAGTACGATCGGCTTCGCGGCAAACGCCTTGATGAACGACTCCATCCCGCGATAGCCGAGCGCTTCCCGAAACGCGTAGATACTCTGATCATCGTCGCCCACGACGGTGACGATCGACCCTGCCTTCGCATGAAGTTCGATCCAGCGGTATTGCAATGGATCCGTGTCCTGAAACTCGTCGACGAGCAGATAGGTGAACGGGTACGGCAGGATCGTGCCGTTTTCCATCCCTTCCACGGCTAGGCGCAACATGTCCTGGAAATCGATCTTGCCGTTGCGCGCGAGCGCGTCTTGATAGGCGTGGTACAGCTCGCCGTCGTCCGTATTGGGATCACACCGGCCGAAGTTCGTCTTGATCTTCTCGATCGTTGGGATGACGTCTTCGGCCTTCCCCTCGCGTCCGAGTTCCTGCATCACGCGAATCAGCAGACCAAGCCGATCGCCGTCGGACGCGATATCGAGGGGCCGCGCGCCGGGACGCCGGAGTTGTTTGTATGCGAGGGAATGGAAGGTGCCCGCGATCAACCGCTTTTTCACGGCGTCGCCGGCGGCCTTCAGAATACGCTCTCGCAGTTCGATCGCGGCATCCTTGGAGAAGGTCACCGCGCCGATCATCGCGGCGCTGTCCTGCAGCAGCAAGGCTGCTTTGGTGGCGATCGTCTTGGTCTTGCCCGCGCCGGGGCAGGCGATCGCCACGCAATGCTGACGCAACTGGGCGACTTCCCGTTGCTGGGGATTGAGTTCGTCCAGCATCCCGCCTCCCTTTCGTGTCCTTTCGTGTTTTTTAGCTGCCGCGTACCGTCGTCATCAGCTTCAGGTGCGTCATGTACCCGCGAATGCCCAGGGGATTGAAGCGCTTGAGGAAATTGACCGCTTCATCATCGACGTCCGATTGGTCGCGGATGCCGTTCCACACCATGAAGTCGAAGTGATCCATTGCCCGGTCGAACTTCATGATCGCGCTCAGCACGCGCATCGAGAAACGCGAGTAAGCCTCGATCTCGATATCCATTGCCGGCATCGGGATCGTCGGCTCGAACACGGATTCCTTGTTCGCACGAAGCTCGGCCTCTTTCTGCTGGCGGAAGCCTTCGGCCACTCGAAGCTGCTCATCGACATAGCCCTCGATACTCGCCAGAAGCTTTTCCAGCGCGCTATTGACGACTTCCTTGTCGCTCTCGCCGAAGGTCGAGCGGCCGAAACGCTGCATGTTGATGCTCATGCGGTTGATGTACGGCCACCACTGCTCGAAAAGCGGCTTGAGCCGCGTATGGTTCAGGCGCACACGTGCAGTGACGACTGCTGCGCCCGACAATTGGCGATCGAGCAGCTGACGGCCGATCTCGCGGCGGCGCTTGATGATCGAGATGCGCTCAGCGGCCGGCAGATCACGAAACAGCTTGCGAGTCTTCGCCACCTCGGCGCGTTTCATATTCGCGTCGTCGGTCGAGATCACACCTTCCTTCTGCAGACGGTCCGCATCCACTTCCATCTGGGTGAGCTCGCGCTCCAACTCGCCGTCGTCGGCCCCGTCCGTCGTGAGCGGCGCTTCAGTCGTGCCGTGTTCCAGCGCGGCCAGCGCGACCTGATTATCCTTTTCGGTTTCGACCACAGTGCTCATCTGCCTCTCCTGTCCAGACCCTTCGGTCCGAGTTCGTCGTTTGGGAATAGGCAAGCGAATCGCGCTGCCCATAGCCTCATTGTCGCGGGGGCGAGCGGCTACAGACGGTCAAAACAGAGGTTATTTGAAGCTGCTTTCGTGGGTGGCGACAGACTAGGGGCAAGTGGTAACTGTCACCTCGTAACAGTTACCCATGCAAGAGCGGCACAACCGATATGGCTAGCAGGACCGCGACCGGAGGGTCCCGATTGATGCGCGCGTAGGAAGGCGAAAAAAAAGAGAGCTACCTGGGTAGCTCTCTCGGCGGGAAGAGACGCAGTTTTTTGCGAGCTTTTCAGCCAACCACTTACGATCCGCTTCTACCGTGACGACTGGAACGACTCGGCCGCCTTCCAGAGCAACGCGCCTAGCAGCGCCGCCACGACGACCCAATAGCCTGCAAGCACCGGCAATGGCACAACGAGCACGCCGAACAGCGTTCCGCTCACGAGCAGCAGGCCGTGTCCGGCAAGGTGGAACGACAGAGGACTCACAAAGCCAGCAGCCGACGCCTTGATCTTGCGACGAGCCGTGCCATCGATGAACATGCCGAGCGCGAACAGCAACGTGCCCACGATCCACATTTTCATCACCATCGCGCGGTACAGCATCCGGTACACCAGCAGCCAGAAGTTTTCAGTCCAGGTATGGGCGAAGGTAGAAAATCCTCCGTCGTTCATGCCGCCGACGTTACCCGACGCGTTCAGCGTGCGATGCAGCAGGCCGGTGTCGACAAACGCATGGCGAAATGTCTCGTTGGCATGGCGCACTGCGTCGTTCGCGCGCTCCTGGCCCACCGAAGAGATTAATGAACTCGTTTCGGCTTCCGGCACCTCGAACAGGCTTCGCTCAGGAATCGCGGGCATCACGGCGATCGAGAGCACCGGCACCAGCAAGAACCACACTTTCAGGTGTGACCCGAAGCGGCTAGCCATGCAGCACCTTCACCAGCATGAGCACCGGAATCGCGACGATCGCAACAAGGCCGCCCCAAAAGAGCGCTGGCTTGGTCTGCGCGATGGTCGCGAACGCATAGCACCGTGCGCCCGCGCCGTATGTGAATTCCTCGGGAACCGGCGCTCTGACCTCGCCGTCGAATGCGCCGGCGACGTCGCTTGCGCGTTGCGCCGTATGGGAATCAGCTCCCGACAGCTTCGCTATGATCGTAACGGTGAGCGACATCGTATTCCTCAAAGTAGCGGCGGAAGGCCTCGCCCTGCAACACACGGGAAGCCAACTGGAAAGCGGCGGTGCGCTCGGTAATGTGCTCCGGGCAGCGTTCGTCGACCATTTCGAATTCGTGATTAGCGTGACGCTCCTCGAAAGCAGGAATCGCATCGATCATGGGGCACCAGACCGCGACCTTCTCGCCGCGCCGCGCGACGTACCGGCGTGCATAGAGCAGCTCGGCCGGCTCGAACAGCCCTTGCATGAACGCGACGTGGGGGTTGCCCGCGCGCCTTGCGCGCCTGAAGCCATCGAGCGCCGATTCGATCATCTCCGCGGCCAGTGGCCGCTTGTCCCCCATAAACCGCTCGCCGATGAAGTCGGCCACACGCGAACAGGCAAGCTCGAGTTCCGGTGCGACGTTGAAAACCGGAATCAACCTGTGCGACAGCTTGTGATCGCGAATGATGTTTTTATATGCAGCGGACATAGTCTTGAGTTTTAGCCTTCGATGATGGGAATTCGACCCTGATATACGGCGCCGCCCGAGATACGCATGAAGTACTGCAAATTCGGCAAGCTGTGAAGAAGCTTCACTGGAATGAGCGGCACCTTCTCCAACTGCAACGAGCGCGTCTGCCCGGCGCCAAACTCCAGCGCGTGAGACTCTGTGGTGGTGTTGACGCCGTTCGAGATGTTGACCACCCTGATCGCCGTCTCGCCCACCTTGTCCGAGAACCACTTGGCGGTGTCGCTATCTTCCAATCGTAGAATGACTTGGTTATTCAGATTGCCCAAAACCTGCAGCATTTTCGCTGCGTTTCCAAGTTTCGCTTCGAGGTCGGCACGCGCCTGGAAGGCGACGAACGCTTTGAACCCTGCCCCGCGCCCCTTGTTGAGGATCTGAATCACCTGTTCGTTGATCGCTTCAGCAATTTCATCAATGATCAGAACGACATCGGGCTTTACCGCGTAGAAGTTGTAGATCGCGCCACACACGGCCGCGACGTCGGAGAGCGCCATCGAGGCGATCGCCTTCTGCACGATATTGTTCGACAGCGAATCCAGCCCCATGTAAAGAACGGCCTTCTGCTTGATGATCTTGTCGATGTCCCAGATCTCGCGTTCGTCGTCGAAATCATCGGCCTTCGGCGCGAGCATTAGACCGGTTTCACCGGTGGCCAGCATCTGCAGCAGCGGCAAGGCGGACGCGATGATGCGCATGTAATGCTCGCGGTCGTGGGTATGGGTGGCAATCAGGCCGTCGAGCGTTTCGTGGCCCTTGTCGTGTGCGGCGAACTTGTCCAAATAGAGCTTGGCCATTCCATCCGTCAGCGACACGTCGTTCCGGCTGCGAGCCTCCTTGACCGTAGCGGCGATGGTCAACTCTTCCCACTTCGTCAGGCCGTTCTCAACGAAGAAACGGCGCAGGCAGCGCTCCAGCAGGTTGCCAATGCCCGACTGCGCGTATTTCAGGATCGAACGCAGGTTCGGCTTGTCGCCGACGTACAGTTCGCCTTTGACCGCCCGGTCGATGAACAGAAACGCGAAGTCCCGGAACGGCCCTTCCTCCATCAACTGAGCGATCCGCGAGGGGATTTCCGACGGCTGCGACCAGTTCTCGAGCGGGTTGAGGCGGATCGACTCGTTGGGCTTCGCCTGATTGAAGTACAGGAACTTCCGGCCGGCGCGAGCGCATTCCTTTTCAACACGCCGCTTCCACTCGTCGTCGTTCTTCGGGTCGACGATAATGAGCACGTCGTTCGGGTTGTGAATGACTTGGGTCGAGATGACTTCATAGGTCCGCGTCTTGCCCGCGCCTGTGGTGCCGCCCACCAACGTGTGGCCGCCCATCGCCTTGTAGTGGAACGGCACCCGTACCTTTCTCGGCTCCATGCCGTGGATCCACGATGAGCCTTGCGGCATGCGATCGCGAACGCTGTCCCGCGGTCCGAACAGACTCTCGATACGCGTCTCGACGCCCCGGCCGATCTCCGTTTTCGACAGCCATTTCGGCAACGACGGGATATCGGTCACTGGCATGCGGAGGATCTCGTGTGCAATCTGCGTGTGCTTCTGCGTCCATTCGAAGCCGGTGCCGAGATACATGGAGTCCGCTTGCTGCTTCATCAGCTTCTGCGTCGCGAGCAGATTGTCGATATGGATCTTACTGAGCCACTTGGTGGAGATAGCCATGCGAAAGCTCAGCGCTTTCCACACCTGAAAGCCACGAACCACCAGGAGCAGCGCCCCCACGATCGCGAAAGCCCAGCCATAGGGCATGCCGGATGTGACGATGCCCACCATCAACACCGGCCAGAGGAGAAACGGCCGGAACTCGTAGATCGGACGGAAGTGATTGACGTATTTCATGATGTCGGCCGCTCCGAAATGAGTCTTCCCGCGCGTTCGACGATGCAAATGTCATTGCGGTGCGCACGCAGAAGCAGACTGCGCTTCCTGAGTTGCTCGACTAACGTATCGCTGGTCATGCCGTACGCACCAACCAGGCGCTTTTGCACCGCCAGTCCCTTCTCTTCCCACGCCACCTTCGCTTTTCCGGAGGCCACGTCGCCGGCCAGCGCTTTGAAAAACTCCTTCAACATCGCGGAGCCCGGGCCCAACACCTCGTTGAACGCCTCATCTGTTGGACCGGTCTTCGCCGACGTGGCGCGCGCGGGTGCACCTGCTGTTGCAGGATCGACGGGCGCGGAACGCGACGGCGCAGCACTGGCCGACGCGGGAGCTCCCACCGGGGCTTGAGGAGCGGGCTCAGTCGAGGCCGCTGCAACGGCCTGTGCGTCGCTGCGCTCCAACGCATCGAGCAACGACTGAGAAAACTGCGGCCCACCCGAAGACGCAGCAGCGGGGGCGGGCGAAGATGCATGGGGGGTTGCAGAAGCCGGCTCGGTCGGCGCGGCTTGAGCGGGCGACGCTGTCGCCGGCGCAGCAGAGGGCTGAGCTCCAGCGGCCGCGCTTTGCGGCGCGGTCGCGACGATCTGCGGCTCCAGTTCCAGTGCGACATGAACGGCGGACGGCACATCGAACTTCACAGGCGCAAACACCGCGCGCTGCGCTTTTTGCTCAAAATTCACCGAGACATCCATGGCCTGCCGCACGACCTTATGGACGAGCGCCTCGAATCCCTGCGGGCTGCGTTCGGGGTTGATCGCGTTGAACAGGTCGGAATGCACCGCGGTATCGAGCCCTTCGAGGAGTTCGGGCGTGATGACGGTTTGCGCGAACATCGCCGTGCGCATCCGTTCGTTTTTCAGGGGCGCCACGCGCCGCTCGACGGCGTACTGCGCAGCACCAATCCAAGCACCGAACGCCCCGTGCGCGGCCGGATTCCATTTCGAGCGGTCGGATTGGCGAATGAACTCAAAGTGCCGGAACGGCTCGTCGAGCAGCGAACACGCTGCGGCTAGGAACACAGCGTAGTTGTATTGCGGCTCAAGCTTCCGGCGCTTGTCCGAAGTCAGGTCTGCCGCGAATTTTTGGCCGCCGGCCAGACGCATCGCATAGAACGTCGATTCAATGGTCGCTCGAAACGCACCGCCCGGCTCGCAATGCAACTCCGGCGTGAGCGGCATCGAGGAGAACCAGTTCGCACATCGGCGAAGCACCGACACCCACTTCCTGCCAAATTCCGACTCAGTACTCTCGTTGGCACATTGCCGTACCAGCTCGATGCGTTTCTGGTGCGTCGTGAAGAGCGCTTCTACGGCAATCGGTTCGTGCAGCACGCCCATTACAGCGCTCCCTTGAGGAGTCGGAGCGCTCCGGTGCCTGTCGCAGTCGCACCGCCGCCGAAGATCGTCGCCAGTTTAGGAATCTCGAACGACAACAGAAGGATAAAAATCGAGAGATCGAAAACATAGGCGCCGTTCACCGTCGTATTCCCACCAACGTTCGTCGCGGCCATCACCGCGTTCGTGATCGAGTTGCCGACTAGCTTGATCAGTATCGCCACGGTGACGACGTACATGCCGGCACTGATCATCCAGTCCAGCCATTTCATAAAATAGTTTCGCGTGTAAGACGAGAATCCGAGCGCGAGCGCAATCGGTCCGAGCACGATGCCGATTGCGGCCTGGATTTGACCCACCGCCGCGAAGTACACAAACACGATCGACGCCACGCACATGAAGAACGCGGCCAGCAAGAGAACGACGATGTCAGCCAGCGAGCCGCCAAGATCCAGCAAACCAGCCAGACTAAACTTGGCTTTCACTGCTTCAAAGATGGTACCGGCCAGCTTCGCCATCGCCGCACCCGTGGTGCCGTTGTCACCCCCGCTGATATTGGCGGCCAGTTGCTCGAACCAGGTCCAGAAGCCCGAAGCCGTGGTCGTATAGCCGAGATAAAGGGCGACAAAGATGCCTAGGATCGCGACTTCTTCGAACAGATTGACCCAGGCCGACACTGGATGATGCGTTCCCGCGAAACGCACCCCGACGAGGACGAGCGAGATAATTCCCAAACCCCACGCGAACTTGTTCGCCTCGGTCATGACCCCCGCGCTTGTCGCGATTGCGGTCGGCATGAGCTCGCCCAGCAATGCGTGAATCTGCGCCGCGGCCCGCGTCGCACCACTCGCGAATTCCCCAGGTTTGCTTTGCAGCGCCGTCGCGGCCGCCGTTCCTGCTGCGGCCGCGGCCGCGTCCGAACCCGTCGTCGGGTTTGCCGCTTGAGCGAACGCGACGGTGGACGAGCCGACGGCGCCCCAAGAGATCACGAGCATCAGGCAAAAGGCGCGAAGGATCGTCATGACGAGACCGTTCATCATTGCCCCAAGGTCCTCGACGAGCCGATTTGCGCATCGAATGCCGCCCGTTCACGATCCTGCTGCGCCTTCAAGGCAGCTTTCGCGTTGTTATTGGCCTCCTGCTGAACAACCGTGGCCGAGTCCTTGACAGCGTCACTGCGTTGCTTGGCCGCCATCATCGAGATGAGATCCCCGTTCTGGCTTGAGATGATGTCCAGCATGTGTGTGGTCAATTGCGCGGTCGCCTCCATCGTCGGCGACATATTCAGCTTGTCCTGAATTTCCTGTCGGCGCTTGGCGAGCGCGCCGACGTGCGAAATGACGTCGTTGCCCTGCTGGAAAAGCTGCTTGGCCGTCTTGTCGTTGTTCTGCAGCAGCGTGTTTTGATCAGTGAACCATTGCTCGGGCGTCTTGCCTGATTGCGTGATGAGCGCCTGAACCTTGCTCGCGTACTCCGCGTTGCTCTGCAGGCCGCCATACAAGTCGTTCAGCGCGCCGGTGTATTTCGACAGATCCGTGATGTCGCTGGTGATGCTTTTGAACTGAGCCATCATCGCGGCGGGATCGAGATTGGTCGCCTGCTTAAGCTGGTTCAGCATCATCTGGTACTGGTAAATCAGGTTGCTATCCTGATAAGCCTCACCTTTGACGGCCGCCGCTGCGGTCATCGTGTTCTGAATGAAGTTGGACGCATCGAACACGGGCATGTTCGCGTGGGCGTGTTGCACGAATCCGATCGTCAGGACGCCGGTCGCGACGATGCAGTGAAGAAGTGTTTTGATCATGGCCATTAGGTCCGTTGAGTTTTCGATTGAACGTCCGATTGAGCCTTCCAGCGAGCGCTGAATTGGCGTTAAGCGTTGGCGAGCACGTCGCGCACGTAGTCCTGTTGCCACTGGGCGCTGCCGGATTTCACGTGCTTGTCGAGCAAAGCCTGAGCGCGCCCGTCCGAGCGCAGGTACGCAAGCGCTTCCTTCGGAAACTGGGCCTGCAGCATGCGTGTCTGCGTGGCCGTCACCCACAGATAGTCGCGATTGGGCACCGCATCCGAAATCATCCGGATTTGATGCGCAGTCAGGCCGAAGATGTCCCGATAGAGCGACTGGTTGTTGATCGCGTCGCTGTTGGGCAGGTAGATGATGTTCGGGATGTTCTCTTTGAGGATCTCGAAATTCGGCACGCGAGCCACCTGGCCAAGCGACTGCGTGGCCATCAACAGTGTCGCGTTGAGCTTTCGGATCGTCACCGCCCAGATTTCGAGGCGCGCGTAGAACTTCGGGTAGGTGAAGAAGAAGCCTGCCTCTTCGATCTCAATTACCGTGTACCGCTTGCCGTCGAGGATTTGCGCGATCCGGTAGAACGCGTAGTCCATGAACAACGCGGCAGCCACCGGGACGTTTTGAAACAGATCGCCCATCTCGATCGAAAGATCGTCGGAGATCGCGAAGCCGTCCTCCGCGTGGTCGAAGAACTTGCCGTTTTTGTTGCCCTCGGTCCACACCTGCAACTGTTCGCGCAAGTCCGCAGGCAGCAGCGTGATCAAACTCGACAGTCGCCACTTCTCAGCCGGGAAGCCGAGCGCCAGCGTCTTGATCCGGTCGTAGATTTCCGTCTGCTGCTGCGGCGTGCAGGTGTAGTCCTCGCCCTCGATGACAAGCTGCACCCAATCCGCGACGTACGACCAGTGCTTCTCGTCGCCGATCAAGGAAAGCGGATTGACTGAGGTCGCGGCTTCAAACCTGCCGGTTGCGTCGATGAATCGGCCTCCGCCGAGCAATGTCGGGATGCGGGTCGAGCGGTCCTTGTCGAAGCGGATGCGGCGCGCGCCGTGGCGGCCCGTCTGCGTCATGAGGTAGTTCAGAAACACCGACTTACCCGCGCCGATCGGACCCACAACGAGTGTGTGCGCCTTGCCGCCCGGGTGGTGCAGGTCGAAATACTGCAGCGTGCGGTGGCGGGTCGGCAGACAGGTCAGCGGACCGGTTTTTGTGCCGGACTGCTGCGAAAGCCATTCGTTAACCTTGGAGCCCTCACCGACGCTGCACAGTGGTGCGATGTCAGATACAGCCGGCGTCTCGACGAACTGAAGGCGCTTCTGCTGGTCCCAGCGGCCCGGCAGCGTCGCGCTCCACGACGCGAAAAGGTTCGTCTTCTCAAGAATCACGCCGAAGCCCGCGTTCCCAATGACGCCGACCACTTGGCGCGTCGCGTCCTCGCATTCCTCGGGCGTGTTCCCATAGACGACCACCGAGATATTCGCGAAGCCGTACTGCTGGCCTTCGGCGTCGAGCTTTGCGAGCGCATCGCCCGCTTCCTTCGCGAGGATCTCGCGCCCTTCGTCGTTTTTCTGCTCTTCCTTCGTTGCCCACTGCTTGAGGATCGCGACGGGATTAAAGGCCGCGACTTTGTAAAACCCGCGAATTTTCTTGATATAGGCGCTCGCCCGCGACGTATCGAGGAATCGG
The DNA here is from genome assembly GCF_031451175.1 of Caballeronia sp. LZ035. Taxonomy (NCBI): domain Bacteria; kingdom Pseudomonadati; phylum Pseudomonadota; class Betaproteobacteria; order Burkholderiales; family Burkholderiaceae; genus Caballeronia; species Caballeronia sp. LZ035. The sequence goes on from NZ_JARUXS010000005.1 coordinate 50,919, forward strand.
AACATCACGCAGACGTCCAGTTCCGCGTCGACCTGCGAAAGGACGTCGAGCGCCGCTTCCTGAAAGCCCATCCATTCCTTGATGCCGATGATTCGCGCGTACACCTTGCCGTGCGCCGATTCGAACATCAGTTCGGTGGCGCCGATCGTGACTTCGGTCTCGGTCAAATGCGTGTCCAGCATCGTGACCGGATAGCGCACGCGGCGTTTCGGCGTCGACGGATTCGCGCGCTGGTGCAGGAACGACAGGACGTTCTGAAGCTGCAGCCGCTTCATTTTTAGGCGCGTGACGCCACCGACGAAGCCGTCGATCACGGACTCAAACCGCTTAATCTCGTTCTGGATCTTCGTCAGGTCAAAGGCGAAGGCACTGCGCGCGAGAATCGTGTCTTTCGCCGCTTCGAACATCGCGACGGCCAGATTCTTGCCGCCGACCGTCATGTGATAGCTGATCTTGTCGAAGATCCGCGAAATGCCTGTCTCGAGCGTGAAAGCGAGCGCCAGCGAATGCGAGTTCTTGAAGTACTTGCCGCTGCCGATAATCGCTTGATTGATCGCGTCGACCCGCGCGTCGGCTTCGGACGCGAAGTTGCCCTCGATGCCGCCGCGCACCCGCCGATGCGACATGCGCCACCACGCAGTTACACGGTGGTCGAAGTTCCGGCACGCATGATCGAGGTTGTCGCGCGCGGCCGTGATATCGCCCGGATTCGGCGAGTCGACGTCGACGCCGTCGAATTCGAACACGGTCAGCAGCGACCCGTCCTTATTGAGTACCAGTTCGGGCGTAACCAACGTCGCCCACGGCGCGATTTCCTGCACCCCGCGCTTCGTGAACATCATCTTCAGCATGGTAGATCCTGATCGAAACCGTACGGGCGCTTGAAACGCGCGCTGAATTTCTCGCTCGGCCCCGGCTCATAGACGTCCGGATAGCGGTTATAGACAAGCATCACGATTCGCCACCAAGGGTCGGTCGAGCTTTTCCATCGCAGGAAGACATGCATGATTACCCCAACGACGAGGAACGCCGGGCTCCAGCTCGTGTAGCAGAGCAGCGCTGTCAACGTGCCGTTGAAGATCGCCAGTCCACGATCCGCCCCGCCCATCTGTCGCGGCAGCGACAGCCCTCGACTCACCTTGTGTTGGCGCATATCAGCAGGCAACAGACATATGGAAGTGATCGCGCATGATCGGCACGGCCACCGAGGCGATGCCAAGGCCCACCAGCACCACCGAGAATGTCTTGGCGATGTTGCTTTCCGAGTTGGCCACCGCGACGCCGCCGATGGTGATCAGCACAATGCCGATCCCATACAAGTAAGGGCCGCTGATGAGGTTGCTGATCGTACAGATGATGTCGGTCAGCCCCGTGAGCGACGAATAGTCGCCGGCCGCCATCGCCGCCATCGACACGACACTCAGCAGCGCGCCGACGAGCATCGGTTTGCCCGGACGCAGGCGGCGGGCGACCGTTACCGCGTGGGTCAAAACATTCTTTCCCTTCATTTTTGCTGCTCCCGTTAAAAAACGCGTTGTAGGTCGTAATCGTTATCTTTGAAGCCCCGGATTTCGAGAATCTCGGAGACGTGCCGCATTTCGCCGGTGCGCTTGAAATGCACAACATAGTTGAAGCAATCGGCGATGTTCTTGCGCATGTCCTCCAACTCCCAGCGCGAGCCGTTGGGGATGCCGAGCATGGCAAGGGATTCGAGGCGGCTGAGCGCGGTGCGCCCGTTGTTGGCGTGGATCGAGGCCAGTCCGCCGTCGTGGCCAGTGTTGAGCGCCTGCAGAAGGTCGTACGCTTCACCGCCCCGTACTTCGCCGACGATGATCCGGTCGGGACGGAAGCGCAGGCAGAGCGCGACGAGCAATTGCGTTGTCACGTTCGTGTCTGCGTTGGAGAGCAGCCGCACGCGGTTTGGGACGTGCAGCTTCAGTTCCATCGTGTCCTCGATTGAGATGACACGCTGGTCCGCAGGAATCTGTTCGATGAGCGCGTTGAGAAAAGTCGTTTTGCCGGCTGACGTGCCGCCCGCGACCAGGACGTTTTTGCGCGACTGCACGAGCGCGACGAGCGCGCGCATCAGCGCCTCGTTCTCGATGCCATCCTCAAAGTGGATCGCTTCGGCAAATTCCGGTCGGGCATTGGCCGCGGCGAATGCGCCCATGGTCACGTAATCGGTGAGCGCGAGCTTGGATTCACGGTGCTTCCGGATGCTCAACGCGTGCCCGTCAATCGATGTCGGACTCATGACGGCCGCAATACGGAGATTCTGGTGACCCGCGTTGATGATCCCTTTGTCGCTCCCCGCCTTCGCCGATTTCTCGACCGACGAGGCAAGCGAATAGATCGCGCCTTCCAGATGCTCAGGCCGCAGATCGATGTTCTCGCGCGTCATCACACCACGCCGCTCGACCCACACGTTGCGGTAATCGTTGATCATGATTTCCGCGAGGTCGGGCGCGTCGAGCAACTCGCGCAGCGGCGCAAGCGCCCGGAAGAACATGCGCACCGCTTCCGCTTCGAGCGGGCGCAACTTCAACAGATGGTTGTCGGCGGTGTCTGACATGCGATGCTCTGTGGGCGATCTAACATGTCGAGTATTGTTCGCGTTGCGACTCCCCCGCGGGTGCTAAAAGAGGCGTCAAATTGTGCAGCTTTTGATGAGCGACGCCGATGCACTGGTCTACGAGACTGCGCGAAAGACGCTTGCTTGGCTACTGAGAGAAACCAGAGCTACCTGGGTAGCTCTGTCACCGGACAAAGACGCATAAAAACGTATAGCTTTCGCCGGAACACTTCGTCCGACCCGCGTTATGGGTTTGCTATATTGAGTTCTCATACGCTGGATTCCCATGACCCGTAGCGTCCCCTTTAAACGATCGGCTCAGGCCGTGCGCGCACGACTGACCAAATCACGGCTGCTGCCGATTCCTCGTGGAGTCGGGGATCAACTCGCCCTGCAGGCGCACCTCTCGTTGGCGGGTCTCCGCTCCGGCGTAGAAGACGTTCGCCTAGCGCACTCTGTGACGGAAGTGATCTTGCTCACGAAATTTCTGGCAGAAGCCGGTCACGGCGATGTCTCCCATGAGATGCTGCTCGCGGCGAACCGCGCGATGGCCGAGATCCACGATGGCGCGACGAAGACGGGCAAGTATGCCGCCCCTACGGAAGCTGCATTTTCACTGCTGTCCGCGATCGTCTCCACATACGACCACCAACTGCAGACGGCGCCGCTGGGTGCCCTAACTGACGCAAACGATCGCCTGCAGCGGTTCAAAGCCGGCGAGCCATATCACTTGTTGCAAAAGCGGGGCGCATGAACGAAAAAGGCCCGGCATTGCCGGGCTTCGTTCTTCAGCAAATGGCCGGGCAGGCCCGGAACTAACAAATCACCTCCACTGTTTCGCCGAACGGCGCCTTGCGAGCGCGCGCGAGCGGTGTGGTCGATGCCCACAGCACCGGGTAATGCGGTGCGACGGCCGGAAACCGCCCATCCATATCCGTCAGATAGACGAGAAACGCCGGATTCATGCCGTCTTGCACGACGCGATTGAACGGCTCGACGAACGCCGTTCCGCCACCACCGCGCACCGGCTTGATCTCCGGTGAGTCGCAGCGCTCGAAGACCTGCACCTGCGTCACGCGCGTATCGCAATCCATCACGATGAGCCGCGCCGGCTTCAACGAGTGGAAAACCGAGAGGATTTCCGCATCGAACTGCGCCTGCGTCTCGTCGAATACCGAGCCGCTGGAATCGCGCACGAAGACCGCGTCGCCGATCGCTGGCGTGTGCAACGCCGGCAGATAGAACCCGAGATGCAGATACCGGCGGTTCGGCGTGGCGAAGCTGTAGTCGGACGGCGAGCTCTGCTGCGCAAAGCGATGCAGCACCGCACGCCAGTCGACGACCGGCCGCACCGCCTCACCGGCCATCGCCTGCAGATCCCCGGGCAGCTTGCCGCGCATCGCGGCCGCTTTCGCGGCTTGCGTGGCGGCGACCTTCCACTCCGCTTCCTTCACCGGCTGGTCCGGACCCTTGTACGGCCGAACTTCGCCAAAGGACCCCGGATTCGAGGGCTGCTGATCCGGGCGAGGTTGCTGACCCGGCTGCTGACCGGGTTGCGGAGCCTGTGGTCCGCTCTGCTTCCCGTTTGACTGCGACGGTTGATTGTGCGGACTCGGCTGCTGGCCTTGCGGATCCGGCTGCGGCTGTTGCTGCTGCTTCTGCTTGGCCTCCTGCGTCAACAATCCGTAAATTTCCTCTGCCGACTTGCCCGTGTAGCGCGCGTCGACCAACAACCCTTTGGGCAGAACCATGCCAGAAGACTGCACGATCGGATTGATCGCGTAGTCACAGGCATCGTTCCACCGACCCGGATCGCGCGCCCCCTGACGCCAGCAATGGCCGTTGGCCACGTGCAGCACCTCATGCGCGATGACGCCACGCAGTTCGAGGTCACTTAGCGACTCGAGATACGCTGGGTTGTAACCCAATGTCTCGCCATCCACCCAGAACGTCTTGGCTGACGGATCCTCGCGAACCGCCAGCCGCAGCGCGAGCGCCCCGAAGAACGGTTGCGACAGGACAAGCTCGGTTCGCTGCCGGGCAATGCGCGGATGAACCGCGCAATTGCCTGACATGGCCCCCAACACGATCGTATTGCGGTCCATGACGCCCCCTTACGCGACGAGGCGCAGTTGGTGCGAACGGTCCGACTCGACTTCCATCGGCTCCGGCTGCATCCCCATGAACGCGGCCATCAACCCCTCGATCTCCTGTGCCTTACTGGCTACCTGAGAGCGAAGCACGCGCGAATCCTTCAACTCCGCGCCCGTGTGAATGGCCAAATGCGTCTTGGCCTGCTCGAGGATGTGCGTCAGTTGCGGATCATTCGAGAAGTTGAGCTTCGGCAGCAACGCGCAAAGCTCTCGCACGTTGTTCGCGACGTCGAGACGGACGTTGCCCGTCGCATACAGGCGGTTGGCCATCTGCGACACGGCTTCGTACAGGCGGCACACCAGATCGTCGTTCGCGGTCGCGATCGACGCCAGAACGTGTTGATCGAGTTCGCTTTTGAGCGTCGTCAGCACGTTCGCCGGCAACTCGACACCGAACTGACTGGCGTCGGGGAACGGCAGCACGGCCATCTTGACGCCGAACTTGGTGGACAGCTCAGCGAGGGTCGGATAATCCGCCTCGTTGAACAGACCATTCAACTCCTCGCGCGCAGCTTCCTTCAGGTCCAGGTAGTCGGTCAAGAACACAGAAACTGCGAGGTCGAACTCGTCTTTCAACGAGCGCATCTTCTCGGCGAAGTCCATGTAGACCATCGTCGGCAGCAGGCGCACGCCCAACTGGTCGTACTTCAGGGTGTGGTCATAGAAATACGAGCGGATGCGTCCAGCCAGCGTCACGACTTCGGCGAAGCTTGGCGCATGCTCGGGTAACAGGCGTTTGTTGAATCTGCCAATGCCCTTCGCGTGATGCTTGCTCTCGACCTCCTGCGTCACCTTGCCGTCGAAACGGCGGGCAACCCAGGTGGAGATCGTGACCGAGCACAGCATGACCTTCGGTTGGATGGAAGTGATGTCCATGAGAAAACTCCGTATAGAAAAGGGAATGGTTAAAGTCAAGAAAAAGGCCATGCGCGTCCGAAGACACGACAGGGCCGAGAGGTGAAGCTGAGATAGAGAGTGAAGCTGAGGAGCGTATTACTCGCCGCGAATGATCTTGCCGATCTCGCCGCCTTGCGCCGCGATGAACGCGTACGAGTTCTGGATCTGCGGGGAGCGCTCGACTGAATCGAGCATTAGCAGCGCCACAAACTCGCGATGCCCTTCGGCTGCCAGTCGCTCGGCGTAGCGCACCACGCGATCGAAGTTCGCCTCGGTCGCGCGCGCCGCGAGTGCGGTTGCGGTCGCATACAGTGCCGCCGGCATCGTCGGGATCATGGCCGTATCGGGCGCGAGCAGAATCGCGTCCGGTTGCGGCAGTTCGCGGAAGATTTGGAGAAAACCGACGAGTTCAGTCGCCGCGCCCTCGCCCACCGATCCGGCGTAGGAGATCAGCTCGAGGTGCTTGGGGACTACATCCATGGTTTTCGCCACGAACCCCCAGCTACGCGGACTCGGCGTGTTCTCGATATCGCGCGACGTTTTCTGCACGGACAGCAAGTCCGGACGGAAACGTAGGAACGCGATGAGCGCGGGCGGTATGTTTTCGCGCACAGCCCACTGCGTCCAGCCTTCGATTGACGGCTCCAGTTCGACCACCGTGGCGAAACGGGAGATCACCGGATCGAGGATGCCCGACACACCGGCGTTGTCCGTCCGGCGGTTGGTGGCCGCGAGGAAGGTCACCTGCGGCGGGAGCACGTGCTCGCCGACACGCCTCGCGAGCAGCAGTTGCATCTTCGCGGCTTGCACGGCGGGCGAGGCCTGCCCGAGGTCATCCAGGAACCAGATGAGCGGGCGCCTGGCGGTCATCGCGCGTTCCAGATCCCCGAAGGGCAGGAATTTCGCGGCTGCGCCGTCGGCCGAGGGAAACGGCAACCCTTTCGAGTCGGTCGGGTCTTCGACGACCGGATGGCTGATGAGCAGTTCGTGATCAGTCGCTTGCGCGGTCTGTTCGACGATGTCGCTCTTGCCGATACCGGGGCGGCCGGTGATGAGCACCGGCAGGCGTTTCGGCACGTACAGCGAGAGGAGTTCAGTGAGTTGAGCGGGCGTGACTTTCATGATGGCTTCCAGAGAAGCCCCATAATGACTACGCCCGTAGGGACGTGGTCCCTTTGGGGCAAGGCAATAAGAAAAACGCCGGCATGGTGCCGACGGGATCGATGCGTCTGCGACGCGGGTGATGAATGCAGTGTAGGCATCCGTCGGCGACGTCAACGCTGGAATGATCGCTTTTTTGGGGTGCCTTATCGGCGCGCCCGAGTGCCTAAGGCCGAAAAAAACCCGGCGCGAAACCGGGTTGGGTAAAAGAAAGCGGGTGGTCAGTGTGCGCGTTGCTCCAGCGAGGCGCGCGCATAGCCGAGCGTGCCGTCAGTCGCACGAAGCGACACCTGCAGCTGACGCACAGGATCGGCGAGTGCGTAACGCACGCTTGTGCCCTGCCGGACGCTGACGATCTCCGAAAAGCCTTCGGCGATCGTGCGATCGACCCAATCGGCTGCGGTCAAGACAGCACCGTCCTCTGTACGAACACGCGGCATCAGCGCCATCTCGCGAGCACGCGCAACTTCACGTGCAACGCGCCGCGCCTCACGCTGCGACACGGACAGAGCCTCCCACTCGGCCTGCTGCGCCGGGTCCATGCCAGCCAACTCGAAGATCGCCCGGCGCCGCGCCGCGGCGCGAACGCCGATGAGCTTGATGCCGAACACTTCCCGCACAGCCAGCTTCGTCCCGCGGTTCGCGTCGTCAGGTCGATCGAGCACGCTCAGCAGATAGGACATGTCGGCTTCCTGGATCGCTTCCGCGAGATCGTTGCCGAACGTGTGCGTGGCCCTGCCGTGATCGAGAATGGCCAATTGCTTGCCCAGTTTGCGATCGCCCTTGCTCTTCGTGCCCGCTGCCCGCGCCTGGTCGAGCTCGCTCAGCCGTTTGTCACGCGTTTGATCAGCCAACGTCCGCCTGAGCACTTCCGCGAACTTGCACGACGGCTGTCCGACGTCGACCGGCTTCAGATACGCCTCCGGCAAGGGTACGGATCGAGCACGCCCTTCGCTTACAGCAGATCGTCGATCTCCACCGTGGTTGGCTCGTTTCGGGCCAGGCCCATCAGCATGACCAGCAACGCGGCGTTCTGCGAAGTGATCGCCTGCTTCGAATGACGCATCACGCTCGCGAGCGCCGCGAACTTGGGAAGCGGCAGCGCACCGCGCAGTTCAGCACAACAAGCAGCGGCTTCGCCCATTGCAGGTCCGAGTCGAACTTCGACATTGAGGTGTAGTCATCGATGACCGCCTGCGGAACCGGCTTTCCTGCGGCAAGAGCATAGGCGACATGGACTTCATGCCGACCGTTGCGCTGACCGCCGCCGCCTTCGACGACCGGGCCCGCGCAGCGAAATCCTAAGCGGCGTTCCGATTCAAGCCGCAGGTGCTCGAAGAGATCCAGACCGCGGTGGCCGGACTTACCCGCCTCCTCGTTGGCGTGCGCGACCTGGTCGGATGAAAACAAATACAGCGGCTCCCGAGCCAGATCGAAGGCGAGATACAGCAGTTGCCAATGTTCGCGGCAAATTTGCCACGGCTCCAGTGCGACGAACGACGGTCTGAAGTACGCCCCGTCGATTTCGTCGATCAGCGAAAGGAAGATGCTGGTCGCGGTGCCGGGCCGGCGCACGGTCAATGTGCCACTGAAACGGGTGACCGGAACGGGATGGCCGAAAAAAGCAAGCGATATGTCAGCTGCATTGAGGCCGGCGATAAGCGTGTTGTTCCGAAAGAGGCTCAACACATCGAGCATCGTGCGAAAGGACTGGGAAAATCCGGTGAAGGAAAGCTGATACATGATCGATTGCCTCAATCAAAAGCCGGGCAATCGATCCCTGTCGGGTCGATGCCCGGTAGGGTTGGGTCGCGCCAAATCGCGCGAGGAACGAGAACGGCTTTACGCGGCGTCCAGCACCCGCGCAATCACACGCGCGAGCGTCCACGCGTGGTCGCTGGCGAAGACCTTCGCGCGTAGCAGCGGCATCACCGCATAGGTCCGCTCGATCGCGTCAACGAGCGGTCGACGGGTAATCCAGTCGACGTGGATGATCCACCCTTCCGAATTGCCGGTGCACACCGACACAGAGATCCGGTCGTAGGCGAACGACTCCGGCCACGGTCTGCTGTGGCGAGCGCCGTGTGCGGCTTCGTCGGCGTCATCGACCATGTTGGCCGGACAAAGCCACTCAGGCTCCAGTTCGGTTTGGTACAAAACACGGCTCAGGTCTGCGAACACCTGATTCACCGTTTTCCCTTCGGTGTCCAGCCGTGCGAGCGCTTTGACATCGACTACGCCCGCGGCGCTGACGCCCATCGGCAGTGCGGCGGTGATCGGTTGAGGCATGGAGGGGCTCCTGAAATGCAAAGCGCGCCCGTAGGCGCGCGAAAACGATGGACGAAAAAAAACCGCACCCCGGAGGATGCGGCTTACGTGTTGTGACTCAGCTCGCGCTGCGTCGAATCATTTGCCCCACTCACGTTCGTGATCCCGCTTTCGTCCGTTGTGGTTGGTCCACAGGAAGAAGGCAGAAATGACGACCGAAAAGCCGAAAACAACGAGACCAGTTGTCATATCAATCTTCCTTCATGCAAAGAAAACCTACGTACCATAGTAACACCGCCCCGCCTGCCTGGAGTGCGATGGACCCGAAGAGACCCCAACTGAACGACTGCGCAGCATGTACGGTCGCCGCTGCGCTCACAATCGCCGCGGCAGACAACGTATGTACATTCGGAGCCAGCCATCGCTTCCATCAAAGCAGTGAGGCGAGGAGGAAGAAAAAGCTCACCGGTCTTCGTGTCGACCGATGCGCGTTCCACGATCGTCAAACCGCAGGTGTATTCGACCTTGACCTTCGCCAGTTTCATCGACGACCTGGGCATTTCAGGTCGATGCCGCCAGCGAGACGCAGCCCTTCAAGCATTGCCTGATAGCCACCTCGGGATTCAAGCTGCTGCAGGGAGACGTGGTTCTCACCCCCACCGGTTAGGTCGGAGCGGCCACGCCGCGTCCTGAAACACAGCGCGACGCCTGAGCCACATCGCCGCTCGACCACATCGACGAAAAGCGTTTCGGTGCGAAGCGACACCCGAACCGCAGAACTGCCACGGCGTGAATCGTTGACGATTTCGTGCGAACTGCCGGCGAGCCGCAAGTCATGAGCGACACGTCGAAGAACGCGCGTTGCATGACGCTCAAGGGCCGCCTTCGCGCCTGAATTGGCGCTACTGCGGTCCGCGTAGAACACTCGGGGAAATTTCATGATTGCCTCGGATAAGACGAGGCAGGTCCCATGCGGGGAGCCTGCCCCGCATGGGATTTGCGCGGTTCACACCGCGCACTGAAGGATGTTGTACAACGAGATCAGTGGGTGATCCGGTAGCCGGACCCGCTGTAGACGAGAAAGACTTGCTGACCCGGCGCGAACTGCTGATCGTCGACCTGCGTCACGACCACGGTTTGCCCATTAGAGCGGCGAAGGAAGACTTCGACACCGCTGTGCCGCGACATCACCGAACTGACACGCTGCGCGATCAGCCCGGAGGCCGAGCCGGACAGCGCGCCGGCGATATATCGGCCGCGACCATTACCGATGACCTGCGAGCCGAGAAACGCGCCCGCTGCCGCGCTCACGATCGAAGTGATGCCCGACGTATCGGACGGATTCTCGATCGTGATCGGACGTACGCGCAGGATGGTTGCCTGCTCGTACTGACCGATGCGCTGCACGTCATAGCGCTGATACGTGTTCGGCGAACGGAAGTCGGCTGTCGCACAGCCCGTAAGAGCTGAGAGGAGGACGACGGCGAAAAGAAACTTGAGCATGGATTACCCTCGACAGATGAAAGCGGGGCAATCCGTCCCGAGGGCTGGCTTGCCCCATAGGGAATTGAGAAAACGAACAACGAGAAACTGGGAGCGACGTGCGTCAGTGCGAGACCGAAGCGATCGCAGCCGAGAGGAACACGACGCCGACGAGAAACGACAGCATCTTCCAGGCTTCAGCGTCCTGCCTGGCGTACCAGGCGAGACTGCTGAAAGCATGTTTGAGCAGTGGGAACATAAGCGACTCCTGAATCAGAGAGGGAGCCGCCCCTGAAGGGAAGCTCCAGGCATCGGAAAAGACGAAACGGCGTCCAGCAAACTGCGCCGGACGCGTCATTTAAGGGGAGCTACGAGGTGGTGCGGTTGAGGTGATGTAGTCTGACGTGACCGCTGCTCACGAGATGCCGCTCGGCTTGATGATTGAGCGGATAGTCCCAGGTCCGACCGCGGTACCGTCGCTCCACACCGAATTGATTCGACCGGTGTAGAACTGCGGCGGGCTGGCCTCGACGTCCTGACCAACGACACGCTGATTCGCCGTGAAACCGTTGTTGCTGGAAACTTTGACGACAGGTGCGAGATTGCGAGACATAGACAGCTCCGAGAAAAAGGGAGCCGTCTCCCATAGGGATTGGCTCCCAACGGGACGAAAAAAAGGCGACCAACACGTGGTCGCCAGAAGATAGCCATCAACGACGGCTGGAGAGAAGAATGAACCTCCAGCACGCTGGAGGGGTACGTCGATGCGCTGAAGGCGCGGGGAATGACGTTAGTCTACTGATCCAGCGCGGCGCTGAACGCAGGAAAGCTCGCGATTTCGCTATGCCTCTTCTCATTGATCGGCTTCGTTCGAGCAACAACGACGCGATCAGCATTCGCAGCCGCAAAAAAAGCGCCGGATCCATGCGGAAGCGGCGCTTAAAGTTCGTCTTGTATCCGAGGGCCGTGACGAACCTGAGAGAGATTTTATTCTAATTATCGGCGGCTCATCCTACTGCCGAAGAGCGAGGGTAAATTCGCTCTCATTGGTCCTTTGCGCCCATCAGGTGATTCGCTATGATTCGCCGGGGTAAGTTAGGTGTGATACCAGGACCCCTTTGGAGCATTCCAGGGGGTCTTTCTTTTTAGCCGAGTGCTCTCGCACCTGCTTGCACGGCCAGTTCGCCGCCTTGACTTCGGGCTGCAACTGCGAAGATGACTCATCCTCTTCGATTCCTCTTCGCCATGCCTCAAACCATCGATCTGTCCTCGTTGCGCGCGCCGCGCATCATCATCAACGTGTCTGCGTTCACGCGAGAGAGGTCGCAGTTACGCCGGAGGTCGCCGCGGTGCTGGCATCGGATGCTGTCGTCGCGATTGGTGTGAGTGGGGGCAAAGACAGCGTCGCTTGTGCGTTGGCCGTCCCGCGTCATCTCGATGCGATCGGCCACGCGGGCCTGCGGGTCACTCGTGCATTCCGATCTCGGTCGCATCGAATGGAAAGACAGCGGTCCGGCGTGCGAACGCCTTGCGGCGCAATTCGGATGGGAACTGCTTACAGTGCGGCGACAAGCAGGCGACATGCTCACCAGACGGGAAAGCGCTGGGCCAGCAATGTCGAGCAAAACCGCGACTTGTCTTGCGTGCGATCGATTTTGCCTTGGAGCACGCCGGCTCTGAGGTTCTGCATATCTTACGGTGACCCCGCGAGAGTAAGCGTCCGCGCTGCACGCTGGCACACGGGGACTTGAAGGTTCGAATAATTGCGAGGAACTGAAAACGGTCAACAACTTTGATTCAAGGCGATTGGACGGCGCGATTTGTTAAGGAAGCTCTGCACAACACGTTTTAGAGGACCTGCGTCCAATACAGACGATGGCAAGACGCGAACAGATGCCGGGGCTGACGTTTTGTCGCGACATGTCGGCCTGCCAATGTCGGTGAGAGAATCGCTAGGGCGCACGGCTTGTCAAATGGAGCGAGAGCGGGAGCCCACTTCGTTGTGCGCGGCGTCTCTACGCTTTGTGCAGCGCCTTGCGCATCATCCATAAATTGCCCAGCGCAAGTAACGTGGTGATCTGAGCGGTGTTCTTCGCCAATCCCCGGTATCGCGTCTTCATGTAGCCAAACTGGCGCTTCAGGATTCGGAAAGGATGCTCGACCTTCGCACGAATGCCAGCTTTAAGTCGTTCGATTTTGTCGTATATTGCATCGACACGATTCTTCAGGTTCAGCTGTCTTCGTTTGCTGGGTCGCATCGCAACATGCCATCGAGCCGAGTCTGTTTGCTGCCGTTTTTCGATGCCCTGATATCCCGCATCAGCGTAAACATCTGTTTCTTCGCCGTGCAACAACGATGGTGCTGCATTGATGTCGTGTACGTTAGCCGCCGTGCCGATGACCGTGTGGACCAGGCCTGACTCCGCGTCCACGCCGACGTGCGCTTTCATGCCGAAGTACCAGTTGCGGCCTTTCTGGGTCGATTGCATCTCCGGGTCGCGTGAACCTGAGCCGTTCTTTGTCGAGCTAGGCGCTGCAATCAACGTGGCGTCGACCGCCGAACCCGCCTCGAGCATCAATCCCCTCTCGCTCAATACCTCGTTGATCACCGCGAGGATCTTCGCGGCGATACCATGCGTTTCAAGCAGATGTCGGAATCGCAAGATGGTCGTTTCGTCTGGGAGACGGGCCATCGCATCATCGAGGCCTGCGCACTCGCGATACAGCGGGATATCGTAGAGTGCTTCTTCCATCGCCGGATCCGACAGACCGAACCACTGCTGCATGAAGTGAATCTGCAACATCGTAGCAACCGGAAATGGCGGACGCCCAGTCTTCCCCTTTGGATAATCCGGCTCGATCAACGCAATCAGCCTTGACCAAGGCACGACGCGTCTCATCTCGTCGAGGAAGTCGCGTTTGCGCGTGCGCTTGGTTGACAGGTTCAAGCCGAGATGAAGTTGCGTCATCGTGAGGTTCCAAGGCCGTTTCCTTATGCGATAGTACTACTTAGAGTTTTGACTCGCACGGGCTTTTGCAGAGGTTCCTTAACAGCTGTTACGCGGCCAGCATGGCGCTGCAACGCAGGTCCTAGTCACGTCCGCAGGTCTCAACGCGGCCACAAAGCTGGGGCGGGGTCTCCATCCAACGCGGATCTCAAAGGTCTCGTCCGCCCACGCTCAATGGCCGGTTTTCGGCGACCAGATCGCAATTGGCATTGCCTCTACGCGGCCAGTTCCGGTCATTCACTGTAGAGGAGCAAAGACGCTCGAGCGGCTCGCCGACGCCGAAAGCGGCCGTCTGAGCCTGCCGCGCGCTTCCTTTCTCTTCGTGCGGACGTCGATCAGCTGCGTGATGACTAGCGTAAGGATGCTCGACGCGCAAATCGCGGTTCCAAACGCCTGCAGCGCGGTCCAGGTATCTTGCTGATGCCAAAGGTGGTTAGCACGGGTTTCGGAAGGACCTTGGTGGACAATATCTGCGGGGGTTCACGAGTGACAATGACAGCCCGAAGCGGCCGCGAAGGTCAGCGTCAAGTCCAGCATCTTTGTCGGAACGTCGGAACATGACCCTGATTGCCATGAATACCTGCCGGCTTCGGGCACCTCAGGGTTTGATCGCGCCCGGTCAATGGCGCGCACGCCGCTTCCATCCTGCATAGACCGACGCAGCCAGTTGCGATTTTCACCAATGGAAACGACCGGACGGCGGCGAACTACAAGAAGCTGAAACACGTGACGATGCGGGTACGGCAACTGGCGAGCGGTCGAAAGGAACCCGATCGAACAGTCGATTGCAGCGGACCGCCGAGTCGCGGAGGTAGGCTAGGCTGGCGGGCTAGGGGAGCGAAAGAAAGCATCAATCAGTGCGGTTTTAAGACGGCCTAGGGCCCTTTTGGTGGCGCTTTAGGCCCATCAAGGACCGCACCAAGAAAAGTTCGTCCGCCAGAATATCATCCATTCGCAAGAGCTCCGTTGCGACGATCAGTTCGCCGAGTCGGCTCCGCGACTGTTCTTCAGTCATCACGGAGTTTTCGATTTGTGCGTGCAGGAGCTGGATGGCGATGAGAATTTCATTCCGTGTCATAGGCCACCCCCGGGGAAGCGCCCAGTTTGTTGTCTCCTTTGCCTCCCTAGCATGCCAAATGCCGATACCGTCGAACTTCGTTTTCGCGGCGCTAAATTATTTCCTATCTGACGGCGATTGATTTACCGGAAACGGCGACGCCTTCACCGGCTTTTCTAAAACCCGCTTTGCACGCTTTAGCGCCATCAAGCTTTCATGGTATGCGAACAGCAATCTACGTGACGCCGAAGGGTCAATTCCAAGTTTTGTCTGCTTCACGAGCCGATCGGTCTCCCGTGCGATCTGCTTCTCGCATTGATTGATAGCTCTTTCAACGGCACTGAGGTCAGGAAAGTCGGTTCTCATCGTCCAGCCACCTCCTCACCGGCTTTTAGCACGAAAAATGCCAAGAAGCCGTCTGAGTCCGATCTCGTCGCTGCATGATGCATAGAATGAGAACTGACTTGGACGCGCGATTGGGCAATACCCGCTTTTTGAACGGGCGCAGCCCGACTCCAGGCTCAGTGCCGGCAGAGCTAAGGGACCAACATACGTTCATCTGGTCTGGGCTTCCAGTGATCCCGGTCGTCGACGATCGCCGCATGTCGGCTGCCGTCGTCTGCTTCAAAGCACAGCTTCCATGCCGCCCAAGGCTGCGTACCAAGTTGCGGCTTGCAGGCGAGACGAAAACGTCTCCTTGGGATTCGGTCGATCGCGGACCTCCGGCATGGCAGGAACGGTCGCTGGGGTGTAGCGAACAAGAACTGGTCGAGCAAGGACAGTGTAATGCAACGACGTTGACGCACATTCTCGTCGGTAACGCGGTCCAGCCATAATGGCTTAGTCGTCAGTCCGGCCATCAACCGACTTTGTAGCGCCAAATCGACGCTTGATAGAGACGGTGGCCCTGCCAGTGCCTTATGGCACGCGCGTTGCTGCTCCAGCGTAAAAAACTTCAGGACGCGAGGGTGAAAGCGACAATTTGGGGACATAGTCAACTGCCAGAAGGACATGAGGAAGTCCATCGCTTCGCTTTCGAACTACACGACGGGAGTGCAGTTCCGCCTGTTCGGGAAACCGTTTCTTTACGTACTGCGCGGGTTGTCGTCGCACATCTACGAGATGGCAACGCATTGATCCAGATGTTCCGCGCTATCGTCAGCGGCGAGCCGGCAGACTATGATCAATTGGTCGGACAAACCTTTGAGGATGATTTCATCGAAAATGGTCCCAGTGACCGGGTAGATGACGCCCAGGAGTGGCAGAACGCCGATCGCCTCTAGCACAAAAGAACTCGCCGCATTGGGCAGCAAGCGGCAAAAGAATTGTTCGACAAGGAAGTCGTCTGGACAGTCGAGCGACTTTACGGGAGGGGACCATGGCCGACTCGCGGTTCTTCGAGGGAGGGGCAGACGGTGTACCGATTGTCGCTATTGGATCGTCGGCGGGCGGTATTACCGCCTTGCAGAAACTCTTCGAAGGGCTTCCGCCCTCGTTGACTCTCGCTCTGGTGGTGCTGCAGCATTTGCCGGCCGGACAGTCCAGCAGCCTTGCGCATCTGATCGCCAGGTGGACACGCTTGCCTGTTCTCCCTGCCGCTGACGGGATCCGGCCGGAGGCCGGCTGCGTCTACATTCCGTCCCCAGATCACATTCTGACGCTTGAGGACAACATATTTCGCACGAGACCAGCGGAAGGTGGCGGCCGGCGTCCCGGCCTTGACACGATCGACTCATTTTTCGAAAGTCTTGCGCAGCGCGAGACGCCGCATCCGGTCGTGGTCATTCTCTCCGGAACAGGCATGGACGGTACCGCCGGCGCGGCGCGCATCAGGCAGGCAGGTGGCGTGGTCATCGTTCAAGACCCGCTCACGGCGCTGCACCATGGCATGCCTAACGCGGTGATACGACGCGGCATTCACAATCATGTTCTTCCTGTTGCAGCCATTGGTCAACAAATCGTGGCGTGTACGCGCCCCGACTATGTTCGCCCCGAACCATCTGCTAGCTCTATAAATGATACGTCCGAAACGCTCGAGCGAATTATCGGCCTCGTTCGCCAGCGCGTCGGGTTCGACTTGGGCGGATACAAGCCCGCGCCGTTGCTTTGGCGTATCCAGCAGCGCATGGAGGCTCGACAGGTCTGGTCCTTCGATGACTATGCACTGTTGATTGAAGATGATCCGGTCGAGTTGGAATCACTGGTGCGCGAGATTCCGATACACGTCACAGAGTTTTTTCGCGATGGTGATGCCTGGCCAATCCTGCGTGACGAGGTGCTCGGACCACTCGTGTCCAGATTCGATAACCAACGAACATTGCGTATAATGGACCCCGGCATGTTCGACGGGACAGGAGGCATACTCTGTCGCGATGCTTCTCGACGAGCTCGCCCACGAACGGGAGAAGCCATTTCAATTTCAAGTCTTCGCGACCGACGCCGCGCCCGAGCTTGTCGCAAAAGCGAGTCGTGGTCTGTTCCCCACCCGGTCATTGGCCGGTGTCACGGAGGCGCGTCAGAGCCGGTATTTCTACAGAGTAGACGGTGCGCTTCGCATCAAACGTTTCCTGCGCGAAAAACTTGTATTTGCTCCGCAGGATCTGATCTCGGACCCACCTTTTTCAGGTCTTGACCTTGTCACCTGCCGCAACCTCCTCATTTATCTCGAACCAGAGACGGTCGCAGAATTACTTCGTGTCCTGCACGGAGCGTTAAGGGAAGGGGGGGTCCTCTTTCTCGGCAAGAGCGAGACACACCCGCTCAAGGTCCAGGGCTTCACGGCTGTCTCTGCCAAGTGGAACATATACAGGAAGGTCGGCCCGATGGAAGAAGGGCGACAGCGAATGTCCGTGCGCAGACCGGTGCCGGATCAGGCAGTGCTGTCTTCTTCTGCGCTGCGCCTCGCATACGAGCAGTTCGACATTCCGTCGGTGCTCAAAGACGATCAATGCAGGGTCCTGCGCATATACGGTAACGCCGGAGGCCTTCTGCGGTTGCCAGCGGGCGAGCCCTCCCTCGACCTGACCGATCTCGTGCCACGAGCATGGGCCGCACCCTTGCGGCACGCCATCCAGCAGGTACTGACAGAACACGAGGCAAGAGTTTTGAGCAATCTACAGGCCGATTTCCTGGGGGACGTACGCGTAGGCATACGACTCACACCGCTCCAAACGTCAACAGACGCCTCATGGGACCGCATACTCGCAGCGTTCATACGGCAAGACCATGCTGTTGATGCAACTGATGCAAGCGGATCCTCCGTCCTGCACGATGATCTCAGTGTCGGCGCGACTGTCGATTGGGAGAACGAAGCCCGCATCTCGCGCGAAGAGGTGGACGCGTCGCACGAAGAACTGCTTGCGCTCAATGAAGAGCTGAAGGCATCGAATGAGGAGCTTGGTCGCAGCAACCAAGACCTCAACCAGTCAAACGTCTCGCTGCAGAGAAATATCGCCCAGCTCGCCATGCAAAACCACGTGCTGCTGTCAGGGGCCGTGATGTCCATGTTTCTCGATACGGACTTGAGGCTTCGGTGGTTCACGCCTTCGATGCGGAACGTGTTTCCGCTCAGGCCTACCGATACCGGTCGTCGGATCGACGATCTCGTCCCGGTATTCGACGACCCGCGTTTCTATGCTGACATTCACCTCGTACTCGAGGCAAGCGAGCCACGCGAAGCGGCAATAAGCGACGACAGCGGCCGATGCTTTCTTCGAAAGGTGTTTCCCTATCTTTCGGAGACAGGCGCGGTAATCGGTGTAGCGATCACTTTTGCAGACGTAACCGAGCGCGAACACGAAGACGGTTCATCTTTTCGCCGCCGATGATGTCGCTGTTAGATGGCTGCACGCAACTGTCCGGGTACTACAGCAAAAGAGTTATGGTTTGATAGTGAAGCCGCGATTTTGGCTCGAAACCATCGGCCGTGAGGGCAGGCATTTCTCCGGCATCAGCGGCATTGAAAGGTGGTCAACCGAGAAGCGACACGGAAGTCCTTTGGGTCGACGGCCGGCCGAGTCGCGTGCCGCCGATCGCCGTCAGGAAGGGGGCGGCCGTCATCGGACTTTGGGCCGTTCCAGCGCACGGGCACGCAGACGACGGGTGTCCCTCGACAATCAGTCGCCCAACCGCCATCCATGCGTGGCTGTTTCGCGACCAGTATATCTCCCGTCTTCTGGCCGGCTCCAGCACGCAAAACGTCACTTACAGGAGCAGCACCCGCCGGGTACGAGAGCGAGATGACGTAACGAAGAGAAGCGGTCACTGCGTTATGAGTGACGCCCGTGCCGTCGGAGTTCCTACTATGTGCAGTAAACCGACCCCTTTCGGACACGCTGTTCAATTTAGCTAAGTCGTACACTGGAGTATGAACCGAAACGAAATTCTCATCGCCGCTCAAAGTCTCAATCTGCAATTCTCGGAAGCATCGGTTTCCAATAGTCAGACAGGCCATCAATTAACCGGGTTGATGGTGGCGATGGAATCGCTAGGAGTGGATGACCGGCTAAGAAACGACTTTCTCGTCGTGGAATCCCTTATTGTCTTGAAACGCTATCAACAGGCATTAGATCGCTTCCGCCGCGCGCTGTTAGATGCCTATTTTCGTCCGCCTCCGCCGGCCCCGTTTTCGATGAAGTGACGGACGATAACCGGGCCTTCTCAGGCGTTGTCATCACACGCCTGCTTATTATCTACAGCGGTAATATGCGGCGTTGGTGATTTGAGTCGCGCCGCTTGTTCTAGCGAAGTGGGTAATATCAGCCGCTGAACGACGGCAATGCACCCGCCTAGTTATATGCGCACGGTGGCAGAACCGGCTCGCATGCATACAATTGGGCGCATTCCCAGTGTTACTTATGACAAACCGGCCGGGCTGACGACGTTAGCCTCCGGGGCACGCGGCGAGCCGAATTCTCCTTGTCGGCCAAAGGCCACTTGAGCGGCCGCTCCTCCCGCGGAAGCCGCCGTATATTGCGCGTGACGTCTAGTCCATTACCGCCGTAGGCCGAGCCCCGTTTGAATATATGCCTGCTTACGGCCTTCGCTTTCTCTGCGCGACAGAGCAGACCTTCCTCCGGACGGCGGCGATGGATAGCACTTCATTGCTCACTTAAATAGGGATCGGACTACTAACGATGTGGGTGCCAATTCCAAGTACGACACTCTCTGCACCATCCCGTGCGTGAATGCGGCGACGCTGCTGAGCATGTGACCAAAAAACGCTTTTTGACAATAAGCAATGCTCGCGCGAACAAGTAGCCCGCTTTAATTTCTGAACCAAACTGCGTAGCACGGCTTGGATCAGCCGTGCGTCCGCAGCGACGGGGACGTGCTATGCTGACCAATGTGTCACGCAGGAGGTTACACCCATGTCTGAATCAGTACCCTTGGAGGTAGCGCATTACCTTCGCGAAGCCCGACATCCGGGCGGCGTTCTGAAGGAATTTGTGCTGTCGTATCTGGATCTCTCGGTTAGCCAGGCGGCTCGAGATCTGGGTGTGTCTCGTCAAACCTTACATCGGATCTTCGACGCGAGCGCAAGCGTTACACCAGAAATGGCGGTGAGGCTTGAAGCGTTATGCGGAATCTCGGCCATGTTTTGGCTCGAACTGCAGTGTGCGTACGAGTTAGGCAACGCCCGCTCATCGCTGGCGCAATTGTTACCCCATATTCCTCAATACCGTCTCCCGAATAAAGTGATGAAGAAGCTCGGAGCAACCGATGGACGCTAACACCCTCGATTCTACCTACGCAGAAACCGGGGTGCCCGGCTTGGATGACATCCTTGCCGGTGGCCTAAGCAGGGGCAACGTGTTTTTGCTTGAAGGAAGCCCTGGCACCGGCAAGACGACGATAGCGCTTCGTTTCCTGATGGCTGGCGCAGAATTGGGCGAACCCTGCCTGTACATTACCTTGTCAGAAACGACTTCCGAACTGCGACGGAGCTCACTCTCACATGGGTGGACGCTCGCAGACGAGATAAGCATTTTTGAAGTTAGCCCATCGGAGAACCTGCTGGACCCGGAACAACAACAGACGCTCCTTTATTCGTCCGACCTGGAATTAGGTGAGACGACGCGCGCCATCCTTGAAGAGTTCGAGCGGATTCGGCCCATGCGAGTCGTGATCGACAGCCTCTCGGAGATTCGTCTGCTTGCGCAGAGTTCGTTGCGCTATCGTAGACAGATCCTTGCGTTTAAGCATTATTTTGCAGGTCGCGATGCGACCGTCTTGCTGCTAGACGATATGACATCCGAAGCTGCCGACAAAACGGTGCATAGCGTGGCTCATGGTGTCATCAAGTTGGAGGAACTATCGCCACAATACGGTGCGGAGAGGCGACGTCTTAGGGTGCTCAAGTACCGAGGACAGAAGTTTCGGGGTGGCTACCATGACTTCGCGATCAAGAAGGGGGGTGTAGCAGTCTACCCACGATTGGTGTCTGGTGAACATCGCACCAGCTTCGAGCGAACTCAGATGACAAGCGATGTCGCGGAGTTGGATGCCCTGCTAGGTGGGGGGGTGGAGCAGGGCTCCAGTACACTCATTCTCGGACCTGCTGGGACCGGGAAAAGCTTGTTCGCCATCCAATTCGTTGCGGCCGCTGTGCGGCGGGGCGAAAAGGCGGCGATGTTCGTTTTTGACGAGGAGCTCGGGCTACTGTTTGATCGGGTCCGCACTCTGGGAATCGATCTTCAGGCCATGAAAGAGTCGGGCAAGCTGCATATCGAACAGTTGGATGCTGCTGAATTGTCACCCGGCGAATTTGCTCACCGAGTGCGGGCCAGCGTCGACGAGATGCAAGCAAAAACGGTCGTCATCGATAGTCTGAACGGCTACCAGGCGGCCATGCCTGAGGAGAATGCGCTCGTACTGCATATACATGAACTCCTCCAATATCTTAACCGGCAGGGCGCCAACACGTTCTTGACAGTCGCGCAACATGGCCTCGTTGGGGATATGAAAGCGCCGGTAGACGTCACTTACCTGGCGGACACCGTGATCCTTCTTCGCTATTTCGAGGCGCTAGGTCGCGTCCGCCGTGCAGTATCCGTGATCAAGAAACGCACGGGCGCACATGAAGAGTCGATCCGCGAGTTTCGTATCAGTTCCAAAGGGCTGACGCTAGGGGGCCCACTAAACGAGTTCCAGGGTGTATTGCGTGGAGTACCGACTTTTGTAGGAAATTCCGCGCCGCTTCTCACGCCGAAACAGGACTAGCCGTCGGATGTCAGAGATCGAACACTGTCCGGCCCTCATTCTTACGCCGTTTGGACGCGACCTGAGCGTAGCTCAAGAGCTTTTGACTGCAACTGGAGTCCAATCCAAAGCCTGTGCCGATCTGCGGCACCTATGTGCTGGACTGAGCGACGATATTTGTTGTGCAATCGTTGCTGACGAGGCGTTGAATGGCGCTGACATCAATGCGCTGACACAGTGGATAGAAGCACAGCCCCCATGGTCCGACTTACCGTTTATCGTTTTAACGCGTCGAATCGGCACTACCGATCGCAGGCTTGTGGCCGAGCGGCTGACTAATGCGCTTGGAAACGTGACGTTCATTGAGCGACCATTTCACCCAACCACCTTCGTAAGCGTTGTGGAGACTGCGGTACGCGGCCGACGCCGCCAGTTTGAGGCTCGGGCCCGGATCGAGGAGTTGCATGAAGGGGAGCTGCGCCTACGCACAGCTTTAACCGCTGGGCAGCTCGGTTCGTGGACTTTAGACCTGGATACTTTGACGCTGACAGCATCAACGACCTGCAAGGCGATTTTTGGACGTGGTGAGGACGAGAGTTTCACCTATCAGCAGCTTATTGCCAGTGTCCACCCAGAAGATCGACCGAGAATGCAGGCCGCGGTGAGAAACAGCGCCCAGACGGGCTGTGATTACGTGATTGAATATCGCGTCGTCGTACCTGATGGATCAATTCGGTGGGTCGACATCCGTGCACGTATAGTGCTTGATAGTCGTGAAAAGGCGTCTCGGCTGGTCGGCGTGTCTTCTGATATCACTGCGCGCAAGACAGCGGACGATCAGCTGCGTCGAGTTAATGAGACGCTTGAAGCGAAAGTTATGGAGCGAACGGCCGAACTCCAGAATGCCCATCGTACTGTGCTCGAAGAAATTCGACAGCGCGAAGACACCGAGAAGTTGTTAAGGCAGATTCAGAAACTGGAGATGATCGGGCAGTTGACTGGCGGCATCGCGCACGATTTCAACAATCTTCTCATGGCCATCATGGCGAATCTGGAGCTCGTGCGAAAAGAAGTGCCCTCACAGGAACGCGTCGGCCGATTAGTGGATGGCGCGTTCAAGGGCGCGCAACGAGGTGCCGCACTGACGCAACGGCTTCTTGCGTTCGCGCGCCAACAAGTGCTCAAGGTTGAGCCCGTGCAGATGTCGGGATTAGTGTCTGGAATGACCGACCTGCTCGAACGATCGCTCACCTCGGTAATCGAGCTGAGAGTGAACGCGGTTACCAATCTCCCATTCACGATGTCCGATGCGAACCAGGTCGAACTTGCAATCTTGAACCTCGTCGTGAACGCCCGTGACGCTATGCCTGACGGAGGTATCATTGAGATTACAGTCGACACCTTGTATTTGATGGATGACAGTGAACTGGCGGATGGGGCATATGTTCGTGTGACTGTCGCCGATACTGGCACAGGTATGGATGCCGCAACGCTTGCTAAAGCCACTGAGCCGTTCTTCACGACGAAGGAATTAGGTAAAGGAACGGGGCTCGGCTTATCCATGATTCATGGTCTGGTCCGTCAGTTGCACGGGGCGCTCCGTCTAGAGAGCGAATCAGGAAGCGGCACGCGAGCAACGATCTGGCTTCCGGTCGCTGACACACGTGCCACGTCCGTCATCTCGGAAGCGTTGCATAGTGACGCTCAGGAAGATACCCCGCAGTTACGGGCGACGGTGCTGGTTGTAGACGATGATCCGCTGATTTCCTCCAGCACGTCTTTCCTGCTGCAAGATCTGGGGCAAATCGTGATTGAGGTGAATTCAGGTCACGCCGCGCTTGAAGTCTTACGTAGCGACCGCGAGGTCGACGTGATGCTGACAGATTATTCGATGCCCAAAATGACTGGACTCGAACTGGCGAAGGCTGCTCAATTGCTGAGGCCTTCCTTGCCGGTCATTCTTGCAACTGGTTACGCGGAATTGCCCGCCGGCACAGAGGCCGATCTTCCGAAATTGCGGAAGCCATATCAGCAAAGCCAGCTCCTTTCGGAGATTGCCAAGGCGGTGATGCCGAACCATTAAGGTACCTGGCTTACGGGCTCGCACGCGTACCTTACGGTATCTTCGAAGATGACTTCTGGACAACCAAGCTAATGTGCGTTCCTCGGCGTGCGGTCGCGCGAGCGAGTGGTCCCGCCGACCGGTCTGAGGGCTGCTGAAGCATCAAGAAGGCCTAGCGTCTAGTGGTTGAAGGTATCTCACCTTCGTCACCCCATCTACGAATGGCAGCATCGGCGCGACGTCGTATGGCCGCTCCAAGATCAGTATCGGCCATCTGCATCACACTAGATCGAATGGCTCTTGAGGGTCGATATGGGTCCGGCGTGCATAGCACGGCACCTGTCAAATTTCTCGATACAGCATGATTCGTCGTCATCGCCTACCGAAGCGGCCATCCCGACCTCCCGAGAGCTTGTCGACCCGATTGCCCAGCCGATTGGTAGGGGAAGCGGCTGATTAAGAAGCGCCTGATAGCCCACGAGTGCTGGCATTGGATGCCCACCGCACGAATTGCTCAAGCAGCAGAATCTCGCGCGTCTTTACCTCAGCCAGTTCCAGCTCAAGGCGTGTCACTCGGTCGAGCGCAGCCTGCAGGGCCGCTGATACTGGAGGCCCAGTGCCGGTGGTTACGGTGTTGTTCGCCCGGTAACTCTCGTAGGCCACCCGGATCAGCTCCTGGTTGAAGAGCGCCTGCCGTGTGTAAGTGCAGTGCATTTTCTTTACCACGGCTTTGATGAGAGACGGCCACGTCAGGCGCCCCTCCCAACCGCGGATTACCTCAATCACGGACTCAATCCGTTGAGGAATTAGATTTGGAGATCGGCGGGCGGGGCCCATGACATCAATTCCTTGATGGCGAAGTCGACGCAGCGGTTGAACGTGGCGCAAGTAGCGAAACGACGGATTGGTCGGGAAGCGCCTCTCGGTAACGTATGGCAGCCTCCGACAGCGAGGAAACGCGTAGTCGAGCCATCGATGGCCCATCGCCAGCGCAAGCGCCTCAGCGCGCCGAGCATACAGCGGACAATGCCCGCGACATCGTGGTCGAATGGCGGCGCAGCACCGCCACAAAAGAAGTTGCTGAGTGTTTTCATCGTGTTTTCCGTTGAGATGGAGTTAAGAGGACGTCTTGCCTATCCGTATAGCGTGGCGCAGACGTCATGAAAAATGCCGACCCATGTTCGGAGTCGGCATCGTTTAAAGACACACTTTTAAACTCAGGCGGCGAGCTTGACCTTTCGGCTCTTGCTCGCTTTTTTGACAGGCTGCTTCGATGGCTCATAGCCAAAGCGCGCCCATACAGCGGGGTCCAATGGAATCGGATTCGTGCGCCCCGTCGCGAGGTTCACGAACACGCCCGAGAACGGGACCGCGCCGGTACGAAACATTGTCCAGAGCATGTTGAATGCTTGGACCGCGATCGCCTGATTGATGACCAGCGACTGCTTGCGCAGCGCCTCTGCCATCGAGCAGGACGGTGTGTCGTCTTTCGCATCGAGCTTCGCGTTGGTGAGTTCTGGAAACAACTCGCCGACGTGCGGCAAGCGTTCCGGATTCTTCTTCGCGTAACTCTTGCTGCAGACCTGCCCCAACACGATCTGACCGCGATCGGTATCGTTGCCACAATCGAGGTAGTAGACGCCCGAGTGCTCCGCCGCGCGAACAATCGCATTCCTTGCGGCGCGCGTGTCCACGCAACCAATCACAAGATCCACGTTGTAGAGCGTCTCGCTCACGCCGAAGCGCCGCGTCTGCGCTCGCCAGTCGGTTCCCATCAGGGTGTTCAGCCGATTGACGATCAGCGAGGCTTTGTACCCGCCCACGTCGTTCGGATAAAAGCCCTGTCGGCCGACGTTGGTCGGACTGACCGTGTCGTCATCGAACACTGTGCAGTCGATGCCACCCGGGTGACCGAGTTCGACCATCGCGTGATGCAGGCGCGCGAGGCTCGGAAGCACCGCGCTGCCTGTACCACCGGCGCCGACCACGACCACGTTCCAGGCGCGCTCGAGCATCCGCGAAGGAAGCGCGTGACGGATAACTGTTGTCATGCGATCTCCTTCAGACGCGCGGCCGCGTACCAACTACTTGGCACACGCTCGACGTCCTCGAAGATGCCTTTCGCGCACAGCCGCATGGCCATGCTCGGCACAGGCGAGGCACAGTTCCCAACGACGAAGGCGAGCTTTGTCTCATGCCGATCGTCTTCGTTGTCGGTCGACGAGAAATACGCCGGATGCGCGCCGTGCGAGTGGCAGTCCATCACCCTCAGTTCATCGGGCGAGAGCGCCGGCCGCTCATATTTGAGGGAAGCGGTGCCCTGTGCGAGAACCTTGACTGGAGCCAGGCGGAACTGCTGAGTCTGAACGTTCCAGACCACCCACGCGCCCGCTTCCAGCGGGCGTGCCGCGCGCGCCATCTCGACGAACTCGCCGATCAGATGCGGCGGCACAGAGCCGCAGCGAAGCACTGTCGATTCAACCACCTGCCCATAAGGGATGGCGGTCGGAACCGAGTAATGTGCGACGCGGCGTACGACTGACAGCCACGGCAGATCGATCTCGATAAACACGCCATTTTCACCAATGAGCAACCGCTCACCGGCCGCGGCCATCGGTGCCACCGGCTCGCGCCGGGGAACCATCACGGTCGGAAAAGAGCGCTGAAGCGCCAAATCACCAGCATTCATCGTCAGACTCCTTGTTTGCCGGCAATCAGCTCAGCGAGAGTAAGGTTCATGGGGACAAGCGCTTCCTCCGGAAATTGCTCGCCATACTTGCCGTCGAGCATTTCCTTCCAGAAGGCGAACTCGCCGTTGCGATGCGACACACGCTTACCGCCGTGATTGGGGTGGGTGAACGCGGACTCGAAGAATCCGCTCTCCCATCCTGCGATCGAAGCCACATCGACGCGCCGAGGAACGTGGGCCGAGCCGATGCAGATCTTTCCCCAATCCCAGGTGTTAAAGTAAGGCGGTTCGTGCAGCTTCGACTC
Source organism: Caballeronia sp. LZ035 (assembly GCF_031451175.1). Lineage (NCBI taxonomy): Bacteria > Pseudomonadati > Pseudomonadota > Betaproteobacteria > Burkholderiales > Burkholderiaceae > Caballeronia > Caballeronia sp. LZ035. The sequence goes on from NZ_JARUXS010000005.1 coordinate 77,773, forward strand.
AGGTGTTGGCCGGCTGGCCTCATGCAGCGCGAACACGGAAAACCCGTTCGAAGCTGCGCGGAACACCAACCCCGGATGCGGCACGACCGCACTGCGTCGCCCGATTTCCGGACAGTCGAAGAAGACTCGACGCATCGCCGGTCTCCACCACCACATCACCGCATGCGGCGACACTGACAGCACCGTCTCAGGCAGAAACTCCGCCGGCGGCGCCGCGTGCTCAGCCAGCTCGCGCAGGCATTCGAACAGCGCCTTGCGTTCGATCGGCCGACCCGCACCAATCGTTGCCCGACCGCCCTTGCCTTGCGTCACCGGATGAACAGTGCCGTAGACGGCGCTGCGGTCATCTCGGCCATACAGCAAGATCGCGCTGGTCGCGACGAGTGCGTCGACGCGGTCCGAGCCGATATCAAGCCCTTTCATAACTAGCTCCAGGTGTTATGCCGCGAGCGACGCGATGACGCGATCGAGTTGGCCAATAATAGAAAGTTCCGAGGCCCAGTCCGCGTACTGCTTGCGGATGGCGTCGGGAGAAAAGGCAAACGGCACAAAGCCGTAGTACGTGCTGCCGTCGCCGGCACTGGATAGATACTCGTAGTGCGAATCGAGCAACTCGCCGACGCGAGCATCGTTTTGCACCGTCAAGGTCGCCGCCGCATACGCGCAACGTGGTTGATAGGCGCAATTGAACAAGTGGCTCTTACTCGTCTGGCGCAGCATCAAACTGAGCTTCTCAAGTTCGCGGCAGACCCGACGAGTTGGACCGTAGGTGAACCGCTGAAGCCGACGCAGCGCAGCGACGCTTAGCGCGTGCTGATGCACGAGTTTTTGCTTGCCGCCGCGCGAGCGCTTACACCGGAAGACATCCATGTCGTCCGGACAGAGCTCGGCGCGCACGACGGAGGGAAGGTAATGCTCGATCTCTCCCTCGTCGTCACCGAACCGATCCGTCAGGCACTCGCGTGCTTCTTCGTCGGTCGCTGCCGGGTCGCCCTCCCAGAACCAGGAAGAGAATTCGCACAAAAACTCGTCCGGCGTGCGAATCCAGACCGTACGGCCGGCAGCCCGATTGATCAGCAGCATCGCGGTGGTCACCAGCCGCGGATGTACCTTCCTGAGTGCGGCCGCTCGTGTGCCGACTTCCAGGATGTTTTCGCCGGTAATCTCGATGCCAAGATAGAGCGGCGAGGTAGGCTCAAAATCGACACCATCCTCTTGATACTGCGCGACGTCCCGAACCGCGGCCACGTCGCACAGCACAAAATCGAAGTCCAAACACTTCAACTTCGACGTGTGGCGTCTAGCCCAGGCGAAGAAGGCGTGAGCGAGTGCGTCGCCCGCCCCCTTGAACTCGGGAACATCGCGTGCCTGAAGCACGCCCGAGTCGAACTGGGCGGCAATCAGACCCGCGACATCCTTCTCCGCGTTCCAGCGCAGATCAGCGCGCGTATGAACATCGGAGCCGATTGCCGGCAAGCTCAGAAAATCATGGGCAGGTTGACGTCGGGCAGCGCGATCGCGTCGCGGTTGCCATGACTCTCCTGCGACAGCGACCTCTGCACCAGACGAACGAAAATCGAAGAGCATTGCTCGATCTCCTTGTCATGAAAAAAAACCGCCCTGTCGGGCGGCTGCTGATGGGAAACGGCCAAGTCCGGATCGGACAAGGCCTTGAGGAGATCGCGCTTACGCATGGACGCTTTGGGCCTGAACTGCACCTTTGGCACCGGCTGCGCGCACGAACGTAAAACGCATCGCTTCGCCTTCCATGTTCGGCCCGTCGACGGCAGCAGTTGTGAGCTCCGGATACTGCGCGGAGTAGAGATCGCGGACATCGTCAGGCGAGAACGTCGGGCCCGGATCGGGGAACGTGACGCCGTTGTAGACAAACTCGCGTGTGAGCTTTGCGACTGAAATGGACATGGCGGCTCCTTAGTCGAAAAGCGATGCGAGGTTGGTTCCCGTGCTAGCCGGTTCCGTCGATGCCGACGATGCCGAGTCAGCCGCCGACGAATCGGCGGGAGCGGTGCTTTGCTCTTGCGCGTTCGCGTCGTTGTCATCGTCACCGCCGTCGCCGTCGCCTTCACTCGATCTACCGGACACCGGCGAAGCGGGCTTGCTGCTGCCCTTCGCGAGCGTCTTGGTCGCCTTGGCGACTTGCGTCGTCTTGGCAGCTTCGAGGATCGCGGTCGTGGCAGCAACCTGCTCGGCCAGCGAGGCATGCGCGCCCGTGTAGGCGGCAAGCGTATCAGCGAAGCCCGCATCGAGCTCGACCGCCGAGGCGGTCAGCGCGAGCGGTTGCAGCATGGCCGCATCCTTCGCCGTGCCTTGCGGCATGACGCAGACGAGCATCTCTTCGCCCTTCATTTGCAGCGACAGCGTGAGCTTTGCGCAATTGCGCAGAAGCGATTCAATGGCTACGAACATGGAAAACTCCTGAGAAAAATGAAAGACCGCCCGAAGGCGGTCTGCAATGGAATGGAACTGCCGGTCGATGCGCATTGCCCCGATGCAACGGAGGGCTGCGTTTAATACTTGAGCACTTTCGGAATCTTCCCCGTGTAGTCGAAGTCTTTCACGGCCAAGAGCGCGTCGATGACTTCGGACTTGGACTTGCCGAAAACCTTCTTGAAGTTCTCGCTGAGCGCGGCACGAATGCCGAGTTCATCCGCGATCACCATCATTTCGGACTTCGTGATCAGTTCCAGAAACTCCTTGCAGAGCTTCCAGTGCTTCGTAAGATCAAGAACATGGTGCTTGCACAGACGCGTCAAGTACTGAACGTCGAGCCCTTGAATTGCCGCAACGGTCACGCCGGTTACGGCATGCGCGAGTTGCGCATCGTCAGCAACGGCCGTAGCGGCAGCGGCTTTCGTGAGATCCGTCGCCGGAATCTGCTCCTGCGTGAGCTTTTCCCAGATGCCCGAGAGCGTCTTTTGATCGACGCAACGCATCTGGTCGGACAGCGCGATCGCGACGAGATATCGCTGAGCCCGCGCGGCATCCGCGCCTACCTCACGGCGAAGCGCCTTGCGCCACAACGCCACGCGATAAGCCTTGATCTTGTCCGACTCGGAGACGACCGTCACAGAGGCATTGGCGCCCGTGGCTTTCGCGTCCGATGCAGAGATCGGAGCCGCTTTGCCACTGGACTTGCCAGTCGCCGCGCCCGACTGTGATTTCGAATCAGGCACCGGCTGCGTCGCAGCTTTGACGGCCTGCAAATGCGCCGCCACCTTCTTCATGTTGCACACGGTATCGAAGCACTGGCCCTTGTAGACCTTGCCGATCGAGTCAGGCAGGCCGCTCACCGCCGCGCCGTAGTTCTGGCACGCGTGACAGGCTTTCGCCTGCTCTTCGCCAACGCCTTTCGGCCCATCAACGGCGAGTTGCACCCGCGTGTGGTTGTCGCCAGCACGCACGATCCGCACGACCGGATATTCTTCGCGCAGGCCGGTGGCCGTCGCGTCGAGCATCTTCTCGGTCTTCTCGTTGTAGCAGGTGCGATTGGTACAGTTTCCGGTACCGATGGATTCGCCGAACATTTCGCCCTGAGTGGACGAGTTGTGCGGGCACCCGGCGCAATCGGCCTTGTCGAAGATCGCGGCCGCCAACGAACAGGCAATCTGCTCGATGGTTTTCTTGACCTCCGCGACGGGCTTGCTTTCCTTGACGATCACCGGAAGCAGCTTGTCCTGCGTCTCCTTGGGGAGCGCAGCCAGCAGCTCCGCGTGACCCAGCAGGATCTCGCGCGTGCTCAACGCGTCGAGCACAGCCGTGCTGCAGTTCATCAGCGCGAGGCGCTTGTCTAGCGTGGCGCGCGACCAGCCCAAGATCCGCGCGACTTCGTCGCGATCGCCTTTGCACAGCCCGACTTGCTCGGCTGCGGCGATCGCTTCCTCCGCCGGCGACATATCGGCGCGCTGGATGTTCTCGATGATGGCCAACTGCTTAGCTTCGGCTTCATCGATTTCCCGAACAACGACGGGGATCTCGTAGTCGTCGCCGTGCGCCGCAAGTGCTGCCTTGTATCTGCGGCCGCCGGCGACGAGGGCGTAACCACCGTCAGCGAGCGTTCGCACGATGACCGGCTGAATGACGCCTTTCTCGCGAACGGACGCGGTGAGCTCTTCCATCTCCGCAGGATCGAAATACTTGCGGGGATTGACGCTGACCTGGATGTGCTTGAGCGCGAGAGTAGGTTGTTGTTGCATTGTGGGGCTCTCCTGAGAGGGAACCCACCCCATCGGGAGTGGTTCCCGAAGGGTTGAACAACGTGGGCCGACGAATGTCAGCGCGGAGTCGATGCGTCAAAGACGCGGGTGATGACGCAACGATAGCGGTTTACTTCGCGCGCACGGCCGACAAAGCTCGCAAAATCATGCCGTCTTAAATCGCGAATGATCGCTTTTTCGGAAATCTTCACGTCCCTTTCTACATTTTTCCGTAGGGTACCGGTCAAGAACCTTGATGAGATCTTCCGGTACCCGCCACTCGCGCATGATGCCTTCGCTCGTACCACAATCACGAACGATAGCGCCACAGTCGCCACGGCGAAAAAGATCCCGAGTGCGGGAACGCCGTAGCGAATCCACCGCGAACTGAAAAATGCAGGATCAGTTTGATCGATCTCCGAGAACATGCCGCTCATGGCGGCCACGCCTGCGACAATCACCGCAAGGAACACAGCGCCTGTCTGCAACTTTCGTTGTTGCTTGCGAGCTTCGCGGTACAGCGCAATCGCCGCCCATTGTTCTTTTGAGAACGCTTTGAGATCAACCTTTCGGGGGGCGAACTGAGAGTAGTCGTTCGAGGTCATGTGTTACTCATCTTGCTATCGGGACACCGTCCACGTTTCGTTACTCACCGTGGGACGCCGAATACGCCCCTGCTGCTATGAATTGTGCCATCCGGCTATCCCTTCCGAAGGTAAGCATAGAAAAACCCGGCACGAAGCCGGGTTGATCTAAAGGGAAAAGGTAGACCAAGCGGCATCCGAAGATGCCACCGACCGTTACACAGTCACCGCAACGGGCATGACGAGCGGCCGCGATAGGAGGGTCGTGACCGCACCCGCCAGCGTCCAATCGCCGAACTGCTGTTCATGGCTCTCGTGCACGAGCCGGTCCAGGCACAATACTTCAGCGCCTTCGACCGAGACCTTACCTAGAATCTTCGCCATCACGGCGCGGTTCGAGCCTTCGCGTTTGACCGTCACGACGTCCTCGCCTACCAATACAGATACATTCGAGTCTTTCACGCAGCCTCCTTCAGTTGTTTGCGCATGTCGCCTGTCGTTCGATCGGCGAGCAACGCGAGATCATCCACAAAGCGGTCCAGCAACGAATCCATGTGCAGAAACGTCGCATCCTCAAGCTCCGGTGTCGCCCAATCCAGTCCCGCCTGCGTCGCATCACGTTTGTGCGCAACCATCTGGTCCTGATACTCGTCAATGCTGCCGGGCAAGTGGAAATACAGCACCTTCAACACCCCTTTCCGATTCCAGCGCAGCGCGCGCCGCATCGCCTGATACTCGATGCGCCACGTCCACGACCGGTCATAGAAGAGAATGTAGTCGGCGTTCGGCAGGTTATAGCCAGCTCGGCCTGACGCCTTTGTCGCCATCAGCCCGGTTGCCAACCCCGTCAGGAAGCGCTTGTCCTTGTCGGCCACGCGACGCTTGATCGGAATCTCACCGTGAAACGGCACCGTCTGCACGCCATGTGAATCGAGCTCTTGCGCAAGCAAATCGAGCACGCCGGGATTCTCGGCAAACACGATCGCCTGCTTGCCTTCCGCCGCGATCGCACGCATCCGCTCAACTACCGCGCGTTGCTTGCTCGTCAGGCCGCCCACGTGCTCGACGCCCTCCATTCCGAACTGCGGAAAATTAGCGGCAAAATGCACGGCACGGATGCGAGCCAGGATCGTCACGAGGTTGCACGCCTTACTATCGCCGCGCGACTGGCGATACCAGTCAGCGAACTCGTCGGCGGCCCGCAGATACGCAGCCAGATGCCCGCGATCCCATTCAACTGTTTCTACCTCGAAATCAGGCGGCTCGATCTGGATATAGCGCGACACCTCCGGCTCAGCGACGAGCCTGCGCTTGATGTGCGGAGCCAACATCGCCCGGTACCGATGCAGGTTGCCGATTTTCGGCACTTCGCGCTTCGCCCCATCCTGCAGGCTCTCCGCAAACTGCCACGTCACCCACTCCAGCACCACGAAGTCATCCCTGAATCGATCGACGCCGCGCATCGCGTATTCCACCGAGTTGATCCAGTTCTGCTCCAGGTAGCCAACGCGGTAGCCATAGGGTTGTGCCGCCGTTCCATCACCACCCGAGAACGCGATCAAACCGAACGCGTCCCTGGGGTAATTTGGGATCGGCGAGCCCGTCAAAACAAAGCGCCGGCGCGCCGAGAGTTCCCAAAGCGCGCGGCTCTGATCGCTCGTCGGATTCGCGAGGCGTTCACCCTCGTCGGCCACCAGCAGGCCGATTCGACGACGAAGCCGGTGCGCATATGTCACGCGCGCCGAAGCCGACCTATCGACAGGCATCCTCAGGCGCTCGTAGGCGATCAGATTGAACTGTCGCAAATCGCTCAGGTCCGCCGCAGACTCGATCACCTTCACCTGGTCCGCTGCGATCGGCAACTGCGCGATTTCATTGAGCATCTCCGCAATCAAGCGAGACTCGACAACGATGAGACCGTGCTTGACACCCGAGACGAGGATCAAGGCCAGTGCGAGCCGCGACTTACCGCAACCTTGCTCCCAAGCCACGACGCAACCGGTAGGCTTCAGCAACGTCTCGATCAGATCGTCGACCTGAAAATCCCAGTTGAGCCACTGATCGACGCCAAGCGACTTCACGCGCGAGCGCAATGCGGCCGCTTGGTCGGGAAAGCGCGCGCACAATCCTTCGTGCACCACTTCCCACCCTTCGTTCACGTTCTCTACCGCGAATCGCGCGTTGAGCTCATCGACCGAGAGGTGATACGGCACGCCGTGTAGCGCGTACCGATATCGTCCGTCTTCAACCCGGTCGAACAGGACAGCATCGCCCGCCTTGATGAGCGGACTTGCCCATCGCGTCGCATCAACCTTGTGGGTCTCCTTCGCCGTGCCGCTCACCATGTCCCGCGACCCTGTTCCGGTCGTCCATGCAACATGCCGCAGCGGTATTGCCTGCCGCACGCTGCGCCGCATGCGTCTGCGGAAGTGCTCCATGAAGCCCAGCGCCAGTTGCGGCTCGCCGCCGACACTGCGAATCCGTGTGAGCAGTTGATCGAACGCGGCAACCGGATCGTCCTGTGGCAGATACGTTTCCATATCCAGCAAGCCCTGTCCCGAGTAGCGAAAGCCGCGCGGCAGTCGATGACCGTCCCGAGAATAGATCCGCTTCACGAAAACAGCATTCAGCACCATCGCTTCGTTGAATCCGCAGGCGAAGCCGAGGCGAATGCGTCTACCGTCGTGCGAGAGCATCACCGACTTGTCGCTGGTGACCGCGCGCGTGATGACGGGCTTGCTGTCATCCAGCTTCTGCAGCCGCAGGCGTGGCTCCCCGAACGAGCGATCCTCGAAATGAAGCCCAAGGTCCGGGCCCGGCTTCGAGAGATCGTCAACGAGGACGCGAACGAAGTCTGACGGGCGCATGTGATAGCGATCGAAGACGACCACCGCCGTGCGCACTTTTGCACCCTCGCGCTTGAACGCGTCAGGCGGCAGCTCGAAAATGCCCGCCGCACGGCGGTTCAACTTGTCGCCCTGCTCTCCCGCTACCATCGCCTCAGCCGTGGTGATCGGCAACAGTGCGACGACGATGTTCGCCGCTTCCAGCGCTTGATGCACGCTGTAGTCATGGCTCAACGCGCTGGTGTGCGCGCCGTACCGCCCCCATCTCGTGCATTCGAGCGGCTGCAGGTGCGGTGACTCCAGGTGAAGCGAGAATGGCGGATTGATCAACGCGATATCGAAGCGCACCGGATGGATATCCTCCATGCCGGCCTGCCTGAACTCACAATTGAACCCCGCTTCCTCGAAGACCGTTTGACACTGCTGGATCACATCAGTATGGACGTCGACGCCATATACGGCATGACGTTCCGGGTCCGCGTACTGCAGCAGGCGACCTGAGCCCACCGAGTTATCGAAGAGACGAATGCGGCGGTCGATATGCCAACCGCTCACGAAACTCCACATGAACGCGGCGATCGCGTCCGGCGTGAAGAACTGGCCAAGGTGCTGGCGTCGAGCTGCGGCAAGCTCGCCTTGATGCGCGACCGACGGGGCCTGCGAACCCAGACTTCTGATCGCACGCAACGGCCCGTACCAGTCCGGCGCGAAGGAAAAAAGATCTCTCTGCATGGAAAAGCCTCTAGAAATAAAAAGACCCGCCGAAGCGGGTCGAAAAGATGAAGGTTGGGAAGATCAGTACCGATCGCGCGATGCGAGATACTCGGCACCGAACTCGCTGATGAAGATCGACAGTGCGTCGCCCAGGTCGTGCGCGAACTTGAACTGCCATTTGTCGTTGAACATCACAATCTCCAGTCCGGTGAAAGTTAGCTTTTCACGAGTCGAGAAGGTCAGACGATGGACGCTGAAATTGCGCAGTTGATTCGCAAGCGCACCGAAGCGATGCTTGTCCGCGAAGGTCGCCAGCCCACCAAGTGTTGCTGCGACAGACGACTGCGAGTGGTAATTGACCTCGCGCTCGCCTTTCGAGCGAAACGATGCTTCGGACGAAACACGCTTTTCCAAGATCACCGCACTGCTGGTGCGTTTGATCTCGGTGTCGGGCTTGAGCCAGAAGCCGCTGATGATCGCTTTGGCCGCCTGCTCGAAGGCAATCCGCTCGCCAGCATCATCCCCGAACGCGCCTTCGAGGTGCTGCCAGAAGCCGTCCAGGTTAGGCAGATGCCCTTTGCGCAGGGCCTTCCCGACGTCAAGGCCAAACCGCTCCGCCTCCCGATCCGAATCGATTTCGATTCTGCCGCCCGCCGGCGCGAACTTGCGACTGGCCTCCATCACCAGACGCGAAACGAGACGAGCGCAGAACTTTTCGAGTTCGCGCTCGGCCTTGTATTCGCTGCGTGTTTCCATCGCCGAATAGTCGGACTTGCCATCGCCGAAGGCATCTCGTTCGGCTTGAACGACAACGCCGTAGGCCGATGCGGCTGCCGTTTGAGCGTTCTTGAATTGCTCGATCAACTGGGTGTACATGCGGATGCTCCATAGTAATGGGCAGGCGCACGCCCGCGCGGGGGACGTGCCCCTGCGGGTTTGGGAAAGGAATTTGGAAATGCGGCTTGCCGAAAACGGTGTGCCGTAGGTCGATGCGCGAGAAGCACAGGTAATTCGGAAACGATACCTGTCCGACGCACGCCACGCTCACGCAAAAGCGGAGGTTTTGATAGCGTCTCTCGCCGCGCGCCGCACATCGTTATCCCCAGTTTCTGGGCATAACCTTGTGGATAACGCAACCCGGGTCGTACCGCGATGGGAGGTCGTTGACGGGCGAAAAACAGAGAGGAGCTACCTGGGTAGCGCTGTCACTGAAGAAAGGCCGCGTTTTTGCGAGCTTTTCAGCCAATCACTTACGTGCTGCTTTCGACATGAGCACAATCCGCCTGCTGCGCTGCCCGCGAAAGCCGCCCAAATCTACCCGTCTTTTGGGCACGCAGCGACTTCGACGCCGGTGACAATAAATCCGCGCCGCGCGTCAATGCCGCGCTCCCATACTACGACCTCCATTGGGTAGAAAGTGAAAAAGAACCTATTCGTCGCATTGTCCGCGTGTGCTGCTTTCGCTTCTCATGCGGAGGTGCCCGTTAAGTCACTGGAACTTCAAAACACGACCGTCACGGCTCAGGCGCACAGAATCACAGCGCCAGATGGTCAAAGCATCGTCGTGACAAGCACGGTGGGTGAAGTAAACATTGCACATGTCGCAGCGTCCACGATGCCGCGCGCAGCGGGCTTCGTGCAGAGCGGCGATACCGCGTGCCCTATCGAAAACAACGGCTTGTTTGCCGAAACCGTTGATCATCAGCTGGTGATCTGTTCGAACGGGAAATGGCACGATGCCGCGTCGCTACCGATGACACGCATACGATTCGAGGAGTTCGACATGAGCGCCGGCAAAATGATCAGGCAGATCGACCAGGCGCGGCCCCTTGGCGTGCAAAGCGTTTTGCAATCCAGTGACGAAAGAACCACCTCCATGCTGCTCAGCAAGGTCGTGGCGATCAATCCGGACGACACCGCACGTATTTCTCTGGAATTCCTCGACGCGAGCGGCCAACGTCAGCAGGTCGATACGACCGTGAAGCTGGGCAGGCCGACGGTTATCGCATCCGGACCTATGGGCCACGAATACCGCGTTCGCGTGATTCGCTCCTGACAACGACGATCTCCACCTCAGACAACCGAGGATCACGCCTCCTTCCACCCGATGAAAATTAGTCACCTCGCCACCGTCGTTCTTCTTACCGTATCGACCATCGGCTCGATTGGATCGATTGGTTTCGTCGCCCAGCAGTTCACTGTTCAGCGCTCCGCTGTTCGAGTTGTGGCGAACACGGTGGTCGTGGAGCGCATGCAGGGAATGAGCGACGCGCTCGCCCATATTCCCGATGGCGAGCGGCACGCGGCTGTCGTGGGCTACGGTTTTACTGGCGACAAGGATCTCGAGGCCGCACTCATGGCAAAGCGTCGCGAGCTTGAAACGTCGCAGAACGCGCGCGCCGAGGAACTGGCGACCAACGACAAGCGATTGGCGGTGCTGCTCGCGGCTTGCGGCTTCAACGCGATCGTCACGATCATGAGTGCACTCGCGCTATACGAGCTCGCGGCCAGCCAACGCCGGCGCGCCTCGGATCGCCCCGCTCCCGCTGAGAGCATCACCCGCCCCACTGCAGCGTAACTGCACCTGAACCATGAATCTGATCGTTGTTAGCTTCGAAGATTGCACGATAGATCCTGCTGGCGCACGCGCAGCGTCGACCCCTGCGCGCGGCATTCCTGACAGCTGGATTGACGCGTTGATTGGAACCGGTTCGGTTTTTTCCCGAGACTACGCCGCACCCGATACCGTGTCGACGGTCGGACTTCAGTTTCCAAGTTGCGACCACGCGGAACAGTTCTGCCTGAGCGTGCGCGAGGTGGCCAACCTCCTCGGCACCCGGGCTCACATCCACAAGGTTCCGGCGAACGATGCGCAGCGAACCCTCCGGGAGGCCGCGAGACACGTCAAAAGTATTTTTTGACGGCATAACCGTCGCCCTCGAAGAGGTGCAGGACAATCCAGCGAGGTACGCGCGGCAACTCGAGCGCGCCAAGGTCTCCCCGGGATATCCCGTATGTCGCTGCACGACTGGCGCGGGCGGTGACCCACTACGGCTTGTCGTGAGGCGTTACGGCGCCCTCTTCCATCTCGCGCGTTGGCCTAATGAAGGTCCGCGACACGACGCCCAGTCATGCTCCTTTTACGCAGCAGCGCCGTGCGCGGATAGCGCGAATCCTGATTCGCTTGACGCGATCCGGCGAACGCCCGTTGGCCTGAACGTAAAGCTCGACGCCTCGCTGGCCGTTCGAACTGTCGAACGCGTTACCCGATCAGCAAGCAATCTTTCGGGCGTCAGACCGACCCGCCGCAGTGCGCCCCTTCTCGGCTTTCTGCAGCGCGTGTGGCTCGAAGCCGGCTTCAACGTCTGGACGGGCGCGCCTGGACGCAGTTGAGGCCAATGCGACGCACAACTGCTGGCAGCCCTCGGCGACGGGAAATTGAACGGTAAGCCGATGCAGGACGTCCTGCACGTCATGCGCAGGTACGACAAGAGCGAGGGCCCCTCCATCGTCGCCGAGTTTTACCGCTTCCTCGCTCGAATCACCACGACGCCCGAAGCAACCCAACGCGCGATCGTCATTGCCGAACTGAAGAGCGTCGACAACTCCAAGTTTGGCTTCGTCGTGAAGCTGCGTCAGACGAGCCGGACACTCTTCGCGTCCAAGGCGATCATCGACGCGGCGTCGAATTCTTTTCGATCCGCGTAGGCACAAATCGGCGCCCCGACCGCACGCGTCGTAGTGCTGGCCGTCATCGAACGCACGGTAGGAAAGGGCGAAAAGGAAGGAAATTTTCGGATTTTCGATTTGGCGCTTCAGTTGTGCAACAGCAGTTTCATCCGTTGTGATTCGAGTTACGAAGTGGCGATGGCGAACCGGCTTATCGCCGAACGGCGCAGGTTCAAGAAGCCCCTTCGTCTGGCGCCGGGCGATGACACCCTGCCTGACTTCCAGTTGACGGACACCTCGACACCGACCGCGATCGAGGTCTACGGGATGCTGGGCAACGCCCAATACCTCGCACGCAAAACACAGAAGCAAGCCATCTATGCCAGAGCCGCAACGCCGTGCGTGGAATGGATTCCTCCCGCTGCCCTTGAATCAGTCCGTCTCCCCGTCGCTGCGCCTTGACAGCGCAAAGCGCCGGGATATGTTCAAGGCGATTCCCACTCCCGAGCAATGTCATAGACTCGAACTCTTTCTTCCTGAAGCGCGCCATCGCGCGTGATGCGGATTGGCAGGTGAGCTATCCGGCACACGCCCTGGCCAGCTCGATCGACCCCGTCGACGAACGGCGCAAGCAGATCGTGGTCGCGGCGGCCGACGACAACCACTTGCGCATGGTCTTCTTCAGCACGCTCGGCGCGATCCTCGACTTCGAAGCGACGTGGCCGGAAATCGACCGATCGGCACGCGGCTGGCTCGCATTCACGCTTCGTTGGAACAGGTGGTGGTTGCCGAACCAGCCCGCTGCTCGCGCACTCGAACAGCATGCATCAGTGCCGACGGATCTCCGATTTGCACATTGCAATGTTGACAGTGGCCCCACAGACACGGTTTATTTTCGTCGTTACCTCGATGCGGTTGAGCAGCACTATCGCCGCGATGAGGCTATCTCCCGCCTTCTCATCCCGAGCGCCGAATCGCTGGCCTAAGCCTCGTCCTATCAATACGGCAACGTGATCAAAGTGACCGACAATCAAGTGAACCAACGGCACCTGCAATCGGCTTCCCCTTCTGGACAAGAACAATGCGTTTCAGGCAGCACCGCCGAACAGGCGTCCCCGTGTGAAGTTGATATGGAGGTCGCCTACGAACTGGCCGGTTTGCTCGATATGATTTCGCGCGGCGACTGCACGACGAGTTCCGGCGGCACGACTTCGCATGAGTAAAGTCATTCCTTTTGCTCGCGTGCGTGTCTCCGTCGCTGAACAGAATGAACGCCCGCGCGGCGAGTGCACGCATCGGCGAATCATGCTGGAGCCAAACGGCGGCGTTGTTGTCTGTTCCACTTGCGGCGCAATGCTAAGCTCCTTTTGGGCGCTATCGATGCTCTCCGAGCAATACGGACTTGCGCTCGCTCAGGTCGATCGGCTGAACACCCGCTTGGCGCTCGCGTGCGCACGGATCCTAGAACTGTCTGAGGAACTCGACGGGCTCACCACTCAAAAATGAGACTCAAAAGCGTCGCTAACCGAGACTTGACCGAGCAGCGTTTGCTGGTGCAATAGATCATCAACAATGACAGAAGAACACCATGAAACAGACGTTCGCTTGCGGTCACAATGGCAAAGGCAAGTTTTGTCATGCCTGCGCCGCGCTCGAGAAAAGCAAAGCAGAACAGTCGCGCGCGCATGAAGAGAAGCGCGCGGCCAAGCGAAGCGTGACCTCCACTGATCCTATTGACCTGACCATCGTACGGCACCTGAGTTCAGTGCAACGCGAGGCCCGTGACCTGCTTGCCCGAGTCAGCAGCGGCGTTCATCCGCTTTCCCTTGACGGCAAGTTTCTGAAATCATCCGCCGGTAAGCTTCTGTCTGTGCCCGTCGGCCGATCCTACAGACTTCTCTTCGATGCGCCATCTCTAACGCCGATCCGCCTGGTCAGCCACGAAGACTACAACGCGATCGCATCAAACCGCGTTGCCGCATAATTGCGGGTTATCAAAGGACGGGTTTTGGCGGGGGATTGGGGCGGGAACGGCGCTGGCTATAATGCTTTTCGCCTACATTTTCATCTCGCCGGCTTTCGACGCCTCAGGACCCCGCCATGACTGACGAACTGTTTCCCTGCGACCATTGCGGCGGAGCGTGGGCGTTCGGATTTTCCCAACGAGTGATCGGAAGGCCGTCAGCGCCGGAGCGAGACTTTTCTCGCCTCGGCTCAAGCCTTGCTCCGGCCACCCACGACATGGAAGCGCGCTCGCTCTACGAGGCGCCGACCGAGAAAGTCTGCTGCATCTACTGTGAAGAGTGCGGGATGCAAACGCCTTGGATCGCGACCGGCAAAGACCGGCACGCAGCGCTGGATCAAGCCGGGGAAATCTGGAACGCCCGTATGCGGCGACCGAAAGCAAAAGAAGGCGACCTCCTCAAGCTCGTTCGGAAGGAAATTAGCGCGGTCGATGCTGCATTTCTTATCCACCTGCTCTCCCGCAATGAAGACGACTGGGAAAAGCGCGGGCCGATTTTTGGCATGATCGCCAAGAAGATCGCGGACAGCAAAATCACGATGAGCGAGTATTGGCCCGTCGATCCCGTGCTCAACGACGCGGCCCGCTACCGCAAGCTTCAGCAGCTCGCGAGGCGCATCTACATCGACGGGATCGCGTCCATCCAGTTTCCAAGAATTCCCGCCACGGGCGGCGACGAGGGCAATTTCGAGAACAGCGTGAACCTCGCCGTCGACGATCTCCCAGATCGCAACCGCTGGTAGCTTGACTTGGCAGCAGGGCCGGCATACTGATCTTATGCTCTGGTCGCCGACCGGGGGTTCAACTAGAGGAAGAACAGTATGTCTCCCGTCGGATACATCCGTGCCGCCTATCGTCTCCGTGCGCAACTCGCGCCGCAGATTTTCACCGTTCTGGCGCTGGGTGCGATTCTCACCTATCACGCCATGACGAGCCCGATGCTGAGGTGGTTGCTCGATTGAGCCGGTATCCGGGGTTTCCTGGACGGCCTCACCAGAGCTATCCAGGTAGCTCTGGTGATTTTCGCTAAGCTCTCTTATTGTCTGATTCTTAGGGTTTATTTTGTTTTTCGAAATGTGCCATTTTGCGTCCCCCCATTATTGGCACACTCCTCCCTCCCAAGGATGCGATAAAGCGATTGTCGTGAGATACCGAGCAGCTTGGCCGCGGCCTTCTTTTCACCGACCGCATTGACGATTGCAACCTGCGCCTGTTCCAGGGAAATCGCAGCGGATTTCTGTTGGGCGACGGCGTTGTATCTAGCCACGTACGCATTACCCTTATCGATGCGACTATGGCCCGCTGCCTCCACCACCTGCCGCATCGCCAGCCGATGAGTTTTTACGTCGGCCTTTTCGCCGGTTCCTTTGATCGGCGCTGCGACACCCGCGAGCCTCTCGTACATCTGCTGGAGATATCCGTGCCGCATCCCATGACTGGTAACACCAAGGCCTGCTTTCGTGACGCCGTGCCGCTTGAGCACGTCATAGTAGTGATTCCTCCATTGGGTCTTGGTGTACCCGTCGGGGATGGTTGAGCCTGTCAGGGTGTTGCAGTAATTCATAGCCTCTTCCAGCACAACGAGCTGCAACTCCATGGGCACGACTCGATCTCGGCCGCCCTTGGTTCCGCGCGTAACACTCAGCAGGCCGTCGCGGCGGACCGACTCCTTTGGCCTCAGAAGAAAGCTTTCTTCGGCACGTAATCCAAATGCCGCCTGCAGCTTCAATTGCATCGCAACCACGGGGTCTGTCTTCGCAATCGCATCCAGGACGGCTATCACGTCGATGTTGTTGCCCTCCCACGACTTATCCTCAAGAGCGGAATATGAACGAACGAGGCCGTGTTTTTTGCGATCAACATAGTCGCCAACGGTCCCGATGAGATTGGGCTTGTCGATCCAATTCGAGAACGCACGAAAGTAGGTAATCTTGTTTTCGATCGTGCCGCCGCTTTGCTTTTTTCCGACCCAAAGATTGACCAGGAAGCGGATGTGCTTTTCCTTGAACGACCATGGCGATTGCAGCGCAAAGCCGTTCTCCCGGAGTTCTTCGAACGAGCGGCACAGCTTCTGTAACCGGTATCCCTGCGTTTTGACCGAAAGTGATTTCGCACTGAGACGGGTCCGACTGTGTACGCGATTGACGTTTTCCCTGAACAGAACCTCAAGTTCGCGCTTGAAGTCCGCTGGGAGCCGGTAGTCGTTCAAGAGCGCTTTCACATTCAACGTCACTTCCATATTCATTCTCCAAAGTTTCATCTGACTTTCTACTGACTGCACAGCGGTGATCGGCGGTTCGTACCAGCGCTCATCTGCCGCCGCAGAAC
The DNA here is from genome assembly GCF_031451175.1 of Caballeronia sp. LZ035. Lineage (NCBI taxonomy): Bacteria > Pseudomonadati > Pseudomonadota > Betaproteobacteria > Burkholderiales > Burkholderiaceae > Caballeronia > Caballeronia sp. LZ035. Next base: position 94,151 of record NZ_JARUXS010000005.1, read on the forward strand.
GGATCCGCTCGAAGGCTTCCGTACCGCCACCTAAGTACTCGCCCTCATCCAGGGCGAGCGAACAAGTCTCCCTCCCAGTCCAGTTGCCGCAGGTTGAGAGCCTCAGGGAGCCTATCTCCTGGTCTCGATCGCGCTGCGCGCCGCGTACCCCGCCGGGTCCTGCCTTCCTGTCCTTTAGCGATTCCATTCGATAGCCCCGCACGCGGAAGAAACGTGCATCGACCCTCCGTATTGCTGCGTGCTGCCGTCCTCACGCTTCGCGTGAAAACAGCAGGCGACCGTCCTGCTGGCTCCACTCACGACCGGCTCTGCTTACGCATCTCCTCGTCGTTGTGTCTTGCCTTGTCGCCGCTGCCTCCTGTTGCGCGCTTGCGCTGCGCCAACCTGAGACCGCTGCTTCTACGGCTACCGCGCCGGCCTAAACGCATCACTGCGCTTGTGTGCCCTGTCTTGCGACGGCACGACAACGGCCATTTGCTCGGCAATTCGTTTGCGCTGTTCTTTCTCCGGTCGCGCCTACCGTTCGTCTTCCGTACAGGGATGAGCCGCCACTTGTGGCCTGCCCATACCCCATCCCCAAGCACGTTCAATCCGCCGCGGTGTGTCGGGCTTCATGCAACGTACCCAGCTTCGTATGCTGAAAGGATGTGTCCATGCGCATTGAGTCGGCGTGGTTTGAAGCACACAGACTGTGCCCGTGTCCGCCTCCAAGCCGTCTCAACTTGCGGATTCGGGCAAAACCGCCTGCAAACCCAATGGATATCGCGTGTCCGGCTTCCTCAACGTGGGTCGCCTTGTACTTGATCTGATTCAGAAAAAGGCCGCATCACTTTGCGGCCTGTGACAGAGGGATTTTCGCTAGGCAAAGCGCGTCCCTCGATGGTCCTTGTAGGAGGGTCGATGCGCTGGTCGCGCGGTGGGTATTTCGAAGGATAGACGCGAATCCGGGCAGTGCGCAGGCGAAAGCGCCTTAATTCATGCTGCCTTTTACTGCCTTGACATTGCCTGTTGATCGCTACAGTAGGTTGGCGTGGCGGGGTGATTTTTCTCACCGATTTCTGGCCGAAAACGGACAGTTTGATCAGCAGTTGGAGTTGGTTCGACCTTCTAACCGTCTTCGGGCACGTATCGGTGACTTATCGATGACTTCGACGAGGACACCCGCCATCGCCTGAATCTGCCCGAAATCTGACACTTTTCGGGCAGAACGCGACTTGAACATGACACACACTCTGGAGAGAGAATGAAATCGCACGCAGCAGTCTTCGCCGTCGACGTCGGCTACGGTAATACGAAGGTCGCGTTCCGAAACGGTTCCGATGTCGCAAGCCTCATCTTCCCGTCGCTCACCCCGACTTACCAAGAGCAAACGATCGCTATCGAGAGCCAGGGGCTGTTGAACGTCCCGAAAACCGTGGCTATCGAATGGAATGGCAAGACCTACGAGGTCGGACCCGGTGTGCCGTTGAGCTCTCGCAACGGAGACGCTGGCGGAACGCTGGCCGATAACTACTGCACCACCGATAGCTACGCAGCGCTTCTGGGCGGAGCCTGCCACTTTGCGAACATCGACTCCGTGGACCGGCTGGTGCTCGGCCTGCCGGTCAAGAACTTCCACAAATACGCGGAGCACCTTCGCCAGACCTTCACCGGCAAACTGAATTTCGGCAACACTCAAGTCACCGTCGGCCGGGTGATGGTTCTGCCGCAGCCCATCGGCGCGCTCGTGAACTTCACGAAATATCACGAGTTCGACCAAGAGAACCCTCATCTGATCATCGACGTCGGATATTTCACGACCGACTGGGTCGTCGCGACCGGCCTCACGATGGACGAGCGCCGCAGCGGTGGGCATCAGAGCGGCGCCTCGCATTATTTCCAGAAAATCTCCGAGCGGATCAAGGCGAAGCTCAAGGCGACGCCCAACGGAATCGAGCGCATCGACAAGGCAGTGCGCGAGGGCAAGAAATACCTGCTCGCCGGACAGGATATCGATCTCGCGCCCTATCGCGCCGAGTCGCAGCCTGTCATCGACGGCACCGTGAAGATCATTCACAACCACATCGGCCACACCGAAGATCTTCGCTCGATCGTTCTCACCGGAGGCGGCGCCGCGCTCTACGCATCGACCATCCGCGCCGAATTTCCGAGTACCCGGATTGACATGATGTCGAATCCGAGCTTCTCGAACGTCAAGGGCTTCTTCGCGGCCGGGGAGGTGGCGATGATGCGCGAGAAGCAACGTAAGGAGGGCGTTGCTGCATGACGGGATCATTGGAGGTCAAGATCACAATCAGCGAGGCCGTCACGCCCACGTTGTTTCAGGCACTGACCGCCGTCTCCAATCCGAGGCAACGCGCCGCGCTGCTCAAGCGCCTTGCCGAGGACGCATTGCGCGGAAGCGTCGCGCCGGTCCTGACTCCAACTTTGGCTGTTTCGGTCAACGGTGACGAGAGCAATACGAATCGGGATACCCCGGCAACAAGGGCCGATGACTCAATTGCGTTCCCTGATCGGCCAAGCGCCCGAGCTGACCACCCCCTCTTGAAACCGGCGACTTCCAACGAAGAGGAAGGACAGTTCGACTACGCGTTCCTCGCAGACAAGCTCGGCGATTTCTGAACGCGATCACGGCGACACGCGTCTCGCATATCTTGCATATCGAGCGCGGTCGCCGTCATTCATTCCGAGTGACGCCTTGACTTCAATGCGTGCATGGCATGATGGATCTATGGGTCGAACGGCACGACCTGCAACGCTACGGAGTTTCGTACATGACCCTTTTCGACACTATCATGCAACTGGACTGGACCCGCGCTGCCCGTATGTGGGTGTTCGTTGCTGGCGCACTCGCCGCGTGTGAGGCCGCCTACCTATTCCACCGCGCATTCATTGCCCACAGGAAAGGAACTGCCAATGTACGCTAAGTTCATGGCCCTGCCTTCGTCACGCGTCGCGTGCTGATCGCGCTCGCGCTCTTCGTGCTCGCCTTCGTTTCGGTGCACCTGCCGACGAACGGTTTCAGCGAGATGTTGTGCTTCGGGTCGTTGCTCGGGTTGCTATGGGCAATTGGCATTCTCGTTCTGTTGCTCAAAGTGACCTTTTTTTTGCTGCGGTGGGTGTTGAGATACCACGTGTTATTCAAGTACTGACACGCGCGCGAGCAAAAAAAAACCCAGCCAATCGGCTGGGTTTTGTCTTAATGGTGTGCTCAGTGCAGCAACGACACCCCTTGTGCGCTCGCCTGTCGGCGAATGCAATAGAACCATGCGGTGTCGAGTGTGACACCCTGCTTCTCGATTCGAGCGTTACCGCCCTGCCCGCGATCGATCACGTCGTACGCCTCGGCTTCGGACTTGCCGACTCTCACGGAACCATTCTCCACGCCGGAGGTTGCGACAATCTTGTAGCGGCCGACAATCATGCTGAAGCTCATTTCCGTTTCTCCATTGGAATAGCTCGGACGGATTGCGGCCCCGGGTAGGGACGAATCCCCACCGGGCCAAAGTTACAGTTAGCGGCGCAAGCGCCGCGAACAATCAAACGTGAGCTGCTTCCCGCTGCAAATTACGATGAGGCAACGTCGATGCGGCACGCTTCATACCGCGGCAAACCAACCACTCATCCGCGAAGTCGGTCTCCCGCTTCTTCGGACGATGAATCACAGCCGTGTACCCTTCGGCACGCAGTCGCTTCGCAAGCTTCAACGCGGCATCAACCCCAGGCGACTTGCCTGTACGAGGATCGATAGCGTCGAAGTCTGCAAAGATGTGAACCACGCGGATGCCCAGGCCGTCCGGCACCACAAAATCCGCGAGCAGGACGCGATTCAGGCAGTACCACATTGGCACGCCAAATTGCATGTGAGCGGCAAAGGCTGTTTCTAGACCTTCAGCCACTCCGATTTCACCGTCGACCGGATCCATCAGCCGGACTGCGCCGCCGTTGAGCTTGTGAAGCGTCACATCGTTCAATTTGGCCGGCAGGATTTCGCCATCGTTAGTGACGATCGTCGCCTTCGCCGCCTTCGAGCGTTCGAGGAACGTCCGGTGCAGTGTGCCGAGGCGTCCATCCGGCAAAGTGAAGCGAGCGATGATGCCTGGCCACTGACCGAGCAGCTTCTTCTCATGCCGGTAGTCGAGCATCGCCATACGAAGCGCCGGCGACGGCGGTGCCGTCAGGCCAGGAACGCGCTCGCGTAAATAACGCGGCACCAACCCGTCGGACCCGATGAGCGTTGCGCGATCCCACATCGAATCGAGCCGCTTCCGCGCCCACTCCGGATCGTTCTTCCGGCCGGGTGCCGGGGCCGCCGCCTGATGCGTTCGACACTGCCGAGCTTCAGCGAGCGATCCGCCCTCGAGCTCAAGCATCAATTCGCGGAAGCTCATGCCCGCTACCTTGCAGATGAGCTCAAAGCCGTCTCCGGCTTTGAGGTCACCGTTGTTGCATTTGCGGCAAATCCAATCGCCACGGCCGCGCTTGTTGTCGTAAGTGAAGCGGTCGTTACCGCCGCAGACGGGACACGATCCGCTCTTCCCGGTCAGTGAGCTTTCCGGCACTCCATACTTCTGGAGCAACGTAACCCACAGTTCCGGGGACAGCTTGAGTCTCTTTACATTCATGGTCACTCCGTTAGTGGTGTGGTTTGAGGTCGATGCCTGAACAGGCGGTGAAACCGTGCTCAAAAAGCCGCCCGTGCACGCGAAACGTTCGCGGCGAAACGGCTCTTTTCAGCAGGGGTGTTGCGCAGAAAGGATTTTTGCGCGGGCCGCGCGAGGAGAAACGGACGCTTCGCGGTTCCGCCGGCCCAAAGGGCCGGACAGAACTACAAAGGTGAGGTGTTACGGGAAAGAAGGTGAGAGGCTACGGGATCAGATTGCAGACCACGCACGTCGAGCGTATGCAATGTCGAACGGAATGTCGTCCATATCTGCGAATCCACCGCCGCCACCAAACGAGCCAGACGAACCGGACGATTGCGGAGCACGCGGTGTCGAAGCAGCAGGAGCCGAACCACCTGAAGCCGGCCGAGCATTCTCCTGACGACCCTGGCGCTGCGATCGGGGGGACTCGAAGTCGTCGGCGCTCGGTGAGCCTCGTTCACCAGTTGCTCGACCACCGAGCATCTGCATCTGGTCTGCGACGATCTCGCTCGAGTAGCGCTCCTGTCCAGCTTGATCCGTCCACTTGCGCGTACGGATTCTGCCTTCGACGTACACCGACGAGCCTTTCGTCAGATACTCGTTGACGATCTCGGCCAGTCGGCCGAAGAAGGACACGCGATGCCACTCGGTCATCTCCTTCATCTCGCCGGAAGACTTGCCCTTGTAACGGTCGGTCGTTGCCAGTCGGATATTGGCCACCGCGTCGCCGCTAGGCAGCTAGCGCGTTTCGGGATCAGCCCCGAGGTTGCCCACGAGAATGACCTTGTTTACTGATGCCATATAAGGCTCCTTAAGATTTTTTGATGGACCACAACCACTTATCCCACAGCACTTGCGCGCCGCTGGCATCGAGCTTCGGTCTTCCACGTTTATCCACAGCGGGCACCTTGGTTTTGCCAACGCGCCTGACTTCTACACGATCACCGACTCTGCAATTAGCTTCCGCGATCGCGTCGCGAAGACCCTCGCCTTGCACGACATCAGTTCCACCGCGGTCCTGAAGCGTGATGCAGAAGGACTCGTAGGTTTTCCCGGGGCGCTTGCCATCGGGAAACTCCTTTTCGCCCCACTCTTTCAACACGCCGTATCGCGGCCGCTCGGTCCGTCTGGGCGACTCACTCGGCTGAGCTGCCGGGACTGATACGACAGCGTCCACGATCGCATCTTCACCTTGACGTAACTGGCGCGGTGCCGGCTTGGAACGCGTGGGCGCTGGCGAGGCGGTACCTCCTCCTGACTCGAGTGGCTGCGCTTCCCTGATCGCTGCGGCGATCGCATCGGTCATCGTGCCGGTGTGCTCGCGGAGCACTTCCCAGTGTGGGGCGAGCGAAGGCATCAACTTCATGCCGACGGCGGTTTGCTTGAGCTCGAAGTCGAAGGCCGGGAGGAACTGGACAACCACGCCTCCCTCATCTCGGAAAAGCATGGCCTGACCGGCGACGTTGATGTGACGCTCATTGCGCGCACCCTGCCCAACGACAATGGGAGCCAGTTGCGCACTCGCGCATGCATCCGGGCGTGGTTGCGCCGGGGACGGGGTGCCGAAGAGACTGCCGAGCATCCGCCCGAAGGTAAATGTGCTCATGCTCGTCTCCTACAACAGGGTGCCGAAACTGTCGCGACGCACGTCCTCCATGTCGCGCTTGAGCAGCGGGTTGCTCAATATTACGTCTTGGAGGATTCCAGGATCGACGCCGTTGATCTGGCAGACGAAACGGTATGGCAATGCGCCGTTCCAGAATTCCATGACCCATCCGAGCGTCGCCCGATAGTCTTCGAGATCGAGTTTCTTCCTGTTTTTGAGTCGCTCACTGAACAATGCGGCGCAGTCCATCAGCGACTCAGGCATGTTGTCGCCGCGCCGGCTGTCGGTAGCCAGACTGATCAGCGCGTCGACCATCTTGTTTGTCACCGCCTCGCTCCAGAACTGCGGATCGGGCAAGGGATCTGGCTTGGCGTGAACACAGGTGACCGGCGCCGGGGGCGCGTCGAACATGTCCAGTTGCCATGCTGCGACTTTCGTATGCATGAGAATCTCCGAATGAACGGGAAACCCATGCCCGCAACGGGAGGATTTCCCGTTGGGGGTGAGGATCAAGACCACCCACGAGGGGCGCTCTTGACGTTCAAGCGTAGCGACTAGTCGTCGGTGCCTGTCTTGAGTGGAATGACCACTGCAGATTTCGCGTACTGACGCTTGATAGGCGTGATGTTCTCTTCTGCCGGAACCGGCGAAGCAGTAGCAGTCGGTGACGCCTTCGCTTCTTCCATTCTGTCCTCCTTCAACGAGGCCTTGATGGATCGCTTGATCCATGTGGCAACGGCGAAGGAGACGAACAGAAACGCGAAGAAGGAGTGCGCCGCGAACCACAACGCAAAACACACAGCGAACAACCAAGCGGGCGATTTGATCGCCTTGAAGACCAACTGCCTCGGCATTTTTCTCTCCCGAAAAACAGACGCACAAGGGGGATGTCCAGCCGGTACAGCGCTGGATGGTTTTCGATGCTCGATCGAGCAGGGAAAAACGGCGCGCGGAGAGACGCTTTCGTCACGGCTCGATAAGGCGTGGCGGAAGCAGCTCTATGCGGAAGAAGGGAGATTGAGCGGTCGCAATACCTATCGCGATGCTTTTCGTCGATGCGTCCAGGACGCGGGGATGAAATTGAATGTACGCGAAACGGGCAAGCCGGTGCAGGCGAAAGCTCGCAAAAACAGACCGCCTTTCAAGACGGCATTCCGCTTGTCGCGCTTTGGCGCGCCTTAACAATGCAATGCGGGTGGCATGCTGGTTACAGATCAACCCAGCAGAGCAACCATTCTCGTCGAAATCAATCTCGCCATCGGGGCCTACTGCGTCTACCAAGGCCGCAAGAAAATTCGTAATCAAGATGCCGTCTCGCGCTTCCACATCTTCAATCGACGCTCCGACGCGATCGGAGCAGCCGATGAAGTTGCGGCGCAGGCGGAGGTTCGAAAAACTCTGTACTGGCTTTGCGGCAACGAGTTCTACCTCCATGACAGCCCGCTCGTGATCGAGCATGCGCCAGGCACGGACTATCCGACGGCCGAGATGGACCACCTCGCCGCGACGCCTTATGGCATTTTCATATTCGAGACGAAACACTGATCTGGCCACATCGCCCCGTCCACTCGCGCGGGAAAGCTGACCCGTTTAGCGTCGAGCAAAACCGCAGCAAATTGCGATTTTCCGCGACCAGTTGCCTCCGATCTCGCCGGTGTGTGAGCAGGGCTATTCACATCGGCCGAGGCGGCCCTCGATGCCTATTTACAAGCCGATCTGCTTGGTCTGTTCGACCAGCGACAGTGGCTTCGCATGCAACGGGACGCCTTCGCGGGAGCCAACCCGTCTGCGTTGACCTCGCAAGAGAAGCTGTACTCCTGCTCGCGGACGGCTCTCAAACGGCCCTCGAAAAGCACAAGTCAACAGTAATTAGGGGTCAAGGGATTCGAGACACTCGATACATGAAATGTCATTAGATGCAAGCTTCAAATGCTAAGAATTGTACCGACTTTTATTAAAGTGTTTCCTTAAATAACCGTTAAACGTTTGCTAACAGCACGAAACGGAGGTCCCTTTCCATATCTGGCTTGAAAGAGGTGGCAAAAAGAGCGTCATTCAATCGAAAAATTGGAAAGGCGGTCGTTACGATAGGTTACTTGCACGGGATAAGAGGTATTGAGATGCACAAATCGGAAATCAAAAAATTCTCGGATGTGGCGCTAGAAGCGATGGGCAAAGCGCATACACCCGAGTTGGTCAAGGCACTGGCTACCTGCGCTGCGGAATTGGTTGCGCTGAGGCGCTCGTCCGAAGCGGACGTGATCTCGATCGGGACGCGCGTTTCCGAATGCCTTTACCTAATTAGAGATGCAGTAGTCGCAACCGCCGGCGACACGCTGGCATCCCGCAAGGATGCCGCCGACAGATGTTTCACCTTCCTTGCGAAAGCGGCTGAGATGCCACGTTCCATTGCGCGGCAATACATGCGAATCGCAGAACGATTCCAGGACACCAGCCTCGACCCGAGCGCCATAACCGTCCGTGACCTGTTGTCCCGCCCCTAACTAAAAAGCTTAACTGCGAGCGCGTCGAAAGAGCCCTTGCGGTGTGATGAGCAGCGCCGGGTGGTGCTGCTGCAAAATCTGGAGAGAAGAAATGCCGAACGGCGAGACGTCCAAGAACACCCAACTGAGCAAAGTCCAGCATCCGCTCGTCAATCCCCCGGGGGAATTCAATGATGCGCTGGACGACATCTTCACGAAGCACGATCCCAAGTGGTCCTATCGGGACACCATCGTGCATGCCGTCAAGAAGGCACTTGGGGACGATCCAGCAACCGAAGAATTGGCGGTTCAGATTAGTGAAAGCCTGATGGCCGTTGCGGAAGCGCGGGCTCGCATTAAGGCCGACCTGGAGACAATCGGCGCCCATCTGCTCAATACGATGTATTCGCTCAAGAATGTGATGATCGCGAAGGCCGGTGACACCATCGCAATCAAGCGTAAAGCTGCGTCATTGGGCTTCGTGATTTTCGATAGTGCGCTCGGGCTTAAGCGCTCCGTGGCGCGTCAATACATGCGCTGCTACGAAGCGTTCGCAGACAACGCCGAAGCCATCCGCACGTTCAATGTCGGCGAACTGGACATCCTTGCAGCGGAGCACGTCACGGACGAGCAGGTTGCGGAGATTCTTGCTAAGAAGAAAGAGGATCCAGACATGACCCGCATGGACGTCAAGCGAATGCTCGTCGAACTGCAGAAGAAGGACGCGGCGCTCGAGGACGGACGGATCCAACTCTTGAACGTGCACTCGCAACTCCAAGACGCAAAAACAGCGCTCTCCGTATCCGAAAGCGAGGCCAAGCATCTACGCACTGAACTGGCTACGAGCGCTCGCAAGATCGCCGACCGCGAGGCAGACCTTGCGCGAATGGACGATCACTACAAGCGCAAGCAAGCCGGTCTGAGCAACATGGAAAAGGACCTTGCCGACAAGGACCAAGAAATCGGGCGGCTCACTCGTGAAGCCAACGAGTTGCGCAATCGCAAGCCCGATGTGCAGTACGTCGACAAGCCGACGGCCCCCGCTGGCTACACAAGCATCGCCGAATCCATTCAGAAGAGCAACGACGAGCTCGCTGAAATCGAGAAAAGGATCGCCGAGGAACAAGCCGCCCTCGAGGCGCTCGAGGCGGAACGCAAAAAACAGGCGGCAGCAATCGAGGCGGCGAACAAGGTTCAAGCCTCCTTGCAGGACGTCTCAGCCTCCTTCGAAGTTTTTGCCGCAAAACTCATGGGCGCCCAACTCGCGGTGCAAGCGTGTGAGACGCCCGCGCAGCATGAACCGCTTCTGGAAGCACTGGCCGCGATGCTGCGCAAGACCGTATCTGAGCTGGACGCCGCGCTCGGACGGTAAGGTAAGAATCAACGAGAAAAGCTACGGGGCGGGCGCGCTCTATCGCGTCCGACAAAGCTAAAAAAATCACAAAAAAACTATGGCAACGAACACCTTAGATGCTGTCGAGACCACGATCTCGCTACCGAAATTCATCGCCGAAAAGATCCAGCGAGCCAACTACGCACTGACGGATGTGATTCACAACGTGCTCGTCCGTTATCGGGACGCTGAAAACTTCTTCGGCGTCTCCCGCGACAACATGGACACGTTCAAAGCCCACGCGCTCCCGAAGGCGATGCTGATGAACATGCCGTTTCTCGCACTTGCTCCCGCTTTGCAAGATCCTCGCGACTGGGAGACGTTCGTCGATGGTGTTCTCCTCTCCCCCACGGTCGAAGAGTTGACCAAAGCAATGCCCGCTGTCGACGCGCTGACCGCGCGCGATATCTTTCACTACAACTGTACCTACGTCTCCCTCCTCAAAGACGTCCTCCACATGAGCGTCCTGGCCGCGCCGCTGCTCGGCATCTCGTTCAAGCTTGCCGAGTACCTCATGGAATTGCCGATTGGTCGACTCGAAGCAGCGATCGGCACAATCACGTTACCGCTTTTCAGATGGCGGTTCGACGAGCAACTTTTCTGGACCGAATACAGTGCCGGATGGCTCACGCACGAATCCGTCGCCCATTACCTGATGAGCACGTCGAACCTTAAGTCGACCGCTCTGCCCTACACGCACCTCTGGTCGGACCTTCGTTTGGACCGCGCCCAGCGAGACGTCTACGCTCGCATGCTAATGAAGCAAGGCGTTCGCGCATCGACCGCCACCAATCTGTTTGGCTTGAACCAGACGAGAGCCCGTAACACCTACAAGCAGATCCACGGTGTGAGCTCGCCGTGCGGCTGCAACCCCAGCTCGCTTACGTGGTACGTCGATTATCCGGCGCATCGCTTGCAAGGCACGCTGTTGGCTTGGCTCTACCGATGCGCGCTCGAAAATAAGGCGAGCATCCCTGAGGCACTGATCGCAGCCAACGACATCGTCGCGAAGATGTTCGGTGAAAACCTCGTCATCACCGCCGACCGCGCGAACCACCTGACGCGCTCGATGGCGATGGACTCGCGCCTGACGATGGCGCCCTGCCGAAGCTGTGGCACGGACTACATCCTCTCCAACGGTGAAGGAAAGATCGAGTTGGCCAAAAACTTCGTATGTCCCGGCTGCAGCTACGCCTTTAAGCCCCGCTTCGACCTGAAGAAGAAAAAGGGTCGATCGAAAGCCTAACCTACGGATCTGAAGGTTGAATTGATGTCGCATGAATTTACCGTTGACGCAGGACTGGTCATCTTCTCGCGTGGCGGACGCGCTCAGTTCGGTTGCCACGATCGAGAAACCGGCGCGTTCTATGCTGAGGCCGACGGTCGCTCATTCCTGACGCGGTAGGTGCAGTCGAGTTTCATTCGGACGTGATGCACTAAGTCATGCAGGACTTCGCCTACCTCTTTTCCGATAGTGTCGCCGCGTGGCTTCGCGGCCGCGGCGACGGGCGGTTCCAACGATACGAACGACACTATCGCAGCGATCGTGCGAGTGCCGCCTCCCCCGACGCTTTTGATCTCGAAAAGAGCAATGTGCTCTTCTCTCAACGGTCTCATCGGGGCAAAGGGCGAATCGCTTCGGTTCTGAACAGCAAACCGTTCGCCGCCCTCACCACGTTCCTGATTTTCCTGTGGGGCGGCTCTTTACTGCTTTCAACGATCGGCACGTCACAACCCATTGCCGCCGGCGTCGTGCTTTGCGTCACGTTCGTTGCCTTGCGCGCGAGCAAGCTCAGAAAGCGCTCATAGCGTTGATGGCAAACGGTTGCGAGGCCGAAACGGCGGCTGGTCCGCATTTCTTACGAAGTATTAGAATGCCTGCGCCGCCAACTGGCCAAAGGCATTTTCCAACGGGGATCGCGGTAACGGGGCGGATTCCGAGACGACTTGAATTCGAACACCGCTCGATAACATGAAAGTAAGCAGATCGCACGGGCGACTGCAACAACTAGGTCGGAACGACAAAATGACGATGAAAAGCAACTTCAAACCTTCGATGGCCGCGATCGCTGCGTCGCTTTTGGTAGCCGCGTGTGGTGGCGGCGGTGGCGGCGACAATGCAAGCTCCGGCGCAGCGCCTGCCTCTGGCGCAAGCGCACCAACCGGCAGCCAAACGACCTCGGGAGTCGCTCCGCGCACGTCGGTGGCAACGCCGACCTATGCGACCGGCTCGTTCCAGATCGCGGCGTTCAACCAGATCAACGCTTATCGCAATGCGATGGGCGTCGGCATGCTCAGCCAAGATCCGCTTCTGGATACGTCGGCGCAGGCGCATTCGCTGTATTTGTTCTCCAACCTCAGCACGGGAGTGCTTAGCGGTCTGTCCCACGACGAAGTCGCTGGCAACGCGAATTACTACGCTGACACGCCACTGGCACGGGCGCGGAAGGCTGGCGCCCCCACAACAGAATTCATCGGTGAAATCGCAGCCGCAGGGGTGGCTTCGACTAGTCCGTCCGCGGCAGCGGCAGATTGTATTGGACAAGCACTATCGTCCGTGTATCACTTGGCAAACCTCACGTACACGCAGGAGACGATCGGACTTGGCTACAACCCCGGCACCACAGCCTATCCAATTTACACTTGCACCACCGATTTCGGTGAAACGACCGGCGTTAGTGGGACACCGGCCCCGAACGCTATCTCTTCATTTGGCGGACAACAAATCGCTACCACTGCGGTCGTTCATTCGCCTTTTACCAGCGAGAACGGGATTGCGCTCGCGATGCGCGCAGAAGCGCCTAATCCCGCGCCGGAAATTCCGGCTCCCGGCCGTCCGATCCTAGTCCGCGTCAATGCCGTGCAGAGTGTCGACACTTTGACGGTTAGTCAGTACACCCTGACGGACAACATCGGTTCGGTAGTCGCTTCGCGCATTCTGGTTCCTGCCGCAGCCACGGCCGGATCGACGGCAACTGTTATCGCTGATCCGAACAACGGATTGCCGAGCGGTACGGCCGTGCTGCTCCCACTGGCCGCGCTTAAGGCTAATACGACTTATACGGTCAGCTTTGCCGGCGCGCGCAATGGCGTCGCGGTTACAGCATCTTGGAATTTCACAACCGCCGCCAACTAATCAAGCGTTTGCGTCCGATTCCTGGTTAAGTAGAAACGCCCCGAGGTTTGGGGCGTTTTGCATCGCGTTCAACTCGATCAAGCGGGAAAATGCCACTCAGTTACCCGCCCTGTCCACCGCAAGTTATGTTCTCAGCTTGAGGCATAAAATCGACTGAGTCCACCGAATTGTCGGGATTCACGACACAGGACATGATATATAGATGGGTCAGATCCCCGCATGAATCTCCTGAATTCGTGTACGGTCCATGCGCCATCCAGGAGAAGGAACGTTTCGGGGGCGTAAAGTTTCTAATCTCTTGCCCCTGCGAGAAGTCGTAGAAACCGCGGGCAGACATCGCATTAGTGCAACTTTCAACTGGACTGAATTGGGTCTGAGGCGGGGGCGGGGGCGGGGGCGGAGGCGGCGGTGCGTTACACGCGTACACCCAAGCACTTCCATTCCACGCGGGGCCAGACGCGAAACCATATGCACAACTAGGCGGCGGCGTCATGCACTGGTAGCGATTGCCGCTCTTTTGCCACGAATAGCCGGGGTTGCATCCCGGCGCGCGTGGCACACCGATTGGATTTTGAACCCACTCTGCGCTAGTTTTGAGAGGAACGGTCAGCATCGCGCCGAGCGCCGCTAACACCGTTAGCGAAACCGCTGTTTTTATTCTCATCGTTTTCCTTACTGATTGGCGTAGGTGCAGCCGACGTCGATCTGAGCTTGCAATCCAAGTTGATCTGGAATGAGACTGTTCGCACCGTCCGCTAGCACGTTGTAGATCTGGAGGATCCACTGAGACCCATTCCAGCCCATCGTGTAACGCGCCCCCGAAATAGGCGGATTGCGGTTTGCATAGTCGGTCGTGATCGACTGCGGCGTGATCCTGTACCACGCCGAGCCGCCGGGCCCGCAGGCGGGAGGATAGACGCCCCATCCGTTGTACCAGCCGCTGTATTGAGCATCGGCTGACTGATTGCTGACCAAGCTGCTTGCGCCGACCCAGTTGCCAAACTTATTGCAAACGAACAGTTGGTTATTGCGGATCGTCACGCCATTCCACGAACAGTTCGAAGCCGCAGAGTTGATGTTGGCTACGGTGGCGTTCACCGTGGTCCCGGAAACGGTAACCGCGCTAACTGTTCCGTTAGAAGTCACGTTGCCGACGCTCATGGGAGCCGGAGCTGATCCCGAGTAGTTCTGGACATACAGCGTACCTTTGGTACGGACCGCCGCATTCGTGTCGTCGCCGTAGTAGATCGTCCCGTTCGCCATCTGCAGGGTGTTCCCAGCCGGCAGCCTGAGCGTTTTCGCGAACACATTCCCGGCGTTCTGGATGTCCTGGTTATTGGCGTTCATGGCGCCGGTCAGCGGCAGTGCACCGTCACGTCGGTAATACGGCGAATTCCCGTCAGCCCCGAATCCATTGATTGCGAGGACCATTCCCGCCTTGTTGCCTGCGGGGTTCGGAAGCGTCCACTGACCCTGATTGCCTGTAATCACCGTGGGCGTGCGGTTGCTCGAAAACCCGAACTGACTGCCACCCGTTGCGATCAACGTCCCAGCACCGGCGATATCCGGGGTACCCTTCTTCAGCAACGGCTGCGACGGATAGACTTGCGACGCGATGTGGCAATTTCCCAGAGCGGTCGAACAGTTGTCTGGCACGACCGTCAAACCAATCTGGTAGGCGCCCGCCCAGAACGGACCGCTTTTGAATGCGATCTTGTTATTGCTTTGCGCGCTCAGTTGCGCGAGTGTCGGCGCAGCGATCGGCGTTGCCGTGGTCTGCGAGTAGCCCGCGGGAATCAGCGTGCCGAAGTTGTTGGTGATATAGCTGCCTAGCGCCGCGTTGATCGAAGCCATGTTCTGGCCTTCGAGCTGCAACAGGTTCTGGCGCTTGGCCGCAATGTCCTCCGTGATCCCTTGCGTCGTCAGCAAGGCCGCGCCGACCAGGACGATCAACATCTCCAATATGCTTCCCATGTCGGCGTCCCTGCTTTACGTGCGCGCGGTCCACAAGGCCAGCGACGCGGTTGCGCCCGCAGACGCGCACGCCGTCGCCGCAGCCGACGAGCTAAACGACGTGGTCGGCGCCGAGATCGTGGTGCCGTTCACGACGACCTGTGTGTAGACGGTCGACAGCGCCGCGATACTCATCGAGCAAACCGACGCCGTCACGGGATAGGTCAGCACAAGCGAGTCGTTCGCCGTGACGAGCGTGCTCACCGTGGTGGTCAACGTGCCGTTGAACATGCCCTTTACCGACGAGTAGTCGGTCGCCACGCGCGCACCTGCTGAGTCGAACGCATGGTTTTGCGCGAGGATCTTCAGCGTCTCAGCGGAAAAGTCCGCATCAGCCTGGGTGGCGTTCAGAATGCCCGTGTGGAACATTTGCGCCTCGCTCTTGAACTGCGACGAGCGGATCAAGTCGAGCACATACTTGCCGCCGGCGTACACCGCCAGTGCAAGCAGCGCCGCACCGGCCATCACCGCGCCTGCTTCGATCATCGAAAGTTCGCCCGACTGGCGCTTGGCGCGAGCGATTTTCAGGAGGCGCGCCCGGCGCATCTTCACTTCTTCCGCGTGCAGATCCCGCGTTTGATCCTTGGCCATTTGAATTCCTTTTAGTAGGTGGAAACCGCGGGATTGCCCGAAGTCAGGTTGACGGCACCGGTCACGATGTACGAACCAAGACCGAGCGTGAGAAAGAGCGCGGCAGCGAAGCCGAGCAGCATAAAGTGCGTCATCCGCGCGTTGCGCTTGACGGCCTCGACCACGCGATCGAGCGATTCACGCCCGAGGCTCTTGATCGCCAGTTCGAACTGATCGCGTCCTGCCGCATCGGTAATAGTGTCGACGATCGTCGTGGAGAAGATTCCGGTGTCGAGCGCACGCATCGGCTCATCTGCCCGCGCGGTAAGCCGCCGGCTCATTGCTGTTAGATGCCAACGCATCCAGGGGTCGGCGGTCTTCAACAGCCGCTCGAGCGCGGCGCGCAGTGTGAGGTTCGAATCGAACAGGCCTGCCAACGAGACGATCAGGAGCGCGGCACGCAGGTCACGGCGATTGCGCCAAAGTAGCGGCATGCGGTCGAATTTGTCCCGCAGCGGGCCTGTCCAGCGCTTCAGGCTCGAGAAGTAGGCAAAGACAAGGCCGATCACAAACGTGAGCGTGAGCCACCAATAGTCGTAGCAGAACGTGTCAACGTGGTAGAGAAAGCGCCCGAACTCCGGCCACTCTTCCAACGGTCGAACGTCCTTGACCTGTGTAAAGATGACGCCGCCAAACAGCATGCAGTACCCGTACATATAGACGATCAGCAGCGCCGGGTAGGCCATCTGGACCGACGTCGTCGACGACAAGATGCGCTTCGCTTTCGCGGCCATCTCGGCGAGCTCGAAGCCGCGCACGACCGCATCCTCACGCGCCGACTCATCCGCAATGTCCAGCAACGCGTACTCGTCGCCGGGAATAAATGGCTTGATCGCGTGCGCGAAGCTCTCGCCGCGCTGCATGGTCTCCCGGATACGGGCGAACACGTGCCACTCGATGCGGCCGCGTGCGCGGTTGCGCTTCTCGTAGGTCTCCAGCCGGTCGAACAGCGTCTCGGTGTTACGCAGGCCTTTGGCCGCGACATCCAGCCGTGTTTCCCGATAGAAGTCCTCGCGCACTTTCTGAAAACGCCAGCGCGCAGCGGCTACTTGCTGCCGCTTGGGAAGCATTTTTGCGAAGATATTGAGCATGACCGACCTGGTTTAGAGCATCCGACCGTCGACGCCAGGCATCACGCGGTATCGCGCGAAGGACTGCATCGACCGATTGATGAATTGTGGGTCAATCAAACCGCGCGAAGATTTGAAAAGAGCGTGTTCATAGAGCGTCTTTCCAGTCATGTCGGCATTATCGAATCCTGTACGGCGCTCACCGCGCCAGATTCGACGCGCACCGGCCCAGTCACGCTCCCTGACACGCTCGAGGAATTCAGGCGTCGGGCGATACAGTTCCGCTGCGACAGAAGGACGTTTGGTGCCACCGGCGACCTTGCCATTGCGCGTGAACAAGCCGTCCAGACGGCAGTGCTGGCAACCGTCGTAGTTGCGGCAGGCCATCCGGGACGTATCGAGGCCGAACTTGTTGCGCAGGATTTCCAAATCCATCGCAGGCATCACATCTTCAGCCGGCAGCTTGCAGTGATCGCACAGCGTCGCAATGAGCTTCTGGTTACCCACCGCGTTGATGAAGCCCTCGGACGCAAGTTCGTCAATCGGCAACTGGAGGCGAGCACCGGCCATCCGCATCACGGCAGCGATCACGTCGCTTGCATGCAACGAGAAGCGAACCGGGTGCCCGGTCAATGCGAGCTCGGCGACGAGCCCCATCACCACACGATCCCGCACTTCGCCGATCGTCAGGTCGTCCGGATCCTGACGCATGAGCGTGCGGATCACCTCCGCGTATTTGCGGTTCGCCTCGTCGTCGGTTTCGTCCGGCCGCCGGATGATCGAATAGTCCGACAGCCAAGGCATCGGATATTCGGAAGGCTCATTCACCGCGAACTGCTTCTTCAGCTCCCGGTCGGGCAGCATGTACGAGAGTGCGCGCAGCGTCGTCGTCTTGCCCGAGCCCGTCTCGCCTGTCAGCGCGGTGATGCCACCGCTCACATAGTTCAGGGTGTCGATCAGGTCGAGTTGGCTTTGCTCGAAGCCCATGTCCTGGGGCAGCAAGACGTTGAAGTTTTTGAAGTTGCCATCGAGCAAACGCAGCGTCACGTCGTAGCCGCCCACCAACGGAGACGACTGCCAACGAAGGTTGACGGTATCGGTCTTCACCACCAACGGAATCATGGCCGACTGGGGTGCGGTGGGCTGAAAGCTGTTACCCGAGTTCGTATTGCGCTGAACGAGATCGCTATAGGCCGCGAACAAGGCGCGACGCACGATCGCCTTGGGCATGTGGCGAAACGTGTACATGTCGCCATTCACGCGAAAGCGCACTTCGACGTCGCTGTGGAACTCGCGCGGTTCGAAGTGAATATCGCTCGCGCCATACGCATGAGCTGCTTCGATGATGTCCCGGAAGTTGCCGATTGCGCGGCTGGCTTCGCGCACCCCCGCGTTGTTCGTCGAAACCGCCTTGCCTGTATAGATCCCCGCGATGACAGCCTCGCTGGCGACCATCTCCTCGCGCACCAGGATGTCGTTGCTGCCGAGATCCTTGATGA
Organism: Caballeronia sp. LZ035; assembly: GCF_031451175.1. NCBI lineage: Bacteria > Pseudomonadati > Pseudomonadota > Betaproteobacteria > Burkholderiales > Burkholderiaceae > Caballeronia > Caballeronia sp. LZ035. The sequence continues at coordinate 112,627 of NZ_JARUXS010000005.1, forward strand.
ACGATGCGTACTGCGCCTTCTCGCAGAAGCGGGCTGTTGCGACCGTGATTGCGATGCCGGGCTGTAGTTCGACCGCCACGAATTCTTTGCGGGCGTTCGCCGGAATACGCAACGCTGCATCGTCATCCGACACAGTAAGAATGCGTTTGAACTCGGGCAGCGACTTGGGGGAGACGAGCTCGGGACGCCCGGACATCAATCCCACCGTGCCGGCGCTATCCCCGTCTTCATCGGCGTCTTCGGCGACGATGGGTTTCGATGCCTTGGGCCCCGGTGCCACTTCATCAACGGATCGTCGCGAATGCTCGAATGCTGCACGCTCGGCGGTTCTTGCCGACGACGTCTCTGCCGCGACGCCGGTCGCAACTGTTGGGATCGGCGCAATTGGTGACGTCTCAACCGATGCATTCGTCGCCGCACCTGCTCGCGCGGCAACGTCGATCATCCACGTCTCCGACGAATCAAGTGACGGCTCCGTGCGCGGCGCGTCCGAACTGCGCTGTTCAGCCGAGTGCATTGCAGCCGCCAGGCTTTCAAAAGTGGGCCGCTCGAAGACCGGCGGCACGAATGGTTGAAAGGCCGGCTCGTCTTCACTGCGTGAACCAGCGAGGTCGGGGACGCTCGGCGTCGACTCGGTGCTAATCAATGCCGTATCTTCGATGGTCGTGCTTTCGACGTCTTCGATATCGCCGCCCGACAGCGCCCGGCCAAGAAACATGACTTGCGGGTTCGTCGCGCGCGACGTTGTCTCAGCCGATGGCGCTGGACGGTGCGACTCCGTGCTCGCCGATGCCGGCTCCTTCCTTTCGCGCTTGCGTTTGGGCTCGGCGCCGCTGGTTCCTTCTACGAAGCCGGCACGAGGTGCGCGCAAGCGTTTAAAGAAGCCTCCGCCCAGCTCAGGTACGTCCTGATCTTCTTGATTGAACAGACCCATGATTATTTTCCGAAGGGAACGAAGGTAGACGCGGTCGCTGTCGGCAGGCCACCGGGAGGTAGAGGGGAACCGAGGTCACTAATTGCCCGGATGGCCGGACTATCGGGTGCGGCGAGCGGAAGGTCGGTGGGGGCCGAGATCGTCTCGGTCCATTTGCGCTTGCCATCGACGAGCGTGACAGTGAAATCCTTGACCGACGCCACCGTCCATCCGTTGAGCAGGCGCGACCCTTGCCGCGCCGTGTAAGTCGCACCTTGAAAGTCATAGAGGACATACGCCCCAGACATATCGGAATAGGCGCCCACGAAGGTCGCGGGGACAACGCGCTTCTTCGGCAGCAGAGGCTTATGCTCGACGAACTTGGGTGCGGCGGGCGCACTCGCCGGCGCGGGCGCGCTGAGCGGCGAGCCAAGCCCGACGCCGCCCTGCACGCCATTGTTTGCGCCATCGCTTTTGCGCATCGAATCGACAATCTTCTGCCGCGCGAGCTTGTCGATGTCGTCAAGCGTCAGATGACTCTCCTGCGCCATCGCGCCGCTCGCGGCGAGCACGAGCGCGCCGATCACCGCCGCTTGTAAGGCGAACTGAGGGGGAAATTTAGTTGAGAACATAGTATTTGCCCTTCGCGGTGAAATGCACGCCAGTGCCGTCATCTTTCAACTGGATGTCGAGCGACTCCAGCGCCATGTTGTCCGGCAGCCGCGCCAGCAAGGCGCTCTGCCATTTGTAGCCATCGATCTGCCAGGCGCCCCGTTGCACGAGCGGACCTTGCACCTCGCCCGCCATCGGCTGACGCGATATCAGCCGTTCGGCCGGCTTGATATCCACCACGTAACCGTGGCTGCTGAGGGTCTCTGGCGTCGTGGAGAGCTTTTGCGGTTCGGTCTGCAGAGCCTTGATGAGCGCCTGTTGCGTCGGCCACGACTTGGCGTCGGCGAGCGCCACGCGTTGCACGACGTCTGCTTCCGGCCCTTTCGTCGTGAGATGCCAGCCATCTGGATTGAAAACCACCGGACGAATGGATTCGGGCGCGCGGGCGTCGAATTCCCTGAACGTGCCGCCTTGCCGTTTGTAGGTGGTGACGCACGGTCCGGTCGTATTGCAGGACGCCTTCTCGAACTGCCAGCCGGCGAAGTTGCTCTCCTCGCCACCGAATTTCGCGAGCAGTTGCGGCGCGAGGAGCTTCGCAAGTGGCGCGGGAGCGGCGAGCGTGCGCAACACGGCCGCCTGATATTCCTGCATGAAGGTAGGCGGAGGCGCGGGCGGGGGCGGCGGCGGATTGAGGATCTCGACGGCCTGCTTGCCGCCGAAGAGGAGCGCCGCCAGAATCACGAGCAGCGGCACGACCGTCGGCACCGCGACGGGCATCTTTTTGATCAGACCGACCTTGCGCGCGACGAGCAGCTCGCGCAGCTCGAACATCTCGTCAACGGCGTGAAGTTGCGCGCCGAATCCGAGCGTCGCGAGCGCGAGACCCGCTTTCTCGCAGTGATCCTCGATTGCATCGCGTCGATCCGCAAGCGCGTTGAGTGCCACCTCTTCATCGGCCGTGACGGCGCCGCGTTGCACCAGCACCAGATGCACACGCTCTTCATTCTGGATCAGCACCAGCACCGCGGGCCGGCGACGAACCCGGTCCAGGATCGCAATACGCGCCGCTGCGGAATACAACTTGCCGCCCTTCCGTTGTTCGGCCTCCAGCGTGCAGAAGCCGGCGATCGTTTCGTCGTTCGCCTTAATCTCGGCGTAATGCGTCGCGGCAAGTTCATGCGCGTAATGCCGACGCTCGGCGCGCGCGCCTTTGGCCGAATACGCTCGCCATTCAAGCCCGAAGACCAGCTTCGCGCCCTTCTCCCCCGGAATCGATTCGAAGTGCATTCTTGTGCTCACCTCGTGCTCACATCGACGGGACGACGGTGGCCGTGAGCATGATCACCTGGAAGGTCCGGCCCTTGTTCCAGTTGCCGGACATACCGGCAATACCGTTGTTGCTGGAGCCGTCATAACGGTTCGTCACCGCGCCGTACAAAACCACGGTCTGCCCGTCCGACAGGGCGATTGTCTGATCATCCTTGCTGCCGAGAATGTCGGGCAACTGGATCTGCTGGAGCGTGGCGCCCGAGCCCGTGCTGATCGTGGTGAACGGCCCATTGAGCTTAGAACTGTCACTCCAGTACGACAGGATGATCTGGTTGTGATCGTTGACCGACGGCAGGATGTTCACGAAGTCACCGACCGTGACCGACCCCGGCTGCAGGCCCGGTACGCCCGCCGTGCCGCCGGTGAGCGACCCGACACTGGGCGTGGTCGCGGCGAGATAGCCCTTGGTCTCGAACGAACCGATCGACACCGGCAAACCATTGAGCGTCAGCTTCGTCTGCGTGTTGTCCTGAACCGTCTTGCCGAAGCTGTTCAAGGCGCTGATGATGGCGTTGGTGCCTTCGAACGGCGAGCCGGGCTTGAGCACCGAAAGACCAACGCTGCCACCCGCTGCGGTCGCAAGCGAGATCGGAGACGTGAACGTGATCGCGTATTTCTTCAGTCCATCGGAGATGCGGTTGAACACAATGTCGGTGCTCACGCCCGCTTGCGAGCCGTTGTTCATGTCGATCTGCAGCGTGCGAACACGCAATGCGACCTGACGGGTCGAGATCGCATTTTCACGGGCGAGCAGCGCGCCCATCCGGTCCACCGCTTCCTTGGTGTCGCGCACCATCACCAGTCGACTCTGCGGATTGACGACCACTTCGCCCAACGGCGATTTCAATTTCTCGAGTTCCGACTGAATGATTGCGATCTGATCGAAGGTGCCGTCACGGCCGGTGGAGGTGACCGACGAGAACGAACCGGTATTGCCCACGGTGCCGCCGGTCGCCCCGCCCGCCTGACCGCCGGTCGAGGTGTCAGTGCCTTTGGACATCGTCGACTTGATCGACACCTTGCCCGGGATCGCTGCGATCGTGAACGTCTTCGTCACCAGACGGCTGATCGAAATGGTCGTTCCATCGAACGACCAGTCGAGGCCGAGATTTTCAGTCACGCCGCGCAGGTACTGGCCGAGCTTGCAGTTGCACGGCTGCGCATAGACCGGCTCAACGTTCGCTTTCGCCAGCGACGAGCTCATCGGACCCGGTTGCGACGGAGCGGCGACATTGGTCCTCGGGATGAACGCGTCACGAGGAATGAACACGTCCGGGCTCAGGTGCACCGGGTAGCCAGCCGCACTGGATACGAGGGTCGCAATCTTCGAGAGCGGCAAATTGCCCGGGAACACCACGGTTTTCTCGCGGAAGATCGCGGGCAGCGTCGCTTCATAGGCGACCGGGACGAGACGATCACCGAGAAAAGCGGTCGGGACATCCTCAACGAGCGCCATCGACTCGGGGCCATTGCCCATCGCCTTTGCGCCCTCCGCGTTCAGCGCATCGTAGGCGTGGTTCACGTCCCATTGCGACACCGCGCAGCCGGTAAGCGAGATCGCCACCAGCACGGCGATTGCAGATTTGATTTTCGTAAGACGCATGGCGATTACTCTTGGCAGTTGGCGGCGCGTGCGACCACGCGGATGACGTTGTTGGTGTGCTTGCACACGCGCGTGGGCGTGCGCATATGATTGGTGGCCTGCATGAGTTGCGTCAGTACCGATTTGAAATCGCCCGAAAAGGTCGCGTTGAATTCAAGCGGCAGATCGTCATCGATCTTCCATGCGAGTTGCCAGCCTTGCTGCTGCAGCCAGCGATCGAGCGCGTTGCGCAAGTTGATGTCCTGCGGCGTGATCGTGAGCGACAGCACCCCGCTCGGCACAACTGATGCACCCGAAGCGTTAGCTGACGGAGCAACGACGGGCGCGACATGGAGCGAGTCGCTCACGGGCGTGGGCGCGCCAGCACCAGGCTGTGTTGTTGGAGCCTGCGTGCCGGGTACGGCACGCGGCGCGGCGGGCCCCGCACCCGTTGCCGCGACCGGCGTTCCTGCCGGAGCCGCCATCGCGACCTGAACCGGTGCAGGTCGCGCCATAGGTGCCGCGAGCATCTGCCATCCGTCGCCCGGTGGCGGTGCGAGGCGTGATTGATCGGGATCGGCTGCAGCCGCGAGCGTCGCCACCGTCGTCAGGGCTAGGCAGGCGAACAACTGGGCGAACAGGCGCGCGGTGCGATGCGTTTGAAGAGAAAGAGTGGGCGTCATGTTGGTCAGTTCGCGCGCTGCAGGCGGCGGTAAATGTTGTTGGCGTAGACGAGTTGCTTGCTCGACGAGACGGCGTTATAGGCACCGACGGCCCGCCACGTCGCGCCGAACTGCTTGATGTTCGATGCAAGAATCCATGTGCCGACGTAGGCATTCACGCAGGCATCAAAAAGGTGCTGGCGCGAGATCCCGAACCGCGAGAGCTTCGGCAGCCAAGACGAGTTGATCTGCATAAGGCCAATGTCCTCGCTGCCATCGCTGTTGCGATTCGTGACGTAGGGGCGCATGCCGGATTCTTGTTGCGCGATCGCGCGTACCAGTTGAACGCTCACGCGGTGATAGCTCGCGGCGTCATCGATGCAATCGGCATGTGCCAACATCGGTCCGGCGGCGGCAAGCAGCATCGAGATCTGGAGCAACCGATTCATGACGCAGGCCGGTCGAAGAACCGCACGTCATGCTTACGAAGCACATTCACGATGTTGCCATCGGCATTGACGATGAATTGATCAGCCGTGCCATTGAACTTATAAAAGCGGCCCTTCTGCTCACCCGAACCCATATGCGCGACATCGGCGACCGTGACCTTGCCGACCGTGTCTGCGAACTTGAAGAAGGTCGAGCCGTTCTGATCGAACACGCTTTGCAGGGCCGCCTTGTTGGCCGAATCGAATTCGTAGACCGTCCCTGCCACCCGCGCGACTTCCACTTTGTCGGCCGCGTTCGAGATGGAGAAGCGTTCGGAGCGATTGAACGTGAGGACATTCGTTGTCTCATCCCATTTGGGACGCAGCGATTTGCCGTCTGCGTCGACGACTTTGAATTCGCTCGAAGGCTTGGTGGAGAACTTGATCTGAATATGGCTGTCGTCGCTGTCGCGGATCGCGACGGCACCCAGTTTCGACGCAAGCACCGAATCGGCGGGCCCAGCGACATTGGCGCCGCTCTGCTTGGCGATCTCGGCGATCGGATCTGCGGCGGGCGAGGCAGACGGTGCTGCTGCCGTCGAGGGTACCGCCGGCGCGACGTAGTTGACAGCGACCGACTGTGGCGCCGAACGACGAAGCGCCACGTGATGCGCGTTGAAGTCGACGTCCGCGTAAAGGTCAGAGGTCGCGACAAGCCGATCGAGCGACTGCATCCAGTTCTCACCGTCTCGCGTGGCGAAGCTCGTCGACGACGTCAGGTCGATATCCTTCTGTGCTGAGCCCGTCCACCCTTGCGGCACGAGCGCCTTCACCAGTTGTGACAGCGGCAGTGTCGCGCTCAACGCGCGCGTGCTTTCGAGGCTCGTGCGCGCGCCAATCAACGCGAGACGCCCCGAGAAACCGGCGAAGGCCGCAGGCGTGTCGGAACGCGCCTTGTCGCCAATAAAGCGATTAGCCTTCTTCCAGTAGGCCGTCGCGGTCGAGCCACCCACTGTGTAATGAATCACCTCCGGCGTGCCCGCGACAACGACGTACGGACCCTGGCTATGACCGCCATCGACGCGCAACACCTGTCCCGCGCGCGGCTGAAAGTAGGTGTCGCTTCCATCGTTAAAAACAAGCGCCGGTCGCTCGAGCACGTTGCCTGCAATCTCATAATCGAAATCGAGCGGGTCCGTGCCTGCAGCGCTCGCATTGAGCGTGAACGCGGCGAGCGCCAGTGTGAGTAGGGAAAGCGTATGCTTCATAGACCGCGTTCGATTTGAGAGAGGTGCTTGACGAAGCGCGCGAGATACTCGCACCCGGGTGCAGGATTGGCGCTGTGGTAGTACGCAACCGCCTTCGCCGCGGAGTGAGTCAGCCGATAGTTCTCGTTGAGAATGTCTTCAGCAACGCGGATGTTCGTCGCCGGCGCGAGCGCGTCCCAGGGGCTGGCGAAACGCTTCGAGTGGTACCCCCAGTTAATTTGCAAGAGCCCTATATCGAAGTCCGATCTGCCATTGCTGATCAGATAGCGAATGGCGCGATAGGCGTCCTCTCGGGTGCGGAAGAAGAAGCCGCGACCGGCCACGTTGAGCGTCCATGGCCAAGGTCGGCCGTTATAAGCCGACTCGTTGAGCGCAATGCCCGCGAGAATCTTTGGATCGACCGACGTATGCATGGCGTCAAACGGCGCTTGCGCCGAAGCGCATGCCCAACCGCCTCGCCGCTCGGTCATGCTGGCCTGCGCGTCATCGGTCAACACAGCCGGACGCAGCCACCCTGCGCGCACGAACAACGTGGCGAGACTGATCGGTGCGCCGTCGATCGCGACAGCAACGGATCCATCGACGGCTGACTCAATCGCCTGCCCCTCAAACCGGCTTGCCCACGACAGGAACGGCTTCAATCCGCACGCGTACACGGGCTCGCCGGGCAATTCGACAATCGCGCGTTTCGCGCCGTCATCGAGCACCACGCGCGTCGGGCTGATGATAGACTCGAGCGTTACCGCGTGAGCGGTCAGTGAGCAAACCGCGGCGCAAGCCGTGACGAGCGCCTTAATCACGGTAGGGCTCCATCACGATGTCCTGCGTGACCTGAACCAGAAACTTCTGCCCAGGGTCGACCGTAATCGTCGGTGGGATGTTCTGATTGCGTTGCAGGACCGTCTGAGCGGTCGCGGCCGCGACCTGCCCCGCCGTGCTGCCGTAAGTTGTCACGCCGTTCGGAGTCGCCGTCGTGGCAGTCTGCGCGCCGTTATCAAAGGCCTTCAGCAAGATGGCGGTAATGAACCCCGCGCCGAAGATCTTGAGGAAGTGGTTGTTCACATCGCCCGAAAACCCCGCGTAGCCGTTTTGATCCGCACCTTGCATGCCGTTGAGCGGCACGTTTTTGCCGTTCGGCAGACGCAGACTGGTCGATGCGACCAACAGGCGTTCCTGTCCGACCTTGACGTCGGCGCTGTACATGCCGTTGATGAACGAACCCTTCGGGATCATGAGACAGTCACCTCGCAAGCTGTCCCACACATCCTCATCGACCATGAGCGCAACGCGGCCCGGCTTGTCCGAGTTCAGTCCCTCGACAGTCTTGACGTGAATGGTGTGCGGCGGCGTCAGCGTGCAACCGGTCGAGCGTCCGTTGAACGTCGTTCGCTCGATGCCACCGCGAGCGGCCGCATCATTCAGGAAAGCGCGGTCGCGATCTTCGGGGGCCTGACCTTGCTTTGCGAGTGCGAGCGCAAGCGCATCCGCACCCGCACTGCCCGCTGCCGCGCGAGCGGCGCGAACCTCTTCCAACGACGGGACACCGGCAGGCAACAACCCGGCGGCTTGCGTCGCATTGCGCGAGGAACCGGCTTGCTTGAAAACCGAGGCAGTATAGATCGCATCCTGAGCGGCACGGCGCGACAGATCTCGTGTATCGCCGCCCTTATCGACCTCATCCTTGAAGTCTGCACCGGTGAGCATCGGCTTGACCGGTGCCTTCTGCGCAGCTGCTGCGTCGGATGCCGCGCGAGCGGCCGCCTCAGCGGCTGCGGCTTCGCGCTGCTGCCGGATCATCTGATCGATGTCGTTGCTGTTCGCAGCAGGCGCTTCGGTACTGCTCTTGAGCGCAGTCGCCTTTTTGAGCCGAGCCTCTTCATCCGCCTTGCTGCTCGCCTGCAGCTCGTAGTAAAAGCCCAAGCCACCGATCACGACTGCGGCAAGAATGCCGATGCTCATGATCGCATTGCGCGGCGTCTTACCTTTGACGAGCGCCTCTTGCTCGGCGCTGGGGGCGGCGGAATCTGGTTTCTTGGCCACGGTCAGAACACTCCGAAGATCCGGCGGCGGCCGCGCGTCACCGTGACTTCATCCTTACCCGAGCGCAACACGATCTCATCAGCCAGATGCTGAAGAACGAGAAAGTCGCCACGGCGGATAAAGTTTGCGACAACACGATCGCCGTGATCGAGGATGAAAGGCACGGGCCATTCTTGTGCCTTCGCGGGCATGCGCATCCAGACCGCGTGACCGTCGTCGAATACGGTCTCCGGCGTGAATTCGGCGCGGCCGTCGACGCTGTAATCCCAGTTAAACTTGTCCGGAGCCACGCTGATGCTGCCGGAATCAACGCCGCCCCGACCGCCATCGCCCGCGCGGCCGCTGGCATCGTCGCGCGCGCCAGCCCGGGCCATCGGTGCGCGCGGATATTGGAAACGCACTGTCTGATAGAACATGCCCCCCGCCGGTGAGGCAATGAGCGTGAAGTCGTATTCGCGCAGGTTCGTCGTCAGATGCAAGGTGTTGACGAGATCCGCCTTGTGCGGCTTGATGAAGACATGGTTCATCTTGTCGTCGTCGATCTCCCACTGAACGCTGTCGCCCATCGCGGGATCGGCAATCAGCTTCTCGCCCTTTTCCAGTTCGATGGTCGTGAGCTTCAACGGCGCCGTGAGGACGCGATAGATCTGGTCGCGGCTATACGGGAACACGCCAATGCGAGCGTCGCCCGGCATCGTCAGCGGATCCGCGCCACCATTGAACGGATTGATCGGGCTCATCGGGTCGCCCGCGATCATCGCTGCGTTCATCACGCTCGCTTCGCTGGATGCTTTTTTCGCCTCGGCTGCCGGCGCAGCAAATAAGGCCCACAGAGCGAGGAGGCACAAGCCGATCACCGGCCCTTTATTGAACTTGGTAGCCGTCATGCTTATGCGGTCCGCTCAAGGCGGAAGAACGGAATGTAAATGCCGAAGGGGTTCGCCGTGAGCGCCTGGTCAGCGGTGGGCACGACGATCTGATAGCGCAAGGTCAACGCGAATTGCTTGACCTCGGGTTTGCCAACGGAGCCTGCCTGTGAGGTGGTCGTGGTGAACTCTACAAGCACCGTCGAGTCCTCTAGCAACGCGATGTTGCGCACGTCCACTTCACGGATCAGCTTCGGGTTTGCTGTAATTGCCTGAAATGGCGCGTCCAGTTTGAGCCAGTCGCGGAACTGGCCCACCGCCGCGCCGATCATCTGCGCTTTCACCGAATTGATGTTCGCGGTCATGCGCGAGGTCTCAAGCCGATCGGTCAGAACAGGCTCAATCGTGAACCAGCGCACTGCCATGTCTTTGACGGTCGTGCGAATTGCCTGTGAGTCGGGCTTGTAGGCCACGAGCTCGGTGACGATGGGATGGCCGCCGACGTCCGCCGAGACTCCAACAACGCGGGTCACCGACGGTGGCGGCTGGCGCGTCCAAACAGCCCCTGCCGCCACGAACGCGAGACCGAACGCGATGAGCATCCAGCGGTTTGCTTCGAGCTTGAGTCGGGTACTCGTCTCGAAGATGACCTTGCTCGGATCCTCCTCCGCGTACATACCCGGAGCCGTAGAAAGCGCGGCGCGACGTTTGTTCTTAAAAAGACGCATGGCAACCCTTATTGAATGGCTACCATTGAAACAGCGCGCACGTCTTTTTTTCCTTCGAAAGACGATGTGTTTTGTGCGCCTTTGCTGAACATGACGCGACGTTGCGCGCACTGCGTCCTCGACACTACGCGAGAGCTACCCGGGTAGCTCTCCCACGGGACAAAGAGGCAGTTTTTTGGGAGCTTTGCCAGACCAGGGCAAATTTCGGCTGTGCTCTAACCATGACTTGTTCTGGAGGGCCACCGTAGTCTGAAAAGAGCGGTCCCGTGTGCCAATCTGGCGTTTTGCGCTAAATGTCACATTTTCCGCGCGCGAATTTGTTGATACAGATCATACAGTTAGTGAGCTTTACACTTTGGCATCCGAGCTACCCAGATAGCTCTATGGTTGTTTGATGCTCATCGGCGCAAGCCACGCTAGCGATTTCTTCAAAGAGCCGAGGACGGACTATGCGTGGTCAACACACGATTGCAAAGTAACGTCGGGGGAAGTTGTACGGCGCGTCGTCGGCCGCGCGCGAGTGATTACCTTACGCAGTTGGCCGCAAAGGTCCGTGAACGATCGCTGCAATGGTCTCGAGCGCTTTGTGGAATGGAACCAGCTTGATCGACCGTCCGGCGCCAATTCCACCAGTTCGAGTTCTTCAACTGGTCCGAACGTCGCCTCAGTCGGATTGGAAGCTTCTTCTTACAACGCTCGAACTTTCTCCACTAACGCGTGTTCCTCTCCGGCTCCATGCACGCGCTCAGTAGCAGCTAGGCTTCCGTCTCACGTTCGCTTTTCAACAACGCGAAAACCGACGGTCCCATGCAACAGCGCACGCAAATAGGCGAACTGGTTGAGCGTCTTTCCCGAGTCAATTGAGGCGATACATGGCCACACCGTCGGAGAGTTTGTGCCTTTTCCCCGGGCCAATGCCATGCGAACAAATTTCGAGTGGAGTGAACAACTCAGCGGTTGCAAGCCAAGCTAATTCGCGCGGAAGGGCGCCTCCTTTGCTCTTTTCGAATAGTCGCAGCGGTTGTGTCTTTGGCGTTCACTGTACACCTATTACCCGGATGCAACGCCCTTCCTTTTTACAGGAGGACTGACCATTCCGCCGCAGTTGTGAATCAAAGGTCAGTCCCAGCGCATCTAGACCCTGGCGCGTGGAAGTGGACATTGAAACTGTCTTGGCCCGCTCGGGCTCGCTCGCAAGGACGTCATCCCACACCTTGTTGGTCCCTTCGGTGGGGTAATTAGCTTCATAGGAACGGCAACGGCCGAAGACTGGCTCTTGAGGGCAGTGCTGAGGTCGGAGTCGTTGTCGGATTTGCCATTCGTCGCCAACCGCTCGAGCAGCGCGCCTGCAACGGCTGTGAGTTCCACTTGAAGAGCTCTCAGAATGTCCTCGCTTCGGCGAATTGTTTCCGTTAGTCGCGAAAAAGCCTAACGAACAGGGGAGCGTACGACAGAACCAAAACGTCTCGGCGTGTATCACCTCCCGTTTTGCACGGTACCGACGGTCGAGAAGCTGAGGAAAAGGCGTTCTTTCGCGGGATTGCCACGCGCCCGGATCTGTGAGAATGAAAACGAACAAAACATGGAGCGTAAGTCTTGCAGACTGTAGAAGGACGTCCAATCGCGCGAAATCCGCTGCTGCTCGCTGAACTCTATTTCTCAGGTCTTGCGAGGGAGAAGTGGACTTCTCAGAAAGAAGCTCTCGCCGCACTAGGCCATCTGACGCCGAGTGTGAGCCGTGAAGAGTTAAACCGGGCAATTGGCGTGTCGAAATTGCCGCCTCCTGTGCTCTCACTATTCCAAGTCGCGGGAATATGGAGTAGCACGGCGCGAGAACTCGTGCGCCTTGCGAGAAAATACGGACCTAATGCGCTTGAGGACCGCGCCCGGCTCATTGATGCTCGCGGCCTGACGTGGCATCAGATCGTCAAGCTGCTAGATGGCCGGGAGCCTGTTGCGCCGAAACGTCGGTCGAAAACCAGCTCCCCTCTTGTGCTGGCGGCTATGTACGAAAACGGAGTCGCCGAAGGCCGTTGGGATTCAATAACCGAAGCGGCCGAAGCGCTGGGCTGGCGTAAATCGCACCTCAAGCGGGCAGTGGCGGTGTCGCAGCTCCCTGCCCAAGTGTTGCAGCTTTTCGACGGAAGAATCCTCATTAATGCAATTGGCGATGTTCTTCTCCACGTCCACGAGGTCATCGGCACGGCCGAGATGGTCCGTCGCGCGGAAGAGTTGCTGCAGAAGCCAAGAAGACGCACCGCGGAGAAGATCGTCGCACATCTCGTAGGGACCAAAGAGGAATCGCAGGTCAGCCTAAAGGTGCGCAAAAGCCGAAGCCAGCGCGGCAGTCGCTTTGTTTTCGAGTTCTCAGTTGAAGCTGCTTACGCCGACGAAATCATTACAGCCGGACAGGATCTTTCGCCTGTCGTCCAACTCGTGCTGTCAATGCTCCGTGTGCGAAACGCACAAACTTCAAAATAAGAATCTTGCGTAAGCCGTGCAGCGCTTTTGCGTAGCTTCTTGCGTGACTAGGCGGATCGCGTTCGCCCATACTGCGGAGGCGAAGACCGAAATCGACTCAATCTAGTGCTCGGCGGCGGCGGTCGGAAGTATCCGGGGCGGTGCCAAGATCGGCACGCATAAAAGAGATCTCATGGTCGATCTCGTCGCCTTTGTCGTCGGTGTCGGTCTTGGTGACTTTTTTGGCGTAGACCACGAGGGTGCCATGCTCGCCTTTACGGACGTTCGCGCCGAGCGCCTATGCTTGCTTGAACGTTATCCAACGGTTGGATTGGAAGCCTTTCTCAGCGGCTCGCCCCAGAGAAGCAGAATGTCGGTGCCTTGATACGGGATTCCGTTGTGACGCACGGGAAGCGTGATCCGGCCGCCGGCGTTGCCGCCTTTCCAGGGCTTGACCCATGGCCTGACGCCTTGCTCGAGGTCGGCAATGATCTTGTCCGTCACGCGGCTGTAGACGTCGGGGAGCGGGTCTTCGTTTGGGCTTCCATGGTCTCTCCTTTAGGTCTCGGGGTGGACGTGCTGGGGTTGCGCACATGCACCTGACGACCGTCGGGCGACGACCGGGCAGGCAAGCCGCAAGGGCTGGACGCGTCGAGGGGATCACCCGGGATTTTGTCAGCGCGTCACCGGAAAATTCTGGGGATACCTTGCGGCCAGGGGCGAAGCCATCTCCCTTCCAGTGCGCTAGGGTCAGAGCCCCTTAGCGGGTTCTTCTGGATGAGTCTTTTATGTGGGTGCTGCAAAAGGATTACCGAATGGTCGGGACTACAGGCCCGGGGAGCGAAGCGCGTAGAGCCTGGTTCGTCCGCGGATTCGCCCATTGCCTCGAGGTCAACGACCTACGGTGAACGGCGACTTGGCAAACATTCGCATGGTTACGCTGATTTCGGCAGGCACTGTGGTGGACATCGTGAACGTTACGATGATCTGAAGGTGGTGTCCAAGCTAGCCATCAGCGGATCCCTCAACTCTTGGCCGTAGTTGAACGCTGGCGAGCGGCAAGGCTCCGGACGTGAGGCAATGGACCGCCCCTATTTGAGACACACATGAGTGCTAAAACGCAAATTCAAGCTATCTCAAACGCTTAATAAGTTACTCGCCAGGATCGAATGGCATGCACTGGGTTGCAGCCCGTCTAGCGGCGCCTTACTACCCTTCTTGAGTTCCGCATAGAAGTCGCCCCATAACTTCAACTTCTTTCGAGATATTCCCGCAAAAGCTCCGCGGACAGGACGCTACGACGCGTCAGAACGTGCAAAGTTAACTTGCGTTTACTTTTCACAACGACTAATCTTCGAACGATTCGACCGGTTTGGTCGAATTATTCTGGATCGGTCCACTGGACGCTACGGGTAGAACGATGGACACCATTAAAAAGCTCAAGGCAGGGAAAACGACGGGCGCTGATCTCATGCACCTGGCGAAACTGTCGGACGGCATGCTGCAGAAAATCCGCGATGAGATGCTCGAGCCCTTCCCGCGGAAAGTGCCACCGATAATCTCGTCTGCTCGACTGCAGGAGATGTGTGGTATCGATAAGCAGCGCATGGGCTACGTACTTAAGAAAGGCGAGCTTCCCGCAGGCACGCAAGCCAAGCCCGGCTCCCCGCGCCAGTTCACGGTCGAAGAGACGATTGCGTGGATCCGCTCTGAGCGCGATCCCCTCCCTCGCAACGGTCCGGCAAAGGTTATCGTTGTGGCGAACTTCAAGGGTGGCGTGACAAAAACCACAACCTCGACCCTTCTCGCCCAAGGTCTTTCGATGCGCCGAGGTCGCCGCGTCTTGCATATAGATCTTGACCCACAGGGAAGCGCAAGCACGCTGTATGGCATCAATCCGCATGCTGAGGTCGATTCATCTCAAACTGTCATGCCCTTGATCGAGGCTTATCTCGAGGGCAGGCCGTTCGACATGACTGCCCTCCCCGTCCCGACTTACTGGCCCAACGTAGATATTATCCCGTCGTCTACCGAGCTGTTCAATGCGGAATTTATGCTGCCCGCACGAGCAGCCAGCGACGGAGAGGTTCGCTTTGAACAGGTCTTGCATGACGGATTGGCGCAACTAAAGGATACCTACGATTACATCATCGTCGATACCGCGCCGACCCTTAGCTACCTGACAATCAATGCGATCTTCGCGGCCGACGGAGTTATTGTGCCGGTCGTGCCAGATATGTTGAGCTTTGCGTCGATGGTGCAGTTTTGGCACCTGTTCGGCGATCTGATCAACGGGATGCAAGCGTTCGACGATGGTCGGGCCAAAGAATTTGACTTCGTCGACGTCCTTGTTACCCGGATGACGTCAAAGCCCGCCGCCCAAATCCTGCAAGGGTGGATTACCCAGATCTATGGATCGCGCGTCGTGCCTATCGAAATTCCTGAATCGGACTTGGCGCGCAATACAAATATGCGCTTCTCGACCTTCTACGATCTCGGGCCAAATGATGTTGGAGCTGAAACGCTTCGCCGAATTCGCACTCCGGTAGATCAGTTGGTCGATCGCGTAGATGACAAGGTGTGCGCCATTTGGGCACAGGAGGAGTAACAATGGCTTCATGGATGAAGGAACAGGCTGCTCGGGCGAAGAACATTCAGGTGACGGCCGAGGACAAGGAAAAAGCCCTGGACGTCCAACCCGTACCTGCTCGCACAGCGCCGGGCCAATTGATGCAGTTGCAAGCGACCGCAGAACGGCAACGCAAAGAGATTGCCAATCTCAAGATGCAGTTGGACAAGGGTGCACGTGCTAAGCGCCCTATCTCGAAGCTCCACGAGGTTCCTGGGCGCCGTCGTAAGCTTACCGTCGAGCAATACGCCGAACTTAAAGCAAACTTGGCTCAGCATCCGCTTGTGCACCCCGTAATCTTGGAGGCACGCGAAGACGGGGAATGGAATATCAACGCTGGCAACAACCGCGTTGCGATCTATCGAGACTTGGGTATCGACGAGATCGACTCAATAGTCTCCGAAATGGATCCCGGTCAGGCCGAACGACTGGCCTTCTTTTCCAATCTTTTCGCTCCCTCGCTTTCCGACTACGAGAAATACTGGCACTTTCAGCGCCTTCAAGAAGCTGCAAACGCCCTGACCCAGCAGGAATTGGCCACCGCGGTTGGATTGTCGGAATCCCACGTCAGCAAGATCTTTGCATTTGACGGATTGCCGGCCGACGCAAAAGCCGCCCTCGAAGAGCGTCCTGAAAGACTGGGTGCCGACGCCGCCGCTCAGCTTTCGCGCGCGCATTCGGAGGGGCGAACGAGCGAAGTCGTCAAGGCCGTTGAGCGCTTGGTTAAGGAAGAGCGGTACACGCAGAAGGAGGCAGTTTCGAGCGTGCAGGCTAAGCTTGCAAGGACTCCCCCTCTCGCCGAGACGCTAATCGTTAAGCAAGGCAAGAAGAACTACTGCGAGATCACCACGCGCGGCGGCGTGATTGGTGTGCGACTGAAGGTGGAGGCAGAGCGTGCAAACGAATGGGCCAAGGAAATTCAAGCCCTAATCGAGTCGAAATTGAAGTAATGACTTTCGGCACGAAACTCGTGTGCAAGCAGTTACTTAGAGTTTCCGCCAAGCTTTTCTAGTTGCAACTCAATTTTCTAAGTCTCTGTTTTTATTGACCTTTCGTGACGAAACTAAGACCGATGCAAACCTAAAGCCTGAAAGACAAAGGCCCCCAGCTGGAAACTGAGGGCCTTTGCGTAAGTGGGCTTGGCTGGAAATCCTAGCACCACACTCCCCGGCTGGAAACCGGAAAGGGTACAACGCTCAACCCGGAGTGTAGCGCAACAAGATCGACAGTCAAGCGAAAACCATCCATTCACTGAAATGGACCGCTAGACATGTCTATCGCGCAACGCTTCGTTGCTAGCGAGGGTGAAGTACACCCCGAAGATTCGGCCGCCCTCACCGCTTTTCGCTGCGACTCGACCAACCTGCCCTGGATTATCTTCCGGGCGGCGTTTCGCGCCGCGCACATCGAACAAATTCCGCCGCGGGCTCGCGCGGTGCTCTCTGCCCTCGCTCGTACGGTCGACGCCGCGAAACCGTTCGCCGCCATCTTCGCGCGCCGTGAGCTGCTCACTGGCCGCGCGCTGCAATCCATGCGCACCTTCTATCGCAGTCTCGACGATCTCGAGGTCGCCGGACTCGTCGAGCGTCGCCCGCAGGGCCGCTATGTCGAAGCCGGATTGTTTGGTCGCGCCTACCTTCATCTCACAGAACGTGCCGCGAGCCTCCTCGGCCTCATTGAGCCTTCGCGGACGCACGAGAACAAACCCGCCCAGACGCCCTCATCAATCGCACCCGCCTTGGCCAAGCCTTCTTTGACTGCACCGTCTGCCAATGTGGCAGACGGTGGAATATATAAGGATCTAAGCCCTTCTGTATTTCAAAAGAGACAACCGGCCCAACTGCCTGCGGATCTTCAGCGCCTGCGCACCCTGGGGTTTTTTGATTTCTTGATTTTCAAACTTATGCGCGAGGCGCGTGAACAAGGCAAGCGCCTCTCCGATGTCGTCGAAGCCACCTGGGACCACCTGAAGCTTGCCAAGGCACCGATCAACTACCTCCGCGCCCTGCTCCGCAATCCGGTCGATTTCGCCCGCTTGGTGTGCCGTCGGACCGCCGACCACCATGCCGAGCAAGCGCGCGCGCAGCAGCATGTCGACGCCCGGGCCCTTGCCCTCCAACATGCCGGCCGCACGTTCATCGACGCGGACCACACCCGCCAGTTTGTGATCGGGGCCGGGGGTGACTCGCTGACGATCTTCAGCCTCACGGAGCGCATCGGCCGCCAGGCCGCCGGATGGATGCCGTCGTTTGCGACGGCGCTCGCGTCCGGGAAACTTCGTCCCGCCACTGCGCTGGATCTCGAACGCTTTGCCCATGCGCAACGGGAAGCATTGGGCAAATCCCAGCCTTGCACGGCATCGATGCCACACGAGAAGCCTCCGGTGGCGGGTGCAGTGCGGGAGCACATCGCTGGCCTGCGTCAGCTCCTAAAGGTGCGGGCAGCGGGCGCGTGACGCAGCGCATACGGCCGCCCTCTGAGGTCCACATGAATCGCCCGGCGTCGCGCGACATCAACGAACCCAGTGACGAGCACGACACGTGGACCGAGCCAGCTCGATTGCCTCAATCGAAATGAAACTACCGACGTGTCCACAAACTCCGCACATTGCCGGCATGCGCTGGTACGACGGGTCACTCCCAAGATGGCGATCGAGGCGCCGGGACGCAACGATCTGAGTGAGACGACGGCGACCGAACGGGGCCCCAACGGCGAGCGCATGCGCAAGAGAAGCGAAGCAAGTCGCCGACGCGGAGCACCAGGTTGGGCGGCGAACGAGGCCAAAGACCAAAAGCGGATGCTCATCGATGACCGCTGAGCGAGTACGCATGTTGGTCTCAATATGTCGGCCGTCCCTGCGCCGATCATTCGCGCCGCGTGGTCACACGCTAGAGTCGGCAGGCAGACGATGAATTGACTAGCGTCGCACGAGCGAAATGGCGAGCGAATCTGACGTTGCTCCTCGTCTTGGCCCGCCAGTGTGGCAGACGGTGCTAATACGCCCTGGCTTTTTGGATTTCCTGATTTTCAAACTCATGCGCGAAGTTCGTGAAGCTGGCAAGCGTCTGATCGGTGTCGTGGAAGTTTGCTGGGCCCACCTGAACCAAGCGAGCACCCGATCAGCTATCTGCGGGCTTTGCTGGCGAGTCCCACGGACTTCGGGAACCAGTTCCGAGGCCGCCGTCATACTCCAGCAGAGCCAAGCCCTCACCGCACGTCAGGACGCTGAGCAGCGTCTACGGGCACTCGATGACAAGACGTTCATGAACGCAGCCGGTACGACTCGCTCTACGGTGGTAGAGGAGGGCGCAACCCTCATGGTCTACAACGTCTCAGAGCGCGTGACACGCCGTTCTGCCGAGCAGCGGGCCCAAGGATTCATGACTGCAATAAAACGGGGTCAGATTATCGAGAGAATTAGCCTGACGTCTTCTTGTACTGACCCAACCCCGCGCGATTCAAGCCACTGTATCGAATCTTCAGCGGCTTCCACTCCTCGCAAACTCACTGCCTCGGTTGCGGACCACTTAAGCCAGATAAAGACGGCTATGCCGAAAGCCGTGAAACATTCGAAACAAAGATCTCGTGGTCGTCTAAGCCTTACTGAGCGTGGCTTACGGGCGAAAACTGCGTAGTGTTTCACGGTCTCTTAAAGTGGTTTCTGAAGTAATACATGCTAAGCATGCGGAAGAGCGGCGTTAGACGTCCCCTTCGACATAGTTCGAGGTTTTTCGTAATATTCACTATGCAATCTGTATCAAACGTTACCCTCACGAGTTGATGTGTACGCAAGGCAACAGATTGGTCGGCACACCGGCAGCACGGGACTCAGCCAGCCAACGCGGTGAATATTGATCAGTCGATGACTTGTTGCAGTGGGCAAATCAATCGCGATGACCCGCACTGCTGAATCCTTAACTTGAGTGCGTGTCTCGGCGACAAACGTTGATTGCGCGGGGTTAAGCCGGAGCCATCCCTCGAGATCACGCGCGGCTCGCGAAATCGCCACCACGTTTTCCAATCGGTTCGGTGCGATTGAGTTGAGTCCTACAGGCATCGTACCCGTCAACTGTCGTCGACCACGCTAGTGCTTGAACCGCCCCGAGAATCGTGGAGGCTGGTTGGTTTAAGTTAATGCCGGTTCAGCGGCAGCTGTTTCAAGCTGCCGATAGTAGTTTGCCTCAGCTTCGGCGGGCGGGATATAGCCGAGGGGTTTCATCAATCGATGATGATTGAACCAGGCCACCCACTCCAGCGTTGCCAGTTCAACGGATTCCCGCGTTTTCCAGGTACGGCGATGAATCAGTTCAGCCTTGTACAAGCCGTTGATCGTTTCAGCCAAGGCGTTGTCATAGCTGTCTCCCCGGCTGCCGACCGACGGTTCAATGCCCGCTTCGGCCAGCCGTTCGCTGTAGCGAATGCTGACGTATTGGGCGGATTCAACCGGTCGTCGCAACACTAGATTATTGAACAGATTTTAGGTATTCGTCCAAAGCCTCCGCAGGCGTCTTCCAGCCGAGTGTTTTCCGGGGCCTGGTATTCAATGTATTGGCAACGGCCTGAATCTCGCGAGCGCTCCACCGGGACAGGTCTGTGCCCTTTGGAAAGTATTGTCGTAGAAGGCCATTGGTGTTTTCGTTCGTACCACGCTGCCATGGGCTGTGCGGGTCAGCGAAGAACACCTTCACGCCAGACTCGATCGTGAAGCGGGCGTGATCGGACAGCTCTTTGCCGCGATCCCAGGTCAATGATCGCCACAACTGAGCCGGCAAGTCCGCCACGGTCTTCTTGAGTGCGTTGGCCATCGTCACAGCTCCATAGCCGGCGAGCGCAGGCCCGTTTTTCGTGCGCGGAATTAGCCCATAGCCTTTCTCGCGAGGTAAGTGCACGAGCATCGTAAATCGGCTTGATCTTTCCACCAACGTCCCGATGGCTGATCGGTTTAAGCCGATAATCAAATCACCCTCCCAATGGCCTGGCACCGCACGATCTTGCACCTCTGCAGGCCGACTGGAAATCATTACCTCCTCGCTGACGTGCGCCCATGCCTTGGCGCGCGCTCTCGCTCGTGGAACCCGCAACGCACGGCCGGTGCGAAGGCAACCCACCAGCTCACGCTTGAGCGCGCCGCGCCCCTGAATATAGAGCGCTTGATAAATGGCTTCGTGAGAGATGCGCATAGATTCATCATCCGGGAAATCAGCCTGCAACCGGTTAGCAATTTGTTCAGGTGACCAGCCGTTAACCCACTTTCGGTCACCGCGATGCGGCTTATTTCGCCCCTTGAACGGTGCCTGTCTGGGCCCGGCAATTTCACGACCATTGGCGTCACGTACTTTGCCCTCCAGGCGGTCCTGAACGTATTGACGCAGACGTGCATTAGTTGCCAGCTTCGCTGGTTTTGGCCGTTTGGCGAACCGTTCCGCCTTCCACTGCGCGACCGAAGCACGATACTCGAGACACCCATTACGTGTCGCCGCGTTGCGCGTGAGCTCTCGCGAAACGGTTGATGGACTGCGTCCAATATGTCGGGCGATCTCGCGCACCCCGAGGCCTTGGACAGAAAGCAATGCTATCTCTTCTCGCTCAGCGAACGACAGGTATCGACCGGCGACAGGCTTCGACATGAATAGTGGCATGCCGCCACGATAGCGGAACCAGCGCGAGCCTACCGCTTGAGATACGCCTATCGCCTCCGCTGCTTTCTCGCTCGTAATGCCGGTTGCGATCTGCTGCCAGAACCGACGCTCGATCTCATGTCCCAGTGATGGCGCACCCGGCGAGTACATCGCCTCTCGCCCTGTCAGCCGATACACCTGCTTTGCACTTCGTGCCATGCAACACCTCCTCGATCAAAGGTGTTGCGACGACCGGTTGAATCCGCCTTGCGACCCTCTGTCCGAATGATGTATCAAGGTTCCTTCGTCCCCTGGGCGCCGCGCGTAAAGCGCCTGTTCAAGTGCATCCAGAACGAAGTCCGTGGTCATCGAGGAGCTGACGCGCCAGCCGACGATACGGCGAGCGAACACGTCGATCACGAAGGCCACATACAGCCAGCCCTGCCACGTCGAAACGTAGGTGAAATCCGAGACCCAGAGCTGGTTCGGCCGTGCCGCCTTGAACTGGCGATTGACCCGATTGGGGGGCGACAATGATTTCGTCCGGTGTACCGACATTCATCTTGGCCGGTAGTGAGGAGTCGGAGGCGGCGTAGCCGCTGCAGACGACGAGCTGCCGGCGGCGCCGGATCGGCGAGGTCTAGGATGGCTGACTGAATCTTAAAAAGAGGCGGTCAGCCCATGTCTGGAACCCGCATCACCGACCAACAGGTCCGCCTCTATATGAACCAGCGCAAACTTCATTCGCAGAAGGTCGCCGCAGCGAAGGCGGGCATGAGCGAGCGAACGGCGAGACGCGTCGAACGTGAAGCTGGGCTTCCCTCTCAGCAGCCCCGGCGCTACTGGCGATCGCGTCCTGATCCGTTTGCCGAGGTATGGGAAACCGGAGTCGTTCCATTGCTGCGCAGTGCGCCAAAGCTGAAGGCGATCACGCTGCTGCGCAAATTGCAGGAAGACTATCCCGAACGCTTTCCCGACAGTATGCGTCGTACGTTTGAGCGGCACGTCAGCCAGTGGCGCGCGCTTGAAGGACCGAACCGGGAAGTGTTCTTCCCTCAAACGTATGAGCCGGGCGGGCGAGGCCTGTCGGACTTTACGCATATGGACAGGCTGTGCGTGACGATCGGCGGCATCCCGTTCGACCACCTGCTGTATCACTTCGTGCTGGCCTTCTCGCGCTGGGAATACGCCAGTGTGGTCGATGGCGGGGAGAGCTTTCAGGCGCTCGCGACGGGTTTGCAGAACGCGCTGTGGCAGGCCGGCGGCTGCCCACGCGAACACCGCTCCGACAGTCTGTCGGCGGCTTTTAGGAACCTGCAGGAAGAAGAAGACTTCACCGCGCGCTACGCGGCGCTACTCGAACACTACGGGATGGAAGGCACGCGCAACAACCGTGGCATGGGCCATGAGAACGGCAGTGTGGAATCCTCACATCGCTATCTGAAGGATCAGATCGACCAGGCCCTGGAACTGCGAGGTCACCGTGACTTTGCGGACCGAGCCGCTTACGACGAGTTCGTGCGCGTGGTAGTGATGCGCCGCAATCGACGCAATGCTGCAGCGTTCCAGATCGAACGCGAACACCTGCTCGATCTGCCTGAACACCGCACCACCGACTTCGACGAAGAAGAGGCGCGCGTGACACGCTGTGGCACGTTCACCGTGCGTTGCGTCCTGTACAGCGCCCCGTCGCGCCTGATCGGTCATCGCCTGAAGGTACGCCTGTACAGTGACCGGCTCGATTGCTATCTGTCCGGCGCGCTCGTGCACAGCACGGCGAGAGCCACGCACACGAGCAAACGGCGCGGTCGCGGCATCGACTACCGGCACTTCATTGATTCTCTCAAACGCAAGCCGCAGGCCTTCAGGGGTCTTGCGTTCCGTGACGATCTGTTTCCGCGCGAAGCCTACCGTCGAATCTGGGAGCGGCTGGAACAGGCGCTGACGCCGCGCAGCGCATGCAAGACCATGGTGGGTCTGCTCGATCTAGCAGGAAACCACGGCGTCGAGGCGCAACTGGCCGAGAGGCTGGATGCCTTGCTTGAACTCGGTGAACTGCCCGATCTGAAGGCGCTGTTCGATGAGTTCGCACCGCGCCAAACCGCGTGTCCGGTGGTTGTCGTTGAGATGCCGTGCGCCGCGCTTTACGACGCCTTGCTCGCTGAGGAGGTGCTCGCATGAACACCGCCTACGATGCTGGACGTATCGCGCTGATGCTCAACGAATTGCGGCTGCCGACGATCGGCCGGCTGTGGCCGGACTTCGCTGAACGCTCGGACAAAGAAAGTTGGCAGGCGTCCCGGTTACTCGGCGCATTGCTCGAACACGAACTCGCCGAGCGGGCCAAACGAAGAATCGAGCGTCATCGCACCGAGTCACATCTGGATCTGACCAAGACGCTCGCCACCTTCGACTTCGGCGTGGTGCCGATGATCTCGAAGGCGCATGTGATGGCGCTGGCCACCGGAGACTCGTGGCTTGAGAAAGGCGCCACGATCCTAATGTTCGGTCCACCCGGCAGCGGGAAAAGTCACTTGGGGTCCGCCATCGGCCATGCACTAATCGACGCTGGCTATCGCGTGTTGTTCACGCGCACCGGCGAGATCGTGCAGAAGCTCCAGGTCGCGCGGCAGAGTCTACAGCTACCTTCGGCGCTCGCGAAGCTCGACCGGTTCGACCTGATCATCCTGGATGATCTCTCGTATGTGAGGAAAGACCAGGCCGAAACCAGTGTGCTGTTCGAGTTGATAGCCGAGAGGTATGAGCGGAAAAGTCTTCTTATAACGGCCAACCAACCGTTCTCTGGCTGGAACGACGTCTTCCCGGACCCCGGCATGACCGTGGCGGCCATCGACCGGCTCGTGCATCACTCGACGATCTTCGAATTAAATGTTGAGAGCTATCGGCGCCGCACAGCCAGCGACAAACAGAAAGAGCGCCGCCGTCAATTACCCGCTGACACCTCCACTGGAGCGACAACCATAATTCCCTGACGCAGCGACAATCACCTCGGCCGACCGGCCAAGATGAATGTCGGTAAACCGGACTTCCTGCTTGACGCTATCCACCCGATCCAGCGGGCGCGGGGCTATAGCATCAGGAATCGTCGTGCGAACACGCTTGCCTCGCATCACGCCGCGCAAACCCAGTTGCTTCATCAACCGTTCGACCGTGCAGCGCGCCACCGCGATACGCTCCCGATTCATCTGCTTCCAGACTTTATCCGCGCCGTAGACCTGCATGTTGGCCTGCCACACACGCTCGATCTCAGGCCGCAGACGTTCATCACGGATTGCGCGAACAGAGCGCCGCGCCGGATCACGAAGCTGCGCGGCATGGCGTCGGTAGCCCGACGGGGCAATCCGCAAAACCTTGCAGATCGGCTCGACCCCGAAGGTGTCGCGATGCTGATCGATGAAGGCCTTCAGGACTTGAAACGGCGGTCGAGCTCCGCCTGGGCGAAAAACGCGCTCGCGACCTTGAGAATCTCGTTGGCACGACGCAACTCCTTGACTTCGCGCTCCAAGGCCTTGAGGCGCTCGCGCTCGTCTGTGGTCACGCCATCGCGCTCACCGTGCTCGACCTGGTCGCGCTTGACCCACTCGTGCAGTGTCTGCGGTGTGCAGCCGATCATCGGCGCAATCGATTCGACCGCCGCCCACATCGACGGATGTTCGCCACGCTGCTCGCGCACCAGACGCACCGCGCGCTCTCGCACTTCCGGGGAAAACTTGGTTACCTTCTTGTTCATGGCTCCATTCTCTCAAGAGTCGGAGCCTCCACAAAATCCGGGGCGGTTCAGCTAGCCAAATCAGCATGGACCGAGCGAGCGTTGTCGCGCAACCGGCTCGAGCAGGCGCAGACGTCGTGGATCAAAAAAATGTAAGACCGTTGCAGGGATGGTCAGTTGCTGCGGGAGCGGTGGAGTTGCATCAACCCGATTGCGACCTCGTAGACGAAGACCAGCCACGAACTAATCCCCATCGCAGCCACCGATCTGGTCAGCTCGCCAAGGTGTGCTCGGCGAGCGCGTGTCTGAACGGTTTTGGTGACCGTTGCCGACCAGGGATCCTCCAGGACCAAGTTGCAGATACATCGCAGAATCGTCTTTTGATCGAAACAAAGGACACCGCATTCCAGTAGGTCTTCTAGATCAACGTGAGATCAATAGTTCTGTCGGCTTGGCGGACCAGCAAAGGCGTGCCGATCGAAGAGGGTGATTGCTTGGCGTGAAAGGCTCGGGCGAGTTCAATCGGGCGTTTTAAACGATCGTGAAAGCCATCTGCTCGACGTTACAGCCCCTATGTCAAATGTGATGCGGCACGGGAAGCAGGGAAGGGCGCAGAGGTCGGCGTCGCTTGCCTTCCACTGAGATGCGCGTAAAATGTAGCACACCTGTGACACATGAGGTCCACTATGTCCACCACCACCCTTCGCCTGCCGCCTGAGCTGCGTGATCGGGTCTCCCGACTCGCGCAGCAAGGCGGCACCACCGCGCACAGTTTTATGTTGGACGCGATCGCCGAGCGAGTTGCTCACGAGGAACTGCGGCACGCATTTCTGGAAGAGGGCAACGCACGCTTCGCGCGCATGTTGGAAACCGGGGAGGGGCTCGATTGGAATGATGTCCGGACCCACCTTCGTGATCGGGCGGCCGGGGAGGCGTCCTCAGCGCCCCAGGTTAAGCGATGGCGCGAATAATCCTCGCCCCGGAGATACAAGACGACTTCGATCGGATTTTCGAATTCCTTTTCGAACACACGCCCGAGCACGCCGCTCAGCGTATCGATGACATCATCCTAGCGATAGACATACTGCAGTCGAGCCCGATGATCGGGCGCCCCGTTGAGACGCCAAGCGGTCTGCGAGAGTTAGTGATTTCAAACGGGGCGCATGGCTATCTCGCGTTATACCGCTACCTGCCGGAGTTCGATGCGGTGTTCGTTTTGGCCGTGCGCAGTCAGCGCGAACTGCGCTATCGAAGCGAGCGGTCCTGACCTTCGAAGTGTCGTCGCAACTTGCAACAACGATGCGATGAAAGATGATGGAGGAGCAGGGAGATCAATATGTTGGCGAGCCAACGCCCGAGATGGGTCAGAAGTCGAGGTTTGCAAGATTGTCGGCTCGGAAAATGGAATCCCCTCAACGTTGAGTGCGCAACATGGCACATCGATCTTGCGGCCTGCCACGCCTTGTTTGATCTGTCGACGTGCTATCCGGTGACCCCGCGGGCTCGCGTGTGCCGCATATACGATTGAGGTGACAACGTGGCAACGTTACTCGAATGTCTTTACTCGCTCCCAGACAGCCTGGTAATGCGGGATCTCGCAGCGACTCATGATGAGGTGGTCACCGTCGCCGAGCACATCGCTCGCCTGCACCATGATGAGGACGGCTACGAAGTGCGCAAAGAATCCCGCTACGACAAGCAACGCGAGATCACGGCGGTCGGCCAAATCGGCGGGCCTGCGATGTACAAGCAAGTCCGAATTCAAGCCGATTGAGATGTTCTGCGAGCGCGAAAAATCGCACACTCTGATAAGACGTTGCGGCGCCGGTGAGCCAAGCGGAGGGTCACCCGACCCGACGTGCGAGCAGATTGATTGCGGCTTTATGAAGTGCCGTTACGATGCTGGCTGTGCGAGGGACCAACGGAGCCAAGTGACCAGATCCGAAGAAGGTGGTGTGGTTCAGCGACCCGCACCGACGCGAACGAGGCGGTTTGGGAATGCTGCGCTCCGCGAAGGTTACCCGTTGGAACCGCACTGAAGCGGCGATATCGGAAGCTATTTAGGAATTCATAATTGTGGCGATCGACAAAAAAAAGTCTTGAACGGAACGTACACCGCAACGTGCAAGGAGCGCAACGCGCTCGCCGCAGCAATGAACGGTCACGGATCCGTTTATCCTCAGGCGGCGTGCACCATCGCACGCGGCGTCGCGATTTTCCACCGTGACGGGAACGAAGTGTGGAGTTGCAATGCCGCTTATGCCGAAGCGAATTTCAAGCTTGAACGTGGCTCGCAGTAGGTGGAAACGCGATCGCCCCATGCATGACGGCGCCCTTTGCAGTCACCCAGGCAGCTACGACGAATGAGATCGCAGCTTCGCCGAATCTCCATACCGACGTCATCCGCTCACGTTATCACTTAGTTTTATGCTGATCCGCCCATTGTCTTCAGGCGACGCCGCAGCCTTTTGCTTTCTCCAGCGTTCGGCTTCGCAACAACCGCCATCGTCCGACGAGCCCATCATGAGCGACATGTATGTTCGCGATGCCGATGAATCGTGTGAAACGTTGCGGTCGACAGCTATCCGAAGTACCTTTGGTGCCTTCAACAAGACTGAACTCATTGGGGTCGCGAGTGTGCAATGTCACGCGATCTTTGAACAACGCTATGTTGCCCACATCTGGGGTGTCTTTGTCGCACGCCATCATCGAAATACCGGCGTGGCAAAGCTATTGCTCGCAGCAGCGATCGCCTATGCTAAAAGCATGCAGGACGTAACCTGCATCAGCTTGAGTGTGGCCGCAGATAACGTCGCTGCGATCAACCTTTATCGATCTCTCGGATTCCGCGAAACCGGCTCGATCTTTGACGATCCTCTGCACGAGGACGTCTTGCAGATGGGTTTGTTCCGCGAGGCCACCGACGCGTTCGATTCGGCGACATCACTACCCGCGCGATAAGGCTGAGAAATTGAACTGCCCCGAAGCAGACGAATTCGGTTCGACGAAGCCGAGGTTAAAGAATCCGTCACGCGAAAAACCATCAGCAACATCTGGCGGGACGAAGACGTTCTCGCGTCTCTTCTTGCGCACAGATCGGGGTCTCAGTCGCCTACCGTCTTCGTCCTCGTGACACTTCAAAAAGGCAGTCGGCGACCTGCCATAACAACGGAGCGCGCCGACGGAGAGTTTCGTCGAACTTGATTAGGAAACGTTTGATGTCGCGCCGAATGCTGTCAGAACGTTATTGCGATAATCGGGCATCAACCGTTCTCTCGCGCGGTCTCTGCTGTTTGAGTCGTTAAGTTTGTCCGTGTGAAGGAGAAGTCACGAAAGCAGGGTGAAGCGGAGGCGTTCACGACAAGATCCATCCGCAGCAAGCGAGATTTTCTCGTGCACTTCAAAATTGCAGACGACTCGGAAGGACGACTCGTGGTGCTGAGTGAACGTAGAGGGCTGATTAAGACGTCTGGGAACGGCATCTACGTGTCACTTCCCGATGAAGCAGGACCAGCCGGACGGAGTGTCAGTGACGTCGTGCTGCACGGCCGGATAGAGATCGACGAATTGCCCGAAAACATCATGTGCGACTGGAGCGGCGCATATGAATCAGGGGAGCCTGGCTTCATTGAACATGGCGGGCCATCCGTCGGGCTGGGGGTGGACCCGCTTTTCGCAGACATCGAGCAAGCAACCCTCAAATGGGCGAGCGCTTACGGGATGGCTGACGCCATGCGCTTAAGCCGCCATACACCCGTGGTGTGTCAGGGGGCGAGCTTTCACTCAGATGCAGAGAACTTTGCTCAATACGGATTCTGTGTCGTGTGGCTGTCGCAGAGGGACGGTCTGGATCTGCTCTTTCCCAATGTCGACGTGCGTATTCCGCTGGAATTTGGCTCTATTGTCTTTTTCGACGCTGCGCAGCCTCATGGAACAGTCTTCGAGGGCTACGACAGTTGGTGCGCCCAACAGTATCAACGTAGAGCGGTCGACTTCCGGACGCGGCACTTCTTGTCATTCGACTTTCCAATAGCGCATCCCTCGGTCGTCTGCGGTCTGAAACTAAATCTGTTCAGCGCCGAAGCTGGCAAGCACCGTCATGAACGACTGACAGTGCAAGGGCAGCACAGAACGGTTGATAGTGTGACTGGCTTATGGCGCAAATCGCCGTGAATGTTCTCCGACCGCGTGGGGACGAGCTAGTCATTCACCCATGGCCCCCTTAAAACTCTCGCTTCAACAGCCTCTAGCAGTTTGAGCCTGTGGCCAGTCGCCGAAACATCGAGCCAATAATTCAAGGTGAACGAGCCTTCTCATCACGACCGTTGCTACCAATTCGAGACGCGTCGCGTCTCGTTCCCGGAATTGGTTCCGAAGCTATTGCTCGAAGCCTGGCCTTCGGCAAGAAGTTGCGCAGGTGGAAATTGGCCTGGTCGATAAATGAAGCGTGCGGTTATCTTGAACGGCGCCGCAGTCGCAATACGTTGGGTGACGAGCGCAAGGCTGACCCGTGTGCTGCAGCATAAGCCGCGCTTTAATACATCGGTGCACTAACACGCCTGCACACTTCAGCGAGCCGCTGCGACATTGCAAACAGCGTCATAGGAAGAGTCGTCGGAGCCGTGCGTGACTCTTCGCGCGTCGAAAATACGCAACTAATGGTCTATACCCTATTAACCCTTTTTCGCGTCGCCAAAAGAACTTCGCCGCCAGTCGTCGTCGATCACATGGACAGGGCACCGCGGAACTGGCGGCAATCTGACGAATGGCGTGGGCGCAACGGCCCCGCCCACGGCGCCTGCATGGTTGGCCGGCGCGGAACCGCGCAGTACGTTACCGCATCCTCGATTGTTAGCGACGATAACGCGCGACCGCGCTCTACGATCGCCCATAGGATCGCGCATTCAGCTTATTTCCGACCGGTGCGCTGGGTCGCTGGCGACTCGTGCAGCGAGAATCAAGCGTGAATCTCGTCGCGGTCAAAATTCAAACACGGCCCCTCTAGTTTGATTGGCAATCCTGATAATGCTTATTAGCAGTGAATGGTTTAATGGGTTTTATGGGGTATAATGCGTTTTACGCCTCTCGCCAAGCCAATAGGGGAGGGCGTTCCAGCCGATCCAGCCTCATGTGACCCACGGCGAGAGTTCAGCGAAGTCGTCGCCGATCCGCGTCTGGCGCTCGAAGGTTGGCGAGTCGAACGCGGCGACGCCTAGCGCCGACACCCGATCTCACCTCACACTCCGATGGCGAACCAGCCCCAGCAACTGACCCTGCCACCACCGCGCACCTACACGCGCACGGACTTCACGGCGCTCCGCGCATTCGTGCAGCGGGTGCCATCGGCCACCATCGCGCGGCTGTACTACGATGCGGAGCGCGCGCCGCACGCCGCGACCCCGGAAGCGGCCGAACGCTACCTGCGCCAGATGCGCGACGACCTGGTCAGCCTAGCGTTGCTGCATGGCTCGCCGGTGCTGGCCGATCACCTCAAGGCGTCCATCAAGCAACACGGCAGCGCGCGACTCACCGCCGTCACGCTACGCATGGTCGAACAGGCCGCGGGCCTCGCGGCCGCGACGCCGACGCTCACGCATCCGGTCGAGCTGTGGTTCCGCCCGCTGATCGCGCGGCGCCTGATCGGTGAGGGCATCGCGACCTTGGGTACGCTCGTCGACTACTGCAATGCGCGGGGCGGCAGTTGGTGGCGCGCGGTGCCCCGCATCGGTCCCTTACGCGCGGCGACGCTCGTCGCGTGGCTGCGTCGTCACGAGAAAAGTCTGGGCGCGCGCGTCGCTGACGATGTCGACGCGCGCCCGCTTGAACTCGCGGTGCGTTCAGCGTGTCAGCCAGAGCCGATCGTGGCCGGCGGGGATTCAAGCGCGCCGCGACTCGCGCCGTTCGAAGCCTTGGCGGTACCGGCCGAGCTATCGGGTGGGGAGGGCGCACACGGCGCGCGTCGCGGCGTGAACCGCGCGGGCAGCTTCGCGTTCATTCGGGCCGAACACGATCTGGCAGCGGTGCACGCGTACCTGCATCGCTATCGCGATCGACCGGTGACGTTGCGGGCGTACACGCGGGAACTTGAGCGGCTGATCTTGTGGAGCGTGGTGGTGCGACAGAAAGCGCTGTCCTCGCTGATGGTCGAGGATTGCGAAGCGTACAAGGATTTTTTAGGGGCGCCGTCGGCGGCGTTCACAGGACCCAAGCGCCCGCGCAGCAGCGGACGCTGGCGACCGTTCGCACCGGACGGGCTGTCCATCGACAGCCAGGCCTATGCGGTGCGCGTGATTCGCGCCGCGTTCGCGTGGCTGGTCGAGGTGCGCTATCTGGCCGGCAATCCATGGAGTGCCGTGCAGGATCCCGCCACCGTGATTCGCGAGTCGTCGGTCCAGGTCGACCGGGCGTTACCGGCCGAGTTGTGGGCCAAGGTGCGGCGGCTGCTCGATGCGCAGTGCGACAAGCTACTCGACTTCACGGCGCCGCTCCGATCGCCTTCGACCACGAGAGAGGCGAGGTGGGCAAATGGGCGAGCAGTAATCGGGCCGCCAACAAACGGGCGGGCAGCAATCGCGCGGGCATCGCAAGAGGCGGGTTGTCAATGGCGTGCGGCGCGCGCGGCGATTTTGTTAATGGGGGACTCGGGCCTGCGACGCGCCGAGGCGGCGCAGGCCCGACGCGAAGATCTGCGGCCGTCGGACATCGCGAGCGAGTCCAAGCCAGCGCGCAAGTCGAAAGGGAGTGACGTGGCAAGCGCCGCGCCGGTTCCGCGCGCACGAACGGTCTGGACACTGAGCATTGTGGGCAAGCGGCGAAAACAACGGACGGTGCCGGTCAGCGGTCCGACGGTCGATGCGCTGCGGGCGCACTGGGCTGATCGTGGACTCGATTTCGAGACGGATGCCGCGGGCCCGCTGATCGCGCCGATCTGGATTCCGGGCACCGACGCGGCGCAGCTCCGACACGAGCGCGCAGAAGCAGGGGACGGCGACGCGGTGGGCGTATCGACGGGCGTTCCTTACACAGCTGACGCACTCGGGCGACTGGTGCGCATGGCGGTCAAGCGTCTGGTGATCGCGCTGCGCGCGGATCCGGCATCGCTCGCGGAGCTGACCACGGAGCACCTCGTGCAATTGGTGAACACCTCCGCGCACGCGTTTCGCCATACCTTCGGCACGCGTGCCGTGGCGCGCGAGATGCCGACCGACGTCGTGCAGTCGATCCTCGGTCACGCGTCGCTGCAAACCACCTCCATCTACGTCAAGGCGGAGAAGCGCCGCATGCTGGAAGCGGCCGCCCGCTATTACGCTGACGGGGACGCATAACGCCGTGCGGCATGTCTTGCGGGCGCGAGGGACCGTCGACGGCCGACGAAGATCGAAAATTTTACGGCTGGCGATGCATCCGCCTGCGGGCGAGCTACTTTTACGTACCTGCGTAACGGGTGCCGACCAGGCGTCGTAGTCGCTCGGCTCGGCGCTGGCGATGGCTCGCATCAGCGCACCCAGCGCGGTGTGCTTACCGAGTTCGCGCCCGAGGACTCGCGCCGTGCGCAACGTCACCTGTTGGGACCGTGATACGTCACCGCCGTCAACCTGAAACGTAAATAGGTGCGACTCCGGGGCGTCAGTGGCAGCTGTTTGATGGGCGATCATGATCGTGTTCATGACGAAAATGAGAAGCTTTTCGTCATTTACAGCTTCGCGCGGACCCGAAACAGTGCCCGCGTGCCTCGCCTCGCAGACGGCTCACGCCTGACGAGGCGCATCGGTGAAATCCCCTTTTTGACGCTACGCTACCTTCTACTAGAATGAATGTAACGCTCATCTCGCCTGCAACTGCAAAGGAGGACATCGAGTGCTGACGCCAGAGGGCGCTGACGACGCCGAAATCATCGTTCGACCCTGCACAAGCGGCGGCTGGCAGATTGAAGTACCGGGACCGGACGGAGTGCGCGTTACCACCGTCTCGACGGAACAAGAAGCACTGACGCGCGCGCGCTTGCTTGGACCGAACGTTGAGGTCCGTATCCTGCCGGCCGTTGATTGCGCTCAACTGCGGAAGAGCTCGAATCCTGACTAAATACAAATTTGGCCGGTCCGGTCGTTAAGCGATATGACGATTTTCGTTCTTATTCGCGACGAAGACGATGTTCGTCGCGAATGCGCCGAGCGTAACCTGGCCTCCCTCAATCTTGAAGTGCGTGACGAGAATGTGTATGTCGGTGCGGTCCGTTCGCCGATGCCGGCGTCGGAAAGACACCTCTTACAGCACCTCATCAACCGGCTATGGCCGCAGGACGTGCTCGTCGTATTTGACTTGGCGTGGCTTGGCAACAGTTGCGCCGACGTGCTTCGAACACTGCAGGCGATCGAAGTGAAGAGGGCGGCAGTTGGATGCCTTAGCGGGGCGGAGGGAAAGACAACGGTAGATCCATTTCCACTTCGGGTGTCATTGAGACCACCATCAGCGGGGGCTGCTGTTATCTAATCTCTTTGAAGACGCTCGATCTCGTGAATTATCGCAGTACGGTGAAGCCGCATCGCCTCCACTGTGCCGAGAAACGTTTCGAGAAGCTTAGCTGCGTCCACCATATCGTGCCCCCTTATCTCCAACATACGTAGGATGGTGCGCTGTTGCTCAACGCGCAGGCACGCTTGCTCAATGTCCGCGTCGGCCTTCTCTAGTGTCGAGCGTTCTTTTTGTAGCGCGACGTTGTCTTTCATCGAGCCACTCTATCAGTTAAGCGAAGTCGGTACGTTGCGGCCGTAGAAGCAGCCGACCATCCTTCGTAGAACGGTTGAAAGCCGAAGGGGTGCGGATTGAGAAGGGTGCTTGTCCAAATGCGCCATTCGTGCGCCGGAACTCTCCCATGGCAGTAAACGTGAACGGGACTCGCTATCCTTCGACTGCGGAACCCGGCGAGTAGCCTCACACGGACGAACCTGCAGGTTGGGATTGATGGAACAAAGGGCCGGCGCACAGCCCCTTTCATCGCAACGAGCACATCTGCGTCGACCGGCAAGGCGCAGTCAACCACCGCCAACGCCTTG
The DNA here is from genome assembly GCF_031451175.1 of Caballeronia sp. LZ035. Taxonomy (NCBI): domain Bacteria; kingdom Pseudomonadati; phylum Pseudomonadota; class Betaproteobacteria; order Burkholderiales; family Burkholderiaceae; genus Caballeronia; species Caballeronia sp. LZ035. The sequence goes on from NZ_JARUXS010000005.1 coordinate 146,545, forward strand.
TATGATCTTTCCTGTGCCGCCGCAGGTTTCGCACTTCGCACCGTCGAGCTGGCCTGAACCGTCACATGCCGGACAAATATCCTCGCCGGCGCCTGGTGTGCCCGGATCTGCTTCGTCGCCGGGATTCAGAGGAGGTTTGGGTTCCATGACATGCTCCGCAAGGATGGTGAACTGATCAAGCAATCGACATTCCGACACGGAATGACAGCGTACCGCAGGCGGACACGCACCTGTCCGACGCTTCAACGGTGATGCTTTGCAACTGTCGAGCGAGTCGGACACAGTATGGCCGTGCGCTCATCTCGATGAGCGCCCAAATCGCTCAATGACGCTTAGGAAGGCGCCATTTCTCTTCTGCGCTCGCGAAGAACTTCATCGTATTGATTCGCTCCGAACCACCTGACCTTGCGCTCAGCCAGTTTCCCTTAGAAAGAGAAGGGCAAGCGTACGGTGAGCTTCACCAAGCCGATCGGTGCGTCTGTGAAGTGGTCGTAAGGACCATCGCAGGCGGCGGCTGAATTTGTTGCCCGACGCGAGAACCAACGATTTAACGCGATGGCCACCTTCGGAAAGCTGAATCAGAATTTTCTACTATTTTTCCAAACTTTTTCGGCCGCCTCTTTCGCTTCATCGAGCGTTGCAGACATGCCGAAGCTGCTCTGGCCAGCATCGTTGCCGTCCATCCGACGCACCACCCACAGCCAACGCCCTGGTCCCGGTTCTTCACTGTCGGCAATGACCAATAACTCGATCTCTGCGGAGGCTTGCCGCCACCATTCAAGGCCGTCGAAGCTCGAGGGGAGCCAGTCACATTTATCGTCCATGGCGTTGTCAACGCGAGGCTGTCGCGCACTCACCTGCGTAATGTGACCGTATTGCACCGTACCGCGTCGGACGTGTTCTCGATATCAGCGTTTTCCTAACAAGGGAGGAGGATTGCTAGGCGGGTTCATCTGGAAATAGGAGGGCGCCGACGAACGTGTCGAGCGACTTTAGGCTCGTGAAGAAACTGGAGTTGCAAGAGGCTCACGCAAAAACGAACCCATACCTCGTTGGACTGATGAGTGCCGGAAAAACCACGGTGGGCCGCGCGCTCGCGCGCTGTCTGTGGCGGCCGTTGCACAAACCGGCGTGGCGTTTCTTCGATCTTCGATCTTCGAACTCGAAGGCGAGGAGGCCCTCCGTCGGCGGGAGGCGCATGTCGTAAATGCACAGTCGCGGCCGAGGAATTGTGTTGGCGACTGGCGGTGCGGCAACGCTGCGACATGACAACCGTCAAGATTTCAAGCGTCGAGGCGTCGTCATCTACTTGCAGCCCGACCCACACGAAAAACGGGGCCGCATAATAGTAAGCGCGCATTAGACGACGTCCCTTGTGCGGTGCCACGCGATATGCGTCAGGCCGCGTGTGGATTCAATCGCCAGGGTAGCAGAGCCTCGTAGTCGTCGGCGGTGTGCGCATGCGGCAGACCTTTGAACAGCGCGATGAGGTATTGGTAGGGATCGATGCTGTTCGCTTTGCAGGTCTGCACGAGCGAATACAGGTTGGCGGCGGCGTTTGCGCCGGCGACGGTATCGCTGAAGAGCCAGTTGCGGCGGCCGACAGTGAACGGTCTGATCGCGTTCTCACACGGGTTGTTCGAGATGGGCCACGCTCCGTTGCCGACGTAGCGAACGAGCTTCGGCCACTGGCCTCGCAGATATTGAAGCGCTTTGCCGAACCCGCTTTGCGGCAACACGGTGTTCAGATGACGCGAGAGCAGCGCCTCGATCTGATCGAGAACTGGCTGACTCCTGGCCTGTCTGAGTTGCTGCCGCTGCTCCGGCGCCATGTCTTCGGAGCGTGCCTCAACCGCAAACAACTGACCGATCAGCCGGATGAATTCACTCACCGGATGATCGCCGCCGCGCTGCTCCTTCGGCAGGTCCTCTTCGGCCTCAATCAGGTAGCGTCGCGCGTGCGCCCAGCATCCGAGGTGCACCAGCTGGTTTGTTCGCGCGATTTCGTTGTACGGCTCATAACCGTCGCTCATCAACACCGCGCCGGGTTTGATGCCAGCATAGAGCACGGCGGCCTGCGCCGCGCTGCGCGTCGGACTATAGCTGAACAGGCGTACCGGTGGGCCGGTACCATTCATCTGTGCCCACATGTAGCTCTTGCGTTGCGCCGCCCGGCCAGGCTCCTTGAGCACCTGCACGGTCGTTTCGTCGCCGTACACGATGTCAGCGTCCAGAAGCTGATCGCGCAGAAGGTTGATCAGAGGCTGCACCGCAAGACCTACACGGACCACGCTGGCGGCCAGCGTTGCGCGTGACAGGTCGCCTCCGAAGCGGTGCAGCAGCGCAGCGATACGGTACAGCGGCAGTGCATCGACGAACTTGCTGACGACTACCCACGCCAATGCTGACTCGGTTAGCAGTCCCTTCGGGATGATGCGCGCGGGTGCCGGCGTGACCTTGATACCGAGATCGCAGCATGGGCAGGCGTACTTGATGCGCTGGTGCTGGATCACGCGAACCTGTTGCGGCACGATATCGAGCTGCTCGCTGATCTCGGCACCGATCTCCATCAGTGCCGTGCCGTCATGAGCGCAGACGCGTTCGGTTTCGGGCAACTCATGGCGCACGACCTCGCGAGGCAACATCGGATCCAGGGGCTTGCGCCCGCGCTTCTTGCGCTTGTGCGCGCCAATTTTTCAACGTCGTCTTCTGGCGCGCTCTCCTGTGCCGCTTCGGACCCAGCCGCCAGTGCTTCGGCTTCGTTCAGGAACAGGTCGCGCTGGTCGCCGTCGCGTGCTTCGCTCTTCGCGCCAAACAGCTGCCGCTGGAACGCCTTCAGCTTCTCGCGCAACAGGTCGCGCTCGACCGTCACCACGCGTAACTCGCCCTTGAGGGAAGCGAGTTCGGCGCGCAGGGCCTGCAGTTCGTCGGTGGGCGGCGAGAAAGGAGAAGACATCGCTGGATTAGACCAGCGATGCAGGTACGCGTTTCAGCTCACGCGATCATAATAACGTGCTGGATGGCTGCGCATCGCTTCGATATCGATACCGTCGAGCAACCAGTGCAGCTGCTCGGAGCGCAACTGCAGGACCACTTCCTTGCGCGGCCATACGAAACGGTCCTGCTCGAGCCGTTTCGTCAATAACCAGAAGCCGTTGCGGTCCCAGACAAGCAGCTTCACGCGGTCTCGCCGTTGATTGCTGAATGCGTAGACCGCACGTGCGAACGGATCGAGCATCATTGACTGCTCGACCAGCGCCGCAAGCCCGTTGATGCTCTTGCGGAAATCGACCGCATCACGATGAAGGTAGACTTTCAGCCCCTGGTCGAAACGGAACATGGCAGCATGCATAGCATTTGCAGAATTGACGATACCTCGTCGGTGGTCGCCTCGCCCAGGTCCAGCTCGACGCCGTTGGGTAACCTTGCCTGCAGGCGCAATGCCGGCCCGCGCGGCGGTGCATTGAGCGTGGCGACAGGGACAAATGCTGACGTCTCGACTGGTGCCGGGAGCGCGGCCGTGCTGGCGCCGTCCCGCTCCTGCTGGTAGCGCATGATCCATTTGCGGAGCAGGTTTGCGTTGACTGTTATGGCGCGCGCAATATGAGATGGAACAGGGGATGTTTGTCGCGCGGACAGCGAGAACGATGTTGTGAACTTTTCCGCGCGTAGCGCGCGACGCTGCAGGCGTAAAGAAGGCCGATGCACCTCTGGTATCGTGCGACGTTGTCCAGACCCCGCACGTTTTCCAGAACTGACCGGCCTATGCATCGTATCGTACACGCCCATCGCGCGCTGGAGCAACACCAGCGCGCCATCCTCTTCACGCTCGAAGCCTACCGTCCCCCGCGTTGTCCGCACTGCGGCGTCGCCAGCCTTTGGGGGCATGGCTTTTACGACCGCAAGGCTGATCGCAGCACAGCCGGCGCCCTGAATCCCGTTCTGGTGCCGCGCTTTCGCTGCACGGCGTGTTGCCGTACCTGTTCGCGCCTGCCGCTGTGCTTCTGCCCGCGCCGCTGGTACGGCTGGGCATTGCAGCAGCTGGTGCTCTCCCTGTGCATGTCCGGCATGTCGCTGCGCCGCATCGCCGCGGTTGTCGGCGTTGACCGGCGAACGGTAGGCCGCTGGTGGCGCTGGCTGTGTGGGCATGGTGCCGGTTTCGCATTTGCGCTGCGCGGCCGTTTCCCGGAGCTTGGCAGCACCGATGGCGACACGGCATTCTGGCGCGCGTGCTTTGCCAGCATGTCGCTCGCCCGCGCGATGGCGTGGCTCGATTCTGACGGTCTTGATGTCCCGTGATGTGATGGTGGCAGCGTCGTGCGCGACGGGGTTCACTCGACTCGTAATGGATACCCACACACTCTGCTCCTCACGCTGACCCTCAATCTCGCCTTTTATGGAGTCTCCCTTATTTAAAACGGAGATTTCGTGAACGACATCGATCCCAAAGCCCTGTTTCGCCTGTCGGTACTGGGGCCGCTCGTCAGCCGCGAGCGCCTCGGCCGCGGCGAACTGCAGCTGATCGTACGCCAGCTAGCCCGTCAGGAGTACGCAATACCTGGTTCACGACGGCGCTATATCAGCGAGAAGACGCTGCAGGCGTGGTACTACGCTTGGCGGCGTCATGGGCTCGCCGGCCTTTCTGACCGGCCGCGCACCACCGCCGGCCAGTCGAAGTTGCCCGCCGCGATACAGAGTGCCGTGCTGGCCGCCAAGCGGGAGAATCCGCGCCGTTCAATCCGTCAGATCCGATTGCTGCTTGAGGCCGCCGGGCTCGTGCCGCACGACACGCTCTCTCGCTGCGCCGTGCACCGCCTGCTCAAGGCTCACGGGCTCTCGCGCATTGCCTCTCCCGAAGTCGTACCGGAGGAGAAGCGCAGCTTTGAGGCCGAGCACGCCGGCTCGATCTGGTACGGCGACGTGATGCACGGTCCCACACTGTCGTTCGGTGGGCGTCGAACGAAGACGTATCTCGTGTCGCTGATGGACGACGCTTCGCGGTTAATCGCGCACTGCGCGTTCTGTCCGGCCGAGACTGCGCTCGAGGTCGAGGGCGTCCTCAAACAGGCGCTGCTTCGTCGAGGCATTCCAGTTCGCCTGGTGGTCGATAATGGCGCCGCTTATCGTGCTTCTACCCTCCAGGGCATCTGCGCGCGCCTGTCCATCCGTCTTGTCTACTGTCGCCCGTATGCGCCCGAAGGGAAGGGGAAACTGGAACGGTGGCACAGAACGCTACGCGAGCAGTTTCTCGCTGAGCTGGACGGGTCCCACATTCGCGATCTCGCCGATCTCAACGCCCGGCTGTGGGCGTGGGTCGAGGAGATTTACCATCGTCGACCCCATACCTCGCTCGCTGGTCAAACTCCGCTCGCTCGGTATCAGCAGGACCTGCCACGCATCCGCCTTCTTGGACCACTCGCCGCCCAGCTCGATGAACTGTTCCTGCATCGTATTTCCCGACTGGTGCGTCGTAACGGCACCGTCTCGTGGGCCGGCCGTTACTTCGAAGTCCCGTACGAACTCAGCGGCCAGCGCGTCGTGCTCGTCGTCTCCCCGCACACCGCTACCGTAGTACGCGTCGAGAGCGACACCGGTCAGCTGCTTGGCGCGGCCACACCTCTTGATCTCGTCGCGAACACTCACCGTCGCCGGCAGCGACCCGCTGTCGCGCCGGCCACGGCGGCTATCAGCGCCGGGCCGAACCTCATCGAGCTCACGCATCAACGTCATTACCGGCTGGAGGACTGACTATGTACCGTCAACACTTCGGTCTGCGGCATGCGCCGCTGGACAAGGACTGCACCGAACTCTGGGACGACGGCGCACTCGCACGCCTGGCCGAACGCTTCCAGTGGCTGCTGACCAGTCCCGGCATCGGCCTGCTGACCGGTGAGCCCGGCGTGGGCAAGACCGCTGCGCTGCGCCATCTCACGCACGGCCTGAATCCGCATCGCTACCAGACGATCTACCTGGCGGAGACCGAGTTCGGCCGCATCGACCTGTACCGCTCGCTTGCGCGCTCGCTCGGCCTGGAGCCCAGCTACCGGCGCGCCGATCTGTGGCGCGAACTGAAACTGCGTATCACCGAGCTCTCCACCGGCAAACAGGTCCTGCCTTTATGGATTATCGATGAAGCTCAGAACCTCCCGCCCGAGTTCTTCCGTGACTTTCCCAGCTTTTTAAATTTCGCCTTTGATGCCCGCGACCTCATCACCGTGTGGCTGGTCGGTCATCCGCCGCTGGCCAGCATGCTCGAACGCACACCTTACGCCGCGCTCTACAGCCGCATCCAGACGCGCGTGCAGTTGCAGCCTGTGATCGAGCGCGAACGCTTTGCGCAGCTCATCACGCACGCGCTCAAGACCGCCGGCTGTACCCATACGCTGTTGGCCGATTCCGGGCTCGAACTGCTGCGTCAGGCCTCGCGCGGGCTACCGCGCCAGGCCGGGCGCATCTTGCGTACTGCCATGCAGCTCGCAGTCCCCCGCGGACTCAACCATCTCCCCGACGAGCTGTTGCAGCAGGCCATCGAGGAAATGCGTTAAACGCGATCTCTAAACCGTCATTCTTCAATCGCGAGGTACACCATGTTTATTTTTACCGGAAACACGACGCCCTGCCGTCCCGAGCTCACCGATGAAGCGGCCTACCTGATCCGGATCATGCTTGCCGACCTCTACCACTGGTTCGACTGGGAATACGGAAAGCAGGCACGCCGCTATCGTCCGCCCGACGGCGTTCCGCCGCTCGACGAGGATCCACTGGACGATCCGTTCTGACCTTCGGCCCCGGCGTTCATCGCGCCGGGGCCGTTTCACATGGGCGTCCGTACGCGCGATGCTTCCCCGTCTGGCTGCCCGTTCCGTCGCGCACGGCTCAAGACAACATACTTCTCGTCGGGCGCGCGACGAACTTCATCGTCTCACCTCGAATAGCACGCGACGCCGAACCTATTCCAGCGCGCGCCATAACAGTTGACTCCGTGCTCAAGTGCCAGGGCGGCCACCGATACACCCGGCTGCAGGCATTGCTCGACCAAGGCGCGTTTTGCCTTGGCATCGAAACGCCGTCGCCCGTCCCGATGACGCTTGACGACCATACTGCTCAATAGCTCTGAGTTGTGCTCTGTCACAGGTGTCCACCTCCAAATAGGTGGACACCATCTTGGCGACGTCACTTGCTCAGAGCAAGGATGTCCATGATTGAGCGCTTACGCATAATAAATGGCGAGAGCCTGCCGCTCCTACAAACCGACGGATTTCATCCAGACATGCAAAGCGGTATTCAACTCGCGCTACGTACTGTCCGGAGAGGTCGCTTAATTTCGTCCTAGAAGCTCGACAGCCAACGGTCAATGCGTTGTGTACGCCATCCTCACAAAGCTCGAAATAGCCGGTGCAACCATACCAGGATGACTTTACCGTGCACACAGAAACAACGAGGAGCCAAAGCAGCCGCTCATGGCAACGTCGAAACGACCGGTCTGCTGTCTCACTCAATGCCTTGGCAGAAGCGCTACGGATTTGCAGCCCTTTTGGACTACGCACCGACGAAAGCCGCCATTACCGCTTTCACGCATGCACTGGCCAAACAGGTCGCGCCTAAGGGTGTACGGGTCAACGCGGTAGCGCCCGGTCCGATCTGGACGCCGCTGCAACCTAGCGGTGGGCAGCCGCAGGAAAAGATTGAAGGGTTTGGGTCTGAAGTGCCCCTGAAACGACCCGGTCAGCCGGCGGAGTTGGCACCGGTGTACGTCCTACTGGCGTCGCAGGAGTCAAGCTACGTGACTGGCGAAGTCTACGGCGTCACAGGCGGCAATCCAATCTCTTAATACACACGATGCCTGTTCGTTTGTTTTAAGCGGCCGCACTCGTTCCACAGTCCTCCGGAGCAAAGGGAACGCGCAAGGAAAGCGCTGGGCTGATAACTTTGGATCGAGGTCGTATTGATAATCGCTGCACCAGCCGGCATGTGCGGCAACGCCGCCTTGCACAGCCAGAACATCGCGAAGACATTGGTGCGAAATGTCGCCTCGAATTGTTTCGGTGCTCAGATCGGCGATCGAATCGACTGACGTTTGTTTGCCGGCGACATTCACCAGGATGTCGATGCCACCCAGTTCGCCGACAGTCTTCTGAACGAGTTCACGGCAGAACGCTTCCTCGCTAATGTCGCCTGCTATTGCTGTGACCTTGACGCCGGCATCGCTGACGAGCCTGCGCACTTCTCGCGCGTCGGCTTCTTCGCTCGGCAGATAGTTCATGACGATATCCGCGCCTTCCCGGGCGTAAGCGATCGCCACCGCACGTCCGATTCCGCTGTCGGCTCCGGTAATCAAAGCGCGACGTCCTTTGAGCCGTCCGAAGCCTTGGTAACTTTCCTCACCGTGATCGGGTCGGGGACGCATCTCTTTGGCCAGACCCGGCGCAGATTGCGGCTGCCGGTCGAAGTCAGGACCGGGATACTGCTTCAACGGATCTTGCATGGCGTATTGGTTCTTCGTGGCAGTCATCGAAACTCCTTATCTAAATTTGGAAGCGGAAAAAACGGGCGCGATATGAAGACAGTTTCCTGCACGCGCAGACAAGCTGGATGAAAGGCTGCGTCATCGCTGCCGCACGGGTGTCGCGCTTATGCCTGTCCGATCACGGCGCGCGGCTCGACGAGACCTGGCACTCGCACGCGCATTGAAAAGATGCCGCCCGACTCCGGATATTGTTCAAGCTCCTCGGCGCTCCTACCCTGCCGCGCAGTGGTCACATACAACGTCCGTAGATCGGCGCCGCCGAACGCACACATGGTCGGACAGCGCGCGGGCAGCGGATATTCCTCAACCACCTCACCCGCGGGCGAAATGCGTACAATCCGCCCGCCTTCGTACAGGGCAGACCAGTAAAAGCCTTCACTGTCCACCGACGCGCCGTCCGGTCGCCCGCGTTCGCTCTCACTGTGACTTAACGATACCCAGTCTTCGCGTGGGCCGACTTCGCCGCTCTCACCATCGTAGGTATGTCGATAGATCTTGAACTTGGGCGTATCCGAGTGATAACAGTAGCGCCCATCCTGGCTGAACGTCATGCCGTTCGATGTCGTTAGTCCAGCGTCGATTTTCATTAACGCACCGTTCGTGAAACGATAGAGCGCCGCGCCACCTTGCTTCGACTCATCCTGCGTGCCCAGCCAGAAGCGGCCGTGTGCGTCGCAGCGACCATCGTTAAAGCGGCTCGAGGCAGGATTCTCCGGATTGGCGCAGAGTTGCCGAACGACCCGTCCGTGAGTGTCGAGCAAATAGATGCCGGTGCGCATACCTGCCACGAAGCCTCCGCGGTCCATCAGTGAAAAGCATCCGATATTCTCCGGCAATTCAATGGCGGCATCCGCACCAGTCTCAGGGTTGAAACAGTGCAGCGCGGGCGCCTCGATATCGATCCACCACAGCAAGCCTCTCCGCTCATCCCATCGCGGGCATTCACCGAGCGTCGCGCGAGCGGGTAGAACACAATCTAACGCATGCATCTGGCAAGTCCTCTCCTTTGAAATCACACCGTCACTGTGTAGCGAGCAATCGGTGACGGGTGTGCAATCGCTGTTCCTCGCCGCCTTGGTCATTGTTTCCCGAAACTCTCCAACTGGAACAAACGTTGCGTGGGCTTTGGACATGGCCTTCAGGCCACAACCACTCAAGAGGAACGAGCAATGAGCATTGCTTCAGCGCTGGGCTTAAGCACGGGCAAGAGAGTTCGCTACGCGATCGTAGGACTTGGCGATATCTCGCAGGAGGCCATGATGCCGGGCGTCGATCACACGGGAAATTCCGAGATCACCGCGCTGGTGACTGGCAACCTCGACAAGGCGCGCAAGGTTGCCGAGCAGTACAACATCGCAGACATTTTCACGTACGAGCAATTCGACGAACTGCTCGCGTCAGGGAAGGTCGATGCAATCTACTTAGCCACGCCGAACTGGCGGCATGCCGAATTCGTCATTCCTGCATTAAAGGCAGGCATTCATGTCCTGGTTGAGAAGCCTTTGGAAGTCTCAACGGAGAAGTGCAAGGCGATTGCCGCAGCCGCGGAAGCATCGACCGCAAAGCTGATGGTTGCATATCGCCTGCATTTCGAGCCGGGCACGCTGTCGACGATCGAGCGCCTCCGCTCAGGCGATCTGGGCGACGTGCGACTGTTTTCGTCCACTTTCGTGCAGAAGGTTGATCCGGCGAATCATCGCGCTAAAAGCGGCGTCGAAGCAGGCCCGATCTTCGACATGGGCCCGTATCCCGTGAACGCCGCGCGCTATGTGTTTGAAGCTGAGCCCGTCGAAGTTGTATCCGCCGTTGGCGTGCGTCACCCCGAAGCGGGCCTTGGCGATTTCGATGACACGGTGGCGGTCACGCTGCGCTTTCCAGGCGACCGGCTCGCGCAGTTCGTGGTGTCGTACACACTGAACACACTCGATTCGTTTTTTGCGCTCGGCACCAAGGGGAACATCGCAATGCAGCCCTGCTACATGTACGGCAAGCCGACGCAGCAAACGGTCACGATCGGGCAGGACGAAGCGACGCACTCATTCAAGAACACCGACCACTTCGGCGGCGAGATGAAGTATTTTTCCGACTGCATCCTGAATGACACGCACCCCGAGCCTGATGTCGAAGAAGGTTATGCCGACGTGCGCGTGCTCGAAGGCATCCTCAAGGCGCTGGAGCGGGGTGGTCCCGTGAAGCTCGAAGCGTTCGAACGCGCTCGCAGGATCGACACGAAAGCTCAACTCGAAACGCTGCGTGCGGTGAAGTCGCCGGAGCTGATCGACACCAGTAATCCTGGCGCGGGAGTCGACAAGGTGCCGAAAAACTAATGGAGTGCCCCCGGATTATCGAACGTGATGCAGACGGCTTTCTCCCGCTTGACGCTTATGGCGCGCTCGGCGATGGCCGGTCCGTCGCGCTGAGCGGCGCGGATGGCTCCATCGACTGGTGGTGCGTCCCGAGCATCGATTCACCGCTGTTGTTCGACCGATTGCTGGACGTACGCAACGGCGGCTATTTTTCCATCACGCCGACTCAGCCCTTCGAAGTCGAACGGCAATATCGCGAACACAGTAATGTGCTCGAGACGGTGTTCACGACGCCCACGGGTCGCGCCTAACTTGTCGAGTCGCATAACAGTGGTAGTGCAGGGCGGCTGCCGTGGGCAGAGATGACGCGGCGTATCGAAGGCCTCGAAGGCACGGTGCGCTTCGAGGTGCGCATCGTTTTCAGTCGACGTGATAACTCGATCAGCCCGTATTGTTCGATCATCGGCGGACGGGACGTTTTCCATGCAGGGCGCGTGCTGGGGTTGTTTCTGCACGGTGCGAATGTTGTCATCGACGAACGTGTCAATGAAGGTATCCGTGCGCACGTTGCCGTGCAGGACGGACAGCGCGAAGCGCTCGCTATCGTTGCGGGTGACGATGAGCCGCTCGTCGTGCCGCCGATCGAAGACATTGATGCGCGCATCGAGACATCGGACCGTGCGTGGCGCGAATGGACGACGAACCTTCGATACGACGGTCCGTACCGTCCCCTGTTGATTCGAAGCGCGCTGGCGCTCAAATTCCTGTTGTATTCGCCAAGCGGTGCAATCGCCGCCGCCGCGACGACCTCTTTGCCCGAGAGCATCTTCGCGTTCCTCACCCACCAACAGACGTTCGAGCCGCGGAAATCGAACACATGCCCGTTCAAGGGCGCGATGGATAAGCACGATGGTTAGCGAAGCTGCCGCGGTTGCAACTGCAGGTGACGCACCCAAGATGACGCGACTCAAGGTAGCTCCGAGCAAAATCGCAACGACATAGTCGAAGGGCGAGCGTTGACCGAAGGCGCGTCTTTCCCCGTTACGAATTAGAGCCAGTGACCCGAAGAACACGGCGATGGCTCGGGCCGTCATCTATAGTGAATCCAGATCTTTCCCTTCTCCAAACACCGCGAGCAGTATGCTCATGATTCGTCTCCTTCCTCTCCATTCCGATTCAGCCGACGAAGCCTGGCAAACCCATTGCAGCTTCGCTTTTGCAAGCGTGACAGCCTTCTTGACGAGCTCTTCGTAATCTGGATCGGCGCAAGGTTTAGGGTCGAATATAAGAGGTTGAGAATTTAGCGCGTTGCGCGTTATCAATAGCATAATTCGCGCAGCATTATTAAAAAAAAGTGACGCCAAGCATGGAGCTGAGCAAGTTCACGCAAGCCCGAGTGCAAATGTCCACAGCGCCTAATGGAAAAATGACATATATTGATACCCCACCCGCAAGATTCGTATTCCGAGGTCAACCCGATATTGAATCGCTTAAGAATAATCCCAGGAAAGTTAAGGATACCCACCCGCTGGCAATGATGGCGATCCCACGCCAGTTGGATGTCGGTCGTAAGCCGACAAGCTTGCAAAGGGAGCCCCAGAAAAGGCCAATTGCAAAAACTACCTTCAGCCTTGTATTGGGGTAGTAGCCCAGCAGCGCGCATCCACCGAGCAAACATAAGAGAAGGAGCGAACAACCGGCCACCGTCAACGAGAAGTCCATAAAAGATGGCTTTTTGAGATCTGCAAAGATCGACTTCATGGCGGTCTATATGTACGTCCAAATCGCATTAACGGAAACGGTCGCGGCATTTGAAGTTACAGATCACGCTGCCTAATCTCTGGATCTGACAGCAACGCGAGCAAGCGGGCCGATCGTCAGTCCCTGACCGAGAATCGAAATCACCACAACAATGTAGGTCATAGCGAGTAAGGTGTTACGCGCGTTATCCGATGGGATTGAAAGGGCGAGCGCAACTGAAATGCCACCTCGTAGTCCACCGAGCGTGAGAATCTTCCAGGCGCCGCTTGGCAATTCCGCTCTTCGCCCAGCGAGTGCCACGGGTAAGCCTACGGTTAAGAGTCTAGAGAGCAACGTGACGATCGCTGCCGTCACGCCCGCGAAAATCAGCTTTTGAGAAAAAGCGATCGACAGAACTTCCATGCCGATCAATACGAACAGCAAGGCATTCAAGATCTCATCGACGATCTCCCAGAACATGTCAACGTAGCGACGCGTCGTGTCCGACATGGCGTGTCGGCGGCTGCGATTTCCGGTCATGACGCCGGCAACGACCATGGCGAGCGGGCCAGACACATCAAGATGAATGGCTAAGGCGTACCCGCCAATCACTGCGGCCAAGGTCAACAGTACTTCAACATGGTACTGATCGATGGAAGCCAGGAGACGATAGAGCGTGTAGCCGATCACCCAGCCAAAGGCGAGTCCGCCAAGCCCTTCACGAACAAGCAAGGTCACGCCCGTATTCACACTTGGCGCATCGCCGCTTGCCGCGAACGAGAGCAACAAGGAAAACAGGACGACACCCACGCCATCGTTGAAAAGCGATTCGCCTGTGATCACAGTCTCAAGGCTGCGCGGCGTCTTGGCCGACCGCAAAATTCCCATGACAGCGATCGGGTCCGTTGGTGAAATCAATGCACCGAATAGCAAACAATACGCAAACGGTACGGTGATTCCTAACCACGGAAGCAACCAATGCATTGTCACGCCGATGATACCGGTTGAAGCGACGGTACTCGCAACCGCCAGAGCCAGAACAGGCGCTTTGTGTCGCGCAAGTTCACTGAAATCGACATGCATCGCCCCCGCAAAAAGCAGCAGCGACAACATCCCTTGAAGCAGCAGATCACTGAAGTCGAGGGAGCCTATCAAATTGGTTTGTGCCAAACGAACGCGATGAGCGAACTCAACGGGCGCGAACACATCGAGGCCCAATAGAAGCAGCGACAGCCCTAACGACGCTGCCATTACGCCAATCGTTGTGGGCAAGCCGACGTACCGGTGGTTGAGGTAAGCGAAAATCGCTGTAAAAGTCAGGCAGACGGCAACAAGGTCAAGCAAAGGTTTTCTCCCAAGTTAAAGCTTGCACGTCGGTGCCTGAACAATCGATCTGGAAGAGGAACAGTGGCTAGGCTCACTGCGTCGCTTGGCCGGTTTGCGTCGTACCTAGGGAGCGGATGCGTGGGCGAACCGAATTGTTTTGCGGGACATTGTCCTCGCTGGCCGTATTGGCCACCACGTACAGAGTGCGTGTCGGGAAAGCAAACTCGATGTTCTTTTCGGCGAGCGCGGACATGAGCTCAAGGTTGATACTTTGCTGAATATCCATGTATAGGTTGAAGCTCGCTTCGGTGACGTAGTAGACCACTTCGAAATCGAGCGAGCTCTCCCCGAATTGCTTGAAGTGGGCACGATCGAAGCGCGTATTGCCCGCGGCAACCACGGCGTCTTTCACGATCTGGGGCACGGCCCGCCGTTGCTCGGGTGTGCAATCGTAGGTGACGCCGAAACCAAAGACGATCCGTCGCTCCGACATTCTCTTGTAGTTGTGGATCGTGCTCTTTAGCAGCTCAGTGTTGCTACAGATTATTTCTTCGCCACTGAGGCTGCGAATTCGGGTAGTTTTCAAACCGATCTGTTCGATACTGCCCGCCACATCGTTGAACACGATGAAGTCGCCAATTTCAAATGGCTTGTCAAGCCCAATGGCGAGAGAGGCAAAAAGGTCACTCAGAATACTCTGTACTGCGAGGGCAATGGCAACGCCGCCCACACCCAGGCTCGCTACAAAGGCTGTGATGTTGACGCCCATGTTGGCTAACACGGCAAGCAATAGCACCGACCACAGAAGGGCGCGCAACATCCAGGACATCATCGTGGTGATAACAGGATTATGAGCAGTCGCCGCTGCGCTTTGCAGACGATGAGCGCTCCATACCGATACACCATGGTTGACCCATAACGCGAGTTGGAAGCCTATGACCAGAAACCAAAGATGGCTGATTCGACTATCCCATTTGGCGGAAAGGTCGAGAAACTCGCTGCCGATGAGTACGGCGGCCATAAAAATGGTGAAGCGATGCGTGCGTCGAAGCACATCGACGACAATGTCGTCGAGATGGGTTGTCGTCCGCGCAGCGACCGCATCCAGGCGCGCAACAGCCAAACGGAGTACCGTCGAGATGACGAGGTAGCTCACTAATGCGGCCACGAGCGCATAGATCCACTCGATGGCGGGGATGCCGAAGAGCACATACGAATCAAGCCAATTGACCATGCGGGGGAGACCTCCAAGCGTAGGAAATTCATGTTTCGGTTACCGACACTTACAGTCTGTCGGGTGAAACGCAAAAGAGTTCCGCTTGATTTGCGTCCGCACAACGAGTTCAGCCCCCGCCACGCTGAAGGGTCGGTCCGCAAAGCCCTAATGCAGTGTTGACCACGGCAAGATGCGTGAGCGCCTGTGGGAAGTTCCCAGCAAGCGCGCTGCGCGAAACGTTGTACTGCTCGGAGAACAGGCCGAGATCATTAGCAACAGCAAGCACTCGCTCAAACTGCAAACGTGCCTCGGCTGTGCGGCCTTGCATGTGCAAACAGTCGGCCATCCAGCATGAGCAGGCGAGGAAGGCGCCTTCGTTCGGACCGCGCTTGGTTCTTTTATGCCGGCGGATGAGCCCATTTTCGTTGAGCTCTCGACCGATAGTCTCGATGGTTGCCGCCATGCGTGGGTCGTCAGCGGGCAGGAAGCCGACAAGCGTGAGCAAGAGAAGACTCGCATCTGGCTCGTCACCCCCGTAGTATTGCGTGAAAGTGCCGAGTCCCTCGTTCCACGCTTGCTCGTACACCTCGTTGTGAATCCTCGTCTTCAAGGCGACAAGCTTATCCATTAGAGCAAGGTCAGCGTCGCGGGACGCGCGACGACGAATATAGCGGTCCAGCGCGACCCACGCCATCACACGGGAGTAGGTATAGTGCCTCGGCTTCGCACGCGACTCCCAGATGCCGGATCCTGCGGTGTTCCACACCTTTTCCAGGTGTTCGACGATCCGGCTCTCGATCAAATTTTCGTGCTGACTCGATCTCAGACCACCGCGTCGCGCAACATCGAGACAGTCGATCACTTCGCCCAAGACGTCGACCTGCTTTTGTCCAGAGGCTGCATTGCCGATTCTGACGGGTGTTGCATACTGATAACCCTGCAGCCAGTCGACGGTCCACTCACGCAAATGGCGTCCACCATCGATCCGGTACATGATGAGAATATGGTCGGGTGAGCCCGCGATCGTACGCAAGAGCCAATCGCGCCACGCACATGCTTCATCTTTGAAGCCGGCGTTGAGCAAAGCGACAAGGGCGAAACAGCTATCGCGAAGCCAGCAATATCGGTAGTCCCAGTTTAAGGTGCCCCCGGGTGCTTCCGGTAGCGAAGTCGTGGGCGCCGCGATCATCGCTCCCGTGTCGCGATGAATGAGCGCCTTCAATGTCAGTAAAGATCGACGAACGACATGAGGCCACTGCGTCCTGGTGTCGTCAAACTGATTGATCCAACTGCGCCAATGCTGCTGCGTCTTTGATAACGCTTGCTCTACATCGAAAGGGGGTAGTGCGCCTCGATGAGACATGCCATACGCTAAAAGAAAGGTTTTCGTCTGTCCCTCGCTGACCTCGAATTCAGTCGCGACATCTCCATCCTGCACACACAGCGGTACATCAGCACGCAAGACCACAAAGTCTGGCCCGACGCACGCTTCGACGGTATTGGCTTTCTGTGTGGTCCAAGGCGCCAACTCGCCATAGTTAAAGCGCAGGCATAGCTTTGTGCTCAAACGCACGGTGCCGCTCACGCCCACGACCATACGCACGATGGCGTTCGTGGCGTCGCCAACTGGCATGAAGTCGATGAGGCGCACCATGCCTTCGGAGGCTTCGATTTCAGTCTCGAGCACTAGTGTGTCATCCTGATAGCGTCGGTCTCGCCTGACGAAGGGTGCAGTCGGTGATATCGACCAGAAGCCGTTTTCTGGACCACCAAGCAAAGCGGCCATGCACGCATCACCGTCGTAACGAGGCCAACATAGCCAGTCGATTGATCCATCACAGCCTAGAAGTGCTGCCGTTTCGCCATTCCCGAGCATGGCATAGTCTTCGATCCACCGGTTCATGGTGCTAGTCCCTTCGGCGAGTCAGTAGTGCAAATACGCTTGCGATTCCGACGCTGGCCACCGTCCACAGTAGCGTGCGGTGACGATCGGTGAACATCTCCCAGCTCGTGTCTCTTGCTTGTTCATCGAAGCGGCCATGTGCGCCGAAATCGCCTGCGACGGGCTCATAAAGATTGTGAGGCGCGTTCGGCGGTAGACGCTCTTCGGTGAGTTGACCGCTGTAGCCTGATCGCGAGAGGTAACGGTCGATTAGCCCGGGTGCAACGCGGTTCGCGAGGATGGCTTTAACGGTCGAGAAGCCCACCCAGACCTGACGACGCCGGTGCGTTGCTGCAAAATAGATCGCGCGTGCCGCCACTTCCGGCTGATATATCGGCGCGACAGGCTGCGCGCGTTTGCCCATCTTATTCATGGACCAGTCGAACTGCGGTGTATTAATCGCGGGAAGGTCAACCATGGTCAGGTGAATGTTGAGCCGATCATGAATTATTTCGGAGCGCAACGCGTCCGTGAATCCGCGAATCGCGAATTTGGCCCCGCAGTAAATCGATTGCAACGGTACTGACCGATATCCAAGTGCGGACCCGACGTTGACAATCGTGCCTCGGTTGCGTCGGCGCATGCGCGCAAGCGCCGCTCTCATGCCGTGCACCTGTCCGAGATAGGTGACCTTAGTTCCGCGCTCAATCTCTTCAGGGGTAAGGGCGGAAACGGGTGCGAAGACGGTAGCCATTGCAACGTTAATCCACACGTCGATGGGGCCGAGCATGTCTTCGACGTGCGTTGCTGCAGCTTCAACCGCTTGCGCATCGGCAACATCGGTAGGAAGTGGGAGCACGCGCACGCCGTATGCATCCTCTAGCTCACTTGCTGCGCGACGCAAGCGTTCGGGCTCACGTGCAAGGAGCGCCACGTCAAACCCTTGTCTTGCGAACTCCTCGGCCGTCGCACGGCCCACGCCCGCTCCCCCACCAGTCACGACCGCAACCTTACTCATTTTTCTCTGCCCCATTTTTCTGCACTTCGCGAAAGCCCACCTATCGAAGACGTCCTCGGCAAACTGTTTCAATGGCGGCGTTATAGTTCGCCGCGAGCTGCTAGCACTTCGATGCGATCAGCCGTGCGCAATGCGACCGCCTGAATGGTTAATGACGGATTCACGCCTCCGACGGTGGGAAACACGGACCCATCGCAGATCCAAAGATTGTGGATGTCCCAACTTCGGCAATCCGCGTTGACGACGCTCGTCGATGGATTGTCGCCCATGCGCGCCGTGCCGTTCAGATGGCACGTGTCGTCGGTTTCGCGCCAAACGTCTCGTGCGCCGGCGGCATCGAGCGCGACGTTCATGAAGTCGAGCGAATGCTTGACGAGGCGCTTGTCGTTATCGCACAACGAGTAGGTGACGCGTGGAATGGGCAGACCATACTGATCCTTCTCGTCACTCAAGGTCACGCGGTTGCGCTCCTGCGGCATGGTCTCGCCGACGATCTTCAAGCCTGCCATGTGGTTGTACTTTTGCATCTCGTCGAGTAAAGCCTGTCCCCACAGGCCGCGTCCGGTCAGCGTATTTGCCCACGCGACCGGCAACGGTCCCTGACTCATGTAGCAATAACCGCCGAAGAAATCCTTGCCCTTGTCCTCGTAATTCCAGTGCTCGGTCATCGCAAGCGAGGGTGGCCCTTTGTACCAGCGGATTTCCTCGTCCATCGTGCCCCACACGGCCTGATTCGTCTGCACCATCAGATTCTTGCCGACGCGACCGGCGCCAGTGGCGAGGCCATCGGGATAACGGTCCGTCGCGGACATCAGCAGCAAGCGCGGCGTTTCGATGGCATAACCTGCGACGACAACATTGCGCGCGCGCTGAAACTGCCACTTCCCCTCGCGATAGTATTCGACGCCGGTTGCGCGTCCGTCGTCGCCCATGTCAATGCGGGCGGCCATCGACAGGTCGCGTATTTCAGCGCCTGCGCGAACGGCGCGCGGAATCCATGTGACGAGCGCGCTTTGCTTGGCATTGGTCGCGCAGCCTGACACGCAGAAGCCGCGATACACACACGGATGCGCGTCGCCCCGCGGCGCTGACACGGTCGCGAGCGGTGTCGGCGTCCAATCAATGCCGAGCGCCTCGCAACCGCGCGCGAGCACCAGCGCCGCCGCATTCAATTCGTGCGGCCGATACGGATAACGCGGCCGCTTCGGTCCCCACGGATACGTGACCGGCCCCGCTATCTTCAGCGCTTGTTCGACCTCGGCGTAATAGCGCCACATTTCCTGCCAATCGAGTGGCCAGTCCGCGCCGTAGCCGAGCACGCTGCGCGCCTTGAACCACTCCGGGCGGAAGCGCAGCGAGACCATCGCGAAGTGCACCGTGCTGCCGCCGATAGCCTTGCCGCTATTGTTATTGCCGAGCTTGAGTGGCGTTTCGCCATCACAGATGCGATCGTCGGTCCAAAACAGCTTCGACTGATGCGCCTCATCCGAGGCGAACTCTTCCAGCGGGCGCCACCATGCGCCTGCATCGAGCGCGACGACTTTGAAGCCTTTCTCCGCGAGACGGCATGCGAGCGTGCCGCCGCCCGCACCCGTTCCGACGATCACGAAATCCACCGCTTCGTCTTGGGGGTATTCGCGCATCGGCAGCCAGGCGCCCTCGTGGAAGACATCGGGTGCGCGTCCGTTCTTGCCGCGCGGAGTGTGCATGGCGTCATCGGACATGGCGATTCTCCTTCTGTGCTTGCGCTTCGTGGCCTGGCTTCGCTTCGGCTGCTTCCCACGGATCACGCCGATCGAAATACATGCGCACGTAGCCGCGCGGATTCGCCGGACCGCCGAAGCCAATCTCGCTCCATGCATGAGGATGCGAATAGTAAGAGCCGCAGATATCGTGCAGCACGCGCTTCGAGAAGAACAAAGCGCTGGACATGCCTTGCCATGCATCTGAACTTAGTTTGCCATCTTGCATTTGCTTGATCAGCACGTTTTGCGCTTCCTTGTCGATGCTTCCAAACGGTAGTTCGTGACGCACACGGCTTTCTGCGTCGAGCGCGGCGAGGCCGATGCGCCATGCATCGGGCATGGGCGGAAGGCGTGCATCGCGGTAGCCGTCGCCGATGCCGGTGACGAGCTTTTCATCGACTAAAGCGGCAAGCGGAACCACATCTTGAGGCACGATGCACGCACACAAAGCCCGTAGGCATTTCCACTGCACAGCATCGAAGAAGCGCGGCTCGTTGGGCGGGTTCAGACGTTGATCGATGACCTCGCGCGTCTTGTCGTCCCACGATGGCGTATCGCGTTTCGACATGACGTCATAGCCGGGATAGCGGGGCAGGTTCATCGTTCCGTCTCCCTCAAACGAAGCGCGGCGAGGCCCGCCAACGCGAGCGCGGAAAAACTCGGGGGCGCAGGCAAAGGCGGACCGTTGAACAGGTTCTGGCTCCAGTTGCGCCATCCACCCCGGTTACGCGCGATGCCTCGCGCATGAAAGCCCACGCCGATGAAACCCAGCGCCGTCGTCATGCGCAGCCAGAGGCGCGTGAACCATCGCGGTTGCGGCGCGCCGAGGGCGGTTTGCAGCAGTAACGCAGCAGCGACGGGCGGCACCACGACCGGCGCATACATCGCGGGATTCTGAAAAGCGCCGCGAAAATGCAGCAATGCAACTTCTCCAACAGTGCCGATGATTCCCGCGCTCGTCAGCGACGCGAGCGCTTGTCCCGCAGGCATGCCGAACAAACGCGGCTCGTGCGCGGGTTCATCGCGCAATCGCTCCGCGACCGCGCCCAAAGCGCCGGACAGAAGCAGCGCCATGGGCGCACCGACGGGCGCGGCATAAAAGAAGTTATGCCAGCTCAAACGGCCTGGCCGCTTGGTGATGTTGTACAGATGAAAGCCCGTGCCCGCGACGCCTGCAAGCGCCGCGCTGACATAGACCGAGTTGCGCACGGGATGCCGTTCCGGTTCAACGTCGCGCCCGCCATGCATCCCGGCAATCAGCGAAGCAACGGAGACGATCAGCGGCGTGTACATGGCCGGATTGTCGAACGAGCCGCGATAGTGTTCCATCGCGCTGTCCGCCAGCACGGAAAGCGCGAGCAGCGCGGAGCTTCGGTTGAGCGTGCGCGCCGCATCAATGTGCGTTTGCTTCGTGCTGCATGTAGCGGGTCTGCCTTTGCCGAGCAACGCAACGCCCGCCGCGACACCACATGCAATGGCGATGGTACTTGTCTTGTTCACCGTGACATCGTGTGATCAGACGGCGAAACGCTGCGCGTCCGTATGTTTGAAATCCAGCCCGCAGCCGGGGCGCGACAGGTCGGGTGCGATGGCGCCGTCGACCGCGTGCGGCGCACCATCGAACAACATCTGTTCGATGCGAACGTGATCGTGGAACCATTCCTGATGCCGCAAACGCGGCGCGGCGCAGGCTACGTGCAGGTGCATGGATGGTGCGCAGTGCGCGGATAGGGGGACGTGGAACGCATCGCACAGAGCGGCGACGCGCAGGAAGCCGGTGATGCCGCCGCATCGCGTGACGTCGGCTTGCAGTACGTCGACTGCGTTGTTCTGCAACAAGCCTCTGAAGTCGTCGAACGTATAGCCGTACTCGCCCGCCGCAAGCTCGATACGCGCGGGCAGCGCGTTACGCAGGAAAGCGAGGCCTTCCAAATCGTCCGATGAAACCGGCTCTTCGAACCACGACACATCCTGCGCTTCGAAAACATACGCGTAGTGCAGCGCCTGCTTGGGATCCAGTGCGCCGTTTGCATCGACGAAAAGACCTGCCTCTTTGCCGATTGCCGCACGCGCCACGCGCACCCGATGCGGATCGCGCTCCGGCTCGCTGCCTATCTTGATCTTCACCCAGCGGCAGCCGTCTTCGTGGACCCAGTGCGCAAGTTGCTCGCGCATGTCGTCATCGGTATAAGTGGTGAAGCCGCCGCTGCCATAGAGCGGCACGCTCTCGCGCATCAAGCCGAGCAAGCGTGCGAGCGGTATATCGAGCAGACGCGCCTTCACGTCCCATAACGCGCAATCCAGCGCAGAAATAGCAGTCTCGGCCATGCCCGAGCGGCCGAGATTGCGCACGCGCTGTTGCATGCGCAGCCATAACGCATCGATGTTCCATGCGTCTTGGCCAATGAGCGACGGAGCAAGCGTCGCTTCGATCAGCTTCGCCACGCTTGCATCGCTATAGGTATATCCGATGCCCGTCTTGCCCGCCGCGACAATCTCGACCGTGACGAGCGTCGTCGATTCCCACGCGAACGTGCCGTCGGCTTCGGGCTTGTCGGTGGGAATTGTGTACGCGCGGGTTCGGATGGCTTCTATAGGAGCTTCGCGCCTGGTCAGATGCATCGTGCGTTACTTGTTGTGATGACCGGGAAGCACCGCGCCGAGCACTTGCTTTGCCGTGTCGACGATCACGTTGCCTTGATTCGGATCGCCCTTCATGAGCGTCGTCGCAAAGGCCTTTGCCTGTTGCAGCGTGATATGCGGCGGCAGCGGCGGCACGTTCGGATCGGCCTTCACTTCGATGACGACTGGACGGTCCGATGCGAGCGCTTCGTCCCATACTGCGGCCATGCGTTCGGCGTCATCGACAAAGAAACCCTTGAGGCCGATCAGCTCCGCGAACTTGTGATACGGCACGGACGGAATGTCCTGCGATGCCTCGAACTTGGGATCGCCTTCCATCACGCGCTGTTCCCAGGTCACCTGATTCAGGTCGCTGTTGTTCAGCACGAGGCAAATCCAGCGCGGATCGGACCACTGTTTCCAGTACTTCGACACGGTGATGAGTTCGGCCATGTTGTTCATCTGCATGGCGCCATCGCCGACGAGCGCGATCACGGGCCGTTCGGGATGCGCGAACTTCGCCGCAATGGCGTAGGGCACGGCTGCGCCCATCGAAGCGAGTCCGCCCGACAACGAGCACTTCATGCCGCGCTTCACTTTCAGATCGCGTGCATACCAGTTCGCGCACGATCCCGAGTCGCTGGTGACGATGGCATTCGCCGGCACGCGCGGCGACAGTTCCCAGACTGTGCGTTGCGGATTCACCCCTTGTTTTGCAGACTCCAGCGCGCGCTTCTCCAGCTTCTTCCACCAGTCGTCGAGCCAGCTTGCGATTTCCTTGCGCCATGCGTGGTCGGCCTTCTGCTGCAAGAGCGGCAGGAGCGCGCGCAAGGTCTCGGCGCTATCGCCGACGAGATTGACTTCCATCGGATAGCGGATCGAGAGCATGTCCGCCTTGATGTCGATCTGCACGCCGCGCGCTTGCCCTTCCTTCGGCAGGAATTCGGCGTACGGAAAGCCCGAGCCGATCATCAGGAGTGTGTCGCATTCATTCATCAGCTTATAACTTGGCTCGGTGCCGAGCAGGCCAATTGAACCTGTCACGTACGGCAGATCGTCGGGCATGGCGGCTTTGCCGAGCAGCGCCTTTGCGACGCCTGCGCCGAGTTTGTCTGCGATGGCGATGACTTCATCGGTGGCTTCAAGTGCGCCTGCGCCAACCAGAATTGCAACCTTCTTACCTGCGTTGAGCACGTCGGCGGCACGTTGAAGGTCATCGTTATACGGGACCATCTTCGGCGCGTTGTAGCCCACGCCCGAATGCAGCGTGCCATGCTTGCGCGCGGGCGGTTCGTACTCGAGGTCTTGCAGATCGTTCGGCAAGACCAGCGCCGTGACCTTGCGTTCGGACAGCGCAATGCGTACCGCACGATCGATCAGATGCCGAATTTGCGAAGGCACCGAGGCCTGTTGTACGAAGGCGCCCGCCACGTCCTTGAACATCGCCGGAAGATCGACCTCTTGCTGATAGTGACCGCCCAGAGCTGCGCGCGCCTGCTGTCCAGCAATGGCGAGCACGGGCATGTGATCGAGGCGGGCATCGTAGAGGCCGGTGAGGAGGTGGGCCGCGCCCGGTCCCGATGTGGCGATGCACACGCCCAGCTCCCCCGTGAACTTCGCATGAGCTGAGGCCATGAACGCAGCCATTTCCTCGTGGCGCGCCTGGACGAATTCGATCTTGCCATTGGCGCGATTCATTGCACCGAATACGCCGTTGATGCCATCGCCGGGATAGCCGAAAATGCGGCGCACGCCCCAGGCATGAAGGCGATCAATTAGGAAATCTCCGACAGTTGTGGCCATTGCATTTCTCCAGGGGGCGCTTAATTCGTCAACGAGTGAATGCAGCGTGTATAAGCCGCCGCAGCCACCCCCCAGCGCAATAGCCATGCCCTTAATCCTTTCGAAAGACTACGTATCGCACAGTGACGTCGCCTTGAGCAAGATCAGCTTTGTGCGGCTTGCCGAGACCCCGGGCTTATCAGGGCGATGCCAAGTTCGCCTGAGCTCGGCACCGGAATGTCGCGGCCACGCCATCGCTTCAACAAAATATGGCATGATGTGCCATAAAATGTAACTTCTCCCTGTCATGCGATCCCCTCGATGGATGAACCGACGTACCGTTCTCAAAGGACGCCGCCTGTGGTTGCACTACGGGGTGTTTTGGCTTGGCGCAATCGCAACTGGGCTGATCGCCGTCTTCTACGCTCGGTTAATCGACTTTGGGTACGCTACGTTTTTGCGGATCACCGAGATGTACTGGTGGCTGCCGCTTGTGCTCACTCCGGCAGTTGCAGCGGCAGGGGTCTATTTGACCCAGCGCTGGTTTCGCGGCGCGGAAGGCAGTGGCATCCCACAGGTCATTGCGATGCTCGAAGCCGACCGTGAGATCGGTCCGCGGCTGCTCAACGTTCGAATTCTTGTCGGCAAAATCGCTATCTCTTTCCTGTCCATTCTTGGCGGTCTTACGATTGGTCGAGAGGGCCCGACGATCCATGTTGGCGCAGCGTTGATGTTTAGCCTCCGTCGTTTCTACCCGACTCGATTGCAGCGCATGGGCGGGACAAGCCTTGAGCGGCGACTTGCGCTCGCGGGTGCGGCAGCGGGACTATCGGCTGCGTTCAACGCGCCATTGGCGGGCGTGGTCTTTGCCATCGAGGAGCTAACACGTAGTTTCGAGCAGCGAACGAGTGGCGTGCTGATCACAGCGATCATTTTTGCCGGCGTGGTGTCCTTGGGGCTTCAGGGAAACTATGTGTACTTCGGATCGATCGACGTAGGTAGCCATTTGCCCAATCTTCTCGCGGCGTCGGTGGTAGTGATTGGCCTGCTGGCGGGGATCCTGGGCGGAGTCTTCTGCTGGTTATTACTGAATACACGGCGATGGATGCCTGATCGGCTCCTTGCCTGGCGCGGCCATCATCCAGTGCTTTTCGGTGCTGTTTGCGGGCTGATCATTGCCGTCATAGGCGTAGTCACGGCCAACCACACATTTGGCAGCGGTTACGCTGAGGCGCGAGGGATGCTGGAGGGGCGGGTAGCGCTGGGGCCGGAGTATCCGTTGCTCAAAATGGTGTCCATGATCGGATCCTATCTGCCCGGGGCGCCCGGAGGTCTATTTGCACCATCGCTTGCCATTGGAGCCGGCATTGGGAACGCGGTGCATCTCGTCTTCGGACAAATGCAGCTTCCAATGCTGGTCGCCTTAGGTATGGTCGGCTATCTAGCGGCCGTGACGCAGAGCCCGATCACGGCTTTCATCATTGTGATCGAAATGATCAATGGGCACGCCCTGGTTATTTCGCTGATGGCAACGGCACTCATCTCCAGCCGCGTTTCGAGATTCTTTGCGCCGCCGCTTTACGAAGCCCTTGCTCATCGATATCGCTGAGTGGGCCACGAAACCGCAAAATAGCCTGCGTGAGGCTAATGGCTTCAAACGCTGCCCACAAGCCATCCGAAAGCCTGCATCTCCGCAAGGTGCATGGACGCGAGTTTTAACAGGCAGCGCTCGCCTTGTGGCGTCAGATGGACTTCCACTTGGCGCCGGTCATGCGCCCCGGGTTTTCTTACGACCAGCCCGGCGCTTTCGCAGCGGTTCACCAACGCAGCAGTTCCATTCGGTGCCGCTTGAAGCCGTTCGGCCAATTCGCCAACGGTAGCCCATGTTCGCCCCTGCATTCCCCTGACGTGCAGAAGCAACTGATATTGAAGCGGCGTGACGCCAGCGGCCTGCGTGATTTCTTCAGAGTAGCGCAGAAACTTCCGCAGCTGATATCGGAAGTTCGACATGGACTCCAAGTCGTCTTTGGTCGGTAGGCCTTTTTTCGTGCGGGCCTTCGCTTGCTTCATGAGATCGTGCGAGTGGTTGTTGAGTGTCGGAAGAGGGCGGCGTCAATGCCCCTCATGAGTCGATATCGTAGCAGAGTGGTCAGGTTCACTCTTGGGGGCTAAAGCGGAGATCAGCATTGTAAAAAGGGCACGGCGTGACCTAATTGTGGATTTGGTGGGTGGGCTGTTCGGCGCTGACTTGGCGTTCCTCCACGATCACCTGTGCGATAGTGTCATCGCTCGATGGAATGAAGCTTGCTCGGGCGGTACTCACGGCGCGCTGGCTGAGCCACAGATCCCGGCACGATCCGTCGTCTATTACTAAACCTCCTGTTGCGGAGCTGTCGCGATGCAAGCGCACTGGTCGACCGTCTTGCCCGCGATATGGCTAACGGCATCCGTTCTGTCAGCTGTCGTCATCATTTCCGACATTTTTCTGGCGGGCCATCCTCAACGAATGGCGATCATGTCAGTGGTCTGGCCGTTGACGATGTTGTATTGGGGACCTGTGGGGCTGATCTTCTATTATTGGTTTGGTCGGGCGACACCTGGCGTCAAGAAAAGCGAAGCACCGATGTGGCAGGCCAGCTTTCTCGGTGCCACGCACTGCGGTGCCGGATGCGCGCTAGGTGATTTTATCGGCGAATGGCTAGCGTTCAGGATGGCGCTGACGGTCGTGGGCTCCGAATTAGGGGGGCGCTTGCTTGCGGCATTTGTTCTCGCTTATCTCATTGGCATCGCCTTTCAATACTTCTCGATCGCGCCCATGCGCGGGCTGGGGCTGCGAGATGGCGTTATCGCGGCCGTCAAGGCCGACACGCTATCGCTCCTCGCATATGAGGTTGGCATGTTTGGCATCATGATCGCCTTCGCCAAACTTGCCTCGCCGCTCGAGCCCACTGACCTCGCCTACTGGGTGAGGATGCAGGTGGCGATGGTCGCAGGCTTCGTCACCACGTATCCCGTGAACTACTGGCTTATCCGGCGCGGCGTCAAGGAGAAGATGTGATTGGAATGTGCCGGATCTTAATATGGAACTGCCGGCTCGGCCTGGCATGCACGCTGGCGCTCTACGCCTCGCGTGCGTGGGCCCAGGCGCAGGGTTCGAATGGTCAAGATGCGCTCAACAAAGGTCACACGCCGCTTGCATATTTCCTGCGTAGTGGCGGGCCTGCCGCCCACCCCGTGCTGCGCCTGGACTGGGTTTTGACGGCAATTTGCTGTCTGGTGTGCTTGGTTACCGCTGCGATGTTGTTGGTCGCCATGTTTCGGCGGCGCCAGCACGCCGAGCCTCGCGCGCTCGAATCGAAGGGCGGCCTCGGGTTCGTGTACATCGGCGGCGCACTCTCGACGCTCGCGCTACTTGGCATCGCGGTCTACATGCTTGTTGTACTGGCCGAGGTGGCCGATCCGCCGCGCGAGCCCGCGCTCACTGTAACGGTGACCGCTTACGATTGGTGGTGGAAAATCGACTATGGCGATGGCGCTTACCACTTCGCCACGGCCAACGAAATCCATATTCCGGTCGGCGTGCCCGTGTTGGTTCGGCTCAAAAGCGCAGACGTGATCCACGCGTTTTGGGTCCCCGAACTTTCCGGTAAAACGCAAGCTATCCCAGGCGTCGAAAATCGGCAATGGATTCAAGCAGACCATCCCGGCATCTTTCGCGGTCAATGCACACAGTATTGCGGCGTGCAGCATGCGCACATGGCCTTTGAAGTCCAGGCGCAGACTAAAGCCGACTTCGAACGCTGGATGGCCGCACAGCGCGCGCCTTCGCCAGTACCCGCCACGGCCCAGACCGCGCGTGGAGCGAAGCTCTTCGAAGAACGTTGCGCGGGCTGCCATACGGTGCGTGGAAGCAGCGCCACAGGAGTGCAGGCGCCCGATCTTACGCATGTACTGTCACGCCGTCTGATTGCGGCAGGCACAGTAGTCAATACACCGCACAACCTGATGGACTGGGTTCAGCACGTGCAGGAAATCAAGCCTGGCGCGCTCATGCCCGATATGAAGTTTTCCGCTGCAGACGCCAGCGACATGTCGGCGTATCTGGCCACCCTAAAGTAAGGAACTGAGGATGTCCGCGACGCGTGACCATAACATTGAGCCGCCTGCGCGCGTTGCTTTTCACCGTGAGCCTGAGTTTGGCCGCGTGCCGGAGGGCTCGGAGGCAGAGCGGCGTCTGCACGAGATCTGGGAGGGCGAGTCAGGCTGGCGCGGCTTTATCACGACGGTCGATCACAAAAAGATCGGCCTGCGCTATATCGTTACCGCTTTTATCTTTTTGATGATCGGCGGCGCTGAAGCACTGCTGATGCGTTTGCAGCTTGCGCGCCCCAACGAAACACTGCTGACTCCTGAGCAATACGCTCAGCTGTTCACGATGCACGGCGTAACGATGATTTTTCTGTATGCCTTGCCAGTGCTCAGCGGCTTTGCCAACTTTCTATGGCCGCTCATGCTCGGCTCGCGAGACATGGCGTTCCCACGACTGAACGCGCTGTCCTACTGGCTATTTCTTTTCGCAGGACTCTTTCTCTATTGCAGTTTTCCCTTTGGCGAGGCGCCCAATGCGGGTTGGTTCAACTACGTGCCGTTCTCGTCACTTGAGTATAACCGCGGGCCCAATATTGATGTCTATTCGCTCGGTATGGTTTTGCTCGGCATCTCGACCTCGGTTGGTGCAGTGAATTTCGTAGTCACGCTTTTCCGCATGCGTGCAGTCGGCATGTCGGTTGACCGTCTACCGGTCATCGTATGGGGTACGCTTACTATCTCTTTTGCCAATCTGTTGGCTCTACCAGCCGTCAGTCTCGCTTTTCTTCTGCTGTGGATGGATCGCAACATTGGCACGCATTTCTTTGACGTGGCAGCCGATGGCCGGCCGCTGCTCTGGCAACACCTTTTCTGGATGTTCGCGCATCCGTGGGTGTATGTCGTTGTGCTGCCGGCGATGGGAATCGTGTCGGACGCTTTGCCCACTTTTAGTCGGCGACCGCTCGTCGCCTACGCAGCGGTCGCCATGTCGACCGTCGCCACGATGATCATCGGATTTGAGGTATGGATCCACCACATGTTCGCAACTGGCATTGCGCCGCTCGCGCTGGCGTTCTTCGGCGCGGCCAGCGTACTCATCTCGATTCCAAGCGCGGTCGCCGTATTTGCCTGGATCGCGACGATCTGGACAGGACGCCCTATATTCACCGTGCCGTTTCTCTATTTTGCCAGTTTTGTACTGATGTTCGTGGTAGGGGGCGTGTCCGGTGTCATGACCGCCGCAGTGCCGCTGGACTGGCAACTCAACGAAACCTATTTTGTCGTGGCGCACCTTCACTACGTGCTGCTCGGAATCAATGTTTTTCCGGTGTTGGGCGGCATCACTTACTGGTTTCCTAAATTCACCGGCCGTCTGATGAACGAACGACTGGGAAAGGTGGCATTCTGGATCGTCTTCATTGGCTTCAATCTCGGCTTCTTTCCGATGCATATTTCCGGCTTGCTCGGCATGCCGCGACGCATCTACACATACCCGGAAGGAATGGGATGGGATACGTCGAACCTCATCACGACGATCGGCTCGTTCCTTCTGGGCTTCGGCGTGCTGGTCTTTGCCATCAATGCACTTGTGTCGGCTCGTCGCGGTGCGAAGGCGCCGCCCAATCCATGGGACGCACCAGGGCTTGAGTGGTCGGTCGCGTCACCGCCCCCGCCCTATAACTTTGCCGTTCTGCCTGTTGTCGAGTCCCGCCATCCCATGTGGGAAGATCGGCTGCAGCCGTCAGGACGGCGTTCGAGCCTTGAGGAAGGGTATCTACTGCATCACGGTCGTGAATCCCTCGGTGTGCACCCATTTACCGGTAAGCCGGACGTCATACTGAAGATGCCGGATGATGCCTGGTCGCCCTTTTTTCTGGGTCTTTTCTCGGCAATGTTGTTTCTCAGCATGCTGCTGCGCTCACCTGCATCTACAGTGACATCACTTGTCGCTTGCGCAGCGACATTGATTGCGTGGATGTGGCCGCGTCGATCGCTCGCGCAACGTGAGCCGCCGAATTCTGAACAGGTGATGCCCGCGCAGGAGGCCGTCGAAGCAACCGCGCATCAGGATGTGCTGCCGGTGGGGAGTGCCGGAGAACATTCGGGCGGATGGTGGGGCGTGCTCGCGTTGGTTGTGACTGAAGCGAGCCTGTTCGGCTACCTCATCTTCAGTTACTTCTACTCGCAATCGCAGACACAGATGGTGTGGCCGCCAGAAGGAATGCCTAAGATCGGTGTGGGTGGTCTGAGCACAGGCGTGCTCATATTGAGTAGCGTATTTGCCTGGCTCTCTGAACGTACGCTCAGGAAAAGCCGGAAATGGATGGCGTTTACCTGGATGCTGTTTGCTATCGCGCTTGGCTGTCTTTTTGTCGGCATACAGCTAAAGGAATGGCACGATCATCCGTACGGCATCACCGCACATCTATACGGCTCACTGTATTACACGATCACTGGCTTTCATCTGGCTCACGTCATGGTCGGACTGGTCATTCTCTGCTTACTGGCGCTCTGGATCGCGTTGGGCTATTTCGACGCGGAGCGCAACGCGCCAATGCGCATTGGCGGTCTTTACTGGCACTTTGTAGACGTGGTGTGGCTGTTTATCTTCACTTCACTCTACGTGACGCCCTTCTGGCTGAGGGGCCATTGACCATGCGGAGCACAGGCACCCGGGACGAACGATTGACCGAGGCAGAGAGGCGCCGCCTCGGCGTCTGCGCCGGTGTGGGATTCTTCTTGTCACCCGGCGCCTGGCTGTTGCAGGTGATCGTCTCGGAGACCGTATCCGCACAAACCTGCGACGCCACGACGCCACTTAACTCGCCAGGCGTCTCGCATCTGTATGGATGGCTTTACGGAACCTCAATCGCGGCGTTGGCAATTGCGGTGGTGTGTGCCGCGCTGTCGCTTTATGGGTTCCTATTCCTTCAAAACCGGCACGCTCGCATCAAGGCACGAAATGGGGACGATAAATCCCGTGAGGCACCGCCACGCGAGGAGGAGGAAATCAGCCGCAAGCGCTTCATTGCACTGTGCAGCACGCTGGTAGGTTGCGGATTTGTAGTTGCCATCCTTTTCACGATTCTCGCAGAAGTCTTTCTCGTCTCCTGTAGTCAATGGCACTGATATGAATGCGCCGAGAAGCCCGCAAACCGTCGCTTTTTCCATGTTATTCGCCGTGGTGCTTGCCCTCGGCGGATGCAGTGGAAGGGCCGATGATCACCTACCGGCAGATATCGACGCGCGTTCGCCAATAACGAGTGACCCAAAGCTCGTGGCGCGAGGCGAGTATCTAGCAAAGGCTGGCGACTGCGCGGCCTGTCACGATGCCGGGGACCATACGCCACTTGGTGGCGGCATGCCGATCAATTCGCCCTTCGGACCGATATATGGCAGTAACATCACGCCGGACCCAGTGTTCGGCATCGGCGCCTACACGCTTAAGCAGTTCTCGGACGCGATTCGTTATGGGAAACGCCGCGACGGCAAGCGTCTGTATCCGGCTATGCCTTATCCGTCACTTGCCAATATGACCGATGACGACGTGACCGCGCTTTATGCTTACCTCATGCACGGAGTCAAGCCTGCGTCAAAGCGAGCACCGGAAACGCATCTCCCATTTCCGTTTAATCAGCGCTGGGGAATGGTATTTTGGTCGCTTGCGTTCGGAAATCGGGAGCAGTTTGAGCCAGATCCAAAGCGCAGTGCCGAATGGAACCGTGGCGCCTACCTTGTGCAAGGGCTTGGTCATTGTGGCGCTTGTCATACGCCGCGCGGTCCGGCTTATAACGAGTTAGGCTATAGCGAGAAGTCGCCCCGATATTTGACGGGTGGCGTCAACGACAATTGGTTCGCACCCAACCTCACGGGCGATCCCGGAAGCGGACTTGGCCGCTGGTCGCAGCAGGACATTTCGAATTTCCTGCGAACCGGTCATGGTGCAGGCGCGATCGCATTCGGCGCAATGGCTCCAGTCGTGGAAGACAGCACGCAATACATGACCCAAGCGGACCTGCGCTCTATTGCGACCTATCTCAAATCGCTTCCGGCAGAAAAGCCTTATGGTAGCTACAACAACAATGCGCACGCACGAGTCCAGACTGCGCGCAGCCTTGACACTGGTGAGGTTGAGCGCCAAGGTGCGGGTATTTTTCTTTCCTTCTGCGCGAGGTGCCATGAGGTCGATGGACGTGGGCAGCCAGGCAAAATCGCGGCGTTAGCGGCCAACCCGATGGTCATGTCGGAGGACCCAACGTCGGTCATGCGAATCGTCATTGAAGGAAGCAGAAGCCCGATGACCGAGAGCGGCCCTGCACCGAAAAAAATGTCGGGCTTTGACACTCAACTCACTTCAACGCAGATCGCGCAGGTCGTGAGCTTCATCCGCGGCGCGTGGGGCAATCATGCGAGTCCCGTATCTGACAGGCAGGTTGAACGGTTGCGTTCGAAGATTCATAAATAAAAGGTACGGACCTCACCCTGAGTACTTGGAACAGGTCAAAGAACGCGTACGGAAATCGGTTTGGCGGCGGGCACCTTACTGCCTTAACATAATGTCACAGTGGTAATAGCACATCACATTCAGGATATGTTTGTCGCCAAAGCGATCGAGCGCGTTGTGGACCACGCCACCAATATCGCCGAGTTTGTTATCGATGTGGTAGGCGGTGCAAATATCCGGCAGGCGGCCAGTGCCCGCCAAAGTCAGTCTAGCTCCATTTAATAGCGCGGCTCATTATGGTAGCTTGTTCGCGTTACTCAGACTTCGGCGGCCTCGACGCTCAGGCCGCCAACGCATCAATCGGCTCGCGTAGTGGTCGGCCACGGCTGCTTTGGGCTTGTTTCAAAAAAATCTCCGCGATTCCCTTGGTCGGGATGCTCGCCTCAACCTTCCGATCAAGAACGCACACAGGCCGATGAAAATACGACGATTAGGATACCAGATCATACCGGCTTAGCGATTGAATGAAAGAGCGATTGTGTGATGCAAATCCATTGCAACACCTGCGAGCAAAATAAAAACAACCATCGCGAGACGCATCCTGAGCCGTAGCTTCCCTGCCGAGATTTGATTCATCACGGTTCCCCGTCCTGAATAAACGCGGGAACACCACCTCGTGTCCCCGCTCGTGCTCACGTTTCGCGTGGGAGCGTTCTTACGCGAACGCGCTACTCATATGAAGCGTGCCATTCACACCGGCTGGGAAGAATCCTCCCTTGGCGACCGCGCCTTTGTTGAGATACACAATGTTGAGGACGTCGTCGTAGCTTCGGCTGAAAGCAATGCCGTTGTTGTCAAGCGGAACGATGTTGGAGATCTGGTTGTTTGCACCTGCAATCCCCTGATCGACATCCGTGGAAGCGTCCAATGAATCACGCGCATCGGAGATGGCTTGAGCTGAGCTGATGAGGCTCGGCGTCTGCATCCCCTTCGAGTAGAGTACGGTCCGGATGAGCCCTGCGTGATAAGCCTCGGCCGCCAAAATGCCGGCTGCGGCCTCGAGATAGGTCTTGTTGGTGATGAGTGGCGAAGCGCCCTTGTAGGCGGTTACGCCCACGTCTTCGAAGATGAAGGCCCCGAGCAGAAAGGTGGTGTCGTTGAGATAGGGGTTAAACGGTGTGCCCGCAGGCACCAACCCTGCGGCTTGCGCAGCAAGGGAGAACGCGCCGTTTGGATCCGTTCCACCCACGTCGAGCGCGGGCATCGCAACTGCCGAACCGCCAAGTGCCGATCTGAGAAACGCAACATGTTCTAAGAGGTGGTTTCAAAAAGACGTTGAAGGGGCTGTTAACTCCATGGGCATCCTGTAATGGGATGGTCACCCCCACCCGTCGCTACTGGGGTAGGCTGCTTGGTACTTTCCACGGGAGGCCATTGTCATGCAAAGCGTCACGATGATCGGGATTGATCTGGGCAAACATACTTTTCATGTTCACGGCCAAGACCGCGCTGGCAAAGCGGTGTTTCGCAAGAAGTTTTCACGCAAGCAACTGCTCGAGTTCTTTGCCACGTTTCACCCTTGTACCGTCGTGATGGAGGCCTGCGCCGGCGCGCATTGGATGGCGCGCAAGATCGGCGGGTTCGGACATATCGTCAAGCTGATTTCACCGCACTTCGTGCGTCCCTTCGTCAAGAGTAACAAGAACGACTTCGTTGATGCCGAGGCGATTTGCGAAGCTGCGTCGCGACCTTCAATGCGATTCGTAACGCCGAAGACGGAATCGCAGCAAACTCTTCTGGCACTCCACCGGGTTCGCCAGGCTTTCGTCCGCGATAGAGTGTGTACCACCAACCAGATGCACGGATTCCTTCTCGAATTCGGAATTAGCCTGCCGGTGGGTCATGCTGTTGTAAAACGCCTTCCTTCAGTACTGGCCGAGCATCCACTGCCGCCCCGTCTTGTCTCGATACTCGAACGGCTGCATGCACACTTTAAATACCTTGCCGAGCAAATACGCGATATCGAGAAAGAAATCGAGCGCCAACTCGCCGATGATCCGATCGGTCAGCGCCTGCTGACGATCCCGGGCGTCGGACCAGTTACGGCAAGTCTGCTCGCCTCGGAACTCGGTGACGGCAAGCAATATCGGTGCAGCCGCGACTTCTCTGCGTCGGTCGGACTGGTGCCAAGGCAATACAGCACAGGCGGAAGGTCAAACCTGCTCGGAATATCCAAACGCGGCGACAAGAATATCCGTCACTTGTTGGTCCAGTGTGCGCGGGCATTCATGCTACGCCTTGACAAACAAAATGGTCGGATCGCCGACTGGACTCGCGCAATGCTGGCTCGACGTCATTCGAGTGTGGTTGCTTGCGCGCTCGCCAGCAAGCTTGCGCGAGTTGCGTGGGCGATGGTGAGCCATGACACGGTATTCGAGCGACAAGCATCCGTTTCCGCCGCGTGACGGACGTATTGTCGCAAGTTTAGAGTCAACCCATCAGGTTTTGCGACTGCTGATAATTGATGACGTGAACGGCCAAACGGCCTGACGGACACCCTGGAAGGTTAACCAGCTTTTAGAAGCTGCCCCTGTTATAAGGACTGTCAGGCGCGATTCTCATCGTGGCGCGAGGACTGTTCCTCACATCGACGCCGGATAGATTTGTGCAAGCCATCCACCCATCAAGATCGCTGTTGCAAAAACGGGGGTGACCATAGATTAACCTTGAGCATCGTAGCGATGAGATCGAGGGCATGGATAAGCCAATCATTGACGACGAATTGTGGAAAAGAATCGAGCATTTACTCCCGCAGCCGAAGGCTCGACGCGAGAAGTATCCCGGCCGAAAGCCGGTACCCGATCGCGCGGCATTGAACGGCATTGTGTTCGTGCTACGTACAGGACTGCGCTGGCGCGACCTGCCCGCCGAAATGGGTTGCGGCTCCGGCGTGACGTGTTGGCGTCGGTTACGCGACTGGCAGCAAGCCGGTGTATGGGACCGATTGCACGAACTGCTGCTCGCCGAGCTTCGCGGCGCTGGCCAGATCGATCTTTCGCGAGTCATCGTCGATTCATCCTCTGTTCGCGCGATTGGGGCGGGCCAAAAACTGGGCCAAACCCCGTAGATCGTGCGCGACCAGGATCCAAACACCATGTCGCCACCGATGCGAACGGGGTGCCTCTCTCGATCATCCTCACAGGGGCCAATCGCCACGACATCACTCAACTGTTGCCGCTCATAGACGCGATCCCAGCTATTCGTGGCATCCGCGGGCGACCCTTGCAAAAGCCGCAGGTCGTCTACGCTGACCGTGGATAAGACTCGGAACCACACCGGCAGAAGTTGCGCGATCGCGGCATTAACCCGATTCTCGCGAAGCGGCGCGCCGTTCACGGATCTGGCCTTGGAAAGTACCGCTGGGTAGTCGAACGCACGCATGCATGGTTCCATAACTTCCACCGTCTTCGAATCCGCTACGAACAACTGGCGACAATGCATGAAGCCTTCCTCAAACTCGCTGCCTGCATGATCTGCTGGAATACTCTTCAACGATCTGCTCAGGCATTTTGAAACCACCTCTAACTCATCCTTCGCGATTTCTCTCGCATAAGCGGCCACCACGGGATCCGAAAACGTCACCTGCTGTCCAGGCGTCACCGCGCCAGGAGTGCCGATGCCTGTCATCAGATTCGCCGGCAAGCCGGCATCCGTTGTGGCATACGCATAAAATGTCGCTTCGAGATACTCCAGATTCAACGCGAAATTGAGAATCTCAGGATCAGTCGGCCCGCTCGCTGCGTTCGCGTTGTCACCCGAGCCGCCTCCGCACGCGCCGAGGATCGTTCCGCCGACCAGTCCGAGGCTTAAACCGCCCGCGCTTCGGAAGAACTGTCGGCGCTTCTCTCGCCGATGTGTGCGTCGTTCCAATACCTCTTTCACCGCCGTCTCGTCCCGCATGCCCATCTCCTAATATTCATGAGGTGTACGGCAGCTTCGCTGGATCGCACTCCGGCAAGATGCCGTTCTGTTAAGTCGTATCCGCCGTGGTGAGCAGACCGTACGCACTATCTGGCAACCACAATGGCGATACGCCGCCGGCTCTAGTGAGAGATGCAAGCGGTAACATAAACTTTCACTTCGCGAGCCAATAAGTCATCCATTACCGTGTTCAGCAACCACGGCCGGAAAGAAAGGGTGAGGGTGCGCAAACGTCGGGCTTTGAGAAACAAGTGGGAATGTTCCGGTTGTCTTGGACAAACGACGTTTGCGCGATGCAGAGAAGAAACGGTCGGCTTTATCAGATGGGGAAACGCGGTATAAGCAAATGATTCACTATAGTTGTGCCTGCTGCTGAAGGGAGACCGCGAGATCGATTAGAATCGGAGATTATTGAATACTGACTTAAACTATTTGAGTCTCTAAGAAGGCGACCGTCATAGTCGAAGTACGGACAAGAAATAACGGCGGTCTGATGGATTGTCGGCTCGCACAGTTCCGCTCAAACTCAGCTCGGCAAAAACCCGTTTCCCGGAATCAGAGTTGGGAGTTCGGTTGGCGATGTCGGATCTTTGGTTTCATCGCGTGTAAGCTGCTCTAAGAGACGCGTGAGCGGATCTAGAACCAACCCTTTCTGACAATATGCATCAAACTCTGCAGGCGTTGCGCGCGCTCGAACATGCGCTTCGTCGTGCGCTGTCAACGCGACGATGATCACGGACGATACCTGCAAATCTGCTCGAAGCAGCTTTGCAACGTTGAAGCCATCGAGACCAGGCATCGAAATGTCGAGCAACACTATGTCAGGGCGCCAAATTTTGGCAAGGGCAATGGCTGACCTGCCGTCGTATGCCGCCTGCACAGACATGCTTACCAGTTCAAGGTAAGTGGCAAGCGCGTCTGCTCCGCTTTGATTATCGTCAACCACTAAAATGCGTGGAGCGCGGCCGCGAATGGGCGTTGTGCGGTGGGTCCAGCGCGTGGGCGTGACGGCGAGCCTTACCATTTCTCAGAAATTGTGCAGATTGATACGGTCAGCATACAGCAGGAGCGTATGCAGCGGACTCGTTTCTTAAGTTCTTGGAAGCTCTTGGCAGCAACACGGGCGTTTCGGCAAATAAGGGGTGCCGAAATGCGACAGCAGGAAAAAGTGCCCTAAAGAGAACCGATCTGTTGTGTGCACATGCGATGTGGAGTGGCGCGCGCATTGCGCGATTTTCCGAGCGCACGGAGAGAGGTTCGACGAAGTGTCGATCGATCGAGTTGTCGGGAATAGCGATATTCGACGAGCATCACTCGAATATGGATGTTGCGTCACGAACAGAAGCCATCAGCACGCTGGTGTAAAAGCGATCAAAGGGGATGGGAGCCATGCTCCTTCAATTCGGGCTCGAAGAATATCCATCGAACCGACGGAAAATGAACGCGCATGTCGTTTTCGATCCGGTCGATAGTGCGGACGAGGTCATCGGCGTTCCGATGCGGCACAAGTTCGGCCTGTACGGCAACGAGCAAGTCTTCTGACCACTTTAGGACGATCAGACTAACGACCGCTTTCAAATCCGGGCGTTGCCTGAGCCACGACTCAATCTCCCCGCGAGTCTGCCGATGGGCAGACTCCCCAATGAGAAGCGACTTGATCTCACGCAGGGAAAAGAGTGCAGTGCCCATTAGAACGACGCCAACGCAGATACTCCCTAAAGAATCATAGAACGGATTGCCCGTGAGTGTTCAAACGCTTCTGGCCGAGGATTCCCGGCGTGCTGATCGCGGCGGGCGCGGCGACGGCGCTCGTCAGGTTCATGGACCTGGGCGCGCTTGCTGGCGTCGCGACTGTCGGCAACGTGCCGCGCGGACTGCCATCGTTCGAATTGCCGCTGATTCCGCCCGATCAGTGGTGGCAACTCGCGGGTCCCGCGGCGGCGATCGCGCTGGTGTCGCTCACGGACGTCAGCGTGCTGTCGCGGACCTACGAACTGCGCAATCAGGACAAGGTCGACCGCAATCAGGAATGCGTCGCGCTCGGTTTGTCGAACATCGCGGCGGGCCTCATGCAAGGCTTCGCGGTGAGCGCGAGCGGCTCGCGCACGCCGGTCGCGGAAGCGGCAGGCGCGAAGACGCAGGTCACGGGCGTCATCGCGGCGGGCGTGGTCGCGTTGTTGCTCGTGTTCGCGCCGCACGCGCTTTCGCATACGCCGCAGTCGGCGCTTGCGGCGGTCGTGATTGCCGCGTGTCTGGGCATGCTGGAGATTCGCGGCGTCGTGCGGCTCTACCGGCTGCGCAAGAGCGAATTCGTTCAGGCGCTCGTGTGCTTCGTGGGCGTGGTGGTGCTCGGCGTGGTCGATGGCATCGCACTGGCGCTCGCGCTGACGGTGCTTTCGTTCCTGTGGCGCGCATGGCGGCCTTACGACGCGGTGCTCGGGCGCATCGACGGGCGCAAGGGCTATCACGATGTTTCGCGGCACCCGGAAGCGCGACAGGTGCCCGGCCTCGTGCTGTGCCGCTGGGATGCGCCGCTGTTCTTCGCCAATGCGGAGATCTTCCGCGAGCATGTGCTGCGCGCGGCCGATGCGCCCGGTGAATCCGCGCGCTGGATGGTCATTGCGGCGGAGCCCGTCACGGATATCGATCTCACGGCTCTCGAAGTGCTGGAGCGATTGCACGAGGAACTCGCGGGGCGGGACATCGCGCTGTGCTTCGCCGAGCTGAAAGGGCCGGTGAAGGACAACCTGCGGCGCTATGGCGTGCTGCCGGTGATCGGCGAAGAGCATCTCTTTCCGACCGTCGGCGAAGCGGTCAGCGGCTATTTGGCGGCGCACGATGACATCGAGTGGCGGGACTGGGAGGATGAATAGCGGGTAGACATGTAAAGAAGGAGGTCAGAAGCAAATAGATACGAGATCTGGTATTTTCAGTGAATGCTTATTTCTTGACCGTGCGCTGGGAGGTTGCAAATTGAAGGTACCCAACATCGAGCTCTTGAATGACGACGTAGACAACCTCCATCCAAATGATGAGAACATCGTCGCTCAGGGAAAAATTTTTGTCGACGGAGCTGAAAGAGGATGCTGGAAGGTCCGCATCAAGAGTCAGTGGAGCGCCAACCTCTTCCAGATTGATGCGTCAATCACCGCCGACAGTCGGGACAAATTGAAGCAAGCGATTGCCGAGAAATTTTCAAGCAATCACCGTTTTTGATTGCAGTCCCGCCGAGAAAGCGCACAGGCGCCATGTCATCGTGATATACGCAATAAGCATGGTTAGCCCGGAGCGACGACGACTGAGCGGATCAAGTCATACATGCTTTCGCGTCGATGGTTCGATGAGGTTGAGGATACATGTATTCATTCAAACATCGAGGATATCTGTTTTCTGGCTCTTTTAAAAATGCAGTGGGTAACGGGCTCATGAGGCATGGGGTTGGAGGCGGACAAGTCGAGCTTGCCAGCAACGACAAAGAGGACCGTGCGCATCGTCGTGAAGCGCGTGTTTCTGCGGGCCGTCACGCAGATGGCCGTAGTCTTGACCGACAGACGGATGCCAACCTCGAGCATGCACATTCGTTGCTGAATGTTATTGCCGATGCACTCGATCCAACGGGAGAATCATCGTGACCCAGTACCAGAAGGAAACGGCTGCGCTCGACCGCTGCGCAGCAGCATGTGCGAGCTGCGCGTCCGCGTGCATCGCGGAAGGGCGCTTTCCCGACATGGAAAAATGCGTGCGGCTAGACCTCGATTGCGCCGCGCTTTGTCGGTTCACTTCGGAAGCGATTGCGCGCGATACACAGTTCATGCGGGACTTTTGCGATCTGTGCGCACGAATTTGTGATGCGTGTGCAGACGAATGTGGGCGGCATCCAGCCCAACACTGCCGCATATGTAGCGATGCCTGCCGCGTCTACGCGGAAGCATGCAGGGCTACGTGACGTCCGGGAATCCCCGCATATCCTTAGCCGGTTTTCTCCGGGCCGGTGGCGGGCACGCCTTGGAAGACGGATCGCCGCAGACGATGAACTGCACGGCGCTCACAGGCGTTAGCGAAGAGAAGGCTGCTAAAGGAGGGGCCGTGGACGGCGGTTCCGCTCATCCCGTTCCACCCGCTGCGTCCCGTTGAGGCGCCGGCGGATTCACAGCGCGGGGACCGTCGCGGCGGTCGCAAACGCCCGGCGTGCTCCGAACCGGAGTACGGCGCAGTAGTTCCGGCGCTATTTC
Organism: Caballeronia sp. LZ035; assembly: GCF_031451175.1. Lineage (NCBI taxonomy): Bacteria > Pseudomonadati > Pseudomonadota > Betaproteobacteria > Burkholderiales > Burkholderiaceae > Caballeronia > Caballeronia sp. LZ035. The sequence continues at coordinate 187,455 of NZ_JARUXS010000005.1, forward strand.
TCGTGCTTCTTCGGTATTTTCGCGCCGGACTTTCGCGCCTGATTGAGCGAGATGGCCACCGCCTGTTTCTGTGATTTGCCATCCTTCATCTCGGTCTTCACATCTTCGATACGGCTTCACGGGACTTGCCTTTGCTGAGCGGCATGTGAGTTCTCCTGGTGTAATCAAGTGGTGCGGAAATTGCGATTGGAAGCTGTGACGGCATTTGCGGCGGCTTCGGTCAGACCGGCGGAGCGGTTACGTAGTCGTTCGGTTGTTGCAGTGTTTCCGGTTCGGCCGGCATGTTCGGGCCGTCGGTGCCGTCTTTTCGCATCGGCGTACTTATCGTGGAGAGGGAGCTAGGCGTGATCTGCTCCTCACGGTTGACAAGGAAAGTCTCCCACATTTGAGCAAGCGCGAGGCCAGCTTTTCCACACGCAAGCCTCGGGTGTCCCTCTTCGCTGGAGTGAACATGGGTCCGACGATTATCAGCATCGGAAGCATCAACGCCGACTTTCAGATGAGAGTTGGCGATAGCGGCGATGAAGAGACGAGCCGAGCACAGCGGTTTTCCCGCCTGTCGGGCGGCAAGGCTGCAAACCGCGCATTCCTGGCTCGAAAACTCGGGCACGACGCGCGGCTCATCGGTCTGGTCGGCGACGATGATCTTGCCGAACAGGCGCTCGTGCCGCTACGCCGGCACGGCGTAGATGTGGACGCGGTGATGCACGCGCACGAATGCGCGACCGCCGTATCGATCATCATGGTGCCGGAAACCGGGAAAAAGCGAATCGTGCTCGCGCCAAATGCCAACGAGGGCTGGCAGCCCGGACACATTCACGCAGCGGTCCTTGCGATCGAAGCGGCGTCGCCGGACAGTGTGCTGGCGATGGATTGCGAAATTCCGGCGCCGCGTCGCCGCGCTGCTCAAAGCGGCGACGCGGCGCCGCTTGCGCATCGTGCTCGATCTCGCACCGCCGCAGCACGCTGGCGACGCGGCGGTGCGGCGTTGCTGGCCGCAGGTGCACGCATGCTCGCCGAATGAGGAAGAGGCGTCCGCGCTCACGGGCATCGACATCGGCGGGAAGGACGACGCGTTGAGCGCCGCGCGCAAACTGCACGAGAGCGGCTTTGAACTTGCGTGCGTGAAACTGGGAGACGGCGGCTGCGTTGCGTTTTCTAATGAAGGGCCGCGATCCGTGAGCGTCGGACCCATTAACCCCGTGGACACGACCGGCGCCGGCGATGCATTTAGTGGTGCGCTCGCCGTCGCACTCGCGGAAAGTCGTCCGCGCGACGACGCGCTGCGCTTCGCAACGGCTGCCGCCAATCTCGCGGTGATGCGCTCGGGCTCACAGGAATCGTATGCGTCGCGCGACGAAACCGACCGCTGGGCGGCAGCTCTGGGAATCGAGGCACCGAATGCCTGAAACGGACGCGAAATACGCTTACGGACGCGACGATCATCTCGAGTTCGACGCTTTCCGCCCGGAAGACGAATTGCGTCGCGAGTCGATATTCGGCTTGGGTAATGGCGTGTTGTTCGTGCGCGGGAGCGCACCTGAGGCGCGGCTCTCGGACCCTTGGCGGGTCAGCGGCGATGGCGTCGCATCGCTTCACTATCCGGGTCTTTATCGCGCCGGACTTTATGACCTGGCCGCAGTAAAGGCGGGCGGCCACTTCGTGCGCATGACGAGCGCGCCGCGGCTGCCGAATGCGACCGTGCTGGCGGTCAGACGCCCGGAGGGGCCTTGGCTCGGGTGCAGCCGTGCAGAGCTTCTCGAATACCGCCATGCCGTCGATTCACGCTCGGGTCTTGCATCGCGCAGGCTGGTGCTGCGCGACCCGTACGGAACCACGCAGATCGAGGAAACGCGCTTCGTTAGCCACGCCAATCCGTGGCTGATCGGGTTGCGCTGGACGGTCACCGCGTGCGATTGGGACGGTGCGCTCGAAATCGGCACGGGCATCGATGCGGGCGTGCGCAACGGCATCGTGGAAAGCCAGCGCCCCCTCGAACCCCGCCACCTCATGGACCTGTCGCATATCGACGCGCGCGACGGCATTTCATGTACGGTCTTTCGTCTCGCGGCCACCGCGAGCACTGTGGCGATAGCCGCACGCATCGACCTGAACGGGCAACGAACGACCGCGGCGGACTGGACTGCGTGGAATGAACCCGACGCCCGCTTCATGCTGAGGCGTCTGCGGGTTGCGAAGGGCGTGCCGCTCGGGATCGACCGTATCGTGGCCGTCAGAACCTCGCGTGATGCGACGGCCGCCGAACCGGTCGAGGCAGCTTGCGAGGAAGTCCGCCGGGCCGACCGCGCGCAGCGCCTGCAGGAGGCGCATTGCCGGGCTTGGACACCGAGCTGGGACGCGTCGCGCATAAGTAGCGACGACGCATCGCTGACGTCGGCGCTCAACCTGCGAGCATTTCAGGTCAGACAGACCGTTTCCGCGCATTCGGCGCGCGAGGATGTGGGCGTGCCGGCGCGCGGCTGGCAGGAAGGCTACCAGGCTCACGTGTTCTGGGACGATCTTTTCGTGTTGCCCGAAGCCGCACGCAGCGCATCGGCGCTGGCAAAGGGTCCGCTAATGTACCGCTACCGGCGGCTCGACGCCGCCCGGTACGCCGCGCAGTCGAGCGGGTTGCGCGGCGCATTATATCCGTGGCGCAGCGCGACGACGGGTGAAGAGGAAACGCCGGCGTTCCGCTACAACCCGCTCAATGGTCACTGGATGCGCGATAACACGCACCTGGAGCGCCATGTCGGCGCAGCAATCGCATGGAGTGTCGTGCGTTATGTGTTCATGTCCGGCGACGACACGTTCCTGCGTTCCTGTGGCGCGGAGATGATAGTGGAGATCGCGCGCATGTGGTCGAGCCTCGTCGAGTGGAACGCCGCGACCGGGCGCTACGACATAGGCCGCGTCATGGGACCGGACGAATATCACGATGCGTATCCCGGCAGTGCGCAGGCAGGTGTCGTCAACAACGCCTACACGAACGTGATGGCCATGTGGACGCTATGGAGCGCGCGCGACATCCTCGCCGATCTGCCGCCGGACGACCGCGCTGCGCTGACGGCAAAGCTCGATCTGGCGAACGACGAGCCCGAGCGCTGGTGTGCGATAGCGAGTCGCCTGAGCGTACCGTTTCTCGCCGACGGATCGATCGCGCAATTCGAAGGATTCGACCGACTGCGCCAAGTGAGCGACCCCCGCGCGTTCGCGCACGACGGCAACCGGACCGACTGGGCGCTCGAAAAGAAAGGCGATACGACCAATGCATGACACTGATCAAGCAGCCGGATGTGCTGATCCTGTTTTATCTGCTGCGCGAGCAGGGCTTGCGCACGTTGCTGGATCGGGCTGGTTATCGCTTTGGCCGCGCAGCCGCGCAGCGATCGCTCAAGCAGTGTCTTGTCCACATGACGCACGAATCGAGTCTGTCGCGCGTGGTTTGCGCGGGTGCGCTCGCCGAAGCCGATCCGTGGAAGTCAGTCGCATTCTTTTATCAGGCCCTCGAAACGGATCAGACGCCGGCGTCGGGCAGCGCGCAAGAGGGTCTGCATCTGGGCTCGCATGCCGGGCTTTTGGACGTCGTTCTGCACCATTACGCCGGTATGCGATACGAGAAAAAGCTTATCGTAGTCGAGCCTGCGTGGCCGCCTGGCCTCCCCAGCATGCGCATGGGCTTTGAATTTCATGGGCAGCGCTACGTGGTGTGCGGCAGCGCCACGGCGGTCGCACTGCACGCGTCGTGCGGCAACGACGCCGCAGTGAACGTGCGCCTGGCCGGTCGGCTCGTCTTGCTGGCACCCGGCGACAGCGTGAATACATGAGGTAACAGCTCGCAGCATCCCCTATCCTTCTGCTTCGGATCAGATCATGTACAACGACCCGTCCGCCGTCTTGTTGATGTACGTCGTGGTGCCGATCTGGCTTGCGGCGGGCTTCGCTGACTGGCTGTGCCATCGTGCATCTCACATTGCCGTGCACGGCGGATTTCGGGAGTCGCTGATTCATCTGCTGATGTTCGCGGAGGTGGGCGTACCGCTTCTTGCGGCAATCTTCCTCGAGGTGAATGCGGGAACGACGCTGCTGATGATCGTCGCGTTTTTCGTACACGAAGCTACTGCGTTATGGGATGTCAGTTACGCGGTCCGGCATCGTCGCGTGTCGCCGCTCGAGCAGCACGTGCACAGTTTTCTGGAGATGGTGCCGCTGATGGCGATCCTGCTCGTGGTGAGCCGTCACTGGCCCCAGGCGGCGGCGCTCGCCGGTGTCGGCAACGAACCGGCGCGCTTCGCGCTCGTATGGAAGCGGTCGCCGCTACCGAGACCGTATGTGGCAGTGCTGCTGACGGCGATCGTTTTCGCCGAGGCGCTGCCTTACCTGGAGGAAACGTTGCGTGGCTGGCGCGCCCGGCGTACCGTCCGGGCGTTTGACAGTGGAGAACCCTGACCGCCTCGGGCGACGGGTAAAAGCGCAGCCGTTGTTTGAAACCATTGCCAGGTGTGCCGTATTCGCTGGCCGAAAAAGAGATAGTCGACCTACTTGCTCGCTCGCGCCGACTTGGGCCTTCGCCGGCGCTCTGCGACGCCGTTGTTGAGGGAAGCCGTTAAAAACCCTGGGATGTTCTCTGCCAGGGCCACGTAACGCGTCGCTGTCCAATCCACGGAAACTGTCGCCGTGCGAGTTCGTGGAATTCTTGGTTCAACAGCGCGACGCGCAGCTGTACGACACTGTGTGCTCCCACGCGACTCCAGCGCATATGCTGGCTCTTGCACATTCGACAGCCAACCATTCGGTTGATCGACGACTCGACGAAGCCGGTAGAGATTCGCCATCCTACACGTTGCCACGTGCGATAGTCGATCAGCGACTCAGGGTTGCTCTCGAGATACGTGACCACATTGGAGAGGCTGTAACTTGCTTTCTTGATCTGGCTGCTCGCTGCCGGATCTTGCTTCTCACGCAGGTCAAGCAAGTGAGCGAGCTTAGCTGCGAACTGCTGCCAAGCCACTGAGTCTCCGGTCCAGACGTAATGGCGGAAGCGCACGAACATATCCCACAGTTCGAACGCTGATCCACTGTCCATGAGTCGCCCATATGCCAGAGGCGCGATAGCTTGATCGACGCGTCGCAACATCCGCCCGATATGCGCCCAGTCGAGAATCCATTCACTATCGTAGGGAAGGTCGCGCGCGACGCCGACCAAGTCCCGCGCGCCATCGGTCAGGACGACGACTTCACTAGGGTCCCCGTATCCGCTGACCTCCAGGAATCGTGTCATTTCTTGATTCAGCCGCTTGGTGCGCGGCATGGCGGAAGCCCACACTCGCGGTTGCTCACCAACTTGGCCTACAGCAGCAACGACGACTGCGATCGACGATGACTGGTTTCCGGCTTCTGCGCGATTGTACTTGCCCGAACCCTTGTAGTTGCAACGTGCGCGACGGACATAACCGACGTCAATGCCGAGTTCCGCATTCGGCTTTGTCTCCTCGCACCACTGGCGCACAGGCCGTGCGTGCTGAATCGATTTGCCGACGGTCACAGTGTGATTGCGGATGGTTACATGATTGTCGCGGCCCGAGCTGGGTAGCAGAAGGTCCATAACGCGCCTGGCTTGCCGATAGGGCATCGTGGCGCCAAGCTCTGCGTGCAGCCATCTCAGTTCACCGGTGCTTGCCTCCGTCAGGTAGTTCTTGAGCGGAGAAACATATCTCGAGCCGTCAGCGCCACAATTGCAGGCCTTCCATCGTTCGCGGCAATAGAAAACCTTTCCCAGTGCGGTCTTCAGCTCCGAGCAATGACTATCGTGCAGGCGCCGTTGTACGCCACAGTCCACACAGGATCTACGCGACGTGCAAAAACGTTCGATCTGTTCGACAACGAACTCCTGCTGCACACAATTGAGCAATGACTTGCCTTCGGCGAGTGACAGTCCGACGTCTCCGGGTGTCTGGTCTTCGACGGGCCTGTGAAACCCCATGACCTCAACCCGCTTCACCACACTCCCATCGCCGTTGTCGAACTCAAGAACGATCGTGCATCGCATGGCGGCTCCTCGTCGAGTTGCTAGGGGAAACGATACCCTTCCATGCGCCCAACTCCCAGCCTTTTTAACGGCTTCCCTCAACAGCAATGCGCGCGGCGGCAACTGGTGGCGCGCAGTGCCGCGCATCGGCGCGTTGCGCGCGCGGACGATCGTCGCGTGGCTGCGGCGGCATGAAGCGACGCTTGGCGTCAAAGTCGCCGCCGACGTCCACACCGCGTCCTTGGTGCCAACGGGCGTCGCGGGAGCGGAGGGCGGCGACAGCGTCATTGTGATCGGTGGCGATCCGGCTGAGCCGCGGCTCGCGCCCTTCGAGCACCTCGCTGTGACAGCCGAGTTGTCGGGCGGGAATGTGGACAACCGCGGTCTGAATCGGGCGACGAGTTTTGCGTTCATTCGCGCCGAGCACGATCTCGCCGCGGTGCACGCCTACCTGCACCGCTATCGCGATCGGCCGACGACCTTGCGGGCCTATACGCGCGAGCTCGAACGGCTGATTCTATGGAGTGTGGTCGTTCGGCAAAGAGCGCTGTCGTCGCTCACGGTCGAGGACTGCGAGGCCTACAAAGACTTCTTGAAGGCGCCGTTGGCGTCGTTCACTGGACCGAAGCGCCCGCGCACGAGTGGTCGCTGGCGGCCGTTCTCTCCTGACGGCCTGTCCGCCGACAGTCAGGCGTATGCGGTGCGCGTGCTGCGGGCCGCCTTTGCGTGGCTGGTCGAGGTGCGTTACCTGGCGGGCAACCCGTGGAGCGCGGTGCACGAACCAGCGACCGTCACGCGTGAGTCGGCGGTGCAGGTTCAGCGGGCACTGCCGGCGAAACTGTGGGCGCAGGTGCGTGCCGCACTCGACGAGCGCTGCAAAGCGTCCGGTTCTGGCGCCCTGGGCACCGACGAGGACGCTCGCCAGTGGCGCGCGGCACGCGCGGCGATTTTGCTGATGGGCGATTCGGGACTACGCCGCGCCGAGCCGCCCTCGCCCGGCGCGAAGAGTTGCGCCCCGCGGAGCTGCGCGACGACGCCAAACTGGCCCGTGACGGATCGCCCGGCTCGTCACAAAACACCTCACCTGGCGCCGCCCGCCCGACGCCTGCGCGTACGACACCTGCAATTCGGACCGTCTGGACCCTGACCGTCATAGGCAAGCGCCGCAAGCAACGCACGGTGCCGGTGAGCGCGGCCACCATCGCTGCGCTGCGGGCTCACTGGGACGATCGCGGCCAAGATTTCGACGCCGCACGAGCGCAGGGACCGCTGATCGCGCCGCAGTGGATTCCGGCAACCCGCGCCGCGCTCAAGCGACATGACACCGCTCCGGAAGTGCCTTATACCGCCGATGCATTGGGTCGGCTCGCGCGCATGCCGATGCAACGCTTGAGCGCTCAGACCGCCGCGCTGGCCGAATTCACGGCCGAAGAGTTGCTGCAACTCGCCAACACGTCGGCGCACGCTTTTCGGCACACGTTTGGAACGCGCGCGGTCGCGCGCGAGATGCCGACCGATGTGGTGCAGGCGATTCTCGGTCATGCCTCGTTGCAGACCACCTCGATCTACGTCCGGGCGGAGCGGCGGCGCATGCTGGAGGCTGCGGCGCGTTACTACGCAGAGGATGAGGGATAGCGCCAGCATTGCCGCCGAGAACACGCCGGGAGTGAGTCGCTTTTTGGCGAGCGGATGGACAGGCTACGACTTGCTGCGTCCCTGTGCTGAGAGTGCTTGCGCCTGCTTGCCTTGTTCCGCGCATAATCACGGCATGACGGGCGTGAGCTCATTGCGTGAAGGTGCCGAAATGATAGCAATGACCGTGGTCTTATTGCTCCTCGGCGCAGCGCCCGTCGTTTATCTCAACGGGCAAAACGGCGAGGACAGTCGCCTGCGGAAAAAACGGGAGCGCGAACTGAGCGACACCCGCAAAGATGCGTGAAGGACAGGCGAGCGTCAACGAACCAGCCTTAGAGCGCTTTAGCTTGCCCCGGCATCATCGACGGAGCGACGTGCTCGATGAGCGCGAGGAGCGCGAGGAGTGAATACCCTTTCCGGCAGAAGGCGTCGATCTGCGCTTCTTTACCCCGCGTGATGACCGCCGCCTCGTCCAGCGACGTGTACGCGATGATTGGTATGGTCGCGAAGCGGCCTGAGCCGCGCATCGCCAACGCCACAGCAAAACCGTCGTTGTGCGGCATCTCGATGTCGAGGATCACGACGTGCGGCGTCCACGCCGGCTCCATTCGGAAGGCGACACCTCCGCCATCCACGACAATTGCGCGAAAGCCTTCAGTGACAAGCACAGCGGCCAAGGCCTCGGCGCCTGTGCTGTCATCGTCGACAATGAGCACGGCAACTGGGGGCGTAACGCGTTCGAATGAACGAGGGCTCCACATCCCGGGAGGCGGAGTGATGATGGGCGACATGGGTGTGAAAGCGGAGCTCATGCCTTCCTTTTAGCAACCCCTATGCCTTACATTTCTCCGGCCGGCGCAGTGAGATCCGCACAAAGTTGCTGGGTCGCCCCTGCTGGCATCGCAGCGCGCTGCGTCCTCGGTCGGAAACGCTTCGCGGGATTGGCCGAGTAAGAACGGTACGCCATCCCTCGCGCCGGGCAATATTACCGCTCAGATCCAGCCCCCGGATTGGTGTTCGAGCCTGATCACCGGTAGTGCCGTCATTTTCTGACCTCCCGGATCCAATAGAGACGACCGTCATTTGGCCGGCACCATCCTTGCCGGTACCCAGATGCCCGCAACCCGGGGGCGAATTTGGGAGAAAGGCAATGAATGAAGATCAGATGAAAGGAGTCGGGGAAAAGGTCAAAGGCAAGATCAATGAGGGGGTCGGGAAGATGACCGATGATCCGGTTCAGGAAGCCAAGGGCGACGCGCAACAGGCCAAAGGAGAAGTGCGCAAGGAACTGGGCGATACGAAGGAGGATGTGAAGGACGCCGCCAGCGACGCGGCGGATCGCGCCGGTGACGGAGCGGCACCTGCTCCTGAAGTGACAGCGTACCCACTCTCTGAGGGGCGGGCATGACTTGCTGCACTGGGCCAGCCGCCCCGGAGGGCTTGTCGGTCGACAGTCAGGCGTGCGCGGTGGGGGTATTGCGGGCCGCCTTTGCGCGGCTGGTCGAGGTGCGCTATCTGGCGGGCACTATCTGGCGGGCAACCCGTGGAGCACAGTCCATGAACCGGCCACCATCACGCGCGAACTGGCCGTTCCGGTTCAGCGAGCGTTGCCGGCGCTTTGATGCGCAGTGCAACCGCTTCGCGTCGGTCGATTTGAAAGAGATCGAACCGGGAAGACCAGCTCAACTCAATCGGGCGACGAGGAGGGACACCAGTAGCGCACTGCGCGCGCGGCGATCTTGCTGATGGGCGATTCCGGACTGCGCCGCGCGAAGCGTGCCTGGCAAGGCGTGAAGATCTTCGACCAGCGAAAAACCTCGACGAGCGTCAACCATCGGACGGCGGTCATCGACGCCCAGTAGCTCGGCGGGCAACTTTCCGAAGCGCCCGTTGATCGACGAGCAACCCATCGGCGGCGACACAAGAACCGTCACCTGATCCTTCGTGCGGACCGCCACGGGCGACACGCGCCGTGTGGACGTTGACCATCATTGGCGTGCGTCGCAAGCAACGCACGGTGCCGATGCGTCGCGCGACCGTCAATGCGTTGCGCGCGCACTGGCAGGAGCAGGGGCTCGACTTTGGAGATGGTGATGCGATCGGCGCCGAGGCGCTCGCCCTCACTCGCTTATGCCGGTCATGAGACTCATTCGCCTCAAACGGCAACGACGCGATGGAGCGCGTCGCGATATGGGCGCCTCAGCTCGCCGTCCTAGACATCAATATGCCTTCACCGGACGGCTTCGAGCTTGCTGCGCTCCTGCGAGCGCACGACAATGTATCTGCGGCGCTTTTAATTGCGCACACTTCGATGGAGGAAAGCGCCGTTCGCCCGCGCGGACTAACCGCAGGCTTCGACGCCTTCTGTCAAAAGGGCGGTGGTGTCCGCCCGCTGCAAGATATCATTGCGTGGACCGCTTCGCGCTGAGGGAGTCTTCCTTCAACTTCGGCTCTCTCGAAGGACCGTCATCACGTCCTTAACGCGATTTAATCAGCGACCTGGTACCGGCAGTTGAAGGATTGGCGACGAACGGAGAGCGCATGCTTATCAGTGTTGATGCAAAGCGTCCTGAGAAGTCCACCGGACCTGACTTTCCGGTGGTCGGAATTGGCGCGTCCGCCGGTGGGGTCCAGGCGCTTTTACGCTTGTTTGAAACGGCACCCGCATCCACCGGCGCGGCTTTCGTCGTGGTATTGCATCTTTCGCCGAACCATACGAGTCACGCGCAGGAAGTGATTCAAAGTGTTACCCGGCTAAAAGTCCGCCAAGTCAGCAGTCCGGTGCCGCTCGAGAAGGACACAATTTTCGTGATTCCACCGGGCAAACTGATATCAATGGTGGACGGTTATCTGCGCCTGAGCGAAGCGCAACCGCCGCGTTTGCCGCCAACCTCCATTGACGTGTTTTTTCGAAGCCTCGCTGACGCACATGGCTCGCGCTCATTTGCAGTCGTTCTTTCCGGCACGGGTGCGGACGGCTCAGTGGGCATCTCACGCGTGCGCGAACGAGGCGGTGTCACGATCGCCCAGCGTCCGGATGAGGCGGAGTATGGCGATATGCCGCGCAGCGCAATCGAGACCGGAGACGTTGACCTGATATTGCCGGTCGACCAGATCATCCGCACCGTCTTGGCGATAGCGAAAAATGCAGCCGGGATTCAGTTGCCGGCACCGTCGGATACGGAGCGGTCCGAGGAGTCGGGCGGCGGCACGCCGTTGCCGGCGTCAGACGCCCACGCCATCGACGAAGTGCTCGAAACCTTACGCGCGCGAACCCGCCACGATTTTTCGAACTACAAACGGGGCACCGTCATGCGGCGCATCGAGCGTCGTATGCAGGTCAACGCGATGCCCACTGCTGTCGCGTACCGTGATTTTCTCGATGGCAATGTGGATGAGACACCGAAGCTGTTGGCGGACATGCTGATCGGGGTGACCAATTTCTTCCGCGATCCCGATGCCTTTGCTGCCCTTGAGCGCACCGCGCTACCGCAATTGCTGGCTGATCTTCAGGGACGCGACGAACTGCGTGCCTGGGTGCCTGCATGTGCAACCGGTGAGGAAGCGTTTTCGATTGCCATCCTGCTCGACGAAGCCGTCCGACGGTTGCCGAACCGGCCTCGCGTGAGCGTGTACGCCAGCGACATCGATGCACGGGCTATTTCCATCGCCCGTACAGCGAGCTATCCACAAGCCATCGAGAATGATATTTCGCCGGAGCGTCTGAGCCAGTATTTCAGCAAGGACGGTAACCGCTACCGGCTGACCAAGTCACTCCGCGATACCGTCATCTTCGCCGCGCATAATCTACTTCGAGATCCGCCTTTTTCCCGGATCGATCTTGTCTCCTGTCGAAATGTACTGATCTATCTGGATCGTCGTGCACAGACGCGCGTGCTTCAGACCTTTCACTTCTCGCTGGCACCCCGGGAAGGATTTCTTTTCCTGGGAACGGCAGAGTCAGCGGATTTCGCCAACGAACTTTTTTCTCCCGTTCAAAAGCAGCAGAGAATCTACCGCGCGCGACCGAACGCGATTGCCCACAGCCTGGCTTCGCAAGGGAATATGATCCTGCCTGTCGGTATCGGTGGTGAGACGTTCTTCAACACACTGCCCGAAAGACCTTCGGACGCGAAACTGCCTAGTCAGGCGCGCTCGCATGATCTATTCGGACCGCCTATCATCGTCGTCCGCGCGGATGGTGCCATCGTGCACCGCTCCGCTAACGCCAATAGGCTTACCGAGGACGCTCGCCACACGCGGGTGTCCAACCTCTTGGACATCGTACGCAGCGACGCACACGCAGGGGTGCGGCGCGCGTTACAGCGCTGCCTGACAACAGCGCGCCGTGAAGATGAGGCCTCCGTGCCCTTCATGACCGCGTCGGGCGAAATTGCGGTTGATTTATCTTTTAGACCCTACCGCGATCGTGCGCATCAAACGGATTTGGTGTCGGTAACCTGCGATCTGCTCACAGCACTTTCTGACGACCCCTTCGTGGAGGGGGTGCCGTCAACCCCGGAGCAGGCGCAGCAGGAACAAACGGTGGATTCGCTTAGGCAAGCACTGGAGGGCAGCGAGGACCTGTTGCGCGATTCCATGCAGCATCAGCAGTCGTCCAATGAAGCGCTCCGGGCATCCAACGAAGAGCTCCAGGCAATGAACGAGGAACTGCGCTCGGCCACTGAAGAGTTGGAAGCCAGTCGCGAGGAACTGCAGTCGCTCAACGAAGAGTTAGTGACAGTCAATTCCGAACTGCTGTCCAAGGTTCAGGAATCCGCGCGTGTCAGCGATGATCTGAAGAACCTGATTTCGTCGGTGGGTGTTGCTACCGTATTCGTCGACCGAACGCTCAATATCAAGCGGTACACCGCCCCGGCCGAGACGCTTTTTAACATCCGGCCGGGTGATGAGGGACGACCCCTTCAGCACTTGACGCATAATCTTGACTATCCTGAGATGTTCAGCGACTTGCGCGACGCGTTCGAGTCATTGCGGCGCTCAGAGAAGGAGGTGCGAACCGGGGACGGACGCACTTTCCTGGCTCGCGTGCTGCCGTACCGCACGGACGACGACCGCATTGATGGCGCGGTGCTTGCGCTGATTGACATCTCGGAACAAAAAACCGCACAGGATCAAGCAGAGGCGAGCGAAGAGAAGCTGCGCCTTGCAGCCCGCGAGACGCACGACTTTGCGATCATCGTGCTGGACGATGATGGCACGATCGTCAGCTGGAACGTGGGCGCTACGCATATCTTCGGGTTCACTGCCGACGAAGCGTTGAGCAAGCCACTCGATCTCATCTTTATCCCGGAAGACATTGCTGACGGCGTGCTGGCTCATGAGTGCAAGCAAGCGGCGGCACAGGGGCGCGCGGAAGACGAGCGCTGGCATAGGACAAAAGATGGCCGTCTCATTTTCTGCAGCGGATTTCTGAGTCGTATCGAGGTGCCTGGTTTTTCAGGATTCGCCAAGATTGTCCACGATGCAACCACTCGGCGGCTCGCCGAAAGCAAAAAGGAACAAGTGCTTGAGCGCGAGCGTGCGGACAACAGCCAAATCCGAAAGCTGAGCCGCTTGAAGGACGAGTTCATCGCGGTGCTCTCGCATGAACTGAAAAATCCTCTCAACCTCATCCACGTGAAAGCCGAGATCCTTGCTCGCCTGCCGGAGGCCAGGACGAGCGGACGGATCCAGCAAGTCGCCGACGCCATCCAGAAGTCTGTGCTCACTCAAGCGCAGATCATCGATGATCTGCTCGACTTCTCGCGGATTCAGACCGGCAAGTTGTCGTTGCGGCTGGCTCCGACTGATATCGCAAGCATCGTTCGCTCGATCAGCAGCGCGATGCAGGACGACTTCCAGAAGAGCGAAATTCGGTTGGAACTGGACGTTCCGTCGACCCCCTTGATCATTCGCGGCGATGCGGTGCGCGTGGAGCAGATTATCTGGAATCTGCTGAGCAACGCGCTTAAATTTACGCCGAATGGCGGGCAGATCATGGTGCGGCTCCAGCAAGAAGCCGAGACAGTGAAAGTGGAGGTGGCTGACACGGGATGCGGCATCGCGCCCGAGGCACTGGCATCAGTTTTTGAGATGTTCGAGCAGACGCCGAACATACCGTTTCGTGCGCGACCCGGTGGGCTTGGCATTGGACTGTCCCTGGTGCGCCAGCTCGCTCAACTGCATGGCGGAATGGCAGAAGCGTTTTCCGATGGCGCAGGCCGTGGCGCACGCTTCCTAGTCACCTTTCCTGCCGATGCATCGTTTGCTAATCGAGAAGCGGGTGACAAGCCCGCCGGCCTGGCTGTCTTCGCCGGCGCACGTGTGCTGCTCGTTGAAGACTCAGAAGAGTCGCTGCAGGCGATGGCCGAACTCTTCTCGCTATATGACGCACACGTATCGACTGCGAGGAATGCAGCGGACGCCCTCACCATCGCCGAAAAGAACCCATTCGACATGGTCATTACCGATGTCAATCTGCCCGACATGGACGGTTACCATCTCGTCGCACAGTTGAGAAAACTGAACAGCTTTTCTAACATTCCCATCGTCGCCGTGACGGGACGGCCGGTGAATCATGAAGAAGCGCGTGCCCGCGAAGCAGGCTGCGACGCCTGCTTGCCCAAGCCGTTCAGTCTGCAGGCGCTCGCTGACGTGGTGCGGCATTACCGGCCGCATACTTCATGAGGCCTTGCATCATGCACTGTGCAACGAGTCATTTTTTCGTTTTCCGGGTTCGGCCGAGGCCGTGTCGAAACGCTAGTTCCCATGGTTTGTGCGTCTCGCTTTACCCTTGCCGAGGCGTCACGAAACCGCTGCGTGCGATCTATAAGGGGTGATTGTCCAGCGCGCTGATCTCGACGCGCCTTTCAAGATAACCTGGGTCGTCAAGCGTCAGTCGCGCCGTACGTCGAACACAGTCGCGCTGGGAGCAAATTTATCCACGGATTCCGTTGAAAAGCTTGTGAGTAACTCTCACGGTGACTTGCTAAGCACCTGAAGTAGATATGGTTTGTCACCCTGCACGAAAGCATCGACGATTGTGAGGCAGTGCTCGACTGATCCTGCCTCGTTTCCACGTACAGCAAGTCATGCAGCGATCATCCTAGCCTCGTAATCGACGGGAGTGGAGAAATCGATAGAGGTGTGCAGGCGTTGTCGATTGTAGTAGCCCTCGATCCAGTCGACGATATCCAGACGAGCCTGAGCGGGCGTTTCGTAGCGAACTTGATAGATTCGCTCGACTTTCAGGGTTTTGAAGAAGCTTTCCATTGGCGCGTTGTCCCATGCATTAGCGCGACGGCTCATCGAAACGTTCATCTTGAAGTCAGCGGCCAGTTTTCGGTACGCCCGGCTTGCATATTGGGCGGATTCAACCGGTCGTCGCAACACCTTTGATCGAGGAGGTGTTGCATGGTGCGAAGTGCAAAGCAGGTGTATCGGTTGACCGGTCGAGCAGCGATGTACTCGCCGGGCGCGCCATCGCTTGGAAACGAGATCGAGCGTCGCTTTTGGCAACAGATCGCGACTGGCATTACAAGCGAGAAGGCAGCGCAGGCGGTAGGCGCATCTCAAGCAGTGGGCTCGCGCTGGTTCCGCTATCGTGGCGGCATGCCACTATTCATGTCCGAACCTATCGCTGGTCGATACTTGTCGTTCTCTGAGCGAGAAGAGATAGCATTGCTCTGTGTCCAAGGCCTCGGAGTGCGCGAAATCGCTCGGCGTATCGGACGCAGTCCATCAACCGTTTCGCGAGAACTTACGCGCAATGCTGCAACCCGCAGTGGGTATCTCGAGTATCGTGCCTCTGTCGCGCAGTGGAAGGCGGATCGATTCGCTAAACGACCGAAGCCAGCGAAGCTGGCGACTAATGAACGACTGCGTCATTATGTACATGAGCGCTTGGAAGGCAAAGTTCATGACACTGATGGCCGTGCAGTTGTTGGGCCTAGGCAGGCACCGTTTAAGGGGCGAAACAAGCCTCGCCGCGGTGATCGAACGTGGGTCAAAGGCTGGTCACCCGAACAAATCGCCAATCGGTTGCAAGTGGATTTCCCGGATGATAAATCGATGCGCATTTCCCACGAAGCCATTTATCAAGCGCTTTATATTCAAGGGCGAGGCGCGCTTAAGCGCGAGCTGTTGGGCTGCTTGCGCACCGGTCGCGCGTTGCGCGTTCCTCGAGCGAGAGCGCGTGCCAAAGCGTGGGCGCACGTCAGTGAACAGGTGATGATTTCCAGTCGGCCCGCAGAGGCGGAAGATCGTGCGGTGCCGGGCCATTGGGAAGGCGACCTCCTCATTGGCCTGAACCGATCCGCCATCGGTACGCTAGTAGAAAGATCAAGCCGTTTCACAATGCTCGTGCATTTACCTCGAGAAAAAGGCTACGGGTTGATTCCGCGCACGAAGAACGGACCTGCGCTAGCCGGCTACGGGGCTGTCACGATGGCCAACGCACTCAAGAAGACTGTGACTGACTTGCCTGCGGAGTTATGGCGGTCATTAACATGGGATCGTGGCAAGGAGCTTTCCGATCATGCCCGCTTCACTATAGAGTCTGGCGTGAAGTATTCTTCGCCGACCCGCAAAGCCCGTGGCAGCGTGGTACGAATGAAAACACCAACGGCCTTCTACGACAATACTTTCCAAAAGGCACAGACCTATCCCGGTGGAGTGCTCGCGAGATCCAAGCCGTGCTAATACGTTGAACTCAAGACCGCGAAAAGCTCTTGGATGGAAGACGCCCGCGGAAGCTCTCGACGAGTACCTAAAATCTGTTCAACAATCCAGTGTTGCGACGACCGGTTGAATCCGCCTTGACTTCCGCGATCGGAATGTAATAACAACCCCAGCGCGGGCTTACGGTGCCAGCACGCGCTGCGCAGTGCCTGGCAGACCAGTTCCGCGTTGATGCGCTCTGACATTGACCAACCTACGATGCGTCGGCTTGCCAGATCCAGAATGGCAGCTAGGTATAGCCAACCTTCGCCGGTCCTGATGAACGTGATGTCGCTGACCCAAGCCTGATCGGGCTGCCAGCCGTCAAATCGACGATCAAGCAGGTTGGGGGCAACCGGTAAGCGGTGTGTCGAATCCGTCGTCACCCGATACGGGCGTTTATAGACCGGCCGCAGCCCTAGGCGTTGCAGACTACGGCGTACGCGTTCGGCGCTCGCCGGCTGCCCCTGGATCCTTAATTGCCTTACGATCCGAGGACGGCCGTAGCTGCCGCGACTGGCCCGGTGAATCGCTGCCACCTCCCGATCAAGCGCGGCGTTGGCCTGCGCTCGCTGACTTGGCACGCGCTTACGCCACTGGCAATATCCGCTGCGCGACACCGTCAAGACGTGACACAGCCGAGTAACACTGTACTGGTCGCGGTGCTCGTCGATCCATGCGTATATATGGACTCTCCCGTTTTGCAAGCGATGGTTTCCTGTCGCGGTGCCAATGGGTAAGTTTGCACGTATATATCCGGCCTGTTTTCGCGGCTAAGCCGCTGGCCATGATGCAAATCGCCTGCTTCGGTCTCAATACTTCAGCGGCCTTGAGAAGCCACTACGCATGTCGGATTTCCGAAGCCGGGTCCAACCCGGTGCGCATCAGCCAATCATCGTTCGCAAACTGGTGAAGAATAAAACCGTTACGATTTAACGCCAATGGAAAGACTCGTTCTTTGCGAGGATCGACCAGGCAATGCGCGACAGTTTGTTCGTTAGGGCCACGGCCGCGATATTCGCGCCACGGCGAATCGCCAACGCATTTGCCCAGCGCGAAATGGCGTCTTCACGTCGACTCGCGAAGCGTAAAATCGAGCGCGCGCCTTGGATCAACAACCATCGCAAATAGCCGTCCCCTCGCTTGCTGATCCCCAGCAATTTCTGCTTACCGCCGCTGCTATGTTCGTGGGGCGTCAGCCCAAAGCTCGCTGCCATGCAGCGACTGTTTCGGAAACGTCGCGCGTTGTCGACCGCTGCGACTAGAGCGGTGGCAATGACCGGCCCAACGCCAGGAACTTCGAGCAGGCGAGCGCAGCGTTCGTCCTCGGCGGCGATGCGTTTAATCTTGTTGTCCACTTCCGCGATACGTGCCTCCACATGCCCGAGTTCCTGCCACATTGCTTCCGTGAGCTCGCGTGCGAGGGCTGGCAGCGAGCCGATTCCGGCCGCAATACAATTTCGCATGCCGTCTTTGAATGCCGCCACTCGCGCAGGGAACACAATGCCATACTCACCTAGTAGCCCTCGCATCTGATTAATGAGCGCCGTGCGGGTCGTCATCAGACGCTGTCGTATGCGGTGGACCATCTGTATGGCTTGCTGCTCTGGCGTGTTGATCGCCACGGTTGGCATGTCGGGACGTAATACAGCGTCGCAAATTGCAGCGGCGTCGTTCGCGTCCGTCTTTGAGCGCCGTACAAACGGCTTGACATACTGCGCTGGGATAAGCTTTACCTCGTGCCCAAGCTTCTGCAGTTCGCGCGCCCAATAATGGGAACTGGCGCACGCTTCAATGGCAACAAGACAAGGCGGCAATTTGTAGAAAAACGCTAAAACTTGGTTGCGCTTGAGTTGGCGTGCGACAGCGGTTCGTCCTTCAGCAGTCACGCCGTGCACTTGAAATACATTCTTCGCAATATCGAGTCCGACGGTCTTAACTATCATGGCGGCTCTCCGGTAAAGAAAGGACATTGTGCGCTTCCAGGAAAGGTGGGAGAGTCCATGCATTACTTCACCGCGACCCCTTCACGAAGTACGCCGTCGCTTTTCGAAGGATCTCGATATCGAGTCTCGCACCGGCGAGCTCTTTCCGAAGTCGGCTGTTCTCCGCCTCAAGTTCGTTGATCGGGCGCGTCGATCGCGTGCTCTTCACTCCGTGACTGTCGACTTCGCCGATACTTTTAGCACTGTGACTCCGTCGACTCCAATTGCCCAAGGTTGCCACGGGCACTCCGAGCCGACGCGCGGCTTCGTGCTGCCCGACTGATTCGGCAAGTCTAATGGCCTCGACCTTGAACTCGTCCGTATATTGCCGCTTTGGCACTAGCTTCTCTGACATTCGAACCTCCGTACAAACAGAAATTAGCAAATTTCTGCTGTACGTGAAACCGAGGCACGGTCACTGGCTGCTTGCACGGGAGGGTCGAACGGCAAGCGTGGAGAGCATCCGTAAGGGTCTCGCTGAGTGGCCGGGTGGTGAATCGGCCGGACGACGCAAGCACCGGCTATTCGACGAACGCGCAATTCAAATCGGCCTTACCCGGCTGGCCGAAATGGAACACGCGTAGGATTACTATCCAGGACATAAGGCAACGCCGATCGCTCGCGCAAGCCCCTGTCGGGTTTAACACTGATGAAGAGCGTTATTGCCGCTTCAACCGGCGTGCTCCGAACACTTCCCGGCGTCACTTAGCTTCCGCCATTTCGTGGCGGGTGGTACTGTCCGCTTGACATAACGCCGTCGTGTCGTTCGGCGCGCGCATCACGCGTCGTCCGGAGCAACTCCTATCGGTTCTGTTGGAGCCTTAGGACCTCAGCAAGCGCGTGTATGTTGAATGGCTTGGCAAGGCACGCGTCGCAGCCGGCCTCACGTGCGACGCCTTCTTCCTCGCCTATTGGTCGACCAGTGACCGCCACAATCGCAACGCTTGAACCCGTTTCCAGTTGCCGGACCCGGCGCGCGAGCTCGTATCCGTCCAACTCGGGCAAGTTCACGTCGGTGATGATCAGCTCGAATTCGGAGGCCGCCAACAAATCCAAAGCTTGTTTTGCACTTGCCGATGTATGGACCTTTGCTTTGTAGAGAGAAAGAAGGTCGGCCATCGCGGTCAACGACTCCGCAGAGTCATCAACCACGAGTACGCGAACGCCTTCGAAGATCGACAGGTCTGCGGGCGATGCTCCGACTCGACGGTGCGCGGAAGCAGCGTCCGCAGGTAGCCAAACCAGGAAGCGAGCACCTCGGCCTTCACCTTCGGAAAACGCTTCGGCGGTCCCGCCGTGGAGTTGGGCTAACTGGCGTACAAGCGAGAGCCCAATCCCGAGTCCGCTTGATCGCACGCGCGACCGCACGTTGGGCGCCTGCTGAAAAATCTCGAAGATCGATTCCAGCAGAGGCGGGGCAACGCCAATGCCCGTGTCGGCCACTTCCAGACGCACCTTGTTGGCTTCCTGCCGAAGTCGAACACTCACGTGCCCGCCGCTTGGCGTGAATTTCAACGCATTGCTCACGAGATTCCAGACGATCTGTTCAATTCTGACCGCGTCGGCGCGAATGATGAGAGGCTCTGCGGGGACCTCCACTTCCAGGTGTATCTCGCGAGCGGCAGCATCGTCGCGCACGGCTTCAGTGATTGACCGTGCGATCTTGGTAACGTCAGTCGGCGCGAAATGCAGCGCAAGCTTCCCGGTCTGGATGCGGGAGGAATCAAGCAAGTCGTCGATTATCTGCGCCTGGGTCAGCACGGACTTCTGAATCGCGTCGGCGATTTCCTGGATACGGCCGACATGCTGCGCCTCCGGCATCCGAGCGAGAATCTCGGCTTTTACGTGAATCAAGTTGAGTGGATTCTTGAGTTCATGCGACAGCACCGCAATGAATTCATCTTTCAAGCGGTTGAGCTTTCTGATCTCGTCATGGTCCGCGCGCTCCCGAGCAAGCGCCATATCCTTCTTGCCCTCGACAAGCTTCCTGTTCGTCGCGTCATGAACAATCTTCGCGAAACCTGAAAATCCCGGCACATCGATGCGGCTCAAAAAGCCACTGCAAAAAACCTTCATGCCACCTTTTTTCAGATGCCAGCGCTCGTCTTCGGCGCGTCCAGTGCTGCGGGCCTTGTTGCATTCTTCTCGGGGGACGCCGGCGGCAACGTCTTCGTTCGCGAAAATTGCGTCAAGCGGGCGACCCAGCATTTCGTCGGACTGGTAGCCGAAGATTCGACTTGCGCCGACGTTCCAGCTGACGACCAGGCCGTCATCGCCGAGAACAATGATGGCGAAATCATGCGTTTCCTGAGCAGCAAGCCGGAGTTTTTCTTCGCTCGCTCGCGCCTGCATTTGGGCGGCCTTCTGTTCGGAGATGTCGATTAGTGCGAGTACTGCACCGTCGATCCGGTCATCATCGGTGCGGTATGGGATAACCCGGGCGAGGAAGCTCCGTGCATCATTGCTCTGCACTTCTTTTTCGACGGTTCTGAGCGACTGGAAAGCGGCGCGCAGATCGTCGATCATTTCTGGATAGTCGAGCTTGTGCGTGAGGTGCTCCAGCGGCCGACCCGTGTCAGCTGGCAGGATATTGAAAAGCGTTTCCGCGGGCGAAGTGTAACGCTTGATGCTCAGCGTCCGATCGACAAATATAGTCGCAACACCGACCAGAGCAATCAGATTCTTCAAGTCGTCGCCAACCCGCGCGGCTTCCTGAACTTTCACTAGAAGTTCGGTATTGACCGTGACAAGCTCCTCGTTAAGCGACTGCAATTCTTCGCGGCTTGCCTCCAGTTCCTCGGACGCCGAACGCAACTCCTCATTCATCGCCTGCAATTCTTCGTTAGAGGCCCTGAGTTCTTCGCCTGAATTGCGTGCGTCCTCCAAAGTATTTCGCAAACGGTCTTCGCTTCCGGCGAGCGCTTGCTTTAGAGAATCGACCGTTTCCTCGCCGGGTTCGCTTCTCAGTGCGGCGTCAGTTGTCGTCGGAAACGGTGCCAGCAAATCACATGTAAGCGAGATCAGGTCCTCGTCTCGCCCGAGGTCACGGAAGGGTCGCAACGACAGGGTCACCGCGATGTCGCCGGATGCGGTCTCGAACGGAACGGCTTCTTCATCCCCACGCCGTCCCATCGAGACGCAGCGCTCAATGGCCTGGCGCACACGAGCGTGCACGTCATCGCGAACGACATCGAAGAGGTTCACTGCCCGAGTCCGCCTCAGATCTTCAGTCAGCCTGTTTGCGTTCGCTGAACGATAAACGATCTCACCGTCTGTGCGTATCACCATGACGGGTGGCCCGAACAAGTCAAGGGACTGCGTCTGGCTCGGAATCTTCACTTGAACTGGCTTATCGTTGACGGGCAGGCTGAAGAACGCTTGTCCGCCGCCGATGTAAGGCTGAACCTGAAAGTTGGGGTAGGTGGGCAGACCGTTGGACGCAGTTCTTGGCATCGAACGATAGATCTTCTTTTGCTTATTGATAGGCTCGAAGAATTCTTGTGCGAAGTCGGCCGATTCGGCGGTGCCGAGGAACAACAGCCCTGCCGGGCGTAACGCAAAATGAAACGCTTCGACGACCCGCGATTGCGCCCGCCGATCAAGGTAGATAAGCAGGTTTCGACACGAGATCAGGTTGATGCGGGAGAAGGGAGGGTCGCTCAGCAAGTTGTGCGCGGCAAAGATCACCGTATCGCGTAACGATTTCGTCAGGCGATAGCGGTTGCCCTCTTTGTGAAAGTACTGGGCCAGGCGCGCAGGGGAGACATCGTTGGCGATCGCTGCCGGGTAACTCCCGGCTCGCGCGATTGCGATCGCCCGTTGGTCGATGTCGCTCGCGAAAACAGCCACCCGCGGTCGATGAGGGAGTCGGCGGGAGATTTCGTCAAGAAGGATCGCGATGGAAAACGCTTCTTCGCCTGTCGCGCAGGCTGGAACCCACGCCCGCAGTTCCTCCTGCCCATACTTTCCGTTGGCAAACTCGGTATGCAACCGTTCTTCGAGCGCGCCAAAGGCTGAGGGATCGCGAAAGAAATTCGTCACGCCGATCAGCATGTCAGCCAGAAGTCTCGGCGTCTCGTCGGAGTTTGCGGTCAGGAAGGCATTGTAGGCAGCGGCAGTTGTGAGACCGTTCACTTGCATGCGGCGCTCGATGCGACGCACAATCGTGCCCCGTTTGTAATTGGAAAAGTCGTGCTGGGTCCGAGTCCGCAACGTTTCCAACACTTCGTCGATCGCGCCGGCGTCCGGGATCAGCGAGTCGGTGCCCCCGGGCGGCTCGTCCGGGTCGGACGGCGCCGGAAGTTCAATTTGTGCGGCGCTCCTCACGAGCTCCAAAAGCCTCGGAATGATCTCGGCCACGGGAAGGACCAGGTCGACGTCCCCGGTCGCAATGGCGTTTCGCGGCATCTCGCCATACTGCGCTTCCTCCGGACGCTGGGCGATCGTAATGCCGCCTTGTTCGCGAACGCGCGCAATGCCGACTGACCCGTCGGTTCCCGCGCCCGACAGCACGACGGCGACCGCGCGAGCGCCGTGGGCGTCGGCCAGGCTCCGGAAGAAAACGTCGATGCTGGTTGGCGGCAGGCGCGGTGGTTCTGGGTCGCTCAGACGCAAATACCCGTCTACCATCGCGAGGTGTTTGCCGGGCGGAATGACGTAGACGTGGTTCTTTTCGAGCGGCACCGGACCATGAACTTGCTGCACGCGCAGGCTGGCAACGCTCTGAATGACGTCGTGCGCGTGGCTGGCATGGTCGGGCGACAAATGCAGTACGACAACAAAGGCAACATCCGGCGAAGGGGGCGCAGACTCGAATAGCCGCAAAAGCGCCTGGACGCCGCCCGCGGAAGCGCCCACACCGACGACTGCGAAGTCAGGCCCGGTCGACTTGCTCTGTTCCTTTTTGCTCATTCCTGTATTTCCTCGACTCATTGACGCAGTACGTCGGCGCCGACCACGCTCGCTGGCCCGGAAAACACTCGTAGGAAGGTAGGAGCGTCGGTGCCTCGGGTGCTTTCTGCTAGAGGGGCGCAAACAACGCGATCATATCGAGTAGAGGCGCAGTGCCCATACCTTTTTGGCAGAAACCGTCGAATCCCGCTTCGATGCCCTTCGACTTCACAGCGAGTTCGTCCATCGAGGTATAGGCTATAAGAACCAGGTCGCGAAGAAGCTCCATTGCGCGTAGGAGCGCTGCAAGCTGAAAACCATCCGGCGACGGCATGTTGATGTCCAGCACGGCGACGTCGGGCGTCCATAAAGCGATTTGCTCGAGGGCCGAACGTCCGCTGACGGCGAAGCGGGCTTCGTGACCAGCAGATGAAAGGGCCAGGGCCACGGCTTCGGCTCCAAGCGCGTGGTCGTCGACGACGAGGATGCGCAGCGGACGGCGCGGGCGCGCCCTCCTTTCCGTCCAAATGAGCGGTTTCATACTCGTCCCGTGGGGATAAGGCTGTTTTGCTCGCGCGGCGCAACTGCCGTTCCCGTAGCCTGAGATGAGCCGTTCGACCGGGGGGCAAGACAGGCGCCGGCCGCAAGCAGCCTCCCGCTTAGCTCTCCGGGTAATCATGGAAATTAAGCCGGCAAGCCGGACGACACAATCGGAGGTGTCTGTGACTGATGGTCTTGAAAAGAAAAACCGGATCGTGGCGGTTGGGACGTCGCTGGGCGGTCTCGAGGCGCTCCGAACCGTCCTGTCATCGCTGCCGGAGAATCTCGCCGCGCCGATGCTGATTGTCATGCACATCGGTGCGTTCCGCAGCGTTCTGCCCCAGCTGCTCAGCCCCGTCTGTACATTGCCGGTGACGCATGCGATAGATGGCACCGTCTTAGAACCGTCCAAGATCTACATCGCGCCTCCCGACAGACATCTGGTTGTTCAGGACGGGCGGGTGCGCTTAACTACCGCGTCGAAAGAGAACTTCACGCGTCCCGCGATCGATCCTTTATTTCGTTCGGTCGCGGTCGAATACGGCCCACGTGCCATCGCTGTTGTCCTGACCGGTGATCTCGACGACGGCGCCGCGGGTGCTGCGGCCGTCGACGCATGCGGTGGCAGAATAATCGTAGAAGCACCGAACGAAAGCGTGGCGGCCTCGATGCCCGCTGCGGCGCTGCGCGCTGTTCCGAGCGCTACGGTGGTGCCACTGGACGGTGTTGGGCAGGCTATTGTCGATGCGCTTCGCCAGCCCATCAAAGGAGTTTCCATGAGCCCCCAAAAGCAACGTATAGAGGCCGAGGCAAGAATGACGCTGACTGGATTTTCCTCGCCCGAGGAGCTCGACCGTCTGGGCACGCGCAGCACGCTCACGTGTCCGGACTGCGGCGGCGTCGTGTGGGAAATCAGCGATGCTCCGCCCTTGCGATATCGGTGCCATACCGGACACGCGTTTTCCGAAGCCTCGTTGGACGCTGCCCAGAAGGCCGATGCCGAAGATGCCCTGTGGACGTCGGTGCGTCACGTTGAAGAGCGCGCGATGCTGGCAGCGCGTCGCGCTCGTATGGCCGAAACGCTCGGTGATGATGCCCGCGCGAAGAGCGAGCGCGATTTGTCGCAGCGGCTTCTCCGACTCGGTGGGGCTCTCCGAGATTTCGTGCTGGATAGTGCAGGGAATGATGACGACCCGTCGTCAGGTCCGTCCGACAATGAATCGCCAATTTCAGCGTCCTAATGGCCGCTTTCTAACCACGCGACTGTCCGGTTTAAATAGCGATTTTCCGATCGCCACCTGCGGCGAGAAACGCAGCAGCGCGACCGCCACCTCGCGCTGCATCTCGTATTCACGTACAGCGCTGCGATCGAGCATCAGCGCTTGAGGCGCGAGCGCCGTGCCCTGCCGCGCTTTATCCCCACTCGCGCATCCCGCGTCCTTTGCCAACGCGTCGAGCACGATGACTTTGTCGCGCTCGAGCACCGCGCACCCATGCTCAAACGGAGGCGACCACCTCAGTGTGAACACCTCCAGCGAAAGCCGGGGCAAGTGAATGGCGACGAACACAGCCGTAGGGACTCGGCAAGATCGGCGACGGTTGTAGGGTGACGGTCAAATCGCTCAGTTCGGATGGAACCGCGTCGCCTTGGCGTGCCGCTGGACAAACTGATGTGGCTGCGTGCCTCGAAAACGGCGGACGCCTTGTGGTGCGCGGAGCGCGTTCTGCAGGCCGGAAGTTGCGGTACGCAGCTGTTCTGGCAACAGCACACCGCTCCCAGGCTTGCCGACGCTTGCACCTGGCCGCTCAGGCGACCGATACGTTGCTGATTCTGGTACGTCCGCTTGCCGGCGCCCTGGAAGCGTAGCCGGCGACCTTACGCCTTGGCGTGAGACCCGCAGAGGGCGGCATCGCAATCGACATGATTAAACGTACGAGAACGCCAGCGCATTCGGCCCATGCGGCGCCCGCAGCAGCACGCGACTTGGCCGCCGAGCGTGTTGAGCCTGCTGACTCACGCGCGCGAGCGCCGGGCGCAACGGACGCATTTCACCGACGACAGGCTGCTGAACGAGCAATTCCACGAGCGCCGCAAGCGGCCAGCCGCCGCCGTTACCGCTCGCAGGTCGGGCGACTATGCTGCTTGGTGACTGCGGAGGAAGTGGAACAGCGTTGGCAGGGCAGGTCGGTAACAAGTCCTCGGGCGTCACTAACGCCGGACGCCGAAGACGAAGTCAGGTTGGATTTCGGCGCGCCGGCGCTCACAATAAAATTCAGCCAGGGCATTAAGCGCCCGGCGGTAGACTCCAGTCGGTTCTTGCCGACCGCGCAGCGGCCCAACTTGTTGCTGTGCGATATCGTCCTCGGTGGCGAGCAGGACGGCTATGACGTTCCATGGCTCATCCGCGAGGAAACAGGCGAGCCGCGCCGCGACGCTGACGGAGCGCATGCCCGCGGTTGCGGGGTTATGCGCAGGCGGACGCGCGCTCACGCGCGTCGGCGTCCGGCTTCCAGGCGCATCCGACGAAACCGGTGCTCGCGCCGAAGCTCATCGCGACGATCGGCGGTGTAACGCTGCGCCCTGCGCAGAAATGCAGAACAACTTCGCGGATGAGCATCAAGACTTGGAATCGCCCTCGGCCGGCTTCGTCTCCGACAGGTCGTCCGTCTTCACTTCTGCCTGATGGACCGACGTGCCTTCGTCATCAGTTTCGGAGATGTCGGTTTCGAAGGTTTCATCGCCCGATACGGACTGATCTTGCGTGCCGGGGTTTTTGGGTGAGGTGCTCATGTCGATACTCCTTTAAGGAAAGGCCGGAACACGTTATGCCGCTGAGTTTTGGCGTCGGCACTGACGGGTATTTGCAACCGTCGTTCCCGCAAAGCAAATTTTTTGGCGTCGAAATCTTGAGTTCCAGGCCGGTGCTTCACTGGAAGCGGCCGAATTGACTGCCGCGGTGAAGCGAAGTTCGTCGCCGCCGACACGCTTACTATCCCGAAGGCGCTTGTACGGCGTCTTTGTACAGCGACGTTTCGAGGCAAGGGCACACTGGGGCATGATGTTATAGCCTCATCCCCAGTTACGGTAAAACCACTGGATTCATAGAAAGCAATTTCATTGTGGTTCTGGAGTCTGCGTCAGCCGCGGTGAGCGGTACCCTATCCGACGGGCTTTTTGTTCGAGCGCCGAAAGAATGGCGAACTCCATACCTTCGAACTCCGGGCGCGCATACAGGTGTCTGAGCTGGGCGACTTGATAGCTATGTCGACTGGTACCCCGCATTCCAGGAGTTCTCCATCAGCGGAGCGTGCCACCAGGAACCGCGAAGACTCGAGCGGATACGAGGCTAGCCTTTTGGACAGCTATCCACGCGGCTCCGATTAAAACGGCACCGAGCCATGCCCTCGCGGGTGCGACGCTTGCTCCCTCTCGCTCTATTCAGAAACCAGCGAAGGAGCACAGCATGAAAGCCGTCGTCTTCCACGGAGTCGGAAACATATCCCTCGACAACGTTCCCGACCCTTCGATTCAGCACGATCAGGACGCCATCGTTCGCCTGACTGCGAGCGCCGTTTGCGGGACCGACTTGCATATGGTTCGCGGCACGCTCGGCGGCATGAAGCCGGGAACGATTCTCGGCCATGAAGGCGTCGGCGTGATCGAGGAAATTGGCAAGGGTGTGCGTAACTTCAAGCGCGGCGACCGCGTACTGATCCCATCGACGATTTCCTGCGGCTTCTGCTCGTATTGTCGGAAGGGCTATACGGCTCAGTGCGACGAGGCCAACCCGAATGGCCCGGCCGCAGGCACGGCGTTCTTCGGTGGCCCGCAATCGACGGGACCCTTCAACGGCCTGCAAGCCCAGTTCGCGCGCACGCCGCTCGCGAACGCGAGCCTTATCAGGCTGCCGGAGAATATCGACGACGAACGTGCCATTCTGATGTCGGATATCTTTCCGACCGGATTCTTCGGCGCGCAACTCGCCGAAGTCACCCGAGGCGATACGGTCGCGGTGTTCGGCGCCGGGCCGGTCGGTCAGTTCGCCGTGGCAAGCGCGTTCATGCTCGGAGCAGGACGCGTGATCGTCGTGGACCGTCTGCAAGATCGCCTGGACATGGCGCGTGCGCAAGGCGCGGAAGCGGTCAACTTCGATGAAGAGGACCCGGTGCAGGCCATCCTTGAATTGACCGGCGGCATCGGCGTGGATCGCGCGATCGATGCGGTAGGCGTGGATTCCGTCCACGCACAGGCGGGCCCGGCATCATCCGAGGACAGTGCGAAGCAGGGCGAATCAGAAAGCGAAACCGTAACTCCCGAGCGCAACATGTCGGACGGCAACTGGATTCCCGGCGATGCGCCCACCCAGGCGCTCGACTGGAGCATCGCCGCGGTGGCCAAGGCCGGGACGCTCGGCATCATCGGGGTTTATCCGCCGAATGATCGATTCTTTCCTATCGGCGTCGCAATGAACAAGAACCTGACGATCAAGATGGGCAACTGCAATCACCGCGCGGTGACGCCGCCGCTGGTGGAGCGCGTACGCAGCGGATCATTCGACCCGCTGCGGGTGTTGACTACACGGGAGCCGTTGATGAACGTCATCGATGCCTATAAGGCGTTCGACAAGCGACAACCCGGCTGGATCAAGGTCGCGCTCGAACCGGTGGCCTGATTGCGCATCGGAAAAGGTAGATTCTCATGGCGATCCATAAAGCCGGCAACCGCTCCGTCACTCACACCGTGGCCCTCGACCAGATCGACGTTCGGAAGGGGCAGGTAACGGAAAAAATTGAGCGCGATGTTTTTCGTCAGCGATTCACGGCGCGCTTTTACGATCCGGCGTTTCGCGTAGAGGACGAGGCGATCGACCGGCTTGAAGCGATCGCGTGGGACGCGTATCTCGAAGGCAGAAAATCGCCGATAACCGAAAAGGCAGGACCGCGTTTCGCAGACCCCGAATACGAGCTATCGGTGGAATGGCGCGAGGCGAGCGACCGAATTGCCACGGCGCAGGCGCGGCAGCGCGATCCAGAAGCGCCGTCGCGTGTCGTCATCGTCGTGGGTTCGTCGCGCAACGACTTCACGTGTCCGGGCGAAATGTCGAAGTCGTTCCGGCTGGCCAAGCGAGCGGAAGCCATCCTCCAGAGCGCGTCGATCATAGTCGACGTGCTCGATCTATCACGGCTCAACTCTGAGCACGACCTCCATATCCATCCTTGCAAAGGCTGTGTTTCGACGGCGATGCCGCTTTGTCACTGGCCGTGCAGTTGCTATCCGAACCATTCCCTAGGCCTCGTCAATGACTGGATGAACGAGATCTATGAAAAGCTCGCCGCCTGCCACGGCTTGCTGATCGTCACGCCTGTCTACTGGTATCAGGTCAGCAGCCCGATCAAGTTGATGATGGATCGCCTGGTCTGCGCGGATGGCGGCAATCCCGATCCGTCATCCACGCACGGCAAAAACCCTGCTGAAGCCAAACAAATCGAACTGGATGGATGGGATTATCCAAAGCATCTGGCAGGGCGTGCATACGGGCTCGTCGTCCATGGCGATGTAGCCGGAATCGAGGGTTCGCGCCGCGCGTTGACCGATTGGCTCGACTGGATGGGTTTCGTGGAGTCGGGTGCAAAGTCTCGGCTCGACCGATTCATCGGCTACTACGAGCCGTATGCCACGAGTCATCAGACGCTCGATCGTGACTTGCCGGTTCAGCAGGAAGTCGAGAACGTCGCGCGTGCGCTCGCGGCCAAGGTGGCACAAGTGCGTGAAAAATTCACCGAGCCGGATTCGAACCTTCAGCAACCGCGCGCGAAATAGCCTCTTAAACGCAGAGGCGTCGCGCGGGAGCCGTTACGGCGGGTGGCCTAGTGATTGTCGGGCAAGGCGTAGGCGATCACGTAATCGCCGAGCTTGGTCAGGAACGAACCATGTCCGCCCGCCGCGATGAGCACGTATTGCTTGCCGTTGGCCTCATAGGTCATCGGCGTTGCCTGGCCGCCTGCGGGCAGCCGCGCTTCCCATAGCTTCGCGCCGGTGTCCGTGCTGAACGCGCGCAGATAGTCGTCAGCGGTGGCGGCGATGAAGAAGACATGTCCTGCTGTCGTCATCGGTCCGCCGAGCATCGGCATGCCCATCTTGAATGGAATGGGAATCGGAGACGAGTCGCGGGTCGTGCCGATGCGTTTCTTCCAGATCACTTGGTTGGTGTCGAGATCGAGCGCGGCGACATAGCCCCATGCGGGTTGCTTGCAAGGCAAACGCACGGGCGAGAGGAACGACATCGGCAGATTCGATGGATTGCCGGTGTCGCGCGCCTGTGCGGCGGCCGGCGTTTCATAGTAGGACACGCCGCGGCAGGTCACATGCTGGAAGCTGGGATCGGGCTTCAGTTGCGGGTCGAAGCGCCATTTCTGCTTGCCGCTCGCGCCGTCCAGTGCGACCGCCTGCTGATGCGGCGTGCAGAAGTACAGCGTGCCATCGACAGCGAGCGGGGTGACTTCATCGGTGATCTCGAGCGGGTCGTTCGGGCCTTTCATGTCGCCCGTGCGAAAACGCCATGCTTCGCGCAGGTTCGAGACATTGCGATCGTTGATCTGCGCGAGCGGTGAATACCGGGTGCCGGCCTGTGAGTTGCCATAGGCGAGCCAGTTGCCCGCGTGCTTGCCCGGTGTTTCCGCGGCCGCCGACGTCGCCGCGCTCACGGTGCCGTCTATCTGCTGCGGATCGTTGAACGCGGCATAACCCAGCGCGACGCCCGACAGCACGAGCGCAACGCCCAGCGCCGCCGGGCCTGACGCGCGTGGCGCGACATAGATGCGCAGCACGAACGGCAGCACCATCCAGATGCCGACGAGCACGAGCACATCGAGGCGCGACGCGAGCGCCCAGAAATCGAAGCCGGACTCGGCGATCGCCCATATCAGCGTGCCGAGCAGCAGTAACGCATAAAGCCAGAGCGCCTTGGGACTTGCGCGCAGAACGAGCCATGCGATGACGAGCGTGACGATGCCCGCGATCAAATAGTAAGGCGACCCGCCGATGGCAACGAGCCAGCCACCACCTATGATCAAGTAGAGGCCCGACAGCGCGAGGAATACCAGCGTAATCCATTTGACCACTGCCGAAGGCGCGCGCGGCCGCGCAAGAGGTGGGGAGGAGGGAGCATTCATTTGACAACTCTCGAGGGTGGGGCCCGCATGCGATGCAGCGTCGAAGGCAGTTGGTTCACTCAGCAGTCGTTGTGCCCGTCGATGACGCTTTATCTGCGCGCAGCGGCTTGCGCGTACGCTCCTCACAGTGCTAACTGCTGGGGCGCTAACTTGTTGAGTTATCCAGGGCGGCAGTCTGAGGAGCGTGTGGCTTCGCGGCGAGGCCAGAGGCCGGGTCATGGAAGCTTGCATTATTCGCGACTGCATGCTTCTCAATTCGGCCTTCAGGCCAAGCGTGTTATTGAGGAGTCGGCAGTGAAGGACGAATACCTCCTTAATCATGCTTTGCATTGGACAAGCGTGACGACCGTTCACCGGAACGCCCTTTGATACGGATGTCGTCGCCGCATGCGGTCCGCACTAGGCGCGCCACCGGCGCGGTACATATAACTTGCCTAAACGCTCTTTCGCCAGAAGGATTCCATGAATACCCACGTTGCCAACGCGGAGGACTTCCGGATAGAAGATTTACGTAATGGCAGCGAATGGTGGCAGTACGGCCTGCAACCTGGAGATTGCGGTCGCGGCGCGCATAGATATGCGCGCCGCCGCGCTTCAGCCTTCTTCCTGCCCGACCGCCTTCGACACATCGGCCGGTGCCTGAAACTGCTGTTCCGGCAGCGCATCGAGCGCGGACATCACATCGTCGCTTGCCTTGCTTGCGCGCTGTATCGACGATGGTCTGCTTGTCCGCGGGATAGTGAATGCCTCTCAACGCCTCCTGAATTTTGATGAACACGGTATTGGAACCGCTAGCGGACGTGCCCTTGCTCATGGCTTTGAACTCCTTCGTTCGTGTGCGGAGTTACTGGCTGGCGCCCGATGGCGTATCGCTTGCCGCCGTCGCGGGGAAGCTGGCCGCTGCCGGCGCGGACGTGGCCGACGTGGGCGCGGCAGCCGCACTGTCGCTGGCTGCGCTGCCCGCGCTCGTGCTGTTGCGGTTGCATCCAGCGATGACGCAAAGACTTGCCGACAATGCGGCGATCGCCGCGGCTTTCAACGTGATGGATAATTTCATGGTGCGCTCCTTGTCTTGCCCCGGTCGATAAAACTGATGAGCCCATTGACTGATCCGCTTGCGTTGCCGCCGATGGCTTCGGTTTGGGATCGGGCTCGGCCTCCGTGTCGGTGCCGGTCTTGCCGGTGCTGCGATGGACGGTTGCGCCGGTTTCATCGAGCAGATCGTCGAGGTCGTCGCTTTCGTCGTAGGCGGAAGGCGTGGGCGGCATCGAGATCAGGAGGAAGTGCACCGACACGGCGGGAAGTTCGTGGATGTCGAAATGACTGGTCATGGCGGTTAGAGCGTTGAATGAATCGTTCGTAAAATTCAGCAAGCGGCATTCCGCTGTTCCGCGCGCGCCTTAGGTCCTCGACTTGCTAAATGGGTGCAAACAGCAGGAGGAAGAATGGCTCTTCATCCAGTGCGATCCGTGCAACGGGAAGACGGCTTCGATTGACGGGCGAATCCTGCTCGATGAACTAAGCGCCAATCTCGCGTTCTTCTCGAGCGATGGCGGCCAGTCGAGATTCGATGTCCCCGAGTTTCGCTCGGCAAGTGGCATGTTCTACGTGGCGCGCACGGCCCTCGGAAAGCCCGTCGGGTGCGGCGCATTAAGGCATCGACGCATCGACGGCCGAGATCAAAAGGGTCTATAGCCGTCAATCTGCATCGGGCATCGGGCATCGGGCGTCGGGCATCGGGCACCGGCACGGCCGTCGTCCGGCATCTGGAGGCCGACGCTGCCGGTTGTGGCTACAGGAGGCTCTTCCTGGAAACGCGGGCGGTCACAAGCGTGCGATGCGGTTCTACCAGGGTAATGGATTCAGTCCGATCGAACGATATGACGGTTATGTCTGCCAGATGGATGCGCGCTGGCTTGAAAAAATGCTGGTCGATGTATGACGTCCGCCCCCACAGCGCCGCATCAGCGTCGACTATTTCACGTCGATAAGCGTTTGACGGCATGCAAATTGCACCAGCTGCGTCGACGCCCGGCGGACCGACTTCCGCTGGCTCGATACCGCCGAACACCCAAGGAGACGTTCATGGCTAACAGGGTTCAAGGTTCCGACCCGGTCGATTCCCTCATAACGGAAAAGGCTGAGGCTGCATATGAATTCCCGACCAGCGCAGACCGGCCTTCTTCGAATGAGAACGGGGAGTCATCCGCGTCCGGCAATGATATGCGTTCGGTCGTCAAAGACAGGCTCTCCGATGTGCGGGACGGAATGGCGACGAGATATCGGGCGGCATCCGAAACCACCGACGACTTCGTGCACGACAATCCGTGGAAGGCTATCGCGCTGGCCGCAGTCGGCGGCTTGGTGATCGGGATGCTTGCTTCGCGTTGAACCAGATTGAGCGGCGATCGGGCGACCACCTTTTCAGTATCGCCGATCGTCGCGTTTAATTGAATCCATTGCGAATCACTCGTTCGTCGGATCGCCCGGGTCTTCGACACCCTTCTCGATGTTGTCCTTCTGATCGCCGTAATCCTTGCGATTGGCGCCGTTGGTGATCTCCACGTCGCCCTTGAGCTTGCGGTCCTCGTCGCCCGTCACCTTGCCGATCGCGGTGTCGGTCCAGCCCTTGACCTGTTCCTTGATGCCTTCCTTCTGATCCTTGTTCAAGATTTTCTCCGTCGGTCAGGCGTGCTTCGCCGCACGCGCTGTGTTGAAGCGTGTCAGACCTCGATCTATGCAGCATGTCGTGTGCCGCCGCTATCATCGACGCGCGAGGCACGCGCAATGCTTGAGCCCATGCATTCCTTAC
>NZ_JARUXS010000006.1:0-114718 GCF_031451175.1 Caballeronia sp. LZ035
AGTCCGACGTACACCGTGCTATCGTTGTCCATGCTGGCCTCCGTGGGGAAGTTGCCGGGGTGCGGCCTTTGCCCACCCATGCGGCTCTGGCAGCGATGCCAACCCGCGTTGATGCCCCACGCCAGGCCAGCCCCTCTACCCACGGAAAGTCATACTGACTTACTCTTTACTTCAAGTTTTCGCCGCATCAATTGTTTTTAACGGTTTTTTTATTCGACGCCGGGCGTTTGTCACAAAAGTCTCAATTTTGGTAGCGAAATCGTCTCGACTTTAGTTCGTTTGACAGCAGTGGAGCGGCGACATGGCGACCCTGCAAGAGCGAGCGCTGTTTTTGCCACTGAAGAACAATCCGCGCACCACCAGCGCCACGAGCCGAACGACCACAAGTCGGGATGCGATGCGATTACTCACCTACGGTCGTCGCGCCGTCGAAAAGCTGTTCGACGCGTTCGAAAAGGCGAAGAAGGACCGTCTCGCTAGCCACGCTCGTGCGGCGCGCCTGCGAAGAGCTGACTGCTCACGCGACTTTTTGGCATTCAGCGTGCCGTGCACAGATGCGCGTTGACCTGCACCGGCGAAGCATCGTCGTCGTACGGTGGCTGGCGCTCAAAGTTTTCGATGACTCCGGGCCTGAATATCAGGCAGTATGTTGAGCCGCCGTACTGGAAGTAGCCGAGCTCTTCACCCTTGCGCACGCGCTGGCCGGGCAGCGCCTCGATCACGCATGACGACACTTCCGCCATGCCCACGAACACGCACGCGACTTCACCGATGCTCGCATCGTCGCAGTCGATGACGATCACCGCCCGCGCCGCGACTGCAGTGATATAGCCTTGCGAATCGTTGAGACCGCTCGGGTCTTCGCCCTCCGAATCGGCGTCCGAGTAATAGGCGCCGTCGACGAGATACGCATTCTTGATCATTCCACTTACGGGCGCATGCCAGCGGTGATAGAAGAACGCGCTGAGATAGGCCTGATACACCGTCCCGCCGACGAAGCGGCCCGCGAGCTCCGCTTCTTTGGCGGTGAATATTTCGAGCAGCGAATACGGCTGCGACTTGATCCAGAACGAATCCTGAAGCTGCACGTCGTGCTGTACGTTATACGGCGACGCTTCGCACGCGCTGATGACGATCTTGGTATCGTCAGGCCGTGCGACGGGACGTGCACCGGGCTTGAATTCGCGCGTGAAGAAATAATTCCACGACGAGAATCCCCAATAAGGCTTATGCGGATCGCAGAGAAACTGATCGAGCCCGATCTTCGCGTCCGCTTGCTCGCTGAACCAGCCGTTCGGCGAGGCCGTCGTCAAATGCGTGCGCGAATACGGTCCGCTCAAGAACCCGGACCACACGTTCAGCACTTTCTTCAAATGTGAGTTGAACGCCGGATCGCGAAACAGCGCGTAGCCCGATGGCATGACCATCGGCCAATCGAGCAACGCGTTCACCGGACAATGAATCAGGCTCGATTCGCTGAAAGGCGGCGCATAGGTCAGCATCGCATCGAGCAGAACGATAAATTCGTCTACGCTCGAATAACCGAGGGTATATCCGGCTTCGCGCGCCTGCAGGATCGCACGCGTAAAGTCCATGCGCACGACCGGATCGTCGCGGATAAATGCGGCCAGTTCTTCGACTACGCGGTTCATCTTCGTCGCCTTCGCTCGCTGGCGGGCGTGCTCTGCGAAGGTTTCGCGAAAGCGAGCAATGACTTTTTCTTCGCGCGGAAGCCACTCACCTAGGCGGCGGCGTTCGTCAGTCGCCATGTCGTCTCCAATCTGTTCATTCGATGGAAGACGTGAAGCACGTTATATGCCCCGTGCTTCTGCTACGGCGTCATCGCCGGATCGAACTGACGGAGCATGAATGCTGTGGCGAGCCTGTGCTCGGAGGAAGTGTTCGCGCGCGGCTGTGAGCGGCGCGGGCTTCTATGAACGTCTCGGATTGATTGCGAACCTTGCCCCAATTCTCGTTGCTCCGGCGCCCCCATTATCGCGGGCGCCATCGTACTCGACCAACCGAGGAAGTTATTCTCGAGCGTCTCGAGCAGACCCTCGATATCGGACCGTGTGAAACCGCCCATATAGTCTCCGTCGTTCAGAACTGCGCTGCATGGTTTGTCTAGCGTTTGCAGCCCTCAGTCAGCAACCAACGTTCCCTCGCGCAACCGCTCAATGCGCTCGGCTTAAGGCAGTGAGGGTGGACGCGACTCCGTAGCTCCCCGGCCGGTTTTCGGACGCTCGTCGAACCTTTTGGGTCGAAGTCGAAGAAGCTTAGCAGTGTCCCTTCGGCTGGGCGCCGAGCGTTGACAGCCTGGTAACTTTCCACCCGTCGGGTTGCTTTGCACCAGCCGCTCTCCGGCCCGCGGAAAGCGACTGTCGCGCGATTCGTGCCGCGCTTTCTCTACGCTCGTGGTTCGGTCACGGGGACCAGGCTGTTAAACACTTGATGTTGCCCGCGTGGAAACAGGTCACTAAAAAGCTGCCGAGGTGCGTCCGTTCACGTTGCGTCATTCGTCTGGCTCTCGGCGGAATCGGTTGCGCGTGCATCCGCGAGCCGACGTGCAATTTCCGCTGCGACTCCGTCGTCGCCAGTAAGCTCGCTGCTCGCGTCGTGCTTTTCGACGAGCTGGAGATATGCAGCGGCCAGCTTTCGCAGTTCATCCTCCGTCGCGTCCTCAATGCCGATCAATTGATTATTCGCTCGCTTGTTCGAGGCAAGTAACTCATTCAGCTTGAGGTGAAGCGCGACGCTGTCTTTGTTCGCGCTCTGCTGTATCAGAAACACCATGAGGAAAGTAATGCCTCTTTTGAATTCTCAGTGGGTGGTTTGGCGGGTCAAGGGCGGGCGTAAGCCCGGCGCAGCGAACCCTTGAGGCGCAGTGATTCGATAAGCTGAGTCATGGCTGGTTGCGGCAGAATGCTGCAACCAGCCATGCAAGACGAAACAAACATGACGAACCAACTGTTTGAAGCCGCTCTGGGAATCAAGGCCCCGTCGTACGTACAAAGCGTCGACTTTGATGCCGGCAAACGCCAACTCACGATCGCGGTGGACTTTGTCGCGGGCAGCCGGTTCGGTTATGCCAGCGTCGCCGGCGAGCACCCGGTGCACGACACGCAAATCAAGCGTCTGCGCCATATGAATTTCTTTCAGCACGAGTGCTATTTGGAAGTACGGGTGCCGCGCGTACGCTTGCCGGACGGCTCGGTACGGTTGGTGGAACCTGATTGGGTCGGTCAACTCAGCGGCTTCACGTTGCTGTTCGAGGCGCTTGTGCTGATGCTCGCTCAGCAGATGCCGTTTGCTGCCGTGGCGCGCATCGTCAACCTGTCGTGGCACCGGGTTCACGCCATCTGCTCGCGCTATGTCGAACTGGCGCTCGCGTCGGCGGACCTGTCGGAGGTGACGACGGTGGCGATTGACGAAACCTCGTACCGGCGCGGTCATGAGTATCTGACACTGGTGGCCGACATGCAGGCGCGGCGGGTCGTGTTCGTGACAACCGGCAAGGACGCCAGCACGATTGAACGCTTCGCCGCCTATCTGGGCCAACACGGTGGCAAGCCCGAACAGGTCAGCTCGGTCAGCATCGACATGTCGCCGGCTTTCATCAAGGGAGTCAACGAACATCTGCCCGATGCGCGGCTGACCTTCGACAAGTTCCACGTCGTCGCGCACGCGTCCAAGGCGCTCGATACAGTGCGTCGCCAACAACAGAAGGTCGACCCGGAACTTAAAGGCATGCGCTGGACGCTGCTGAAGGACGCGAACAAACTCAATCTGGCCCAACTGACTGACCTCGAGGCGCTCGTCAGTCAGTACACAACCAGCCGCACCGCACGCGCCTGGCTGTATCGCGAGCAACTGCGCGAAATTCTCGAGCGCAAGCAAATCAATGTCGTCTCCGAGATGTTGCAACAGTGGTGCACCAACGTCATGCGCTCGAAGGTCGAACCGATGAAGGAGGTGGTGCGATTGATTCGTCGTCACTTCGACGGCATCGTCGCTTGGACCCAGACCCGCCAGACCAACGGCTTCATCGAAGCCATCAACGGACTGTTTCAGGCCACCAAGCGCAAGGCACGTGGATACGCTCGCTTCGAAACCATGCGAACGGTCCTGTTTCTCATCGCAGGCAAACTCGACTTCTCTGCATTCAACTCGCATGCCCGCTGAAGGCCGTTACCCACTCCGTTTTTAAAAGAGCCAAAGTAATGATGGTCGTCCCGGTGTTAATGACAAGTTGCCAGCCGTCGGAGAACTTGAAGACAGGACCGGTGACGATCCAGGTCACAATGGCGATCACGGCAAGGCCAAAGGCGACCGGCGATCCCGCCCAGCGTGTGACCGCGCTGGCGAATGTATCGAACGCCCGAGTGACAGGATGTGCCTTCGCGTAGCCCGGACTTGAGGTTGATGGAACGGTTTCCATCGGCGCGGCATTGGACAGCTTGTCGTTCATGGCTTCGGCGGAAGATGGAAGATCTAGATCATTAAAATCTACCAGTCCAAGCTTTCGATTCACCTACCAAACGTCCTTACGGTACCTCTGGCGGAAGCGCGGCTCGGGCCACCGACGCCGCGCAAGGCACTGCAAACCGTCAACCTTGGGGAACTTCGACGGGTAACGAGCGTTTGTGTTGCGTCGCCGAGTGGAAACGGCGGACGGTGGTCACCACCTCGTCGCTTATCTCCTTCCTATCAAGGAAGTCATCGATGTTCTCGTAGCTGATGCCCCAACTGTCTTCGTCCGGCCGTTTGGGAGTGAGAGATTCGAAATCTGCGGTTGTAAGTTTCATCACAAGGCGTTCTTCAGCGCGCTAACGACTGCGCCAGGGCTCGGACACGACGCTTCGTAAGTCCTGACAGCGGCAGGATGTCGGCGCCGCCGTCCCCGAATTCGGTGAAGAATCCCATGAGTGATTCGGCGACGTAATCCGTGCCGATTCCAGCCCTGGCGCGCCCCGGCTATTGCGTACTGCGACATCACCGATTCCGTGCTTTGATCAGTGGCGTAGTCAGGATAGCGAATTGTCGAGGCTAAATACAGATGTCCGCTCGCGGGGGTGCGGCGGATAAGTTGGACTACCAGGAGGTAGTTCATGTATTCGTACGAAGACCGCATTCGAGCAGTCGAGCTCTACATACGCTTGGGGAAGCGTCTCACGATGACCGTTCGTCAATTGGGCTATCCGACAACCAAGGCTCTTGAGCGTTGGTACCGAATTTACGAGAAATTCCATGATTTGCCAGCAAGCCGTACCTGCTCAAAGCCAAAATATTCGGACGAGCAAAAAAAGGCCGCTACGGATCACTATCTGAGCCATGGTCGCTGCCTGGCCGCGACAGTGAAGGCATTGGGATACCCTGTCGACGTGACGCTTGCAGCCTGGCTCGATGAACGACACCCTGCAAAAAAGACGCGCGTCGTTGGCAGAGCCACAAGCGTTCGGCACGCCCGGGAGTTGAAGCAGAAAGCCGTCATTGATCTCTGCACGCGACAGGAAAGCGGCCAGGCAGTGGCTCAAAAAATGGGCGTAAGTCGGCCGACGCTGTATAACTGGAAAAATCAGCTACTTGGTCGCGAGGCTCCAGCATCCATGAAACGCCCAAAAAATCCGTCGCAAGCCCCGGATCGAGAGGAACTGGAGCGCCAGGTCGAGTCGCTTCAGCGAGACATCCGGCAACTGCAGCTTCAACACGACATCTTGAAGAAGGCCAATGAACTGCTAAAAAAAGACCTGGGCATCGACCTGCAGATCCTGAACAATCGGGAAAAGACGTTGCTAGTTGATGCCCTGAAACAAACCTATGCACTGTCAGATCTATTGTCTGAACTCGACCTTGCCCGCAGTTCCTATTTTTATCACCGGGCGCGCCTACGAATATCTGACAAGTACGCTGCTGCGCGCCTGGCCATCACAGAGATCTTCGATCTCAATTACCGTTGCTATGGCTACCGTCGGATACAGGCCGCACTGGGTAGGCAGGAAGTCTTTCTTTCGGAGAAAGTTGTGCGGCGTTTGATGCGGCAGGAAAGCCTGAGCGTGACGACGAAGCGACGCCGCTACGGCTCCTATCAGGGAGAAATAGGCCCGGCACCAGAGAACCTTATCAACCGCGACTTCCGTGCTACAGCGCCAAATAGAAAGTGGCTTACGGACATCACTGAATTCCATATTCCAGCCGGAAAGGTGTATCTGTCGCCGGTGATCGACTGCTTCGATGGATTGGTCGTCAGTTGGTCGATCGGCACGCGTCCAGATGCGGACCTCGTCAATACAATGCTGGATGCGGCAGTTGAGATGGTAGTCGATAGCACCGACCGGCCCGTTGTTCACTCTGATCGGGGCGCCCATTATCGCTGGCCCGGCTGGCTCTCACGAATGCGCGATGCAAAGCTGACTCGCTCGATGTCACGCAAAGGCTGCTCGCCGGATAATGCGGCCTGTGAGGGCTTCTTCGGGCGTTTGAAAAACGAGCTGTTTTATCCTGGAAACTGGCAAGCGACGACTATCGAACAATTCATCGAAGTGGTTGGCTCGTATATACGCTGGTACAACGACAAGCGAATCAAGATATCGCTTGGCTCACTCAGTCCCACCGAATACCGGGAACGTCTCGGTATCGAAGCATAAACAAGTCCAAGAATTCCGCCGCACCCCCAAAGCGGACATTACAACTTAGCCACTACACGAATTGAACGCGCTATATTCCTTTATGTAAAGCCTATGAAATAACCAAGTACGCCGGTGAAATTTCTCCATCGGGGAATGATGTCATCGTCGAATCACCTATTCCGCGAAGAGATCCGGGCCGAACACCTCGTAATGAATCTTTGACTCAGGGACGTCTAACTGCCTGAGAGCATCGTGCTGTAGGCGCATGAAAGAAATCGGGCCGCAGATGTAGTATTCGGCGCCTGGCAACAAGATTACGTTTTTGATCTCACTGAGATCGACGAAGCCCTTTCGATCGAAATCGAGGCCTTGAACATCGCCCGACAGAGGATCATCGTAGTACACAATAGCTTGGAAGTTTGGGTACGTTGCCGCCGTTTGTTTGAGTCGGTCTCGCATCGCATGAACACCA
The DNA here is from genome assembly GCF_031451175.1 of Caballeronia sp. LZ035. NCBI lineage: Bacteria > Pseudomonadati > Pseudomonadota > Betaproteobacteria > Burkholderiales > Burkholderiaceae > Caballeronia > Caballeronia sp. LZ035. The sequence continues at coordinate 7,099 of NZ_JARUXS010000006.1, forward strand.
CTGTTGCGCGCGCCATGAATGAAGACGACCTGTCGCTGCGGGTTCTGAATGGCTCGTTTGAGCATGCTCACCATCGGCGTAAGACCGACACCGCCGCTTATCAGCACGAGAGGGGTCGCCGCATCGACGTCGATGAAGAACGTGCCGTAAGGCGCGGCTAATCGGACCTGATCCCCTACGTTGACGTGCTCGTGGAGCAGCGACGACACCTGGCCGGGCGGGCGAGTTGCATCGCCCTCTTCCCGCTTGACCGAAATGCGGTAACTGCGCCCGTTAGGCATATCAGAGAGGCTGTATTGGCGGATCTGTTGCAGGTTCAGTGCCGGTATGTCCACGGCAATGCTGATGTACTGTCCCGGCTCGAAGTTAAGGACAGGCTTTCCGTCGACGAGCTCCAGAATGAAGGAGGTAATAACGCTGCTTTCGGGGCGCTTTTCCTTTACGACAAACATGCGCCATCCATTCCAGCCGCCTAATGCGCTTACGGACCGTTCCCGGAGTTCGCTTTCCATGCCCATCAGGACGTCAGCCGTCGCGGACCGGCGCATGACGCGGGGCGGCGGGACCGACCAGGTGCATTACCAGCTTTATCAGAACGCGAGTTATTCGATCGCCTGGGGCGACGGCTCGGCGGGCACCAGCACCGTGACCGGCACGGGCACGGGCAGCAGCCAGTTATTGACCGTCTATGCGCGCGTGCAGCCGCAGACGACACCCATGGCGGGCACCTACACGGACACGGTGATCGCGACCATCACCTACTGAAAACCGCAGCGCGAGGGTGAAGGTTTGAAGAGTCGAAGAAACAGAGAACCGAGCGGCTTTGTCGAGCTTAAGTCCGCCTGTGCGGTGGCCGTTAAACGGAGAGAGGCCGTCCGGCGGTGTCGAGCCATCCATCGCGCCTTCACGCGCAGCGGGTGATGGCAAAATACCGCGGCGGCGCACAAGCGCAGCCGGGCCGGCCGGTCATCGGGCCATGTCCCGGTCCCGCATAGAGGTCTTTGCGCGGGACCCGAACGCGACAAGTACTCATAAAACAGAACCGGGTCACGCAAATCGTCTGGCGATCGACGCGGGGCTGACCGGCTGACCCATGCGCCTACATCGGCCGAGACATGGAGAATCGGTGAAGAAGGAAGACAGGAAACGTTTCTGGCGGACGGTCAGATTCAAGCGATATGCATTATCCGCACCTCATGCGATCGTCCTCGGTGCGACCATCATCGTGCTGCTCATGATCGGGCTTTGCGCTACCGTGTTGTATCAGAGTCGGCAGGACGCGCTTGACCGCGCCCGCGAAACCTCGCGCAATCTCGGTCTGATCGCCGAGCGCGACATCGAACGCAATTTCGAGCTGTACGACCTGTCACCGCAGGCGGTGATGCAGGGTCTGCAACGCCCAGATGTGATGGCGTCCCCGGCGCTGCGGCGCGGCGTGCTGTTCGACCATGCGATGACAGCCCAGTTTCTCGGCTCGATGCTGGTGATGGACGCCGAGGGCCATGTCGTCCTGGATTCGGCAAATGACGTGCCGCGCCACGGGAATTTCGCCGATCGCAGGTATTTCACGATCCACCGGGACCACCCGGACGTCGGGCTATACACCAGCGATCCCTACGAATTCCGCCTGCGCGCCGGCACCCCTAGCATCGCGCTCTCGCGCCGGCTCTCGCATCCGGACGGCTCGTTTGCCGGCATCGTGCTCATTGCGATCAACCTGTATTTTCACGAACTGTTCGCCGGCCTGAGGCTTGGCCCACATGGCTCGATGTCGCTGATCGGCAAGGACGGCATCATGATCATGCGCCAGCCGTACGACGTGCACATGATTGGCCGCGACATCAGCCGGGCCGCGACTTTCCAGCGGTTTCGGAGCGCGCCGGAGGGCACGTTTTCCGAAACGGCATCGATCGACGGCGTGCGTCGGCTCTACTATTTCAAGAATCTGCCGCATGTGCCGCTGGTCCTCATGGTCGCCGAGGCCGAACAGGACATTTATGCCGCCTGGCGGGTGCGCGCGCTCACCATCGGCTCGCTGACGGCCGCACTCGGTGTGGGATTTGTTGTGCTCTCAGTTCTGCTCGGCGCCCAGTTGCGGCGCCGGATGCGTGCCGAGTCGGAACTGCAGATGCTCGCCAAAACGGACGGGCTGACTGGCCTCAATAATCGTCGCACCCTCGGCGAGATTCTTGAGCGGGAGTGGCGCCGAGCGCGTCGTACGCGTACCACGCTTTCTCTGCTGTTCGTCGACATCGACCGGTTCAAGGCCTACAACGACACCTACGGGCACCAGGCCGGAGACGATGCGCTTGCCGCGGTCGCGCGGTGCATCAGCGGCAACATCCGGCGGCCCGCCGACACGGCGGCCCGCTACGGCGGCGAGGAATTCGTGGTGGTGTTGCCCGATACGCCCCCCGCCGGTGCGGTGCAGATTGCTGAGACGATCCGCACGGCGATCAGCGAGCTCGCCACCGATCACGCGGGTAGTGAATACGGGCGCGTGACCGTCAGCATCGGCACGGCCAGTTGTGTGCCGGAGCAGCAGGGCGATGTCAGCACCGTCATCCGGGCCGCTGACGAGGCGCTGTACAGTGCGAAAGCCGCTGGCCGGAACAAAGTCGCGGCGTCTTGAAAAATCGAACCCGCCATTCGTGACGCGATAGTCGGACCCCGACATCGCTTTACAGGTATGAAGATTGCTTACCAGCGTTATCGTAGAAGGCATCGCATCCGACAAAGCCACATATCGATACGAGTGCTAATCTCGCTGCTGGCACGCACGTTGCGCCATCGAATTATTACGCAACGGTCGACCACATGGTCACAATTCTTCTTGTTGACGACGAGCCTAGCACCCTCGAAGCCCTGCAAGCATTCCTCCGACAGCGCTACAACGTTCTCACGGCCGAAAACGGCGAAGTTGGACTCGCGCTCGCCTGCACGCGACTTCCTGATCTCATCGTCACCGATCGCGATATGCCGACGATGGACGGCGTCCGCCTTTGCGAAGAACTGGACCGCTACCCGGCATCCCGACAGATTCCCGTCATCATGATGTCGGGCCACGCTTGGTGCGGGGCACTGCCGGCGCCATGGTCGATGTTCCTTCTCAAGCCGGTCGATCCCATCGCACTTGAATCAGCAATCAGATCAACAGTTTTACAGCGATGCGGCAACCACTGCGCAGGAATGCTGACCAGGTCGACCGACCGGGCATTACGGCTGGCGCCAATCCACAAGAAAATGTTTTGAAGACAATCTTGCGTGGGGCGCTGCACGTTTCTTCTTTATTCTGCGTCACGAAAAAGTCGACGAGACGGAAGAGCACGAGCGATTGCACCGGCGAGACGCAAAGCGCGGTCTCCTTGCGCACAGCGCGAGTGCTCGCCCAAGAGCTGAATGCAAGTACCGCTTTTATTCAGATGGTCGTGGCAATCACCGATGCGGATGAGGCATTCTGTGACGCACTCGTCGGGCGCACTTTCGCTGATCTCTGACTCGTTTTAGCCGCTTCCCACTGATGGCGCATTGCAACATGTTTTTACATCACGTTGTGATATTCTTAAGGCAGGCACGGAAATCACACGGAGACCGGCATGCTCATCAACAACGACTTCGAAATAGCCTATTTGATTGGCGTTTTTGCGCTGCTCGGTGTTGTGTTGATTGGAGCGTTATTGAGCACGCTGCATTTGGACCGCTGGCATCCGAAGCTCGTGAGCGCCGCGGTGGGTGCTCTTATCGGCATCGCTCTGATTGAAGCCGTACCGGCGATCACGTAGGCGGTGACGCTGCGCCTCACTGAGACGGGGCAGTCAGCGGCCGAGATGATAGAAGTCCGGCACTCTTCAAGTGCAAGACGCGTCGCGGGACGTACACCAAACCGCATTTTGATGCAGAGAATTCAGTTGTACGGGCGTCGGCGCGGAACGGATTCGTTAAAGCCTGATAATGAGGCAGGTCGAAGTTATCTTTTCCGCGAAATCCCATCCGAATAATCAGCAGTGCCACGACAATGACTCCGAGGACCAGCGAACGACCGAAAGGGTAATCGCAAAGATAAAGGATGTCGTGCTTCCATATTCATAGCCGAGTTCACTTTCTGACATTTCGTACGCTTGCCACATCGATCAATTAATCGGCATTCAGCCGGTTTAGCTCGGCCATCAACAAGCTCGTTGCCCGTCCAGTGAAGCCGCCTTACCATGGGGAATAAGCACTCATCTTCCCAATTAAACGATGCGCGCAGGACCTGTCACTCGTCAAGCGAAAGTATTAGACAACGTCTGGTTTATCAATGAAAGAACCGCGGGCGACTGGGTTCTTTTCGGGTTTCGATTGAATCATCGTGTGGGCGTTGGCACCCTTACAGACCCGGCCCTCGCCGAACTGTTTTTGCGGGCCGGTGATCGGGCGAGCGAGGAAGCCGTTCGGGATCTATTGCTGCGTGCCGTGCGCAACTACATGCGCGAAAATCGAGATACGGCGTCCCCCGCCATCGGAACTCCGCTCGACTTCTCGTAAACGAGAATGCCGTCGATGATGTTTATCGAAACGTCAAAGAGAAAGCTTGCTCGTAGCCGACGCAATCCGGCCGGGACATTCTGACGTAACCCGACCGTCCCCGCGTATCGCGGTTTGTGTCGCACAGTCTGTAAGCCGCGCATACGTCAGTTTGTGCGCCCGCCCGCCGCTATTGACGCAGAACACACGCAGCGGGGATGCGGGAGCAGGCAGGCTCCATAGCCTCGGTTCTGCCAGGCGCGTCGTCGACAAGAAGAACTTAGATGTATTTTTAGCGGACGGGTAGCTTCCGCGACCCACCATGTCTCATGGCTTCGTTTGAAAAACCGGAAACTGCGCCACAAGGTAAAATGTTCGAACTGCCTTTGCCTTCTCGTGAAAACTCCTCTTCTGGCCCGGTCTGCGCGCCAAACCGTTTCTGAGAGCCTATGAGCGTCCTGAAAAGAAATAACGTCCAGGTGTTGGGCAGTGGGCCAGCAACCATGGCTTTTTCCCATGGCTTCGGCTGCGACCAGTCGATGTGGCGGTTTGTTGCTCCGACATTCGAAGGTCGTTACCGGACCGTTCTGTTCGACCTGGTCGGCAGCGGCGGGTCGGATCTTGCGAGCTACGATTACACCAAGTACGGTGCGCTGAGCGGTTATGCTGACGACGTTCTGGAGGTGCTTGACGAGACCGCTACCGGTCCCGTTATCTTCGTCGGGCACTCGGTCAGCGCCACGATCGGAATGCTCGCTGCGCTTCGGGCGCCCGAGCGCTTTGCCGCCAACGTCATGGTGGGACCCTCGCCCTCGTTCATAAACGACGGCGAATATCACGGCGGATTCACGCGTGCGGACGTTGAAGAACTGCTGGAAACGCTGGAAAACAATTTCCTCGGTTGGTCGAGCACGATGGCTCCAGCCATCATGGGCGCGCCGGAACAGCCGCACCTTAGAGATGAGCTCGTCAACAGCTTTTGTCGGACCGATCCAGACATTGCAAAACACTTCGCACGCGTCACCTTCCTGGCGGACCACCGGGCCGAACTGTCTCGCGTCTCTACCCCCACCCTGATCGTTCAATCGGATGACGATTTTCTCGCACCGGTTTGCGTCGGCGAGTACATGCACCGAACGATTCCCGGGAGCAGGCTGGCGATTGTAAGAAATATCGGCCACTGTCCCCACTTGAGTGCGCCCAGCGCTAGCGTCGATGCCATCGAGGGATTCCTTCACGAGGTCATAGGTGACGACGCATGAACGCGGTGACGTGGTAGCCGCAGGCAACGCGGCCTACGAACGGGCCCCCTGCGGCTTGCTGGCAACTGCGGCAGGCGGGAAAATCCTGCGCGTCAATCAGACGCTGTGCCGATGGCTGGGCTTTTCCGCAGCCGATCTTGTAGATCGCCTGACCTTTCTGGATCTGCTGACGGTCGGTGGCCGGATGTTCATGCACACGCACCTCGTCCCGCTGCTACAGGTGCAGCGCTCGGTGGCGGAAGTGCAGCTGGGCCTGAGCCGCAATGATGGAGTCGTCATTCCGGTGCTCGTCAACGCCTGTCGCGTAAGCGAGGCAGGACGCGAAGTGGACGAGTTCGCGGTCATAATCGTCAACGACAGGCATCAGTACGAACGTGAGCTTGTTCAGGCGCGCCAACGGGCAGAAGAGGCCCTCAAGGCAAAGGAGGCCGCCGAACGGGCCCTCATGACGGCGGATCGGCGTAAGGACGAATTTCTGGCCACGCTCGCGCATGAGTTGCGCAATCCTTTCAGCGCAATGCGGTCTGCCATCGCCCTGCTCAAACGCCCGGACCCGTCCCTGCCCGACAAGGATTGGGCCGTTCATATGCTTGATCGGCAGCTGGATCAGGCCTCGCGCCTAACCGATGATCTGCTGGATATCTCGCGCATCGCTGAAGGGCGGATCGAACTGCAACGCACGCGAACCGACGTTTGCGCCGTCGTGAGAGACGTTATCGAAAGCACGCGCGCGCGCCACTTCATCACCGGTTCGTCGCACCACCTGGCAGCGGAAATTGCGGCTGAGCCCATCTATGTCCGTGGGGATGCCGTCAGGCTTTCGCAGATCGTCCAGAACTTGCTCAATAACGCCCTCCGCTACACGCCTGTGGGCGGAAACGTGTGGGTTTCGGTTATCCGGCAGGACGATGAGGCCGTGATCACCGTGACTGACAATGGCATCGGCATCGAGCAGGACCAGCTAGCAGCGATCTTCGAAATGTTCGCCCAGGCTCCATCTGGCGGTGGCCGGCTGAAGGGCGGCCTCGGGGTCGGCCTGGCGCTTGTGCGTGCGCTGGTTCGACTCCATGAGGGCAAGGTAGCAGCACACAGCGAAGGCCCTGGGAAAGGAAGTTCATTCGATGTGCGCTTGCCGGTCATCCCGACTGTCGATACCTCCCTTGAGCGGCCGTCCCTACCGCAATTTGCCACTGCATCGGTCGCGCGCCGGGTGCTTGTTGTCGATGACAACGAGGATGCGGCGATCAGCCTGAGCCTTGTGCTTGAGTCGGAGGGGCACATCATCCGGGCCGCGAAAAGCGGCCATGAAGCCTTAAACGTCGAGAAGGAGTTCAAACCCGAGGTTGTCGTCCTGGACCTCGGGCTACCGGACGTTGACGGCCGCGAAGTTGCTCGCCGGATCAGGAGCAGTCGAGGTCGGAGCGCCACCCTTGTTGCACTTACCGGCCGGGTTGGAGACCATAGCCTTTATCGTGGGCAGGACTCCTTCGACGCCTATTTCGTCAAGCCCGTCGATCTCGGAGAACTGCTTGCCGTCATCGACAAGGCAGCGCGTTCCGGATCAGGGTGAGGTCAAGGTAGACACTCTTGGGATGAACAATGATTTCCTCCGGTGAGTTTCAAGCAGCATTCCCAGCCTTCGGCGCAATTCTAAAATCTTTGTCGGAAGGCGGAACGATAGTCGCGGTGTACGACGAGTCAGACCGCCTGATATATGCGAACGCCGCGTTCCGCAGGATATTTCAACTGTGGTCCAGTGAGCATTCAATGACGTTCGCCGACCTGATTCTTCATTGCGTGGAACGCAAGTGCGGACCTCGTATTGATCGGGACGACCCTATCCAGTTCATTGCGGACACTCAACGCCGCCGGCGCGGTACACCGGGCGAACGCACGTTTGCGACGGATATGCACGACGGACGCTGGTTCTGGATGACCGAAACCCTCTTTGAAAATGGATGGATCACCCTAATAGGCGTTGACTTTACCGAGCAGAAAAGAGGCGAGGACGAGGCACGAAAAGCACGCGACGCCGCCTATCGGGAATCACGAACGGATGCTTTGACCGGGTTTCCGAATCGACGGCATGCCTTCGAAATGCTGGAGGTAGGCCGGCAGGCTTTCGTCCAGTCGGTTGCGCCGCTTCCGCTTTCCATGGCATTGGTTGATCTCGACCGGTTCAAACAGATCAACGACGAGTTCGGACATGCAGCCGGCGATGCGGTGCTGATGAATTTCGCGGAGGTCTGCAAACATACACTCAGGCGGCAGGACACCGTAGGCCGGATAGGAGGAGAAGAATTCCTCGTTGTCTTGCTCGGCGCCCCGCTCGACGAGGCTGTCGCCGTTCTCACGCTGTTGCAGAATCGCGTGTCGATGCAAAGCGTCAAAACCGGAGAAGAACCTTCCATCAACTACAGTTTCTCGGCAGGAGTGACCCAATTTACCGAGGCTGACACGGTAGATGCAGCAGTCCGGCGCGCCGATCGCGCGTTGTACGAGGCAAAGGCGGCCGGTCGGAATTGCATTCGAACCAAAAGGTAGTGGAAGTGAAGCTTTATAGCAATTAAACGTTAGGATATCTAGCAGAAAGGTTTGCCGACGCGCTGAAGCGAGACATCGACATATCGAGACATCGGTCGATTTGCGCTTCTCGATATCATCACATATGCGGCTTCCTGCTCATCGTAGGATCCCGGACGAGAGGGCGAGCAATTCAGCGCAACGAGAGACCCACATGAAAGCGAACGAAAAGCAACCTGGCAAACCGCGCGGACCCGACTTTCCGGTGGTCGGCGTGGGCGCTTCGGCGGGTGGGGTGCAGGCGCTCCTGCGCCTGTTCGAGACCGCTCCCCCTTCGCCTGGCGTGGCTTTCGTGGTCGTACTGCATCTGTCGCCCGATCACGCGAGCCACGCGCACGACGTCATTCAGCGCGTCACTCGCTTGCGGGTCAGTCAGGTGAGCGGCTCGGTGCCTCTCGAGAAAGACACGGTCTACGTGATCCCGCCCGGTAAATTGCTCGCGATGATCGATGGCTATTTGCGTCTGAGCGAGCCGGACCCGCCGCGCTTGCCGCCGACTTCGATTGACGTGTTCTTTCGAAGTCTGGCCGACGCGCATGGTTCGCGCGCGTTCGCGGTCATTCTGTCGGGGTCCGGTACGGACGGCTCGGTCGGCATCTCGCGCGTGCGCGAGCAAGGCGGCGTGACCATCGCCCAACGTCCCGATGAAGCGGAGTATGGCGACATGCCGCGCAACGCGATCGCAACGGGCGATGTCGACCTTATTTTGCCCGTGGATCAGATCATCCCGAGAATCTTGGCATTGGCGCAAAACGCCGCCGAAATCGACTTGCCGGCGCCATCGGATGACGAACATGCAGCCGCATCGCAACCCCCGGTTCCCGATGCCGATGCGATCGATGAGGTTCTAGCGATCTTGCGCGCACGGACTCGCCATGATTTTTCCAACTACAAGCGTGGCACGATCGTGCGTCGCATCGAGCGCCGCATGCAGGTCAACGGACTATCGACTCCGCGCGCGTACCGACATTTCCTCGATCACAACGCCGAGGAGACGCCCAAGCTCTTGGCGGACCTGCTCATCGGCGTGACCCATTTCTTTCGAGATCGGGACGCTTTCACAGTACTGGAGCGCGCGGTCATCCCCGAGCTCCTGAAAAACCTCCGAGGACGCGACGAAGTGCGCGCCTGGGTTGCGGCATGCGCGACCGGCGAAGAGGCGTTTTCCGTCGCCATATTGCTCGACGAAGCCGTGCGCCACTTACGGCATCGGCCCCGCGTGACTGTCTACGCCACCGACATCGACGAGCGCGCCATTGCGATTGCACGCACGGCCAACTATCCGCTCGCGATCGAAAACGACATCTCAGCGGAGCGCCTCAGCCAATACTTTAATAAGGAGGGTAATCGGTACCGTTTGGCGAAATCGCTTCGGGATACGGTGATTTTTGCTGCCCACAACTTGCTTCGCGATCCGCCTTTTTCGCGTGCCGACCTGGTTTCCTGTCGCAACATTCTGATCTACATGGATCGCCGTGCGCAGAAGCAAGTGATGGACACCTTCTATTTCTCATTGCGACCGCATGAAGGTTTTCTGTTTCTGGGTTCAGCGGAGTCAGCCGATTTCGCTCGAGAACTGTTCACACCCATCGACAAGCACAAAAAGATCTACCGCGCGCTGCCGAACGCGGCCGCGTCAAGTCCTGGCAACGTGCTGCCGCTTACCGATGGGGAAGCAGCCGGTTCTGGCGGCCAGACGTATTTCACGATGCCGCCGATCGCCGATGCAGACGAGGCTCATCTGCCGAGTCGGGCTCGCGCGCTCGACCTGTTTGGTCCGCCGATAGTCGTCATGCGCTTGGACGGCACGATCGTGCATCGCTCAACACACGCAAACAGGCTAACAGAGGACGTGCGCCACACCAGGGCAGGCAACCTGTTCGACATCGTACGCAGCGATGCCCAGCCGGGGGTTCGGCAGGCGATTGAGCGCTGCTTGAAAACGGCTCGCCGCGAGGACATAACGTCTGTACCGTTGATGACCGCATCGGGCGAGATCGCGGTGAACATATCCTTCAGACTGTTCCGCGATGGCGCGCACCAGGAATATCTCGTGTCGGCCACCTGCGATGTACTGACGCCGCTGCCGGATGCGGTCTCCGAGCACGGCCCATCTGAGGGCGAGGACACGCTGGACACGTTAAGGGAGGCGCTCGAGGGTAGCGAAGATCGTTTGCGCACTTCCATGGCGCGTCAGCAGGTCTCCAGCGAGCAACAGCGCGCGTCGAACGAAGAACTTCAGGCGATGAACGAGGAGTTGCGCTCGGCCACCGAAGAGCTGGAGGCAAGCCGCGAAGAATTGCAGTCGCTCAATGAGGAGCTCATGACGGTCAACTCCGAACTGCTGGCCAAGGTTCAGGAGTCCGCCCGCGTCAGCGATGATCTTCAAAACCTGATCTCCTTGGTTGGCGTGGCTACCGTGTTTGTGGACCGCACGCTGAACATCAAGCGGTACACCGCGCCTGCCGACACCCTTTTTAATATCCGGCCGATTGACACCGGACGGCCGCTTGAGCATCTGACCCACCAGCTCGACTATCCGGAGATGCTCACCGATCTTCGTGCGGCGTTTGAGTCGCTCAAGCGGTCGGAAAAAGAAGTGACCAGCAAGGACGGCCGCACGTTCCTCGCGCGCGTGCTGCCTTACCGCACCGATGATGATCGCATCGACGGCGCCCTCCTCGCGCTGATCGAGATCTCAGAACAAAAGGCCGCACAGGATCAGGCGCGACGCAGCGAAGAGAAGCTCAAGCTCGCGGCGCACGCGACGCACGATTTCGCGATCATCGTGCTCGATGACGATGCGGCGATCGTCAGCTGGAATGCCGGCGCCAAGCACCTGTTTGGCTTCGATGCTCAGGAAATGCTTGGCAAACCATTCGAATCTATTTTCACCGCCGAAGACATCGCCGCCGGCGTGCCCGCCCGAGAGCGCGATCAAGCCCTCGAACGGGGGCGCGCCGAGGACGAGCGTTGGCATGCAACGAAAAGCGGCGCGCGCATCTATTGCAGCGGCTTCCTCAGCCGCATCGAAGCGCCCGGCTTCTCCGGCTACGCCAAGATTGTCCACGATGCAACGCAGCGCAAACTGGCCGACGGCAGAAAAAACAGCGTGCGTGCGCGGGAGCGTGTACGCAATATGGAGATTCGCAAGCTCAGCCGTCTCAAGGACGAGTTCATTGCCGTGCTGTCGCATGAACTTAAAAACCCGCTGAACTTGATTCATATGAAGGCGGAGATTCTCGCGCGCCTGCCCGAGGCGCGGCATATCAGCCGCGTTCAGGAAGTATCGGACGCGATCCAGAAGTCGGTTCTCGCCCAAGCTCAGATCATCGACGACTTGCTCGATTTCTCGCGCATCCAGACCGGTAAGCTGTCGTTGCGATTCACGCCAACGGACCTTGGCCACGCCGTTCGTACCATCGCGAATGCGATGCAGAAAGACTTCGACGAGGGCGAGATCGATTTTCAGTTAGACGTGCCCAAAACGCCGGTGCTGATTCGAGGTGACCCGGTGCGCGTCGAGCAGATCGTCTGGAACCTGCTCAGCAACGCCCTGAAATTCACACCCAAAGGCGGCGAGGTGGTCATTCGGCTCGATCAGCGCGGCGATCAGGCCCGGCTGGAAGTCGCTGACACAGGTTGCGGCATTGCGCCGGACGCCCTGAAATCGATATTCGACATGTTCCAGCAAGCGCCGAACGTACCGTATCGCACGCGACCCGGCGGACTGGGAATCGGCCTGTCGCTCGTGCGCCAGATTGCCGAGTTGCATGGCGGCAAGGCGGAGGCGTTTTCTGAGGGAGACGGCAAAGGAGCCCGCTTTGTGGTGCAGCTACCCACCGATGCGGCGTCCGCCGATCGACAGGCCGGCGAACGGCCGGCCGCCCTGTCGGTGTTCAAAGACGTCCACGTTCTTTTGGTCGAAGATTCACCAGATTCGCTCCAGGCGATGGCTGATCTGCTGTCGCTCTACGAGGCACGCGTCTCAACGTCGACGAATGGGACCGACGCCTTGCGGATTGCCGAGAAAGCCGAAATCGACCTGATCATCACCGACGTCAATCTCCCCGACATGGACGGCTATCAGTTGGTCGGTCAATTGAGGAAGTTCCCGCATTGCATGGATGTTCCCATCGTCGCCGTCACGGGTCGTCCGGTCGCCCAGGAAGAAGCCCGGGCGCGCGAGGCAGGCTGTGATGCATGTCTGCCAAAGCCGTTCAACTTGCAAGCCCTTGCCGATGCCGTACAACACCACTCCCGACGAAGTTAATTGACGGCGCAGCCGCCCCCGCAGCAGCAGCAGTCGAAGCGCAGCGCTTCCTACGGTACCGCAGGGCAAGCCGCGGGCCAGCCGCCAATCTCGGCGATTGGGCGATTGCGCTTCTGTCGCCAAGGCAGGGAACTGACGAGTCCGCTGAATCGCCGGGGGATTCAGTTCCCTCGCCGCAACATCGGTACGTCGTCATCCAACGCCCCTGGCAGATAGCGCATAAGTCCGCCATGTCGAGCGCGGCATGCGGCGCGGCATACAGCGCGGCATGCAAATTGCGTGTCCACTGTGTGCCCCTGCATGCTCGTTCCCAACGAGGCTTGCCATGCCGCGTCGACTCTTTTCTATTTCCCACTCTCACCGGCGTCTTCATCACCGTGTTTGGGGCGGCATTTTTGGCGCTCGGCGGGTGGCTTCTTGCGCTCGGTGGCTCCCCTTATTATGTCGTCGCGGGAACTCTGCTCGTCGTGTCTGGCGTGCTAATGATCATGGGCCGCGAAGGGAGCCTGTGGTGGTACTTCGCTTTGTTTATCGGCACGCTCGCCTGGTCACTTTTCGAAGTGGGGTTGGACGGCTGGAAATTAATGCCGCGTATCTTTCTGTTCGCGGTGCTCGGCATATGGTGTAGCTTGCCGATGGTCGTACGGCCGCTCACCGCCAGGCATGCGGCCCGCATCTCGGCCAGTGTCGCCGGCGTCATCTATGCGTTGTCGATCATCGGCATTTTCTGGTCGGGCTTCGCCGTGACGGACGCTCGGCACGTTCAATACGAAGCGCTATCCGACCTCCGCACGAATAGTGCGCTACCAGCGGTCGATACGGTTGATACCGACTGGCGTTATTACGGCCATACGATGGCGGGCACGCGCTATTCGCCGCTTGGTCAGATTACGGGCACCAACGTGAAGCGGCTACGCAAGGCCTGGCAGTACGAGACAGGTGATCTTCCACGTAAGGGCGAAACGACCGCGGGACGCGAATTCAACTTCGAGGCCACGCCGATCAAGGTCGGCGACCGGCTATACCTATGCACGCCACATCGACACGTGATCGCGCTCGACGCAACCACCGGCAAGCCGATCTGGACGTTCGACCCACATGCACAGACCGCGGCAAACGAATACCTCGCGTGTCGCGGCGTCGCCTACTAGGAAGCGCCGCCCGGAAGCGACTGCCCGCGGCGCATCATTGCCACGACCGCCGACGCGCGCATCGTCGCGCTCGATGCCGAGACGGGCAAACCCTGTGAGGGCTTCGGCGAACACGGCTTTGTGAGCCTCACCGAGCACATGGGCAAGGTTCCGCCGGGCTTTCTTTTCATCACTTCTCAGCCCCTCGTCGGTAAGCGCCCGGCAAAGTCACAGGTGCGCTTAATCAGGGGGCGGCTGGTACCCAATTGTGCGGAAGCAATTCAGTGATCTTATCGGCCCGCTGCGTCGGCAGCCGCGTGAGAACATCTTTTAGGTATGCGTACGGGTCGTGCCCATTAAGCTGGGCGGAACGCACGAGACTCATGATAGCTGCAGCTCGTTGTCCAGCGCGTAAAGAACCCGCGAATAGCCAATTCGCCCTTCCAATGGCCCACGGGCGAATCAGATTCTCGATTCGATTGTTATCGATGGGCACCTGAGGATCGTCAAGATAGCGCGTAAGCGCCTGCCAGCGCTTGAGATTGTAGTCCAGGGCTTTGGCGAGCGGCGAGCCTTCGGAGACAAGTTTGCGCTGTGCAAGCATCCAGACGTGCAACGCCTGCGCGACTGGCTTGCCTCGCTCCTCGCGAATCGCTCGTCGTTGTTCAGGGTCTAAGTTAGCTGCTTCGCGCTCGACGTCGTAGAGCGCCACGAAGAATTTCAGTGCTTGTTCGGCGATCTGGCTTTTTTTGCTCTCGTACAGATCGAAGAATTTTCTCCGTGCGTGTGCCATACAGCCAATTTCCGTGATGCCCAACTTGAATCCGGCTTTATAGCCGCTGTAATCGTCGACGACCAACTTGCCACGCCAGTCGCCCAGGAAGGCGCGAGCATGTTCGCCAGATCTACCGTCTGCAAACTCGTACACGACCGCGCGCACGTCTGCGAATTGGGTCGACGTGTACGCCCATAGATAGGCGCAATGTGTCTTCCCTTTGCCGGGGCTCAACATCTGCACCGGCGTTTCATCTGCATGTAAGACGGTGTGACGCAGTAATTCCTCGCGAAGCGCCTCGACCAGGGGCTGCAAACGCACACCGCATATGCCCACCCAGCCGCCGAGCGTCGACTGTGGAATTGCAACACCCGCGCGGGCGAAGATGCGTTCCTGCCGGTACAGAGGAAGGTGGTCGCCGTATTTGGCGACTAACACCTGTGCAAGCAATCCATTAGTCGGAATTCCTTTGTCGATCACATGTGGCGGCACCGGCGCCTGGATCAATGTCTCGCACGCTTTGCAGGCCCATTTCCCGCGGATATGGCGCTCAACAGTGAACACGCCCGGCGTGTAGTCAAGCTTCTCGCTAATATCTTCGCCAATGCGCACCCGCTGGCAGCCACAGGAGCAGCTCAACTCCGTCGGCTCGTGGGAGATATCGGTACGGGGTAACTGGGGCGGCAACGGCAAGCGTTTGGCCCGCTTGCGGGGCTTCTCCTGCGGCACATCCGAGCGCAGCTCATCGAGCTCAGCTTCCAACGCGGCCAAATCCTCATCGATGGCCTCGTCCAGCAGGCTCAATTGCTCGGTGGTGAGCTGCTCGCTACGCCTGCCGAATTGCAGACGTTTGATGACCGAGAGCTCATGCGTGAGCTGGTCAATGCGCGTTTGGCGGTAGTGCGATTCGCGCGTCTTCTCGTCGACCTGGGTTATCAATTGTCGCGCGAGTGCGCGCAGTTGATCGGGGTTCAGGGCGTCGAGATCAGTGGGGGAATCCATGTTCTCAAGTTTGCCAGCACCTGAAAGCCGGGGGAATCGAAACTGTATACGTCTTTGCTATACCACCGCGATGACGTGATCATGCGCCAACGTCTGCCAGGGCAGCCCGATCACAAGTGCGTGCAGTTGCTCGAGATTTAATGTCTCAGCGACATCGCCATGATCACTGGCCCAAACGAAATGACCCTTGTTCAAGCGTCGCGCAGCAAGCCAGACACCAAATCCGTCGTAGACCAGGACCTTCATGCGCGTCGAGCGCTGATTGGCAAATAAATATGCGTGGTGTGGCCGTGCGGACCCAAAAACCTTCACCACGCGTGCGAGGATGGTATCAGCGCCGGCTCGCATATCAAGAGGTTCGGTCGCAAGCCAAATGGCGTCGATGCGGATCATCGCAACACCTCCCGAACCCAAGCCGCACTCTCACTCAAGCAAAGCTGCGGCCACAGCACTGACACCGTTGTGCCGTTGCGCTGAATGTCGATACGCACGTTCACTTGCGCCGCATCGGGCGCTTGTGGTGTCGGCACAGTCATTGACAGCGCGATGAAAGCCGCCTTGACGTCGATATCAAGCGAGTTGGGCTCAGGCGGCGTAGCGTCGCTGGGGTCGGCGGCCGCTTTAATCCAGCGTCGCAGCACATTGGGATTCAGGCCATGGGAGATCGCCACGGCTGAACATGAGACGCCGACCTGCCGACATTGGTTGATAAGCGCAGACTTGAACGAGGCGCTATAGGTCCGCCGTGTGCGGCCCGTCGAAATATCCTGCGACATAGTGTGCACGTGTCCGCTTCCTGATCGTGGAAACGTATGCTCTTACGCCAAGCAATCGAAAACCAGATGTGATCGCCGCGTGCTTACCCTCGTCGTGCGAGACAGGATCATTCTCGGCGGCTGGATCTACGATGAGCAGGCTGAAGGCGAACCGTCGGGCGTGGTGCGGGCCTATGACCCACTTACGGGAAAGCCGGCATGGGCCTGGGACATGGGCAAGCCCGATCCGACGGCGCCGCTCAGACCTGGCGAAATTTATACGCGCGACACGCCCAATGGCTGGGGAACCTACACGGCCGACGCGGAGCTCGGACTCGTGTACGTGCCGCTTGGCAACGCGACCCCCGATTACTACGGCGCGAATCGACGGCCGTTCGATGACAAATACTCCAGTGCCGTCGTGGCGCTCGACATTGAAACCGGCAACGAGCGCTGGCACTTCCAGACGGTGCATCATGACCTGTGGGACTTCGATCTGCCGATCGGTCCGACGCTCGTCGATTTGCCGGGACCCAACGGCAGCACAGTACCCGCGCTTGTGCAAACTACCAAGATGGGCGAATTCTTTCTGCTGGATCGTCGTACCGGCAAGCCGCTTGCCAACGTGGTCGAAAAACCCGTGCCGACGTCGCCCGCATTGCCCGGAGAACGGCCTTCTCCCACGCAGCCATATTCCGTCGGTATGCCGACGCTGGCCCCACGCAAGCTGACGGAGAAGGACACGTGGGGCGCCACGCCAATTGGGCAGCTCTGGTGTCGCATCCAGTTCCGGCGTGCGCACTACGCCGGCCTTTATACGCCGCCCTCCTTGGGCACCACGATCGCGTATCCGGCGTTCGATGGCGTGGTGGACTGGTACGGCGCGACGCTGGACCCTGTAAATCATCTTCTGATTGCCAATGCGAGCTACATTCCCTTCACCATGGAGTCGATGCCGACAGCGGAGGCGATGCGTCGGGGATTGATCAAGCCGTGGGCCGGCTGGAATAGTAACGCGCCGTACCCAAAGCCGAAGGAATTTGCGGTCGCGCCGCAGTACGGCACGCCTTACGCCGCCGTAGTGAAGCCGTGGCTTACGCCGCTCGATGTTCCCTGCAGCGCCCCACCGTGGGGCAAGCTCGTCGCCATCGATCTAAAAAGTCGCCGCATTGCCTGGGAGGAACCGGTCGGCACGACGCGCGATTCGAATCTCTTCAATACGCACGCCAACGTAGCCCTGGCCACCGGCATCTTCATGATCGGGGGCAACATCGTGACCGGCAGCGGACTGATATTCATGGCCGCAACGGCCGACACCTATCTACGCGCCTTCGACGAACGCACTGGTACCGAGCTATGGCGTGCTCGCCTGCCTGCCGGCGGCCAGGCTACCCCGATGACCTATATGGGCGCGGACGGCAGACAGTACATCGTTATTGCCGCGGGCGGGCACGGCGGGCTACGCACCGCGCCCGGCGACTCAATTGTCGCCTACGCGCTGCCTGGTGGACCGTAGGCTGAGCGAGCCCTGCAGATTTCGTCGGTTACCTTCGCGCCGGAATTTTTGGATTAATGGTGGCCGTGCTCCGCCCAATTCCCGGCTACCGGAAGCGAGCGCGAAGATCGACACCCGATTGCAAGCCCGAACTTGAACTGACAACGGCTCGCTCTTCCCGCTTGCTCGCCCCGGGCGTAAGGCTTGCGCGTCTGGCGACGGGAGGTGCCGCCATGAAAGCGACTGAATTCTTGGAACAAGCGAAACGGGAAGCGCAACTCGTCGATGCGCTCCTCGTTGCGCGCTATGCGCTCGTCATCCATGACGGCATGATGCTGTTGGGCGATGACGAACCGCCAACGCGGTGGCGGGTGAGCTTCAGGGCCGAGCTTCTGCGCATCGACGCGGCGCTCGAGATGGCGGGCATCGACACGCAGCAACCGCTTCGTCCGCCGATGCTCGATGGGGGCGACGGCGAAGGGGACCATGAAGGCGACGGCGACGGCGTGCCGCCGGACGCGGGCGACGAGTGACATGGGTCGGTGGACCGGTTCGCGCGCGACTCGGGTACGCGCGCCCGACACGGCGCCAGGCGAAATGCCGGCGCTCATTGAGCCTCAACTGGCGACGCTGGTCGAGCGTCACCCCGTGAAAGGGAAATGGTCCTACGAGATCAAGTTCGACGGCTACCGAATGCTCGCTCGCATCGAGCGGGGCGACGTCAAGCTGATCACGCGCAACGGACACGACTGGACGGCGCGCATGCCGCGGTTGCGAGACGCGTTGGCAATCCTGCCGGTCGACAGGGCCTGGATTGACGCGGAGGCAGTCGTGCTGGACGCCAGCAGCAAGCCCGACTTCAATGCGCTGCAGAACGCTTTCGACCGGCGCAGTACGGCGGACATCGTCCTGTATGTCTTCGATCTGTTGTGGCTGAACGGCAATGACATCCGCGAGCAGCCGCTTCGATCGCGTCGGGCCCTGCTTCACAAATTGATGCAAAGCGTCGAAAGCCCTCTCCTTCGCTATTCCGACGACTTCGCCGAGGACCCGGCGTCGCTCGTGGCGTCCGCCTGCAAGATGAAACTCGAAGGCATCATCGGCAAGCGCGCCGATGGGCCGTACCGCTCGGGTCGCTCGAACGAGTGGATCAAGCTCAAGTGCAATCTCAGGCAAGAGTTCGTGATTGGCGGCTTCTCGCGTGTGAAGGGTGCAAAGTCTGGCGTGCGTTCGTTGCTGCTCGGCGTCTATGAGCAAGACGGCACGCTCAGGTACGCGGGCCATGTTGCGCCTCATCTGACGCCTGCGCGCAGTGCCGCGTTCAGCAAGCGCGCTCAAGCCTTGCTTCAGACTGAGCCCGCCTTCTACAACGCACCGCAACCCGAACGCGATCGCGAGTTCCACTGGCTCGCGCCCGACATTGTGGCGGAGGCGTCGTTCCTGGAATGGAAGCCCAACGGCGAAATCCGGCATCCCGTGTTTCATGCCCTGCGCGAAGACAAGCCTGCACAGGCCGTTACGGAAGAAAAGGTCATTGACGATCCACAAGTCGAAGGTCATGAGCGGATCGGCTCGACGCGCGAACGACCCGGTCCCCGCGGCACAGTCATCGTGGGGGACATCAAGATCAGCAACCCGCAGCGCGTGATGGATCAGGCCTCAGGCCGCATCAAGCTTGACGTCGTGCGGTACTACGAGGCGATCGCCGAGTGGGCGCTGCCCTACCTGCGTGCCCGGCCGCTTGCGCTTGTACGCGCGCCCGACGGTATTGCGGGCGAACTGTTTTTTCAGAAGCACTCCGAGCGTGCGCGCATTCCCGGCGTGGAGGAGTTGCCCGTGAGCCTGTATCCGGGACACAAGCCGCTGCTGGTTGCCAATACTGCCGATGCGCTCGTTGGTCTCGCTCAGATGAGCGTCGTCGAGATCCATTCGTGGAACGGCGCGGCGCCCGATCTGGAACATCCCGATCGCGTCATCTTTGACCTCGATCCCGATCCCGCCTTGCCTTGGTCAGCGATGCTGGAAGCCGCATCACTCGTCAAGGTCGTGCTGGATGAGCTGGGCCTGCGCTCATTTGCGAAGACGAGCGGCGGCAAGGGCTTTCATATCGTCGTGCCCCTCACCCGCCGACAGGGCTGGGAGGACGTGAAGCTTTTCTCCCAAGCGGTCGCACAGCACATGACGCGCGTCGTGCCGCAGCGATTCTCAGCTGTGCTGGGGCCGAAAAATCGCGTTGGCAAGATCTTCATCGACTATCTGCGCAATGGTCGCAGCGCCAGTACGGTGGCCGCGTTTTCGGTGCGCGCCCGCCCCGGCATGGCGGTTTCGATGCCGATATCGTGGGATGAGTTGAAGGACGTAAAAAGCGGTGATCAGTGGACGATGGCGCAAGCCATCCAGCGACAACGCACACTCGCAGCGGATCCGTGGGAAGGCTACTTGCGCACGCGGCAAGGCATCACCGCCGCGATGCGCCGGGCAGTCGGCATGAAGCGGTCGGCATGAAGCGCTAGACAGGCAGCACCTCACGCCGGCGGGACAGCAATCACCTTAGCCATGTCACCCACGCGCCTCGGTGCCCTTCAGTTCACCGTGCTTGTGGGAGTGCGTCGCCGCGTATTTGAGCTCAAAGTGGGCACCTTTGCCGCTTCTCGTCGGAGGAAAATGTTCGCCCTCGACACACGTGACTTCGAACGTATCCTTGCCATCGTCATGAACGACGGAATAGATGCCGGACAGCTTGACGATCTCACCGGGCTTATACGAGTTGTCGCCTGGCATCGTTGCACCTCCTCAGTAAAGAACAACGACAGCGAAGCAAGGCGCGTTCCGAGCAGCCACCGGCAAGCGGCTCCCGTTGTCCACGATCTACGCGGCAAGTCGATGCTCGTAGTAAGGCCGGTCTCGGTCCTCGAGAATCGCGTCGAGTGCTGCAAGGTCGGACGCCTGCGGATTTAGCCAGACGTCGACGTTTTCTCGCTTGATTGGGACGATGCAGCGGTCGTGGCCTGCTGCTTCCACCTCAGCAGGTGGTTCATCGGTGATGGCGGCAAACGAGAGGAGATCCGGCTGACCGGGAGCCGTCCACTTCGACCAGAGACACGCCACCATCAGCAACTGACCGCTGTTGGGGCGAAACTCCAGGACGACTTTTTCGCCGGGTGCCTGCGGTCCGTCATGCGTCTCGAATAACGTGTTCTCGCACTTTGCTCTCGCGACGTTCTCGTAAAAGACGTCAACGAGCAGCAATCCGTGTGTGTAGCCGAAACACGGCTTCCAGAACTTTTCCAGACTATCGCGCCGCGCGTTATATGTTCCGGGGTACTTAACATCATAGTTCGCAGGCTTCCCCGCGATGCGACACTGGTAGCGCATCGGCTTGACGACATACTGCCCGTCTTCGACCACGAGCACGGGCGCATAGTAGCCGGGAAAGATGCGTGAGTCACGGGGCTCTTGTTCAGTTCGACCGAAGTCGGCCAAGCGCCGTAACGCCGCATCGATCTTGTCGGTTGCGATGCGCTTGCTTTCGGTCGCCGCTTTGGTCGTTTTTGTCTGCAGCGTGCGTTCAGCATCGGCCAGCCGCGTTCGCTGCTTGAAAAGCTCCTGCTCGACCTTGGTCGCCTGTTCCGCGTTGTATCGATCAATGAAGGTCTTGATCTGACGCTCGTCATCGGTTTGAGGCTCGCGGAAGGCGTCTTCCATCGCCTTGGGGATTTTTGCCTTGCTGCCCTCGGCGCGCTCCCAGAACAGTCGCGCGAATTCGCGGATGTCCATCTGTGCGCCGAACATCTTCACGTAGCGGCGATAGTCAGCCTGGATTTGCGCGGAGTAACACATGTATTGGGTTCCCCTCTTGTCGTGATAGCGGCGCTCCAAGGAGTCGTGCCCAGGACGTCAGAGCGCCTCTTTGCACAGCGCCAGCATCTTCTTGATGACGGTGCACGAATAGTTCAGTTGCATGTCGCCCGTGAAGAGCGCCTGGACATTCGACTGGCGCACCGCGATGCCGGCGCCCTTCAGGTCGCGTTGTGCGATCTTGAGCGCCAGCTGGCCGAGGCGCACGCGCTCGAGCCAATCCATCCAAAGGCGATTGCGTCGAAGCCAGATGCGGCAACTCTCTACGAGATGATCGACTCGCCACTCGTAGGTGAGCGAATGGGAGGCTGCCACGGTCGCGACCAGGAAGCACAGCAGCTCCGCGCGCGCGTCCGACACATCCAACACTTCGTTGCTATCAGATCCGGCCATACGTCGTCTCGTTTCGTCCTTTACTTCGTACCTGGTGCTTGGAACCTATCGACATTCTCTAACTTTCGGAGGTAGGGGACCGTCCGCGGCGTGGGGCATGGCCGGTCCCCAATCCATGTGAAATGCAACTACCGATCTTGTTCATAAAACCCCACAGACTGTTCGCAAGAGCGCGCCGCTCGAGCCCTCAGCAATTCGCTTTCAGAGTGGACCGACGGGGGAAATCTACCGCCGGGCGCTCAATGCCCCGCCTGAAAAATAATTGTGGGCGCCGGCGCCGGAATCAACCTGACTTCGTCTTGGGCGCCCGGCTTGGGCAACGCCCAAGGATTGGTTACCGACCGCGCTGCCGGCGCCGTTCCGTATTCCCCGCAGTAACCAAGCAGGATAGTCGCCCGAGATGCCAGCCGCGACAAAAAAGGGCGCAATACCGCGTTGCGGATTTCGATGTAAAGTACTGTACATACATACAGTACTTATGCAAAATGGCAGCCCTGCCCAAACATGTCGAGTCGATTCACCCAAGCCTCTGGCGCGGATCGCAGTTGGCGCGTGCCTACGGTAAGACCGTCGACACCGGCTACGCGGCGTTGTCGGCGGAGTTGCCCGGCGGCGGCTGGCCGCTGGGTGCGCTCGTGGAATTACTGGTTCAGCAGCCCGGCATCGGGGAAATGCGTCTGATGCGCCCGGCGCTCGCGCGAGTAGCTCAGCAGGGTCAGCAGGCTCAACGCGCTCGGCGGCCCGTCGTGCTGCTGCAGGCGCCGCATGTGCCGAATGCGCTGGCGTTCTCGTACCTTGGCGTGCCGCTGGACAAGCTGATGTGGCTGCGTGCGTCGAAAACGGCGGACGCCTTGTGGTGCGCGGAGCGTGTGCTGCAGGCCGGAAGTTGCGGTGCGCTGCTGTTCTGGCAGCAGCACATCCGCTCCGAGGCGTTGCGGCGCTTGCATCTGGCCGCTCAGGCGACCGAGACGTTGCTGATCCTGGTGCGTCCGCTTGCCAGCGCCCAGGATGCGTCGCCGGCGACCTTACGGCTTGGCGTGCGACCGGCAGAGGGCGGGATCGCAGTCGACGTGATTAAACGGCGCGGTCCCAACCGAACTGAGCCATTGACCGTCACCCTACAACCGTCGCCGATCTTGCTGAGTCCCCATGGCCGTGTTCGTCGCCATTCACTTGTCCCGGCTTTCGCTGGAGGTGTTCAGACCGAGGTGGTCGCCTCTGTCTGAGCACGGGTGCGTGGTGCTCGAGCGCGACAAAGTCATCGTGCTCGATGCGCTGGCGAGGGACGCGGGCGTGCGAGTGGGGATGAAGCGCGGCGGGGTCACGACGCTCGCGCCCGAAGCGGTGATGTTCGACCGGAGCGCCGCGCGCGAACACGAGATGCAGCGCGAGGTGGCGATCGCGCTGCTGCGCTTCTCGCCGCAGGTGGCCGTGTGCGAAGAGGAAACCGTTGTCGTCGACGTCACCGCGAGCTTGCGCCTCTTCGGCGGCATCCTGCGTGTGTGCAGGGACATCAGGGACGTCGTCAAGACCATCGGCGTCACCGCGCGCATGAGCGTCGCGCCCACCGGCCGTGGTGCGTGGCTCCTCGCCAAGCCCGGCCACCGGCGCGTGCTCAAGATGCGTTCGCTCGAACGCTACCTGGGCGTCTTGCCCTTCATGGTGGTGCCGGAGCTGCGCCCCTTCGCCGACTGGTTCAACGGACTGGGCTGCCGCGTCCTGAGTGATATCCAACGCCTGCCCCGTGCAGGTTTAAAGAAGAGATGTGGCGTGGACCTACTCGATTCCCTGGACCGGGCCTATGGCCTGGCACCTGAACTGCACGAATGGCTCGAACTGCCGCCGACCTTCAGCGCACGCGTTGAACTGCCTGATCGCGTTGAGCATGCCGAAGCCATCCTCTTTTCCGCGCGGCGACTCGTCGTGCAGCTCTGCGGGTGGCTCGCGGCTCAGCAGCTGGCGCTCACGCATGCCACGATCACGCTCGAGCATGAACGCGGACGCCAGGCCATCGAACCGACGCTCATTGAGATCGCACTCGCTGAGCCAACCTGGCATGAAGAGCACCTCGTTCGTCTCTTGAAGGAGCGACTCGGGCGCACGGAGCTCGAAGCCGCGGTCATCGCCGTGCGGCTCACGGCCTCGGAAGTGCGAGCGGCCGAGCCGCCCAGCGATTCGCTGTTCCCCGAACCAGGTGGGTCAGCGCAAGACCATAACCGGCTGCTAGAGCTCTTGGCGGCACGTCTGGGCGCCGAAAATGTGCTGCGGCCAGCGCCCGCGCCTGATCATCGCCCGGAACACGCCAATCAGTGGGTGCCCGTGCAGAGCCCCTCGAAGACCCTCCCTGCGCCTGATGATCTCCCGCGACCGACGTGGCTGCTGCATGCGCCGTTACGGTTGATGGTCAAGAAGCATCGTCCGTTTTACGGTTCGCCGCTCAAGCTCGTCTCGACCGGCGAACGGATCGAGGCCGGATGGCATGACGGGGCGCTGGTGACGCGCGATTATTTTGTCGCGGAAGCGGAGGATAAAAGCTGCTACTGGATCTACCGCGAACGGCCGAGCGTCAAGACCGAGGAAACGCGCTGGTTCCTGCACGGGTTGTTCGGCTAAGCGGATAAGCAGGTGGCATTGTGGACTTTCCCTCATCGGCCCTGCCCGACTACGCGGAGCTTTTCGCGTTTAGTAAAACTTTTCGTTCCTGCAAGGCGCCTCGCACGGAGAGGAGCTGGTGCTGCGCGCGTCGCAACTCGGTTACGCGGGACTGGCCATCACCGACGAGTGTTCGGTCGCGGGCGTGGTGCGCGCGCATGTTCAGGCCAAGGAAGAGAAGCTGCCGCTGATTATCGGCTCGTACTTTCGTCTGGTTCATGCGAATCAGGGTGCGGATAGCGGTCCCAAAAACCGCCCCGCTACTGGTCCTGCTGCTGGTCCCCCATTTCGCCCCGCGTTTGGCCTGATCTTGCTCGCCCAAAACCGTGAAGGTTACGGCAACCTGTGCGAGCTCATTACGCTTGCGCGCATGCGGGCGGCCAAAGGCAGCTACCTGCTGACACCCGACGATCTCACGCGGCCGGAACCGAAGTACGCGCATTTGAAGGGCGTTCCCAACTGCCTCGCCATCCTGGTGCCGGACTTCCCGGCGAATGAAGAGACGCTGACGGCGCAAGTCGACTGGCTGCGCCAGACCTTCCCGGCTCGTGCGCGGATCGGGCTCACGCTGCATCAGCGCGCGATGGACGACATCCATCGCGGCATCGTTGAACAGGTGGCGTTGCGAGCCGGAATTCCGGTCGTGGCCACCGGCAATGTCGTGATGCACGTGCGCTCGAGAAAACCCCTGCAAGACACCATGACCGCGATTCGCGTCGGCAAACCCGTGGCCGAGTGCGGGTATGAGCTGGCGCCCAATGCCGAGCAGCATTTGCGTTCTCGCCTACGGCTCGCGAACCTGTATCCGCCGCATGCGATTGCCGAAACGTTGAGGGTGCTCGCGCGCTGCAATTTCTCGCTGGACGAATTGCGCTACGAGTATCCGGACGAACTGGTCCCCGAAGGCTACACACATGAGGCCTATCTTCGGCAAGAGACCTATATCGGCGCACACCGGCGCTTCCCTGCCGGTGTCCCACACAACGTGCAGCAACAGATCGAGCATGAGCTGCAGCTCATTCGCGAGCTTCGCTATGAAGCGTATTTCCTGACCGTCTATGACATCGTGCGCTTCGCACGCAGCCATCACATCCTCTGTCAGGGTCGCGGATCGGCGGCGAACAGCGCGGTGTGTTACTGCCTAGGCGTCACCGAAGTCGATCCCTCACGCGGCAACATGCTGTTCGAGCGCTTCATCAGCAAGGAGCGCGGTGAGCCGCCCGACATTGATGTCGACTTCGAACACCAACGGCGTGAAGAGGTGATCCAGTACATTTACCGGAAGTACGGGCGCGATCGCGCGGCCATCGCCGCGGCGGTCTCGACCTATCGTCCGAGGGGCGCACTTCGGGAAACCGGCAAGGCGCTCGGCATTGATCCACAGATCGTCGACAAGGTCGCAAAGAGCCATCAGTGGTTCGATCACTCCCAGGATCTGCTGCGTCGCTTCGAAGAGTCCGGCCTCGATCCTGCCAATCCGCTTATTACCATGTGGGCCAATCTGGCGGCGCAGATCCTCAATGTCCCTCGCCATCTGTCGCAGCATTCGGGCGGCTTTGTGATCAGTCGCGGCAAGCTCACGCGGCTGGTTCCCGTCGAGAACGCGGCGATGCCCGACCGCAGCGCCATTCAGTGGGATAAGGACGACCTCGAAGCGCTCGGCCTGCTGAAAATCGACGTGCTCGCGCTCGGCATGCTGTCCGCGATTCGACGCACGCTCGATATCGTCTCGGAGCAACGCGGTGAGCGCTTTGAAATGCAGGACATTCCGGCCGAAGACGCGGCCACCTACGAGATGATCTCCCGCGCCGATACGGTCGGCGTCTTCCAGATCGAGTCGCGCGCACAGATGAGCATGCTGCCGCGCATGCATCCGCGAGAGTTCTACGATCTCGTGATCGAAGTCGCGATCGTGCGGCCGGGACCGATTCAGGGCGGCGCCGTCCACCCCTACTTGCGGCGGCGCCAGAAGCTCGAACCGGTCACCTATCCCAGCAAGGAATTGGAAATTGCGTTGGGCCGAACGCTCGGCGTGCCGATCTTCCAGGAGCAGGTGATGCAGGTCGCCATTCTTGCTGCCGGCTTCACGCCGGGCGAGGCAGATCAACTCCGGCGTGCGATGGCGGCCTGGAAGCGCAAAGGCGGCTTGCAACAGTACTACAATCGCATCGTGGGCGGCATGCAGGCGCGCGGGTACGACAAGGCATTCGCAGAAGCCATCTTTGAGCAGATCAAGGGGTTCGGCGAGTATGGCTTCCCGGAGAGTCATGCAGCAAGCTTCGCGCTCCTCGTCTACGCGAGCAGTTGGCTCAAGTGCCATGAGCCAGCGGCCTTTCTGGCCGCCATGCTCAACTCCCAGCCGATGGGTTTTTACTCGCCCTCTCAGTTGGTGCAAGACGCGCGGCGTCATGGCGTCGAGATGGCGCCGATCGACGTGACCATCAGCGGATGGGATTCTGTGCTGGAAAAGCGGCCGGGTCACGACAAGCCGTTGGTTCGGCTCGGCCTTTCGTTGCTCAGGGGCATGCGTGAAGGCGCCACCGAGCGGATCGAAACGGCACGCGCCGTGAAGCCGTTTACAAGCGTCAGCGATTTAGGGCGTCGCGCGCAGCTCGATCGCCGCGACCTGCAGGTGCTCGCGGCAGGGAACGCGCTCCGGTCACTTGCGGGGAACCGTCGTGAAGCGCTGTGGCAGTCCGCTGCCGCGGTGCCCGACCGCGACATCTTGTCCGATACCCGAATCGACGATGAAACGCCGACACTCGGTGCCCCGTCTGAAGCGCAGGAGATCGTGAGCGACTACGACACCGCGGGACTGACGCTCGGACGCCATCCGCTATCGCTCTTGCGGCCGGCGCTGCTTGAACAACGGCTCATGCCGGCTTCGACCTTGCGGACCTATCGAAACGGCCGTCTCGCACGAGGCTGCGGGCTCGTGACCGTACGGCAGCGACCTGGCACCGCGAAAGGCGTCATGTTCGTGACGCTCGAAGATGAGACGGGCAACGTCAACGTCATCGTATGGCCCTCACTGCTTGAGAAACAGCGACGTGAAGCGTTGGGCGCTGCATTACTTGCGGTGTATGGCACCTGGCAATGCGAAGGCGAAGTCCGTCACCTGGTCGCGCAGCGACTCGTCGACATGTCGCACCTGCTTGGCGGACTAACGACCGTCAGCAAGAACTTCTGTTGAGCGTGGCCGTGGCCTTTTCCTTCCTGCGCACGACGAGAACCGGCTGCCCCCGCTCGGCATGCGGCCTTTTCCATTCCTCGATGTTGGCTTGCCCGACGTCGACGGCGGCCTATCTATGCAGGCGATTGCGGGCGGCCGGCCCGAGCAAATTCGCTTGCGTTGTGTCGCCGTGGCGGGCGACCATCGCCGTCACGACGATATCAGGCTGGCACATTTCGACGGATTTTTGTGAAGGCTTTCACTGAAAAGTGACAGCGCGCAGCACTTGATGCATGCTGAGGCGCTTAGATCGAACGGTCACACAGACGCGCAATGCTCCGGCTCTGACACCAATAGTTGCATTGGTGCCGATTTGTCCCCTTGGACTCAGCCGTAACTCTATGCGGGCGCAGGCAGCGCGGCCCCCCTCCGCGACCGGCGCAGATTCCACCGTCATTCATAGGTTCCGCTGGCAGCAGAAATCAACGGCCGGCTGACGGCTCGTGGATACGGCCCAGGACTATGCCGTATCTGTTCGCCCTGCGCCGTCTGGCAGGACGCTCCGTTTTTGCAAGGTTTGGGCGGCATCGAAAAGCGCTGCTTCCCGACTGACAAAAGCCTCATGGCATTGGAGAACCACGGGCGGCGAATCGTCATGCGAACCTCGGACAACGGCTATCCAGATCCAACCGCCTGCCTCGCGTTCAACTTTGATTTGCGGGGTATAGGACACAGTTAATGATCTCCTTTGCGAAGTCATAGCATGGGTCGGCACCAACCTTGCGAGTGTACTGAAGCCTGCAATCGGCAGGAATCGAGGAGAACCGCGATGAACGAAGATCAGGTCAAGGGCGTGGGCGAAAAAGTTAAGGGAAAAATCAACGAAGGCGTTGGAAGAATGACGGACGACTCGGTACAGGAAGCAAAAGGCGACGCGCAACAGGTCGACCGCTACCTCAAAAGAAGTGATTGAGCGGTATCTCAGTCGCCAATCCCGGGACAAGATCTGCGGTGCTTGCGCCTGTCCGGCTCGCCCGACCAAATTGAAAGCGCGTTGTAACATTGCCGAATTGGCAATGCCGCTCTGGTTCAAAACCCTACTACCCTTCGCTCGATGCCCCATTCCGTTGAAGTTACTGCCGCTGTCATCTTCGCAATTGCTCTGCTCATACGTTCGCCGTAGCCCGAATCGAAACGCTTGGCCACCACTTTCCACGGCACTCAGGGATATTTCACTTCCTGGCTGAAGTCGAGGTCGTCTTCGGATTTTGGGCGCTGGTTCTTTGTCTCGTCATGTGGGCGCTTGTCGGGTCTAAGGCGACCGTCGGATACCTGGAGCAGCGCGAATTCACCGAGGCGCTGTTCGTCTTCGTCATCATGGTCATCGCGGCAAGCCGACCGATTCTTGTCCTCGTAACGAACGTCGTTATGGGGCTCTCTCGCTTCTTGCCGCTGCGCGCAGAGGTTGCCGTGGTGTGGTTCTCGTTGTCCGCAATTCCGCTGCTGGGCTCCCTTGTTACCGAACCGGCCGCAATGACGCTCGCGGCGCTTCTCTTGCGGGACAGACTGTTCGCCGCTCCGGTACCCGAACGCGTCAAGTACTTCGGACTCGCATTACTCTTCGTGAACGTGTCGATCGGCGGCGTCATGACGGCGTACGCCGCACCGCCGGTGCTGATGGTCGCAAGTGCCTGGGGCTGGAACACGGGTTTCATGGCTGCAACTTTCGGGTGGAAAGCAGCCCTTGCTGTTCTTTTCAATGCGACTGTGTTCGTCGCAATCGCGGCGAAGAGTGTCCCGTCGCGGCCGACGACCGAAGACACTGGCGATTTGCTATCGAAGCGCGTCCCGGTGGGCGTCACGTTTATTCACATCGGATTCCTCGCGCTGGTCGTCACGAATCCGCATCATGCCGTCGTGTTCGTCGGGGCGTTTCTTTTCTTCCTCGGCTACACGCAGGCATACGAGCGCCATCAATCGCCTCTCATGCTTCGCGAAAGCCTCCTCGTCGCCTTCTTTCTCGGCGGACTGGTGGTGCTCGGCGGGCTGCAACAGTGGTGGCTGCAACCGGTCGTGGGTTCAATGGACGCTCTCACCCTTTACTTCGGTGCGACGGGGCTGACGGCAGTGATGGACAATGCCGCCATCACTTATCTCGGCTCACTGATCCCTGGCTTGTCAGACAGCGCAAAGTACCTTCTGGTGGCCGGCGCGGTGACGGGCGGCGGACTGACCGTGATTGCCAACGCGCCTAACCCGGCCGGGTTGGCGATTCTCGGTAATCGGTTCTCAGGAAACGCTGTAAGTCCGCTGCGATTGCTCGGCGCTGCGTTGCTACCGACCATAACGGCGGGCGTGGCATTTCTGATCCCGTGAAGCACCAGGTCACGGACCGCCTTCCGATTGCTCGGCTCGGTCTCGTGTTAAAGCTGGAATCAAACATCTGTCGGTGATCGAAACGACTGCGTGATGCCAACCGCGAAGCATGGCCCGCGACGTGATACTTGCGTCGGTAGGCGTCCGATGACACTGTTTCTCGGACAGCAGTTCGGGGCGGACGATGGGCCGCTTCCGTTTAATGTCAGCGGCCGGCGGATTGCTGACGGTGGCGGGCGCCGCGGCAGGACCACAACCCCACATCAGAAAACTGACACTAACGACCCTCAGCAGCCAATTGCGCCCAGCCTGCCAGCGTCCCTTGACAACAACATACCGGACGCTCAACTCGAACGTTCCGGTGGGCTCAACGATCTGTGATTCGATCGGCTGAGAACCTCGAATGACCGTCAACTTGTCGATGTCCAGTCGTCCGCCTGGAGCGCGTCAATAATCTTCGATACCTGGACGAAGACCGCCAAGGTATATTTTTCGTGTGCGTTTGCTAATCACCCTGGAGTTCCTGCGCGGCTTTCGCAAGATCTCTGGAGGGCGGCAGGCCGAACAAACGCGCATATTCCCGGCTGAACTGGTTTGGACTTTCGTAGCCGACGCTGAAGGCGATCGATGTCGCGCTGCCCTGACCGGAGATCAGTTGTGACCGCGCGTGCAACAACCGGATACGCTTCTGATACTGCAACGGACTCAATGCCGTTACCGCCTTGAAATGGCGATGAAATGCCGAAACGCTCAGCGCCGCCATCTCGGCCAAGGCATCAACCCTTATCTGTTCGGTGAAGTTGCGTCGTATCCAGTTAATCGCAACGCCGATACGCGAAAGCGCCGTGTCCGGCGATGCGATATCTCGCAGCATCCAGCCGAGCGGCCCTTGAAGCACCCGAAACAGAATCTCGCGCTCGTACGAGGGAGCAAGCACCGCGATCTCGTCCGGCCGCTCCATCAACCGGAGCATCCGAATCCAGGCGTCGAGCAGTTCATCATTGACCGGTGCGACTGAAAATCCAGAGTCGAACAGCGTCCTGCAGACCTGCACCGGCAGATCGCGGATGAGCGCCGCGACGATGGTGGGATCGAGCGTCAGGCTGACTGCAAGATACGGTTCGCCGGTCGCGGTCGGATGGACGGTACCGACCGCGGGTAGATCCACGGACATGACGAAGTAGGTCGCCGGATCATAGTGAAAGGTCCGGTCACCGACCGTCATCGTCTTCGATCCCGTCAGGATCAGGTTCACCATAGGCTCGTAGACGGCGGCGAGCAGGTGCTCGGGGATTTCTCCCTGGACCATAGCGACACGCGGAATACCCGTCTCGGTGCGCCTGTTTTCAGCCCGGGACGTTAGTGCTCTTAGTTCCTGCAGTTGCTTTTCCATGGCCCCACGCTAGCAGAGGCCATCCGGGCATGCAATCCAAAAGCAGAAATAGGCAAGTTTCGAGGAGGATCGGGTGAGTGCGCGGTGCTCGATGGTCGTATCTTCACTCTCACCAGACAGACGGGAGAGACCAGTGAAGATTGTCATTGTGACCGGAAGTAGTCGTGGCATTGGTGCCAGCACCGCACTCGAATGCGCCAGGCGTGGAATGGGTGTGGTCGTCACCTACAACAGCAATCCGGAACAGGCGACACAGGTTGTGAAAGCAATCGCCGGGATCGGCGGGAAGTCGGTTGCCCTGAAGCTCGACGTCGGCAACAGCAGCTCGTTTCCCGAGTTTCGCGAAGCGGTCTCCGCACGGATTAATGCCATCTGGGGCAGGCAGACCTTCGACTTCCTCGTGAACAACGCCGGGCACGGCCTCTACGCTCCAATCACCGACGTGACCGAAGGCCAGTTCGATGGGCTGTTCAACGTGCATCTCAAGGGACCGTTCTTTTTGACCCAGGCACTTCTGCCGCTGATCGAGGACGGCGGCCACGTCGTCAACGTCACCAGTGCGACCAGCCGCGTCGCCACAGCAGGCGTCGCGCCCTATGCCGCGTTCAAGGGCGGACTGCAGGTTCTGACTCGCTACATGGCCAAGGAATTCGGGGAGCGGCGCATCAGAGCGAACTCGATTGCGCCGGGAGCGATCAGCACAGAGCTGGGCGGCGGATTGAACGATGAATTCGAGGCCATTCTTGCGGGCCAGACGGCGCTCGGGCGGGTGGGCGAGCCCGAAGACATTGGCGGCGTCATCGCAAGCCTGCTATCCGACGAGAGCCGCTGGATCAATGCCCAGAACATCGAAGTGGCGGGCGGTTACATCATCTGAATCGGGGAGAAATCATCATGCTCGACCACGTCTTCATATCCGTCAGCGATATCAATCGCTCGATCGCTTTCTACGAGAAGGCGCTCGCACCGCTCGGCATCGTACATGCGATCGACTACGACGGCAGCCAAGGCCCCGCCGGCCACCCTGATCTCAAAGGTTTTGGTGCGAACGGGCGCGTGTTCTTCTGGTTGCGCGAAGGTACGGTCGAAGGTCGCGCCGCACACGTCGGTTTCATCGCCGATGGCAAGCGCGAAGTCGATGCGGCTTTCTCGGCGGCGATGTCAGTAGGTGCCACCGAAATCCGTCCGCCCGGGCCGCAGCGTCACTATGACCCGCGCTATTACGCCGCTCAGGTGCGCGACCCCGACGGCTACAGCCTCGAATTTGTCTATAAGGAATGGCAGCACTGATATGAAGAAGCTCATGATTTACGGCGCGACGGGATATACCGGTCGCATGGCGGCAGAACATGCCTCAGCAGCAGGTACGTCGATAATCCTCGCAGGACGCAATGAAGCGACGCTCGTACCGCTTGCTGCGAGGCTCGGGGTGGAGTATCGGGTCTTCGCGCTCGAAGACTCTTCTGTGATTGACCGATCACTCTTTGACGTCGGTGTCCTCCTCAACTGCGCGGGGCCATTTTCCAGGACCGCCAATGTCCTGATGACGGCTAGCATCTGCAACGGCGTGCACTATCTCGACGTCGCCGCGGAACTCGACGGATATCGTCTGGCCGAAGTGCTCGATGCAGAGGCCAGAACTGCTGACGTCATGCTTCTGCCCGGCAGCGGCGGCAGTGTCGCAATGCTCGGGTGCCTTGCCGAGAATGCTGTTGCGAGAGCGAACAATCCCTCGAGCATCAAGGTGGCGATGCACGTCTCGGGCGGTCTGTCACGAGGCTCGGCCGTCAGCGCCATGGGGAGCGTCACCGTCGAAACTCTGGTGCGGGCCGACGGGAAGCTGGTCCCCCGGCCTGCAGGAGCCATCCGAGGGTTCGACTTCGGAAAGGGTGCCGTCGACTGTTTTCAGGTGACACTCCCCGATCTCATCACGATCTGGCGATCGACGAACGTGCGAAACATTGAGACGTTCGTCCACGTGACGGGCGATGGATTTCCACAAGGTGATCTCTCTGCACTGCCAGACGGACCGAGCGTGGAGGAACGACTGGCCAATCGGTACCAGGCGGTCGTTGAGGTAACTGATTCCGACGGCAGGATCTTCCGCTCGGTTCTTGATACGGTCAACGGCTACACATTCACGGCAACTGCTGCGGCCGAAGCTGGCCGGCGCGTTTTGGCCGGCGAGGCCCGCCCGGGCTTCCAGACGCCCGCGATGCTGTTCGGCAGCGGTTTTGCCAGGACAATCGCCGACACCACCATCGTAGACGTTTGAGGAGCAGGCCATGGAGAAACTCATTGCTACATTTATCCAGACCGCCAATTCCTTCGACGTCGAGAGCGTGGTGACCCTTTTCACAGCCGATGCAGTTATCGACGACGTTTCCGTTGGCGATGCCTTTGTTGGTGCCGAACTTATTCGCCTCTACCTCAGGCAATTTTTCGTTGGCTACAAAACCGCCAGCAAGCTTCTGTCCCTGGAGCAACTGGACGACTTCACTGCCGTCGCTCGCGTGGATTTCACAGGCGACTTTGGCCACGAGATCGGGACTCTCAAGATCAAGCGCAACACCGATGGTCTTATCGAGCGAATCGACGCGAATCTTGAATAGCGATCACGGAATACAGCCATTGCTGCTTGCCTGGGCGCTGATGCCGCGATGGCTTCACTTCGCAAACTTCTGGAATAGGAAGGGCAACACTTATGACCATGTCAACATCACTCACCAACGAAGCCGCAGACAAGCTTGCGGTTGTCGATGCCCTCTACCGGTTCGCCGCGGGTATTGACCTTCGCGACAGGAACCTTCTATCCTCTTCACTCGCAGAAAACGCCGTATCGGACTTTCGCCAGGCCGCTGCTAAAGCCGGGTTCGACTATCCGGTCATCGAGGGCAGAGACGTTATCGTCGAGGCCCTCACGGTATCTCTCGCGACTCTGGATACGACGCACTCCGTCACAAACCCGCGGGTCACCATCGCCGGGGAGACTGCCCGCCTCGATGCACTTGTAGAAGCCCAGCATGTACCACGGGGCGATCATACTCGTCACTATCTGATGAAGAACCGCTACGATGTCGAACTGGCAAGAAAGGGCGATGTCTGGGTCATCACGCGGAGCACGATCGACAACGTCTGGCGCTCTGGAGATCCTGCGGTTCTTTCTGTTGTGTAGAGTGTGTTTGGCTGGAGACTGAACTGCGGCGTGATCGAGTTAGCGTCGCCACGACGCTGCGCACTCGGTCACTCCATCCGGAGCACATAGTAGGCCTTGCGGTTATGCCTGTTTATCACCCAATGACCGAATTGCGCCAGGCAGCGGGCGTCCGCGCAGGCTTGGCGATTGACTCTTCCTGGCCGCGTACCGCCCGACGACCACGCGCGGCGATCGCCGCAGGCGCGGCCTTCGTGCGAATGGCATGAACCGACCCTGAGCGGCCGGTCGCGCCGTCGCAATTGGAGGGCAGGTACTGGAACGCAAGCGGCCACTGACAGAGTGCGCTTAGGCTGCGGCGCGGCGGCTCACGGAGCTAATCCACGGGTACTGGATCAGGAAACTTCCATGCACCCGTCAAGATCTCTACGCGGGGCCGATAAAGTCGAACGGTGTAGTTCCACCCAGCGACGGTGGGCAGGCAATTCGACTTAGCCGAATCGCAGCCGCCGAACTGCATATCGATGCTTCCATCGGAACCCTTTTCCGCAGTGAGGTTGTTGAGCGTATAGGCGTTCTGACTGTTCTTCTCGAAGTATCCCTTCGCGTTATAGACGCTGACGGACCAGAAACCATCAACCGGAACGTCCTTCACATGCAGGCGATAGACTGTCTTGCCGTCGTTGGGCGATGGGGTGATGTTTAGATACGTCGCATCCCGGTCGGGGTTGCCGCCCCACGCCGCAGCTGTGCCGACCAAATGTCGAATCGGGTCGACCTCTTGTCTGGTTCCGAAGGCTTGGCGAAAGTCCGGAATCGTTGTGGCAAGAACTAGCAGTGCATCCCGGACTTTCTTTTGGCTCGCCGCGTCCCACCGGGGAAGCTCCAGCTTTCCCGGCGACTGCTGGCTCATCGTAATCGCGTCCTGCAACGCATGCACCTGTGCGATGTCCTCCCGGCTGGCTGGATTGACGAGAGTGCGGATACCGACGACCACGTACCGGGTGCCGACGTGCTCACGTGTGAGCGTGTGGGCTCCGGCGCCGTAAAATACGTTCGGCACGTAGTGATCTTCGTTGATGACCTGCATTGACATAAAGCGCTTGCCGGGGTCCGGCATCGTGATTGTCACCGGACCTGCCTCAAGGTCGAAGACGCCAGACGTGTAGAGCGTGTCTCGGTTGAGTCTAACAATGGCCTGGTCTTCGATGGCAGCGGGTTCTCGTCGGTGCAGCAGTTTGCCCAGGCCGCCCTGTTTAACGAGAGCGCCGATGTACTGATCAGATTCTGCTCGCACGAAGTTATCGACCGTCACCGGTGTCGACGTCCCTTCTGCACACACGACGGGGACAACGCCCACCAGTGCAGTCGCCAAAACAAAGAAACACCGTGCCTTGCTCATTGCGATTCCTTCTTCAGAACGTGACGGCAGTTGCCGGGGCGACTGAGCGTCGGATCAACCTCGGAAAGCTGCTACTGAAAGGTGGCGCCCACCGAAAGCTGAACGACGTTGCCTTCCGGGCGCCGACTTACCTGGAATTCGTTGACCCACCGAAGCGACGCTGAAACGGGCGTCTGGCTGATCTTTCCGGTCCACGTCACCATCGGCCCGACGCCCAGGGCATGACCGCTCGCCCCGCCTGTTAGTTCAGCAAGTCCGCCGGTGTCGTTTCCAAGTTGCTGAATCCAACCGCCCACCGCCCCGACACCCCATCCGCCCGGAAATCGTTTGAGCGCGAGAACATCGAGCACACTCAGCGGAGCATTGTGGTAATGCGTCTTGCCGTTAGCCGTATAGAACTGAACGCCGTAGTTAGCCGACAATTCGATGTTCTGCGAGGAAATAAGATGCGTGTAGGCGACGGTCGGAATGAATGTCCACGTGTTCTGCCCGGCATTGGCAAGCCGCCCGACGCTGTATGCACCTGTCGGGGCATACATCTGAACGCTGAGCGCGATGTGGTCTGACTTCGAAAAGTGATAGCCGGCGACAACCGGCGTGAAGAAAATGTCCGCGAACTGCGTGGCATGATCGTTCGGCAGGATACCGTTGAAACTCGACACGTTCGTGTACTGGAACGGAACGCCAAATGAGGAGGCAAAATTCCATCCGCCGACGGACACGCCCCACGTCTTCACGAGATTCGCAATCGTATAAATAACTTTGAAATCAAGCCCGGCGGAAACGGTTCCGGCAATTGGGAGCGACCTCGATGCACCGAGCGAGCCGTCGTAATAGATGGTGCTCAAGGACACGATCCAGTCCGACGTCGCCGGAACAATACCGGCGTAGGGCATCACCTGTTCGCCTGTTAGCGGCCGTCCGATGCCTCCCTCAGTCGCGTCGGCAAGGCTCACGAAGCCAGCGCCCAATGCGACGGTCAACGCCGCGGTTGAGCACGCCCATCGAAAACTTAAGCTCGAATTGTTCGACACAGCAGTCTTCCGTCGAGTTGGCCAGCGATCAGCGCCCCGCATTACCGTTTCTGCGGAACCGGGAATTTCCAGCTTCCGTCGAATACCGTTTCACCCGGTCCGTATATCCGCGCGATAAGGTCATAAGGGCCGTGCGGCGCGGGCAGCCAATTCGACTCCTTGTCCGCGCCCGGCGATGCTTGCTGGACATAAATGTCGAGCGAACCGTCCGTGTTGTATTTGAGCCCCCTTGTCCTGTCGCCAATCGAATAGCGCTTGATCGCATTCGCAACAAGGTGCCGTCCCGGAAGGTCGTACATGGTCATCGACCAAAAGAAGCGCGCCGGAGGAAGGTCCTTTTTATCGAAATGAATGATATAAGGCTGCGAGCCGACCAACTGTTGATGGTCGGCGTTCAGCCGCGTGCCAACGTAGACTGCCTCTTCCTTGGTGTTCCCGTAGATGCCCATGGCTGCCGCGACAGCGCGTTTCAGATAGTCGCCGTTGAGGTCTTCTCGAGTACCGAACAGGTCGTACGAGCTCGTTGTATGCTTTTCTGCGTCAGCGAGCGCGGCCTTTCCGTCCGCCACGCCTGCCTCGATGCCTTGCTTCAGGTCCGGCGGCAACGCCGATGCATCGAATCGCTTCCCGGGCGCGATGCCGATCTTGGCGAAGCGCTGCATGAGTTCGACTTCCGATGGTGCAGTCGGCTGCGTGAACTGCAACAGGAAGTTGAGATAGGCGATGAAGTCAATCGACGTCACCCTTACCTCGTTCCATACAGGAAAGCTCCCCTTCGGTGCGGGGCGAGGTGCGCTGCTGCACTCGAATGCCGAGAGCGGTGTGAGGCGGTATTGTTTTTGGATCGCCTGCATCTGCTTGATGTCGTCCGGTCCATTCAACGCGGTCCGACCGAGCGTGAGTATGAAGTCCGTTTCTGAGCGAAATACCTTGTCGATTCCCTTCGGGGTGTCGCCGGTCCAATGCGGGCCAGCGAAAAGATAATGCCCCGCGCCGTCTCCCGTCGTACGCGATCCGACGTAGGCGAAGTTATAGGTGAACAGATCGATCCACTGAAAGACGTAGTAACGGTTGTCCGGGATTGCAGGAACGCTCAGCACCCACGGCTCTCGTCGAAGGTCCAGCCACGCCCAAGAGTAAGGCGTGTCGTTGTTAGGCGTCACGATGTCGGTGTTCTCAGGCCCGTAAGGCTTCGCATAGTTGCGAAACTTCCCGAAACCGCCGACGTACGCCTTCGATTTCGGATTGATCGCCTGTTCATACATCGTCTTGTAGTTGTACAGCATCGGGTAAGCGTAGATGTACGCATCCTTAGCGATGCTGCGCGCGTCGTCAGCACTAGTTGCGGCTTGCGAATAAGCGTTTGTCGCGAGAAACAGCAGGCTCAGTGCAAGCCATCCGATACCACCGATGCTTCGATGCATGGGTTTGCGTCCTCTAGTCCTGGCTCTACTTCCCGAACGTCATGTTGAGGCCTGCGAAGATCTGCCACTTGGGCACATTTCCGGAATGTGCAACCGAGTACTGCGGCTCAATGAAAGCGTTGTAGATAGTCGAGCCACCCCGCCAAGCTTTACCAGCGCCGAGGCCCACAGGTATGTAGTAGTTGCCGCGCTGAAGATCGAACGTCCACACCCCAGTTGACCGGATGTACCAGCCATCGGGCAGATTGAAGAGGCCGAAAGGCTGCGCGGTGAGCGACTGCACCGTCGGACGGCTGCTTTGACCTGCGAACGAATGCTGCCATTGCACCAATGCACCGATCAGCCTTGCCTTGTTGGCGTTGACGACGACCGCAGCAAGGCCGGCTTGCCATTTGCCGGTGCCGAGAGTCGGGTCTGTTGCCGTAGGCGCTGTGACGAGCGGTCCAACGCCGAATTGCGTCTCACCTTGGCTGAGCAAAAATATGTCAAAGAGATTAATGTCGCCCAAGCCGGTGTTATATCCGCCGCTGGGATCCGGACGGGTGCTAATCGGCACTGTCATACGAAAAATCTCGGGCACAGGAACAATCCCATTCGGTCCGATGGGTACCGTTGGCCTGAGCAGGAAATCGTTGGTATGGCCGTTGACGCCGAAAAGGCTGGGCGCGAACGAGTTCTGGATGTTGAAAGACGAAGCTAGATTGAGGGGGTTGTTGCTCTTATTGGCATCGTCGGCGCTCCCTTCTGCAAGGCAAGCGAGACTTGCCAATGCCAACGGAAGCGCAGCGATTGCCCGACACCACCAGACGTAACGATTTCTCACGTGCCCTCCTCGGTGAAGGCGCGGACGATAGAAAGGACAATCGTTAACCAGAAATGAGCGGCCCTTGCGACTTTTGTCTACGACGATTTGTTGGTCCGTTCGCTGAATGCTAGCAAACATTTTACGGATTGCCAAAAAACATTCGAGTACAACTGGCGACGGGAGACGCACCTTCGTGCGCGTGCAGTAACCGAAGTCCGCAATGTTTTAGGCGATCTTGCACGCCATGGCCAGGCTTTATTTTTTGGGACCAATGGTCTATCAAACGTAAAGCGAACACAGAGTTTTCGATGCTGATCAGGCTACCGTTATGCTTGTTCTGTCTTGGTCGACAAGCCGCTGTGGGCGACTCTGGTTCTGGTGTCCTCCGGCGGACTCTTCGGGAGAAACGCTCAATGCTCAAAGAAAAGGCCGAGCGGCCCACAGTGACGCGCCGTGTTCGTGCTGGGGAGATGATGTCGCAGGGAGCGTCAGACCGAGACGTCATAGAAGCGCTACAACTGTCTAGACAAACGGTACATCGTTATCGGAAGCTTTTCGAAGCAGGCGGAGTCGATGCTATACAGGCACTTGGAGTCGGGGGCAAAACGTCGCGGCGGTAATCAACGACACGACTCGCAACTGCCCGAAGTATGGCTTATTCGCGATGTATCGATCCGATCGATGTCTTTCGTGTCAAAGCAATTGCGATGTAAGTGCACGTCCACGGCGCGCTCGTCGCTACTATAGGTGCGGTTACCGCCGTCCCTTTCCAATGAGCAGCGGACCATCGGATGTCGAAGCTGCCAATGCCGCGAATGGCCGGAACTGGCCGGAAGCCGAAGCTGAAAGTCTGTCCGCCGCCGCGTCGCGACAAACGGGCAATCAGACTAGGCGGGGATTTCGTCGCACAGTCTATGTATCGCATTGTAGTATTTATTAGTTATCCTTCATTAATTATCGTGTCGATCGTTGACACGACGGCGTTATGTCAAGCCCACCCTCGAGCGACCCATGCCGATGATTGCTGTAGGTTCTGCTGACACCCGACGCTCCTGCGCGTCCCGACCGAAGTATGCGCATTTGAAGGGCGTTCAAAATTGCTCTGCAATCTTGGTGCCTGACTTTCCGGGCGAATGAAGCGACGCTGACTGCGCAAGTCGATTGACTGCGCCGCGCCTTCCCGACGCGTGGATGGGCCGGCGCCGCATCAACGCGCGATGGACGATATCCATCGGGGCATCGTTGAACAAGCAACATTGCAAGCCAGAATCCTGGTCGTGGCGACCGGCTGTTTCTCTACGACACTTTTGCCAGTGCAATAGAGTCATTCAGTCATTCACCTCCCGTTCTGTTGGCACATCTTTCTTAGACCGGATCTCGACAAGGCCGAGTGCATCGAGAATGCTCACCAGCTCTCCCTGCAGCATATGCATTGATTCCCGACCTATCTTCTCTTGACCAGGAACAACACGCTTACTCGCAAGCTCTGTAATTTCGATGGAAGCATGCGTTGCGAGCGCGGCGCTGAAGGTAAGCAGCGAAACAATTTCCTCTGGCGGCATCTCAAATTGTCCAGACCTACGGACTATCGATTGAAAGCTGTGGTGTACATAACCGTGAAGTGTTCTTTTTGACTCGGCCCACATGCCAAGCAGATCGTTGTAGCGCGCGACGCCTGAACGCTGCACGATCATCTTAATTGCACGTTCTAAATTGAGACTATCTTCGCCTCTTTGGAAACGCAAGAGTTCGGTATCGTCCGCCCATTGCAACCAAAGCCCACGGATCAGAGCTTCAACGGACGGGCGCATCAAGGCTGTGGCCGAACCGACGAGGCCATGCTGGACCAACAAGAGACAGGATTTCTGGTGCTCGTGAACTATCGAGAACGCTGTAGCTGCCATATGGTCTGGCTCAGGAGCGTGCAACTCGAGTCCGTAAAGTTTCTCTTCGCTCCAGGTTGCAACCTGCTGGGCAATTTGCAACGCATGCCGCACCCCAACGTGCTGCATGTACGGAGGCCATTTCTCGACATCAGTTGAGTTCATTCTTGAAGGAAAGTGATAGAGCTGCCGCCGACCAACTACACTGACCGGCGAACGCTACTCAGCAACGTCGTCCTCAATTCTTCGTCGCGCAATGAAGAGGCCACCGATCCATGCGTTTGGGTACCGTTGTCGAAGAACGGTCTTCATCGCGACAAAGTGACTCCCGGTGGTCAGGACGTCGTCCACCACGAGGATGCGCTGAGGAGCGGGATCGGCGATGCCCTCATTGATCCTGTAGAGCGCGATCAGGTCCTCGGCATGCATGCGGTCGCCTCCTCGTATCGCCGCCTGACTTGAAGCTTCGTAACTCCCCGCCTGCAGCACAAGTTGCCTGACGTCCGCATTCGTCCCCTCGGCCATATGAGCAAGGACCAGTTCAATTCGGTTGTCATACTCGGGATGATTGACTTCTTTTGAAGGAGGAACGGGAACGAACGTGACCGTCGCAAGCGCCTCTGCGTTCAACGCCTCGCGAAAGGCTAAGCCGGCACGACGAATATCTCGTTCTTTGTATTGGTATTCAGGACGCCCCCTTCTAGTGACCGACTTCTTGATGTTCAAGATCATGTCGTTCATGGGGCTGCAGCCATAGCCTCCGCGCGCCGTGTATTCCCCTTGGTAGAGACAAAAGTCGTCAGCCCTTAGGTAACGATGATCCCTTCGGGTTGCCTCATCAATTTGCAGGAGCCGCATTGCCGAGCCTGTTGAGAATGTCGTCGAAGTCCTTCACTCGGACTGCGCCTTTCTCTGCAAACTTCGCGGGCCAGGTGAGTTTTGGATTCTGAAAGCAGCTATCCAGAATGAAGAGTTGCCGGCCCTGATGTAAAGCGGCTCGCGCTTGCGTGAGCGTCCCCGAGGTCTCGCCGGCTTCAATGATGACCGTTGCATCGGAGAGCGCGGACATCGTCGCGTTCCGTTCCGGGAAAAAGAGGCGGTTTCCTCGGAACGTCTGCCGCGCATAGCGAAGGATGGGAACTTGACTCACAACGAGATACTCTTTGGCAATCCGGCGCTGCAAGTCCGCGTTTTCGCTCGGATAGGACTCCGTAATGGGTGTTCCGATGACCGCCACGGTCCGCCCGCCCGCTTCAATCGCGGTGGTATGCGCGATCGTATCCACGCCCCGCGCGAGCCCTGAAAAGATCGTGAAATCGTGTTTAACTAACAGTTTGACGAGCTTTTTCGCCCGTCTCGCGCCTTCATCGGACGGAGATCGCGTGCCCACGACGGCGACAGACTTGTGGGAGAAGGCCAGATCCTGCCATCCATTGAAGTACAAGAATTCCAACGGATACGCCGCATCCCGAAGCTTATTCGGATAGTCGGCCGTCCCGTGCACGCAGATGCCAAGATCATGAATCCCTGCCCGTTCGAGATGGTCCATCACCTGCGGAACCGTTTCATCGATGGTCTGAGCAGGGACGAGTTCGGAGGGCGTGGCGTTCGGATTCTGTCGGAATGTTTCCGCAATCGATTTGAACGATGCCCGATC
Organism: Caballeronia sp. LZ035; assembly: GCF_031451175.1. Classification (NCBI taxonomy): domain Bacteria; kingdom Pseudomonadati; phylum Pseudomonadota; class Betaproteobacteria; order Burkholderiales; family Burkholderiaceae; genus Caballeronia; species Caballeronia sp. LZ035. Next base: position 50,080 of record NZ_JARUXS010000006.1, read on the forward strand.
GGATTGCCACAGCGCCTCGTAAGCGCCCATCTCTCGCAGGGGCTCAACCGGCGCGGCCGCGAGTAATGACTGGCCTAAGTCGAACGGCGTGCTCATGTGACTCCTCGTGCATTGTCATGGTACTGTATATACATACAGTATAAAGCATTCTGCTCATGGTCCCGGCGCATTTTCCGGGGCAGCGCAGTTGCGCGCTGGGGTTCGACCCGGGCCTTCAGCTGCACGTCCCTGCGTTATCACTGCCGACCTCCCAAAAATCTGGCGCTACCAGGTCCACCCGCAAAACTGATCGAAGATCGACTGAATCTCAGCCGGAGCATGATGATCAATGATACCGGCATGGTAGGCATGAGCCACCGCAGGAGGGTCGGCGGCAAGCGACGCCGCTGCGTACGCGTTCAGATCGATCGACGGCGTGATCTCCTGATACGCCGTGTTGATTGTTTTCAACCATGAATACAGCCGGGCCTGACCACCGGCGGCCTCGATGAATGCGCGCGCGGCTTCCGAGCTGCACCCCGACGTGCAGAAGTCATCGACGACCAGGACGCGTTTGCCCGCAAGTTTGAGGTTGGTCTTGTTGGGCTGGTCGCGCAAATTTCGATGCGGTTTCGGTTGCAAGTGGATCGTGTTCAATTGCGTGATGAACCTGCGGTCCGCCGCTTTCGTGTATTGGCTCTTCGGGGCTTCGCGATGCCGGATGATTAAGTCGTGATAGTAGGATTTACCGAAGCACTTTCCGAGTCGTGCCAGTGTCGCTGACACGCCGTGTATATCCGGATCCGAATCGGGTTTGTGGCCAGGATAGCTGCAAATATAGTCGACGCCCTGCAGAAGTCCGGCAAAGTACAACGACGACACGGTGAAATAAAACCAGAAGTCAGGATGCCCCTGCCCGTGCTTCGCGAACGCTCGAGCGTCACCGCCGAAGACAGCGAACCGCTCGTTCATCGTTGAGAAGGGCCCCCCGGCGCTGACGTCGAGGTTACCGTGCTGCACGCGCCAGAAAATCGGATGCTGCCTGAGCGCAAAGACAAAACAGAACCGCGCTAACTCGCCCACACTCGCGACGGGAAAGCCGTATTCCATCTGCTGCGCGTACCAGTCTGGTCGCACTAGGATGAATTGGTTCTGAACGCCCGCGCGCATGTCGTCGGTCATTCCGCCGACGAGTACCGTCTCGTGGGTCTGCACCCCGTAGCGTTGCAATATGGGCGCCGCAGAGTTCTGAAGGACGCGAGCAGGGCTGCGATCGACGCCTGCTCCATGGACAGGGACGTCGATGCCGGCGATCTGGGAAAAGTATTGGCGCAACGGAACGCCACCCACGGTCCAATTTCGATTGGACCACAGGACAGTCCTGACGCCGCGGGCATCCAACTCTCGGACCAAACGGCCCAACTCTGCAGCGATTTTCCCGTTGATCTGATTACCATGCGCAAGCGTTCCACCGACACTCACCAGCAAGAGCTTCAAACTCATTCCGTCGCTCCGAACAAATCACCTTGCCGCGCGAAAAAGGCGGTCTTTGCATGCGCCTCGGCAGGTGGCTCCTGCCCCCCGGCCAGCGTGCCGCGCAATGCGTCGGTGAATTCGGTGTGCTCGGCGGGAACGTTGAACGACATGTCCGCTTGGCCGTGATCATCGCTGAACGTTCGACCCGTAGAGACTAGGTTAATCGTGGGTCGGCCAAGCTTCTTCGCGAATCTGATCGTGTGCGCCGTGCCTGACGCGCGCTTCCACTCCGGCGCGACGACGCAATTCGAAAGGGCGGCCTGCAAGCGGTTGCGCCAGACGAACGCCTCCGCGCTGGGTGCCTCACTGGGAAGGTACTCGGAAATCAGCACGCCTCCTGCGTCGACGATCTTATCGGCCAAGTCCGCGTTCTTAGCGGGATACACCCTCAGGAGACCGTTCGCCAACACAGAGATGTTCTTCACGCCGGAGTGAAGCGCCCATTCGTGGGCGATTTCGTCAACGCCCTTGGCCAGTCCACTGACCAGGCAGGCGTCGAGCGCGCGCACCGTTGCGACCGCATATTTCGCCAAGAACGCCCCTTCATCAGATGGGGATCGCGTGCCGACGACCCCCACGTTGAACGCGCTCAGCAGTTGAACGTCTCCCCGGTAGAAAAACCAGAGTGGGCGCAAATTTTCATCAAGGTCTTCGAATCGCTTCGGATAGTTGGGATCGCCTGCACGAACCAGATGGATGCCCCGATTTCGGATGTTTGCTGCGGCAACCGTACCCATCCGAAGCACGTGAGAATGGACGTCGTGGGTGAGGGGTTCATCCGACAGACGGCGAATGAACTTCGACGCGCCCTCCGTCGCAAATCCTTCGGCAACGGCGTCAACCCCGCCGTACCCGCGAAGGGTCTTGAAGCCCACCCCTTTAAGTTGAGCCAAACCTAGAAATATTGTCGTAGCTTCTTCGAGCGGTAGCATCGCTAACTCATTACATTCATTTGTCGCGTTGGGTGACGCCAACGAAGTCAGCGCTTCGCGCGTAATAGCCAGCCACCTCTTCCAGCATTCGGATTCGTTCCGCCCGCACGTAGATCGAGGTCGTCTGCAGAGAGGCATGACCCAGGACCTTCTGCACCACGTCGATCGGTACTTCATTGGCCACGGATTGCGTTCCGAACGTATGTCGCATCGCATGCGCGGTGACTGAGCCGAGCGTCGCCCGCTCGTCTGACGTGAGATTTTCCATGGTCTCGACAAGGGCCGTCAACATGCGCGCCATCAACCGATTGATGCCATCGGCGGTGTAACCGGCTTCGCTCTGCGAACCCGGCTGTCTGCTTCGGTGACGCCGCCGCGATGCGTCCGTTGACGGGATCACGATGGGTGCGAGCAAAGGACCCTGAGGCATCGCCCCGTCCGCTACGCCGTCGAAGTCACTGCGTCGATCGGCCCAATGCACACGCAACGCCGAGAGGGTCGCGGCGCTCACTGGCACGGCCCGCTCGCGCAGCCCCTTGCCGATCACCGTCAACTCCCACACAGCGACGCCGCCTGTCGTAACTTGGGACGGACGCAAATGCTCTCGACGCGCGGAGGCCGCCTCCTCACGCCGCAGACCGGAATCGCCCATCAGTAAGATGGCTGCGCGCAGGGCGCGCCATTGCTTCGCCCCCGCGGCTGCCGATCGCGTATCGAGCTCGTCGCGCAACTTGCGCCACAGTTCGGCTGGCAATGCCCGCTCGATCTTCATTGCGCTCGCGCGCTTGACGACGACCGGATCGTTGACTGCCGTCCATGGGTTACCTGCCAAATAGCGCACATCGACCCACCAGGCGAACGCCGTCCGCAGTACCCGAACGGTATAACGCTGCGAGTCGGGCGAAAGCGTCGCGGACAGCGATGCGGCACCGTCGGCGGCCGCAGAGGCGTTGGGCAAGGCAAACGGTCGCCACCGCGGCGAGTGCCGCGGGAAGCGCTCGCCGACAAAGCGCGGATCGGGGCTTTTCAAAAAGTCCTTGTAGGCCTCGCAGTCGTCCACGCGCAGATCACTCAGCGCCTTGCCGCGCAAGACGACCGCCCATAACAGGAAGCGTTCGAGCTCCTTGGTGTACGCCCGCAGCGTTTTAGGCTGATCGCGAAAGCGGTTCAGATACGCGCGCACTGCATCGAGATCGTGGTTCGCCTGGATATAACAGAAGGCCGTCGAACGATTTTCGCCATGCGCGCCGGAGAGCGCGTGCGGCACGGCGAGACGCTCGAGCGGCGCAAGAACGAGGCGACTCGTCAGCCGGCTTGCACATTCCGGGCTGCCGCCTGGACCGCCGCCGCTCGGGACGCCGCTTGGGCCGCTTCCCGTCACCTTGGCGGCCGGCACCACTTCGACCAGTTCGGCCGCGATCAGCGGCACGCCGTCCCGTTCCTCGGAGTCGACGTCCGCTTCGATCGTTAGTTGCAGTGATACGTGCTGCTTGCGCAGCCAGCTCACGATCGCGCGCGCCCGGCCCGGGCCGATGCGCGGAATCGAGCGCCACCAGCTGCCGCCGCGTCGGTTGCAGAAGGCCACCAGTTCACCGAGCGTCTGGATGCCCTCGCCTTTCAGCCGACGCGCCACGCGCGGCCGCAGCCAAGCACTGATGGCGTGATCGGCCCGCGGCGGCAATGCGGCCAACTGCGCCGCCTCGGTCACCATGCGGAAGGTGACCGCCGTCAGCGACGGGCGCCCGTGCTGACGGATCGACGCGCGCAGATGATCGGCGAGCGCCGTCGAGCCGTGCGCGAGCGCCAGCGCCACCAGTGCGTCGAGCATCGTGTTGAGATGCCGCTCCATCGCACCAGGCGTTGCCGCGTGCGCATCCTCGTCGGGATCGTAGTAAGTGCGCGCGATCACCGCGGGCGCGATGCGCTGCACGTACGCGCGCAGCGCCGTGAAATCCTTGGTCGTGTAACGGCGCTCGAGGGCAAGTGATTCGGTGAGCTTCTCCGGGGGGCGTGCGGTCTTGGCGATGAGCTTTTCCGGGGCAGCCTTGGAGCGAGCTTCGGAGGGTGCTTTTTGGGCCGACCGAGCCGAGGCGTCATGCTGATCGTGCCGATCTTGCTGACTGTGCTTAGGCATCGTCGCACTCTCCGTCCTCCGATTCGAGCGGCGGCTCGGGCGGCTTCGGTGGCATCGGTTGCCTCCGTGGCCTCGGCGGCAACGATCTCCGCGCGACCCGCGCCAGCAGTGCCCGCGCTTGCACCAGAAAGGTCTCAGGAAATTGCTCGCACAGCGTCTCGAACAGCGGCCGCGCTTCCTGCAGGCGCGCAGCGACGCCGCCGACGGATCCCCCACCGATTCAAGTCCCATAACGCTGCAAGCCCCGGCCCGGGCGATCGCCGAACACCGTCTGCTGCAGGACGACCACGGCACCGCATTCCGCCAAGCGCTGGCGCACCCCACTGAAGTCATCGCGAAACACCGCGACGCCGTAGGTCTGCACCAGCGCGGTCAGTACCATGAGTTCGGCGCGGTCCAGCGTCGGCGGCACCGGGAAGGTCACCCCGTGGGCGGCATAGCGAATGGCAATCGTGCGGCGGCTCGCGGTGACGACCTGTTCGAGCTCATGCAAAAGACGCGTGACGTACGCATCCGGCAGCTCGTCGTAGGCGTCGCCCGAGCCGTCGTCCGGTTCGCGGTCCGGTTCGTGGTCCGGTTTACGGTCCGCGTTGGGGTCATCCGGCGGAAAGCCTTGTGCCACGGCGCGCTCTCCTCTCTTGTAAATCAGAATTCGTGAATTTTACCCCTGAAACGCTATCCCGATAATATTACATTATCAGGCTTTCGAACCAGATAGATTTGATTAATTAGAGCAAAATAAGCACCCTTCAATTGCCATGCGACGGAGACGTAATGGCCTCAACGGAAGAAAGTTGCATTGCGCGACCACTTCCGCTCGGGCACATGGCATGCATCACGTTTTTCACCCGTCGTCGCATCATCGATATTTGAAGGGCACTGTCCGGTGGCGAAATCAACGAAAAGCGAAGGTGGCCGACTGCGAACGTCGGTTGAAAGTCCTGACTGCCAGGCGCAACAACAAGATGGCAAGTTCAACGCACGCATACGTGCGCGGAAATACGATCAAGTTCTATGACTGGCTTCACGAGGCGTCTGCCGAGAGCCTGCCGTCGGGACCAGCAGTGTGGATCTGCGGCGATTGCCATACCGGCAATCTCGGTCCAATTGCCGATGCCAACGGTCGAATCGAGGTACAGATCAGAGATCTGGATCAGACCGTCATCGGTAATCCGGTGCATGATCTGATTCGTCTCGGATTGTCCCTCGCCACCGCGGCGCGCAGTTCAGCGCTGCCAGGCGTTACGACGATCAATATGATTGAAGCCTTGTTCGCGGGCTATACGGAAACGTTCGACGAGAAATGCAACCTCGATGAGGAAATCAGACGCCCAGAGGTCGTGCGCATCGTGATGCGCGAAGCCGTTCGTCGTTCATGGAAACATCTAGCGCGCGAAAGACTAGACGACACGCAGCCGACCATTCCGTTTGGCAAGCGGTTCTGGCCGATCACCAAAGACGAACGTGGCGAAATTGAAGCGCTTTTTGAGAAAAAAACTGTCGCCGATCTAGCGACGAGTCTGCGGGGCCGCTCGAATACCGGTAACGTCACCGTATTGGACGCCGCCTACTGGGTCAAAGGCTGCAGCTCCCTCGGACGTCTTCGGTACGCCGTTCTACTCGATGTCGACGGGGGCGTAGTCGAAGGCGACGATCTTTGCCTCATCGACATTAAGGAAGCCGTCAAGGCTGCGGCACCCGGCTATGCCAACACCGCAATGCCGCGCGACAACGCCGAACGTGTCGTGGAAGGCGCCCGTAATCTCTCCCCGCACCTCGGCAAGCGAATGCGCGCGGCCGATCTTCAAGGCAAACCAGTCATTCTCCGCGAGTTGCTGCCGCAGGATTTGAAGCTAGAAATAGAGCAGATCGGGCAAACCGAGGCGATGAACCTGGCGCGCTATCTGGCGCGCATCGTCGGCCAGGCGCACGCGCGGCAAATGGACCGAGCAACGCGACGGAGCTGGCTCACTGATCTCAGACGGGGCAATACACGTTCAATGGACGCCCCACTATGGCTGTGGCATAGCATCGTCGATCTGGTGGGAAGCCACGAGGTCGGATACCTCGAACACTGCCGGCGCTACGCCATATCGGCGGCATGAATTGGGAAAAATCGGTCCGCCCTTTCCTGCTTCACCTGTGAGGCTGCACTGGGCCTTTTGCCCTCCCGTCTGCGCAACCGCTGCACCGTTGACCGGCAAAGCGACGGCTAGCGCGGCCACCGTACTTTGCGTCGCTTCATTTTCGTGTCCACATAATCGTACGTACGTCACGTGCAAGGACGCTTCGTCTATTGTCGACGCCATGCTGCTGTTGCTGCTGGCAAACGCTTGCAACGACTGCCGTTAGAATGGATTGCTCGTAAATGAACGCCTGCACAAGACCAATTCATGCACGTTGCTCCAATGCCGCCCGACGAGGCAGAACGCCTGCGCGTCTTGCACGGATTATCGATTCTCGATACACCTGCCGAAGAAGCATTCGATCGCATCACGCGTGTGCTCGCACACATGCTCAGCGTGCCAATAGCGCTGGTCTCGCTGGTCGACGAACATCGGCAGTGGTTCAAATCGCGGGTCGGCGTGGATGCCTGCGAGACGTCGCGAGAGGTCGCTTTTTGCACGCAGATGGCGCAAGACGTAACGGCTCGTAAGCAGGCCGAGCGGCAACTCATCGCGCAGGCAATGCGTGATCCGCTCACCGGATTGCCAAACCGACGTGCATTGACCGGGCATCTGGCGCAACACCTTGCGTCTGACCGTGCAACGCGTCAAGCGCTGGCCCTGTTCTTTCTCGACCTCGATGGCTTCAAGCCGGTCAATGATGCATACGGCCATGAGACAGGCGATGAGTTGTTACGACAGGTCGCCCAGCGCCTCACGGACACGGTGCGCAAGAGCGATTTTACGAGCCGTCTTGCAGGCGACGAATTCGTTGTCGTGAGTCACGGCGTGACCGATGAGACGGCCGCCAGCGGCATTGCCGAATCCATCTGCATCCCGCTGAGTAGGCCATTTTGCCTGACTGATCATGAGGTCACGATTGCGACGAGCGTGGGCGTTGTTCTGTGCAACGCTCAAACGCCAACGACGCCGGACAGGCTCCTGGCGACGGCCGACAAAGCAATGTACGAAGCCAAACGAGAAGGAAGAAACAGTTATCGCTATGGCTCACTCGACGCCGCAGCGTCTGCGCGCTGATGCTCGTTGTCGAGCGCAGCGACCAGGACTGATATAAAGCCCCGTGTGCGCGGCCAGCCGAGCGGTGGCCGCGTCACTCGCCGCTCGAGGAACACTATCACCGTTGCCGATACGCCGTTACTGCATCGGGGTGAATGCTGCGGCCGAACGCAGGGATTGGGCGCGGCGAGGCCCTCATCGAGCTTTTACTGGATGTCTCCGGACAAGGCGGCCAGCCGCAGACTTGATGGTCCGGTCCATGCAGCGTCTGCGGACATTGCAGCACAACGCGTTTGGGCAGCGTCCTTGGCCTGAAGTTGATCAAACCGCTGGCTTACTCCGCGAAGAGGTCCGGACCGAAAACCTCATAGTGGATTCTTGATTCAGGGACGTCTAGCTGCCGCAAAGCATCATGCTGTAGCCGCATGAAGGGAATCGGGCCGCAAATGTAGTAGTCGGCATCCGGTAACAAGAGGAGGTCTTTGATCTCGCTGAGGTTGATAAAGCCCTTGCGATCGAAATCGACGCCTTGTACGTCGCCCGCCAAAGGATCATCGTAGTACACAACAGCCTTGAAATCGGGATACGTGGCGACTGTCTGTTTGAGTCGGTCGCGCATCGCATGGACGTTACTGTTGCGGGCGCCGTGGATGAAAACGACCTGTCGCTGTGGATTCTGGATGGCGCGCTTGAGCATGCTCACCATCGGCGTAAGCCCGACACCGCCACTGATTAGCACCAGCGGGGTTGCCGCATTGACATCGATGTAGAAAGTCCCGTACGGTGCGGCCAGCTTGACTTCGTCGCCGACGTTGACGTGATCGTGCAGCAGCGACGAGACCTGTCCGGGTGGCCGCGTTGCATCGCCCTCTTCCCGTTTGACGGAGATTCGGTAGCTGCGCCCATTAGGCATATCGGACAGGCTGTATTGACGGATTTGTTGAAGGCCGAGCGCGGGCACGTTCACAGCAATACTGATGTACTGTCCCGGTTCGAAATTCGGCACTGGTTGCCCATCGACGGGCTCCAGAATGAAGGACGTAATGACGCTGCTTTCGGCGCGCTTTTCCTTCACGACGAACTTCCGCCACCCGTTCCAGCCGCCCAGTGCACTTGCAGAGCGCTCACGGAGCTCGCTTTCCATGCCCATCAGGACGTCAGCCAGATTTCCATAGGCTTGCGCCCACGCGGAAATGATCTCGTCCGTTGCAGCGTCGCCCAGCACGTCCTTGATCGCCCCCAGGAGGTGCTCACCCACAATGGGGTAGTGCTCGGGTCGCACATCGAGGCTAGCGTGCTTGTTTGCGATGTTCTTTAGTCGAGCGAGCGCTTGCTGCTGCTCGCCTCGCTCCTGATGGGTCATGTTGAAAACGTTCCTGAGCTCCGGATGAGCTTCGAAGAGTCTCGTATAGAAGCGCTTGATGATTGGATATCCATGCTCGGCGAGCACGGGTGCCGTCGCCTTGACAATGTCCTTGGTTTTCTGTGTAAGCATCTTCGGTATCCTAGGAGCACGACCGTAACCCACCCGCAGCAATCACCATACCGGTTGACCGCCATTTTCTCGACGTCCAGACATGGCGCTGCCACAACTCACTTGTTCGCAGGCATGGTGACGATTAGCGTTGAGGCCGCTTCAGCCGAAATCGTTCGTGTTGTTCCACGGGACGGCCATCCCGTGATTGCCTGCCTTCGATCACATGGGGCGGGCAAACCGTAGAAACAGCGCTTTTGAAAACGGTCTGTAGGCCGGTGGGAGACTGCAGTAAGAGGACACGTTTATCGAACGACGTCAGTTGGCCAGTCAGCTTGATTCCATTAACCAAAAAGACCCAAACCACTTTCCTTTCGATCACAAGGGCATCCAGGAAGGCGGACTGCGCGTCGTCGACATTAGCGTACATGACTCCTTCTCCTGTCTTTTTTGGTTTTGAGCCGCGCTAGCGGTTCGCTCCGCCGTTCTCGTCGCCGTTTTCCCCTTGTCGTCGGATCATAGCGCGTTGTCGCCAGCCCATGCGCCACCGCGCGCGTCCGATACGTGACGTATATCGCGCAACAATTTGGCTGGTATGGCGCCGTCACTTTTACTTTCACCGTCCACTTACGACGACGCGCGGGAGAGCGCGGTCGTTGCGTCCTCTGTTCGCCGGTACCAGCGAGTCGGCATGTCTATTGCGACCAGTCAGGACCATCCTCGCAACGACTCAACGGAGAACGATCATGCGACTTTTAACGACCAAAGACGGCCTACCACGGCTGTCGTGGGGGTCCATCATCGCGGGAGTCATCCTCTCGATGATTGTCTATCTGACCATGAGTGCGCTCGGCACCGCCATCGGTGCATCGCTGCTGGCGCCGCTGTCGAAGCCCGACCCGTTGCACGGCTTTGGCTTCGGCTCGGGCGTCTGGGTCATCGTGACAACGGTGTTCGCCGTGTTCGTCGGCTCCTACTTCGCCGGGCGGTGCGCCCCTGTGCTTGGATGGCTACACGGCTTGCTGTCGTGGGCCGTCATGACACTGCTGATTGTCTATGGGATGACGTCGCTGATCACCGGTGCTGTGAGCACGGCAAGTAGCATCGCCGCGACCGGCGCCCAAGTCGGGGCGACTGCGGCTAATCAACCGGGCAGCAGCAATCAGCTGATCGATTCGGCGAAGCAGCAGGTGCAAGCTACAGTGGCCTCGGCAGCCTCCGCGGCATCCGGCCCCGAGGCGGAACAGAACGCTCGCCAAGCGGCGGATACGGCTGCGCGCGGCGTCGCGCGTGCGAGCTGGTTCTCGTTCGCTGCACTGGTCGTCGGCGCGATCATCGCGATCGTGTCGGGCGGCGCCGGTTTTCGCCATCAACCGCCGTTCGAGGAAAGCGGCGGCGCCGCGGCGGATCGAGATCCCGCACTGCCTCGTAACCGGGCCGCCGCGCATAGTGGCCGGCTGTGAGCGGCCTCGTGGCACGCCGCGCTCGCGCATGGAGGAATCGATGAATTCAGAGAAAGCCGCACCAAACCCCGCCGCGTCAGGCGTCTCACAAGATGAAGTCCGTCTTTCTGCCGTCCAGGAGGAGCTTGAGGTCGGCGTCAGGACGACGGAGACGGGAGCGGTGCGCGTACGCAAGGTTGTCCATGAAGAGATGGAACCCGTGACGATGCGCCTGCGCGAGCAGCATGTTGAGGTCAAGCACGTACCTGTTAATCGTCCGGTCGAGGAACGCGCGGAGCCGCGCCGGGACGGCGACACATTAATCATTCCCATTTACGAATATGTGCCGGTCGTCACGATGCAACTGACGTTGAAAGAAGAGGTACACATCAAGACGACAGAGACAGAACGCGACGTCGTGCGTCAAGTCCTGACGCATGCCGAGGAACTGGTAGTTGAGCGGCGCGACGGCCCCGATGGCCAGTGGAAGCCTGATCCGCCCTCTCGTTGAGCTGCACTGGAACGGAGGTTGCGTTCGCTCTCACACGCGCTTCACTTTCGGCTTGCGCAAGCCCTTTATCCGGAGATGCCACAATGACTCAGACGTTATCGGTGTATTCGATACCTTCCAGGATGCGGAGCGCGCCCAGACGCGGCTCGAGGCAGAAGGCATCGCACGCACGGACATGCGCGTGCATTCGAATGACGAGCGTTCGACCCTGTCCACTGATCCAGCTGTGGACAGCGCAGCAGCGGGCCGTCCCGCTGGCGAAGTCCATGAAGGAGCGATGGCCAGGATTGAGCATTTCTTCAAGAATCTTTTCGGCGACAGCGATCGACCGGAAGAGATTGGTCATTATCAAGAAGCCGTGCGGCGTGGCAGTGCCCTCTTGTCGGTAGACGTGGTGAATGAATCCGAGACGGAACGCGTGCGTGATGCGCTGTATGCGGCCGGCGCGGTCGACATCGATTCGCGCGTCGCTCAATGGCGCAACACGGGCTATACCAACTATGACCGCGACGCGCCCGCCTACACGGCGGACCAGATCGCGGAAGAGCGGAAGGCGTTTCCGGTCGTGCAGGAATCGCTGGAAGTCGGCAAACGATCCGTGCAAACGGGTGGCGTGCGAGTCTACTCCCGCCTGACCGAGACGCCAGTCAGCGAGTCGGTGAACCTGCGCGAAGAACACGCGAATATCGAGCGCCGCGCTGTGGACCGGCCCGCGACCGCCGCCGATCTGCGCGAGGGTTCCGTTGAGATCAAGGAAACTGCGGAAGAAGCTGTCGTCGCCAAGACCGCCCGCGTAGTTGAGGAAGTGGTGGTCGGCAAGGAAGCATCCAACCGCACCGAGACAGTCACAGATACCGTCCGCGGCACCCAAGTGGAAGTCGAGCGCACGCCCGGTTCCCGAGATGCCTCCGTCGACGTTTCCAGCACCAAAAAGACGACGCCCGAATAAGCCCTACCGATGCAGCATTGCGATCGCCTGGTTCAGGCGACCGGGCGATCTGACTCTCGCCTTTATCCGCTTCAGATGTCGGCACCCACGATGCGATGTTCTTCGGACCGGCAACTCCTGCACGACCGTGTGGCGTGTCTGACATTTCCTTTCAAACGACGTTCATCGAGTTTTTAAAGGAGCCAGTCAATGTTTCAGTACCCCGGTTATTTCGCTTACCAGATTCCGTCCCTCGCGCGCGCCAACTTGCAGACGCTTCTCAACGTCACGGGGCGCTTCGCGAGCGGTCTGCAAGCGCTGACGGAACTGAACGTACAGACAGTCCACAAGGTAGTCGAGGAAAGCAACACGCTACTGCGCGCGGGGGACGAGGCGGACGCAGGCAACGTGCTTGGTTGGCAGTCCATCATGTTCGCCCAGTTCCCCCAGAAGGCCGCTTCCTACGGCCAGCACGTGATGTCGATTATCACGTCAACCCAAGACGACATAGTTGGCGAAGTCCGCGGCCAGTATGAGCGTAACGGCGTCACATTCAGTGAGGCGGCAAAGGTCGCCGCGAGCGACGGGCAGTCAGACGTCCAATCGTCGAGCGATCTCATCACGAACCTCGCCGACTCCGCGACCGACGCCGTACCCGAAACGGGCGGCACCATACTGGATGCGAACGGCGAAATCGCAAAGACAACCACGCGCGCACCCGCCAAGCGTTCAGCCCGATACGACGAGCTGCATGAGGCCGCAATCGAGAGGCTTCATGCGGCATGGCGCTGCCAAAGACCGATGGGCGCGCGCCGCACGACGCATCGCGGATTTAACGATTCGCTTTCTAATCTTCGCTTAGGTTCTATGCGACGCCAGGAATGGCGAATGCAGTGTTCCTGACGCGGCCAATGGATCGCCCGTTGCGTCTGCGTGCGGATCCGAGCGCACGCTGATTTACTTCAAAGAGACGAAATGAATAACTTTGATCCGCTTGCGTCGGCACAGGCCGCGCTATTTTCGCTGTTCACCGGCGGACCGCTGTGGTTGGCGACGCATTTTTTCGTGGAGCCCCAGACGACCGCCCAAAGCGGGAAGCCGGATCATTCCCGGGCCCCGATCGACGCGAGCAAGGACGCAGCGCCGCTGGAGCGGTCGCGCCCCGCGATTGCGCCTTCTTGCGGGCGACACGGGCTGGCGGCTACGAATGGGCCGCAATGGTTGAGCAATCGCTTCGAGCATGGCGGCCATACCCACCGGTTCAAACTTTACGTCCCGAGTGTCTATCACGGCCAGCCGTTACCGATGATCGTGATGCTGCACGGCGCACACCAAGACCCCGACGACTTCGCAGCCGGCACAGAAATGAACGAAGCCGCAGAGGCGCACGGCTATATCGTCGCCTATCCGGAGCAGTCGGAGAGCACCAATCTGCTTCGATGTTGGCACTGGTTCCGCCCCAGCGACCAGGCGCGTGAGTCCGGCGAAACCTCGATGATCGCGGCCCTTACTCGGGAGGTCATTGCGGCCTACCACGTCGACCCAACACGGGTCTATGTGGCGGGCATGTCGGCTGGCGGCGCCATGGCGGTCAATCTCGCCGTCACCCATCCAGATCTGTACGCGGCCGCAGCGGTCCACTCGGGCGTCGCCTTCGGCGTGGCCGATGAGGCATTCTCTGCGCTTTGTGCGATGAATGATGGGATGAGTAAGGTGCGCCTGCCCGCACGTTTGCCTGAAGGTCTCCAACACCGCGTCGTGCCGCTCATCGTCTTTCACGGCGACGCCGACGAAATCGTGCATCCGCGTAATAGCGATCAAATCGTCGCGATGCGCGCACTCTTGCATGGCGACTGCAGCGCGTCGCTTGAACCTTCTTCAACTTACGTGGAGAAAACGAAGAACGGCTACGCGTACACGTGTTGTGTCTTTCGTGATGAGAATAGACGCCCCGTCGGCGAGCAATGGCTTGTCCACGGACTGGGTCATGCCTGGTCCGGAGGGAACATCGAAGGCACGTACACCGACCCTTGCGGTCCGCATGCAACGAGCGAAATGGTTCGATTCTTCAATCAATTTGCGCTTGGCACCTAAGTCCTTTGGGTGCGTCCGAGCGGACCAGTCGCATTCGGGCTCGGCCAAGAAACTCGAGCCACTTCTTCCGACACCCGCTGTTTCTCGGCCTGCACGTAGATGGTTGTCGTTTGCAGCGACGTATGGCCCAGCCTTCTGCATCACATCGATGGGTACCTCGTCCGCGACCGATTACGTGCCGAGCGTGTGGCGAAAGGCATGCGCATTCACGCGGCCCTGCCGTGTAGCTGGCTACGTCCTCGCGCGATGGAGCGCGAAGGCTGTCCAGGTGTCATCGAGATCGTCGCGATCGACGGGCTTGCTCGGAAACAACATGACAGGAGGCAACGTGAGCATCCTCGACGATCTATGCAAAGATTCCGACCTTAGGGCCAAGGTTGAAGAAGCTGTCAAGTCGTTCTTTGAGGATCATCAGGAGGAGTTCGCCGGTCTCAATGATGGGACCTTCGATGGGCCCGTGCAGCAACACGGTTACTAGCGTCGACGAGGTTAAACCGGACATGGTGAACGGCTTGACAGCCACCGTCATGGTTTCTGGCGACGTATCGCTCGACGTCCAATACCTGGACGAGGAAGGCGATGATCGAGATGCGACGATCGAGGGGAATCGAACCCGATGCCTTTGAGCAGGACGTGTTGCACACGGCTCGCAAACTAGCGGTTGATGGCCATCTGAAAATCGCGTTGTTCAAGCTTCATGAACTGCTGGAGAGCGGCGAATCAGCCTTAGAAAAAGTACCCGCGGAATAGAGACTTCGTTCGATTTATGATCCGGACGTTTCAGGAAGTGCTTGTACGCCTCGTGGGGCCAGCAGCATGCGGTGTCGGCAGCCCTCCCTATATATCGACCGTGTCTGATCCTCTGGTCACACCACACCCGGTTGGCTTGGTCCTGCGCTGTCTCGGACACCTTGCTTCCACCTTCCGTCGCGACGACGCGTGACCAAGCATGCCTCGCCTGACGGCGGATCAACGCGTCGGAAGCCGCCAAATGGGACGCAAAAAGCCCGGCTCAGTAGACCGGTGCGACGCTATTGCCGGTGTGCGCCGGGCCGCCCGCTGCCGACGTCGTGTCAGCAGCGCCGCCGAAGCTAGTCGGGCCGCTCTGGGACGCGGCCTTCGCTCCCGCAGCTTGAATCTCTGCCGGATAGGTCGTGCGATCCATGCTCGGGTTGTAGCCGGCGCGCTCGTGCCCGGTGCACCTGCATCGATCCCCGCGTCACAGTCGCAGCTCGTGAACGGCGCCCCACAGATTGCCTGCAAGATAGCTCACCTCGACCAGCCACGCAACGGCCCTGGTCACCGCCGCACGCGTAGGCCCGACGGTCAGGCGGCCAAGTGCGCGAACACACGAACCGCAGCAGTCACTCGTGCGAAAACGCTTCAGTCCAGTAAATAACTACAGCGCCCCAAGAAATGCTTTCATAGGAGCGCGACTGAACTCTGTCGAAAATTCGGTGCACTCCACGACGAACCGCATATCGTTTCTCTTTTCGCCAGCCGAACGAAACGAGCGGCACGACGAATGCTGTTCCCTTGAATGACCAGAAATGACGGCGGGCGGCCAGTCCAAGGGAGACTCTCGTGAAAATCGCATTGATTAGTGAACATGCTTCGCCGCTGGCGATTGCGGGCGGCGTCGACAGCGGCGGCCAGAACATCTATGTCGCGAACGTCGCGCGCCAGCTCGTGCGTATCGGTCACGATGTCGATGTCTTCACGCGCTGCGATCGCTCGTTGCTGCCTCTCGTCTCGCGCTTCGAAAACATCCGCGTGATAAACGTACCGGCGGGGCCGCCCGTGCAGTTGCCGAAGGAGCAACTTCTGCCGCACATGGATGCGTTCGCCGACTTCATGATCGAATTCATGAAGCAGGAAGCGCAGCCGTATGGCATCGTGCACGCGAACTTCTTCATGTCCGGTCTCGTGGGACTGCGCATCAAGGAAGCGCTCGGCGTGCCGCTCGTCACGACCTTTCATGCGCTCGGCCGCGTGCGGCGGTTGCATCAGGGCGAATCGGACGGCTTTCCCGATGCGCGCTTCGATATCGAAGACGCGCTCGTGAAGCGCTCCGATTCCGTGATCGCCGAATGTCCGCAGGACCAGAACGACCTCATCCATCTCTACGATGCCGACCCCGCGCGCATCGATCTCGTGCCGTGCGGCTTCGATCGCGCAGAGTTTCATCCGCTCGACAAGGCGCGCGCGCGAGAACGGCTCGGCTGGCCGCAGGATCGCTTCATCGTGTTGCAACTCGGGCGCATGGTGCCGCGCAAGGGCATCGACAACGTCGTGCGCGCGCTCGGCGCCTGTCGCGCGGATCATGGCGAAAGCGTCGAGCTTTATGTGGTGGGCGGCAACTCCGACGAAGCCAACGAAATCGCGACGCCGGAGATCGGCAGGCTTCGCGGCATCGCGCGTGAATCCGGCATCGAAGCGCATGTGCACTTCGCGGGCCGTCATGGCCGTGCCGAACTCAGGCACTTCTATAACGCAGCCGATGTGTTCGTCACGACGCCGTGGTACGAGCCTTTCGGCATCACGCCGCTCGAAGCGATGGCGTGCGGCGCGCCTGTCATCGGCGCCGATGTGGGCGGCATCCGCTATTCGGTCGCGCACGGCGAGACGGGACTGCTCGTGCCGCCGAAGAATCCGGCCGCGCTCGCGGACGCGATCGCCACGCTCAAGCGCGATCCGATGCTCGCGCGCCGCATGGGCGAAGCCGGCCTCGCGCGCGCGAACGCGATGTTCACGTGGTCGAGCGTCGCGCAGGCGCTGGCGCAGGTCTATGCGCGCATCAGTGGTGGCATGAGCGGCGCGGAGACACAGACCGCGGCGCGCGTCGCGATGAGCGGAGGATCGCGATGATGCAGCTGCCGCACGCAGCCGTCTTCATCGACAAGGACGGCACCTTGCTTGACGATGTGCCCTGGAATGTCGATCCGCTTTGGATGCGTCTCGCGCCCGGCGCGCTCGACGCATTGCGTCTGTTCGCATGGATTGGACTGCCGCTCTTCGTCGTCAGCAATCAGAGCGGCGTCGCACTCGGCAAGTTCGGGGAACGTGCGCTCGATCAGGTCAAAGCGCGTCTGCGCGAGTTCGCCGCCGAAGCGGGTGCCTCGTTCACCGATATGTACTGGTGCCCGCATCATCCGCAAGGCATCGTGCCCGAGTACACGCGCGCATGCGACTGCCGCAAGCCCGCGCCCGGTCTGCTGTTGCGCGCGGCACGCGAACACGACATCGACCTCTCGCAGAGCTGGTTCATCGGCGACATTCTCGACGATGTCGAAGCGGGGCATCGCGCGGGCTGTCGCTGCGTGCTCATCGATAACGGCAACGAGACGGAATGGCTGCGAGGCGCAGGACGCGAACCGGATATCGTCGCGAAGGACATGTACGAGGCGGCGATTGCGATCGTCAATGCGGAGTGTCCCGCATGAAGCGCGATCCACTCAGTCCGTCCGCATTGCCGCCGGTCGTCGAGGTCCATGCGCGCAAGAGCGCGGCGAACGAGCCGCGCGATTGGGGCGCGGAGGTCAAGCGCATTCTCTGCATCCGTCTCGACAATCTCGGCGACGTGCTGATGACCACACCCGCGCTGCACGCGCTGCGCGCCGCGCAGCCCGGACGGCAACTGACCTTGCTCGCATCGCGCGCGGGCAAGGCGGCGGCGCCTTTCATCGATGCGATCGACGATGTGATCGAATACGACGCGCCGTGGGTCAAGCAGGATGCGCCCGTCGATGCACTCGCCGATCTCGCCATGCGCGCGCGCCTCAATACCGCGCAGTTCGATGCGGCCGTGATCTTCAGCGTGTACAGTCAGAATCCGCTGCCCGCCGCGATGCTCTGTCATCTCGCCGGCATTCCGCTGCGCCTCGCGCATTGTCGCGAGAACCCATATGGCCTTCTCAGCGACTGGGTGCAGGAAACCGAGCCGCAGCAGGGCACGCGGCATGAAGTCGAACGGCAGCTCGCGCTCGTCGCGCGAGTCGGCGCGCGCACGGCGGATACGCGCATGCGCTTCAACGTGCGTCCCGAGGATGCCGCATCGCTTGCGCAAAAACTGCGCGCTCGCGGCGTCGATCCGCATGCGCCGTTTATCGTCGTGCATCCGGGTGCGAGCGCGGACTCGCGCCGCTATCCGGTCGAGCGCTTCGCCGAAGCGATCGGACGCCTCGGCGCGCATCTGCAATGGCCGATGCTCGTGACCGGCTCGCAGGGCGAAAGTCCGTTGTGCCGCGAAGCATGCGGCGCAAGCGCGCGTGCGTTCGATCTCTCAGGCGCGCTCGAACTCGGCGAACTCGCCGCGCTCATCCGGCATGCGCGTGTACTGCTTTCGAACAACAGCGGGCCGGTGCATTTCGCATCGGCGCTGGGCACGCCCGTCGTCGATCTGTACGCCCTCACGAATCCGCAGCACATGCCGTGGCAGACGCCGCATCGCGTGCTCTACAACGACGTGCCGTGCCGCTGGTGTTATCGCAGCGTATGTCCCGAAGGACATCATGCGTGCCTCACGGGCGTGGCCGTGGATCAGGTCGTATCTGCCGTGCTGGAACTGATCGAAGCAAATCCATCGCAAATCAACCCGACCACACAGGCCAGCTAGACATGTACACATTGGGAATCAACGCGGTTTATCACGACAGCGCGGCGGCGCTCGTCAAGGATGGCGTCGTTATCGCGGCGGCCGAGGACGAACGCTTCACGCACGTCAAGCACGCGAAGCGCCCCGTGCCGTTCTCGACCTGGCAGCTTCCGTTCGATGCGATCGACTATTGCCTGAAGGAAGCGGGCATCGAGCTGGCCGACATCGATCACATCGCGTATTCATACGATCCGCAACTCTTCTCCGGCATGCCGAAGGACGCGAAGGCGAGCATCGCGCTGCCGATGATGCCGTCCGAAGAAGCGCTGACCAATCCGTCCGAATCACCGTGGGACCCGCTGTTTCTGAGCTATATCGTCAACGCGAAAGGACAGTTGCTCGACGGCGCGCCGCATCATCTGAAGAAGCGCTTCGCGAGCGGCGGACGCGCGGTGCGTTTCCAATGGCATAACGTCGATCATCATCTGTGTCACGAGGCGAGCGCGTTTCTCGCGGCACCTTTCGACGATACCGCCGTGCTCACGATGGATGGCCGCGGCGAAGGCGTGACCACGAGCCTCGGGCAGTTCGTGAACGGCGAATATCAACGGCTGAAGCAGGTGGAACTGCCGCATTCGCTCGGCCTGCTCTATGAAGCCGTGACGGGCTACCTGGGCTTCCTGCATTCGTCGGACGAGTACAAGGTGATGGCGCTCGCTTCCTTCGGCAAGCCCGCCTATGTCGATCATTTCCGCGAGGTCGTGAAGTATCGTCATGACGGAAGCTATACCGTGGATGCGCCGCGTCTCGTCGAACGCTTCGGCCCCGCGCGCGAACGCGGCGGTCCGCTCACGCAGCATCACTTCGATATCGCGCATTCGCTGCAAGTCGTGCTCGAAGAGACCGCGCTCGAACTCGCGAAGTGGCTTCATGAGCGCAACGGGCTGCCGAATCTCGCGATGGCTGGCGGCGTCGCGCTCAACTGCGTGATGAACGCGCGGCTGCGCGATCGTGGTCCGTTCAGGGAAGTGTGGGTGCAGCCCGCCGCGGGCGATGCCGGCACGGCGCTCGGCGCCGCGTTGTGGACGGACTATCGCGAGCGCGCAGAAGCAGGCGACCGTGAACGCAAGTGGCGCATGGATCACGCGTATCTCGGCCCCGAGTTCGGCGACGAAGAGATCGAAGCGTTTCTGAAATGGACGCGCGCGCCTTATCGCAAGCTCACGAATATCGCCGATGAAACGGCGGAGATCCTCGCGCAGAACCGCGTGATCGGCTGGTATCAGGGACGCACGGAATTCGGGCCGCGCGCGCTCGGCGCGCGCTCGATCCTTGCATCGCCCATCGATGCGTCGATGCAGGCGCGTCTGAACGAGATCAAGGATCGCGAGGACTTTCGCCCGGTTGCGCCCGTCGTGATTGAGGAGCATGCCGCCGACTGGTTCGTCGATGCACGCGTCGCGCCGTTCATGTTGTTCGTGTTCGATGTGCGGCCCGAGATGAAGGCGCGCATTCCAGCGGTCACGCATATCGACGGCACCGCGCGCGTGCAGACCGTCAATCGCGCGCAGCATGCGCTCTACTATGATCTCATCGCCGCGTTCAAGGCGCGCACGGGCGTGCCGGTGCTCGTCAATACGTCGTTCAATACGCGCGGCGAGCCGATGGTGAACTCGCCGCGCGATGCGCTCGAATCGTTCTGGACCTCCCCGCTCGATGCGCTCGTGATCGGCTCGTTCCTCGTCGAAAAACCGGGTGCGCGCGCATGAGCACGTACACGGGGCTTTTCGAAAACGGCGAGATGAGCGCGACGGATGCGCCCGCCGCTGCACGCGACGATTTCATTCCGGACGTGTCCGTGATCGTGCCGACGTATCGCCGTCCCGCGATGCTCGAACGCTGCGTGTGCGCGATCGCATCGCAAGCGTATGATCCGGCGCGATATGAAATCATCGTGTGCGATGACGGTCCCGATGAAGCGACCAGGACATCCGTGCAGCGTCTCGCCGCATCCCACGCACAGAACGGACCGAGAATCCGCTACGTGCCGGTGACGTCGACGCAAGGCCCGGCCGGCGCGCGCAATGCGGGCTGGCGCGCTTCGCTCGCACGGAGCATCGCCTTCACCGACGACGACACCATCCCCGATACGCAGTGGCTCGCGAACGGCATGCGCGCGCTCGATGCGGGCGCCGATGCGGTATCGGGCCGCATCGTCGTGCCGCTGCGCAAGCGTCCGACCGATTACGAACTCGATGCAGCCGGTCTCGCCAACACGGAGTTCGCCACCGCGAACGCGTTCGCGACACGCGCCGCGCTCGAACGCACGGGCGGATTCGATGCGCGCTTCACGTCCGCGTGGCGTGAAGACTCCGATCTGCAATTCGCGTTGATGGGCGCGGGACTTTCCATCGCACGCGCCGACGATGCAATGGTCCTGCATCCCGTGCGGCCCGCGCGCTGGGGCGTGAGCATCTCTCAGCAGAAGAAGAGCCAGTTCGACGCGCTGCTGTACAAGAAGCATCGTGCGCTGTTTCGCGAACGTATCCGGCGCGGTCCGCCGCTGCTCTACTATGCGATGCTCGCGGCGCTCGTCGTGGCGCTCGTATCGCTCATCGCGGGTGCGCCGCGCATGGCAGCGATGGCGGGACTCGCATGGGCAGCGATGACGGTATGGTTCTGCACGCAACGACTGAAGACGACGGCCCGCACGCCCGCGCATATCGCCGAGATGTTATGGACATCCGCGATCATTCCGTATCTGTCGATCTATTGGCGCATTCGCGGCGCGTTCAAGTTCGGGGTGTTCTTCCTATGAACATCGAGCCGATCGAACGCATCGCGATCTTTCGCGCGCTGCAACTCGGCGACATGCTGTGCGCCGTGCCCGCATTGCGCGCGTTGCGGCGTGCGTATCCGCAGGCGCATATCGCGCTCATCGGCTTGCCTTGGGCGAATAGCTTCGTCGACCGATACGCGCATCTCCTCGATGAACGCATCGTGTTTCCGGGCGCTATCGGATTTCCCGAGCAAGAGGAAACCGACGCGCATCTGCCCGCGTTTCTGCACGCCATGCGCGAACGACGCTTCGATCTCGCGATCCAGTTGCATGGCAGCGGCGGCGTCGCGAACGATATCGTCGCGGGCATGGGCGCGCGCATGAGCGCGGGCTTTCTCAAGCCCGATGAATCAATGCGCGAAGGCGTGTTCATGCCGTGGCCGGACGATCTGCCCGAGCCCGCGCGCTATACCGCGCTGATGCAGCGTCTCGGCATCGAAGCCGATGCGCTCGATCTGGAGATTCCGCTCACCGACGACGACACGCGCGAATGCGATGCGCTGGTCGATGCC
This sequence comes from Caballeronia sp. LZ035, assembly GCF_031451175.1. NCBI lineage: Bacteria > Pseudomonadati > Pseudomonadota > Betaproteobacteria > Burkholderiales > Burkholderiaceae > Caballeronia > Caballeronia sp. LZ035. The sequence goes on from NZ_JARUXS010000006.1 coordinate 72,237, forward strand.
CGCGCGATCGTTTGCGAAAGACTCGTTCTGCTTCATCCGGGCGCGCAATTGCCTTCACGCCGATGGCCCGTCGAGCGCTTCGGTGAAGTGGCGCGCGCGATATCCCAAGCCGGCTGGCAAGTCGCCGTCACGGGCAGTGAGAGCGAAGCGCCGCTCACCGCGCGCGTTGCACACGATGCCGGCCTGCGAGCCATCGATCTCGCCGGACGCACGTCGCTCGGCGCGCTGGCCGCGCTCGTCGCGAGGGCGAGACTCATCGTCTGCAACGACACCGGGCTATCGCATGTCGCGGCGGCGATGCGCACGTCCAGTGTCGTGATCGCATCGGGCAGCGATACGCGCCGCTGGGCGCCGCTCGATCATGCGCGTCATCGGGTGCTCGCGGACTGGCCCGCATGTCGTCCATGCGCGTTTCGCGACTGTCCCTACGGCCACGAATGCGCGCTCAACGTGAGCGTGCGATCGGTGCTCGATACCGCTTTCGCCCAACTCGAAACCACCGTCCGACAGGAGACGCTTCTTCATGCCCACGACTAGTTCCCGGCGCTTGCGTGTGCTCACGTGGCATATCCACGGCAATTACCTCTATTACCTGAGCCAGGCGCCGCACGACTTCTATCTGGTCACGCGTCCCGGCTATCCGCCCGGATACGCGGGCACGGCGGGCGCGTTGCCGTTCGGCGCGAACGTGCATGAGATACCGGCGAGCGAAGTGCCGTCGCAATCGTTCGATGTCGTGCTGTTCCAGCACAGGCATCAATGGGACGACGACCGTCTCAACCTGCTCACCGATGCCCAGCGGCGCTTGCCGCGCATCTATATCGAACACGATCCGCCGCAGGAGAACCCTTTCGAACAGAAGCACTGGGTGCGGGAGCGCGACACGCTACTGGTGCACGTCACGCACTTCAACCGGCTCATGTGGGAGAGCGGCGAAACGCCCACGCGCGTCATCGAGCATGGCGTGGTGGTGCCCAAGGACGTGCATTACAGCGGCGAACTGCAGCGCGGCATCGCGGTGATCAATCATCTGCGTCAGCGCGGAAGAAGGCTCGGCAACGATGTCTATGCGCAAGCGGCCACGCGCGTGCCGCTCGATCTCGTCGGCATGGATGCGCAATCGGCGGGCGGCATCGGCGAAGTCGGCAATCTGGAGCTTGCGGCGTTCAGCGCGCGCTATCGTTTCTTCTTCAATCCGATTCGCTGGACGAGTCTCGGACTCGCGATCGTCGAGGCGATGACGATCGGCATGCCGATCATCGGTCTCGCGACGACCGAACTCGCCACCGTGATCCGCAACGGCGAGAGCGGCTACGTGCATACGGATACGCAAGCGCTCATCGACGCGATGCAGCACCTTCTGCGCGATCCCGCCGAAGCGCGGCGTCTCGGCGAAGGCGCGCGGCGCACCGCGCTGGAACGCTTCCACATCGCCCGCTTCGCGCGCGACTGGGACGAAGCGCTGCGTTATGTGTGCAGCTAGCCATTCATCTGACAGGACTTGACGACATGAAAGAAGCCTTCAGGAAGCGGATTCTGGTGACGGGCGGCGCGGGCTTTCTCGGCTCGCATCTGTGCGAGCGTCTGCTTGCGCAAGGTCATGACGTGCTGTGCGTCGATAACTTCTATACCGGCACGAAGGACAATATCGCGCATCTGCTCGACAGCCCGAACTTCGAGCTGATGCGTCACGACGTGACCTTTCCGCTCTATGTGGAAGTCGATGAGATTTATAACCTCGCGTGCCCCGCTTCACCGATTCACTATCAGCATGATCCGGTGCAGACTACGAAGACGAGCGTGCACGGCGCGATCAACATGCTCGGGCTCGCGAAGCGCGTGCACGCGCGCATCTTTCAGGCATCGACGAGCGAAGTCTATGGCGATGCCCACGTGCATCCGCAACAGGAGGCGTACTGGGGCAACGTGAATCCCATCGGGCCGCGTTCGTGTTACGACGAAGGCAAGCGTTGCGCCGAAACGCTCTTCATGGACTATCGGCGGCAGCACGGGCTTTCGATCAAGATCGCGCGCATCTTCAATACGTACGGGCCGCGCATGCACCCGTCGGATGGGCGCGTGATTTCGAACTTCATGATGCAGGCGCTATCGGGCGAGCCGATCACGGTCTATGGCGAAGGCTCGCAGACGCGTTCGTTCTGCTATGTCGACGATATGGTCGATGCGTTCATCCGCCTCATGAACACGCCCGACGAACTGACCGGTCCGGTGAATCTCGGCAATCCGCACGAGCTTTCGATGCTCGAGATCGCGCGGCGAATCATCGAACTGACGGGGTCGTCGTCGGAGATCGTGTTCAAGCCTCTGCCGATGGATGATCCGTGGCATCGACAGCCGGATATCGCGCTCGCACGCGAGGCGCTCGGCTGGTCGCCGACGACCTCGCTCGACGACGGATTGCGGCGCACGGCGCAGCATTTTCGTGCGGTATTCGAGGCCATGCAAGGGCGCGACGCTCAGTGCCGTCAGGCAATGGCGTAAGCACCCTGCCCAATCGAAATGTCTCATGTTTCGCGACAAAGCGCGCACCCTTGGTAATCGAGGCATATCGATTGCTCGAATGGAAAGCGATACCCTCAAGCGTGTTGAAGGAGCAGGCGATGCAAAGCGAACCATCTGATCCCCTCGAGCGTGCGGACGAGCGCCGCAAAGCGCTTGGCGAGGGCGATATAAAGGAAAAAGGTGACGGCACCATCGAACAGCGCGAGCACGGCAACATCGACCCGACTCTTGTGCCCAAGGGAAAGGATCATTCCGAGGAAGGGCCATATGTGCCCGAGCACGATCATGTCGATCTCGACCTCGAGCCCACGAGCCGCAGCGGCAGACCCGGCAAGGCCGACAACGAAGCCTAGGTTCACGACAGCATACCCGCCATTGCAACAAAACAGCCCGAGGCATCCATGAAAGCACTCATCTGGCACGGCAAGAAGGATATTCGATACGACACCGTTCCTGACCCGCTCATCGAGCATGGCCGGGACGCGATCATTAAGGTGTCGACCTGCGCAATCTGCGGCTCGGACCTCCATCTGTTTGACGGCTTCATGCCCGGCATGAAGTCCGGGGACGTGATGGGCCACGAATTCATGGGAGAAGTCGTCGAAGTTGGCCGAGACAACACGGCGCTAAAAATTGGCGACCGCGTCGTCGTGCCCTTTACGATCATCTGCGGCGAGTGCGACCAGTGCAAGCGCGGCAATTTCTCGGTTTGCGAGCGCTCCAACCGAAACAAGGACGCCGCCGATAAGGTGTTCGGTCACGCTACGGCGGGCTTGTTCGGCTACACGCATTTGACGGGCGGCTACCCTGGCGGGCAGGCCGAGTATGTGCGCGTGCCGTTTGCGGACAAGACGCATGTAAAAATCCCGGACGGGCTCACCGACGAGCAGGTGCTCTTTCTCGGCGATATCTTTCCGACCGGATGGCAGGCGGCGGTTCAGTGTGAGATCGAGCCGACCGATACCGTCGCGATCTGGGGCGCGGGTCCTGTCGGGCAGATGGCAGTGCGTAGCGCCTTGCTGCTCGGTGCGAAACAGGTGATCGTGATTGATCGCGTGCCCGAACGTCTCGCGATGGCGCGCGCGGCGGGCGCCATCACAATCGACTTCAAAGAGGAAAGCGTGCTGGATCGGTTGCGGGACTTGACGCAGGGCAAGGGTCCGGAGAAATGCATCGACGCAGTCGGCATGGAATCGCACGCGACGCGTTCGTTCGACGCCCTTTACGATCGCGCCAAGCAGGCGGTCATGTTGGAGACCGACCGGCCCCACGTACTTCGCGAGATGATCTACGTGTGCCGTCCCGCTGGTACGCTTTCGGTGCCGGGTGTGTATGGCGGACTGATCGACAAGATTCCGTTCGGCGCCGCGATGAACAAGGGGCTCACCTGGCGCATGGGCCAGACGCACGTCAACCGCTGGACTGATGATCTCCTGAGCCGCATCCAGGACGGACAGATCGACCCGTCGTTTGTCATCACGCACCGCATGCGTCTGGAGGATGGTCCTTCGATGTACAAGACTTTTCGAGACAAAGAAGATGGATGTATCAAGGTGGTCCTCAAGCCTTAACGAGGGACGCAGCCCACATCTCCAACGTTAGTCGACCGATTACGCGAATACCCTACCATCACAGCAGCCCTACACATGCGGCTGAGGAGTCATCGTGGACATGCCATCCTGCTCCCCTTCCATCACGACGATGATCCGCATGGATCACACGCATGTGATGGCGGCTTTTCATCGCTATCACGCGGAAAGAGCGTGGTGGAGAAAGCGCGCCATCGTCGAGCTCGCCTGCACGGCGCTAGAAATACACGCGCAACTCGAGGAAGAGATCTTCTACCCCGCGCTCAGCGAGGTGATGGCCGGAGACGAACATCTTACGAAGAGCAAGCCCGAGCACGACAAGATGCGCGAAGACATCGCGAAGCTGCGTTCGATGGGTCCGGAGGATGCCGCCTACGACGCCCGTTTCATGCAGCTCATGCGTGAAGCGATGCATCACGTCGCGGATGAGGAAACGGTGCTGCTTCCGACGGCCGAACGCGCGCTCGCCTCGCAGTTGTCCGAGCTGGGCATGCGCATGACGAAGCGCCGCATGCAGCTCGTCGCGCAGCACCGGCCCGGCGCGATCGCGGCGAATACCGTGGGCACGTTTCCGCTCGCATCGTTTGCGTTGATATCGATCGGCGCGCTCGCGCTCGCGCACTGTCTGCGGCCCGCTTCCGCGCGCCGCCGATATCGCGCGTAACGGCGCTCAAGGCTCGCGCGGCGTACCGTTTACCTCGACAATATGGACCGGGATGGACTTCGCGCCGGGGACCTTGCTTTCCTTCGCGTAGTGCCATAGCGGCAGGAGCGGATTGCACTCCGGGTAATACCCGGCGATGCATCCCTGCGGTATGTCGTACGGCTCGATGCGCAGACCCCCGACGCGCCGCTCGAAGCCATCGGCCGCGATGGTGCGCAAAGTCACGCGGTCATCCTTCCTGAGACCGTGGCGCACCATGTCCGCCTCGCACATTAGGATCACCATGCGGCCGCCGCTGATGCCGCGGAAGCGGTCGTCATGGCCGTAGATCGTCGTGTTGAACTGGCTGTCGCTGCGCAAGGTCATGAGCCGCAACGATTGCGGCTCGCGTTCGGGCATGTCCGGATCTTCCCCGATGCTTTCTGGCACGAAGAACTCCGCCTTGCCGCTCTTGGTCTTCCACTTGCGCTCGCGTGCTGGCAGATCGCGCGGGAAGCCGCCCGGCGTCCACATTCTTTCGTTGAAGTCGTGAAAGGTCTCGGGATATGTCTTCGCTATTTCGTCGCGCACGAGCGCATAGTCGTCGCGCCAGCGTTCCCAGTCGACGGTCGAGCGCTCGCCGAGCGTATGCTTCGCCAGCGCCGCGACGATATACGGCTCCGAGCGCGCATCGGGCGATGCAGGCTCGGCCACGCCACGCGAGCCGTGAATGCAGCCCGTGCTGTCTTCCATCGACACCGCCTGCGCGCCGCTTGCCTGCATATCGATCTCGATGCGGCTCAGGCACGGCAGAATGTACGACTTCTCGCCATGCACGAGATGACTGCGATTGAGCTTCGTCGCGACATTGACCGTGAGCTTCAGGTTCCGCCACGCCGGTTCGATGCGCATGCGGTCCGGCACCGAGCGCACGAGGTTGCCACCGAGATTGACGACCGCGCTTACTTTGCCATCGAGCATCGCCTCGAAGGTCTCGACGATGTTCATGCCTTTCTCGCGCGGCGGCTCGAAGCCGAACTGGCTCGCGAGCTTGTCGAGCGGCGCGAGCTCCGGCTTCTCCGTGATGCCCACCGTGCGCTGCCCCTGCACGTTCGAATGTCCGCGCACGGGCGACGGCCCCGCGCCCGGCTTGCCGATGTTCCCGCGCAGGAAGAGTAGATTGCACAGCATGCGCACGTTCTGCACGCCTTGCCTGTGCTGCGTCATGCCCATCCCGTAGTGCGCCATCACCGCGTTGGCGCGCATGTATTCCTCGGCAGCGGCTTCGAGATCGGTGCGCGGCAGGCCCGCCACGCGTTCGATATCGTCCCAGGACGCGGCGCGCACGTAATCTGCGAAGGCCTCGAAGCCGACCGTTTGCGTTTCGATGAAGTCGACATCGAGCATGCGCGGCTCGCCGTGTTCCTTTGCGCGGTCGTCGGCTTGAATGACGGCCTTGCAGATGCCGAGCATCGCGGCCGTGTCGCCGCCCGTCTTCACCTGATGATATTGCGTGCTGATCACCGTATGCGCCGGTGACAACATCTCGAGCGGCGATTGCGGATTGGCGAACTTGATGAGCCCCGGCTCGCGCAAGGGATTGAAGGTGATGATCGGCACGCCGCGCTTTCTCGCTTCCTGTAGTTGATGCAGCATGCGCGGGCTATTGGTGCCGACGTTCTGCCCGAAGAAGAACATGAGGTCGGTCTTCTCGAAGTCGTCGAGCCTGATCGTGCCGACGCCCACGCCGATCGCGGCCTTCAACCCGACGCTCGTGCTTTCGTGACACATGTTCGAGCTGTCGGGAAGATTGTTGGTGCCGTACATGCGCGCGAAGAGTTGGTACATGTACGACGTTTCCAGCGATGCCCTTCCTGATGCATAGAACGACACGCGCTTCGGATCGAGCGCGCGCAACTCGCGGCCGATGTCCTCGAATGCTTCGTCCCACGAGACGCTCACATATTTTTCGGTGGCGGCGTCGTAGCGCAGCGGCGCGGTGAGACGCCCCGCATCTTCGAGATCGTGATCGTGCCACGCGCATAGCTCCGTCACCGTGTGCAACTCGAAGAACTGCGGCGTCATGCGCTTCGCAGTCAGGTCCCACGCGGTCGCCTTCGCCCCGCTTTCACAGAACTCGAAGGTATGCGGGTCCGCCGGCTTGGCCCACGAGCAGCTCACGCAGGCGAAGCCATCGGGCTTGTTCTGCTTCAGCAGGACCGTGCTTTCCTTCAACGGCACCTTTTCCCGGATGAGCGCGCCTGCGACCGCTTTCAGCGATCCCCATCCGCCCGACGAATACGGGTATGCGGCGCTCTTGCGAACGCCATTGTCTGATTCGGCCATGTCTTGCCTCGCACGTGTTCGATCTGTTTGTACCTCGCGCGAGCAAATGACGTTCCCTTTCCGGCGGCCTTCAGCGCGTACCAGGCGACGGACGCACGGTCGGCGGAAGCTCACTCACGTACACTACTGTTTCGCTCGACTTCTGCTTACGCGGACGCCTGCGCGCGCTGCGCAAAGTACCAGAAGGCCGTTGCCCACGATACCGGTCATGCCCAGAACGATCAGCGCACCGGCGGGGCCGAGCACTGCTGCAAGCCCGCCTGCCAATAGCGTTCCTGTCGGCCAGCATCCGATTCCGACAGTCACTAAGCCAAAGACACGGCTGCGCATGGCATCGGGCACGGATTCGATAACTATGGTCGTCTGATGTATGTTGTACGCGGCGCTTCCCAGTCCGCCGATGAAGAAGATGAGCAGCAGCAAGGTCAGCGAGCACTTGTGCGCGCTCGCGGACCCGGCAACCGCTATCGCAAGAAAGAACAATATCGATCCCGTCAGCAACCAGAGAAGGGACCGGCCGCGCGGTCGAACGCTTCCGATGATTGCTCCGGCCACGAAGGACCCTGCCGGTTCCGCCGAGCAAAGCACGCCGATCATCAAGGCCGACAAGTTGAACGTTTCCCTGCCAAGAGGCGTCAGCAGAACGTTATAGCTATAACCGCATAAGTTTGTGATGACCGTCACGACCAGAAGCGCCATCATCGTTCGGTGGCCGCGCGCATATCGCCACGCCTCGACGAGGTCTCGGCGAATCTGCGACGATGAGAGCCAGCTGGTCGACGTTTGCACGGCCTCGAGGCGGGAAATGAGCGCCGCCGCGAAGAGAGACGACGCCGCCGAAAGAGAATACGACGTTGCGACGCCGAGCACGCCGTATATCCAGCCCCCAAACAGAGGGCCGATGCATCGCGTCGCGTAGTTGGTCATGCTGTCGATGGCGACCGCGCGAGAAGCCATCGCCGTCCCCGCCGTCTCGGCGATCATGCGCCTTCGTGCCGGCATCTCGGTGGCATAGACGACGCCGCTCACCAGCGCGGCTGCGCAAAGGTGCCAGGTAGCCAGCGTGCCAAGCCAGGACAGGACCGCGACCGTCGTCGACGAAGCGCTCGCCAGCAACAACCCGACAAGCACAATCTTCTTTCGGTCTACTGCATCGGCCACCACGCCCACGACCGCTCCGCTCAGAAGAAGCGGCAGACTCCGGCAGGCGGAGACTACTGCGACGGCCACCGCGGAATTCGTCGTCTTGAAAGTGAACAGCGCAGCGACGAGCATTTCCAGCCACATCATCGAGGTGGATACCGCGCCGGCGGTCCAGAGCGGTATGAAGCCTTTCGCGCACATCACGCGCGTCGGATGCAGTGAGCGGCCTACGTTCATCTGATCGTCTTCCATGGCTCGATCGTTGGCGACGGGAGTTGCGGGGAAACCGCGTGATCCCGGAGAAGCGGCACGCGGATTGCGGTACCGCGCGTGCCGTTTGCACGGATACTCGGCTACCCTAACGTATTCCACTATGCCCGTCGGAGGCAACCATGGCTGACAACGATCGCACGCTCGACCCCGTCGACGCTCTGAAGACCGAACGCGCCGGCAGTAGCTACGAATTTCCGACGAGCGAGAGCATGGCTACTGATGGACACAGTGAGCCGTCCGCAAAGAGAGACGGTCATGGTTTCCGTGAAGCGTCGCAGTCGTGGAATGGGGGCAGCAACGGCGCGTCGGGCGATTTGCGGTCGAGCGCCAAGGACAAATTCGCGGACATGCAAGATGCCATGAGTAGGAAGTACAGGGTCGCAGCCGACACGACCGACGATTTCGTGCATGAGAATCCGTGGAATGCCATCGCGATTGCCGCGCTGGCCGGGGTCGTCGTGGGCATGCTCGCCTCGCGTTGAGCGTGCTGTGTTCAGCATCGATTCCACCGGAGAAGAGCATGAACGTTCCCACTACGGAAGAGCAGATCCGCGCACTCGCTCACAGGCTTTGGGAAGAAGCAGGCCGTCCGGAGGGACGCTCCGAGGATTTCTGGATTCTGGCGCAGCAGCAACTGGCGAGCGAACCCGGCATGGGTAGCAATACGTTTGACCGCGCGCGAACCGGCGGGGAAGGCAGCAAACCCGATCTATAACGCCGCGGCACGGTTCGTATTCCGGGCCGCTAGCCCCGCGCGCACCTGGGCTGTCTGAATGCCTCGGCAGGGACGCCCGCCGAGCGCCCCGCAAGGCGCTCGAACTCTGTCGGGTCATGGCTGCAGCACACGTCGAGCTTGCCGGATGACGCGTCGCCAGCGCACAGCCTGCGAAGGCGCGCCTGATTCCAGCGACGTGCCGTTCGATCCTTGTCCATCAGCCACTGATAGACAGCCAGCCCCGGCGTACAGCGTGGACGCTCCAGATCCATTTCGGTGTGGAAGAAATATGCGTCCGCCGCCATTAGCAGCCAGCCGCTCTCCTTGTGCACCGCGATGCCAGCGTGCCCGAAGGTATGTCCCGTGAGCGGCACCAGCGCAATATCGTTCAGCGACGCGGAGAGCGGCCGCACGCATTCGAAGTCATGCCAACGGTCGCCACTGATTGCGTCGTGGAATTGCCAGTTGGGCTGCGTCGACCATTGTTGAGGCCGAAAGCGCTGTCGATCGAGCCAGGTTCGCTGCTGGACCGCATAGTCCCGCTCGATGCGAAGCATATGCACGATCGCGTTCGGGAAATCATCCAGACCGCCCGCATGGTCGAAGTCGAGATGGCTGAGCACGATGTGCCGTACGTCGGCGGCTGAGAAGCCCAATCTTTCGATCTGGCGTATCGCGGTCATCTCCTCGCGGAACTCGGGCTTGAGCATCAAGAGGAAAAATGCCGAAAGGCGGTTGCGCGGGTCGGCGACATCGCGCAGGCCGAAGCCTGTATCGATCAGCACGAGACCTTCCTCGGACTCGACCAGCAGACAATGGCATGTGAGTTCGCCGCGCCGCAGAAGACTCGGCGTGCGACCGTCGAAGAGCTTGCCGCCGAGCGGACAGCTCGATATGCAGTTGAGGTGGTGGACTCGCATGCCATGCCTTGGGAGAAAAAACCCGCGTCAATCGGCTGAGCGCGGCACTTCGACCGGAAGCATGCGCTTATGACGCGTTGCCATATAGAAGCGGCGGATTGTAAGCAGCACTTCTTCGCCGACATCCTTGCCCTCCAGGAAGTCATCGATGTTTTCGTAGCTGATGCCGTAACTCTCTTCGTCCGGACGCTGCGGCGTGAGCGATTCGAGATCGGCCGTGGGCAGTTTCATCACGAGGCGATCCACGGCACCCATCGAACGCGCGAGGGCTCGCACGCGGCGCTTGTTCAGCCCCGAAAGCGGCAAGATATCGGCGCCGCCATCGCCAAACTTGGTGAAGAAGCCCATCAGCGATTCGGCAGCGTGATCGGTGCCGATCACCACGCCGACGCGAGCGCCCGCTATCGCATAGTGCGCGATCATGCGCTGGCGCGCCTTGATGTTGCCGAGCACGAAGTCTTCGTGGAAATCGTCGGTATATTGCGCGCCCGCGCGTTTCAGCGCCCCGAGCATTTCGTCGGATGGGCGCTTCACGTCAACAGTCAGCGCCTCGTCCGGCCGGATGAAGTCGAGCGCGAGCCGGGCGTCTTCCTCATCGCGCTGTGTGCCATACGGCAGCCTGAGCGCGACGAAACGCGCATCATATCCGCTTGCACGGATGCGCTCGACGCTCAGTTGCGCGAGACGGCCCGCCGTCGACGAATCTACGCCGCCGCTGATCCCCAGCACAAAAGTACGCAACCCCTGCTCGACGAGGTAATTCGAAAGAAAGTCAATACGACGCTCGCGCTCGGCCTCGACGTCGAAGTCTCGGGTGACGCCGAGTTCGCGAATAATCTCTTCCTGCCAGGTGCGCCAATCGATGCTTTGCTCGTTCATCGCTTCTCCCTCACGCGCTGTGCCTGCTGCTGACCGAAGTAATGTTCGATGCGCGACAACGCATAAAGCGCTGCCGCACGCCGGATGTCGTTGCGTTCGCCCTCGAATTTCTTCGTCTCGGCGAAGGTAAGAATGTCGCCCTCGCGCGTGCGATACGACCAGGCGAAACACTGCGTGCCCGGCGGCGGTCCGTCCGGCACCTCGTCGGCTACGCCCGTGTTCGACACCGCGACCTGCGCACAGCACGCTTCCTGCTGCAACGCTCCCTCCGACATCTCCCGCGCGACCGCTTCGCTCGTGAGTCCGTGCTGCTGCATGGTTTCCTCGCGTACGCCGAGAAAGCCCGCCTTGCCCGTCGGCGAATAGGTCACGAAGCCCACGTCGAGGCAGCCCCCACTGCCGGGCACCGACGACACCAGCGACGCGATGAATCCAGCCGTGCACGATTCCGCGGTCGCGAGCGTGAGACCACGCGAGCTGAGAAAAGAAACGACTTGTTGTGGGATGTCCATGATCGCCTTCTTGAGGGCTGGCTCGCATGCGATGCTGGGCAGCAGTTCGTATGCCAGCTGCAAGGTCGAAGGACGCGTCATGGAATACTGATTGCTTCACCGCGTTGCCAACGAACGTTTCACAGGCAAGCACGGGAAACGAAGTCGAGGAGCGAGCGGTGATCAGCGAGGCGGTCTGGTTCATGGTGGTAGGCGCACTGCTGATCCTCATGGCGGTATGCACGGCTTAATCGTCCGCTTGGCGATGACTGGCGCCATGGTGTATCTCGTCGCGGGGTTCGTGCTGGGTCCGGCCGGCGTCGGTTTGCTCGAGCCCGACATCGAAGGAAACTTGCGCCTGCTGCGCGTGCTGACCGAAGCCGGGCTCGTCGTCTCGCTGTTCGCGATCGGCATGCATTTGCGCGTGCCGCTTGCGAGCGAACTCTGGCGGCTCACGTCGTGGCTCGCCGGGCCGGCCATGATTCTGACGATCGGCCTGATGTATCTCGCAGCACGTTTCGGCCTCGGCCTCGCCGCCGGACCCGCGCTGCTGCTCGCAGCGATCCTCGCTCCGACCGATCCGGTGCTCGCCAACGAGCTGCGCGTACGCAAGGCCGGCGACGACGAGGCGCTGCGCTTCGCGCTTTCACCCGGGGACGGTTCCAACGACGGCGCCGCCTATCCGTTCGCGTTGATCGCGCTCGCGCTGTGCGGGAGCCCGAGTCTCGGCAGCGGCAATCCGTGGACCTTCGCCGCAGCTATCGCCTGGGGCATCGTCAGTGCTCTCGTCATCGGCTGGGGAATCGGCTCGGGCGTCGTGCGCCTCGTGATCCGCCTGCAAACGCGTTATCGGCAAGCGCTTGGGCTGGAAGGCTTCATTGCGCTCGGAATCATGGCGCTTGCCTATGGTGCGGCGCTCCTCGTGCATGGCTATGCGTTCATCGCGGTGTTCACGGCGGGCGTGGCCTTGCGTCGGCAGGAACTCGCCGCGACGGGAGAGACGACGCCAGTAAGGCGCTCGAATCGGTCGAGCTCGGCATTCGGGGCGTCGGTGCCTTCTACTATCTGCTCTTCGCGCTCGAACAGGCAGGCAAGGAGCATGTCCAGCCGATCGCGCCGATCGTGCTCGCGACCGTCGTGCTTTCCGTTGTCCTGCATGGCACGAGCGCAAGCACACTCCTGCACCGGTACTTCTCGAATCGCGACCCGACATAACGCTCTAGGGAACGGCGATTGCTGTTGCGAACGTGCCTGTTCGGTTTCTGTCCATTTCCGACGAGACGCGCTCACCTGGGAAAATGGCCGACGTACCATGCAAAGCGCCCTGACCCCCGCCGGCATTCAGGCGAGCCGCATTCTCGACCTCTGGCATCTGACACTCGCGGTCTGCTGCGTGGTCTTCGCGGCTATCCTGCTGGCATGCCTGATCGCGATGGTGCGCGCTCCGCGCGCCAACCGCGCGACGCCGGCGGACGTCTCCACGGTGAATCGCGCGCACCCGCGAATGCGCTTTTGGGTAACTGCGGCCACCGGACTCTCCGCGTTCCTCCTGTTCGCACTCGTACTCGCGGACGTCGTCACGGACCGCGCGTTGTCCCGGCTGCCGGTCGACAATGCGCTGCACATCGAGATGACTGGCTATCAGTGGTGGTGGCAAGCGCGCTATTCCGATGAAAACGGCGCATCCGGTTTCGTGCTCGCCAACGAGCTTCATGTTCCAGTGAGACGACCCGTTGTCGTTTCGCTCACGGCCGCCGACGTGATTCATACGTTCTGGGTGCCGAGCCTGCACGGCAAGAAGGACATGATTCCCGGACGGGACGCGACCATCGAGTTTCGCGCCGACAAGGCCGGCGTCTATCGCGGTCAGTGTGCGGAGTTCTGCGGCTACGAGCACGCGCTGATGGCCTTCTCGGTCACAGCCGATCCGCCCGCGCAATACGAAGCCTGGGCCGCGCGGCAGCGCGAGCCGGCGGCGCAAACGTCAGACGGACGCGCCGCGCGCGGTCGGGACGTATTCCTGACACAGGATTGCGCGCGCTGCCACACCGTGCGCGGCACGCCCGCGCAGGGAAGCATCGGTCCGGATCTGACCCACGTCGCGAGCCGGCAGTTCATCGCCGCAGGAACCCTCGCGAACAACCGCGGCAATCTCGCGGGCTGGATTATCGATCCGCGAACGCTCAAGCCAGGCACCGCGATGCCGCCCACACGCCTGCCGCCCGACGACCTGCAGGCGCTGCTCACGTGGTTGGAGACCTTGAAATGACGGACACGCCGCTGACCGACGGTCCGCACGCCGCGCCCGACGTGCGCGACGCACTCGCGAGAACCTGGAGCGATCCGCCCGGCTTCATCGGCATGTTGAGCGCGATCAACCACAAGACGATCGCGCGGCGCTTCATCGTGACGTGCTTCGCGTTCTTTCTGCTCGCCGGGTTGCTCGCGCTCGTCATGCGCACGCAACTCGCGCGTCCGGACCAACGCCTGATCGGACCGAACCTCTACAACGAACTCTTCACGATGCACGGCACCACGATGATGTTCCTCTTCGCCGTGCCGGTGATGCAGGCCGTCGCTGCGTACCTCGTGCCGCTGATGATCGGCGCGCGCAGCGTCGCGTTTCCCCGCATGAACGCCTACGCGTACTGGGTCTTCCTGTTCGGCGGGCTGCTGCTGTTCGGCGCGCTCATCGTGAACACCGCGCCGAACGCGGGCTGGTTCAGCTACGTGCCGCTCGCCGGCCCCGACTACTCGCCAAACAAGGGCGCGGACATCTGGGCGCAGATGATCACCTTCACCGAACTCTCCGGTCTTATTGAAGCGGTCGTTCTCATCACGACGATCTTCAAGATGCGCGCACCCGGCATGTCACTCAACCGAATGCCACTGTTCGTCTGGGCCACGCTAGTCACGCAGCTCATGGTGATCTTCGCGATGCCCGCTGTCATGCTGTGCAGCACTGCGCTGATTCTCGACCGGCTCGTGGGCACCCATTTCTATAACCCGGCGAAAGGCGGCGACGTGTTGCTGTGGCAACACCTGTTCTGGTTCTTCGGCCATCCCGAGGTGTATCTGGTCTTCATCCCGCCGCTCGGCTTCCTCTCGTCGATCATTCCGACGTTCGCGCGCCGTCCCGTGTTCGGCTATCCAGCGATGGTACTTTCGCTGATCGCCACCGCGTTTCTGGCGTTCGGGCTCTGGGTGCATCACATGTTCGCGACCAACATCCCCGAGCTTGGCAAGAGCTTCTTCACGGCCGCCAGCCTGATGATCGCGATTCCGTCGGCGATCCAGATCTTCTGCTGGATCGGCACGCTCTGGACCGGCAAGCTGAATCTGCGCGTGCCGCTGCTCTTCGTGCTCGCGTTCTTCTTCATCCTCGTGATGGGCGGCATGACCGGCATCATGGTCGCGTCCGTGCCGCTCGATCTGCAGGTTCACGATACTTACTTCGTGGTCGCGCATTTGCATTACGTGCTGTTCGGCGGCGGCGTGTTTCCGCTCTTCGGCGCGTTCTTCTACTGGTTCCCGAAGTTCGCGGGGCGCATGCTCGACGAGCGTCTGGGCAAGTGGCAGTTCTGGCTGTTTTTCATCGGCTTCAACGTGACTTTCTTTCCCATGCACCTGCTCGGTCTCGAAGGCATGCCGCGACGCGTGTGGACTTATCCGCACGGGCTCGGCTGGGACGGCATGAATCTCACCGCGACGGTCGGCGCGTACATGATCGCGCTCTCCGTGCTGCTCTTCATCGTCAATGTCGTCCGAAGCGTGAGGAGCGACGAACGCGCTCCCGCCGATCCGTGGGGCGCGGGAACGCTCGAATGGAGCGTGCCGTCGCCGCCGCCGCCGCATAACTTCGATGCCATTCCGGTCGTGCACGGCCGAGATCCGCTGTGGGAACCCGCCGCGCAGCCCGCATTCGTCGCGGGGCTTGCTGCGGATGCACGCGAGGTTCTGGTCACGAGCGTGCTCGATGCGCAGCCCGATCACCGTCCGCTGTTTCCGAAGCCATCAGTCTGGCCATTCGTCAGCGCAGTGGCGACGACCGTGCTTTTCATCGGCTCCATTTATACGCCGTGGGCGATCGTATGGGCATCGCTGCCCGTTGCGATCGCGATGATCGGGTGGTTCTGGCCGAACCGCGCCGATAACCGGCTCGCCGTCGCGCGGGAGCGTCAGCCATGAACACCGATACCCGCACGGCGACGCCGCGGCCCGACAGGCCCGAGACAGGCGACTTCGTGCTCGACGTGCGCGCGCTGCCCACCTTCGCCTTCAGTCATCGCAGTCTGATGTGGTGGAGCACGGCCGGCCTGATGCTGATCGAAGGCACCGTGTTCGCCATCGCCGTGATGATGTACTTCTATCTGCGCACGCGCGCGCCCGCCTGGCCGATGGCCGCCGATGCACCGCGTCTTTTATGGGGCACGCTGAACACCGTGGTACTGATCGTGAGCCTCGCGCCCAACCAATTTGCGAAGAACGCAGCCGAACGAGGCGAGCGCCGCAAAGCTGCGATCTGGCTCGCGGTCTGCCTCGTCGCGTCGATCGCGTTCCTCGTGATACGGGGCTTCGAGTTCGCTTCGCTGAACGTGAGCTGGTACACGAATGCGTATGGGTCGGTCGTGTGGTTGTTGCTCGGTCTGCACACGACTCATCTCATCACCGATACCGTCGATACCGCCGTGCTGACCGTGCTGCTCTTCACCGGACCATTCGAGAGCAAGCGGTTCGTCGATGTCAGCGAGAACGCGCTCTATTGGTACTTCGTCGTGTTGAGCTGGCTGCCGATCTACTGCGTGATCTATTGGGCGGCCCGGCTATGAAGACCTGGCTCGCGCTGCTCGGCGCTCCATCCGTCGTCCTCGGCTGCCTCAGCGTGAACTATGCGCTGGTGACGCCGGCATGCCGGCTTGGAGGCGAGGCGTTGCTGCACGGTGTGAGCGGCGCGAGCGCGATCGTGTGCGTGGCCGCGACGCTGCTCGCCTGGAAGCGCTGGCGCGACGCGCGGCGTGCGCTCGCCCTGCCGGCGCCCGATACCGCCGCTCGTCCCGCGCGCCCGGCGTTCATCGCCGCGGTCGCGGCAGGCGTGGGCGCGCTGTCGGTCTTGTCCGTGATCGCCATATCGATACCGCAATGGTTGCTGTCCGCATGTTGAAACTCGCACCGCTTTGCGCGCTGCTCGCATGTGCCGGTGCAAACGCGCACGTTCCCGCCGACACGCCCGAGGCGTCGCCTCTCGCGTGGACGTTCGAGCCGTGGGTCATCGTCGTGCTGACGGTGAGCGTGGTCCTTTATCTCGTCGGATATGTGAAGCTGCGCAGGCGCGGCGCGCAAGGCCGCAAGGAGCGCGCAGCGAGGCTTGCCGCATTCATCGCGGGATGGCTCACGCTCGTGGTCGCGCTGGTGTCGCCGCTGCACGGACTGAGCGAATGGCTGTTTTCAGCGCACATGCTTCAGCACGAACTCTTCATGCTGGTCGCGGCGCCGCTGCTCGTCATCGGCCGGCCGCTCGGCGTGTGGCTCTGGGCGTTTCCCGCGAACGCGAGAGTACGCATCGGCACGGCGACGCGCTCGCGCTGGATCAGATTGCCGTGGCGCTGGCTCACATTGCCACTCGTCGCGTGGACGCTCCACGCCGCCGCGCTCTGGATCTGGCATGCGCCGCGCTTCTTCGAGGCGGCGCTCGCCCGGCCCGGCATCCATACGTTGCAGCATGCGAGTTTCCTCGCAAGCGCATTGCTCTTCTGGTGGGCCGTGTTCGGCCGCGTATCGGCAGGTGCGTCGGAAGGTGGGCCGGAAGGCGCGTCGAACGCGCACGCAATGCTCTCCCTCTTCACGACGATGGTTCACACCGGCGCGCTCGGCGCATTGCTGACGCTGGCGCCGGGCATCTGGTATCCGTCGTGCATCGAGACCACGCGCGCGCTCGGCTTCGATCCGCTGCAAGATCAGCAACTCGGCGGCCTCGTGATGTGGGTGCCGGGCGGACTGGCTTATCTGATCGGCGGATTGATGGTCGGTGCGCGCTGGCTGATGCGACGCCCGCCGCCGCGCATCGGCGAGCGCATCGCCCGCGAGGGATGACAGCATGCGCAAAGTTATCGTCGCGCTGTTGCCGGTCGTCGCGCTCGCTGCGT
This sequence comes from Caballeronia sp. LZ035, assembly GCF_031451175.1. NCBI lineage: Bacteria > Pseudomonadati > Pseudomonadota > Betaproteobacteria > Burkholderiales > Burkholderiaceae > Caballeronia > Caballeronia sp. LZ035. The sequence continues at coordinate 89,902 of NZ_JARUXS010000006.1, forward strand.
GCAAGGGCGAGCCGCCTTCGTCCGATTCGATCACCGGCGGCAATCCGCAACGCGGCCTCGATGCGATCCGGCGCTACGGCTGCGGCGCTTGTCATCGCATTGACGGCGTGCCGGGCGCCTACGGCAAGGTCGGGCCGACGCTGCAGAAAATCGGCGAGCGCGCCTACGTCGCCGGTAAGTTGCCCAACACGCCCGAGAATCTGCAGACGTGGATTCGCTTCCCGCAGCGTATCGTGCCGGGCAGCGCGATGCCCGATCTCGGTGTAAGCGAATCTGACGCCCGTGACATCGCCGCCTATCTGTATCACCAATGACGATGAACGTCTCCCGCTTTCTCCTCATCCTGCTCCTGTGGCCGCTTGTCGCCATGGCGGACGATGCAGCGCCCTCGCCCGACCTGCTTGCGCGGGGCGCGTACCTTGCGAAAGCCGCGGATTGCGCGGGCTGCCATACGGCGGCATCGCACGGCGCGCCGTATGCCGGCGGACTCGAAATGACGTCGCCCTTCGGCACCATCGTGAGCAGCAACATCACGCCGGACCGCGAGACGGGCATCGGCGCATATAGCTTCGAGGACTTCGCGAAAGCGTTGCGCGAAGGCGTGCGACGGGATGGCAAGGGCCTGTATCCGGCGATGCCCTATCCCGCCTTCGTCAAGATCAGCGACGACGACATGCGCGCCCTCTACGCCTACATGATGCAAGGCGTGCCGGCCGTGAAGTTTAAGCCGCCCGAGACCAAAGTACCGTTTCCGTTCAACCAGCGATGGGCGCTGCGTCTGTGGCGCGCGGCGCTTGCACCGAAGGACCGCTTCGCGCCGCGACCCGGCCACGATGCCGACTGGAATCGCGGCGCGTACCTCGTGCAGTCGCTCGGGCACTGCGGCTCGTGTCATACGCCGCGCGGCATCGGCTATCAGGAGCGCGGCTACGACGAATCATCGAAAGCGTTTCTATCCGGCGGCATCAACGACAACTGGTTCGCGCCGAATCTGCGAGCCGATCCCGGCTCGGGGCTCGGCCGTGTCACAGCGCAGGACCTTGCGGCGTTCATGAAGACCGGGCACGGCGCGGGTATCGTTGCATATGGAAGCATGGTCGAAACGATCGAGGACAGTTTGCAGTATCTGACCGATGACGACCTGCGCGCGATCGCCGTCTACCTGAAGAGCCTGCCCGCGACGGGCGCAGCGGATGGCATCTTCGATCCCACACTCGCGGAGCCCGGCCGTCTTAAAACGCGCGCTCCCGACATTGCGCCAGCACAAGGCGCGGCGGTGTACGCGGGCTTTTGCACGCAGTGTCATCGCGATGACGGCAAGGGGGTGCAGAACGCGTTTCCGGCGCTTGCCGGCAATCCGTCGGTCATCAGCGAGGACACGACCTCGCTGATCCGGCTGCTGGTTGAAGGCGGCAACAGTCCGGCGACGATACACGGCCCGCCGCGTCAGCCGATGCCGCCGTTCGCCGCGCGCCTCACCGATGTGCAGATCGCACAAGTGCTGACGTACGTGCGCGCGTCCTGGGGCAACGATGCGCGTCCGATCACCACGAACGATGTCGCTTCGATGCGCAGCAAGCTGCACAAGTAGGCCTACGTCTGGCGCGCTCATTCGAGCGCCATCGCCTCCACGGCGTCGCCGATGCGCTCGGCTTCGTCATAATGGACCATATGCCCGCGCTTCGGAATGATGGAGAGCACGCTATGCCCGATGTCTTTGAAGAGACGCCCGGACTGTGACGCCGCGTCGACGATCAGGTCATCGCTGCCGGCGAAGATGCGGACCGGCATGTCCATCTCGCCGTAGCGTGCCGACATGTGCGCCGCGGCCGGAATCATGCACGCGGCATCCTCCGCCGTGGCCCGCATCTGCGACGGGCGCAGTACGATTCCACGCGGCACATACGTGTGGAAGCTCTCGGTTGCCTCGCGCGGAGCGAACATAGCTTGGACCGTACGCCCGTACATCATGCGCGCGACGATAGGCGAGACCGTGTAGCGCATCACATCGCCGATGACCGGAATGGCGACGGGCGCGCTGATCGCGACATCTACCCGCGCGGTCGGATAGTAGTAGCCGGAGATCAGCGTGAGCCCTCGAATCTCCATATGCGGTTCCAGCGCCATGGCGACCGCGACGACACAACCGAAGGAGTGGCCGGCGACTACCGCGCGGGGCAGCCCCATGTTTTTGAGCGCGGATTGGATGGTCCGCGCCTGCGCCTGCGGCGTCCAAAGGCGACCGCGCGGCCGCTCGCTGTATCCGAAGCCCGGACGATCGAAAGCGATGACGCGATAGCGTCTCGATAGACGATCGAACAGCCCGCTCGCCAGGAAATCCTGCGCCGTGACCAGGTTTCCATGCAGCAGCACCACGACCGGACCGTCACCCTCGTCGAAGTAATGGAGCCGCACACCTTCGGCTTCGATGAACTGGCCGAGCGGCGGACAGTCGCGCTCCGCACGTCGCGCGCGCATGGCGGTCCACGCCGCAATCCCGATCGATGCGACGGCCGCGCCGGCAATCAACACACCGCGCGAGAGCAATGATCCGTTTCGTGAGGCTCGCGTGCTTAACCCGTAGAGTTGGATGCAGACAGTCTGTCGTATTCCCTGCAACCCTTGTTCCCGTTCGCCACGACAATGATCGGCAACTTCCGGCGGATCGCGACAGGACTGGCCGCAGCAGCGGCACGACGAAGGCGATAAAGACGCCGTTCAGTCCGATACCGAGGCCGGGAAACGCACCCATTTTCCCGCTGTCCTGATACCCGCGTGCCGTATCGACGCCGTGTCGACGCGGTGTCGACACCGTGCGAAGCCACGCCGAGCGCGAAGCCGCGGGTTTCAGCGTCCTCGATTCGCAACGTGGCATTTGGCCGCCTTGAAGGATTGCAGGCACCCGACTGCTGTCGCTGCAGCTCAATAACGGTGTCAGAGCCGATCAAACCTTCATTACGTCTAGCTGAGTCTGCGACCGGCTGTGCTCTTACCAGAAACCAGCGGAACACGTTGTCGATTCGACTGATACGCAGTTCGATCTGGCTCGCGACGAGCGCACCAATGACATGGGTCTGTGGCTCGTGCCAACCGACCGGCTGATCCGGAATCGTGAAGGACGGAAGTTCGGCCGTCAGAATCACGGGAGGCGCGTAGGCATGCCACGGAGCCGGTGACCGTCTGCAACAGTCTCAAATTCGGCTGGAGTCCGTCAGCGCCGTACACGGAAGCGGCAACCCTTCAAGTCGACCTTCAGATCGTCGCAAGCGGTGATACGTCTGTTGCCAAATGAGCGCCGACATCTTGCCATCGAAGGTTGTTCTTCCCGCCGAGTAAGATCCCGTCATGATCGGTCTTTGCTGACGCTGTCATCGAGCGCTTCGAGCGGAAACATAGTGTGGTCCCACTCGCCGATTTCTCTGGGAATTCGTCTGCATAGGACAGTTCACGGCGAAGGCGGTCACTTGCAAATTACTCGCCAGCGTAATTGGCGCGGCGGACTGCAAGGAAGGGGCTTCGTCACTCATATATGTCGACCGCGTCTGCTTCGGAGGATGACGAGGATGGATTGGATGACGTCGGTTAGCAGCCCGCGTCGACGCCGCATGTACCGAGTGCGCCTGGAAAGGCGGCGCCGAGAAGCCGCGCAACTCGTCCAAGCTGAATTAGTACGGCCACTTATGCGGTCAGCTCATCGCCATCTGAAAGAATCACGCGAGCGCGTACTCGGCGCCTTTCCACTTCCCGATGTGACCCTGCTAAAGCGCCGCGCGCGTCGCTTGGAATTCGTGCTGCGCAATCGGAAACGAACGGCGTAAGCCGCGCGGGCAGCCGCAGCACGCTCCTATTTTCGCCGAGCAATAGCATGGCGCGGTCGACTAGCCGGGTCCGCGCCTTGCTCTGTGCAGGAGCCATTCAACTCAGAACGGAGGACAATATGTCCCGCCAAGATCCCACACAAACGACGACCGCCGCTACCGCCCGGGCGACGCAGAGCCAAGACGCGATCCAGCTGCTGACCGAGGATCATCGTGCCGTCCAGAAGCTGTTCGATGCGTTCGGGAAAACCGCGAGGGACGATCTCGACGCGAAGACCACGCTCGTCCGCCGCGCCTGCGAAGAGCTCACGGTGCACGCAATGATCGAGGAGGAACTGCTTTATCCCGCCGCCCAGGAAGCGCTCGGCGAGAACGACCGCCCCGACGTCGAGGAAGCGTATGTCGAACACTTTCTCGTGAAGGTGCTGATTGAAAAATTTGTGAAGCTGAAAGCAGGCGACGCGGGCTTCGACGCGACCTTCAAGGTGATGAGCGAGATGGTGAACCATCACATCGAAGAGGAAGAGTCGGACCTGTTCCCCAAGCTGCGGAAGTCGGGCGCGGATCTCGACGCACTCGGCAAAAAGCTGATGCAGCGCAAGGAAGAACTCGAATCGAAGATCCCAAAGGATGCGGGCGATAACACCGCACGCCTGCACTGACCGGCGCTCATCGAGAGTTACGCGGCGGTCCGGCGCCAACGCGGTCATCGGCGCGACGCGTGGCCCCGCCAGGTGAGCCAAGCGGCAGGCGGCAACGTTGAGTTGAGCGGCGCTTACGCGATGGACACCCGGGAAACCCCGCGCGATGTTCGTTCTTTCGATGCGGGCGCTCAGACGTCCGCATCGAGAGTCCTGCTCTACTCCCGCAGTCCGCTGAAAAGATCGGAAATCGCGCGATGCGTCGACGCGTTCAATCCCGCGCCGATTGCCGTCTGGACTGTGTGGCGCAGGCCCAGAACCGCGACGCCGACGAGCGCAAGTGCGATGAATTCGGCATTCGGCGAGCGCAGAAACCATGGCGCCCTATTCGTCGCCGGCCGCACGCGCGGCGTGCGCCTGATGCGCAGCGGCGCCTCCGCCTCACGCGCTGCGATGAGTTCCGCGCGCGATTCGGCCATGCGCGCGAGCATGGCTTCCTGAGCCTCGGCGTGCTTCATTGCGCGACCTCCTTGATCGCTTCCATATCGCGCCGCAACTGATCGCGCAGCAACTGGAACGGCTCCGCCGGCCTGCGTGACATCATTACGAGCACGGCAATAACCGCGACCGCGAGCCATGCGCCCGCCACGCACCACGCGGTCAGCGCCAGATGCGGGGTGCCGACCGCCGTTACGATCACGGCGACCGATACGAAGGACAACGTGAACAGCGCGCCGATCGCGAGCGTGACGAGCGCGATCACTTCGTGCAGCACGCGCTTCTTCGTTTCGGCAAGCTCGACTGAAATCAGCTCCCCATAGTCGCCCATGCGTCTCGTGCAAAAGTGGCCGATCCTGCGCCAGTTGGCAATTTTCCTCTGGAGTGTCATCGTTGCTTCTCCGGCGAGTTCAGAATGATGCGCCGCGGGGCCAGCTCGAGCGGTAGTGCCGCAGCGCTCCGCACACTCCCTTCGCGCGCTCATCGTTTGATGCGCGCGTCGGTGTACAGCCTCAATCGCGCACGCTCCCCTTTTATCGGTCAACGCGCCGTGCAGAGATGCGCATTGACGTGCACGGGCGGCGCATCGTCATGGTATGGCGGCTGACGTGCGAAGCTTTCGACTACGCCGGGCCTCAAGATCAGGCAGTACGTAGAGCCGCCGTACTGAAAGTAGCCAAGCTCTTCCCCTTTGCGCACGCGCTGGCCGGGCAACGCCTCAATCATGCACGACGACACTTCCGCCATGCCGACGAACACGCACGCGACTTCCCCGATGGATGGATCATCGCAATCGATGACGATCACCGCGCGCGCCGCGACCGCGGTGATATAGCCTTGCGAATCGTTGAGACTGCCCGGCTCTTCGCCCTCCGAATCGGCATCGGAGTAATAGGTGCCATCGACAAGATACGCCTTCGTGATTGTCCCGCTCACGGGCGCGTGCCAACGGTGGTAAAAAAACGCGCTGAGATAGGCCTGATACACCGTCCCGCCGACAAAGCGGCCCGCGAGCTCCGCTTCCTTCGCGGTAAATATCTCGAGGAGAGAGTATGGCTGCGACTTGATCCAGAAAGATTCCTGAAGCTGCACGTCGTGTTGGATGTTATACGGCGATGCCTCGCACGCGCTAACGATGACCTTGCTGTCGTCCGGGTGCGCGACCGGACGCGCATGGGGTTTGAATTCGCGCGTGAAGAAATGATTCCACGACGCGAAACCCCAATAAGGCTTTTGCGGATCGCAGAGAAACTGATCGAGGCCGATCTTCTCGTCGGCTTCTTTGCTGAACCAGCCGTTGGGTGAATCGGTCGTCAGATGCGTTCGCGAATACGGTCCGCTCAAGAATCCAGACCACACGTTCAGTAATTTCTTCAGATGCGCGTTGAACGCCGGGTCACGAAACAGCGCGTAGCCGGATGGCATGACCATCGGCCAGTCGAGCAATGCGTTGACGGGACAGTGAATCAGGCTCGATGTGCTGAAAGGCGGGGAATAGGTCAGCATCGCATCGAGCAGCACGATGAATTCGTCGATACTCGAATAACCCAGTGTGTAACCGGCTTCGCGCGCCTGGCGGATCGCACGTGTGAAATCCATGCGCACAACCGGATCGTCGCGGATGAACGCCGCCATCTCTTCGACGACGCCGGCTCGCTTCGCCATGTTCGCTCGTTTCCGCGCGTGTTCCGCAAAGGTCTCGCGAAACCGCGCGATCACTTCCTCTTCGCGGGGAAGCCACTCGCCGAGGCGGCGTCGCTCGTCTGTCGCCATGTCGGCTCCGATCGTTTGGTTTGATCGATACGTGTCTAGCAGTTTTCATGCCCTAGTCGCTCTTAACTTCGGTTTGCGGCTACCGCCGCGTCTTGCCGCACGCGAGGTGCCGGCGCGCATCAAAAAAGCTAAGACCGTCCGGCATATCGGATCGACGACGATGTCCTCGGCCTCGCTGTCTGTCCAACATCAGCGGAGATCGCCAAACTAATTCGAGATGGATTTGGGGGCCGTCGGTTGAAAGCCGCGGCCTTCAGCTCTACGCTTTTCGAAGTCGTTTCCAATGCGTCTCCAGTGAGCGTCTATCTGCTGTCGCCAACTCAGGACGCGGTCGTCCTCGCCGGTCAACGATGGGTTCCTGAATGCGCCGTCGCATCGGCGGGAAGAACTGGTCGGCCTCAGTCTTTTCGAAGCGCTTCCCCGCAGTCACGGCGAGCCAGAGGACGCGCGAAGCGCCTTCGCCGCTCGATCGTTCGTGTGATTGAAACAGGAGCGCCAGACGCACTGCCGACGACACGTTGTCCGATTCGCGTCGAAAGGCGGGAAGGTGGCGCAGCGTACGAGAGCGCTCTTAGGCGCCGCAAGCACGCCGATTTTCGGCGAAGAGTCATGCCTGGTCTGGCGGCAACATTGAAGGCACGTGCACCGACCGTTGCGGTCCGCATGCGAGTTGCGAGATCGTTCGATCCGTCAATCAGTTTGCGCTTGCGTTGTAGAGCCGTTGAATGCGTCGGAGCGGACTGGTCGTTGCAAGGGGGCCGCCTGCGTAGTGGCGAACTCGACGATGGCGCGGCCAGACTTGCCGAAGTCGAGACGTCGGTCACGCTGCGAGGTAGTTCGGGCGCTAACGAACTCAACGCCGTCGCAAAGCCCAGTGATCTCACGTGCCCCGAGTGCGGCTACGTCTGGACTCTCTCGACGGCGAAACGACTTCGATACGCAAGGGAAGGCACCTGTTCGGTTCCGCGTCCGGCGTGCTCGAAGACGCGGCCAATAATCGCGCGACGCATCGCGGCCGCAATGACCTAGCTGCCAGAGCTTTATCAATCATTTAAAACGATCTCGTCATTGTGGTTCGCCCTACTGAAGCAACCCGTTTCCGCGGGTGGCTACGTCGCGGGAGCGTCCGCTCGGATCGAGACAGCGCGTTGGATTTCGAGTGGCCACCTGGCCTTGTGTGCTGCGGCTTCGCCACGCGCGAGGGATATGCGCATCGCCCCGCAGGCAATGGTTCTTTTTAGAATGCGCCGCCGAACTCTCGCATCAGCATGCGGCGGATCACCACGAAAATATGAGCGTCGCATCCTGATTTCCGTCCAACGCGGGTTCCGTACATCACGAGATGCCAGAAGTCGTCCATACTGAACGTGGGAAGCCTGTTGCATCCGGCATTTTCTGCGCTCATCGATTCGATGGGCATTTTCGTTCTCCGTGCGAGTCAGCTTGTGACAAGGCTGCGATGCAGATTTTCCATCGGCATTAGTAATCAGGCATACTCATGGGCAGGGCAAGCCGAATGAAAGACCCAGCACCTGTCACGCTCGACGTGCTTCTCGCCATCCGCTCAGCATCGCGTGAGCCTCTTGCAAACGCAAGCGTTCTCGACGCGTTAGGCCGGCTGGGTGTGACAGTTCGTCGAGCAGACCATACGCGAGAAGGCATGACCATCCTGTGCAACGGAGACGTCAGGACGCTGCGCCTCTGCGCAGAGCACCTCGCGTCGCTGTCCTTCGTAGGCGGCGTTTCGGTGCAGCGTTGCGACGAAATGGGTGCATGAGCAATGACGTCGCGCTTCAGTCAAGGAGTGGTGCAACACGTCCGGCGTTTGCCAACAGTGATCGTGAAGGAAACCTCGGGAAGGAGGGCATGACGGCGTCCGGTTTACCGCTGCCAAGTCGGCCACGCGCACTCGAACACACGCGCGAAGCATGCTATGTCGCGTGGCGGGATCGGCGCGTCGCCCGCCACTCCTCTGAAACCAGCTAAATTAGAAGCGACCGCTTGTCTCTAGCGCCCATGCCACTGGAGGTGCATTTTCGCACCGCTCGGCGCCATACTGGGAACATACTCGAAGTAATCCGGGTATGCTGCCTGCCGGCATAGTCGTGAACCAGTTTCTCATCGGGCGCTGAACGCCTTCGTCAGATAATGCGTCGTATGGGTAAGCGGCATCTCTTAAGGTCACCGCCAACCTTTCCACTGCGCATCGCAAAACGAGGGAACGCTCACTCGAGGGATGCAATCTGCACAAAGCCTTCATAACCCGGTTGCGCTCGGTCGCTAAGCGCGCCGAAAGCAAGAGCATCTGCTGGAAAACGAAGTACAGGGGCACCCGGGAATCCTCTGGGATTCGGGTGAGAAGCGGCAGGAGAGTTGGACTAGGCCCGGTCAAGTTCGCCGCGCCGACCATCACACAGGCCAAACGCGCCCACTCGCGCTTGGAAAGACCGAGCAACAAGCCATCTCCACTTTTCGATACCAGCTGAATGACCTCATGATAGCCCCTAGCTCCTTTGGCTCGATTCGCTTTGACGCACATCACCATGAGGTTGCCGGGCGCGTATGCCCCATCATTGTTGATCCTGTCGACCGACCAGTCGCTTTCGGCTAGCGCAGAATGTGTCATGGCCGTCAATGTAATCGGGCACACCGCGCAGTCGATCCTTTTTAGGTAGGCAGGAGTCACTTCGCAGTCGAGAATTCGGCGGCGTCGAAATGCGTTCAGCCGAAGCTGCAACCATTTCGACACGAAGCGATCGGGAAGATGTTGCGGAACGCGAAAATGCTCACGTCCGGCGCGGTATCCGTCCAGTACACTGTGCTCGCTGATTGCAGGGTCCAATACACGGCCAAATCGAGCGAAATCCCAACCGATCTCAAACCCGGTTTCCGCAACGTTGACAGCTTGCATCGCGCTGGCCCCCGCCAAATAGGTTCGGCTTACCTCGTCGTAAGCGTTACAGCAATGCGGGTGCCGCAGAGGCAATCCAACGCTGACGAGGTCAGCGAGAGCGCTTCTTTGATGGCGGAGGGAGAGGAACACAATCGATCCCCGACAGCCAATATTGCTCGCCCGAGGACCGGCAACCCTGTCGCGCCTAACAGGGTTCCAAGCTCAAGCTGAGGAGAGTGGGACGCTGATCCTGAATGAGAGGCGGCTCAAGGTGATGCCCGCCTCCCGCGCCGGCCCACAGTCAATGAAAGCCAATTCGGGGTCCTCTATCGGACGGCGAGAAGCGACTCGCAGCCAGCATTAGCACTGAGCGGCTACGTCCTCGTTGGCGCCAACCTGCAATTGACGAAGCAGCGCAAGCATGGGAAACGGCTTGCTCATAAAGCAGACACAAGGTACGCTCGGGCGCCGTCGAGCATCGGAAATCAAAATCACCGGGATTTGCGCAAGCTTCGGATCCGCAAGCATTGAACGGATTAGCCCCACGCCATCCAAGCCGGGCATAGCACAGTCCGTCACCACAACGTCTGGCGTGCCGATTTCGCGAGCGATAAAGCGTGTTCGCCGTCGGTTGCAGTTCGGACAGTATGACCTTCCGCCGCAATCGCACGCCGAGAGAACCCGGCCACCCCATATCATCATCCACCAGTAGCACCGAAGCCATGCCGAGTTCCTTCGTTGTCGCTTATGGCGGACCGTCTCCTTTGCCTTATGCCCTTTCAGAACGCTTGCCAAGCACAAGAGCTAGCCGCGCGATCACTTTCGACTGACCTCGACGAGCCGCGTGCTCGCAGCGTACGGCTGTCCGCGGCTCTTCATTTGCTAATCCACGGGCGACAGCCTCGCGCTGCCCTGTCCGAAGCATAAGCGCGGCCATGACGTAGGCCGAAAGCTCTTCAGCAACGTACGATAGATACGTCACTGCCCTTCGCGTCTTCTGAGGCCGTACACCCGCGGCGATAACGCGTTACTTGCCCACCTCCTCCTTCGACAATTCTTGCTTGGCAAGCATGGTCAGCTTTTCGTCCGTTGACTTTTCCTCCTCCAACGTCTCCAGTAAAAGATTCATACCTTCTGTATAACCGAGCTTTTTCGCAAGCGTCGCCAGCGTCCCATACGCAGCGATCTCGTAGTGCTCAACTTTCTGAGCCGCCGCGATCAGCGCTGCATCCAGGATCGGGCCCTTCTCGATTTCCTCGATTTGCTCTTGACCCTCTTCAACGAGTCCCTCCATGGCGACGCACTTCAAGCGTTTAAGCTTGACGCCAGTACTTTCGACTACTTGGTCGATCCGCTCCACCTGTCCCTGCGTCTCTTCCAGGTGAGTTTTTGAACGCTGCCGATAATTCAGGATTGGTTGCAGCCCGCGCCAGTCGGGGCAGCGCCTTGGTCAGCTGTTTCTCCGCACTGTAGATATCAGAGAGTCCGTGAATAAAAAGGTCATTAAGGGTTGCGACGGCCATGGCGATTCTCCATAAAGTTGGGCGGTTACGGCGCAGATCTGCCCGCAAACGCTATGCCGCGAATTAGCCTCCACTCCCGCTGGCGGGTGTCGCGATTGCCACGCGCTTCGGTCCCATTAAGGAAGTACAGCGCCTCCGATGTCATGACATATATCAACAGACGAATTCACACGGGTTAGATTTATGCGAGCAGTAGGCGACCTTGTTTTGTTGCTACTACTGGCCAGCGTACTTCTGACGCTGCGCACACGAACGCCGCAAGCGTCCCGGTTGTCGCGGGCCTCTGCAACTCTGTGTGGCCGGAGCATGTGAAACTGGCGCCCTCAATCGGTCGAGGCGTTCGCGAGGTTTGCTGCAGCCACCGCTGCTGTCATCGCGTCGGAACCGCAGATGCGCGATCTTCCTTGATCAATGTGATGTCGTTCTAGTCTCGGTTCGGCGAGGAGGTTTGTCGACATTCGCCCATCGACTTTCGAACGTGGCCTCGAATTGATGCGTCAAGTTGTCCTCGCCACTATCACCGTTATCAACGCAATCCGTTCCGTGTCTCCCGAGACATCACAGAACCACGCCATCGACTTCGATGAAATGTCCGGCAGACGGAAAGTCGCGCTCAGCGCAGCGCGCCCGCACGGCGATGCACGCCACGTTGGCGAGCGATGCGACGGCCGCACCGCCAAGCCACGCGTGACACTGGACTATGATCCAGTTCTGCGAACTAACATGCTTCTTCGCTCAACGGCGTGGGTCACGACGCTCACCGCTTTCGAGCCGCCGGGCGATGCGTGCCCCGCGTGAAAACGAAGAAGCCCGCGCCCGCCGCCGCGATCGCGAACCGGCTCGGATTGGCCTTCACGACGCTGATGCTCCTTGCGAGGAGCCGCGTCCATATCGTCGCGCCGGGTTCCATCGCGCGCGGCACCGGCACGGCCACTGGCACCGGCACGCGCACGGGCGCGGGCGGGGGCGCGTGCACGGTGGCATCGTCGGCCGCGGGGCCGGCAGGCACTTGTCCGCCATTCGGTGGCAGCGCTTCCGGCGATTCCGGCGCGGGCCGTTGCTCGCCTTCGCGCGCTTCAACTCGCGTTGCCGCCGCTTCTGCGCCGAGCAGCAAAACCGCGGCGGCGAAGTAGAGCCACATCAATAGAACGGCAAGCGAGCCCGCCGCGCCAAATGCGTTCGCTGTCCCCGCGTGCGTGAGGTACAACGCGAAAATCTTCTTGCCGACGGAAAATAGCACGGCGGAAATGCTCCCGCCGACGAGCGCATCGCGCCAAGGCACAGGACCATCGGGCAGATATTTGAGCAGCGCGGCAAAAGCGCCGGACAGAATCACGAGTCCGAGCAGGAACTGCACGATGTCGCCAATTATGACGAGCGGCGATTCGCCGAACACCCATTTGCCCGCAGCCTGGACGGCGGTGTCGAGCACCAGCGACACGATCAGCAGAAACGCGACGCCCATGACCAGGCCGAAGGAAATGAGCCGCACCTTGACGAGCATGGCGACGCCCGACTTCTGTTCGGCGTCCTTCGGCCAGATCACCGAAAGCGCCGTGTTTAACGATGAAAACGTCGCTGATGCGCCCACTGCCAGCAGCACGAACGACAGCACCGCCGCGATGCCGCTGCCGCCGCTCTGATGTGCATGCTCGACGATCGCCTGCACGCTCGCTGCCGCCTCCTTGCCGAGCATCCCGCTGATCTGATGAAACAATTGCCCGCGCGCCGCTTCCGCGCCGAACACGAGACCGGCGACGGCGATCACCATGACGAGCGTCGGCGCGAGGGAGAAAGCGGAGTAAAAGGCGATGCTTGCGGCCATCGGCGCGCTGCGGTCGGCGCTGAAGCGTTTGAAGGTGCGAACGGGCCACGCGAAAGCGCCGCCCATCAGCGATTTGACGTCCATGGGTCATCTCCCGGTGATCGGGCGCTCTGTTGAGAGCATCGACGGTGCCAGCCGCCGCGCCCCGAACGCCGACCAGTAAGTACCAGACCCGCGTGCATCGACGCGGGCCTTCCGTGCCACGCTAGATTTCGCTTACTGCACGCCCTTCTTCGCGGCGAGATCCTGCGCCATCTTCAGATGTTTCTGGATGGTAGGCAGCGCCTTCTGCGCAGCCTTCTTGAGGTCGGCGTTCTGACCTTCCTGCGCTTCCTTCTGGAACGCGGCTACGGCCTTCTGATGCCCTTCAACGCCCACCTTCTGGATGTACATGGTGTCGAACTCCTTGCCCTTCAGCGGTCTGAGCGCGTCGATCACCGCGGTGTCCGAGTTGTCCTTCGGGACTGCGACGCCATGCGGGGCCGCCATCTTCAACTGCATGGTCAACTTGGTGTGGTCGACGATCATGTGATGCGCGAAACTTTTAACGTCCTTGTCCTGCGACTGCTTGCTGGCGAGCTTGGCCGTGTCGATTTCGGTCGAACTCGATTCCGACGCGGCCTGTACGAACGCTTTATCGACTGCCGGAAGATCGTTAGCCTGAGTCGTACTTGCCGCCTGCGTCTGCCCAAGAACGGTGATCGGCGCGGCGCTGATCAGCGTGAACGCGGCTAAAGTAGCCAGAGCCGGATGTGCCTTCATGAAAATCTCCTCATTGAATGGTCCAGTCGCTCCGGCCCTTCAGCAATAGCGATGCCGGGTCGCACCGCCCAAACACCAAACGCCGGGAAGTAAAAGGCCGAGCGGGCTGAAACAGAAAGGAACCGCCAATCGAAGGCGCCATACGAGTCTCGTAATATGCCCAACAGGGTTCGTCCGAAAGCCATCCGTTGCACGCACAACTTGAAGATCCGCGCGTGAATTCAGACTGATCGCGGTGGTGCGAGCGTATAGTCGAGGTCCGTTCCATTGTGTTGAAAGACCGTGACTGTCGTTCCTCCGAGGTGCGCGAACATCGTCGCGAAGCCTTTATCTCTTTTGATCGGTCGCGGCATCGGCGCGCCTTGCTCAACCAACATGAACATCCACTGCCTCGAGCCGGCGAGCGGGCCGGTGTTCGATCGGAGTCTCGATAGCCGACGAAGATATCTTCCGGATAGGTTGGCGGCCCGTATTGACTGTCAACATTCCCGCCGCACAGATGATGGCGTTAGCGCAGGCCGCGCGCGGCATGACAATGACCGCCGGAGTCGTGAAGACCAAACGATGAGCCGGGTTTTGAGAAAACCCGAAAACGCTTCGCACCCTTCGCTTATCGCGGCTGCCATGCGATGCGGGCAACGCCCTCCCCGCCCCGCCGCATGCGAGCTCGTCAGTAGCCATTGCGCCCTCCCTGCTCTTACGGCAGGTGGTCGTATCCGTGGATTCCGATCGAATCTCGGGCCCCTTCCGCCGCTGGGACGGGACCCAAGAAGACAGACGGTTAAGCGCACGCCTACCGCCCGTGCGGTGGCACACCGGTTGCTGAAGTGTGCTCACGCGGGCCGCAGCACATCGTATTAGGCTTGCCTCACATATCACGACGCGGCTTCACTGCTGCAACACGCCAGCGCGAGTCCGAGACGCGCTGAGGCCTGCAGTCACACGGCCATAGGCAACGCATGCGCGTCGCTCTTGGGCGCTGCAAGCTAGCTGTTCAACTTCGATGACTCGCGCGAAGCCCGTGAGGGAGTTCGTGCGCCATAAAAGGAGTCGTTCAAATGTTCGTGCATAACAAACGCCTGCAATACACGGTACGCGTGGGCGCCCCCAATCCGGGTCTGGCCAATCTGATGCTGGAGCAATTCGGCGGTCCGCAAGGCGAACTGGCGGCCGCGATGCGTTATTTCACGCAAGCGGTCAGCGAAGACGATGCTGGCCGCAAGGACCTGCTTTTCGATATTGCGACGGAAGAGTTGAGCCATCTTGAAGTCATCGGATCGATCGTCGCGATGCTGAACAAGGGCGCAAAAGGTCAACTCGCAGAAGCCGTCGAGCAGGAAGCCGAATTGTATCGATCGCTCACCGGCCCCGGCAACGATTCGCACGTTACGCAGTTGCTTTACGGCGGAGGTCCGTCGCTCACGAATTCGGCGGGCGTGCCGTGGAGCGCCGCGTATATCGATACGATCGGCGAGCCGACAGCCGATCTGCGTTCGAACATCGCCGCCGAGGCGCGCGCGAAGATCGTCTATGAGCGCCTGATGAACGTGACCGACGATCCGGGCATCAAGGAAGCGCTGGGCTTTCTCATGACGCGCGAAATCGCGCATCAGAAATCGTTCGAGAAGGCGCTGCATTCGATTCAGCCGAACTTTCCGCAAGGCAAGCTGCCGGGCATTCCCGAGTTCGCGAGCGTGTACTTCAACATGTCGAAGGGCGACGATGCGCGCGGACCGTGGAACGAAGGCGGCGACTGGCAGTTCGTCGAGGACCCGCAACCCGCAGTCGACGGCGGCGACGGCACCGCGACCGTGACCGTTACCGAGCAGGACGTGCAGGTGCTGCAAGCGATGGCATCGCGTACGGCTTCAGATCCTTCGGCGGATCCGACGACGGGCGCCGATCTCGGCGCGGGAAGCGCGGACAAGGTGTAAGGTGCACACGGCGCCGTCTGCATTGCAGACGGCGCCGCGCCTGGCGTTTCGTTATCGAGCGCAGCATCCGCCAACCGCTTTTCATATTCAGCGAGTGGAAACCGGGCTAGGGAAATAACCAACAGGGGCAACAACAGCGTATTCATCGACGCTTGCCTGCTGTCACCTTTACCCTTACTTCGATCGAAGCAGCTTCTGGAAGCAACGCGCATCAGGCCGGCCAACGTACGCGCCATAACGCTGCGTCCGAGAAGCCGTTGCGTTCGTAGAAGCGAATCGCGCGATGGTTTACGGCGCGCGTTTCCAGCACGATCTTCCTGCAGCCTGAGGCGGCTGCATCGCTCTCGAGTTGACGGAGAATTGCTTGCCCGACGCCAGCGGCGTTGGGCCGGCTGTAGAGTCGCTTGAGTTCGGCCGTACCGTTGTCGTAATGCCAGAACGCTCCGCATCCCACCGGCTCGCCGAGCGCTGTTCGCGCGATGCAAAAGGCTCCATTCGACGAGCGGAAGTCGGCGAGTTGAAACCGCGATTGCCCTCCGTCTCCTGAGAACACGGCCAGCATTGCGCTGAGTTCATCGAGAAGTCGTGTTCCCTCCGGTGATGTCGGATCGTCGCGGCTCACGACGATGGCAACCGATGATTGACTCATTCGCACCTCCATTTCCTTTGTCCCAGCAATTCAGCGAATCCGGGACCCGCGACGGTTCAAGATGGACGTCGTCTCCAACACGACCACTTCGAAAACGGGCGAACTGTTTGCGTCCGCAGTCCTCTGTGACCTCCTCCCAAGCCAAGGTGTCCCCGCTCGAACGCTTCATGCTCGTCATTCCAGTGCGGCGAGCGCCGCGTTACACGGCTCAGCGAAATGGAGTTCTTCTATCTTTGCCAACAGATGGTGCGCCAAGCGAGCCTCATGAATGAAACCAAACTGCAAGTCGAGCTGGGCGGCCACGGTCTGCCGTCCTCCCACGGCGCGTTCCCAAACGCCGGCATGCGCCTTCCTGTACGGCAGTACTGAAGCCCTTCCACTGCTACTCGACGTCGTGGCGCCAAAATGCTGCGGCGCTTCTTCGCTCGCTTTCATGTCGGCGCTCGCGCCGTGTTCAGCTTACGTCCAGCCGACTGGCACGTGACTTGCCCTCATAAAGTGCAACAGCGACCCGGGAGCAGGCTATGGACAACACCAGAACGTCTCGCTCGTCTGTCGACGAACTCGATACGGTTCCGGACACCGCGAGCCCCGCTTACGCCAATCCACATCCGCTATCCCGTGCTTTCGATAAGTTCGCGAGCTTGGTTACCAGGTGGGCTGGCTCGCCAGCCGCTTTCTGTTTGGCGGTGTTGACAGTGGTTGCGTGGGTTGTAACCGGACCGTTGTTTCACTACTCCGATGGTTGGCAGCTAGTGATCAATACTGGCACAACTGTCGTCACATTTCTGATGGTCTTTTTGATTCAGCAGAGCCAGAATAAAGATAGCGTTGCCCTGCATTTAAAGCTTAACGAGTTGCTCTCGTCGCATCGTGCGGCGAGCAATCAACTCATCGGGATAGAGGACGCTTCCGAGGATGAATTGCGACGTCTTGCGGCAGCTTATCTCCGCCTTTCAACACGATCGGAAGGAATGGGTTCGGCTTCGAGTCCGAAAGAGGCCGTAGCAGAAATCTCCGACAGATACGAGCCCTCGTCCAGCGCGTAGCCTGCTCTTAAATCAACCGAGAGACTCCCGCTGCGGCAAGCGTGCGCTTGTGGACCTGCTCAGTGCTATCGAGCGCGGCTACAACGGTCGTAAGCGCAGCGCCGGAAGCACTCCAGCGGAATCAATTCGTGACTGCCGGAAAGCATCGCTCCAGGTCTTTGACTCGCTGAGGCGTTGGAAAAGCCCGGGTCCTGGGGACAACGAGAGGGCCTCCCGTTGACCATATCCGACGCCGAATGAACGCTCCCTTTCAGATCCCCCGCGAGGTCGAGTTCTCCGGCGAGTTCGTAGTCCGCTATCTCGAGGACAGGGTCGAAGGGCCTTGCTTGAGTGCCGCGTGTGCCCGCCTGCCCTCGCGGGCCTGCCCGATGAGTGAGTTCCTTATGGGTGCAGGAATTACGAGCCGCCAGCCGCGGTCTGGCAAGACAAATCGGGCGACCTCCGAGTCGAGTTGCCCGCGTCTGAGAGCGACACCCAATAACCCGCCAGTGCGACGCACCCTTGGCATCAAACTGGAGGGGCGCCTACTTGCACGCTCACCGAGAGTGGCATGAACGAGGAGACAAACGTCAGCAGAGCCCGCGGAGGCGGGCTTCGAAGAAGCGGTAAGTTAGGAGCAGTAGCCGCCCTTATGATGGGAACCGGTGCCGCCGTGAGGATGTTCTCCCTTCGGGCAAGCGTGGGCGACGTTCACAATACATAGCAGCGCGACGATTAAAGCAGCAATTTTTTTCATAGGGTCTCCTTGTTGTCGTTAGCCCGCACATTTCCGCCGACGGTCACAGTGTGACAATCCTGTTTACGGCAGTCGCTTCGGTCGCTTGAGGTGCGGCCGGAAAAACGCACGCCCGCGTCTTCTCGTTTGCCGCTGCTACCTCTCGACAGCCATTCGCTTGTGCGCAAGGCGTCCAAGCCATGACGTCAGATGTTCGGCATGCCGATTGCAACCATCGGCGGCAGTATTCGCGACGTACGGCGAAATGGAGACAAGGATGGACAATGGCGGCGTTGGCTACGCGTACCTCGGAATACCCGAACGTCTGTCGAGCGCGCTGTTGACTGTCGTAAACCGCATGCAGCAGAGCCTAGCGGGCAAGGAAAGCTGCGCTTGGGCGCAGTTGACAAGTGCAGCGCTGAGCCGATGCGTGCTGCAGTTTGCGAGCATGTACCGCGAACATGGTGCAGATGATCCGCGGCCGGAAGTTTCATGCTCGGAGGTGTTTCACCTGTTCGCCGAGCAGCTGTTGGAAGACGGGACGGACGCTGAATGGTGCGTGCCTGCGCACGTGGTACCAGTCGTTGCTGGCGCTCTTGCGGCACGCAGACAGCTATTGGTTGACCGTATGGGACGCTAATGAGCGCAGCCCGCGTGGTGGTACGGCCTCGGAACCTTCGAACTAGCGGCGCGGGACATCCTATTCCCCGGCGAAGCGCCTGCCAATCCTTGGATGGGCGAGATTCGTGATAGATGCGCTTGCCATACCCGTTCGACGCTGCTCGTCGTCCCTTCGCGATTCGCCTTCGACATCCGACGCTGACTTCGAGTGCCAGGAGCTTTGCGACAACCGCGACCTCATTGTCTCTGCGAGCTAAGCTAGCTCAACGAACATGTACCAAGGCCAATACGCCAGGTGGTAGAACCAGAGAAAAGCACTTCGAAACTCCGTTTGGCAATGTCGAGGCACGCAGTCTGCCGGAAACGCGCGCGACTCGCGGTACCCAACGTACACCGTTCCGATGATGACCCGGAGCAACGCCAAGATGAGCGTTGGCATAGACAAAGGGCAGGCCATGCCGAAGAGAGCGGCCGGAAAGCAGATTTCGGCACCCGAACGCGATTTCATCACGCCCCCCACGATACCGGAAAACAGTTAGGCTATACCGTCGGACCCAGATGTGCCCGTGACCGTTAGGAAGCCGCCCCTCTTCAACCTAGGATTTTCAGTCTCATGAAACGTAGAGCAACCGTGATTTGCGAACGGGACGGACGAGTCCTCCTTGTTGCCCGGGCAACAGGACGATGGGCGTTCCCTGGCGGTCGCATCGAGACAGCCGAGGAGCCCGCTGACGCCGCAGGGCGGGAGTTACAGGAGGAGACGGGGCTTGCTGCTTTGCAGGTCCGCTATGCGTTTCAGTTTCGCGGACTGCGCACTCGACACTTCGTCTTCATCGCGAGTGTGGAAGCGGACGCGACCGCGGTCCCATCGAACGAGATTGCTCGGTGCAAATGGATTCGGCTGAAGGAACTTCGCAGCGTCGAGGCGAGCATTCCGACCAAAGGCATCGCGGAGATTTTTCTGAAGCAAGCGAACAGCAGGAACGGAGTTGCGCTAACCGAATCTATTGCTTCCTTGGCCGCCTAGTCGTCGAGAAGGGAGTGTTCTCAAGAGCTCTCAAACAACTCCACTTTAGGAAGGCCTGGTCGTATCGTCAGTAAGCAAAATCCGAATCTGAGCGTCGGGGAAAAGCCTCCGCGCGAGTATGACCGCCTGACATTTGTCATGCACTACCATGCTGCTGACTTTTTGCGTTGCCGGGGCCTCCATTTGCCAGCCGCCACGACACGCACTAACAACAACTTCCATTTCATCGACACCTTCTTCTGTCACCATGATGACCTCTTGCATTCTCCGACGTCTGGGTGCGGCATGTCCTGCTTTGACCTCTCCTCCTAAAGCTCAGGACTTCGTAGGTCGGCGGCCACTATCTCGTCACCGCGCTCAATCGCTGCTTCTCTAGCTGCGTTTTTCGACGCGCAAGGCCCGATCTCGTCCGCGCCGCCACGGGCGCGATTTGGAATGTCGATTGCTCGACCGCGTTTCCGACGAGCGTGTATCACCGGCAAGCGCGGTCCACGAAGTCAAGGAGCAAGCGGTGGTCATCGAGGCGGTCTGGTTCATGGTGGTAGGCGCGCTGCTGATTCTCATGGCCGTCATGCGCGGCGTGATCTCGCGCCTGCCGATGACCGGCGCCATGGTCTATCTCGCCGCGGGATTCGCGCTGGGCCCGGCCGGCGCCGGCTTGCTCGAGCCCGACATCGAAGGGAATCTGCGTCTGTTGCGCGTGCTGACGGAAGCCGGTCTCGTCGTCTCGCTGTTTGCGATCGGCATGCATTTGCGCGTGCCGCTTTCGAACGAACTCTGGCGGCTCACGCTGCGGCTCGCGGGCCCGGCGATGATCCTGACGATCGGCCTCGTGTATGTCGCCGCGCGCTTCGGCCTCGGCCTCGCCTCGGGACCTGCGCTGCTGCTCGCGGCGATACTCGCCCCGACCGATCCCGTGCTCGCCAACGAATTGCGCGTGTGCAAGGCCGGCGACGATGAGCCGCTGCGCTTCGCGCTTTCGTCCGAGGGCGGCTGCAACGACGGCGCCGCGTACCCGTTCGCATTGGTCGCGCTCGCGCTATGCGGAAGTGCAAGCCCCGGCAGCGGCAATCCGTGGACCTTCGCGGCGGCTATCGCCTGGGGCGTCGTCAGTGCGCTCGTCATCGGCTGGGGACTCGGATCGGGCGTCGTGCGCCTCGTGATTCGTCTGCGAACGCGCTACCGGCAGGCGCTCGGGCTCGAAGGCTTCATCGCACTCGGGCTCATGGCGCTTGCCTATGGCGCGGCGCTGCTCGTGCACGGCTATGCGTTCATCGCGGTGTTCGCGGCCGGCGTGTCCTTGCGCCGGCAGGAGCTCGCCGCAACCGGCAAGACCTCGCCCAGCAAGGCGCTCGAGTCGGTCGAACGCGGCGAGCGCGAGGAAGCCGCCCGCGACCCCGAGCTCGCGCACGCCTACATGGCCGAGACGATGATGGCGTTCGCGCTCGAGTTCGAACGGCTGGTCGAATTCGCGTTGATGCTGTTGATCGGGAGCGTCGTGTCGGCGCATTGGCGGGCGCTTCTCCACTGGCGGGTCATATGGCCCGCGCTCTTTCTGTTCTTCGTCGCCCGTCCGCTCAGCGCGACGATATCGCTCGCCGGTTCCTGCATGGACCGGCCGCAGCGCCTGCTCGCGGGATGGCTCGGCATACGGGGCGTCGGCGCCTTCTACTACCTGCTCTTCGCGCTCGAACAGGCGGGCGGAGAACATGTCCGGCCGATCGCGCCGATCGTGCTCGCGACCATCGTGCTTTCCGTCGTCCTGCATGGCTCGAGCGCGACCTCGCTGCTGCACCGGTACTTCGCGAATCGCGGTTCGAGGTAACGCTTCCCGGAACCACCACTACAAGCGCGGCCGCTCCATTTCCGACGATCGCGAAACTGCGTGCGGATCGCGGTTCGGAGTCCGGTCGCGTCGCGCAAAGGCCCTGTTTGATACCGGAAGCTTCCGGACACGACCCATGAGTGGCGTCGTGCGCTGTTTCGGCATGACGAATGCGTCGTATGAAAACGGAGCCGGCGCATGCCGGGATCGACCGACACTCGCAAACAGATCAGCAACCTATGGCGACCATCGACAATACCCAGACGGCACTCGAAGCGCGTGTAACCTGGTTCGACTGTCTTGCACCTTCCCAGGAATCATTGCGCCGTTCAGCAGCGATGCGCCCGACCGCGCACAGTCATGTGTCGATCACGATACGAGAGCGTCTGACGTCCCGCACCGCGAGCGTGTCGTGGTCGGACTCGCAACTGGGTTGCCTCGCCGAACAAGTCTGGTCGCTTGGCAGAGCGCGCGCGGAAGATGTCTGCTCCATCAGCGGCGAGCACATCAAGCGAGGCGATCTCGTGTTCCGGCCGAGAAAGACCCGGCCGCCCGCCATCAATGAACGCTCGGTCATCGCCGCGCATCACGTGCTCGATGCGCCGCTCGCGGAGTGAAGCATGAAGCGCCGCGCGGCGCGGCGTGTCGCGCGGCGAGTGGCCTCAGCGGGACGCGCGTCGCGCCAGCGCGGCGATTGCGAATCCCGCGGCTAACGCGACATATGTCATGGCCAGCGAGCGCCTCGGCAAATGCGTCTCGAATCCCGGTGTGAAGCGTTTCGGCACGACGTGGTAGTCGACCACATAAGCGACGACGGCGGTCGCCGCGGCAGCGCTTACGATTCCCGCGGGACGGCTCCGTCGTCCGCACAGCGCTTCGAACAGCACGCTCCAGAACACCGCGCTGCCCATGTGGATCGTCGCGCCGAGCGCCGTGTAGCGGATGCTCGGCCTTTCCTGCGACGATGCGTCGGGCCACACACAATGCGTCACGGCATTCAGCGCGGCGTAGGGCGCATGACCCGCACGCTGCGCGCCGGTGCAGGCCGCCGAGGCCGATGCCAGTCCCGCTGCCAGACCCGAGCAGAGCACGTGGACGCGCCGGTCATCGAATCGCTGTTCCATACGCTGCTTTCCTCTTTCTGCGTCAATATCCACGGTGAACGAGTCACGCCGAGTACGGCGTCGCCCGGCGCTAGCGTCCTCGAATCGCATACAGCCGCGTCGGCAGCGCGATCGGACTCTGCGGATCGAACCAGCTCATCTCGGGAATGCGCGAATCGGTGATGTAGATCGTGCCGTCGGCGCCTTCCGAGAACGTGTCGGGCCAGATCAGCGCGCGATTCCGTAGCAGCGTGTCGATGCGCTCGCCGTCACGCACGCGAATCGCATGATGCTCGACCGATGAAACATAGAGACGTCCACGCTCGTCGAACCAGAGCCCGTCCGCGGGACCATCGATACCCACCGCCTCCACGCGCGCCGAGACCTGCCGCGGACTGAGCTGCGCATTCTGCAGCGCGTCGGTTGCGATCCGATAAAGCGTTTTGCCCTTGACCGCCTGCCAATAGAGGTAACGTCCGTCCGGCGTCAGCGCGATGCCGTCGGCGGAAAAGCTCACGGGCCTGCCGTCCGTCTGTTGCAGCGGCTTGCCGTCGACCTTCACGGTGACGGTCTTGTCGGCCTGCGTGCTCGGATCGCCGTCGAGAACACGTCGTGCGCTGCCCGACCCCGTGTCGAGCACGACGATCGCTCCGCGCACGCCGGAATCGGTGATGTAGACGAAACGCCCGTCCGGACTGATGCGCACATCGTTGAGATAGCTTCCTTGCGGCGCGATGGTTTCATCGAACGCATAGACTTGCGCGACGTGGTTCGACGCGAGATCGATCCGCACGAGCTTCGGCGCGCCGGGCACGACGAGCGATTGCGCCGGCGCGCCCGGATCGATCACCCAGAGGTTGCCGTGCTTGTCCGCCACGACGGACTGCACGCATACCCAATGATCCTGCGGCGTGACTTCGTCGCGGCGCGCATTGCGCCAGCTATTCCATTCGGGATCCGGATAAGGACGCAGATCGCCGGACGCTCCGAGCTCCGCGACGGAGATGGGCGCGTCCTCCGTCCAGCGGGGGAAGTTGACGAAAGTGCGGCCATCCGGCGTGAGCGTCACGCCAGTGACCTGATGTTCGAACGTGGCGATGAGCTGAAGCTGCGGACCGCCGCCTCGGGCATGATCGCCGCGCCTGTCCGCGCTCTCCTCGGCAACGCCCGCCCGAGCGAACGCGGCGAGGCTCAGTGTGAGGAAAAGGATTCGGCACAGCGGCTTCGAGATGGACGCCATGATCGCCTCCGATGGTGGCATTGCGCGATGACAGCAATCGTGGTGCCAAAACTTTTCCGACCTGCTTGCCTGTGCAGACCCGATGCGCCAAGGTCACGGCTTCCGCTTGGACACAATCGCGTAAGCGACGACCCACATGGTCGCCTCGACCGCGGCGACCATGATCGTCTGAGTGCAGGCTGTGACGGAAATCGCCGGAAACGGAATGCGATAGAACCACCACGGCGCCTGCGGACCACCGAGGCCATTGAACAAGGCGACGACCTTCGGCAAGGTTGCGCCGCCCATGAAGCCGCCAATCAACAGGGCGACGAGCAGCTTCTCCTTCAGCGTCCTCTTAGAGGATGTGGGCCAGAAACAGAAAAGCACCGCCGCAATGCAGTACTGAGCAGAGAGCCAAAGGACGACCAGGTCGACCGGATGCGTCGCCGCTCGTTCGTAGTACCGGTCGATACAAATAAAAAGCGCAAACGCGATGATCAACGACGTCGAGCCCAGAACTCTCGGTCTCTTCGACATGACCGCTGCGGGCGGGGCATGGAACTCGACTCTCACGGAATAAACCTCGACAGGCACGGTGCCAGAAGACTCGCATTAGCGGGTCTTTCGGCACAGGAGAATGCTTTCATTCGAGCACTCGACGTACCACATCGTGCGAGCCTCACGAACGAGTTGGCGTCCGAAAGGAGCGTCCTCCGGACACTAGCGACGCGGCATCAACCCGGTCAACGCGCATCGCGCCGAATCCCTATCTGCTTAGCGAATTGAACGCTTCCTCGAGCGCGATTACTGCTTGCGCAATGGCCATGAAACGGTATATACCGTTATTTGCATCACGATAAGCGTGAAGTCCGACCCTCGGACGACACGACTTCACCGCTCACCATGAGGGGCGTGAACCAGGTATTCGCATGCCAGAAA
>NZ_JARUXS010000007.1:0-82191 GCF_031451175.1 Caballeronia sp. LZ035
CTGGCAGTCAGCCGCTGCCGTGCCTGACCGAGATCTCTTGGCTGATAGTCGGATCGACGACGAGACGCCAGCCCTCGGCGCGCCTTCTGAAGCGCAAGACATCGTCAGCGACTACAACTCGACAGGGCTAACGCTCGGGCGGCATCCTTTGTCGCTTTTGCGCCCCACGCTTCTCGAGCAACGACTGATGCCGGCGTCGACGCTACGCACCTTCCGCAACGGACGCTTGGCCCGCGGTTGTGGACTTGTGACCGTACGGCAACGACCAGGGACGGCAAAGGGCGTGATGTTCGTCACGCTCGAGGACGAAACGGGGAATGTGAACGTCATCATCTGGCCATCGCTGCTTGAGAAGCAACGCAGAGAAGCTTTAGGCGCCGCACTGCTGGCTGTGTACGGCACCTGGCAATGTGAGGGAGAGGTCCGACACCTCGTCGCTCAGCGGCTAGTGGATATGTCGCACCTTCTGGGTGGTTTGACGGCAGTCAGCCGGAACTTTTGTTGACTCGCAAAGGGTCTCCGTCTGCCCACAGCGACCTCGCCGCCGGGGGCTAAGTCTTAAGCAGAAGAACCCGGAGCTTGCCTTTGAAGACAATAACGTCGAAACGGGAGTCGATTTTCGCGCAATCTTCAGCGACGCCCAAAGTGCCGAGATTGTTGGCGCGGCTGCCGACCGCCGGCAAAGGCGTGTCATAGAGAATGACGTGTACTGGAACTAACTCGACATGGCGGCGGCCGAGAGGCGGGACCCGCATCGGTTCGTCGGCGCAGCCAATTCGCGTTGCTTCGCTTACACGATACGAGCATTCGCATGTGCTTGCTGGACCGCCAAATCGTTCTGCTGCATACCCGTGTTGGAAGACCCGGCCGAGATCAGGCGCAGCATCGGCCTCCCTCCTCCACCGAGATTTCGGAACGTGAACGCGTCAAGGTGTTTGAAGACCGCCGTCCATCAGCCGGGTCTGCGTCCATCGCGTGACTTCGCGTTCGCATGGATACTTCGCCGCCTCGCTCTCGTCGAGATCGATGCCCAGACCGGGCTTGTCGTTCGCATAGACGAAGCCATGGCGAAACGTCGGAAGACCCGGAAAAACCTCGAGCAGCGCTTCGCGCGGCCCTTTCAGTTCTTGGATCACGAAGTTCGGCGGCTCCGTGCCCGACCACTCCTGCACGCCGAAATTGCGCGATGCAAGGTCGATATGAATGTTTGCAGCATGCGCAAGCGGCGACATGTCGCCCGGACCATGCCAAGCCGTGCGCACGCCGAACTGCTCCGCAAATATCTGCAGCTTGCGACCCGCCGTGATGCCGCCGATCTGACTCAGATGCACGCGAATGAAATCAATCAACCGCTCCGTGATCAGAAAGCGCCACTCATACGGATTGTTGAAAAGCTCGCCTTGCGCAAGCGGCGTGATCGTTTTATCACGCAACTGACGCATCCATTCCCCTTCTTCCAGCGCGATCGCGTCTTCGAGAAAGAACAGCTCGTAAGGCTCCAGATCGCGCGCGAAGCGAATGGCTTCGATGGGTTTGAGGCGCTCGTGCACGTCGTGACATAACGCGACATCGAATCCAATCTTGCTGCGAATACCATCGAACAGTTTGAGCGTGTCGCGCATGTACTTGCGGCTGTCGAGGTAGATGCCGTCCGCCGCGCCTTCAGGCGCACTCGAGGGCGCGCGGCCGAATGTCCCGCCGCCATAACCCCCGCTCTGACAGCGGATATGGGTAATTCCCTGCTCGCGATATCGCTGAATGTTCTCGCACAACTCGCTCAGATCGCGGCCATCGGCATGGCGGTAGATCGGCACCCCCTCGCGCACCTTGCCGCCGAACAACTGATACAGCGGCATGTTCGCCTGCTTGCCCTTGATGTCCCACAAGGCCATATCGACCCCGGAAATCGCGTTGTTTTCGATCGGTCCATTGCGCCAGTAGGCGTTTTGATGCATCAACTGCCAAAGCTCTTCGATGGCTTCGGCATCCCGCCCGATGAGCAAAGGCCGCAAATACTCTTCGATCAGACACTTGACCGCAAGATGACGATAGGCGAACGTCGCACACCCGAGCCCGTACAAGCCAGGCTGATTCGTCTCGATTCTGACAACGGTGAGATTGATGCCTTCTGGCGCAGTCAGGATAACCTTGACGTCGGTGATGAGTGTTGCCATGACTTATTCCACGAGAGCGGAAGACACGGCATCGGACTTGTTGCCCGTGCCTCCCTTGGGTGTCGGGCGCAGGCCCGATTGCGCGGGCACCAGCATCATGAGGACGACCGCCGCGAGCAACGCTGCGGCCATGAACACGTAAGACGCGGAAGGACTGCCTGTCGCGCCGTTTAGATAGCCGACGAGCCACGCGCCGAGGAACGCGCCGAGCGCGCCGCAAGCGTTGATCAGGCCGATCGCACCACCCAGCACGTTGCTCGGAATCAGTTCCGGCACGAGCGCGAAGAACGGTCCATACGGCGCATACATCGTCGCGCCGGCAATCACGAGCAACGCGAACGACAGCCAGAAATTCGAACTGCCGACGAGATACGAGCCGACGAACGCAATCGTGCCGATCAATAGCAATGGCCACACGAAGAGCTTGCGATTGCGGGTCTTGTCCGAAAGATAAGACGCGATCAGCATCAACACGATGGCCGCGAGATAAGGCACGGCGGAGAGCCAGCCGACCGACACGATATCGATGCTTTTCGACGCCGACTTGAGAATCGACGGCAGCCACATGATGAAACCGTACACGCCGATGCTCCACAACGCATGAATGGCGCAGCACTTGAGCACGATGGACGAACGGAACGCCGACTTGTAGTCGCGTACCGGCGCGATATGCGCCTGCTCGGACTTAAGGATCGCATCGAAATCGGCCTTCTCCTTGTCGCTCATCCAGGGTGCGTCGGCCGGACGATCCTTCACCGTGAACCACCACACGATGGCCCACACGATCGCGGGGACGCCTTCGAACACGAACATCTCGCGCCAGCCGAAGTTGCGTACGAGATAGCCGGACACGATCGACATCCACAGCACTGTCACCGGATTGCCGAGAATCAGGAACGTGTTGGCGCGCGAACGTTCGGTGCGCGTGAACCATCGGCTGATATACATGAGCATCGACGGCATCACCGCGGCTTCGACGATGCCGAGTACGAAGCGCAGCGCCATCAGCGTCGGAATGTTGCTGACCATGCCGGTCGCGGCGGCGCACAGGCCCCACAGAATCAGGCTTGCGAAGATAAGTTTCTTGACGCTGTTCTTCTGCGCGTAGATCGCACCCGGCACTTGAAACAGGCAATATCCGAGGAAAAACAGCGAGCCGATCAGCGACGATGTCGCCGAGGTGATGCCGAGGTCTTTATCGATGCCTGCCGCGGCCGCGAAACCGTAATTCGCTCGATCTAGGTAAGCGAGGCTGTACGTGATGAAGATGATCGGCATGAGATGCCACCATCTCTGCGGCGCTACGGTTTTGATGTAGTCCATGATGTCTCCAGTGTCAAAGCACGGCAAGCCAGCCGCCATCGACGTAAATGATTTGTCCGTTCACATAGCTCGATGCGGAAGACGCGAGATAAACCGCCGTGCCAACGAGTTCTTCGGGCTTGCCCCAGCGCTGCGAGGGATTGCTGCTTTTGACCCAGGCGTCGAAGCTCGCGTTGTCGACGAGCGCCTGGTTCATATCGGTAAGGATGTAGCCGGGGCCTATCGCGTTCGCCTGGATATCGAAAGCGGCCCATTCGGCACTCATCGCGCGCGTGAGCATCTTGATGCCGCCCTTCGCCGCCGTGTAGGGCGCGACGGTGGCGCGCGCGCCTTCGCTCGTCAATGAACCGATGTTGATGATCTTGCCGCCTCGACGCCGATCGATCATGCGCCGCGCTGCCTCCTTCGCGACGATGAACGCGCTTGTCAGATTGGTATCGATCACGCGTTGCCAGTCGGCGAGCGCGAGTTCGATCATCGGCTTGCGGAACTGGATGCCCGCGTTGTTCACGACGATGTCCACTTCGACACCTTCGGCGTCCCACGCCGCGAAGGCGGCGGTGACGGACGCCTCATCCGTCACGTCAAACGCTTGGCCGAGAGCATCGTAGCCTTGCGCTTGCAAGCGGCTCACCGCGACGTCGACAGTACCGGCTTTTGTGCCGTTGACGATGACGCGCGCGCCAGCCGCGGCGAGTCCTTCCACGAGCGCGTAGCCGATGCCGCGCGCCGAGCCTGTAACGAGCGCCGTGCGGCCGCTCAGATCGAACAAGTTGGTCATGCGTGTTCCCTGGTGCGATGAATTTGAATCAAAGGCGCGAGCGCGCCCGCGCAGCCTGTTTCGCAGGCTACGGTCCCATATCGGTGTGCCACTGTGATGCGTTGCTATGAAGGCTTGTTGTTCTCGGTGCGTTGAAGCGTCGCGCGATCGTCGAAGTCCTTTTCTGCGCGTTCGATCAGCGTTAGAACGGCATGTTCGGCGGCTTGCGCATCGCCGTTTTCGATGGCGACACACAGCGCTTCGTGCATCGGCAGCGAGCGCGCCGGGCCGCCTTCGATCTCAGAACTCAGTTCGAAACTCGTGCGCAGAATCGCGGAAAGGGCGTTTTGCATCTGTTGCACGAACTGGTTGTGGCAAGCCACAAGGATCGCGCCGTGAAACGCGAGGTCGGCAGGCACATATTCGCCTTGCCCGGCGACTGCGCGCTCCATCGCCTTGAATGCGCGACGCACCGCTGCCCGGTCGTCGAGCGTCGCGCGCTTCGCCGCAAGCTTTGCCGCGTTCGGCTCAATGATCGTGCGCAGTTCCATCAGGTCACGGATGAGATCGGCGTCGACAACGCCAGCGCGTGCGCGCCACGTAATCACGTCGGGATCGAACAATTGCCAGTGCGAGCGCGGCAGCACGATCGTGCCGTGGCGGCGTCGGACTTGAAGCATGCCCTTCGCGGACAGCGATTTCATCGTCTCGCGAATCGTGATGCGGCTTACCTGCATCCGTTCAGCAAGTTGATCTTCGGCGGGCAATATCTCGCCAGGCGCGAATTGGCCGGAGCAAATTTGCTCGCCCATTCGATTCAGAACTTGCCGGTGCAGGGTTGGCATGGCACATCATCCCCTAGGTCATACGTATGATCTAGAAGGTAGCAGGGCGAGGTAAATCAGAACAATCCGGGTTGACCCGATGAAACGGGCCTTGAGATTGAGCAGGAAAAGCGATGCGTGACCAGATTTCATGATTTAATACTGTAAAATACAAACTTTGCGATAATTCGAGACCAAAAATCATGCAAGGTCTCCTTCTGACGTTTCAACCCCTCGCAGGCAACGGAATATGCTCGGAACTCAAGACGGTCTAGCGGGTGCATGATTTATGTTGACTAACCGATAAAATCTACGCGTTATAGAACGAAAAGCATGCAATGGAGTAACTGATGGCGAGTAAGACGCTGCAGCGGTTGATGGACGTCGCACCTCGCGGGCAGCCGCTTGATCCGCAGATGCTGCGGGACTGCGGCATCAGCGCCCAGCAGACCACGTACTTTGTCAAGGCGGGATGGCTGCAACGCTTGTCTAAAGGTGCTTATCTGCTCGTTGGCGACACGCCTACGCAAAACGGGATCTTGGCTTACTTGAGCAGACGCATACCCAGCCTTCACGTGGGTGGGAAGACTGCGCTGGACTGGCAAGGCGTACGCCACAACGTGAGCTTTCGAGACCGAGTCATCCTCTGGGCTGAGCAACCTCATGCAATGCCGGAATGGATCGAGGAGTACATGCCTTATACATTCCAAACCACGCGCCTATTCGACACCGAAATGCCCTGGGACTCGTCACTTTCGGCCCTCCCAAATCGCGATCCCTCGGTGCTTGTCTCTGAGCCCGAGCGGGCTCTGTTGGAACTTGCCAGCGATATCGGAAAACGTCGAGCCAAAGGTCAACCTCTGGACGAAGCGATGGCCCTCGTATCCTCACTCCGTAATCTTCGGCCAAAGGTCCTCGACATCCTCCTCTCCCATTGCACGCGCGTGAAGGTCGTCAAACTTGTTCGCGACCTCGGCCAAGCAAGCGGCTTTGCGTGGGGTCAAGATCTGCAGCGACATGTCGACCGGCTCGGTCCCGGCCGGCGATGGACCAGTAGTCGAAAGGACGCTCCAAAATTCACCTTAAAAGCTTAATCGTCCGGCTCGCAGGATTCGAACCCTATGAATGACCAATACCTGGATACTGTCCGGCTCATGCTGGCGATTACGCCGGACGTTTTTGATACGCCTCGCTTCGCCATGAAGGGTGGCACCGCCCTCAACATGTTTGTTCAGGATTTGCCGCGTCTCTCCGTCGACATCGACGTGGTCATGCGCGATCACGGTCCCGATCGGAAGGAGGCCCTGGCCATCATCAATGACGAATTGCTCCGCGTGAAGAAGGCGGTTGAGCAACAAGGTCATACAGTTTCGGTGGCGACTGCAAGTGGAAAGCACGCGGGCGACGACGTGAAGCTGACCGTGTCGTCCGCTAACGCACAGGTCAAAGTCGAAGTGAATTATGTTTTTCGGGGGACGCTCTCGCCGACGGTAATGCGCGCCGTCGTACCGCGCGCCCAGAGCATGTTTCGCGTCGACTTCGAAGTGCCAACGCTGTCTGATGCTGAACTATACGGTAGCAAGCTTGTTGCCGCGCTCGACCGCCAGCATCCGCGGGACATCTTCGACGTGCAGCATATGTACGACACGGCCGGACTGGGACAAGGATTTCGTCACAGCGTTCGTCGGCTACCTTGCCGGACACAATCGACCCGTTCATGAGGTCCTGTTCGCCCAACCGCGCTCCCTTGAAAATGAGTATGAGGCGGGCTTTGTCGGCATGACCGTCGATCCCGTCAGTCTTGACTTACTGGTCGATGTGCAGACGCGACTACATCACGATCTTCCGCGGGCGCTGACCCCTGAGCAGCGACGGTTTCTCATCTCATTGGTACGACTCGAGCCGGATTGGTCGTTGATGCCTTACGATCATCTATCTGATCTTCCAGCCATCCGATGGAAAATGGAGAATTTGAGCAAGCTCAGATCGCGAGACTCCTCTCGTTTTGCTCAACAAGCCACGCTTCTGCAGAAGGGACTTGACGCGCTCGGTTAGCAGCGCGGAGCGCTCGTACCGATGTTTTGCCTCATTCGAAGAGACCAGCCTGCCCGTGTGCTAAAGAACCGTGTGCTCCTCTGCGATCAGAACCGCAAAAAGGTCATTACGCACACGGCAAGTTGCTAACCGCGATGCGACGCATAATCGCCCTCTTGTTGCATTTATAGGGTCAAACCCATTTGGGCATGGGTTGAGCTTGGCATTATGCATACCTCATTTCCTAACGCGTGACGCAGGTTAACATCTATGCGTTTTTGAATCCAAAGTCCAACCCGCCACCAAATCCGCGTCGGCACGTCGGCTTCGCCTTAGATCCTTATAAGGACGCATGTCCCAATCAAATAAACTTTGATGCTGCGGGCAAGCGTCAATCACCTGCTCAGCATAAGACACGCACGCACGCCGCGCGTCGCCTGCACTTTGGTACGCGGCTGGCCCCCTCAACTGGAACACGCGACTGCGTCCTGAGCGGTCGGGAGCATCGGGAATCTGAATGCGTACCGCAGCGTCAAGCCCGTCTTCGTAGTTGCGCGCTCGTCTAGGGTAGACGAGCGGAATGATTTCCAGCCCGCGGTACAGACGGAACGTATTTGTCATGAGATGAACCTGTGTCGGTCGAACCGAAGGCAATGAGGGATGTGAGGAAGCGTTAACAGAATCGGCTAACAGCGGGTCGCATTGCGCAGCCCCAGATTCGAGGACACTGCCGTGAACAGTCAGAGCGTTCTGGTCGCCGAGCCGTCTGAGATCGACTCGGCTAACCTCAACCATCCTACGCACTTCCTGGACTTTGTACAGCAGAGATTCTGGTCGCGCGTGTTGCCTCAGTGCTCGCCGTGCATGCTCCGTAAAACGGGGCTCACAAAAACCATAAATCCTCTTGCGGCAGTATCTAGTGCTATCGAGGCCATTCGGCATGGAACGCGGCGGCGAACCTCAGCCCTCCACTGATCGCAACACTTCATGGGCGGTGCGAACAATCACATCTGCGGTGATATCGAACTTTTTGTAGAGATCGTCGATTTTTCCCGATTCGCCGAAATCCCGCATACCGACAAACCTACCCTCGAAACCCAAATACCGTTCCCACCCAAGCTCCGCCGCAGCTTCGACGGCGACCCGCGCCGGCGAGGCTCCAAGCACCTCACGACGATAGCTCGCATCCTGCTGCTCGAATAACAGCCGACAGGGCATCGAGACAACAGCGGTGGGCACGCCGTGCTTTTGAATATTGTCGCGTGCTTGCACTGCGAGATGCAATTCAGAGCCTGTGGCCAATAGCGTCATCTTCCGCTCTCCGCCTTCAGCTTCAAGCAACACATACGCGCCGCGAGCGCACTTATTTTCGACGCTGCTTTCAGTTCGCAGCAGCGGTAATGGCTGACGAGACAAGGCGATCACCGCCGCCCGGCGCGGCTGAGCAAGGATGAGTTCCCAGCATTCCGCAGTCTCGATTGCGTCGCCCGGACGATAAACGCCGAGATGAGGAATCGCGCGTAACGCCGCCAGATGTTCGACCGGCTGATGAGTTGGACCGTCCTCGCCCAGACCAATCGAATCATGCGTCATCACAAAGATCGTACGGATGCGCATCATGGCCGCTAGACGAATAGCAGGGCGACAATAGTCGGAAAAGCATAGGAACGTGCCGCCGTACGGGATTAACCCACCGTGCAACGCAAGGCCGTTCATCGCCGCGGCCATGCCGTGTTCACGCACTCCGTAATGAACGTACGAACCCGCAAATGTGCCCGGCTCGATCGGCACCTGATTTTTGGCCTTCGTGTTGTTCGAAGGAGTCAGATCGGCCGATCCGCCGAGTAGCTCGGGGATACGGTCAAACAGGTGGTTGAGCACAATCCCGCTTGCCTGCCGTGTCGCTAACGGTTTAGCCCCGTCGTCGACGAAAGCACGGCGCGCGGCATAAATCGCTTCTTTCCAGTCGGCCGGCAACTCGCCATTGTTGCGGCGCGTGAACTCACGACTCAGCGCCTCGGGCGCCGCGTCGAGCCGTGCTGACCACTTTTCGCGCTCACCCGCCCCCTTTGAACCGATTGCGCGCCACTCGCTCAATAACTCGTCTGGGATCACGAATGGCGGTGAGTTCCAGTTCAATGCGAGCCGCGCACCAGCGATCTCCTGCGCTCCAGGCGCATCGCTGTGTGCCTTCTGCGTACCTGCCTTGGTCGGCAATCCGAAACCGATGATCGTCTGGCATGCGATCATGGAGGGTTGGTCCGTCACGGACTGCGCAGTGACGATTGCTTGACGAATCGGGTCGGTATCGTGTCCGTCGATCTCCAAAACATGCCATCCGGATGCGCGGAACCGCTCGACTTCATTGTCCGAGACTGCCAGGCTCGTGGCTCCGTCTATCGAGATCGAATTATTGTCCCAAAAGCAAATGAGGCGTCCCAGTTTGAGGTGTCCTGCCAGAGAGATGGCCTCTTGGCTTATCCCCTCCATCAAGCACCCGTCGCCGGTGAAAACGTAGGTGAAATGGTTGATCAAGGCGTCGCCGAACGACGCATTCATAATCCGTTCACCGAGCGCCATGCCGACCGATTCCGCAATGCCCTGACCAAGGGGGCCGGTGGTCAACTCAATCCCGTCTGCGTGGCGATACTCAGGATGGCCGGGAGTCTTGCTCCCGACTTGCCGAAACCTTTGTAGCTCCTCGATCGGCATGTCCTGATAGCCCGTGAGGTACAGCAGGCTGTACAAGAGCATCGAACCGTGGCCGTTGGAGAGGATAAATCGGTCGCGATCGATCCAGTGTGGGTCGGCCGCATCGAACTTCAGAAATTCTTTGAAAAGCACTGTGGCGATGTCTGCCATGCCCATGGGCGCGCCTGGGTGACCGCTGTTCGCTTGCTGGACCGCATCCATTGAAAGGAAGCGGATGCAGTTCGCTAGCTCGCGCAGGCGAACGTTTTGCGGCTCCGGTAGCGTACTGCGAGGCAGAAGCGGTTCAACTTCAGTGCGTGACATACGTGCCTCCTGCGAATGCGTTGGCCCGGACATACGACCAAATCGTCGCCGGACAAACAAGGATAGAGACGTGATTCTTAGGTACCACCGGATCCTGCGCCGGCACCTATATAAGCGATGTCAGTGGCGACGCAACAGCCGCTGGACATGAGCAAGAAACGAGTCGATGTGAACGGGTTTTTCCACAACCAGGTCGGCCATCCCGTGGGTGTCGATCTGTCTGGCCGCGGACCAAAGGATAAGGCGCGTCTGCCCCAGTCTTCCGTCCAAACGGACTCGACGGCAGAACTCGAGTCCGTCCAGCCTCGGCATCATGAAGTCGGTGATGATCAAGTCCGGCATATGAGCAAGTGCTTGTGCAAATCCGTCTTCGCCGTCCTCGGCTGCGAACACCGTCATCCCTTCCAGTTCTAAAACCATACTCCACACCGCACGCGTGTCGCGCTCGTCGTCGACCAGCAAAATCGTCGGCGGCTTCCCTATCAAAGACGTATCAGTACAAGACATGAGCGTGAAAGTCCAAGCGAGTGTTCAAAGTCAGTGGTTTCGCGTTTGTACTGATTTGCGGCTTTTTGAACGCCGCGTCATCTCGAAACTTGTACCTAAACGTGTCTATACCATTAACCACCATAAAGCGTCAGTTCATCTAAGCAAAGACTGCTCCCGCCGCGATAGCGAAGTCTCGTGCCCCGCACGCGCGACGCTTGGAAAGGCCCACCGAAGCCACCTTTCAGTCTTGGTGTATCGAAGAATACCTGTGATCGCTCTATCAACTTCCAGGTGCTGCCGGTCCCAACCGCTTCTTCGCGCGAGGTCATTGCGATCGATCAACCCAAGGATGCTATGCCCAATCCTTAACAAAATTTTTCAACGCTCATGATCAGTCAACAGCCTCGTCGCCTGAGCGGCAGGATCAATCCGCATCGCGTGACACCATTGCAGGCGCCTCCGTAATTGGTTCCGTTGCCGTTGCTACCATAGGCAATGGGAAACTCGATTCATTGGCCTCGTCATCCTGAGTATGCAAATCCCACGCGGACAGGAAGAGCGCTACGACCAACGGTCCAATCACAAACCCGTTGATGCCGAAAGCGGCTAGCCCTCCGAGTGTTGAGAGCAATACGCACCAGTCCGGCATTCCAACATCCTTGCCTACAAGAAGAGGTCGCAAGATATTGTCGACCAGCCCGATGACCACAACACAAAAGACGATTAATACAAGGCCTTTCACGAGCGCACCGGTGAGCAGCAAGTAAGCAGCAGCCGGCGCCCAAACTAGCGCAGAGCCGATGGCCGGAAGCAGCGAGAGAAAAGCCATCAAGACGCCCCATAGCAACGACCCTTCTATCCCTAACACGAAGAAGATCAGCCCGCCAAGGATGCCTTGCGCTGCCGCAACCGCCATGTTGCCCTTGACGGTCGCTCGCACGACGGTCGAGAATTTTGAGATCAGATGCTCTTTGTGATCCCGGTCAAGCGGCAGCGCACGCCGAAACCGCCCCCCGAGCTCGGCGCCATCACGAAGCAGGAAGAACGTCAAATAAAGCATCACCCCAAAGCTCACGACAAACTCGAAGGTGTTCTGCCCGATCATGACCGCTTGCTCGCCTGCGAACTGACTGATCGCCGACGCGCCTTCCAGCAAGCGCTTCTGCATGCCTGCCAGGTCGGCCACGCCAAATCGTCGCAAGAGCGTCGTCGCCCACGCGGGAAGTACGCCAAGCGCATGCTGAAAGTACCCGCTGATCGTCACTCTCCCCGATTGAAGGTCTGTGTATACCGAGCTGATTTCCTGTACAAGTGTCGTGACGACAAAGGAGAGCGGCAAAATCACAATTACGACCGTGCCGACCAGCGTAATGAACGCTGCGAGGTTGCGGCGCCGCCCAAGCCGAGCAGATAGATAGCGCTGCATCGGTTGAAATAACAACGCCAATATTGCACCCCAGAAAATCGCACCGAAAAACGGCCTGAGGATCCAACATAACGCGAAAGTTGAAACCGCCAGGAGTATCTGGAAGGATCGGCGGTGGGAAGAGTGGCTAGACAACGTTACCTCCCAAAGTCGATCTGCTCTCGTGCTCCCGTTCGTAGTACCGGATGCTCAAACGAACGTTGCGCCAAAAAAATCTCAGAAGATGCGGGGGCGGCTGCTTTACGGGACCTGTGACGCATCCTTTTGCATTGTGGATAGAGCGCGTACCATCGCTTCCCTTCGTTCGCGGCTTGGCAATTCACCGTCGATCTGCCAAGTCGCTGTAGTCTCGAACGCTTCGGCCACGCCCGACCACTTAGGCGATTTTCAGCGCTTATCTTCCGATTCGCGCTTCCCGAGTTCATCTGATCCGTCCGCCGGATCAGTGACATTCGGATCAGCATCTTTTGCGTCCTCCTCCAAATCACCGGCTTGCTTTCTCGCTTCGCCCGCGGCTTTTTGCGCGTCACCCTTGGCCTCTTGAGCAGGGTCGCCGGTCGCCTTTCCAACCCCCTCGTTGACCGCCCCTTTCACCTTTTCGCCAACGCCTTTCACTTGATCTTCGTTCATCATCTTCTCCGTCTGAAATGCCCGCCCAAGGCGAGGCTTCAGACAGAGCCGCAACGATGATGCCGCAGGTGATCGGCCAACGACCATCAGCGCAAAGGTAGGCGAGAAGCACTCTTCGAACAGCGGCAGTTACCTGAGGATGAAGGTCAAGCGTTGCGTGGGGGTGATATCCGCTCGATACTGTGTGGCAAAAAGCGAGGAACACCTATTGACGCTCTGGCGCGGCGCTGGCTCACGTATCACCGTACACTCGCAATTCGGCTCGTGAGCATCGCTTCAGGCAAGCCGAAAAGCCAGCAAATTTTATTTTTCCCCATCCGCTGCGGTGCAGCCGTCCGCTCGATGCACGGATCTCGGCCAAGCGAACCAACCGCGTTCGGTGTCAAAAGGATGGTCCCGCGTCTGCCCGAGCACTCGAAACGTACCGCTCAACCATTTTTCAAGCGCCATGACCACTACCGAGGTCTATCGCAGTTCGAACGGTGACAGTTGGCTGCTTTGCAATGAGGTCAACGGCGCTGTGTTTGTGCGCCACGTCCCGAGTACAGCCTCTGGTGGGATTGTCTCGAACACATCCGTCGATGACTTTCTTACCGTTAGTGCGGGTCACCCAGGGCCGGAGCACGAGGCCCTTCGTGAATTGCTTGGTAGCGAGGACGACTGATACGCCGCCGTCACGCTCGGTGTGGGTGACCTAAGGGTATCATGCATACCGTCGAGCAAACGGGTACGCGACATGCGCATCAACCCGGATTCAGCGGACGGACAATGAATGGAGGATATATGTCGAGCAAGAGCGATAGCGGGCCAGTGGCGGAACGGAACAACGACAAACAATCAGCGAAGAGCGGATTGGATGCGGGCGGGAAGCCCAGCCCGGACGAGACACAGCGCGCTTTAGACGAAGGTGATCGCAAAAAAATTGATGAAACACTCGATGATCTGAACGTTTCGACGACAGAATCCGGGAAGGATCGGACGTCCAAACCCGATACAGAGGGGTCCAACTCCTCCAGTAAGAATCTCGACGAGCAGAAAGATTGAAACGTCGATCTAAACGGCGCACTTCTCACTAAGCGCACATCGGATTGCACATCGGAACAAATATCGGGTGCGCTTCTGCCAAGAACGCGAAGCAACGCGATGGGGGCCTTGACGCCCCCATGCCGAAAACCATACGAAGCTAGCTTGCTGCCCTGACCCTCTCTGCCATTTGCATTCTTGCTCACTCGGGGATCGTCGTCGGGATCGTCGCCGACACACTCTCGGCGTCCCTATCAATCGTCAGTCAGGATATATCGTCGGCGCGCTTCGGAAAGTATTGCGCTTACCGTGTTCATCTCCTCCACGTCTCCCGTCAACACATCAATGAAATGCCAGTTGTGCCCGTCGGGCAGCGGTGAAGCAAGCCGAGACGGCAGTCCGACGCGATACTTGGGACCCAGTCCGGCCGAGGTGAGCCTCTCGTTGATCGCTTGTTGAATCTGTTTTGCTGAACGGTGTTCCTCTTCCATACGCATTTCCTTTAACTGCACTGTCGACCTGCTGCGGCTAACGCCCAGTTTGACCCGTGGACGACGCCTCGTCCGGCGCATCCTTCGGGCCCTCATGCTCCGTCGGTGGCTTCTTCCCGGGCTGAGGCGCATGCTTCGCATCGGGCGCGATTTGCTCTCCATGGTGCTTCTTTTCCTGCTGCACTTTTTTGTCGTGCGCGACATTGCGTGGATCGGTCATGAAGACTCCAGGATGGCCGCGAACAATTCGCGGCCTGCCAGCTAAAAGGCGCAGATTTCGGACCAGCCGTGCTAAATCGAGAAAGGCGACAGAAAATTCTCAACACCGGGATCGATGCCGCATCAGCGGCGAACCCGGGACGGTTCGGGATTTATCGGCCCCTAGACTCACCGGCTTCATGGAGTCTCAGCTTCGCAACCTTTGTGCTTAGAATTGCTAAACCCAGCACTGGTGCTGATGTGCGTAAGACTGACACTGCGCGGCGATGCCGCAACTGTGCAGTACGGATAGCTTCCTTTTGAAATCGGTCGATCGGTTGTCTTGCGCGGTGGGCCGAGCAAGTCCGCGACCGATTCGTCTTAAGCAGGCCTTATGCCGTCATCACCATGCGATTTTAAATCCGGTTTGTGCCAACGACACTCTCGATGTAATCATCTGGATCCAGGTTAGCCGCATGCACGCCGGTCACACGGCCCGCCTCGAAATATGCAAACCGCACGGCCAGATCGTGGCGCGCCTGCAGCGACGCATGTTGCCGGAAGTCCGTCATGCCTTCCCGCTCCTCTTCGGCCATGTGATCGCTGTTCGCTTCGTTTGCCGTCGTAACCGCTTGATACCAAGCGTCGGTGCCGACTTGGTGATCGAAGACCGCCGCTACCGCATCGCGGATCTCGTTATGATCCTTGATTGCGTCGGCTGTTTCGTCCTTCGGACCTTCTTTGCTCCCTGCCCCTTCGCCGATATGAAGTAGTGCGGGATAGAAGATGACCTCTTCCGCCTTCGCATGGACTTCCAGAAACTTCGCCAGCCGATCCCAGACCGCTGTGAGCGCCAACGTGGTCGTGCGGTCGATCTGTTCGATCATGCCGAACAACCGCCTCTGCTCCTGATGATCGTCGAGCAGCAATTGAGTAATATCCATACAGATAGTCTCCTAATGTTGATTGCTTGGCGTATCGCTGCCATGTATCTCCGGCGCGATAGCGGCGTGATTGATCAACGCCACCAACGACATGCCACCGATGACGTTCCCGGTAAGGGTAGGGATGAAAAACACCAGGACAAAATCACGTAAGTCGTGCCGTCCATCAAACACTGCGTACATGGCCTCAACCGCCCCTGCGATCACATGAGACAGCTTGCAGGCAGCGACCACGTAGGTAATCAACAAGATGGTCAACAACCGCGCGGATCGCGCGCTCGGCAGTAGCCATACCATCAATGCGATCAGCCAGCCCGCGAAAATTGCTCGCACCATCGTGACACCGAAATCGCCTGAGTACGGAGCCTGCGCAACGGTAACGAAGGCCTTGTACACGTTCGGCGCAAAAACACCCGGCACACGTAACAGGGCTGCGAAAACGATCGTCCCAACGAGATTGCCTGCTAATACGATCGCCCACACCCGCAGTGCGTCTCGAAGTGTTTTCAGATTTCGCCGTGTGAGGACCGGAAGCACGACGCTGAGCGTGCTTTCCGTAAAGAGTTGCTGACGACCCAGAATGACG
Organism: Caballeronia sp. LZ035; assembly: GCF_031451175.1. NCBI lineage: Bacteria > Pseudomonadati > Pseudomonadota > Betaproteobacteria > Burkholderiales > Burkholderiaceae > Caballeronia > Caballeronia sp. LZ035. The sequence goes on from NZ_JARUXS010000007.1 coordinate 15,918, forward strand.
ATTACGAAACCGATGGTGTAGCCAAACCCCGAAATTGGCGCGCGCCATGCATTTTCCGGAAGCATGCTCTCCAGAACTGCCTGCATCAGAAACGAAAAGCCCATTGAAAGCCCGGCCGCAAGCGACGACCAGAAAAGTGCCGAGTGCGTCCTCCCGATTGCTGCTTCCCCTTCCTCCCGCACAATCTCATGGACCACGAGTGCAGGTGGGGTGGCGTGATCGGCGGCTTGCTCCTGCTCGCCTTCATTGAGGTGAGGAGATCGTGATCCCGCTTGCGTGTCTGGCACGGAAAACCCCGAACGAGCAAGTGCCGACGACCGGCACGAGCGAAGATTGGAAAGCCCCTCGGCACGCGCAGTTACCGTTCCCGCCAACATACACCGGTCGTTGAAACGGCTCGCCGTTGAATTGCCGGCACACCCATTGCTCAATAGATAGAAGCACCATTTCACCAGCAGCATTTGCAACACTCCGCCAGCGCCCCGCGCGCTGAGACTTCAAGCACGTGCTGACAGCGGCGTTTCCACGACCTTTCCCGGCAGCGACAGGCAGTCTTAATGTTTCTTCCCCACATGTGCGACGTCCGGGCCATGGACCGGCGTCCGAAAGTTAGGAGATTCAAATGTTTGCACACAACAAGCGTTTTCAATATACCGTGCAGGTCGCGGGTCCAAAACCGGGCTTGTAGCGAGTACCAAACCGCACTCTGACCTCAAGGCCAGAAAAGATGACCGCGATTTGGCTATGATCGCGCGGCATTGAGTGTCCCTGGCTTGGGTGGCGGCGGTGCCTGTTGGGATTGGTGGCGCTGGCCCCAGCGTTGGATACGGCGTTCATGAACTGCACATCAAACGGTGAAAACAGCAGCGGCCGCGGCTATCACGCACAGGGGATTGCATGTTCGCGGTGTTGAAATTCGGTGCCCACTACGCCTGCGATCGCGACTCGCCGATGGTAAAAGACATGACGGCGCCAACCTCAGAGCATGAGCCTGCGATAGCCGGTTCGCAGATCGTGGCACTGTTCGTAGTCGCGATGCCACGCCTTTAAAGAATTCTTTGTCGGGTAGCGCAGCTGGTCGATGGTCGCCTTTATACGCCGCCCAACTTTTGCAGTCGACGAGCTGACGTTTTCGATAAGCTCGAGAAGTCGCTCCACGGTTACAGGTTTTCGGACTGCTGCGTCGGTTGGGCCTCCAGTGAACAGGTCGGCGCCGGACACCAGAATAACTGGGACGCCCGTTAACATCGGCAAGGCTTCTGAATTTTGCCCGCCCACCCTTGCGCACTGCACGGCCGCTGGCCGGTCAAACCGCACAATTGTGCACGATGAAAGTCGCAACTCCGGCTGTATCACGAGGAATGCCCGTTGCTCTACCTCTATAGTCCTGCTAACGTTTAGATAGAGGAGCGAACCATGAATCCAGAACCGTCCGACCCGGTCGAGCGCGCTGACAAGCGCAGAGAGGAACTCGGCGCCGGCGACGTGCGCGAAAATATTGATGGCACGATTGAGCAGAAGGAACATGGGAATATGGATGCGTCGCTCGTGCCGAAAGGCAAGGATCATCCGGAACAGGGCCCCTATCAGCCGGAGCACGACCTGATCGATCCGGACAGCAGCCCAGATGCTAATGCCGACCATCCTCTCGGTAAGCGTGACTCAGAAGCGTAGCGTCGTCTAAAGCTCGCAATTTTTTCGGATTCTCCCCAAAGAGACGAGTAATTTAGTCGCGTCAGCATGAAAGGCACGAGGAAGGATCACCCTTGTCATTTGATGAATATCAGATGCACGTGGACCGCGGATTTGTAATTCGCACTGCGCTTTCGTTACTGCCGCTTCCGACCTCCGGCCTCCGTCCGACGTTACCGATAGTGGCCTACAACCTCCGCACTCTTCTCTCGAACGTTGGCATGCCCATTGCTGCGCATCGATCAAGCCTTGCGATGCGTTGCGACGTACACGAGGCTTGCCATTAACTGGGCGGCACCTCCGTCGCCATCAGCCAGCGCAACCCTGCGCTGAGACTCGCGAAGCTCACTGCAAGTGACGTCACCGACGCTCCTCTCAGTGTTCGCGAGACCAAACATCTGCACACGGTCCACTGCGCTTGTCCAAGGCAGGGATAAGACACGTCCCCTTTTTAGGAGTTGATATGTTCGTTCATAACAAGCGTCTCCAATACACTGTCCGTGTCGCGGCACCCAATCCGGGTCTCGCCAACTTGCTTCTGGAGCAGTTTGGTGGCCCTCAGGGTGAGCTCGCCGCGGCGTGCCGCTATTTCACACAGGCTGTCTCCGAAGACGATCCGGGCCGTAAGGATCTGCTCTTCGATATCGCAACGGAAGAGCTGAGCCACCTCGAGGTCATTGGATCGATTGTGGCCATGCTGAACAAGGGCGCGAAGGGACAACTTGCTGAAGGCGTCGAACAAGAGGCCGAGCTCTATCGCTCGCTGACGGGCGCGGGCAATGACTCCCATATCACCTCGATCCTTTACGGGGGCGGCCCGTCGCTGACCAACTCTGCAGGGGTGCCGTGGACGGCGGCGTATATCGATACGATCGGCGAACCCACGGCCGATCTGCGCTCGAATATCGCAGCAGAAGCGCGCGCAAAGATCGTCTACGAACGGCTCATCAATGTCACCGATGATCCCGGCATCAAGGAAGCGCTCGGCTTTCTGATGACGCGTGAGATCGCGCACCAGAAGTCGTTCGAAAAAGCGCTTCATTCAATCCAGCCCAATTTCCCGCAAGGAAAGCTGCCCGGGGATCCCGAGTTCACCAGCGTCTACTTCAACATGTCCAAAGGCGAAGATGTCCGGGGCCCGTGGAATGAAGGCGGCGACTGGCGCTTCATAGAAGATCCGCAACCGGCAGTCGACGGCGGCGACGGAACGGCATCAGTGCACGTCTCTGAGCAAGACATCACGACCCTTCAGTCGATGGCCTCGCGCACCGCATCCGATCCAACCGCGCAGCCCACGACCGGAGCCGACCTCGGGGCGGGGCAAGTCACGAAAGTGTAAGTACGAATGCAACATCGCGAACCGGGCGGCTGTCGCAGACGTTGTTATCGCTGCCGCCTGGTTCGGTTCTAAAAGCTAGGAGAAAAATTTGGCTACCGTCACATCCAAAGGGACCGTCGTCGTGCATCGCAGCCCGATCGACTGGGTCGTCGGCGCGCTTGTGATCATTGGCGCGCTGAACTGGGGACTCGTTGGTCTCGCGCAGATTGACCTTGTTGCAGCGGTTCTTGGCAACGGCTCGTTTCCGGCAAGAGCGGTCTACGCGCTTGTCGGGGTCGCCGGGATTTATATGTTAGTGAGTGCGTTTCTGGGGCGAGATCAACGGCTCGCGAGTCGATAGGGTCGCAACGATAGCTCGTTCGATTCAGCATTCACTATTTTATGGAGGTCACGATGAAAGCGCTCACGTGGCATGGAAAGAAAGACATTCGCTACGACACGGTTCCCGACCCGCAGATCGAACAGCCTCGTGATGCCATCATCAAGGTCTCGTGCTGTGCCATCTGCGGGTCAGACCTGCATCTGTTCGACGGCTTCATGCCCGGCATGGAGTCGGGTGACATCATGGGTCACGAGTTTATGGGCGAGGTGGTTGAAGTGGGCGCCGAGAATCGTTCGCTAAAGATCGGCGACCGTATCGTTGTGCCCTTTACGATCACGTGCGGCGAGTGCGATCAGTGCAAACGCGGTAATTTCTCGGTTTGCGAACGGACGAATCGCAATAAGGACGCGGCTGACAAAGTGTTTGGTCACTCGACCGCGGGACTTTTCGGTTATACGCACTTGACGGGAGGCTACGCCGGCGGTCAAGCGGAATATGTTCGTGTGCCGTTTGCGGATACCACGCACGTCAAGATACCGGACGGCCTCTCAGACGAACAAGTCCTGTTTCTCGGCGATATCTTCCCGACCGGCTGGCAAGCCGCAGTAAATTGCGAAATCGAGCCCACGGATACCGTCGCGATCTGGGGCGCCGGTCCTGTCGGACAAATGGCCACTCGCAGTGCCATCCTCCTTGGCGCGAGACAAGTCGTCGTAATCGATCATGTGCCTGAGCGCCTGGCCATGGCGCAGGCTGCCGGCGCCATCACCATCAACTTCAAAGATGAGAGCGTCCTCGATCGGCTGAAGGAACTGACGCAGGGCAAAGGACCTGAGAAGTGCATCGACGCAGTAGGTATGGAGGCGCACGCGACCCGCTCATTCGATTCGCTATACGACCGTGTCAAGCAGGCGGTCATGCTCGAAAGCGATCGACCCCATGTGCTGCGCGAGATGATTTATGTTTGTCGACCGGCGGGCGTGCTATCAGTGCCCGGCGTGTATGGCGGGCTCATCGACAAGATTCCATTCGGCGCGGCGATGAACAAGGGTCTGACCTGGCGCATGGGCCAGACACACGTCAATCGGTGGACAGACAATCTGCTCGCACGAATTCAGGAAGGTCAGATCGATCCTTCCTTTGTCATCACTCATCGAGTTTCGCTTGCGGACGGACCCGACATGTATAAAACCTTCAGGGACAAGGAAGACGGGTGCATCAAAGTCGTCCTGACGCCGTGATCCGCCTTAACCAAGTCAATTTCTTCATGTTTACAACACTTAAGCGAGGCTCACATGGCCAACCAGATTCCATCGCATTCCGATTCGTCCAGCAACGACCCCCAACAGAACGAAAATCTCGAAAAGGAGGCTAGCGCAGCCCTCGAACAGGGAGATAAGGAAAAGATCGACCGAAAACTCGATGAACTCCACGTTTCAACGACCGACTCAGGTCGAGATCAATCGCACGACGAAGATACCGAGGGCTCAACCTCATCAAGTAAAAATCTTGATAAACAGAGCGAATGATCCCTTCCGTCCGGGTAAGAAAAGGCCCGCTCGAAACGGGGCGGCCCTTTCCTCGCGATTCGTCGAATTATGCACTCGCCGCCTGCGCTTCCTTTGAAACCTCCAGTTTGGCAAGCTGCGTTAGCTTGTCATCCGTGGACTTCTCTTCAGCAAGCGTTTCCAGAAGAAGTTTGCTGGCGTCCGCAAATCCCAGCTGAGCAGCAAGGGTCGCCAGGGTGCCATAGGTCGCAATTTCATAATGCTCGACCTTTTGCGCGGCACCGATCAATGCTGCATCTCGAATCGGCCCTTCCTCGAAATCTTCGATCTGCTCTTGTCCTTCTTCGACGAGCCCTTCCATTGCGACGCATTTGATCCGCTTGAGCTTGATCCCGCAGCTCTCGACAACTTGGTCGATGCGCTCGACCTGCCCACGCGTTTCTTCAAGGTGCGTTTCGAACGCTGCCCGGAGATTGGCATTGTGGCTGGCACGGGCCATTTTGGGTAACGCCCGGGTGAGCTGCTTCTCCGCGCTATACACATCCGACAGTGAGTGAATAAACGTAAGCGCTAATTTGAGTGCACGGGCACGCGCGTGAATGTCGCCTTTCGCTGCAAATCTGCTGACGCGCTAGCGGGACGTTTGCGTAGATTTTTTTGCTCAGGCGGCGTTCGTCGAAGCCTGAGACTGCATGAACCGAAATGGCAGTAGGTCGCTTATGTCGGCGTCTTGTGCTCGTTGAGGCAGTTGGGTCAGAACGTGAAGCAGGTACGCGTATGGCTCGACGTTGCACGCGCGGCATGTAAGCACGAGACTGTAGATGACGGCGCTGGCTTTCGCTCCGGCGATCGTGTCGCTGAAGAGCCAAACTTTTCTGCTAGTGGCGAACGGGCGAATGTCCCGTTCCGCGATGTTGTTGTCCGCTGGGGCTTGCCCGTCGCCGACGTAACGGCTGAGATACTCCCACTGATTAAGCGATTAAGCGTGTAGTTGATGGCATCGCCCAGCGCGCTTTCGGGTGGCACTTGCGGTGCTTGCTCATCTAGCCAAACTTTGAATGCCTCAAGGAGCGCAACGCTGTGCTGCTGTCTTAGTCGTAAGGTATAACTGGCACGCGTGTGCCCGCTCGGAGGTTTCTCTCGCGCGAGAGCTTCGACGCGGTAGAGTCGCTGGAAGAATTCGAGTGCTTGCTGCGCGCGTTTGCCTAATTTCTTCTGCGTCTTCAGCGCGTCTACGAATCCGCGTCTCGCATGAGCAAGGCAGCCGAAGTGGGTCACACCTTTGATTGCTCGCCAGGCGCTATACCCGTCGGTCACCAGCATGCCTTTGTAATCCGCGAGAAACGCCTGGGGATATTGCTTGCCGCGTCCGGGTTGATAGTCGAACAACACTACAGGCTCTTCGCTATCCTGCCCACTGCGGTACAGCCACATGTAAGACTGGCTTTGTGCGGCCTTGCCCGGCTCCTTCAGCACCTGAACGGTCGTCTCGTCACCATGAACCAGCGGCTGCGACAGCAACGTCTTGCGTAGCTCCTGGTACAGGCGGTCGAGATGCAATTGCGTTGGCTTGATGACCCAGTGCCCCAGCGTGCCTCTGCCCACCGGAATGTTTGCACGCCGGAGCGCCTCTTCCATCCGATAGAGTGGCGTGCCGTCGACGTACTTACCCGTCATCACCGTGGCGATCATGGCCGCGCTCGCCCGACTGCCCGGCAACGGTTGAGCCGGCATCGGGGCGGTCAGGATCGGCGTCCGCTCAGCGACACGTTCGCAATGACGGCAAGCATATTTGAAACGGACGTGCTGCAGGACCGAGGCCTTTACTTCGATATGCAGTTGTTCGCTGATTTCCTCGCCCATACGATGCAGCGCGTTGCTGCAGCAGGGGCAGATCTTCTGCTCCTCGGGCAAGTCGTACTCGATTCGCTGACGCGGAAGATCTGCAGGCAGAGGCTTGCGTCCTCGTTTGCGGCGAGCGGGCTTGGGCGCCTCCGGCAGACCGGTGTCTGGTAAGTCGAGTTCGTCTACGTCCTCGTCAAGGTCCTCGATTGCGTTCTGCTCGGCCTCGTTGAACACCCGATCCTGGAGCTTCTCGCTGCTTGGCGCGAAGCGCTTGTGTTGCGCGAGCCGGAATTGTTCCTCGAGATGGCGTACGCGTTCGCCCAACTGGCGGTTGCGGGCCTCGAGCTCGCGAATGTAAGCCTGCGCGGCAGGAGGCAATTGGGAGAATTCGCGTTCATCCATGGCGCCCACAGTAGCCAAATGCAACGCTCGATGGGTTTACGGAAATTTGTAACAGCTATCGGGAACGTCGCTCGGAGAAGGCGCGCCGCATCAGCTCGTATGATGGTACTGCCGGGCCGGATGACGTCGTACCGCGTCGATGTCGATGCCGTCCAAGAGCCAGTGCAGCTGTTCGGTCGTCAACTCGATCACGGGCTGCTTCCGGGATGGCCACGCGAAATGGTCCGCCTCGAGGCGTTTCAACATCAGCCAGAAGCCCGAGCGTTCGTATAACAACAGCTTGACGCGGTTGCGTTTGCGATTATGGAAAGCGAACACGGCGCGAGCGAAGGGGTCGAGCTGCATCGACTGCTCAACCAACGCCGTGAGGCTGTTGATTCCCGCCCTAAAGTCAATCGGTTCACGGTGCAAATAAACGCGAAGGTCGGAATCAAGCCGGAACATCAACGCTCTCCCAGCGCGGCTATCAACGCCGCGACAAGCGTCGCATCATGCCGTGAGCACTCAAGTTCGACTGTTACCCCGTTCGGCAGATGCGCTGACAGGCGCGCCGTTGGTCGCGAGGCAGTCGCTGACTGCTTGTGACTAGACGCCGGCGGCGCAGAGCCCGGTTCAATAGCTAGGACCGGGATGAAAGCCGCCGCTGACGGCTCGACCGCTCGAGCTGCACGAGCAGAGTTTGCCTTCTCCTGTAGCCTTATCCACTTGTGAAGCTGGTTTGCGTTCACCTGCGCCCTAAGTGCGAGCCCAGCGATTGACGCTCCTGGTCGCAAGCACGCCTCAATCAGTCGGCGCTTCCCGTCAGGGTCGTATCGTCGTTTGCCGTTGGAGCACTCGCGAATGACTCGAAGTGGCAGAAAGTCAAACTCATCGTCGCTCATGGTCTGCGTCCGCAATGTGGGTTGCGGACGCAATGGTCGCTCCTAGAAGCCGACAAAGATAGGTGTGCTCGTTTTAGCGCTTACGAATAAACAAGTCCTGCAATGTCTTCGAGGCCATGGCGACTCCTTTGAACATCGGGGGTAAATAACGGGCTGTTGCGTGTGCCGCGATTTCGGTCCAATCAACGTTCCTAACCCGCCTGATGTTGCAATGTCGCGCCGAGTGCGCGACGGCCCAATGCCGGTACGGCGATTGCGCGTCGCCCTGATCAAAGGCATCCAACGCATCGACACCAGGAGACGACCATGAACGAATCACCCGCCGAAGAACGTATTGAGGAATTGGCGTATCGACTGTGGGAGGAAGCTGGTAGTCCGGATGGACGTTCGGATGAATTCTGGCATCAAGCGCAACGACAACTCGCTAAGGAGCCCGGCATCGGAAGTGAGGCAGAACGCGACGCAGTGAATCCTCAGCCTCCGACAAGCTAGCAACAGCGCTATGCGCGCCCGTCCATGTGCGCTGGGCGCGTCAAGCCTTATTGGATGCCCTTCTTCGCAGCAAGTTGCTGCGCCATTTTCAGGTGTTCCTGAATAGTTGGCAGCGCCTTTTGGGCGGCCTTCTTCAGATCAGCGTTTTGACCTTCCTGTGCCTCTTTTTGGAATGCCTCAACTGCTTGCTGGTGGCCTTCCAGACCCACCTTCTTGATGTACATTGTGTCAAATTCCTTTCCCCTGAGCGGCTTTAAGGCACTGATCACGGTCTCATCCGAGTTGTCCTTCGGAACTGTGACACCGTGCGGAGCTGCCATTTTCAACTGAACGGTCAGTTTCGTGTGATCCAGCATCATGTGATGAGCAAAGTTCTTTACGTCCTTGTCTTGAGACTGACTCGTCGCGAGCTTCGCCGTGTCGATTTCCGTCGAACTCGATTGAGACGCGGCCTGTACAAAAGCCTTATCGACCTGCGGCAAGTCATTGGCTTGTGTGGTGCTCGCCGCTTGAGTCTGAGCGCTGCTCACGACCGGCGTTGCTGCGAATGCAGCGGCTGCAATGACTGACAGTCCAAAAGCGTGGTATTTCATGACGTCTCCTCGAGTGATGTACACAGACCGACACAGCAAGCGAAATGCCAAGCAAGCCAGTCGCCCGCATGAAGCGTTACGGCCATCGCTGCATTCGCAACATTCAGAAAATGGCAATGCCGCATGCGTCCACGTCGCAACTCCTCGACGCGCGACCGAATTACTCATCTAGCGCGGTCGAACCTGCAGAAGCAGTCGCGCCCCTACTCGATTGAGCGATTGCCGCATTGGGTACACGAGCATAACTACGTGGCAGGCTGCCGTTGTGGACGTCATCTAACTGCGGCGGGCGCACCGGCTAACCGGCTATGTGCTACATGCCACTGGTATCGTGCCGATGGGTCGCCAACCGTGACCGTGCCTACAGAATAACCGCTGCCGAGAGTGAATGGGCCTCCCGCACGTCGCCGGGAACCGAGGCTATCATCGCTAATTGGCCGCCCACTGCTTTATGCACAGCATGCGCATTGACAACATGGATAGAATTCGTCGCGTCGTCGGAAGCAGACGACCAAGAGCCGCCCAAACGTATCGAGAATCAGCAACGGTTGTTCTCGGAAGGACTGGCTGGTGAGGACGGATGCTGGTCGGCGGGGTGGCGTGCGGTGAGCGCAGAATGCCTCCAGGCCGGAGGAACTCGCATCGGGATCACGACGGTGTGCAGGGCAGGCACACGGTGAAGCGGGTGGTGTGGCCGGTCGACTCGACTCCGATCGTCCCTTGGTGCGCGTTCGCAATACAGCGGCATATGTAAAGACCCAGACCCATACCTGCGGCAGTTCCGGTCCGGTTAGGAATGCCTGCACGTGTCAGTGGATCGAATAGCGTCGGTAACGCCTGCTCCGGGATCGGATTGCCTTCGTTGGAGACGACGAGCGTCATTCTTCCGGCGTGACAACCGGCGTCCACGACAACAGGACCGGATCCATAGCGAACGGCATTCGTCACCAAGTTGACCACCAGTTGCCCAAGCCGCCCGCCATCCCAGCGCCCACGAAGATCGCCTGCGACCTGCAAGTCGATATACGCATCGGGGAAGGACGCACGGACCTCGTCCACGGCTTCGCTACAGATACGTCCGATGTCATGCGGCGTGAAACTGACTGGCATCGCGTCTCCCAGCCGGGAGCGCGTAAAGATCAGCAGATCATCAATCATCTTTCTGGCTCTTTTGAATATAGAGTGGGTAACGCGGCTCACGAGGCATGCGGGTTGAAGCTGGCGAAATCGAGCTTGCCTGCGATGAGAAAGAGCACGGTGCGCATGGTAGTAAAACGCGTGTAGCCGCGCGCCTTGCGCTTGGCGGCTTGAAACAAGCCGTTGATGGCCTCTATAAAGCCGTTGGTCTGGCGGGTCTGCGTCCAGGCAACGATGCCGTCGAAGTGCCGGCGAATCAGACGTGCGACGTCCTTCATCGGCTCGACTTTCGAGCGCATGACGTTGGTGCACCACTGCCGCAACATCTCGGAGACGACATGGATTTGCTTGCGCTCGAGAATCTCGCGCAACTGCTCGCGATACAGCCATGCGCGGGCAGTGCGCTTGGTGGCGTACTGCCTGACAAGCGCCTCAAGGTCGGTCAATTGCGCAAGATTCAGTTTGTTCGCGTCCTTGAGCAGCGTCCAGCGCATCCCTTTGAGTTCCGGGTCGGCTTTCTGTTGTTGGCGGCGCACCGTATCAAGCGCCTTGGACGCATGTGCGACGACGTGAAACTTGTCGAACGTCACTCGCGCATTGGGCAGATGTTCGCCCACGCCCTTGATGAACGCGGGCGACATGTCGATGCTCACGGAGGTGACTTGCTCGGGCGTGCCGTGGTGCTGGTTAAGTACGCGGCAAAGCCCTCAATCGTCTTCGCGTCGCGGCCGGCCGTGACAAACACGACGCGCCGCGCCTGCATATCGGCGACCAGCGTCAGGTACTCGTGGCCGCGCCGGTACGAGGTCTCGTCAATGGCTACCGAGCTCACGTCCGACAGGTTCGCCGATGCCAGCGCCAGTTCCACATAGCGCGAACAGATGGCATGAACCCGGTGCCACGACAGATTGACGATGCGCGCCACAGCGGCAAACGGCATCTGCTGCGCCAGCATCAGCACCAGCGCTTCGAACAGCAACGTGAAACCGTCGAGTTGACCGACCCATTCCGGCTCGACCAGCCGTACCGAGCCATCGGGCAAGCGCACGCGCGGCACCCGCACTTCCAGATAGCACTCGTGCTGAAAGAAGTTCAGGTGGCGCAACCGCTTGATTTGCGTGTCATGCACCGGGTGTTCGCCGGCAACCCCGGGGTAGGCGAAGCGGCTGCCGGCGACAAAGTCCACGGCAATCGTGAGCTGCCGTTTGGTCGTGTCGAAGTCGACGCCTTGCACGTACCACGGGGCCTTGATTCCCAAGGCGGCTTCAAAGAGTTGATTCGTCATGTTCGCTTCGTCTCGCATGGCTGGTTGCCGCATTCTGCAGCAACCAGCCATGCACCAGCTTATCGATTCAGGGCGCCTCAAGGGTTCGCTGCGCCGGGCTCACGCCTGCCCTCGACCCGCCAAACCGCCCACTCGGATTTCAAAAGAGGCATCTTTCTCATGCGCATTGCGCCTCGCTGAACAAAGGCGACCGCTCGCACGCTTGAGGGAGAGAGGGCATCGTCGCGCAGCAGCACTTCGCCCGCATTCAGTATGGCACCCAGCGGCGAGCGCAAGTCATGCGCCAACACGCCCGCGAACAGATCGCGAATGCTTTCAGTGCGGCGCGCATAGTGCCGCACCGATTCTGCGAGCACTTGGTCGATGGCTTCGTTGAAACGGATCATTTCCTGGAACGCCGCCGCGTCTGCGGGCGACGTTTTCTGCCATCGACGAAGCACCGTGGCGCGCAGTGCGCGGAACTCCGCAATCACATCGTTGATGTCAAATCCGTGAGAAAGACGATCCTCTGCGTGACATCGCGCGACGTGGTCGAAGCCGGACTCGGCCGTATCTTTGTCGCCGCGCGACTTGGTCCGCTGTTGAGCTGCACTCTGTCCCTCGCGCATGTCGACCGCAATCGCTGCCAGAATTTCGGCCGCTGAGTCGCGAAGCTGGGTCTCCGACAGCATGCTGTCCGGCTGGCTGAGCGCCAAGGCGTAGCTGGTCCAGTCGTCGATCAGACCTGGCAGATCATCCTCAATAAAGTCGGCTAGGTTCATCGGACCTCCAGTGGGTAACAGACAGGTTTGTGCGATCTCAAGCCGCGGCAGTTTTGCACTGGAGCCTAGCCGGGAGAGCTGCCAGCGGGCAAGGTCCCATCCCTAGTAAATCGGATGTCGCCAACGATTCTACTGGAAGCCGCTGTGCCACCGGCGTCGACCTATATAACCGTAATTAGCGGTTGACCCAAAAGCGCCCTAGGTCGATGACCGGCTCATCTACATCTGATCGTAAAACTCGCCGCCCTTCACCTTGACAGGCACGATACTCACGGTCATTACCAGCTGGCCATGTCACCTTTGACACGTCGGCATGACGTCGCACGGTTGAGAACAGAGTTGGAGAGGCACGGCTCCTGATGGAACGTCAGGAGAGTTTTAACGCGGTGAACCCCGCCGTGATCTGGACCGAACAAGCGTTTGCTCCGACTTCTCAACACCTATAGGGAATTGACGTCAGCTTGGCTGTTCCTGTTGTTCGGCCAACACGCTGTTTCTGCCGACTCGCGGTGCACTTGCGATATCCGTAGCCGACTTGGATGGATTCCTTGCATAACCGCAAAGAGTGCTCCAACGCTTCAGCCAGAATAAAGACCAGGCGATCATCTTCGTAGAACAAAGAGATCTAAGATTCCATCGTGCGGACAGATTGCATACTGATTCCGTCCTCGCCACCGGCAGGAAGTCCAACCAGACGGCGTACACGGGCAAGCGTAGCGCCGAACCCCGCAGGGGCTCTAAATGATTTCCGCGCACTTGTCGATACTTTGGTTTTTGCGGTCCAGCAGATTGAAGCCCCCGACTGCTCCAGCCGCCTCACTAGGTCGACATCCTCGTGACTTGCATAATGCTGGAACCCGCCTGCAAGCTGATACGCCAAGGCGGATACGCCGAGATTGGCTCCATGGATATGCCGGTGGCCTTCTTTTGGAAAGTAGACTTCGCTGAAATCCTGCTGGACAAACGTGTCTTCGGGGGTCCAGTCGTGCACATCGATTACGCCGCACACGGCATCCGCCTGACAGGCAAGCTGGCTAGACAGCCAGTCGTTGGGTACCAGGGTGTCCGCATCAGAAAACGCGAGCCATCGCGCACCCAGTCCAAGGGCATATGCGGCACCTGCCGCGCGCGCAGCGCCCACGTTTCCCTCGAAGATTGTTAGGGTGATCACGGGAAACCGGGTCGCGATTCTTTCGGTTGCATCTGAGCATTGATCAGCGACGACGATAATCTGAACGGGCTCGCCTCCCAGCGCTGGATCAGCTGCAGCAGCAACTGCGGAACGCAGACACCGATGCAAAAAATCTTCTTCGTTATGAGCCGGAATGATGATTGCAAGCATGGTAGGTTCTAGTTGTTCGCTTGCAAGTCCCCAGCAAGTGCTGGGCCACCGACTGCAGGAGGGCAAGGCACGCTCCTCACAATCGCGTCTTGGCGAATCTCAATGTAGCCTTAACTGGCCGAGGCGGCCGATGGGGGGCGTACTTACGTCGAAAACCCGCCAATTCCGAAACATGTCGCCTTGTCGGCGGTTTATCGGCCGGTCTGCGGAGCTGCGGGCGAAGCGTTGCTGGACCTCCCGGTGACTCGCTGCTCGAAGGTTGGTGATGCAGCCAAACACTGGCGACGGTTCAGCACGGAATCTGGGGCGGCGCGCCGAACAACTGGGCATTTGCTTCCGCAACTTTTTGCGATCGACTGCTGCTCTGCGCTGTCAAATCATTTTTCAATCGTTACAGGTCCAAACAGGCTTTGTCATACCGCGTGGATGGGGGCTCGAGTTCTAGGCAGCCACAGTCTTGAAGAATGCAGAAATCCTTGAATGGCCCGAGCCGCAAGCCCAGTAACTGTCCGCTTGTGGCCGCTGGCCGATCAGGTCGGATCGCGTCTTTGCATTGCCACTCAGTGATCGGCGTTCATCCACCCTGATGAGTCATTGACACGATCGCTCGGCCCATTTTCGATGAAATCATCCTCGAAGCTCCGTCCGACCAAATCGTCGTAATGTGCGAAATCGCTGTTGACGATGGCCCGGAACATTTGGATTAGCGCGTTTCCGTCCTGTAAATGTGCGACAACAACCCGGGCGGTTCGTAGAGATATCGATTCTCGGACGGGCGGAGCCGCACTTCCATCGCTCAATTCGAATGCGAAACGATGGATTTCTTCATGCCCTTCGGGCAACTTTGTGTAACCCCAAATCGTTGCTTTCATGCTGGTCGATTAACAAATTTTTTTTGGAGCCAGCAAATGGAGTGCCTAGCGATAGACGCTCACGTCATTCACCTTCTCGTAGGCGCCCGCGGCGATCGCTTCATCGGCGATGTTCTTGAGAGGCAGCGCCTTGTCGCCGCGCATCTGTTCGTCGGCGGTGATCAGCGCGATCGGGCCGACATCGACCAGACGCTCGTTGAGCGAGTTCGATGAGAAACCGCCGAACACGACCGAGTGTGTGGCGCGATGCGCGTGCACGTCTGCATCTCGACCACGCCTTCCACCGACATCGGCAGATAGATCACGACGCGGTTACCCTAGATCCTGTTAGGTGACGTTGGTGACGGCGCCGTAATCGCCTTCGAAAATGATCGCGTTTTGGCTGCCGCGTTCGACATGACGGTCGAGACTGTTGCACGACGCGTTCAGCTCGCCGCCTTCGAACCACGATGCGCCGGCGGGCTTGCTCAATGTCGTGTCAGCTTCGGCTAGATGTTGTTTCTAGTCATAGAGGTTTTTGGCCATCTTTGTCCTGATTTTTTTGTGTCTGTCATTCGCTTGTGGCACGCTGGCACACCGCCTGCGCGAACCGGGCGAACAAGCCCTGCCAGCGGAGGCAATGTGGATGCTCGCTTGCTCGAGAACAGAATAAGGGACTGTCATCGACAGATCGCAGCGCAATCGGAACGGCTTGCGCGGCAAGCTAAGTTAGGTCAATCGCCAACTCAGTCTAGGATGGTTTTACTGTGCTTAGTTCGTTCACTCGCGGAGCTGCTGAAGATGCGTGACGAAGCAACGGACTTCGGCTCTAAGAGTCCGAACCTTCGGGTGGTCGGTTAGATCTCCGGAGGCGTGCAGATTTCGCACTTAGACACTATTCCGCTAATCCATACTCGCACCACGTACCATCACAACACGAAAGTTTTTGTTCATACATGCGCTCGCGCCGGTCGTACCTCGTTTCGTGATCCTCGAAAGACTTCAGCCCGTCTTTGCGACGGGTTTTTCAAGACTTGCCCCGCTCAAGGCGCGAAAACTCGGTCGAGAATGAGTTGCCGGCGCTCGATCATTGCATTGAGCGTTGTGCAATTCGATTCGAGCAGAGCGAAGGCGTCCGCGGCGTCGGGGCCTTTTCGCTGAAGTTCGTTCACGATTTCATTTGCCGTACGACCCGCGCGCGGGCTTGCGCAATGTCAATCTCTGCCTTTTGCCGTGGAACCCTTGCAGGTGAAGGTTACACGCGCGCGGTGATCGAGACTTGCCACAACAGGCGGGAGGTCATCGGAAAGCGGCACGATAGCGCGCTTCGTTTCGAGACCGAGAAGAGTGCTCACGACGGCGGGATGATGGATGCCAGGCGACGTGCGGCGAAGGTCAGCGACTAAGTCTAATAAATATCCTACTCGCCTGCGAGCCCTCTGAGCCGAGGCTCGACGTGTTCACGCGGATTTCGGCTCTTGCTGATCGGGGTGCTGATATTTTTACTTGCGCGGTGTCCGTAAGGCATGCACGATGCTCCAGTAGCGAAACGGAGCGACAAGCATGGACCCGCGCGACCTGTTGATTCTTGTTACTGATCTTCGCCGGGCTCTAGAGCACGATCACAACATCCCGCTGAATGACGCGATTCGAGCGGTCGCGGATCTGATAGACCAGATATCCGACAATTTGCGTCTCACGCCGCAGCTAGCGAATGAACTGCTTCTAGCGCGCGCCAAAGCGCAGGTCGGTAAGCCGTTCGTGTCATTGGAAAAATTGGAGACACTCCTGCTGGCGCGGCATGTATGGAACGGAGCAAATGACCGCGAAGACAGCCAAAATTAATCCCAGCACCATTCGGTACGCTGCGGAGGTGGGTATACGACATCACGGCCACTATGGGACGGTCGTATTACAGCAATCGAAAAGTTCTAAAAACTGCTCGAGTAGCGAGGTGAGTTCGGGAAATCTTTCATTCCGTAATTTCCCTACTATTCGAGCTAAACACGTATTTCATATGATTATTCACATCACCGAGGGCCGATATCAGACACCCCGTTCTGATTCCCGGTGTCTGGCCGCGCACAGAGTCAACGACCGGCGCGGGCGCCCGCGGCAGAAATGTCGCGGGCTTTTTTTAGAAGCGGAATTTATGGGATGAGTGAGGCGATTTGGAATCGTCCCAGCCTCAGGCAGCGGACTTCTACCATCGACCGCGAAATCGCCATCTGCCATCGAGCAATCGACGGCAAGCATGACGAGCTAGCGCGGGCCGAAGCCTCAGGAGGCGATGTCGCAGAGCTCAAGCAAGACATCGACGCGTTGATGACTCGGACGAGGCTTCTGGCGCGGCTCAACGCGATGGATGAGTGGTAAGCGTAGCAGCCTGGCGGTTTTGAGCGCCTCGCCGGAGCGTGCGCGTTTCTCACTGAGGGTGTATTAGCGACATGCCATGGCGAACAAGTTCCCGATTTTCGACATCTCCAGAAAGAGATTCACACATGCACGGCGGGCAGGCTCTAGGGTTGGCGTCGCCTGTGCATGAGATCCGCAAGACGCGACCAAGTATTTACGATGTTCTGATCATGGTTGGGTTTGCGGTTGCTGCGTTGGGGATGCCGGTTGTCTTGCTTATGTTCTGGTTGCTCGGAGCATAAAGGTAGATTGCTCGAGCGTAGCAGGTCCGCACAGGGGTCGATTCAGCACAGCAGTTTATCGCTGCGCGCCACAGAGCCCGTGAGAACCAGTCGTCCGATCTAATTCCAGCAATGACTCTAGACTTTGGCCAATTGCCGCCAATGTTCGTCCTGCTTTGTTATCTCCATGTTTTAGGACACAGTAGTCCTGGAAAGAAATCGGGACACCCCAAACCAAGCCGGACCGCATTCGTGGCGGATTGAAGAAGATGAAGAGCGCTGTCAAGCGGGGTCAGTGCAACGCGCCTAGAATTTGGCCTGCTGCTGCATTTTGGCGTCTCTTGCAGGAATTGCAAATCTTTCGCGTGCGGCATGGACACTTACCGTTCGCCGATCGTTGTGGCATTGCGGCGTAGCGCACATACCGCTATGCCCGATTCGGTATGGTGACGCCCGCAAACGTTTCCGTTCGTCAAACGGAATCTAGCTGCAATCGACTCTTTCCTCCGGACTTGAAGGTATAAAGATTGCTTTGTTTGTCGGCCCGCCCATAAACAACCTACTCGACACTGCTCGGCGCGGCTTACGGGGAAAGTTTTGAAGAACACCAAGCAGCCGAAACGAGCGACGGGACTCGCTGACCGCGAACTCGCGCATCTCGAAGCCATGTTCAGTGGATTCCATCAACGGATCGACGCATTCACGCGCCTGCCAACCGCATATTGGGTCGCGCGACTTAAGCGGATCAACGTCGAATATGCGCTTGTCGTCACTCAACAGAAGCGTCTAGCCACGCTGATGCGAAATCTGGAAATTATGAAGTCGGACCTTCAGCAGGTGGAGGATTGTCCGGCCCACGCGGCATAGGCCTGAACAGCCTTGACGCTGTCGTGCAGATACGAAAATGAGTCAGCTGTTCGACTTCCTCTTCGCCGATGCTTCAGACCATCAACCTGTCTTCGCGTTATCGCTCGCAACGCCTACGCTCCGTTCCGTCACACTCGCGCCCGAGGTGTCAGGATTGCTTGCGACCGCCGCTATCGTCGCTATCGGGGCGAGCGGCGGCAAAATCGCGTCGCATGCTTCGGAGGTCACTCGCACCGCGGTATGCACACATCTCCAGGCGACTCCAGAGATGTCCGCATTGCTGCGCTACCTCAACGTTTTTGATGACACAGTAGGACTAGAAAATACGGCGGTCTTCTTTGAGATCGGCATCATCAAGCTGACGAGGCGCATCGCTCTAAGCGGTCGGTGATACATTTCCACCGATACTGGGAAACGTAACGATCAATGATCGAGGCCGTCGACCCGCAACGCACAGAGACGGCGCTAGAATCGCCGAATCATGAGAAGGCAACCCGATACACCTTTGGCGTCACGCCAATCTGCTGCTTGAACACGCGTGTAAAGTGCGGTTGATCAGCGAAACCCATTCGCGCGCTTACGTCCGCAATAGCGCCGCCGGCTCGCAACAACGGCATCGAACTGCGAACGCGGTCCTGCTGCTGGAAGGCATGCGGGCTCAGTCCCGCTCCTCGCGCGAAGGCACGCAGCAGCACGAAAGGCGTAACGCCAAGTTCGCACGCAAGCGTCGACAAGGTCAAGCGTGCGTGCAGTTCGTCGCGAAGGCGGGACTTCACCGCACGCACCAGCACAGGCTCGCTGCGCACTACTGGTAGGGCGGCAGACAGAGCCGCACGGCGGGCATACAAGCGGGTGACAGCACCGGCAAGTGCTTCACTGCGCTTAAAGCGGTCTTCGCTCACCTCGGAACACCAGTTCACTCCGTAGAGCTGCCGCGACAGTGCGACGTCAGCGGCGAACGGATTTAGCACGTCAAAACGCTCGCGGCGGGGAATGCCGAGTCTCGGAGCGGACCTCTCTAGCAGGGTACGGCGTCGCGCAGACGTGAAGTTTCCGACGCTCAGCGCTTCGCAGCTGAGGTCGCACGCCACATTTCCAACGTCAGGAGTCCACGGGGCGCGGCTTTGAGGGGAGCGACGCCTGAAACTGTGCAAACCACTCAAAACGCACCATTATCCAGGTAATGACGGGATTTAAATAACCATAAAAATACTACTGTAGACAGGAATGTCGCGGAAACTCGGACGAAGGGGCCACAGCCCTGACGTAGATTACTGTGCCTCAAACGTCGCTCATGGGACCTGGAACGGACACCAGATCAATTCGAGAACGGACATTCGACACCAGGGTCGTATATTGAACGAAAAAGCTTCGATCCGTGTTTAAAGACCGCATTCACTCCGCCGCAAGGACTCCGCGTTAGAGCAAAACGTGCTGGATCCAGCGAAGCCAGGCCTGAATTGAAGTACCGTACGCAGGTAACTCTTCGAGAGAATGGTGACCGATCGAACAAACGCCAAGCGTGACCCAGATACCGCAGAGGACCAGGGTCGGAAGGGACGCCACGCCTCCCACCACACAGAGAACCAGTGGAAGGCAGATTTCCAATGACGAGCGGGTTTTCATCGCATATTTTCCCCGTCACAATAACGTCGAAAGCAAATGGCAGGCTGGCATTGCTGGTTGCCATTTGAGGCTTCATTCTTCGTCCAGCACGCCCGGTGCGGATCGAGCGGTTTAGGAACCGTCGCCCCTGTGGCAGGCACTCAAGGCGCTGACCTATTTACAACGATAGCACCGGAATGAAGACCAGGTAACGATGAAAGAAAGAGCAACGGTCGTATGTGTGCAACGCGACAGAACACTCCTCGTGACCCGTGGAAAGTCGCGCTGGTCTTTACCGGGCGGCACAATTCGGCGTTCCGAGTCGCCGATAGCCGCGGCCAGAAGAGAACTGATTGAGGAAGCAGCCCTTGCCGTGGAGGGCATGAGATTCCTTTTCGAGTTTGGTGGCTTTTCGAAACGGCATCACGTATTTCTGGTGGACGTACCAGATGGCGTCGCACCAGAGGCAAGCAATGAGATTTCGCGGTGCCGATGGATCCGGCCAAGGCGGATCTCTACCCTCGTCACGAGCGTGCCGACCCGGCAAATTGTCCGGCTGCTGGATTGTCACAAAAATGCCACAATGCGGACTCCGCCACCGAACCCGCTGCCTTGACCTCAATCACTGCGCAGTCGACTGTCTGGACGTTTAGACGTTTAGACCAGGAGGGTCGCGCGGCATGAGTCAACGCTATCTGGATATTCATTTTGATAGGTAATCTGGCAATCCTGTCTCGCCTTCTCATGGCAGCGCTGCTCGGGAGTGTCATTGGCTTCGAGCGCGAAAGACTGAACTGGGCCGCGGGCCTTCGCACGCACATGCTCGTGTGCGTCGGCGCATCATTGATGATGATGGTTTCCGCATTCGGCTTTGCCGACGCGCTCACCCAGAAAAACGTCGTGCTCGATCCGTCGCGCGTTGCCGCTCAGGTGGTATCGGGCATTGGATTTTTGGGTGCCGGGTCGATTCTGCTGAGAGGCGAGGTCGTCCGGGGTCTGACGACCGCCGCTAGTCTCTGGTCCGTCGCCGGAATTGGGCTTGCCGTTGGTGGTGGCATGTACACCGCAGCCTTCGGCGCAACGGTGATCATCCTTATCATTCTTGCGGGCATAAAGCCGTTGGAGCGGCGCTTTATCTCCGTCAAACAGCAGCGCAGCATACAGTTGCTAGCCGAACGAAGGAGCGTCTCGCTGGACAGTCTGCATCGCGCGCTGGGCACAGGAAGCATCCGGGTCAAACAGTTTATCGTCCAGCAGGCAGAAGACGACCCTGACCTCGACGATGTTCAGATTGCATTGTCCCGCGCGTCTTCGGCTGAGTTCACCGCGATCTGTGGGCGGCTGGCGGCCATGTCGGGCGTTCGTGAGTGTCATCACGAAAAGTGAAAGCGCAAAGGTTCATGATGATGCGGACATATGAATATCGCGGGTTCTCGCTTGAGGTGTCGGTCGAGTCGAATCTGGGCTACCAGCCGGTCAGGGATCCTGCAGCGCGCTCCGGATATGTTGCGGCTGTCAGACTCTTCCGTGGCGGCAACAACGTAGCGAGCTTTTCGCCGCTCAGATTTGGTGAGGCGGGAGGGCGTCCGTTTGATACCGAGGTTGACGCTTTGATGGGCGGGTATAGCGCAGCTCGGAAAATCGTTGACGACCTCTTTGGGTCCGAACTTCACTGACGTCACGTGCAGCATCCATCCCGCGTGTCTGCGCGGACAGGGTTCGCGAGCCATATCAAACTACGTGGCTTGCGAATGGCGGCTCACGAACCCTGATGAGCCGCTCACCATTTGTCATCGAAAGACTCCTTGTGGCCGGTAGGCGCCGCCACACCTTTCGCCTCCCGAAAGCAAGGCGCGTCCAGGTCACTCCTGGTGGCAACCATCAGCGCCGACATCGCCCGGAACACCGAGTCAACCGATCTGTCGCTGCGCGCACTGCGGCGCTGAAGATCTCAATTCTATCAACTGGGCAAATAAATAGTAATCCTACATTATTTGCGCTAATTCCTTATGTAACATGAGAGCTTGCTCCGCAAGAGGCAGCGTGCTCACTGTGACACTGCATGGCTGGGGCGTCGGCGGATCTCGAACGAAGAAGCCGCTGAATTCGCGCAAAAAACGACACATGTGATCGCGTTCGCGAGCATCGATCCACATGAAGGAAAGGTGGGCGCACGACAAGCTAGCGGAATCCGATCAACCTCCGGCGAACGCGTATTACTCCGGTCTGCGGTGCGATGCGATATCGCCAAGCAACGAGAACAATTTTCCCACGTCGAGCGGCTTAACGAAGTGATGATCGAAGCCCGCCTCGAGCGCCTTTTCTTTGTCCTGCGGCAGGCCATATCCGGTCACCGCGATAAGGACTGCCTGCGACGTGTGAGGACGGGCCCTAAGCAACGATGCCAATTCATATCCGTCCATGTCGGGCAAGCCGATGTCTAGAAGACATGCGTCTGGACTCCACTGTTCGGTTTCCTTCAAAGCAGCACTGCCGTTTGCGGCGACGCGTACCTCATTGCCTAAGGTGTCCATCAACATGGTGAGCGTCTCGGACGCATCTATATTGTCGTCGACGATCAAAATGCGCAACCGGGTCAGCGCAGGCGTATGTGAGGCTTGCGCCCTCTCGCCTCCTTGCGCACAGGCCGTCGGGACGTGTTCCAGGCAGACGACGAACCGGCTGCCCTTTCCGGGTCCCGCGCTGTAGGCTCTCACGGTACCGCCATGAAGCTGAATAAGACTTCGTACCAGAGCCAGCCCTATACCTAGCCCTCCTTGGGAGCGGTCTGAACTGCGTTCTCCCTGGGAGAAAAGGTCGAATGCTCTCGCGCACACCTCACGCGTCATTCCGATGCCGTTGTCAGCGACCGAAACTTTTATGAACTCGCCATCGACGGCAACGGAGAAGTCGATGATGCCTCTGTCCGGCGTATATTTAGCTGCATTGTTGAGTATGTTCACGAATACCTGAGTGAGCCGCTTTTCGTCGGCCCGTACCAGTGCCGCGGCTGACGATGTATGCAGCGACAGGCGATGCTGTTTCCGCTCAATGAGGGGCCTCACCTGCTCAATCGCATCAGCTGCTATCCGGTTCGCGTCGAGCACCTCAATGTTGAGCTTGGTCAGGCCCTGCGTCACCCGTGACACGTCCAGCAGGTCATCGATGAGTCCGGTCATATGCTTTACTTGTCTCGAGATGATCTCGCATGACTTGCTGACCCGACGCGCGTCGTTGGGCATGGCTCGCATCAATTCCGCTGCGCTTGCAATAGGCGATAGCGGATTGCGTAGTTCGTGAGACAGCATCGCCAGGAACTCGTCCTTGCGCTTGTCTGCCAGACGCAGTTCTTCTTCGGCATTGACGCGATCAGTAATGTCCAGCTGCGCGACGACAGCGCCGGCGATCTCGCCGAGATCGTCTCTGATTGGCGCCCCGGTGCTCAGCAAGGTCCGCCGTTTTGGTGGCTCATCGAAACTCTCGATCGACACAATGTCATTCGCAGCGCCCTCGCCGCGCAAGATGCGCGCGGTGGTCGGCCCAGCGTCCTTTCCACTTTTCAAAGTCACCGATCCTTACCGGGGGGGGTGATTGTCGCCCCACAGCTGGACGAAAGACCGGTTCACGCGCTCAATGGCACCATTTTTATCACTCACGACAATGCCTATCGGAGCTGCTTCTAATACGGCGTCAAGGCGACGCGTAGCGTCGAGAGCCTCCCGCGTGCCAGCTTTTGCGCTTCGCTCGCTCGCGAGGAGCCGCTCCTCGCTCATGCGCTGTTCCGTGATGTCGGAGAAAAGTACTCCGAGCTGATGTGGTGTCGTAGCGTCAGGACGGAAAGCATAGATGTCGAGCCAGCGCCCAAGCTGCGTTGCCTCTCGCTGGGCGTGCACGGGCACCCCGTCCCTTGCCACAGCGCCGTAAACATCGAAGAAGTGCTGGTCGTGGCCTGGAATTACTTCCGAAACACATCTTCCGACCACATCGGCGAGCCCTGTATGCGCTTCGAACGCGGCATTCACCATCATGAACCGGTAGTCGCAGAGGTCACCGTCTTGACTAAACGATAACTCGATAACGCAAAACGCCTGATTAATTGCATCGAACAAACTGCGGAATCGTCGTTCGCTCGCAGTGAGCGCCTGCTGTGTCACATGTGCCGTGGTGACATCGGTGGTCGTATGAGAGACACATAATAAGGTTCCCTCGGCATTGAAAATCGGCGTGTTGACGGCGCTCCAAAACCGTTCCTCATAACGTCTTGTTCCATCCGCAGCGGTAACCCAGAGCGGAAAACGTTGCAGCGCCATTGTCTGGGCTTTGCCGCTCTCGATGGCTAGAGCAATCGATTGACGCAGAGCCTCCACGCCGGTGTCGTTGGGATCGGCCTCGTTATGGGGAAAGACCTCAAAAAGACTCCTTCCCACCATGTTTTCGCGACGGAGCGTCGAAACGTTCAAGAAGGCGTCGTTGACTGCCAGGATGATCGCATCCAGAGTGAGCGACAGAAGGTAACTGCCGACAGGCGCCGTGTTGAAGATCTCTGCGAAAATTTGAGCGGAAGCCATAGGCCGATGACGCCGGAAAGCGGCGATTTAAGATTGTCAGTGCTGGAGAACTCCTCCGCAACATGTGTGCCGGGTGCTTTGGTTACTGGTAAGCGGGTTAGATGGAAGTCGCAGGTTTAGCCGAGCGCGTATCCGGCAGCCATTGCCGTCGCAACGCGCCGATCCGATGCACCTCGTCTCAAACGTGCCGTGCCGTGCCGCCGAAGAGATGACGATGCAGCGACCGTCGCATCGCCGGATAGACAGCGAGATCGGCTAATCGTGCATTGTCGGAGGCCTACTAGCGGATCTCAGCATCCGCGTGATAAGCCGCAGGAGCGTTGTGGGCGCACCGGCCTTTTGACAATAGCCATCAAAACTAGTATCGACACCGCCGGAGCGAACGGCTGACTCGTCAAGCGCCGTAAATGCGATGATCCCGATGTCGCTGGTAACTGGCCGCAGGCGCAGTCGGTGGGCGAGTTCCAAGCCGTTCATTTCCGGCATATTGATGTCCAACACGGCGATATTAGGAACCCATGTCTGGGTCAACTGGAGCGCGGCCCGCCCACTAAAGACGCAGCGTACTTGGTAGCCATCGGCGTGCAGGACAGCGGCCAGCGCTTCTGCGCCTGGCTCATAGTCGTCGACTACCAGTAGACGCAAAGCGCCCGACTGTGGTTCTTCGATAGTACGGTCCGACCAGCGAGCCGCTCGATGGGAGAACATATGCTGTGATTGCCCGTAGTCTGATTAGACGAATGCTAACAGCGTTCCAAAACCCGGGTCAGCAATCGTCGCGTCGAGAGCAGCCAATTTTCGGCCAGCGTGGGCATGAAATTGGTTGGAAATGCCGGATCGGAAAATGACCATTGGGCCAAAATAACATCTGACAGGTCGGTCCGCCAACTTCGGTGAACGAGTCGCTAAGCCGACCGCCTTTCAAATGGAGCGAGAGTCGGAGGCCAAGTTTGTTGTGCGCGGCAACCTACGCTTTGTGCAGCGCCCTGCGCCTCCTCCACAACTTTGCCCAGCGCAAGGGACGTAGCGATCTGAGTGCGTAATTTCGGGGAAGCCGAATACGCAGTCCTGCCAAAAGCGCCATCGAAGCCCGCCGGTTGGCCCAGCGTTGATCCCCGGAACTGTTGGTTCTCTACACCGACAGGCGACAAATGTTACCCGCACTTCACTCTACAGTTGTCCGCCGCCTTGCACTGCCCGCTTGCGATCGGCAAGGCCGTCGCGATCCTTCAGCGCTGTACCCCTCCGGTTTCCTCGAACGGAGGCTGACGACGGAAGCCAGCGCCGCCCGAGACATCGCGATATTTCCGCTGAGCCGTGCATTGCACACGGCGGCGCACGATCTTGCCGCCCACAAGTGGACCGATGTCTTCCGCTACCGCAACATAACGTTGAACATCGTCGGCATGCTGTGCTGGCTGACGTGCCTCGTCGTGCTCAGCGCACTGTTCCCGAGCTACCTTATCGACTATCTGCACCCGAGCCTGGAGCAGATGGGCTACGTGCTTTCAGCAATCGGCTTCGGCGGCACGCTCGGCACGCTCGTGATGCCCGCTCTTTCGGACAGACTGGGCAGGAAGCCGGTCATGAACTTCTCGGTGCTCGGAGCGGCCGTCTCCCTGCTCCTTCTCATGCGAACCGGTGCGAATCCGACGACGCTCTTCGTCTATCTCACGCTTACGCTCTTCTTTGTGTTCAGCATGATCACGCTGACGGTGGGACCATTGAGCGCCGAATCGGTGCCGGCTAAGTTGATGTCGACGGCTTCCGGTCTCGTGGTCGGCATTGGAGAAGTTTTTGGTGGCGGGTTAGCGCCGGCGATTGCGGGTTATGTCGCGAAGCACTCCGGCATCCAGTACATCATGCATCTCGGGTTGGTTGCGCTCGCAATCGGCTTCGTCGTTACGTTCAGTCTGAGGGAGACGGCGCACTCCCGTACGCGCAGGCGCTGCCGTTGCAACGGACTGATAGTGCGCGCGTGGAGCCTTGACGGGCTCCGCGCGATCCTCGTTGCGCGAGGTCCGCTCGGGGCTCTTCCGTCGGGCCGCGCCACGGCCCGATGCGCTTCACGCAGAACGGGTGGCTGCTAGATTTCGCACAGCGGCCGTTGCGCGGAGAGTAATGAGCGTCGCTTGATGGCCGACTTCGGAAGGCTGCCCGCTTCACGCCTATGCTGTGAAGCGGGCACCGGCTTAGGCCTGCACGAAAGCCAGCAGGTCAGCGTTTAATACGTCCGCATTGACGGTCAACATACCGTGCGAATAGCCGGGATACGTCTTTAGAGTTCCATTCTTGAGTAATTCGATCGACTTCTTCGCCGAGTCCCCGATTGGCACGATCTGGTCGTCCTCACCGTGCAAAACGAGTGTGGGTACGGTGATGGCGCGAAGATCTTCCGTCTGGTCCGTTTCGGAAAAGGCCTTGATGCCCTCGTAATGTGCCTTTGCACTACCCATCATGCCTTGTCGCCACCAGTTCTGAATGACGCCCTGATGGACCGTCGCATCGGGGCGGTTAAAACCGTAAAACGGTCCCGACGGTACGTCTAAAAAGAACTGCGCACGGTTGTCGGCGAGTGCATTGCGAAAACCATCGAAGACCTCGATGGGCAAACCTTCCGGATTTGCATCCGTCTTTACCATGAGCGGCGGCACGGCGCTCACCAGCACCGCTTTCGCCACGCGACCCGCCGGCAGGCCATGTTTAGCCACATAACGCGCGACTTCGCCGCCGCCCGTCGAGTGGCCGATGTGCGCCGCGTTGCGCAGATCAAGCGCTTCAGCCACGGCGAATGCATCGGCGGCGTAGTGGTCCATGTCATGACCATCCGACACCTGCGACGAACGGCCGTGACCGCGCCGGTCATGGGCAATGACGCGATAGCCCTTCTGGACGAAGAACAGCATTTGCGCGTCCCAGTCGTCGGACGACAACGGCCAGCCATGGTGAAAGACAATGGGCTGCGCGTCTTTCGGGCCCCAGTCCTTGTAGAAGATCTCGACGTTGTCGTTCGTGGTGATGTACGGCATGGTCATTTCCTTTCTTAAGTTGTTAGTGGCAATGTCCGGCTGTCTTGAACCCGGTGTTTGTCTTCGTAGCCCAGCGCGGCGTTGTTCACCGTAATCCCGAGCGCTGTTGCTGACGGGAGAAGCATACGAAAACGCCCGCCGACGCAAAATAGCTGCTTCTGCAAACCATCGTTGCAGTGGTGCAATATAAAAGACCAAAAAGTCATTCGAACGACGCCGACCGGCTTCACCTCGCACCGAGCCACACCGGTTCAGAGAGGTGCAGTGCGAAGTAGTCCGAGAGCGCCGTGACTTTGGCTGGACGCGCTCGCGCCGACGGCGTTACAAAGTAGAGACCGCCCTTTGTCAGATGCCAGTCCTTCAAAATCGACTCCAGCCGCCCGTCTGTCAGGTACTCACCTGCGATGAACTCGGGCAGCTCCGCAATCGCCAGCCCTTCCAGCAGCGTCGGCAACAGCGCATCCGAGTTTGTCACCCGCAGCGGACCGACGGGCGTGATCGGCTCCTCCTCACCTGCATCGTTGACGAAACGCCAGACATCGCTGCGCGCTCGGTACGCGTAAGACAAACACGGCCTGTCGACGAGATCGCGGGGATGCGTCGGACGGCCGTGTCTCTCGAGATACTTCGGTGATGCGACAAGCAGTTGAGAGACTGGGCACAGGCGCTTCGCCACGAGCGATGAATCTGGCAACGCCGCGATTCTTAGCGCCGCATCGAAACCCTGCGCGACGATGTCGACCGTCGCATCTGATAGATGCAGGTCGATCGAAACCTCGGGATAGGCTTCGAAGAAGCCTGGCAAGAGCGGCGCGACCCAGCGCAGGCCAAACGACATCGGCACAGCAAGACGTACGAGGCCGCGCGGCTGGACCGACATCTCTCGCGCGGCATTTTCCGCCTCCTCTGCCTGCCGGTAGATGTCCCCGGCTTTCTCCGCAATCGTTCCGCCAAATTCCGTGAGGGCAAGCTGGCGCGAAGTCCGGTTGAAGAGCCTCGCGCCGAGCCGCTCTTCGAGTCTCGCCACGCCGCGCGAAACCGTGGCGACCGACACACCCATCGCACGCGCTGCCGCGGCGAACGATCCCTCTTCGGCGACTTTCGCGAACATCGCCAGCCCTTCGAAATCCGGAAACTTCGTCATTTCATTTTTGCAATGATGGTTTGCAGACGATTCTATTTCGAAAAGATGCCCGCGTCGATATTCTCCTCACATCGCTTCACCACTTAACGAAACGAACTCAAGGAGAAACACCATGGCACGTAAGCTCGAAGGGAAGATCGCTCTCGTCACCGGCGCTACCAGCGGCATCGGCCTCGCAACGGCCAAGCGCTTCGCGGCGGAAGGCGCGCACGTGTACGTCACCGGCCGCCGTCAGGCTGAACTCGACGCAGCCGTCCTGGAAGTCGGCAATGCGACGGGCGTACGCGTCGATTCGTCGAAACTCGACCAGCTCGACGCACTGTATGAGCAGATCCGCGGCGAGAAGGGTCGCCTCGATGTGCTTTTCGCCAATGCTGGCGGCGGCTCAATGGTGCCGCTTGGCGAAATCACCGAAGCGCACTATCACGACACCTTCGATCGCAACGTGAAGGGCACGCTGTTCACGGTCCAGAAGGCATTGCCGCTGCTGTCGCGGGGCGCATCGGTGATCCTCGCCGGCTCGACTGTGACCATCGAAGGAACGGCCGCCTTCAGCGTCTATTCCGCCTCGAAGGCCGCTATTCGCAACTTCGCACGTAGCTGGATTCTCGATCTAAAGGACCGCGGCATCCGCGTCAACACGATCAGCCCCGGCGCGACCAAGACACCCGGCTTGGTCGAGCTTGCGGGACCGGACGCCACGCAGCAGCAAGGTCTGCTGGATTATCTGGCGTCGCGCATTCCGATGGGCCGTGTCGGCGATCCGAACGAAATCGCTGCCGCAGCGCTCTTTCTGGCATCCGACGACGCGAGCTTCGTGAACGGCGCCGAGTTGTTCGTCGATGGCGGCCAGGCTCAAGTCTGAGCCTGCTGCTCGGGGCGGCAGCGCCAGGCTGCGCTCCCGCAGTCGACACATGGAGATCAAAATGATCGAACATCGCCCGTTTGAGACGCTCGGCTGCATCCAGCGAGACTGGCTTCAGGCGAGGCTGCATTTTCGCTTCGGCGAGATCGGTCTGCCCGAACATGCCCCGTTAGGCCCGCTCTACATCTGGAACGACGACACGTTCGCGCCGCGGTCGGGCTTTGGCATGCACGCGCACAAGAACGTCGAGATCGTCACCTTCGTGCGCTCCGGCGCCATCACGCACGAAGACAGCTTCGGCAACACAGGCCGCATCGAAGCGGGCAATGTGCAAGTGATGAGCGCTGGCAACGGCATTCGACATGCCGAGCGCAATATGGAGCATGAGCCAACGCGGTTGTTTCAGATCTGGCTGACACCGCGCACGCTAGACGGTGAGCCACGTTGGGCTCAACGTCGTTTCGATATGGACCGGCAAGTTGAAGGCTTCAGTGTCTTTGCGAGCGGCGCGTCAGCGGACATCGACGCGGGCGCGCTGTCGATTGATGCTAATGCTCGTCTTCTAGCCGCGAACATGCGTGCCGGGCAATGCATTGATTGCACGTTGTCCAAGGGTGAGATGGCTTATCTTGTACCGACGGCAGGCGGCATTCAAGTGAACGATGTCCGTCTCGCCGCACGCGATGGAGCGGCAGTGATCAACGAGTCTGCTCTATCGATCACTGCATTCGACGACACATGGGTTGTGCTTCTCAAGACGCTACTGGCACCGTAGGCGTTGCAACTGCAATGACGGGTCTCGTTGAGACGCTCCCAAACACATGACGCAAATAGTATCAACGAATTTTCGTGTGTAATCCTTATTGACCTAGCATCGAACGTGGCGCGAGCTAGACTCTTTTGCGGATCACCCGCTTAGCTTCCGATAGGCGTTGAGGTGACGAATTAAGCCGCGTCGATCGCCACGTCTGTCCAGCAAAATCGCCAGGTTATGGTGAGCGTCCGCATATTCTGGGTTAAGCGCCAGACACTCTTCGTAGCTTGTCTTCGCTTCGTCCAAGCGCTCCATGATGTCGAGCGCGACACCTCGATTGAAGTGCAACACCGCGTCGCGCGGGAAAAGCGCGAGGGCTTCGTCGAACACACGCAATGCGTCGCCGCACTGATGTTCCTGCTCGCACAGCAACGCACCGAGGTCGACGTAGGCTGCATAGAACGGTTCAGGCGATAGCTCGATGGCGCGCCTATACACTCGAACCGCAGCACTTGGATCTGTCGCTCGCAGCGATTCGGCGAGATCATACTGCTGCTTCGCTTGTGATACTGCAACGCTTTTGCGCTCAGGCGTCGCCTCCAAAAGCACGACATCGCCGGCGACTTCCGCAACTTCGAAATCCAGCAGCATCTGGCCACTCACTGCATCCCAGCGTGAGGCCCCTGTTTTAACCACAATGTCATTGCCTTCTGCGGCGACGCGGATGCCCGACAAGGGAAGCTCGTCGGGGAGTTCTCGTCTGAGGCGTGCGAGCGCTTCGCGGAGCTTGCGCGGAGAGGCGTTCGAGGTCCGAAGTTGCAAGGCTGTGCGCAACAGTACGACATCCTGAAAACTAAAACGCAAAGCGTTGCGCGGCCCGCGAGTCGGCGTCACCAGGCCAAGATCGATCAAGCCGTCCACCACGCCGCGGGATACGCCAAGCATCGTCTGCAGCTTGGCAAGGGAAACGTGGTGCGCTACGTCGCGCTTGCTCACTTGCGCGCACGCACGCGAGTTGGAACTTCTGCTGGCGTCTTCGGCGCGCGGGCAGCCGGCTTTCGTGTTTTCGGCACCGCCGGGACCTCTTCCTCCGCTACTGGCCTAGCTGCGGTCCTTCGTTTCGCAGCAGGCTTCGCTTTCCCATTGCCCTTGGAAAGACTTGCTCGTAGCGCTTCCATGAGATCGATGACTTCGCCGGACGCAGTTTCTTCCTGTGTTTCGGTGGCCACAATCTGCTTACCTGCGATCTTCTGGTCGATGGCGGCCAGTACCCGTTTCTTTTCTTCGTCTTCGTACGCTGCCGCGTCGTACACGTCCGCCGCACCTTGCTCGATGATCTGCACCGCCAGTTTCAGTTCCGACTCCGACACCGCCACGTGTTCAATACCAAGATCTTTTAGAGAGCGCACTTCGTCAGCGAACAGGAGTTGCTGGAAGACCATGCCGCCCTCGGACGGACGTACCTGAACGATGCGTGTCTTACCTTTGTAGCTCCACTTCGCGAGCGCGCAACGACCGGTCTTGGCGAGCGCCTCCTGTAACAGGCTATAGGGCTTGCCACCACGCTTATCGGGGGCGATAAAGTACGCCTTGTCGTAGAAAATCGGATCGACCGACTGTTCAGGGACGAACGACACGATCTCAACGACGTGACTTGCCCCCTCCTCTAGCGCCTTCAATTCTTCGGCGGTGAAGACGACATAGCGATCTTTTTCGAACTGGTAGCCCTTCTGCATCGACGATCGTTCCACCACCTGTCCCGACGACTCCGATACGTATTGCTGCTTTACCCGTGAACCGTCGGGTGCGAGCATGTTGAAACGAATCTCAGATGAACTCTCGGTCGCTGAATAAAGGCGAACCGGAATGGACACCAAGCCGAAAGACAGAGAGAGCGACGCAATCGAGCGAGCTACCATGAGGCTTCTCCTAGCCGGCATGCTGATCTTGCATTTCGCCGGACGAAAGATGCGATCTATCGCCCGGAGCGAGTCGGGCGTGGAGGAAGAATAGCACTGGTCATGCCGCCATTTGGAGCGCTCGGACTTCTGGTCGAACCCTTTTTTATGTTTGAGCGAGCGCCGACCGTTGCGATGATTTTCGATCAACGCCAACGGTACGTCCATTGCTCCCGGCAGATCGCACACGATGGTTCAAACGACAACGATCATGGCCCCGTCACGCAAAGCTAGCTCCCAGCGACTCGATGAATACAAGCAACGACGAAACTTCGCCTCGACACCCGAGCCGCGCGCCGATATAAGCGCTGTCGCAGGCAATGCCTTTGTCGTGCAGAAGCACTGGGCAAGCCGCCTGCATTACGACTTTCGACTTGAGCACAATGGCGTGCTTTTGTCCTGGGCGGTCCCCAAAGGGCCCTGCTACGACCCAGGGAAAAAACAGATTGCTATCCACGTTGAAGATCATCCTGTCGACTACGCGTCGTTCGAGGGTGTCATCCCGCCCAAACAATACGGCGCCGGCCGGGTTATTGTCTGGGACCACGGCACCTGGGATCCCGTGGGAGACCCCGGCCGCGGCATGATCGAGGGGAAGATCTTATTCCGCCTGCACGGAGAGAAACTCGCGGGGCTCTGGGAACTGGTGCGTATCGCCAAGCCAGGGGACAAGCAAGACGCCTGGATGATGTTCAAAAAGCGCGACGAGTGGGCACGTTCGATCAACGAGTATGACGTCATCAAAGCGCTCCCAGACAGCGTCATCACGCATCCACTTGGTCTGCTGGAAGAGCGTGAGCCCAAAATTGCCCGAACCGTACGCGATGCAGATCCAACCATCGACTTGTCTGCCGCGGTGCGTTCTCGCATGCCGGCGAAGCTTGAGCCACAGCTCGCTACGCTGTCTGCCGCTTTGCCTAAAACAGGCGACTGGATCACAGAGAATAAGCTGGACGGGTATCGTCTTCTTGCTCGGATCGACAAAAGCCAAGTCAAGCTACTTACACGCAATGGCCATGACTGGACTACAAAGTTTCCGACCTTGAGCGACGAGATAGGAAGGCTCGCCGTTAAAAGCGCGTGGCTCGACGGCGAGATCGTCATGCTCAAAGACGGCCTTCCGAGCTTTTCTGCCCTTCAACAGGCGATCGACGGTCCAACCAATCAGGACATCCTCTTCTTCCTGTTCGACCTGATGTACTTAGACGGGAGAGATCTTCGGCGTGTCCCGCTGTGGGCCAGACGCGCCCAGCTTGCAATCCTGCTTCAAAAAAGCAGTGAACACCTCATCTTCAGTCAAGATTTCGATGCGTCCCCAGCGCAGATGTTCGAGGCCGCTGCAAGCCTGGGGCTCGAAGGTCTGATGCTCAAGCGGCGCGACGCACTTTACGAGTCAGGCCGAACAGACAGCTGGTTGAAGGCCAAGGCGCGGCTGCGCCAGGAGTTTGTGATTTGCGGCATGACTGCCCGCGCGGGGAACACGGGAGAAGTCGGCAGTTTGCTTCTCGGCTACTACGCGGGCGATACGCTCCACCATGCGGGAAGTGTTGGCACAGGTTGGAGTGCGAAGACCGCACGAGACTTATGGAAGCAGCTTGCGCCGCTTCGCTTGAGTGCACCGCCGTTCGGCACCCCCGTAAAAAAGCCAGGACGATGGTCGAGGCGAGCAGCCGGTAGCGAAGTGTGGGTGCAGCCTCAATTTGTCGCGGAGGTTGAGTTCGCCGAGTGGACTGGTGACGATGTCGTTAGACAGGCATCATTTCGGGGGCTAAGACTTGATAAGCCTGCACGCAGCGTCGTGCGCGAGGGAGGAAAGACTGAACTTCCTGTGCTCGCGCCGAATCTCAAGATCACCCATCCGGACCGCGTGATCGACACAACGACAGGAGTGACGAAAGCTGAGTTGATCCATTACTATGCGAGCGTTGTCGACTGGATGTTGCCGCATTTGAAAGATCGCCCCATCGCGCTCGTCAGAGCGCCGGAGGGTGTGTCAGGTCAGCTCTTCTTTCAGAAGCATGCCGAGAAGACAGCGATGCCCGGTTTGACGGCTCACGATCGCGGCCTATGGCCGGGGCATCCGCCGCTACTCACGGTCGATACCCCAGACGCGCTTCTGGCCGCCGCGCAAATGAACGCCATCGAGTTCCACACATGGAACTCGGTTGCCGCTCGTCTTGGTAAGCCGGATCGGGTTATTTTCGACCTCGACCCCGGCGATGGCGTCAAATGGGTTCATGTGCAGGAGGCGGCACAGTTGGTACGAGCCTTACTTTCAGAATTGGGCCTGAAGGCGTGGCTAAAAACGAGCGGCGGAAAGGGATTGCACGTCGTCGTACCGCTCACGCCACGTCTTGAATACGCGAGCGTCAAAGCATTTTCACAAGCGTTCGTGCGGCACCTTGCCAAGATCATCCCAGAGCGCTTCTCGGCCGTTTCTGGGCCGTCCAACCGCGTCGGCAAGATTTTTGTAGATTATCTGCGCAACGGCAAAGCGCAAACGACAGCCGCTGCGTTCTCGGCACGCACCCGGCCGGGGCTCGGTGTATCGATGCCCATTGCGTGGGAACAGCTTGCAGAAGTTAAAAGCGGGGCGCAGTGGACCGTCCAGACCGCACGTGAATACCTGAGCTTTCGGACGGAAGACCCCTGGAAAAACTACTGGTCCACTGGACAGACACTGACCTCTGCCACGAAGCGCTTGCCGTAAAGTGGGTGCTATGAGGGGGCGCTGTAAAGCGACTGCCGTAAAGGGACCCTCCCCGTTCGGCTTCGACAGCCATCCACCCGCATTCAAGCTGGCTAATTAGTCCTCAACTCGAAAGCCCGCTTTCAGTGTGACTTGCCAGTGGACGATCTTTCCGCCTTCGGTGTGACCTCGTGTCTCCGTCACTTGGAACCATTCGATATTCTCGACCGTTTCGGATGCCTTTTGCAAGGTAACCTCGACCGCATGATCCGACGACGTTGGTGGTGATCTGGTCATTTCCAGCGGTTCATAGACGTGGTTGGACATAATAGACATTAACGCCTTTTAATATGTTGTCCTTATGGAATTAACTTGATCAAGGGTGTCGATTGCGATTGTTCATTGGAACCGTCATCTATGTTCGCTCTCACAGATTTATGCTGAGCACTCTTTGAGTTACTCTCGAACCTGCAAATCCAGCGTGCAGGTACTCAGCGGAGAAGTACGCAACCGTTGGCCCGCTTTGCAGGCATCGAAGGGTCACCCTCCAACCCAACCCTTTGCTGTCTCTAAGCGCACGGTCTTTTGCCGTGCGCTTTTTTTTGACCGGTCGGAACAATCGATGGATCGCGCCACCAACTAACCTTCGTTTGCATACTACTTTTATCCTTTCACTCGCGATGGTGCTTTTTACGTGATCTTCGTTTCGAATAACGCCTCGCTGCAGTAAGCCAAAGGTTTGCGCAACGGTCATCGCATCTCCGACAATCCCGCAGACCCGAGCAAGGCAGCGTGCGAGTACATCGAACGTCTGGTTAGGTCAGCCGACAAGGACGCTTCGCCGCTTCAAACTGACATGCGACGCCATTGGCCGGGCGTCGTACCGACTGCTCTGCGAAACGCGCGCGAAAAAGCCGGTTGATCGTTGAATCCGACCGTTAACGAGATGTCTCCTAGCGGCAATGTGGAATGAGCAAGCAACTGCTTCGCATGGTTAATCCGTTCTTCGAGCAGCCATTGATGCGGCGTGACCTTGAACGTCGACTTGAACGCTCGTGAGAACTGGCTCGCGGATAGACTACACTCCCGCGCTACCTCGCTGACCAGCAGACTTCCGTCGAGGCGCGACTTCATCATCTCCGTTGCGCGCCGAGATTGCCATGGCGCTAGGCCGCCCCGAGCCTCACGGTTTGACGAACGCGCGATCCCGTATCGCTGAACGACATGTGCGCTGAGAACCAAACCGAGTTGCTCGAGCGCCAGCAGTGATCTGTCGTCGGTTTTCCCAATAAAGGGAATGACATTTCGCGTCAGCTGAGCTAGGACTAGGTCCTCTTCAAAGACCGCCTGGCGGTATCGATCAGCACCTATGAAACCCAGGCCTTCGGCCACGTCATCAAGTAGGATCCGCGGAATGTGGTAATGAACGAAATCGAATACGCCGTCCGTCCAGCAACCCGGGTGCGCCGCTACGTCAATAACGGTCGCCTGATAAGGCACGACAGCCGTCGTCTGCACCACAGTGTCCTCTGCCCATAGTCGGTAGCGTTGACATTCAATTGGTGCCAGTGGCACAGACACTAGCAACGCCGGAACGGCGGGAACCTTTGTCACCGAATTTTCAAACTCCCCACAGGATCGCAAGCGTGTGATGTTGAACGCCGGCAGCGCTGTTATCACGGCCGGCAAGGTCACGCTTTTGTCGATCTCGATAAGCCTCGTACATGGCGTATTGTCGTTCGCCAAAGTATCGACCCGAGGGCGGTGAAGCCGTTCCCCTACGTAAGATCTCTCCATCTTATCCTCCTTCGGCGGTTGCTTGGCGAATGAAAAAGCAGAAATCGCTGTCGCTTGCAGCATCATGAGGACTTTGATTCGAAGCAAACCGTGCATATGCGATGCACAGAGACTTGAGCCACCGTCCCACACCCCAAGCTGAATCTGCGAACAGGGGACCATCCTTCGTGGAAACCATCCCGCAACACCATTCTGAAATGTCACACGTGTCCGCATGTGATGCGCGGAAAACGCAAAGGCGCTGGTTTTGCACAAGACGACTGCGATTGGTTAGCCCAATATGGCGAGGAACGTCGGCACCATGGTGGCGCAGCAATCGATGCAATTCTCCACATGTGCGCGCCCTCCTAACTCGTTATAGAGGAACACCCAGATGATCAAGATGACGCTTCTTATCGCTCGCAAACAAGGCTTGAGCGTTGATGAATTCATAAACTACTGGACAGGAGAACATCTCAGAGTCGTCATGTCAGTGCCGGAGGTTACCCGCTACTCACGTCGCTACAGGCAACAGCACAACACTTACGCGGCCCCGACCCACACGACTGCCGCCCCCTTCGACGGGATAGCCGAGGGATGGTTTGACAGTTTGGATCATGCAATGTCGCTTATCGACTCCGATAATTGGAAGACGGTCATCAAAAACGACGATCTCGCTTTTCTCGATGTGTCTCGGACTCAAATCATGCTTTCTAAAGAAAAGGCATTCGGGTCGGATTGATTGGTCGACTGCATGCGACGGCCAGACCCAGGCTCAAGTCCGTCGCATGTGCCGCGCTACACCAGAGTTGATAGTTGTCCCGGCACCGAAGCGATGAACTTTGCTGTGGTACAAGCGCGTAATTCATATATTCGCTAGGTATTTGGCGGTCTGACTAAGCACCTGCGCTGATAGTTGATCGGTGGTGGCTATTCTCGACAAAGTCAGCGCGCCGACCATGGCAGCGATGACGACCGTTGCCTTGCCCGCAGCCATCTCTCTGTCGATACCTTCGTATTAATTTGCTACCACGTCTACGAGTCCAATAAAACCGTCTGTCGCAACCTGACGAATTTCATCGCGTTCCCTCACAAGCTCGCTGCCGAGGCTCCCCAACGGGCAACCGTGACCGCCCTCAAATGGGTGGTTGCAAAAGGAATATTCCTTTGCAATCGCCAGGAGCTCTTGTCCCGACCCTGCAGCGGCAGCTGCGGTTCGAATCCTCGCCACAACGGATGCGAAGCAGTTTTCGCAGGCTTCGGCAATTAGCTCGTCCTTCGATGTGAAGTGACGATACAAAGCCCCGTGCGTAAGACCTGTTGCCACCATCACCTCACCAACAGTCGTCGACAAACCACCCCGACAGAACATTGATGACGCGCTGTGGACGATTCGCTTCCGTGTCGCTGCCGACTCTAACTTTGATTTGCGCACTCAGATTCTTCTCCTAAACGATAGACGCTTAGCCGGTCTGGAGTTCGGCCACCGCCCTTACCTGTGATTCCTCTAATTCCCCACGTGCTGTAAGGCCAACAACCACCTCATTGACGTTTTAGATGTCAGCTGTCATCCTAACCTTTTTAGAGGTCGATGACAATCCAAATCTAGACGGACGAGATCCTCTCGAAACTGGGAACTTGTCGCGGCGAGGTGGACTGCAGGCTCCTATCTGGGCATCGATCGAAACCATTGTTTCCAAGGGACGAGAAGTGGACGAGTTAAACCAGTCAGAAGACAACATAGAACCCTTTGACACCGCAATACGCCCGAAGCGCTCGCGGCAACTGCGACTGTGGCTCGTCCCGATCGCTGCATTGGCCGCCGGAGCAGCGATATGGTTGATCGTGTCTATGGGAGAAACCAATGCTTCAGCGGCGTCGGCTCCCCCGCCCCCGAAGGTTGCAGTGAGCAAACCGCTCGTTAAGGAGCTTGATGCACAACTCAGCTTCCTTGGGCAGTTTTCGGCTGTAAACCAGGTGGAATTGAGGGCCCAGGTCGGTGGCACCCTGACCGGCATTCAGTTCAAAGACGGAGAGGTGGTCCACAAAGGTGACCTGCTGTACACGATCGATCCGATTCCTTACGAGATTCGTCTATCGCAAGCCAAGGCTCGACTTGAAACCGCAAATGCCAAGCTTGTCCTATCGAATCAGGAGCTAGCGCGGGCGCAAGATCTTCAGCGTAGCGCGGCGGGGACCGTGCAAAGTGTTGAACAGCGTTTCGCTGATCGGCAGACTGCCATCGCTGCTGCTGACGATGCAAAGGCACAGATCCGTGATGCACAGTTTGATCTTGACCACTGCCGCATCTTCGCGCCCTTCACGGGCCGGATCGGCTCTCATCAGGTCTCCGTCGGGAATCTAATCGCGGGTAGCCGGGCGGCAACGAGCCCCACAACGCTATTGGCGACGTTGGTCTCGCTCGATCCAATCTACATGAACTTCGATATGAGTGAGGCGGACTATCAGGCTTTCTCAAGATATCGAGCTGAGCAGTCGGGGCCCTTAGCAAACAAGGTAGCGCTCGCCCTTGCCGGATCTGCCGACTACTCGAAACATGGCACGCTGGACTTTGTCGATAACGTCATCGATCGCGCAAGTGGGACCATCCACGCTCGCGCCACCGTTTCGAACGCAGATTTTTCACAGACCCCGGGCGAGTTCGCCCGTGTCAGGGTGGCCGTCACACAGCGGCGTCCCACTCTGTTAGTGCCGGATGCATCCGTTCAGGCGGATCAATCTGAGCACGTAGTAATGACTGTGTCTGCTGAAGGAACGGTGGTACCCAAGAAAGTGGCAGTGGGCGAGATTCGCGGAGGCCTGCGGGAGGTTCGATCTGGGCTATCTCCTAGTGATGATGTGATCATAGATGGAATCCCGTACGCGGCTCCAGGCGGAAAAGTTGAAAAGCAGGTCGGCACCATTCACTACGTCGCGAATCAGGAATAGGACCGATCGACATCATGCGAATTGCACATTTCTTTATCAGCCGCCCTCGGTTTGCTGTTGTCGTCAGTGCTTTTCTGACGCTGATCGGACTTGGGGCCATGTTTGCGCTTCCAGTAGCGCAATATCCGGCGATCGTCCCACCTACTGTTCAGGTGACAACCGTCTACCCTGGCGCGTCTGCTGAGACGATTGCTCGCACGGTCGCCACACCTCTTGAGCAGCAAATAAACGGCGTCGAAGACATGCTATATATGAGCAGTCAGTCGACGGGAGACGGCAACCTCACGATTACAGTGACGTTTCGGATCGGGACCGATCTGAACGTAGCGCAGATGTTGACGCAAAACCGCGTTCAGGACGCACTATCTCGACTGCCAGAAGACGTGCAAAGAGAGGGCGTGCACGTTCGCAAGACAACCCCGAGTATTTTGGTGGCAGTCCACTTTTACTCGCCAGATAAATCACGTGACCTTCTTTATCTATCCAATTACATCACGTTGCATGTAAAGGACGTGCTAGCGCGATTGCCTGGAGTAGGTGACATCCAGTTTTACGGCGAACGTCAATACGCCATGAGAATCTGGTTGGATCCGGACAAGATTGCCTCACGTGATCTCACCTCGGCAGATGTACTCGCTGCTCTGCGTGCACAAAACATCCAGGTGTCGGCGGGTGTTCTAAATCAGCCACCTATCGTGCGAGACAATGCTTTTCAAATCAACGTAGAAACACTTGGTCGCCTTTCGTCACCGCAGCAATTTTCAGACATCGTCATCAAGTCAGACGACAAGGGAAGAGTTACGCGGGTGAAGGATATTGGTCGTGTAGAACTTGGAGCAGCTGATTATGGATCATCGGCCTTCATGGACCGGACTGATTCGGCATCGTTGGCGCTCTTTGCGGTTCCCAGCGCCAATTCGCTTACTGTCGAGCGAGAAGTTCTCGCTCGGATGAAGGAGTTGAAGAAAACGTTCCCGCCCGGGGTGGACTACAAGATCATCTATGACCCCACGAATTTCGTAGGGAAATCGGTCCACGAAGTAATAACCACTATTTTCATTGCGGTGCTTCTTGTCGTCGCCGTGGTCTTTGTGTTCCTTCAGAATTGGCGGGCCACGATCATTCCGGTGGTCGCGATCCCTGTTTCGTTGCTCGGCTCGTTCATCATCTTGTACCCGTTCGGAATAACAATAAACAATCTGTCGATGTTCGGGCTCGT
The DNA here is from genome assembly GCF_031451175.1 of Caballeronia sp. LZ035. Taxonomy (NCBI): domain Bacteria; kingdom Pseudomonadati; phylum Pseudomonadota; class Betaproteobacteria; order Burkholderiales; family Burkholderiaceae; genus Caballeronia; species Caballeronia sp. LZ035. The sequence goes on from NZ_JARUXS010000007.1 coordinate 56,427, forward strand.
GCTTGCGGTAGGTATCGTAGTCGACGATGCGATCGTAGTCGTGGAAAACGTCGAGCGAAACATGAGCACGGGGCTGAGTCCGAAGGAAGCTGCGCATCGGACGATGAATGAAGTGGGCGGCGCACTCCTCTCCATTGCATTGACACTCTGCGCGGTGTTTGTGCCAGCGGCATTTGTGAGCGGCATCTCGGGGCTGTTTTTCCGTCAATTCGCCATCACAATCGCGGCGTCAACGGTAATCTCGTGTTTCGTATCGCTGACGCTCAGCCCCGCCCTATGTGCAGTTTTATTTACATCGCACGAGCGCGGCCTCCAAGTGCGGCGCGGACCGATCCGCAAAACTTTCGACAGGGCATTTGGTCACTTCAACAGTGTCTTCGATCGTGTGTCACACGGCTACGGGAAGCTTACGCGACGGCTTGTGAAAGCAATGACCGTCATGCTGGTCGTGTACGTGGGTCTCATTGGACTCGCTGGGATGGAATTTTCACGAACTCCCACCGGATTTATTCCGGAGCAGGATCAAGGGTTACTGCTCACCATCATTCAACTGCCCCCGGGTGCCGCGCTTGCGCGAACCGAGAAGGTTGTCAAGGAGGCGACCGACATCATTCTCAGCACACGCGGGATCGAGCATGTGGCGCCATTTGCCGGACTGGACGCCACCACGTCAACCATCGCCTCCAATGCTGGCACGATCTTCGTCGGATTGCCCTCGCTCTACAACCATGACGTACGAGGGGTGAATGCCGCTTCGGCGCTCGCTGAGCTACGTCGGAAGCTTTCAGTCATCAAGGACGCCCGGGTCTTGGTGATTCAACCGCCGCCAGTACAGGGACTCGGCAGTGCAGGCGGCTTTAAGATGATGCTCGAAGATCGGGCCGGTCTCGGGCCCGAGGCACTCGTCAAAGCGGCGAACGCGTTGGTCGGAGCTGCGAACAAGGATCCAGCTTTCGCAGGCGCATTCACTTTGTTCAACGCCAGTTCTCCTTCAGTGTACGTCGATATCGATCGTCTGAAGGCTGAACAGGTCGGCTTGACGCCTACGGATGTCTTTTCGGCGCTTCAGGTGTACCTAGGCTCTCAATACGTCAACGACTTCAACTACCTCGGTCGCACCTACCAGGTGATCGCGCAGGCCGATTCACAATTTCGCGAGAGTGGCCAGGACATAACACGTATCAAAACGCGAAACGCTAGCGGGGCGATGGTTCCGCTAGGGACAGTAGCCCAGCTGAAATCCGCCACCATCCCCTATCGCGTGCCCCGCTATAACCTCTTCCCGGCTGCTGAAATCATGGGTGCCGCAGGACCAGGCGTAGCTTCCGGAACAGCCTTACGCCGGATGGAAGAGCTTGCTCAGGAAGTTTTGCCGAAAGGCATCCAATTTGAATGGACCGACCTGGCATTCCAGCAACAGCAAAAAGGCGTACCGACCTTACTCGTCTTTGGTGCGGCCGCACTGTTCGTGTTCCTCGTTCTCGTCGCGCAATATGAGAGCTGGAAGCTACCGCTCTCAATCGTGCTTATCGTCCCGATGTGCATTCTCGCTTCGGTTACCGGACTTATCGCGAGAGGTCTTCCCATCGACATCCTTGCTCAGATCGGCTTCGTTGTTCTAGTCGGATTGGCCGCGAAGAATGCGATCCTGATCGTGGAATTCGCGCGGCAAGGCGAAGACGAAGGTCAATCTCCGATTGATGCCGCCGTCCACGCGGCGCGCACCCGTTTGCGCCCTATTCTCATGACGTCCTTTGCGTTCATCTTGGGGGTTGCGCCTCTCGCGGTCGCGACCGGCGCCGGCGCTGAAATGCGTCAGTCCCTCGGAACTGCAGTGCTCTTCGGAATGATGGGGGTTACGGCCTTCGGCTTGTTATTCACACCGGCTTTTTATGTCGCTGTTCGCACCTTCGGGCGGCGAGCCCGCAAGCTAGCAATTTTGCAAAAGGAGCACGTATGACAATCCGAGAAAATCGTGCTCACTTGCGGCCGGATCAAGTGATACTGGAGGTGGTCGCTAAATTCGAAAGCGCGCGGGCCGTCATTCCAAAGCCTTTAATTTTTTTGTTGGCGACAAGTCTCATGATCGCTGGCTGCGCAGTTGGGCCAGATTACGTGAAGCCTGAGGCTCGTTTCGCTCCTTTTCACAATTCGATCGACGCGCCGTCTCAAAATGCTACGAGGCCAACCGCGCCAATTGACGACTGGTGGCGCGGCTTCAACGATCCCAAACTCACTGCTGTTGTGGAGCGCGCGCTGCAGCAGAACTTGGATTTGAAGGCTTCGTATGCTCGAATCCAACAGGCGCGAGCTGTTGCTTCAAGCGCAGGCGCCCAGCTCTTGCCGACACTTGACCTGAACGGGAGCGCCACGGCTGAGCATCAAAGCCTCGTAGGTCCGCTTGGATCTATAGCAAGCGCGTTCCCAGGCTACCATCGGAATCAAAGAGAATACGCGCTTGGCTCTGGGGCAAGTTGGGAAATCGACATTGCAGGGGGTCTGCGCCGGAGCGCCGCCGCAGCCCGCGACGAGGAAACGGCGGCAGAGGCCAATCACGTTGGCACGCGCATTTCTGTTGCTGCTGACGCTGCTGACGCATATCTCCATATCAGGGGATTGCAGGCCCAGATTACTGTAACTGGAGACCAGATCGACACGGATGCAAAGCTGCTCGCGCTCGTCCAGGCGCGTAAGCACGCTGGTGCGGCTGATGACCGTGAAGTCGCACAGGCAGAAGCGCTGCTGCGACAGGCAAAAACGACGCTTCCGACGCTGAGAATGGACTTGGAGGCGCAACTTAATCGACTCGACGTTCTAATGGGCGCACAACCTGGGACTTACGCAGACGAGCTAAGCCAAGCCGCAACTATCCCGCCAGTTCCGTCGATTGACGATCGCCAGGAACCACTCGAGGTGTTGCGACGCCGCCCGGACATCATCGCAGCGGAGAGACATCTTGCTGCGTCAAACGAGCGAATAGGGGCAGCAATCTCAGACTACTATCCGAAGGTCTCACTCTCGGGGGTACTTGGCTTCGATAGCACGTCTCCAAACTCGCTCTTTACGTCTCGATCCTTTCAGCCTTTTGGATCTGGCGCGATTCGTTGGAGACTCTTTGACTTCGGAAAGGTCAAAGCAGAAGTCGAACAAGCTCGTGGTGCAAATCGTGAAGCATTGGTGAACTATCAGTTGGCAGCGTTGAAGGCTACGGAAGATGTAGAGAACGCTTTCGTACTCCTCTCTCAGACTGAGGCAAGGCTCTTGGAGCTTGACGGAGAGGTAGATGCTCTTACACGCGCAAGAGATCTGTCAGAGCGCGCGTATCAAGCCGGGGCAATCACGCTCACAGACGTCCTGGATGCCGACAGGCAGCTTCTATCTGCGCGAAGCGACCTTGATGGTACTCGTGCGGACGCGGCGAGGGCGGCAGTCACTGTGTTTCGCTCCCTTGGGGGTGGCTGGTCTATAAGCGATGACGCCAAGCTGGTCGCGGTCCAGCCGGGAGCAATCGAAGTCGGAAAGTAAATAGGCAAGTATGGAAGCTCGAAGTGTCGTTGCCGTATGTAAGCAACGACACTTTCGCAACTACTCAGACGATAGCGCCTTTTTCGCTTCCGAAAGGATTGCGGCTGACAACTTCGGGTCCGTTACCAATCTCGCCATCAACAAGGCGCCAATCATGGTCGACAGCGACACTAAAGCTTTCTCCTTCGCAGCGCTCGAGGATCCGGCGGCGTAATGCGTTGCCATCGCGTCGGTCAGTTTGACGAAACCTTCCGTCGCAGTCTCCCGGATCTGAGGCGTGCTTCGAGCAAGCTCACTACCTAACGCGACGAATGGGCAGCCCTCACCTGGACTATCTCGATGCAGAATCGACAGATATCTGGAGAAAACTTTGCCCGGTTCGTTCCCGGTAGCCTCCGACGCTTTTACCTCATCAATGAGGCCTTCGACAGCCAGACCGATGGACTCTTCGACAATCTGCTCCTTGGACTCAAAATGTTTATAGAAGCCGCCGTGCGTCAAACCTGCAGCAGCCATAATCTCAGATAGGCCTGCCCCTTCGATTCCCTTCCGACGAAACTCCACGGACGCAGTCTCAACAATCCTCTGCCGCGTTTGAGCCGCCTCTTCTCTAGATTTGCGCATAGAAGCTCCGTGTGTTCGTTCTCTAATATTAGATTATAATCGACATCCAACGATGAATCCATAGCTCCAGAGTTCGCTGCAGATCTGCGGGATTCGTTCGGAACGTTGTAGCCGTCTAGCAATGGTTTGCTTGATTCTTTGAGACTTTATGGCGGGTAGAAGTCGCTGCGGACCAACCCCGCAATGATCAGCTGAAAAAAGCGGCTTGAGCAACGGTTGCGTCTAATTGGAGAACTTCATGTCTTTGCTTGCAATGTTTAAATCACCTGGGCCGACAGGCTTTGGTTACGCATCGACGGCGGACGAGATCACCAAAGATCTTTCGTTGAACGGCCAGACAATTCTGGTGACGGGCTGCAATTCGGGGATCGGACAGGAAGTCTGCCGCGTACTGGCGATGCGCGGGGCTCGAGTTTTGGGCACAGCGCGTACCAAAGAGAAAGCGGATGCGGCTTGCGCGACATTCTCCAATAAATCGACTGGGTACGCCTGTGAGCTTTCCCGCCCGACGTCAGTACGAGAGTGCGCAGCAGCAATCAAGACAGACGGTCATCAGCTCGACGCAATTATTTGCAACGCGGGAATCATGATGCTGCCGAGGCTCGAAAAGTCGCATGGCGTTGAGCTTCAGTTCTTCACAAATCACATCGGACACTTCATGTTGGTGACCGACCTGCTACAACAACTTAAACGCGATGGCCGGGTGGTCATGCTGAGCAGCGAAGCACACCGCGCCGCGCCGTCCACAGGAATCGACTTCGACAATCTCTCAGGCAACAAGGGCTACCGGCCGTTGGCGGCGTACGGACAGTCGAAAATGGCCAACTTGCTGTTCGCAAAAGAACTGCAGCGGCGCTTCGTCGGTACAGACAAAGTCGCCTACGCAGTGCATCCTGGCGTCGTTGCAACGAATCTTGCGCGCAACATGGGGCCGATACTGAGCCGAGTCCTCACAGCGCTTGGCCCGATGCTCCTAAAATCGGTCGGCGAGGGTTCTGCGACGGCCGTCTTTGCCGCAGTTCACCCGAAAGCGGCGCCCCTGGCCGGTTCCTACCTCTCCAATTCGAATGTAATTAGACCCCGCGCGGATGCGGAAGACAAGGCACTTGCAACGCGGCTGTGGATGACGTCTGAGGAGATCGTTGCGACACTTTGAAGACGGCGTTCTTAATGGTTTCATACGCCACTTCGAACTTTGATGTGCGCAAGAATGGACTAGGACAATCGGCCTCTCAACTAAGCGAGAGGCCGATGTGTCTTTTGCGACCGGCTCAGCCGCTCCGGGCAGAGTCTCAGAAACACATGCCCGTTTTGGTTCGCACCAATTCGGCCGTCGCAGTAGTTCGCGCTTTCGGTGCAGCGGCAGGAGTTGCGGCGAACGCCATGTTGATAAAAAATGAATAGAATCTGGCCTTATATATGGAGTCCTAATTCATAGGAACGGTTGTCGCCGCCGTTTTGGGACATTGACTATCTGCTCAACACCGCTTACTTACACCGAGCAAGCTATGCCGGCTGCTTAACGGAATTACGTGCATCGATCTTTGCTCGCCATGCGATCAATGCCGTACATTCATGCGGAATAGGAATGTTTGCGAGCCCGGCGAACAGAAGGCCGGCCCAGACCGTAATGTCAGCCATCGAGAATATCTCCCCAGCGACGAAGGGTTGTTGAGAAAGAACCTGATTAAAGTAACGCATGCCTCCTAGCGCTCTGTCCCGCTGACGGATGCCCCATTCATCTCTGCCCTCCCAATCTGGGCTCTTAAACGCCTGCATCGCCGGTCCGAGGCCGGGCGTCGAGTGATGAAAATAGATCCCGACGGCGTCGATCAGCTCGGATTCCGCTCGCTTTTGCATCATGTGCACAATCGCTTTGTCTCTCGGCGTTTTTCCCGTAAGCGTTGGATCGCCGTTCAGGTTGTCCAAATATTCCGTGATTGCCGTGCACTCCGAGATGTATGTTCCGTCGTTAAGCTGGAGTACTGGAACGGTCCCAGTTGGGTTAATTTCGAGAAATCTCTGTTGCTTGTGCTCAGCGGACGGCAGGTCCACCTTGATGAAATCTACTTGGTTGGCCAGGCCTTTTTCCGCTAACACGATGCGGATTCGCAGGGGATTGGGAAAGCCAGGCATATCGAAAATTTTCATATTTGAGCTAGGTTGAGATTGTTACCTATCGATAGGTAGGTTACCGAATACTAGGTCATGTTATGTGCATCGTCAAGCTTTACCTATCGATAGGTAACCTGATATATTGAGGGCTATGATCTCCACCGATACAAAGCACCGAATCCTCGCCGTTGGCCGTCGAATGGTGCAGACACGCGGCTACAACGCGCTGAGCTTTCGTGAGATCGCCAAGGAAGTCGGCATAAAGAGCGCGGGAGTTCATCACCATTTCGCAACAAAAGGCGATCTCGGCGCAGCGCTCGCTCGACAATACACAGATGAGGCGGTTGACTTCCTTGCAGCCTTGCTGGACTCGCACGAAGACGAACGATCCACCTTCGCGCGGTATACGGCGGTCTTTCGGTCAGCCTTGGCTGAAGACAATAGAATGTGCCTTTGCGGCATCATGGCAGCTGAACACCATGATCTTCCCGACCCGGTCCGTGCCGAGGTTGATCGATTCACACAGGTTAATGTCGACTGGCTTGCGACACTTCTCAGGCTGAAAAATGCTCGACCTGACGAGCGAACCATCCGAAACCACGCGCTAGCAATCTTTGCGGCCATTGAGGGAGCTCAATTAGTCGCAAGAGGACGCGCCGACCTTTCTGTCTTCGACGACACCGTGCAAGCATATCGGGCTACGGGTTTATTTCCTTGAGCTTGGACGGCGGATACTGTGCGGATCTACCTTCCAATGTCGATTGTCATACATAGAAGCGCCGTTCAAACGGTCGACGGAGATAGCAAACGAATGACTGAAATTGGCCGGCTGCTGCCCGACGCGGTCGGCTGAACCCGACCCGATGCCGCCTTACGTAGTCGCATTGGCATGACGTCTGTTTCCAAGCTTCAGCGGTCGTTCGCGCTTGCCGGGTCGCGCCACATTGCCGTGGCCTCCAGCGAACAGCGCACCGACATCGTTCAGCTCAATTTGTCCATCGCACAGCTGGATCGCGCCACCGAGCAGAATGCGTCGCTCGTCGAGGAAGCGGCCGCTGCGATCGAAGAGCAGGCCCAGCGACTGCGCGAGACTGCGGCGGTGTTCTGCATCGTCTGAGTGCGGCAGGCGCAGCGCAAACGAAGGGGCGCCTGCCGCCCCGCTCCTACGTCCGGCTGCGGTACAGTGCTGCCTGCACTGCATGGGGCTGGACATGGATGACAGAACGAAACCTGATACACACAATGCCCGAGGCTAAGCCACCGCGCGGACCTGGGCTGACGACGTCGTTCGCGCAGCGCGCAAGACACTCCATACCTGCACGGTGACCTGTGACGGCGTCACAACGGAACACCAATCCGTGCACGCGGGATTCAAGGCCTACGGCTTGCCAGCAGGCGACCATATCCGGTTCCGTGCCAAAGCCAAAAGGGATGGCGTGGCGTTTTTTGAACACGAAGGAAAATCGTACGAGTTCCGGACCTTCTTGAAGGAGCCGGGGCGCGCGAGGGGCGCCCCGCACGTCACGCCGGAGGTCATCGCGCAAGCGCTTGAGGCTGCCGAGCAGCAAGAGGGGGCGTGCGCAACGCTTGCACCCATCGACACAGAGCACGACGGCCGCGTGCGTGAGTTACGCGCCGTGGTGATGCGCCGCGGCCAGAAAGAGTTTCGTGAGGCTTTGCTTGAGGCCTACGCCGGTCGTTGCGCGATCACCCAATGCGACGCAACGGCCGTGCTTGAGGCCGCCCACATCGTCCCCTACGCTGGGGAGCACACACACCGGCAGGACAACGGCCTGTTGCTCCGCTCGGACATTCACACGCTTTTTGATTTGGGCCTGCTCTGGATTGACCCCGTCTTGATGTGCGTCGAGGTGGCGGAGCAACTCTTGGTGACCGAATACGCGGGGCTTCGCGGGCGTGCGCTCCATCTCCCGAGCAATCTGGCCTGGCACCCGCATCGCGACCACCTTCAGCATCACGCGGATATCGCTCGGCACGCGCGGACGGCCCGGGGATAAGCCCCGAAGCATGTCCAGTCCACAGCTGGCCGTGACACAGAAGGTGACACGGCAGGGCCTCCCAGGCGAAGCGTTCACGTGCCGACGGTGTTCAAACGCAAGTCCCTTGCCGATGCAGACGCCGGCAACCATGCTTCTGGGAGGCCGCTTACCCGTGAAGGTTGCGGGAAAAGCTGTAACTGACGACCGTCTTCCAGAACCGTTTGTTGGATGCGAATGATCAAAACTCAGAATCTGGCGGAGCAGTCGGTGCCGCAGCGCGCGGCGGGCTGTCCAAACCTCGCTACCGAAATTTGGAAGGTCCGGCGCGATACTTCGCCTTGTCGCGATTGGGCGACCTCAACCAGGAGAACCAGCATGAGTAAAGCAGCAGGCAAGTCGACAGGCGCCGGCGGTAATGGGCAATCCAGTCGAGCGGGTAAAGGGTCGGCTGGCAAGCCGAGCACAGTACCTAATGCGAAGTCTGGTAAGTTCCGGACGAACGAAGCGCCGCGCACCGGACGCACGCCGCCGCCAACCGCAAAAACAAACTAAGTAGGCTACGTTTCAATTCGGGCACGGTGGTACGCCAGCCACACTTGGTAGCGTGCCCGAAGCCAGCTTTCGAAGTTTGCGTATCCGTGCGGAAATGCGGGCCAAGGCCGAAGGCGCGTACTTATTTCCTGAATCTGCGGGTGCTGCTGTATTGCGCTCGAACTGCGTGTGGCAACGAGCGTCCCGTAGTAACCGAGCAGCATCAGGAGTTTTGCCGCCCAATACAGCGTACCGATATCGTCCCTGCAGGCCAGTTCCGACTTCAACGAAATAATCAGCTTCAGCCACGAAACTGAAGGCAAACGCGCGCCGCGATGCCAGTTCTTCAATGAGACAAGATGAATCGGGCAGCCACTACGCTCCAGCTCATCTACAAGCTCGTTCATCGATGCCACGCCGGCACTTCGCATTACCCAACGGAAAAACAACGCTGCGGGGTTGAGAGTCACCCCCTCTTCCGGAACCAGCACGGAAAAGAAAGAGGACGCCAACCCTTCCCTCTTCTGAAGCTGCACGTCAAACGCTGCGAGACTGCTCAGCTCAGCTTCCAACACACCAGCAATCTGTAACGGCTGAAGGTGCTGGATGGCCGTCGCCCCATCAAGCGCATCCTCCGCTTGCTTCCACAACAGCGCGCGGGTCACCGGTTCGCTCTTGAGTTGGTTCACTGCGGCATCGAAGTCACCGCGCCGGAGCGCCTCTGTAGGCTCACGACTTGCTCGCTCTATCGCAATTCTGTACAGCCTGCGATATCCTGGCGGCCCCGTAAAACCAGAATAAAAAGTCTCCCAGACGCCTACCGCGTCCATCATTGCTGCTGCGTCCTCATCGCCGTTGCAAGCGGCGCGCATCGCCTCCATCATCGGGTTTCCGTTGTCACGCATCGCATCAAGCATCGCAACGATGAGGTCAGGCGTCGCGGATCCCTTCCTCATCGCTCGGTGCATCCGCTTTTGTAGCGCGGAGCCGAGTTCTTCTTCGAGTAGTGAGCGCATTGGCATCCCGTCAAGCTTGACCTGCACAGACGGGTCAAACAAAAACAAGCCAGAGATGTTCAGGGGCGTTGGTTTGCCAGGGAAAGGATTCGAGAATCGCAAAGGTCGATGCGTGCAGATCCGTGATCCCCGTATTGTACTTGTCTCTGCGACATCCACTTCCAGATGCCGAATGTTCATTCACGTGGGGAAAAGCGACGCTGGAGCGACTGTTTTAAAAATCGTTCAATGACCGTAGTTGGCCGAAAGCACGAATTGGCAAACCCGGGACACTCAGGACAATGATTCACCGAGCGCGAACTTGCAGTCACACATAGCTGATGAGCGCGCGTCCGTTCGGAAGCGACGTAAGTACAAAGCTGGCAGGGTTGAACGACCCATTCAGCGCAAGCGCAACGGTAGACCCGTTGTACGAAAAAATTCGCGCGGAGAAAGGCCGGCTGGACGTGCTGTTCGCCAATGCAGGAGGCGACGCAATGGTGCCGCTGGGCGATATCACCGAAGCGCACTATCACGACACCTTCGACCGCAATGTGAAGGGCACGCTCTTTACCGTGCAGAAGGCGCTGCCGCTCTTGTGGAAGGGCGCATCGGTGACTCTCGCGGAATCGACCACGACGATCGAAGGCACAGCCGCGTTCAGCGTGAATTCGGCATTGAAAGCGGCGATCCGCAACTTTGCGCGTAGCTGGATTCTCGACCTGAAGGACCGCGGCTTTCGCGTCTACACCATCAGCCCGGGCGCGACGAAAACGCCCGGTCTGGTCGAACTGGCGGGACCGGACGAGACTCAGCAACAAGGTCTGCTGGATTATCTGGCGTCGCGCATTCCGATGGGCCGCGTGGGCGATCCTGGCGAGATCGCGGCGACGGCGTTCCTGGCATCGGATAGTTCGAGCTTCGTGAACTGGGCCGAATTATTCGTCGATGGCGGTCAGGCGCAAGTGTGAGCCTGCCGATGAGCGGCCCGGTTTCATTCGAAGCCAACCGCGTGTCCGTGACGTCAGGAAATCCGGCGATTCGTCGCATCGGCCCGAAAGGTTTTCCCGAGCCTCGTCGACCACCAGATCAGAAACAGCAGGACCAGTTGCAGCGGCAACCTTAGAACGAGCGCCCAATAGGGAACCGCCGGGAATTGATGCGCCTGCTGAAGCATGTAGACATTGGCGGGCGTCACCGCGATCGTCAGCAGAATCAGGCCCCATCCGGCCAGGTTTCTCGTGACGCGCAGCAGCAGTCCGAACGCGCCCAGCAGTTCGACCACGCCGCTGACGAGAACGATCATCCGATGCTCCGGCAGCCACGGCGGAACGATGCGCATCTCCAGATCGGTCGCGGCAAAATGCGCGATGCCGCCGATGAAGAACCACAGGAACACGAAACCCAGCGCGGTGGTTCGGCCAATCTGCTTACTGCGGGACAAAGTCATTTTTCGCGCTCCGCACGTGAACGATCCGGCACGTTCCGGTGTATCCGGTGACGGCCGAGGCAACACGGCGACGCATCGTTCGTGCCGCTCGCAGTGGACGCGCGCGTCTGCGTTCGACGCGACCGCGATCCACAAGCGCGCAGAACGCTACGCTCGCAGATCGCAGAAAAAACGACGTTAACCGCGCGTGCCAGAAGCCTGATCCGCGGGCGCGGCGTGATGCAACTCCGGCTCGGCCATCGGGAAACCGCGTGCTTCGACCGGCACCGCGCCTTTACGCAGCTTCGCCACCTGATCCGCACTCGCCTTGCCGCCCGCGTTTCCCCAACTCGTCTGGATGAAGCTGACCACATCGGCCACTTGCTGATCGGTGAGGATGTCCGCGTACGGAGCCATCGTCAGCGTCGACGGAGCGGTGTTCGTCGCCGGTTGCGCGCCGCCGGACAGCACGATATGAATCGCCGATGTCGGGTTCGACGTCTGCAAGACAGGATTGCCCGCCAGCGCCGGGAACGCGCGCCCATTGCCCTTGCCGTTCGACTTGTGGCAGGCCGCGCATCGGTCGAGATACAACTGCGCGCCCGGCACCGCAGGCACGTGACCGGCATACAACTGCCCGGCCACGTGCGAGTCGTACACATACGGCGTGGCGTTGGCGTGTTGCGGCGTCAGCGCCTTCAGATACAGCGCGATACTCTGCAAATCGCGCTGCGTCATGAACTGCGTCGAATCGGCGATGACATCGTTCATCGCGCCGAACGACGCCGTGTGCGTGTTGCGCCCCGTATGCAGGAACTCGACGATCTCCGCTTCGCTCCATCCGGCGAGGCCGCCGCCGTGCTCGTTGCGCAGACTCGGCGCGACCCAGCCATCGACCGCGCCGCCGCCCGCGAGGTAGATTGAGTTGCCATCGCCCGTCAGCGCTTTTTCTTGCAGCGTGACGCCACGCGCCGTGTGACAACTGCCGCAATGGCCGAGTCCTTCGACGAGATATGCGCCATGTCTCGCCGATGCATCCGTGCCCGTCACATCCGCGAACGGCTCCGGCGTGGGCGCGAAGGCCCAGCGCCATATCTTCAGCGGCCAGCGCATCGACAGCGGCCACGGAATGTCGTTCTTGCGATTCGCCTGCGCGACCGGCTCGACGCCATGCTCGAAGTACGCGTAGAGCGCCTGCATGTCGTCATCGTTGACGCGCGAATACGACGGATACGGCATCGCCGGATACACCGCGTAGCCCGCCTTCGACTCGCCATGCCGCATGAGCGCCGCGAAGTCCTGATACGTCCATTTGCCGATGCCGTTCTCCCGATCTGGCGTGATGTTCGTGGAATAGATGCGGCCGATCGGCGTCTGGATCGCGAGACCGCCCGCGAACGGCTTGCCGTTGCGCGCCGTGTGACAGGCGATGCAGTCGCCGGCCCGCGCGAGATATGCGCCGCGCTGGATCAATCCGGCGTCGGCGGACGTGGCCGCATGTGCGGAACCAAGCGCCAAACCGCACAGCGCAGCCGCCGCCAGAATCAAATGTTTGAATGTCATGTTCTGAATGCCCTCACGCATCGATCAGAGGACGCGGATCTTTGAGGTATTGCTCGCGGATGGCCTTGGCGGACCAGTAAGCGAGCGCGGTGGCGAGTCCCGTCGGGTTGTAGCCGATGCCGACCGGAAACACGCCCGAGCCGACGGCGAAGACGTTGTGCACGTCCCAGCTCTGCAAATAGCGATTGAGCACGCTGGTCTCCCGGTCCGGGCCCATCGCGACGCCGCCCGCCCAGTGCGTCGTCTGATACGGACGCAGATCGAACTGATCGCCCTGCTTCATCATCGTCACGCCGATGGACTTCGGGTTCATCGCGTGCGCCACCTTTATCATCTGGCCGGTGACGTAATGGCTCATGCGGATGTCGTTGTCCTTCCAGTCGAACGTGAAGCGCAACAGCGGCTGGCCGTACGAATCCTTGTAGTTCGGATCGAGATCCACGAAGCAGTCGCGATACACCATGTTCGCGCCGTGCACATCGAAGGAAACGAAGTTGGTGTAGCTGTCCTTCGCGGCCTTCTTCCACGCCGCGCCCCACTTGGGCGTGCCATCGGGAACCGGGATGCCGGAAATCGGCTTCACGCCCGCCGGGTTACACCACACTGGCGCGCCGCCGACGAAGCCGAGCGGGCCATGATCGAAGTTGTCGGCGTTGAAGTCGTCGAGCGCGACGCCGTTGCCGCCCGCGCCGATGAAGTTGTTGGTGTTCTTGCCCGGCTCGAAGAACGCCTTGACCGTGGACATCGTCTGATAGGCGATATTCTTGCCGACCGCGCCCTTGCCCGTCGCCGGATCGTAGGGTCTGCCGACGCCCGACACGAGGAACAGATGCGCGTTGTTGTACGCGAACGTACTCGCGATCACGATCGACGCCGGTTGATGCACCTCGTTGCCTTGCGCATCGATATACGTGACGCCGGTGGCTTTCTTTTTCGTATCGTCGAGATCGATACGCAGCACATTGCAGTTCGGCCGCAGTTCGAAGTTCTTCACCTGCCGCAGCGCGGGCATGATGTTCACATTCGGTGATGCCTTCGAATAGTTGTAGCACGCATAGCCCGAACAAAAACCGCAGAAGTTGCACGGACCCATCTGGCAGCCGTACTGATTCGTGTACGGCTGCGACACGTTGGCCGAAGGTTCCTGAAACGGATGCAAGCCAACTTCGCGCGCCGCAACCTCGAACAAATGCGCGGTGTACGGCGTCTTTTGCGGCGGCAGCGGAAAGTTGTCGGAGCGGTTCGCCTCGAACGGATTGCCGACGCCGTTCGCCACGATCTGCCCTTTCACGCGATACGCCTGCCCCGACGTGCCCATCATCTTTTCCACGAAGTCGAAGTGCGGTTCCAGTTCTTCGTAACTCACGCCGAAGTCCTGCAGCGTCATGCTTTCGGGAATGAATTTGCGGCCGTACTTCTCTTCGTAATGACTCTTGATGCGAAGCTCTTCCGGATAGACGCGCCAGTGCTGTCCCGACCAGTGCAGCCCCGCGCCGCCCACGCCTTCGCCCGGCTTGAACGCCCCGATCTGCCGATACGGCAACGCAGGATCGTTCGCGTTCCAGCGAAACGTGAAGCTGGTCTTCGACATGTCCTGAAACAGCTTCCAGCGTTGCAGATAAGTCAGTTCGTCGATGGTCTTCGGATACGCGCCATCGGGATACGTATCGCGATACGCGCCGCGTTCGAGCGCGAGCACGTTCAGTCCCGCCTCGGTCAATTCCTTCGCCATGATGGCGCCGGTCCAGCCAAAGCCGACGATCACGACATCGACTGGCTTCATTGTTTTATTGCTCATTGTTTTCCCTTGAACGCGAGTGCTCCGCGCTCCTTCGTGGAACCGGTTCCAGAAAGAAACGTAAGAAGTCCGGCAATTGCAGCCAATTCAGCCGATGGACACAGGCGGAAGCGGATAGCGCACGCCGTACTGTTCGACCTGATCCATGTAATCCGCACGCGCGCCGGGAAAGTCGATCATTTTCCAGGCGGCCATGTTCTTGTTGCCGCCGTGCTTCGGATCGCAGAAATAGCCCTCGTGCGTGTTCTGAAGCAGCAGCGCGAAAAAGTCGGCGGGCGGCACGTCGCCGATGGCGAGCTTGCCGTGTTCGAGCTGACCGACGAGCGCGTCTTTCGTGGATTCGTCGAGTTCGGCGAAGACTTTGCCGTGCGCATCGCGCGTAGCTTTATCGAGGCCATTGAGCGCGTGGCGATAGAGGTCGCGCGGCGCGAAAGGAAGTTGATAGCCCTTCAACGGTGACGCATTCTTCGCGAACGGTCCTTGCATGTACCAGAGCGCGCCGTGACCGTAAGG
Source organism: Caballeronia sp. LZ035 (assembly GCF_031451175.1). Classification (NCBI taxonomy): domain Bacteria; kingdom Pseudomonadati; phylum Pseudomonadota; class Betaproteobacteria; order Burkholderiales; family Burkholderiaceae; genus Caballeronia; species Caballeronia sp. LZ035. Next base: position 71,520 of record NZ_JARUXS010000007.1, read on the forward strand.
CGTATCCATCTGCTTGTCGATGAATTCGGCGACACCGGCTTCGATCGCGCCGGGGCCGGTTTCATCGGCGGGAATGAGACGGTCGACGAGCGCGTTGAGCGCGTTCCATTCCGAGGCGTTGAAGTAGCTTGGCTGATACTGCGCGTGACTCGATGCCGCGCGCACGATGGTCGAACTGGCGACGCCCGAGCCTAGCGCAATAGCCGCTGGCGCGATGGCGACGACATCGCGCATGAAGCCTCGCCGCGCAGGCGAGATTTGGATAGTCTTTGTCATGTAATCGTGGGTCGTGGAGAAATGACCACCGCAGCTTCGCGACAGTCCGTTCGGATACCGGCCAGTATTCGACTGGCGCGGCATGTCACCCCATGTTCCACGTGCCGGCAGCATCATGACGGCCACCTGACAGGCGAGAGTCTAACGGGTTGCGACAAAAAGCGCTTTGACGGTGACAGCGGGTCGAGATAGATGGCCGCATCGTCAATGGGATGCTTTGCCCGCCGTGCCGGCTCGTCTCATCGGCGAACGAACCCGGCGAAGAAAATCGGCGAAGGAAAATTCGCCACGAAACGGAACCGGTTGCATTCCCTACGTTGCCACGGTCGCAAATCCGGCAGCACAATCGCTTTAGCGCTCAGCTTTGGAAACTCACCGACTGGAACAAACGTTGCGCTGGCTTGCCTGAGCTACAGGCACGCCACACCAACTTCCACGAGGGTTTATCAGATGAGCATCGCATCCGCACTTGGCATCAACAGCGCCCGAAAAATCCGCTACGCAGTCGTCGCGCTCGGCGATATCGCGCAGGAAGCGATGATGCCCGGCGTCGAACACACCGGTAACTCCCAGATCACCGCGCTCGTGTCAGGCGATCTCGACAAGGCGCGCAAGGTCGCCGAAAAGTACGACATCGCCGACCTCTACACCTACGACCAATTCGACGAACTGCTCGCTTCCGAGAAAATCGATGCAATCTATCTCGCCACGCCCAACTGCCGGCATGCGGAGTTCATCGTTCCAGCACTGAAGGCGGGTGTTCACGTACTAACCGAAAAACCGCTCGAAATTTCGACGGAAAAATGCAAAGAGATTGCCGAAGTCGCAAAGGCATCGACGGCGAAACTGATGGTCGCGTACCGGCTGCACTTCGAACCGGCCACGCTGTCGGCTATCGAACGCATTCGTTCGGGTGATCTCGGCGACGTGCGCCTGTTCTCGTCAACGTTCGTGCAGAAGGTCGATCCGGCTAATCATCGCGCGAAAAGCGGTGTCGAAGCAGGGCCGGTCTTCGACATGGGACCGTATCCCGTTAATGCCGCGCGTTACGTGTTCGAAGCGGAGCCGCTCGAAGTCGTATCCGCCGTGGGCGTGCGCCACCCCGACGCCGGACTCGGCGACTTCGACGACACCGTATCCGTCACGCTGCGCTTTCCAGGCGACCGCCTTGCGCAATTCGTGCTCTCCTACACGCTCAACACGCTCGATTCCTTTTTCGCACTCGGCACGAAGGGCAACCTCGCGATGCAACCGTGCTACATGTACGGCAAGCCGTTGCAGCACACCGTCACCATCGGCCAGGATGAAAAATCCGAGTCTTTCAGGAACACCGACCACTTCGGTGGCGAGCTGAAATACTTCTCCGACTGCATCCTGAACGACACGCATCCGGAGCCCGACTTCGAAGAAGGTTACGCCGATGTGCGCGTGCTCGAAGGCATCGTCAAGGCGATGGAAACGGGCCGTCCGGTCACGTTCGAACCGTTCGAACGCACGCGCCGTATCGATACGAAAGCGCAGCTCGAAACGCTGCGTGCGGTGAAGTCGCCGGAACTCGTCGACACGAGCAATCCGGGCGCGGGCGTCGACAAGGTGCCGAAAAACTGATGGTGCGCATTCAACGCAACGCAGACGGTTTCCTGCCGCTCGATGCCTACGCCGCATTGGGCAATGGCCGGTCCGTCGCGCTCAGCGGCGCGGACGGTTCCATCGACTCGTGGTGCGTGCCGAGCATCGATTCGCCGCCGCTGTTCGACCGCCTGCTCGATGCGCGCAACGGCGGCTGCTTTTCGATCACGCCCGTGGAACCGTTCGAAGTGGCACGACGCTACCGCGACGACAGCAACGTGCTGGAGACGGAGTTCGTTACGGCGTCGGGCCGTGCGAAGCTGGTCGAGTCGCACAATAGCGGCTCCGCGGGACGGCTTCCGTGGGCGGAACTGGTGCGGCGCCTCGAGGGCATCGAAGGAAGCATCCGATTCGATATCCGAATTGTATTCGGACGCCGCGACGATTCCATCAGCCCGTATTGCTCGACCATCGGCGGGCGCGACGTGTTCCATGCGGGGCGGATGCTGGGGCTGCTGCTGCACGGTACTAGCGTCGTGATCGATGAACGTGCGGATGAAGGCATTCGTGCGCATCTAACTGTGCGCGCGGGCGAACGCGAGACGCTCGCCGTCGTCGCTGGCGAGGATGAACCGCTCGTCGTGCCGCCCATCGAGGATATCGATGCGCGGATCGATACATCGGATGCCGCATTGCGCGAATGGACGGCGAATATTCGTTATGACGGGCCGTACCGTTCGCTGCTGATCCGAAACGCGCTGGCGCTGAAATTCCTGCTGTATTCGCCCAGCGGCGCGATTGCCGCTGCCGCGACGACTTCGCTGCCGGAGCGGATCGGGGGGAACAAAGGTACCGATCTATCAATAGACTCAAAAGCCAAACTCAGGCGCGACGGCTGAACGAGCGCCCAAGAAAGACCCTGGGTTACGAAATGCCAGCCGAGCGATTCCAGCAAACTATTGCACTAAAATCTGCGTGAGCGGTGGAGGTGTTGCACAGAGACCGAGGACCTATTATTCGGAGAGTCAGAAGGCGCTGATGTGGGACCGTTGGCGCAAAGGCGAAACGATTCATCAGATTGCCAAATTGTTCGATCGAGGCCACTCTTCGATACAGCGGATACTCGCGGAGGCCGGCGGCATCGAGCCACAGCAAAGACACCGCGCACCGCAGGCATTGAGCCTTGCAGAACGCGAGGAAATCTCTCGTTGCCTGGTTGCACGATTGTCGATTCGGTCTATTGCGGCCAGGTTGGACGTGCTCCTTCCACGATCAGCCGCGAACTGCAGCGCAACGGAGGCAGTCAAGGTTATCGAGTTTATATTCAAGCTCGCGGCGCCCTGAAAAAGGAACTGCTTAAACACTTGCGACGCTCTCGAGTCATGCGCCGATCCCGTCATCACACATTGAAAACCGAAGACCGTACGAACACTCGCGATGCTGTATCGATCAGTGAACGCCCCACTACGGCGGAGGATCGCGCAATACCCGGGCACTGGGAAGGCGACTTGCTGTTTGGCAACGCTACGAGCCAGATTGCGACCCTCGTCGAGCGTCACAGTCGATTCGTGATGCTGGTGAAAGTACCCAACAAGAATTCTGAGGCTGTGGTCAACGCGCTGATACGACACGCCAGCAAGTTACCTCGGGAACTATATAAATCGCTGACCTGGGACAGGGGCTCGGAAATGGCCGATCACAACCGCTTTACCGTGGCTACCGACATCAAGGTCTATTTCTGCGATCCACAGCATCCCTGGCAACGCGGCTCGAACGAAAACACGAATGGGCTTCTCAGGCAGTACTTTCCTAAGGGTACTGATCTCTCCGTCTATTCACAGGCGAGACTTGATGTCTTAGCCAGGCGGCTCAACGAGCGTCCCAAGAAAACACTAAACTTCGACACACCGGCTGAGCGATTTCACCAAACCTTGCATCGACCGGTTGAATCCGCCACCGACTTCGGCCACAACCTCCCGTTGGCTGCCTCGGTGACGTTGCCATTCGAACGGCGGTTGGGCTCGCGGAAGCGGCCGTTGGCATGGCTCCATCCGTTCCGCGACCCTTCTTGCGCAGGCGCTCGAGGAAATCATCAAACGTGAACTGCCTAGCGTCCAAGCCCCGCCTCGAACTGCTTGAACCACGCTTTGGCCTGCGCCCGTTCTTCCGGCGTCATTCTGTCCCGCCACTCCTGCCATTCGCGCTCGCGGTCCCGCATCAAGTGAGCATCTTGGTCTCGTTGTCGAGCTTCCAACACTGCTTATTGCCGCGCGCGCTGCTACTCGTGGGTCTTGACCATGCGGTCCCAGGCCTCGGCCATTTTTTGCGGTGACCGAGATGGGTCAGCTTGCGCGACGAGACAGCGATCCGTGTAGCCGGCGACACTCAGTGAGTTTCCGGCAGGCCCGATGATGACCTAGCGTCTTGACCGGCGCGTGGGCCTCGCTAACGGTGAATATCAGGCCGATTCGAATAAAGCTCGTTCCTGCCTGACAGATGCATCTTCGCACTCAAAACGCGGGCGAGTTCTTTCGCGAAGGCCACAGTTTGCTTCGCATCGCCGAGCCTAAACCGTCGCATATGCGGCCCTCGTTCAAGGGCAAAGTGAGGCAAGATGCTCGAGAGGCAGCCGTCGCTACTGACGATGCTCGTCCTGACGATCACATCGGGACGCGTTGCACCGAGTTTTATCCGCGCGACGCGCCGCTCATTCCTGGAGGCGACGCGTTCATCGAATAAAACGATGCGAGTCTCGCTGACTTCGAACCGCAGATGTTGCGCGAAAGGTCGAGCAACAGAGAGGTTGGTGGCCAGATCCGAAAGCAGTGTGGCTTCGAGAGGCGAAACCGATTGCAATGTTCGAACGGCCTCGGCTAGCCCCATGACATCGACCGTCGATAGGCGTTTTTTCGGCTTGACAACGTCCTCTTCCGATACGGATGCGGCCGGCTTTATTGTGGCTTTGGCTCCCCGAGGCGGAACCGGATTCGGGGTTTGCGCGGCCGCGCTTGGCCCGGTGGCATCGACCGTCGATTTCGACTTTTTCGACTTCGCAATGCTCGCTTCTAACACGGATGAGTGCGGCGCCACTGCGGCTTGCTTGTTCGAAGCGCGCGCCGCCGGGCACTTTGCGGTGTATGCGTCGCCATCGTTCCAAACGGATGTGTCCACTTCACCGCTACTGATGAACGACACCACCTCGTTCAGCGCTTCTTCGAAAAACGTGCCGTCCACGCTCGACAACGTCACGATCTTGCTGTTGTCGTCCACGCAGAGAACCCAGTGAAAGCCGTTCGTTACAGCGCCTCGCACACCCGGTTTCAGGTACTTCCGTATGAGCTCCGCCGAAACGGGCTTTCGGAATTGCTTCGCTTCGACCATGACGCGCGGGGAACGAGTGACGCTGTCGAGGAGTGCAATGTCCACCTTCTGAAAAGTCTTATGCGCGCTAGGTTGCTGAAACTCATAGTAAGAGATCAGACCGGACGTCAAATTGGCGAAATCGACCACTGGGCTAATCAGATGATACATAGCCCAGCGCTCCGATGACTGAGGCGCCGCAAAATGTTTGACTAGGTTTTGGATCAAGGCCTGCTTGTCCATAAAGACGTTCCCCGGAACTATTTAATGTGCGACGGTTGGCGCGTGGAACAGCGGCTCATTGGAATAACGGCAGTCTTGGGCGGAACTTGACGAACCGCCCTCATGTATCCGAAGGCTCGTTGATAGCCAACCGTCAGACCTCGATTGTACGGGCGAGGTTCAGAGTTAGCCTACGAATGAGCGACGCTGACGAGATTCATGCAGCGCGGGTCACAATTGATGTGTCGCACGTCCCGAACGAGACCGAGCCAGATTTTGCATGTTCGCGTCGTCGGCACGTCCCTCCCCGATAACGGTCATAGCGCCGCACATGGATTTGACGTCTGTTGGGGGGATCGACCGCAACCCGACGCGGCGGACCAATCGCCGACCGTGATGGCCGATCTATGTCAGACCGAATCCAGCTAGCTGGCGATACCAGACCGCCGCATTCCATGGATTTGACTTATATTCGCGGCCGTCCGGGAAACCGGAAACTCGACGGAGCAATCGCTGGTCGAGCGCTGACGCTGATCCGGGATCGCTACGCCGATTTCGGCCCGACACTGGCCTGCGAGAAGCTGCGTGAATGTCACGGTTTAACGTTATCCAAGGAAACCGTGCGCCACCTGATGACCGAGGCAGGCCTGTGGACTCCCCGCACGCAGCGCCCGCCCAAGATTCACCAACCAAGGAATCGGCGCTCGTGTCTGGGCGAACTGGTTCAGATCGATGGCAGCGATCACCGATGGTTCGAAGACCGAGCCCCGGCGTGCACGTTGCTGGTGTTTATCGATGATGCCACCAGCCGGCTGATGACCCTGCACTTCACCGCGGCCGAGTCGACGTTCAGCTATTTCGAGGCGGCGCGCAAATACATCGAAGCGTATGGCAAGCCGGTGGCTCTCTACAGCGACCGCGCCAGCGTGTTCTCGTGCAACAGTCATTCGAGTACCCCCGGCAAAGGTGTGACCCAATACGGACGGGCCTTGTACGAGCTCAACGTGGATACGCTATGCGCCAACAGCAGTCAAGCCAAGGGACGCGTGAAACGGGCCAATTTAACCTTGCAGGATCGGCTCGTTAAGGAATTGCGGTTGCGCAAGATCGACACGCGGGAGGCGGCGAATGCCTATGCGCCTCACTTCATCGCTGACTTCAATGGTCGTTTTGGGAAGATGCCCAGGAGTGGCTTCGATGCGCATCGCGCGCTGCGCGAGGATGAGGATCTCGACCTGATTCTGACGCATCGGGTGTCGCGTTGCGTGTCGAATAGTTTGACGTCGCAGTACGTCCGAGCGATCTACATGCTGGACGACACGCCGCAGACACGCGCCCTCGTCCATCGCTATATCGACGTGTACGAATACCCGGATGGTCGCATCGAAATTCGGGCGGATGGAGACGCGCTGGCCTATCGCCAGTACGACCGGTCATCCGTGGCGGATCAGGGTGCCGAAGTGGATAACAAACGCCTGGAGCATGTGCTGGCATTATCGCGTCAGGTGCGGATGGAGCGCGACATGGTCATCGGGAACATCCCCAAACACCCTGCCTGAAAAACTAGCAGGATAGGTTGATTGCCCGGTTCAATTTTCGGTCGGCGCGATCCCTACAAGTGGCTCAATTTCCGGTCGGCGTAAACATGTATGCGGATATGATCGTCTTTGTCGCATGAGCTTCGCCTACGTTTGAACGCCAGCTGCGCGTTCAACACTTCACGTGATTGAGATATTCACGCGTCCTGTTCTGCGGTCGCCCTATCGAGGGGTTAGACGATACATTGAACTAGGTGCATCGGTTGGCCACATGTTGCAGCACAGCCCGCCCATGTTCCGTCAAGCGAGGGCGCTCCACTCCCGACGCCAATCTCTCCAATAGAACAAGCTGTCGCTCACACAGCGCATGCAGATCCCTATAGTCCAGTTCACTTTGAACCGGATTTGCATCAAGCAGCATCAATGCCGCGATCTCATGCACAAGCCTGACATCGGCGCCAGGCCGGATCCTCGCAGCCAGCCACAATGCTCGTGAAAGCACTACCAAGGTTACGCTGAAGATTCCGGGAGGCTGGTGGAATTCAATTTGGTAGACGTTTTGAAAATTGGGCGCGCGAGCACTTCGCGGATGTCAGTTCAGCGGCGGTGAGCGTTTTCATGAGCGCATTCGCGGAAGTGACCGATAGATTTCAAACTTCCAAAGCCCGATCCACGCATGGGCGGCCAAGATGGCAGCCACGCTGCAGTACGCCCGCTGCTGGCCTACCATCGGCACGTTAAGGAGAGCGACCCTTATCACAAGGCGCGATGAGTCATTGCCGAGCGAAGGCCAGCGGTGGAAGTGCGGTCCTAGCGGAGGCGCGGGTCTTGTACGACGGCTGGAGCCTCCGTTCGCTAGTCAGTGAGGAGCCGATTCGCACGAGTACGCGCGCGAGCCATTTGTGTCTGCCAAGCATCAAGCGATGCTGACGTGGTGCGCTTGAAAAGCTCGCCCAACCGAGCCCAAGGCGGGGTGCCTGTTCGCCCCCATGCATACGACCGCGTGCGGCGCGTTCGTGGCGCTCGTCTACGCGCCCACGAACTCCCGGATCATGATGTCCACAGTATCGTGCTCGATCTGTGTGAGCATGTACAGAAGTAATCAATCAAACCGCTTCGCAGACGGCATCGCCTTCTCGCGGAGCTCGTGCGCATCATGCCGTTTCCTTCGTGGTGCGCGCGGCGATGGCCCGGGCTTCGTCCCTGCCCTGCTGCGTAAGGGTGAATCGTGCGTAGTTACGCGTGTGACTGTCCTCACGGACCGTCTTCGACTCGCGAGTCGCCTGCCCGCGATCAACAATCTCTGTCAAGTCGACAACCAAGTGGCGAGCGCGCTCGCGCCCGCCGGGCATAACATCCGTCTGCGCGCCTGTTGCGACAATGAAGTCTGCTTCGAAGTCGCGCATGCTCGTATCAATGGACGGGCCGTAGCGACCAGACGCCATTGCGACGAGTAGCCATTCGAGCCGCTCGCGTAGGGCCATGCGCCCGCCGCTCATGCCATACCTCGCATCAGGGTCGCGCGAGCGCTCACCTGCATCTCTGCCAAGGTTTCGCTCGGCGAGAACGCGAAGCGGCTTGCCTGCGCCTTTTGGACGGTCGCGCTGCCCGTGACCGCCCACGCTTTCATCGGATAGCCGCCCCAGCTTTCGTCGGCGCAGTCATTCAGTTCGCCCGTTGCGCGCGCCGCTTCGAGCACGCGACGGATACGTCCATAGGGCACGCCCGCGCGCTTGGTGAGCGTCTTCGCGCGGGTGGGGCCGTACTCCTTCAACTGGGCGATCAGGGTTGCGCGAATTTCGGCATCGCTCGATTGCACAGGTGCGGTGTCGTTTTTCATCGTTGTATCCGTGAGGACGGAGATGCTTATGCGCGGGCGGTCAGCACACCGACGGGCACCGGGCCGGGCGCGTATCTGTCAAACTCGGGCGCGCGACGGCAACCGCCGACCTCGTTCCACGTAAGGTCGAGCATCGACGCAACTTCGCGCCGCGCGCGCGCACCGGATACGGCGAAGACGACAACGAACCTTTTCCCTAGACCTTCGCCGTGGTCAACCTGATACGCTTTAGGCTTCTGTGGGGTTGTCATTTCGGCTCGATCTTCAGGATGCGCCATTGGTGTCTGATTCGGCGTGGCACTCACGAAGTCAATTCCTGCCCGAATTGATGCGTAAGCCATGCAACGAAGTTATGCTGTCTCGAAGTCGTCAGCGCACATATCGGGCCACTGCCGCAAGCCGGTACCGAGAAACGTCACGCGGTTCTTTATGAGAGTCCGCCTTCCTCCGCGTGCGTGTCCGCAGGCGGCCAGATGCGATGTTCAACCAATTCTTGCCATTACTTATGTTCGTCCACGCACTTATGTAAGCATGTTTTACAATGATCCCAAGAATCAATAAGGCGAGGTCGGGCAGATATTTTCCTAGTCTGTCGTCCCCAAAGCAGAAAAATTGGACTCGAACGAGATTGACGACACTGCGTATTTCAGGACGCTTCGCGCCGAAAAGGCAGGCGGACCGCCACCGATGGAGTTGAACGGCGGGCCTACCGCGACCTGGACAATTGAGACAAACGCGCGTTATATCAGCCCGCACTTCTGGCGCGTGGTCGGCGTTATCCGCCTTACGTCCGGCGAACTGTTTTACGACTACGACTTGCCCGAGCAATTCACGACCGAAAGACATGCCTTGGAGGGCGGACGGCAATATGCGCTCGACTGGATAGCGCAACAGCCCGTGTAGTGAGTCGAGTTCGCCGCGCTGCGCGAGCCAACAAGGAAAAATACTTGCTCCGTGGGAAGTTCGAGCGTTGAGATTGGACGTCCGCGCGACTTCGCAACAGCATCGCCGGTATGGTCTTTTCAATCTCTTCGCTTCGAGGCTTCCAGAACGGGGCGAACTGCTCGTGAAGCAGAACGATGCGAGTTTCCTGAGAGTGGCCACTTTCCTTGGGAGCTTGATGGGTTTATCGAGAGACGTTCTGCCGGCGCTTTCCTCTGAGAGCTGGATCGTCTACCAGGTGCGGTCCGATGTTCTATACCTTCATCTCATCTGCGGCACGCGGCGTGACTTACAAGCGCTTCCCTATCGCATCGTTCCTCGTCTGATGTAGCCAATCAAATCGCGCGATGACGGCAAGCGCCGACCTCTGCGCTCCAATGCGTCCGTCAAGGTCCGCCAGTTGGCGCGGCTGCACTAGTCCCACGTCGCCCGGTAACGTGCCGATCTTTGCTTTTTTCGCTTCTACGCCCCAAGCGCGCACCGTCGCCCGAACGCAGCGTTGACACCCGCCATGCGCTATCCGCAATCCAAAAACCGAGCGGACACGGCGCCTCCGAATAGGTCACATTGACGGCCGGAGGTCGAATTTTCATAGAAAATCCAAATCCGGCTATCCCCGGACATCCTTCTGTTTAATCCTCGCATGATGGGATCAGCGCAGAGTCGTGCACCTGTCACATTTCTTTTTCTTCATACCGGATGGATGCGCCCTTCTCGAATGACCGTCGGCGGGCTATTGTCTGATCCGTGCGGTTCATAGGCTCGCGTACTTCAAATCTCGGCGATCAACACCGCAACGGCTTCAGCCCGTTCACAACCTTCACCGGCATCAGGCGCCAAACAGTCTCCGCTCAGACTCTTATGTTCGGATGCAAACATACTGCAACCCATCCGCTTCTCCACAATTCCATGAAGCTCGACAGAT
>NZ_JARUXS010000008.1:0-45093 GCF_031451175.1 Caballeronia sp. LZ035
GACGGCGTCATGGTGACCCGCGTGGATCACGTCGGCGAGCGCGTCAGCGATGGCTTCCATCGTTTGCGATCCGTCCTCCGCGTATTGCGAATCGAGGAAAGAGAGATGCCTGGCGCGTGCGCCGAGTATCTCCAGCGCCGCAATGTCTTCAGCGCGACGTGCTTCTATAGCCTGGTGAGCGTCGTTGAAACCGCACTCCGTGTCCCAGCCGGTCACCATCGGCCTCTCGGGCGTTCCGGCGAACACCGTGCAGACCAAAGCATCGGTTTCCGCAGCGAGCAGGGCGCCGCAACTGAAAACGGCGTCGTCGAGATGCGGGGAGATCACGAGCAGGCGTCGGGGAGGCTTCTGCATCATCGCGTGTCGGTCGTTCAGGTCATTCGCCAGGCGCAATGGCTGTGCCTTGGCGCGCAGCTCAGTGTGTCGAGCCGCCTCCCACCGCTTCGCGCATCGTCCTGACATCGCGCGTCGTGACGGGCGGTGCGTTATTGCCCCACGTCGAGCGCACGAAGGTCAGCACGCGGGCTATCTCCGTGTCGGTGAGCTGGTCAGCGAATGCGGGCATCTTCTTCGGTTCAGGACCATGGACGGTGGACGGTGCCCGTCCGCCCTGCAGCACGAGCCGCACGAGCGAATCCGGCTTCTGCGACAGCACCGCCGGATTGCCGGCCAGACGAGGATACTTGAGCGGAACGCCCATGCCATCGGCCTGATGGCAGCGCGCGCAGGTACCTTGATAGAGTCCCGCGCCGGGTCGTTCCTGCTCGCCGGTGTGCAGTGCTGCGACGCTCTGGCGGGCTTCTCGCGAATGGTCATCGTAGGTGCCCCCATCGCCGTGAGCAGGCAGGCTCTTCAGATACGAGGCGATGGCTTGCAGATCCTGATCGTCGAGATACTGCGTGCTGTCCTCGACAACCTGCACCATGGCGCCGAAAGTGGCCAGTCCCGCGCCATGGCCGGTCTTGAGAAAGGCGGCGAGGTCCGCCGCCGAGATGCGGCCCAGTCCCGCGCCCGGCAAGCCGGTCAGGTTCGGTGCATGCCAATGATCGTTGGTGCCGCCTGTGAGATAGGCCGGCGATTCGTCCGTGTAGCCGAGTTCGTCATAGGCCGGACCGCGCGGCGTATGACATGCGCCGCAATGGCCGAGCGATTGCACCAGATACGCGCCCCGGTTCCATTGCGCGTCGCGCGTCGGATCGGCAACGAAGGGTTTGTCCGGCGCGAAGGCGAAGTCCCAGAAGGTCAGCGCCCAGCGTTGATTGAACGGGAACGGCAGTTTCGTTGCGGGCGCGGCCTGCGCTACCGGTTCGACACCGTGCATGAAGTAGGCGTAGAGCGCATGCAAGTCGTCGTCGCTGATCTTCGAGAACGATGGATACGGCATCGCCGGGTACAGATGCTTGCCGCCCGGCGCCACGCCTTTGCGCAACGCGCGCGCGAAATCCTCATAGCTATAGCGCCCGATCCCATGCACCGGATCGGGCGTGATGTTGCTGGACCAGATGGTGCCGAAGGGCGAGCCCATCGGCAGACCGCCCGCGAACGGATGCGGCTGAGGCTTGCCCGGCACCGGGGCGGCGGTGTGGCAGCCGGCGCAGTCGGCGGCGCGGGCGAGATAGTCGCCGCGTGCGACGAGCCCCGGCGACGTGTCCGGGGTCTGCGCATGGACCCACGGGACGCACGCGAACAGCGTCAGACAAGCGGATAAGAGTCGGCGGCGGATCATGAGTTCACCGTCCTCCGCAAGGCGAGACGAGCAGCCACGCGAGATCGGTGGCGATCAGCACGAATACGAACAGCGCACTCGCCAACGCGCCCGCACGCGCAATGAAGGCATCGCGCGCGGCATGCCGCTCGATCGAGCCCTGCTGTTTGAGCTCTGACGCAAGCTGCCCGGTGCGCCGCCAGTTGCGCCATGCGATGACGCCGCCCGCGCCGCCGATCACCAGCGCCCCCAGCGCCGTCATCGCGAGTCCTTGTTCGAGCCACGGCAGCGCCGGCGCATGCACGGGCCGTTGATGCGGAAAGCAGCCCCATGCAGACAGCGTCTGGCCCAGCGTCGTCTGCGCCATCCACGCGAACGGCGGGAGCAGCAGGCCGAGCGTCAGCGCAAGGCCGCCGGGTCGCGCGGGAGGTTGACCGGATGTCATCGCGCCAGCACGTAGGGCGACAGATAGAGCGTCGCGAAGATGAAAAGCCACACGACATCGACGAAATGCCAGTACAGCCCGCCGATGCTGAGTGCCGCCGAGCGCGCCCGGTCGAAGTAACCGAGCGCGGTCCACAGCAGCAGGAAGGCGAGAACGATCAGCCCCACCAGCACGTGCATCATGTGAAAGCCGGTGATCGTGAAGTACAGCGAGCCATACAGATGCGTCGTCAGACCATAAGGATGATCGGCCCATTCCTTCATCTGGATCGCGACGAACGCCGCGCCGAGCGCAATCGCAATGACGAGCATCAGCACGCCCATGCCGCGCCGGCCTTTGCGCACGAAGCGCTCGCTGGCCCACACGAACACGCTGCTCGTCAAAAGAATGCCGGTATTCACGATGCCGAGCCCAAGCTTTGGCATGCCTTCGGGCGGCCAGCGTTCCGTCGTTTGCGAGGCAAGATAGAGATACGAGAAGATCAGATAGCCGAACAAGGCGGCTTCAGTCGCGACGAGCGTGAGACATCCCCACCAGCCGCCCGAACGCTGACCCGGACTGCCGACGGGCAGGCTCGCGCGTTCCGGCAAGGCTTCCGCGAGTTCGCTCATGATGCGGCCTCCGCGTGAGGGGCATCGTCGCGTTGACCGAGTTCGCGTTGCGGCCAGAGCCACGCGACAATCGCCGCGCCGCATCCGAGCAGCGAGAGGCCCGCGAACCACCACGCCTGCAATGCAAGCCCGGCAAAGAACAGCAGCGAGGCCACGCCCAGCCAGAACGGCGCGTAAGCGTCTTCGGGCATCTTGAGGATCACGTCGGGGTCGCCGTCGAGCACGCTGGTGCCCAGCGCTTCGCGTCCCCAAGCCCGGCACGGAAGCGCGTGCGCTGAAGGAGAATCGCCGTGTCCGATGATCCGCAGCAGGTTCCGCGCGGCAAGCATGGCCGCGCGCCCGATGTCTTCCATCAAGGCGCATGGCTGCCGATGCGCGAATACGATGAAAGCGAGGAAGTCGACTTGCGCGGCGAGACCGATGCGCCACGCGTCGCGCAGCATCGGCAGACGGGCGTCGCGATAGCCATCTCCGACGTCCCTGACGAGCTTTGCATCGATCAGCGCGGGCAGCGGCGCGGGTTCGCGTTCATGATCCTGCGGCACGATGCACGCGCACAGCGCCGTCAGCGCGCGCCATTCGACGGCATCGAGGAAGCGCGGCTCCGTGGGCGTTGCGAGCCGTTCGTCGATGACACCGCGCGTGACCTCGTCCCATGACGGCGTGTCACGCTTGTCCGTCACGTCATAGCCGGGATAGCGGGGCAGGTTCATCGCTCGGTCTCCCGCAAACGCTGGGCAGCGAGGCCGGCGAGCGCGAGCGCGGAAAAGCTCGGCGGCGCGGGCAGCGGTGGACCGTTGAACAGGTTCTGGCTCCAGTTGCGCCAGCCGCCCTGATTGCGGGCGATACCGCGCGCATGGAAGCCCACGCCAATGACACCGAGCGTCGCCGTCATGCGCAGCCAGAGCCGGGTGAACCAGCGTGGACGCGGCGCGGCGAGCGCGGTGTGCAGCAGCAGCGCGGAGGCAAGCGGCGGAATGGTGACGGGCGCATACATGGCGGGGTTCTGGAACGCGCCGCGAAAATGCAGCAACGCAACTTCGCCCACGGTGCCGATCAGTCCCGCACTCGTCAGCAGCGCCAGCGCCTGCCCGGCGGGGAGGCCGAAGAGTCGCGGCTCGTGTTGCGGTTCGTCGCGCAGGCGCTCCGCTGCCGCGCCGAGCGCGCCTGACAGCAGCAGCGCCATCGGCGCGCCGATGGGCGCGGCATAGAAGAGGTTATGCCAGCTCCACTGGCCGGGACGCTTCGTGATGTTGTACAGATGGAAGCCCGTGCCCGCGACGCCCGCGAGCGCCGCGCCCAGATACACCGAATCGCGCACCGGATGCCGCTGCGGCTCGTGATCGCGTCCGCCGTGCACGCCCGCGAGCAACGACAGCGCGGAGACCACGAGCGGCGTGACCATCGCGGGGTTGTCATAGGAGCCGCGGTAATGTTCCATCGCGCTGTCCGCAAGCACGGAGAGCGCGAGCAGCGCCGAGCTGCGATTGAAACTGCGCGCCGTGTCGATATGGGTCTGCACGGGCGCCGCGCGCCGGTTCGACCTCATGCCGATGAAAGCGGCGCCCGCCGCCGCGAGCCCGGCCGCCACTGCCAGATTGCCTGCCGAGAATTGCTTCATGCCGTGCCCCGTGTGCTTCACACCGCGTACCGGTGTGCATCCGTATATTTGAATTCGAGCCCGCAGCCGGGCCGCGACAGGTCCGGCGTGATGGCGCCGTCCACCGCGCGCGGTGCGCCGTCGAACAACATCTGCTCGATGCGCACGTGATCGTGGAACCATTCTTGATGCCGCAGACGCGGCGCGGCGCAGGCGACGTGCAGATGCATCGCCGGCGCGCAGTGCGCCGATAGCGGTAGATGAAACGCATCGCACAGCGTGGCCGCGCGCAGGAAACCGGTGATGCCGCCGCAGCGCGTCACGTCGGCCTGCAGCACATCCACCGCCGCGTTGTCGAGCAGCACGCGGAAGTCGTCCAACGTGTAGCCGTATTCGCCCGCTGCCAGTTCCATGCGCGCGGGCAGCACGCCGCGCAGCGAGGCGAGCCCGGCGATATCGTCCGAAGACAGCGGCTCCTCGAACCATTCGACCGCCTGCTCCGCGAAGATCTGCGCGCAGTGCAGCGCCTGCTTGCGCGTCAGCGCGCCGTTTGCATCGACGAACAGGCCCGTCTGCGTGCCAATGGCCTCACGCGCCACCGCCACGCGATGCGGATCGCGCGCAGGCTCGCTGCCGATCTTGATCTTGACCCAGCGGCACCCGTCCTCATGCACCCAGCGCGTGAGTTGCTCGCGCATCTCGTCGTCGCTATAGGTGGTGAAGCCGCCGCTGCCATATAGCGGCACCCGTGTGCGCACCATGCCGAGCAGACGCGCAAGCGGCATGTCGAGCAGGCGAGCCTTGACGTCCCACAGCGCGCAGTCCAGCGCGGAGATCGCGGTGGCTGCAGCGCCCGAGCGACCGATGTTGCGCACGCGCTGTTGCAGGCGCTGCCACAGGGCGTCGATGTGCCATGCATCCTCGCCCTGCAGCACAGGCGCGAGCGTGGCTTCGATCATCTTCGCGACGCTCGCATCGCTGTAGGTGTAGCCGAGGCCTGTCTCGCCCGCCGCGACGATTTCCACGACGATCAGCGTCGTCGCGCCCCAGGTGAAGGTGCCGTCGGCTTCGGGCTTGTCGGTGGGAATGGTGTAGGCGCGCGCCCGGATCGTTTCGATCGGCGCCTCACGCTTCGACAGCTGCATGGATCACTTGTCCTTGTGTCCCGGCAACACCGCTCCAAGCACCTGCTTCGCCGTATCGACGATCACGTTGGCCTGGCTCGGATCACCCTTCATCAGCGTGGTCGCGAACGCCTTCGCCTGCTGCACCGTGATGTGCGGCGGCAGCGGCGGCACGTTCGGGTCGGCCTTCACCTCGATCACCACCGGTCGATCCGCGGCCAACGCTTCGTCCCATACGGCCGCCATGCGCTCGGCGTCATCGACATAGATGCCCTTCAGGCCGATCAGCTCCGCGAACTTGTGATAAGGCACCGAAGGAATGTCCTGCGACGCCTCGAACTTCGGGTCGCCTTCCATCACGCGCTGTTCCCACGTGACCTGGTTCAGATCCTCGTTGTTGAGGACCATGCAGATCCAGCGCGGATCGCTCCATTGCTTCCAGTACTTCGCCACGGTGATGAGTTCGGCCATGTTGTTCATCTGCATCGCGCCATCGCCGACGAGCGCAATCACGGGCCGCTCCGGATACGCGAACTTCGCGGCGATCGCATAGGGCACGGCCGCGCCCATCGAAGCGAGCCCGCCCGACAACGAGCACAGCATGCCGCGCTTCACCTTGAGATCGCGCGCATACCAGTTCGCAACGGAGCCTGAATCGCTCGTGACGATTGCATTCGACGGCACGCGCGGAGACAGCTCCCACACGGTGCGCTGCGGATTCACGCCGCTCTTCGCCGGTTCGATCGCACGCTTCTCCAGCGTCTTCCACCAGTCGGCCACCCAGCCTTCGATGTCCTCGCGCCAGCCGCGTTCGGTCTTCTGCTGCAACAGTGGAAGCAGGGCGCGCAGCGTCTCGGCGCTGTCGCCGACAAGGTTCACTTCCATCGGATAGCGGATGCTCAGCATGTCCGCCTTCAGGTCAATCTGCACGCCGCGCGCCGCGCCTTCCTTCGGCAGGAACTCCGCATACGGAAAGCCCGAGCCAATCATCAGCAGCGCGTCGCATTCCATCATCATCTTGTAGCTCGGCTCCGTGCCAAGCAGGCCGATCGAGCCCGTCACGAAGGGCAGGTCGTCGGGCAGCGCGGCCTTGCCGAGCAGCGCCTTCGCGACGCCCGCGCCGAGCTTGTCCGCCACGGCGATGACTTCGTCGGTGGCCTCAAGCGCGCCTGCGCCGACGAGAATCGCCACCTTCTTGCCGGCGTTGAGGACGTCGGCTGCCCGTTGCAGGTCATCGTCATAAGGCACGGTCTTCGGCGCGCGATAGCCCACGCCTGAATGCAGCGTGCCGTGCTTGCGGCCGGGCGGCTCGTAGTCGAGATCCTGAAGGTCGTTCGGCAGGATGAGCGCGGTCACCTTGCGTTCGGACAGCGCAATGCGCACCGCGCGATCGACCAGATGCCTTATCTGCGAGGGCACGCTCGCCTGCTGCACGAACGCGCCGGCGACGTCCTTGAACAGCGCGGGGAGATCGACTTCCTGCTGATAGTGACCGCCGAGCGCGGCGCGCGCCTGCTGGCCGGCAATCGCAAGCACGGGCATGTGATCGAGGCGGGCATCGTAGAGACCGGTGATCAGATGCGCCGCGCCCGGGCCTGACGTTGCGATGCACACGCCGAGTTCGCCGGTGAACTTCGCATGCGCCGATGCCATGAAGGCCGCCATTTCCTCATGACGCGCCTGGATGAATTCGATCTTGCCCTTCGAGCGATTGAGGGCGCCGAACACGCCATTGATGCCATCGCCCGGATAGCCATAGATGCGGCGCACGCCCCAGGCATGCAGGCGGTCGATCAGAAAATCACCGACGGTGGTGGTCATGGGAAGCTCTCTGGAAGGTCGTGAAGCAAGCGCGGCGTATTGAACCCGCAGACAAGCCGTGCAGCGCAAACGGCATGCCGACGGAGCGTTTGTTGGCGGCTTGTTCGACGACGGAAAGAGGTTGGAAAGCTGGCGACGTGCTCGTCCCGTGTGCATACGGGATCGACGATTGCTGGACACTCGTCAGATGCCAGGCGCGACGAGGCGTCCTTCGTCCAGCGCGTTAGCCAACCATGACTCGAGGACAGGCAATATGGCGCTCATGCCACTGACATTGCATTGGAGCGACGTATGCCTGCGTCTGGCGCTCGCCGTATTGGCCGGCATTCTGATCGGCTTCAATCGCGGCGAGTCGGGCAAGGTGGCTGGCTTGCGCACCACGCTGCTCGTGTGCCTCGCTGCCTGTCTCGCGATGCTGCAGGTCAACGCGCTGCTGCTTCAGGCGGGCAAGACGCCGGAATCGTTCGCCACGCTCGATTTGATGCGCCTGCCGCTCGGCATTCTGTCCGGCGTCGGCTTCATTGGCGCGGGTGCGATCCTGCGCAAGGATGGCCTCGTCAAGGGCGTGACGACCGCGGCGACGCTCTGGTTCGTGACGGTGATTGGTCTGCTGTTCGGCGGCGGCCAACTGGCGCTCGGTGTGACCGGACTCGTGCTTGGCATCGTCGTGCTGTGGTTCCTGAAGGCGCTCGAAGTACGCATACCGCGAGAGAATCAGGCCGACCTACACATCACCTATCAACGCGGACGCTTTTCACGTGAAGCGCTTTCCGAAGCATTGAGCGTGTCCGGTTGCACCTTGTCGAGCGTGGCATCAGCGGTGAAAGCGGAGGATGGCCTGATCGAAGAGAAGTTCAACGTTCGCTGGCACGGACGGCCCGACGAACCCGTTCTTCCCGTCTTCAACGAAGCGGCGCTGGCGGCCGGGGCTTCGGAATTCGAATGGAACCTGGTGCGATGAACTCAGGCTCGTATCGAGAAAGAACGGAACCCGACTATATTGAACAATTGGAAGTAGCTTCGCTATGGCATATAACAAAAGAGTCTTCAAATGGAATCGTTGGGGGTCGAGATGCTGATCCGCTGCGCTGCGTGCAACAAGCTCATCTATTCCGATGATGCGTTGAACGATGGCATATGTCCGGCCTGCGGTTCAACTGAAACCGAATACATTGCCATGGGTATCGTATTCGAACAGGCTGCAAGTCCACTGGCGCCGGTCGTGGATACCGGTGAAGGAACCGGCCGCTCCTCTAGCGCCTCCCGACCTTTGACCCGAAGGACTTGATGACTTGCGGCATACGTTGTTAAGGCCCGCAATGTCCTTCTCCGCGCACGCACGCCTCCCCGACAGTTTGGGTGGCTTTCATTGCGCACCAACACAGTGGCATCAATCACATCATAAAACGCGCTCGGAAAATTACCGGAACATCAAGGTAGCGCCGATTTTTTTAACTTGGTCGGCCCAGTCGCCAATCAAAATCGGGCTCATATTCCAGACCCAATGTCATCGTTGAACTGCAAATGCTTTGCCACACGCACGGCACCGACTTGGTCGTCGGCAAAAAGATTGTGTTTCGCGGCGGCAATCGTAATGCACAAGATGTGCTCGTCGTGGCTGATCTGACATCGCTTTGAAAGAGCGTCGTTGGCGGCTCTCCGGTAGGCCCGGTGGTCGGCTATAGGGAATGATATTAATCACCGCCCCCAGAAGGAGGGCGCCATCAAGCACTCCGGCGCGGTCAATTCGATAGCAATGAAAATGGTGGCGGCCAATGCTGCAGCAGCTTTATCCTTGTCAACGAGGCCACACACGAAGCCCCAAGAGGGCAGCCTCGTATGAACATCGACGGAAATCAGCTTTGCGTTAATATTGGACCGTTAATTTATGCGAGCACGTTTCTCGGGCCGGTAGAACACGAATAGCGGCATCAGGATCGATATACTTGGCGAGGAATACGGCCTCGCATTGTGTTCGAGCGTGCGCAAGCGAAACGCCGGTGGTACTGGAGAACTCTACTTGCCAGCCGCCGTTAGCGGCCGGTCTGACAATGACGTCCGCACTGTCAACACCTTCCTCAGTAATCACGGGACCCTCATTTTTATCTTGTCTGAATGCAAGTATGGATGCTACTTCTGCCGTCGGCAATGTACGAAAAGTCTGCTGGGCTTATTGAGATCAATGCCTCAGGTTACCTATGGAGAGGGCCGAGAGCCCGTGTGCGTTATTGAAGCGCGCATTTCACGGTCAGCTCAGCCAATCTTTTTTCACTTTTCTGTCCGTTATGCGTGCATTAAGGGTCGCCAGCGGAAGGCGGATACCCAGGTCGTGGACCGGCGCGACGCTTGAATCTTGTCATCGGCCATAGCGCCGTTTGGAAGAAAGAGCAGGTGTATCGCCTAATGACGTGATCCGACCAGTGGCGGATCAAATAGAACAGTTCCCGAATAACGTGCGTATCGCCCCACAGATAGCGAACGAACTGCTGCTGGCGAGGGCCAAGGTGCAGGTCGCAAGCGATTTATCGTCATTGATTATTAGTTTTCCAGTGTGTAGCACGAGACTGATTATGTGCAGATGTCAGGGTCGCGACTTCGACGCTTGGGTGCTGCAAAGGTCGTGAAGCCATGCGACACGAGCGATTCCCGCGCGGGGTGGCCGTCCATCGACGCTAAATGCAATGGTGTCAGTACCGCGCCTGCGCCTCGGCCGATTCTTGGACGAGTGAGAATATCGCGATGGGCGACGCACCGCTAAACGGAATCCGCGCACCGTTCGATCAACCAAAGTCTGCCCGCATCGGCCTATGGTCCAGCAGAGTGCAACGCCTTTGGATGAATGCTTCCATCCAAAATTTCAGTCGCTCAGATGTGTCGAAATATGCTTGAAAGCCTTCGTCTCGCCGATGCGGTTGCTCGTGCCGATCGACGAGACTTTCAAACGTGCAAGTGATCATGATGCATCGAGTCTGAGCCGTGCTTGTGATGAACTCGCTCAACGGTTACGGGAATTGTGTGTAGATGCGCGTACCGGACGCTGCGTTGACTAGTCAGTCCGTCTGCAAACGCTTTAAGGTCTTGCGCTCCTCCTCGTAGCACTGACGACTCGAGGCAACTCTTGTGATCCAAATGGATGCGCATGCTCGCTACCGCCAGATCATGCCGGTCGTGATGCGCTTGTGTGACGCGCCGAGCGAGGTCGCGCGTCGCATGGTCATAAACGTAGGTCAGGGTTGCGATACCAGACTGATCCTCTTCGCTGGCCTGTTCTCGCGATCGACTCTCGCGCACAATGACCCGGAACGCCTCTGAGCGACTCGTGTATCCGCGTGCTTCCTTCAAAGCATCGACCAATGCCAGCAGATTATCGTCGACCGTAATCGTTATACGTTGCATGCGCTGGAAGTCGTGGCTAGCATATTGGGCGGATTCAGCCGGTCGTCGCAACACTCGATTATCGGACAGATTTTAGGTATTCGTCCAAAGCCTCCGCAGGCGTTTTCCAGCCGAGGGTTTTTCCGGGCCTTGCGTTCAACGTGTGAGCAACTGCCTGGAGCTCTTGAACACTCCATCTGGACAGGTCCGTGCCCTTTGGAAAGTACTGTCTTAAGGATATCGATCCCATTGGGGAGGCAAGGGCGCACGGTCCCTGATGTCCGTCGAGCTGTCCGAAGCTCAATCCCAAGAAGACTGGTTCCGCGGCAGAGCGTTATATGGATCGTAGACGTCGAATTGGTCCGTGGAGTCAAGACGCTCTGTGTACAGAACGAGGTTCGTACCGTCAGGCTTCAGTCGTGATTTAAAGAGGATACCCTTGGCACCGCTGGCGACGACCTCATCGCCAAGGATCCAGCTGGGCGGCTCGATGCGTTCATTGAACCAGCAGTGACGCCAGTCGCAATAGAAATCCTCCCACAACGCAGACCACTTTCCGCTGTCGTACCCGCCGGTGAAATCGACAATCGGAGCGGCCGTGAGCTTGTAGCTAACCAGGGTCCCCGGTGGCATCAAGGACGACAGCTGCTAATACTCTCTGATTGCCGTGTCGTGGTCGAAGGCCAAGTAGAGCGCATTCAGCCCGACACGATTCGCGCGACCGCCGTGCGTTCCCGCTCCCGCGCCGCTCGTCGGCGCAACAGCCCACCTGGGAACGTGCATACGATAGACAGTTACCCAGCCAATTCTGTGAGGATCATCCTGCCGCACCCGCCTCGAGCGACGAAACGTACCGAAGGACGTCATCCGCCCGACTTTCGGACACCAATTGCTCCGCGGTTTTGTAGTTGAACACCGGCAGCGGTTCGTTGCGATACCAGAACAGTGCCTTCGTAACGTCGCCTGAGATATCCGTCGCGGCACGGATGACCCGCAGAGCGTCGCGGAGGAATCGTTGCACGCTTTCGGACGCAGGCTGTCGGCTGATCGTGTTCCGATGTACGTGTGCTTGCTGGGCAAGGGTTTGCAAGTCAATATGCAAGGCCTCGCCGAAGCGCCGAGCGGAGACGATCGGGGCTGGGTCTGCGGGATCGCGCAAAGAGGCCATGAACCGGTCAAAGCTCACGTCTGCACTGGGAATAGCACCGGTATCCGAAGTCATGGCTCGCTCCACGCACATAATCGGGACAATTTTAGCACAAAAAGCAGTGCCGCCGCCGAGCATGAACGCCGACGTTTCTCCTCGTCGACAGTGGTGCGATTACGACTACAACTGCTTAAAATTAGCAACGTTTCAAAAAAAGGGCGGCAATAGCGCAATTATTGTGCGCCAACGCGCATGGTCGGAGAAATTTCACGTGAAACCATCCGCAGAGTTCCAGAATATTAGACTCCGTATCTACATACTTACAATTCGATAATGATGATTATGTTAAATCTGAAGCGCTTGTCCGCCCCACTGACACATGGGCTGCGACTTCCTATAAAGCATCCGCGAAACCTCATCCATCGGCCGCGGGATCGAAGAAGTGTCACGGCGCTCAAAAAGGGGGCGGTGTCTCAGCTGGGGCACCGCCAAGGGATCATCCATGTGCCGACAGAGGATTCCGGTAACTTAATCGGCTTCGATCAGCCTTCCAACCACGCCCGGAATGCGCCTCGTTGACGGATGAACCGTCGGTGTCTTCGAACGTTTTCCATCGGGGATGGAGACAAGCGCGGAGTTTGTGGTGCGCCAGTGAAACGGCCTCGAAAGCCACATTTTTTCCGGCTTTCACCTGCTTTCATGCTCGTTGTTCTGCGGCACCGTTCTATGCGTGGCAATGCTTGGACCCACGCTCGAATGTACGCGGCTCGTATTCGGTGTGGCGTACGACTAACGCCCATGCGATTCGAGCAAGGTGGTTCGCTAGCGCACAAGCAGCGACGCTCGGATGGCGACGCATAGCCAACGCTCGAGCCCAGTCGCCCAAAACGTCGCCGCCCCTGCTTGGTCGAGCGATGATGAGGTGAGCACAGAGGATAAGCAGGGTTCTCACATGTTTGTCGCCTCGTTTGGTTATACCCAAGAGCCTGGTATTGCCACCCGTACTGTGTTGGCGTGGGGTCAGGCCAATAGACGCAGCGAACTGGCGACCGTTCGAGAACTGCTGACCATCCCCCAACTCGCATAACAGCGCGCACGCGGTCACCATGCCGATACCTGGAATAGTAAGCAGCCGGCGCCCCGCTTCTTCCTTTCTGAGTCGACTGAGCATCTCTCGTTCGATCACTCCGATCTCCGTCGTTTTCATGTTGTACTGACTTGCCAAGCCCTCAAGGAGCGGTGAAATATCCTGAGGCAATTTATGCTGCTTCATCGCCTCGGCCAGACTTGACCAAAGGCGAGCCCCCCGTGAGAAGGCAAAGCCAAACTCCAGTAGGAATGCATGGGCCTGGCTTGCCGTTCGGCACCGCTCCATTACAAGGGATTGTCTGACTCGCTGCAGAGCGCATAGCACCTGCTGCGCCTCGCTCTTCGCCGAAACGAAGCGCATCGACGGTCGGGCCGCTGCCTCACAAATCGCCTCGGCATCGTTCATGTCCGACTTGGAGCTTTTAAGAAATGGCCGGACAAATTGGGGTGCGATCAGTCGGGGCAGATGCCCAAACTCCTTCAGTCGTCGAGCTAAAAAATGAGACCCCGCGCAGGCTTCCATGGCAATACAGCAAGGCTCGGCGGACGCGAAATAGTCCAGAAACTGAGTTCGCGACATACGCTTCCGTATCACCGTGTTGCCCTTCGAATCCTGGCAGTGAATCTGGAAAACGAACTTCCCGATGTCGACGCCGACTAACCGAATTTCGTCCATTGCGACCTCCAGCCGACCATCTTCGAACTATTCTAGGCGTCCGCCCTGCTTTGTCCAGCCTTGTTGCGCTCGATATCAAGTCGGCTGCGACAAAAATCTCAAGTGCCATTCGCCTAAAGTTTGTTTCCTCGCGCCCGATAACCACAAGTAGGCGGCCGGCTATCACCGAGCGCAGGACCGCCAGGCAACAACTCGGTGCCATTAGCCGAAGCCAGATAAGTCTCCCAGGAGAGAACAAATGATCGGTATCAACAGCAATATCAACTCGCTGGTTGCTCAGCAGAACCTCAACAGCACGCAAAGCGCGCTGTCTTCGGCGATCACCCGCCTCTCGTCGGGCAAGCGCATCAACAGCGCAGCCGACGATGCAGCAGGCCAGGCGATTGCCTCGCGCATGACCTCGCAGATCAACGGTTTGAATCAAGGTGTGTCGAACGCCAACGACGGCGTCTCGATGACCCAGACGGCCGCTTCGGGCCTCTCGCAGATCTCGGACAACCTGCAACGTATTCGCCAGCTGGCCGTGCAGGCTTCGAGCGGCTCGCTGTCGTCGAGCGACCAGGCTTCGCTGCAGAAGGAAGTGACTCAGCGTATCGCTGAAGTGAA
Organism: Caballeronia sp. LZ035; assembly: GCF_031451175.1. Lineage (NCBI taxonomy): Bacteria > Pseudomonadati > Pseudomonadota > Betaproteobacteria > Burkholderiales > Burkholderiaceae > Caballeronia > Caballeronia sp. LZ035. The sequence goes on from NZ_JARUXS010000008.1 coordinate 14,200, forward strand.
CCGTATCGCTTCGCAAACGACCTACAACGGCACGAACGTGCTCGACGGCTCGGCCGGCACGGTGTCGTTCCAGGTTGGCGCGAACGTCGGCCAGACGATCGGTATCGATCTGAGCAACGGCGTGTCCGCAGCTCAACTCGGTGGCGGTCTGCCGCAGAAGGGCGCGACGATCGGCACGCTGTCGGGCCTGAGCCTGACGAGCGCGGGTGCTGCAACGACGGGCACGACCAAGCCGGACATCACGCAAATCAACGTGCTGGCTGACGGCAACGGCGGCTTCTCGTTCACCGACCAGAACAACCAGGCAATCGACTCGTCGGTGTCGAGCAATCTGTTCTCGGGCAACACGACCGGCGCAACGACGGGCACGAAGACGGCACTGACGCTGACGGTCAACACGTCGGGCGCGCTGTACGGTGCTTCGCAAAGCCAGACGGACCAGATCACGAAGATTGCTGCTGCAGCGAAGGCTGACGTCGCAGCGCCCGAGAAGTTCGCGGCTGCAGATGCGTCACTCGGCAGCGTGAGTTTCACGTCCAACCTGAAGAGCGACTTGACCGCGACGCCTGCTGGCGACGACACGGACATTGCGTCGGTCAACGTCTACGCGGATGGGAACGGCGGCTACAAGTTCAAGACGGTCGACGCGGGCGGCGACGAAAGCGCTACCTACCTCAGCGATACGGACGCTGCCAAGCTCTTCACGCAGACGACGAACACCGGCGGTGTGTCGACGCTCACTGGAACGGCGCTCACCACAACGACGGCCGGCGTTAGTCAAACCGACATCAATGCGATCCAGACCGACACGACCAAGAACACCTACACCGCAGCCAGTGGTGGCAATGGCGACTATGGCAGCGTCTCGATCAACCTGAAGGCAGACGGCACGGTTGCTGGCGCGTCGGACACGACCGCCTTCACCAGCGTTGACGTCAAGGGTGACGGCAACGGCGGATACACCTACACGGCGAAGAGCGCAGACGGCAATACGACGCTCGCGTTGACCACAACGCAAGCTGGCGCACTGTTCAGCACGACCGGCGGGGCGCTGGCCGGAAAGGGCGCACTCGCTTCGAACACCAACGCTGCCGCCTCGGCTGACGGCATCGCTCAAGCCAACGCGCAGAACGTCCCCCCGAAGGTCTCCGACATCGACCTGACGAAGGCCAACGGCGCGAACCTCGCGATCGAATCGATCGACAACGCGCTCGACAGCGTCAACTCGATTCAAGCTGACCTCGGCGCCGCACAGAACCGTTTCTCGTCGATCGCTTCGACGCAGACGGCTCAGTCGACCAACCTGTCGTCGGCACAGTCGCAAATCACCGACGCGAACTTCGCGCAGGAAACCGCGAACCTGTCGAAGGCTCAAGTGCTGCAACAAGCTGGTATCTCGGTGCTGGCTCAAGCGAACTCGATGCCCCAGCAGGTTCTGAAGCTCCTCGGCTAAGCATCGCGGCCGGCGTAGCAAGGCGGCACGCATCAGGCAGTACAATGCGCGCCGCACGCAACAAATCGCAGCAAAAGCAGCAAAGTAGTCAGCGCAAAGGGAGCTCGTCTCCCTGTGCGCGTTTTCGGAAGATGACGACTTCCGCCCAATTCCAAACGATCGCGAAGTAATACGAGCGGAGCACACATGACCACCGTAGCCACGACATCGAGTTCCACTGTCGATCCGACCAGCGCCGTACAACAGGCCGCACAGTCGATCATCAGCGGTTCGACCAACTCGACGATGGACGTGAACTCGCTCGTCACCGCGATCGTCAACGCGAAGGTCGCAGGCCAGACCGACGCGCTCAACAACAAGAAGACCGCCGACAACACGCAGCTCACCGCGATCGGCACGCTCAAGTCCGTGCTGTCGCTGCTGCAGAGCTCGATCACGAATCTCGCCAACGGCAAGACGCTCGGCTCGTTCACCGCCACCGCAGACGGCAAGGGCCTCACCGGTAGCGCCGACACCACGGCAGTGGCCGGCAGCTACGCGGTCAACGTACAGAACATCGCTTCGGCACAATCGATCACGTCCGGCACGTTCTCGACCACCGACGCACTCGGCACCGGCTCGATCACGCTGAAGGTCGGCAACAACACCAGCACGATCAAGCTCGACAGCAGCAACAACACGCTCTCGGGCATCGTGTCGGCGATCAACTCGGCATCCGACAATCCCGGCGTCACCGCGACCATCGTCAACGGCTCGGACGGCGCGCACCTCGTGCTGCGCTCCACGTCGACGGGTCTCGGCAACCAGATCGGCGTCGATGTCACGGCGGACGACAGCACCTCCGCCATCAACAAGCTTCAGGTCAGCTCATCCACCACGACAACCGATCCGGACCCAACCGATCCGACCAAGACCATCACCGTCCCCGAGCACACCACGATCAGCAGCACCAGCGGCTGGACGCAATCCAGCGCGGGCGTGGACTCGCATTTGACGGTGGCCGGCACGCCGGTCACGAGTTCGAGCAACACGATCAAGGAAGCCGTGACGGGCGTCACGATGAACATCACCGCGGACTCCGTCGGCACGACGCAGACGCTCACGATCGGCCAGGACGTCACCGGCCAGAAGACCGCCATCGATGCCTTCGTCACCGCCTATAACAACTTCATCAGCACGGCGTCGTCGCTGACGTCCTTCGACTCGACCTCCAGCTCGCAAGGCGCGCTGCTCGGCGACTCGATGATGAACACGATCAAGAACACGATTTCCAGCACGATCAGCAAGGGCATCGGCGTCGGCACGGGCAAGGTGAACCTGGCGTCGATCGGCATCACGCTGCAGCCGGACGGCACGCTCTCGACCGACGAAGACGCGCTCACCAATGCGCTCACCAACAACAGCGGCACGGTGGCCTCGCTGTTCAACTCGACCGACGGCGTGGCCGCGCAGCTCAACACGAGCCTGACGGCGTTCCTGCAGACCGGCGGCATCATCGACACGCGCACGACCGCGCTCAACGACGACCTGACCAGCATCGCCGATCAGCAGACGCAGCTCACCGCGTACACCGCGCAGTTGACCACCTCGTACAACGATCAGTTCACGGCGCTCAACTCGTTGATGTCGTCGATGGCGACGCAGTCCAGCTATCTGACCGCCCTCTTCGGCGGCACCAATAGCGCCGGCGCGCTGGCCACCAACAAGAGCTAAGGACGGGACATGAACCAGCACGAACTGATTCAGGAAGCCTGGTCGCTGACCGAAGCAATCGAAACGGCAGTGGGCAACGAAGACTGGGCCCGCGCCGCCGAGCTGACCGAAGCGCGCGCACCGCTCGTCATGGCAATGCGGGCCGAGCAGCCGGCGGAGTCGCTCGCGGTCATCCGCAGGATCCAGGCGAGCATGGATGCCGTCGCATCGCGCGCGCAGATGGCGCAGACGGCGCTCGCCACGAACTATCGACGTTTGATGGATGGCATGAATGCCGTCAGCCGATATCATCAGGCGGTGCGCTTCTAAAGTCTCGGCTCGCCAATTCAAAAACAAGAACGACGCACCGGTTTTGCCGGCGCGCTGTAGTATTGGCCGACGAGGAAAAAAGGTTGAAGGCGTTGTCTGAATACGCTCTGAGCGGACAATCGCTGCCCAGTCTGGAGCGTGTTGCTAGGATCGCCGCTCGTATGTTCGACATGCCGGTTGCGGCCGTGAACATAATTGGCAACGATCATGTCTTTCTCGCCGCAAGCGGCGGTCTCGATCTGAAGGAAACCGACCGCAGGATACGACGCCCGGGACTTTTCGTATCGCCGTCAACCTAGCACTTGGGCGAAACGGGCTTCCCGCAGGCGCTCGAGCCGGAGATCACGGAAGGCATCGTTCTCGACCACGACAACTCAGTGCTGGCGTCGCTTGAGCGGCTTCGCGAGATTGGCGTAGGAATCGCGTTCGACGAATTCGGGACCGGCTATGCGTCGCTCAACCTCGTCAAGCGTTACCCGCTGAGCCGCGTCAAAATCGACCGCTCTTTTGTACAGGGCGTGCTGGAATCCGATCGAGACGCTGCAATCATTCGCGCCGTTCGTCACATGGCGCACAGCTTCAATGTCAAAACCACCGCCGAGGGTGTTGAGACAGAGCCGCAACGCAACATCCTGAGGCGGCTGGGATGCCATGAGGGCTAGGGCTACCTGTTCGCGCACCCGTTGCTGCGGATACAGTTTGCAGAGAGATTCGGACTCGCGATGCCGGGGTGTGTACCGGTCTAGTGGCATCGGGATGGCGATAGAATCTGCGGCCCCTTGCCAGGCGATTGCCGCCCCGAGTACTGCCTCCGCAAGGCGGGAGTTGATGAAAGGTGAAACGCATCGGGATTTGTCGAAGGTATTCGAATGATAAGCTTCACCAGCCCGCAATCGATACTGTCGCAGCTTTCGCTGATCGGCTCCGATCTTACCCGTCACCCCGTTCTGTCTGCACATTGAAACAAGCCATTACAGCTCGAGCAAGCCTGAGGCTATCGAACGGCTCATGAACGATATCCGCGCGGGGCGAGTCGAAGAGTTCCGGATTGACAAAGGTCGCTGGAGCGCAAGACGGATTTTCATGAATTATTTTGCACGGTGAGATGGCGACGCTTCCGGTATCCGTTGCATAAAAATGCATCCAAACGCAACTACGCCCGCGTCGCCTTACACATTCCGCAGACAGGGGACGCTCCTGAGCAACGCAATAGATGATGAGGTAACAGATGAGCTGGCTTTGGACCTGGAGCGGCGTCTCTTTTGGGTATCGCGTCGACGATCAACTGCGCACGCATGATGGTCGCCATGTCGGCCGCTTTGTCGAAGAAGAGATCTACGGGGCCGATGGCTTGTATTTAGGCGAGTTAGCGTCCGCGGACCGCTTGTTTACCAGCCAGCGGAAGACCGGTCGCTTCAAATTGCCATTCAGGCCACGAGTGAAGCGCACGGAAAGGCTGCAACGCGCGGCCCGGGCGGCTCGGCTCATGCGCCCGGGTTACAAAGACTTTCCGGCGCCTGAACATCTCTAAGATTGACAAAATGAATCGCACCATTGACTTGAGCAACGTGCAGATGCCCAAGCCCGACGCCCGATCATCCAAGCCGACTAATAGTGCGCCGCGCGAGACAGGCAAATGTGCCGAGCATTCGGTCGTCCAGGGTGTTGTCGCCAGTGGCGAGATGAACATCACCTATGCGCCCATTGATCACACCGGCAGGTTGTCCGCTCCAGGAGGCGGCCGACGTCGGAATCCTATCGCCTCAGTTCCCGCACCAGGTCCAGCGGGGTCGGCGACAGCACTCGTGGGAGCATAGGCGACAGCGAAAAAAAGGGGACAGCTGGTCGTTATGGGCATAATGAATCTGACAGTTACCTTCGTCGGCGTTTCCCTCGTTCGCGCAACGCGCGTGCTGAGCTTATGCGGCTCCGCTGTCGTCGATCGTCCTCAGTTCAAGCACACGGATGAACTTGTCCCTCGGCGAGCGCTGCGTCTTGGTTTTTAAAAGCTTCGACCGATAAAAATCGTCGCTACCTCGCTTCCCGGCACCGACAGGACGGCGACCCCTATCCACCCACCGAGTGCGCGCTCGCTCTTGATTTCCGCAGCTTCGGCAATGTCCGACCTGCGTTGTCGTCAATGCTAGGCGGCTCTGATGGAGCCGGCACCTTCCTTGCGGATTGTTCGTCGGTTACCGCAGAGAGGCATTTAGCGAGATGACGGTGAACGAAGATCAAGTGAAATATGTAGGTGAAAAGGGGAAAGGCAAGATCAATGAAGACGTTGGAAAAGTGGCCAACGACCCGGCTCAGGAAGCGAAAGGCAATGCACAGCAAATAGCCGGCCAGACCCGGAAGGAAAGTCGGCGATCTCGAGGTAGACGTGAAGGACGCCGTTGATGATGCGGCTGACCGCGATGACGATGCGCCCGCACCGGCGCCGTGAGCAAAGACGTTGGATTGATGAGCTTAGCCACGTCTTGGGCGCGTAGCACCCTCGTCGGTCCGCGAGTTTGCATGCCGGCTTCGGCCGGCGTGTTCGTCCTCAGGACAATCGGCCTTCTATCCTTGCCTCGATCACTTCATGCAGTCGGAACAGCGCCATTTTGAGATTGCCCGCTTCAAGGAGCCGGCCTGCCGTCTGCAGCACCTCGCGCTCGAACGGATCTGGGTTGATGATGTGCCGGGTTTGTTGGACGAATTCGGCGATTTCGACAAAGAACCGGTCCGGATACGGGCCACTGTGTCGGTTCAGCTGGTTCATTAAAACGGTCCACCGGTCAGCGAGCTGGTCCAGCGTTTTCGGGCAGAATGCTTTCATGATGTCACTTGCGCTAAGCGTCTAGTAGGGCTCCGTCAAATTTATCTCTTTGGTACAGCGATTGCTTGTTGATTGCCATTCCCCGTGGTGCTTCGCCCGCTATCAGCGGGCATCCTTTTGACGGGACGACCTTGGGACAGAGACATGGCCCACAGGTTCAATGTTGTGCTGCCCGCGCTTGTCGCGCAACAGCATGGCGGGACAATCAGTGCAATCGTGAGTCTTTCGCCATGATGCGGCGATCGAAATCAGGTTGGACGTCGGCTGTGCGCTTTGGTCTCCAATACGGCTCATGGCGCGCATGCCGATCATCAACCCACGAACAAACGGCGGTTGATGAAGCGATGGAGCGAGTCGGTCACACGAAACCATGGAACCCCAAAACTGATTTCCTTCAGTAGCTTAGAGGCGTTGCAGCATGACTTATATACACGGCTTTCAACGGAATCAAACCGGCGCGATAGGCGCCGGGATGGCACTGCGCCCTTCGGTCTTCGCGGCGGCTTTCGTCGATGCGGGCCAGCCGTTGCTCGGACCGATGTAGCGCACTAACAGAATGCCGTTGCAGAGCCCGTGCATCGATTCACGGCGCATTCGTCTTCCGGAACGTATTCGTCGAATGTGACGCGCCGCGGATCGTCCAAGTCGGACGCAGTGCGCCAGGAAATTTTGCTCACCGACGGCTTCCGTTAGTCATCGACGACCTCCGTTGCCAGCCTGCCGCCAGCGCATCAATCTCAACGCGGCTGAGCACCGCCGACTGCGATCGCCAGCGCGTTGCGGGGAAGCCGGACGGATATACGAAGCCCCTCTCGCGGACCGTCGATTTCTGTCCATGTCGCCACCTCGTCTAGGCAATGTGAAAAAGCGCACTGGGAGCAACCGAGGACAAAATATGAGCGTGACACGCGCAACGTCTTCGTGAGTTAATGATCTTCCGCTTGCGGTACGGAGCTGATCGGCGGCGACCCGAAGGGCAAGTTCGTCGATGCGGTTAATCGCATGGTCGACGATGCGTGCGGGCACGAAGCGGAGGTATGAGATGGGATAGCCGGTCGCTTACGATTACCGTAGTCGTCGCCACGACCGCCGACGGACGGCTCGATTTCCGCTTCGACCGGACGTACGCTGTAGCGAATGCTGACGAATTGAGCCCCCGATCGAAGTAATATATCGCCTTGACTGCGGCAATCGGCGTGGTGATTTAGTTCGCCTGGTATCGGCGCGACGCTCATTCCATCTCTTTGGCTGACACCACGATATCTATATTCCGCCATGACAGGGGATGTCATTCGCATGCTTTACCATGCCGGATCAGGCAACCTCGCGCGGCCACATAAACGGCTGCTGTAGGAGGGTCCGCAGTGCGTCCGGTGCGAGAGGCCGACTATAGCGGTAACCCTGTATCTCCGAACACGCATTCTCACGCAGAAAATCGAGTTGCTGCTCGCTCTCGACACCCTCGGCAATCACCTTCAAATCGAGCTGACGCCCAAGCGATATCACGGCCATCACGATCGCCCGATCATCGACGCCACCCGGCAACTCACGCACGAACGACTGATCGATCTTCAAGCGCGCGATCGGGAAATGCTTCAGCGCCGACAGGCTCGAATAGCCCGTGCCGAAGTCGTCGATGGACAGCTTTACGCCCATCTCCTGCAAGCGGCACATTGTGGCGATCGCACCTTCTAGGTCCTGCATGATGACGCTCTCAGTGATCTCCAGTTCGAGATACTGCGCATCCAGTCCGCTTTCGTCGAGCGCATGCTGCACCCGCTCCGCCAACCCCTTCTGCAGGAACTGCCGCGCCGATACGTTCACCGCGACTGTTATCGGCGGCAGCCCTTCGTCCTGCCACGCCTTGTTTTGCGCGCATGCCGCATGCAGCACCCAATCGCCGATCGGCAGAATCAGGCCCGTTTCCTCCGCGATCGGAATGAAGGTCGCCGGGGAAATGGTTCCCTCGACCGGATGCTCCCAGCGCAATAGCGTTTCCACGCCGAACACGCAATGCGTCTCCAGATCGACCTGCGGTTGATACACGAGGCGGAACTCGCCGTGGGCCAGCGCATGACGCAACTGCTCTTGATAACGCAGCCGTGCATGCACCTTCTGATTCATGTCCGCCGTATAGGCCTGCCAATTGTTGCGGCCCATTTCCTTGGCGTGATACATCGCCGCGTCGGCGTTCATCAGCAGCGTGTCGGCGTCGCGGCCATCGTTGGGGTAGCTCGCGACACCCATGCTGCAACTCACCTGGTAGCTCTGTCCCTGCAACTCGGCCGGCTGCAAAATCTCGTGACGCAAGCGCTCGACCATCGCCGTCACGCCTGCGCCGCTCTGATTGTCTTCCAGCAGCACGATCACGAACTCGTCGCCACCGAGACGCACGACCGTATCCGTGCTGCGCACCGACTGCACCATGCGCGCCGCTACCGTGCGCAGCAGATCGTCGCCCGCGCGATGCCCGAGGCTATCGTTGATGAGCTTGAAGTTGTCGAGATCGATGAACACCACGCTCACGCCGCGTCCATAACGCTCCGCCTGCAACAGCATCTGCTTGAGCCGGTCCGACAGCAGCGTGCGATTCGGCAGGCCGGTGAGCGCATCGTGATTCGCCATGTGACGAATGCGTTCCTCCGCCTGGCTGCGCTGGATCGCGATGCCCGCGATACGCGTCGCCAGCGCGATTGCCTGCGCTTCCGCCTCGCTCGGATAGTGCCCGTCCTGCAGATAGAGCGTGATCGCACCGAGCGCCGAGCCATCGTGCGACAGCACCGGATACGACCAGCACGATCGCACGCCGCCGAGCCCGCTGCGCATGAGATCGTGGCTCAGGCGCTCGTCGCGCGCGGCATCGATCACGCATACCGACTGACGCGTATAGATGGCCTTGCCACTCAACAGCGCGTCCGCATCGATACACGATTGCCCAACCACTTCGCGATACCGCTCCGACAGACTTGGCGCCGCGCCTACCCGCAGCCAATTGCTGGTTTCGTCGCGCAACAGGACCGCGCCGTGCGCGCGCTGAATCTGCGCCTCGAGCACATCGACCACGCGCACCAGTACCTCTTCGAGCGGCACGCTCTTCGCTATCATCTCAAGGATGCGGCTCTGCTCTTGACGACGCGCCTCGTTGCGCTTGCGCGCGCTGACATCGCGCACGATCGCGACGACGCCTTCCTCCACCGGCACCACCTGCCGATGCAGCCAACGCGTCTCGCCATCCGCGCGGCGCTGTTGCCACTCCTGCTCGCGCACCCGCGAGGTCTTCGCCACAACGACGAACTCATCGAAGATGCCGTCTTCCTGCGCGCCCACCAACGCCTGCTCCAGCGTGCTGCCAATCAACTGCTCGCGCGGCCTGCCGAGAATCTCGACGCCGCGTCCGTTGGTCGCCGTCAGCACGAACCCAGTGATTTCATCCAGCGCATTGCGTTCGCCGCGGAACACCAGGAACGCGTCGATGCTCGCCTCGGACGCGGCATAGTAGGTCTGTTGCGCCCGCCGTTCGCGCCGTCGGCTCACCGCGAGCTGCCAGCTCGAACGGCTGAGGAGCCACGCGATCGAAACGACCGCGACGCTCAGGATTGTGGTCCAGACATACGCCGCCCGGCGGCGGCTGTGAAACTCGGCAAGCTGCTCGTCCTCATCCAGCCCGACCAGCGCGATCAGCGAATACGCGTGCAGTTCGCGCAAGGTCGTATAGCGGCTCTCGCCCTGATCCCACGGATGCACCGTCGCCATCGCCGACGATTGATGATGCAGTCGCCCCAGCGCGCCTTCGGAGAAATGCGCGCCCCACGACAGCGCCTCGCCGATCTGCTGCGCGCGCGCGATGCCATCCATGCCGAGCACCGCGAGCAAGCCGCTTTTGCCCATGCGCACGGTGTCGTAGTTGCTGGTCAGATAGCCGGGATCGAGCGAGAGCATCACCGCGCCGCCGAACTGCCCATTAGCATCGCGCAGGCGTCGGCTGAACGTGATCTCCGGTGTCGTGCCGCGCTCGCCCGTCACCGCGCGACTCATGTAGGGCGCGCGGGCATCGTCCTGACGTTCGTGCTGCGCCGCGAACCACGGCTCGGCCGCCACGTTGAGCGGCATGCCCGAGCGATTGGTCGCGGTCAGCTTGCCTTTCGCATCGGCAATAGCGATGCGAAACACCATCGCCGAAGGCAGCAGCCCTTGCTCGTTGAGCCGCCTGAGACTTGTCGCGCCGTTCGATTTGTACGCGAACTGCACCGTCTTGAGCGTCTGGTCGATGGTCGAAAGATTGCGCGCCAGTTGCGCTTCGTACGTATCTGCGAGTTCGCGCACGAGTTCCGCCGCCGCATCCTGCGCGGCCTCGCGCTGCGTGTGGACGAACTGCAGCATCACGATCCAGATGACCGCCAGCAGAAACCCCGCGAACACCGGAATCAGCACATATGCCTCGAGCAGCCGGCGCATGCGGATGCGGGCACGCGCTGCACGAGGATCGGGCGCACCGCCATCCGTTTCGGGCGGCGGCGAGTCGTGTGCTTCGTGCGCCGCATCGCTCTCGTCGAGCGACTGGACCGAGCCCAGTTTATCGATGTCGAAGATCACGGACGCAGACTCAGAACGACCTTCACGCTGGGATCGACATCCTTGCGGTCCATGTACGCGATCGCCGACGGACTTAATTGCAGATAGCGCTTGATCGCGGCGGCATCGGCCATTTCGCGCGGTGGCTGCGCGCGGCCGGTGAAGATCAGCTTCGACCAGTAGGCGCGCAATTGCGATGCGGACTTGCCGGTGCAGTCGCGATAGAAATCCGCGCGCAGCGGCGAATCTTCGGGCAGATCCAGCGGCACGGCTTCCCCGCCCGACGGGTAATACGCTGCGCGGCCCAGGAAGATATCGGCGACCTGGCTTTCGGTAAGCGTTGCGCTGCCGTTTTTGGCCGACACGACGATGACCACTTCGGCCATCGCCGCAGGGGCGCAGAGGCCGAGCGCGGCTGCCATCGCTACGTCGCGCAGGAGTTTGAGGACCGGCATGATCGGCTCCTCAGAACACGAAGTCGAGCGCGGCCGAGAAGACGTTACTGCCGCTTCCCAGTCGATAACCCGGCTGCTGGTTGATGAAGGTTCCGGTCGAATTTGACGGCAACCAGACATGGTCGTACTGCACCTTCAAATCGATATTGCGCATGAAGTCCCAGCGCACGCCGACGGACACATCCCGCTGCCCGTTGTTGTAGTTTGGGATTGCGGTCGGATGACCTAGGCCGTGCGCTTGCGCGTAGGTCGCGAAGAAGGTCGCCTTCGCATAGCGCACGCCGCCCATCAGATAGCCGCTGACGTAACCCGGCGTCACCTGCTCGACCGTTACGCGCGCGAGCTCGCTCTGCACGAACCATTGGCCCGGATCGTAGCTCGCGGCGATGCTGTACACATTGACCGGCTGCTTCGTCAGAAACGGCAGATTGACGGTCGCATGCTGATAGCCGAAATGGCCGGTGAAATTGCCGATCTCGATGGTGTTATCGAATCCGAGGATGTTCTTGCCTTCGGTGCGGAACATGCCCGGATTCACGTGAAAGGTGCTGTAGCCGTAGATCACCCGCACGGTGTTTGACACGCCGCGCGCGCCGAAGCGATACGAGATATCCGCGCCGTCGCTGTTGGTGAGCGGCTGCGTGTTGTACATCTCGACTGGCAGACGGACCCACGGAAAGGCATAACCGACGTTGCGATACTCCGAGTTCAAAAAGGTCGGCACTTCGATACGCCCGACCCGCACGCTGAAATCCGGCGTGAACGCGTACTTCACGTTCGCCCATTCAAGACGCGGCTTCAAGGTGTTGTCGTACTCGTGCTGCGCGATCACCTGCACGACCGCCGAGAGCTTGTCGGTCACACGCGCGGTGAGCTGCAGTCCGAACTTCGAATCGTTCTCGAAATCGTATCTCCGGGTCGCGCCCGAGCCGTTCGGCTGCAGCGAACTGCTCATGTAATCGGCGGTATCGAGCGAGGAATGCGTCATGCCGAGCGTGCCGAAGCCGCTCAGCGTAAAAATCCGTGGTTCGTCGTCCGCTCGGGCAGGCAACGCCGCCGCTATGCCTATGCATAAAAGCGCGGCGCGCGCGGTGCATCCGAAACGGTATGCGGAAAAATTCATTGGGCGTATTGCAGAGACTTCGATTGAACGCGGCGAACCGCTATCTCACCGTTTACGGCAGGACCGTACGTTGCTTGATTACACGCCGATGAAACCCATCGAAAGAGTCAAACGAACTCGCGTTGACCATTTTCGGAGATGAACCTTCTCTCCGGCTGGTATTGTAGGTAGAGTGACATCATTTAGCGGCCGATTATTGACCTTTACTAGCGACGTCAGGTCGATCAGCCTCCGATCGCGGCTTGACACTGCAGATGCCAAACGAAGCGTTACTGGGGTCCCACGCGGTTAGCGGTCTCAGTGCGCACCGTTTCCAGAGGGCGACCTACCACAGCATGCGACCCGGCAGCGTTCGGAGCTGAATGCACTATCATCGGGGATGATGATTTCCGCCCATCGACCATCAATGAGGGAAAGGGTCCCATTAGGAATTCCGGGAACGGTCGGACCTCACCCCCGCCGATCAACGACCTTAGGCGGTCGCCTGCCATCAGATAGCCTGTCAATTGGGCGCTCGGCTGCGGGAGGTCATCTCTATACGCACACGTCTACTCAATTCAGGATGTCGCCAGCTTCCGTCGGCATTCGCCTTTGCGCTTCGACCTCCGCCCACCATACAGAGGTCCTAAAGTCAACGAGCTGTAATCGATCCGTGACCGCTAACGCAATGTCCGAACGTAGCTGGACACAAAACGATCGGGCGTCTCACCTCGCGCTGGCAGATCGACACAATACTGGAGGCGCCGCAGAATTGCCGCGCAAGCCGGCCGGGCCGAGGGGCTCGGCGAAAGGAATAAACGCACCATCCGCGGAATAGTTACTGCAAGTCATGTGCTGGAAGACCGTAGAATCTTCCTTGAGCTTCGGCACTTGAGTGAAAATCACATCGGTTGGTAAAAGCGCAGCGTTCGCCGCCGGGCCGATTGCGCCAAGGCAAAACGATCGTCCAATCGGCGTAAGTGGCGAACTGACGTCCGCCCCCTTCTTCTTCTCACAGTAGACCGGGCGGCCGACACCACCGATGACGACATCGCCGGGCAGCGAGTCATTTAAGTATCGAGCACCTGCGCTACCTCTACCGTGGTAGCGACAATTGAACCGGTTAACTGCGCGATAAAGACGCGCATTTCAGGCGCTAGATGCTGACCTTTGAATTTGTCGGTTATTTCATCAATATGCTTTTGAATGTCAGCCAGCCCGCCTTGATACGCCCGGATGGCATCAAACATAACAGACTTTTTCCAAGTGATTTCGTTGTCGTTCATAATGGAGGTCTCCGTGCCCTGCACGTCGAACTGTTGCGTTCAAACTTCGCCGGGGTTGGTTCCGGCAAGCAGTTTTGTATCTTTTGCGCTGGAACGGCAAAAAACTCCACAAACCGGGAGCCACGGTGATGAATCTCGTGTTTTGCTGAAACCTAGACCTTGCCGAGTACGAATAAATGGTGCACTCCGCGCCTAGAGGACCGAAAGCACATGAGTGAGACATGAATCTCATGGCACAGGCCACGATCCTGCCCATTTCGGTGCTGATGACTAGCACCGCCTTTCTTTACCATCGACGATGACGAGTCCAACGGCTGACGAGTCCGAGCTCTCGACCACACATATACATATTAGGGAATTAACTTGACCCGTGTGTACTCCATGTACGACCGGAATGTGGCACGCTCGAGATTCAGTAATCAATACTCGTGGAAGCGGAAAGCGCTAGAGCGCCGCGAACGACGATTCGTTAAGGAAGGCACGCGACGGTCCTCATCAAACGACCCCACCGTCTCTTACAGCCGGCCAAGCCCTTCCCTGAAATACGCCAGCCAATCCAAAAAAACCGGCGCATAGGCGCCGGCGAATGTTCTAGCCATACCGAGGATTGCTAGAACCTGAGAGATTGTATGATAAAACAAAAATCTCGGCGCATTTCACTGAATTGATGGGAAAAGTCTGACATTTTTCCTCGCTCTTGCTGCAATCTGAGAGAATACATCCTTCCACGAACGGTCATTGACTGGGCACTCGCCGGAAGTGGTGCGATCATTGGAATTACACCAGTCGCTGACTTTCGTCTTCAACACGCTAATACTGAGCCCGATGTCATAACTTCGTTCGTCGATGCACCGAGCAAAGCGGTAGCTTGACTATCCAGCGAAGGTAGTGACTTTTTTACGCGCGCTGGTTGGACCGTAGCAGTGAGTTAGCGACGCGGCTCATTCGTCAATCATTTTGTACGGGTCCCGATTGATTGCTCTGTCTGCTAGGACGGCGAGAAGGCAAAGAAAGGCGCCAGAAATACCGAATGGCGTGAAGCCGAGATAATCCGGCGCAACGCCAAAAAACCCGTAGCAACCAACCAAAACTCCTGAAAGAAGAAGTAGATAACGCAGAACTCGCATAAGCTAGGCTCGATGTGGCGGCAAGCCTTTTATTGGCTTAGCCAATTTCTGGCGGCAAGGTCACGGTTGTCCTCGGTGCGATGTCGGCATGCATGACGACCCACAGCGTCGCAGCGTTTCCCCGATTTAAATTGAGAGCGCATTGCTTTACTGACGCTGCTATCGAAAGGCGCAAAAACTAGCGTGGAGGTGATAGCATGGGCGTCCCGTCGTTCGGAAACCTATTATGCGTCAATCACACGCCCTTTTTACCGGCTCATCCGACCGAGCGTTATTCATCGGGTTGAGTCAAGGGGGGCCGTGGGCAAAGATTCCTTAGCGGTCATTTTTGCGTCGTTCGCCGCGCCTGCGAATATAATTGTCGTGGCAACGGCTTCTAGGTCGGCAGACTGGCAGGACAGACATTCATTTTGACGAGAGTCGCCGAAATAAAATAACTTACCGCAGTTAATGCAATGTATCACCATGATCCGTCCTTCGGTTTTTCGAAGCAGCGTCTTGAAGGATAGAGAACGGGCGAAAAAACCGCAACCGTCCAATTTCCACCCCTTCTAGACGGTTTTATTAGACTTTTATTGTGCACCCGGTGTTGTAAGAACGGCGAAAAACCGCTTCGTTTGCTTCGCGTCGCAGAGATGACTCAGTCACCGCTACTGACGTGATAAATTCACGCGCCTAAATGCGGGCCGCGCGTCTGGCGCTCCTTTTCTGACGGTCCCTTTTGTCACGTGATTCTGCACATTACCTAGATTGCCGACATGCCTCAGCGGTGTATGTCGCTAATGCCGAGATAAACGTATCCACCAACTCCTCGAAGACCGCACGAGCGAAACCGCCGGGGTTCGCCGTCGTTAATAAAATGACAGTAACAGGCCGATCATGACAGTTGCCACAAAACGTTCGGGTTTTGATTGCCCAAGCATGCCGATCCCGAGCTGACCGGGTGCCAACGAAGACGACCCGCGGCGCCTCGACCTCATCGAGAATCTGAAGTATGTCGTCGACGTAAACCACGCAGCGAGCTGCACTTCGCGTAATCGTAGCTTGCAAGATTCGAACCGCCGCTTTGACGAGGTCAAAAAGCGCGGCTCGGTAACGGCCCTCGAATGCCGGCGCAACATACCGCCCCACGGATTGGTCGCAACCGAACCCGTGAGAAGAGACAATTGTTGTCGGGCCATCGCCGAAGACGCGCACGTTGTTGCGCGGGCTTTCTTCATTTGAAAAGATCGCATGTAGCGGACGCGGTTTCACCATAGGCACGTCGCTCGGACAGTCCCACGACGCTTTGGTCGGACGCCACGTGCAAGCGCGTACAGCCCTTCCCGCGTGACCGGCCGCCCGCCGAAATGCATGTATCCTCCGCCAATGCGCCTCGGCAACACATAGCGAGCACGGGCTTCCAATCGGGAACAAACGGTGCTTATTCAGAGCACCACAGAAGCCGGACGAGAAGGCGATGTTTGTTTCCCTCTACGCGCAATTGCTTGCCCTACCAATGGGCGCGACGCTCGTGCTGCCTCTCGGAGTCAGTGCGCAGAGCGCGAAGTTCGCTGTCGAATGCGCGATCCGGCAATATCCGGAGAAACGCTTTTTAGTTGGAGAGCATGTCGCTCGACCCCGACAAGCGGAGGTCTTGCGTCATGTGCGCATCGAGCGCTTGGTCGACGAAATCTGAACTTGCGCTCGGCGAAAGCGCGGCGTTCACGAGTCGAGGTGCTGCCGATGCATAGCATGAGGGCGGACTCGGCTTCTGACCTCGTCCCTGTCAGTCAAAAAGCGGACGCCTGCGAGTGGAGCGCGTAGAGCCTGTGCTGATCCTTCGCGCGCTGCGGCAGATGCGCCGGGCGCGCTCAAGCCAAATCCGCAAGAATGCCGGTGCCGCGACCCACATTGCAATTGTCGATAAAGGCGCCGAAAGTGCCCCTCTCCCTTCGAGCGCTGCGTGGACAGCGGCCGGAACAACAGGTGCACCGGGTGCACCGCGAGTGGGTCCGCCGCCGCCAGCGTCGACGCCTGTTCGATCATGCGCAACGTGGCGGTCGTTAGTTTTGCGCTGCTATGCTGCTTGATCGCTTGATCGCTTGATCGACGCCCTAGTTGATCCGCGAGCACCATTGAGCCATGCAAACAATGCGAGATGGGCTAGGTCATCGCGCTCGGTGCGCAGATAGCGGTCCATCGCGTCGGTGGTTTCCGCGTGCCGCAAATCCGCGGGATCGTAGTAGAGCGGTACGATGGTCGCTGTCGGTACGCGCTGCGCAGCTGCCCTCGGCGGGTGAAGTCGGTGCGCGTGAAGTCGGTTCGCGTGAGTGGGAGCTAAGCTCGAATCTGGTGTACGGGGGAGTTGAGGCGGGAGATTGAAGGCGGTGGAGGTTTTAGCTGAGAATCTGATTGTCGAAGTCGGAAACCAGCAAACAACAAACCATCCACCATGAACAAGTTTACGGAAAAAGCGGTTGTCGGTCTATCGGAAACCGGTCTGGGCCTGGACGAATTGGTCCGTCGCGGAGCCCGGCAGGTGATTCAACAGGCGATCGAAGCGGAGCTGACGGCGCTGCTGGAGCGGTTCGAAAACGTCAAGACGTTGCACGGGCAGCGCGCGGTGGTGCGCAATGGCTATTTGCCGGAGCGCGAGGTATTGACGGCGGCCGGCCCGATTGCCGTGAAGGTCCCCAAGGTTCGCGATCGTTCAGGATCAGGCGTGAAGTTCAATTCATCGATCGTGCCGCCATATGTGCGGAAGTCGCCGCGAGTGAGTGCTGCGCTGCCGTGGCTGTATCTGAAGGGCATCTCGACGGGCGACATGAGCGAGGCACTGAGCGTGCTGCTGGGCGAGGACGCCAAGGGGTTGTCGGCCAACGTGGTGAGCCGTCCGAAGGCGCAATGGGCCGACGAGCACGCCAACTGGAACCGGCGGGATCTGTCGACATCGCGCTACGTGTACTGGTGGGTCGACGGCATTCACACCGGCCTGCGTAGCGAGAACTCGGACGGCCAGTGCCTGTTGGTTATCATCGGCGTGAGGCCAGATGGACGCAAGGAGCGTGTGGCAATCGGCGACGGGTATCGGGAGTCGAAGGCGTCCTGGCAGGAACTGCTACTTGACCTGAAGGCGCGTGGCTTGCAGGCCGGCCCGCTGCTGGCAGTCGGCGACGGCGCGATGGGCTTCTGGGCTGCACTGGAGGAAGTGTTTCCGGCAACGCGCGGCCAGCGCTGCTGGTTCCACAAGATGGGCAACGTGCTCAACGCGCTGCCGAAGTCGCAGCAGGGGCGTGCGAAGGCCGACCTGCAGGCGATCTGGATGGCCGCGACGCGCGCCGACGCGTATGCCGCGTTCGATCGTTTCGTGACGGTCTACGCCGCGAAATATCCGAAGGCGACCGAAACGCTGAAGAAGGACCGGGAGAGCCTGCTGGCGTTTTACGACTTCCCCGCCGAGCACTGGCAGCATTTGCGCACGACGAATGCGATTGAGTCGACATTCGCGACCGTGCGCCACCGGACGACTCGCACCCGCAACTGTGTGTCGCGACCAACCTTCCTCGGTCTGGCATTCAAGCTGATCGAGGAAGCCGAGAAAACCTGGCGCCGTATCAACGGCCCCGAACAGATCAAGCTGTTGCTGGAGGGCATTGCCTTCAGGGACGGCGAACCGGTGCAAGCGATCAAACGGTTCAGCAGAAACTCGCCGCCTGAAGTCGAACGCTATCAAGCTGCCCATACACCACTCTTGACGATAGCTCCGTGAGTGGCAGAGTCAACTGCCGCGGTTAATTGACTATGATTGGAACGCGCCCCACTTGCAGATCAGCGCAGTTTCGGGCGTCGGACGTCTCAGACAGTCGGTGAGAAGATTCGGAAGTCACTCACTCGCTCGCCCGAACCGTCGCTGGTCGCCGAGTTCGTTCAAGCGTACGGCCTCGCGAAGATCGGCAACGAAAACCCAGGGCTACGACTCGCCCGCGGATGCTGAGGAGACGATTCGTGAAACCAGCGTGTGGCAAGATCCGGTCGAGTTGCTTTCCTCGTAGCCTCTATCCTGAGCGCGATCAGGTTCTCGACGGTCGAAGCGGCGGAAGGACCGTCGCCGCCTCCGGAGTTAAGGAAACCAGCTTCTCGAGTATTAGCGATGTGGTTGGTGTTCAGTTGGTGCCGCCGACTCCCCGTGACGGATCCCGACGCGGAAATCGCGCCCCATCTCGCGAGGACACGAGGCACAAAGCGATATTATGTTTATAGAATTATTCTTGCCAGTTTGCAGGGGCCTGTATCGAGACGAGCCGCATCGTAGACAGACGCGTCTGTGCTCGATTTGTGGCTACGGCTTGACGGTCGCACGGGCTTCCCAAATCCCGCATCTGTTGGCAGGCGCTCGTCAGGCGCTTTCGCGGTGGCCGACTGCTAAGCCAGTGCCTTGTTCTACGTGCTATCTTTGGACCAGACGGCCAACCCCGGATTGACGCCCATGGCCGTCTTGAGGTTTGATCTGACGTGACGGAAGCGCTTAGCGCGGCTATCGGGGAAGCGTGATGGAGAACGGCAAAGACGAATTCGTGATTCTGCGTATCTATCGCCTCCCGGACGGGTTGTGGGGCCGGCGGCTCTGTGCGGGCGAGGACGTCATTGGCGAGTTAGGTGCCTTTCAGTCAGGAAAGCAAGTAGAACAGGAGCGGCCGATACTGGTGTGTATCCAGACCGCATTGAGATTGAGACGGACGAATGAGAGCGTCCGGATGCGCGGAGGTGTCGCTCGCACACACATGTTGCACTGCAAGCGAGTTGCCATCTGCGTCGCCACTTTCCCTGCGGACCTCCTGGCAGCGCCTGACCGCTTCGCGAAGTAAATGTGGCCGGACATGCAACAGGCGTACCTGTCTCGCGGACAGGCCATTACGCTTGCGCAAAGGACAACCTCCTGCTGGCATCGAAGGGCTACAGTGATATTGCATCGTCGTCCAGTCCGCAGCGCCCGTCCCAAATTTGCCCATCGCGACAAGGAGGCTCTGCATTGAGCCCAGCGAAACATGAAAATGCATTTTGAAGAGACGCGACGGACGCTCGCAAGCGTCGCAGAAAATATTCAAGTAGCGAATGTCCGCATCCGGCAGCAGGCCGAACGCATCAATCAGATGCGACAGGAGGGCTTCGACATAGCGTTGGTGCTCAGGGTGATGCGGGATTCCCACGACGCCAGCGTCGAACACCGCAGATTGCTGCTCGAGCGGATAGCGCTGTCCGCTCGCGGCTGAATGAAGAAAGCCACCCGGCTATACGGCAGCTAAATGCTCACGAAGGGCCGTTCATCGCGTGAACTCATGTTCGAGCGTGGCCAGCAAAATCAACGCTGCCTGGGAGTCACCTAAGAAAGAGGACCGCGACCGAGCCGAAGATGGAGCTTGATCACCGCCGCCTCACGTTCAGCTTTTTCAGATTCGATGGCCTCTAGTACTACTGTGTCATAAAACATTTGAGGTAACGCAGCAGTACGGACATCTCTGAAGTCGCCTGGAGATGTGAGCAGCAATTCGCCAGCGCAGCGTTGCGATCGAGTCAGGTACGTGTCGCTGCATTCGCTGGGGAGCCGCGTGGGACGTAATCCGTGGGTAAGGCAGGTGGGCTGCGGATTTCGGAGTTTTTTTTACGCCCTTCATTGAGGCGCTGTGCAACAAGAAACCCATAAGCGGCGATGCATAGGGATGCATGGTGATGAAATCCACGCCATCCACGCCCCTCGAAGTGTCCAAGGCCGAACTCCTGCTTCAGATCCTGGTAGTCTCGCTCAATGCGCCAGCGCATTTTGGCGACGTGAACAAGATGATGTTCGACAACGGTCGCGTCGGGCAATGTCGAAAGCCAGTACTTGGTTGGCTCGCTTTCACCAATGGGCCACTCAATAAGGAGCCATTCCTCATCGCGCGGCGTAGCGCGCCAATAATCGCGATGAGAGGCCCGCACGCGCAGCGCCGCAAAGCGGGAACTCAGGGCGGTACGCGTACCTTCGCGCCACGAAACGGTCTGATAGCGGGATGGTTCGAGCGCTAGCGCAAGGTCTTTCACTGCGACGGGATTATGTCCCGGTACCCGTCGCTGAAGGCTTCTTGGTCGGCAAGCCTTGCCTTTTGAAGATTCAGCAGGCAGTGGAGCAAGGCCCGGTGGCCATACGCGGGTGCTCGACTGGATACCCACCGCGTATTGCAGTCCGAGTTCACTAACGCAGTCACGAAACGTCGTGTCGTTCCCATAACCCGCATCCGCCAGCACCACTCCGTTCGGGGCACCGCTTTGCCTTGCCTCGCGCAGTTGCGCGATAGCGATCTGCGGCTTTGTTGCAAACTCAATTTCCTCGGGCACTCCGGCCAACCGCCGTCTCTCCGGATCGTCCGCCCATTCCTGCGGCAAGTAAAGCTGATAAGCGACGGGCAGGCTCGCCTCCGTGGTGGCTACGGACAGGCTCACGGCTACCTGGCAATTATCCTGCTTACCTAACTGGCCGCAATATTGCCGCGCCACGCCCACCGAATGCTTTCCCTTCTTCGGAAAACCCGTATCGTCAATGATCCAATACAACCCGTTTGATGGATTCATGTGCGGCAATACCCAGCGCCGAACCTGTTCAATTAACGCCGCGTCAGACCAATCGGACTTTGAAACGAAGTGATGCAGGGACTGGTGCCGCGCGCTCACCCGATGTGGCTCGAGATGGGCCGCTAGCGGCTCAACACTTTTACGCGCAATCGGCAGCATCAACCCCTGACAGTAGCCCACTAGACCGGCGCGACGATCACTGTGTCCGATCGTTTCGCATAGGTGTTCCAGGTACTCGTCGAACGATGTTTCCCAGTCCATCACTTCCTCATGCAAAGGATGAAGAAGCTCCTATAATGCCATGGATTTTATGACACAGTAGTATTAGAAGGCCATTGGTGTTTTCGTTCGTACCACGCTGCCATGGACTGTGCGGGTCGGCGAAGAAGACCTTTACGCCCGACTCAATAGTAAAGCGTGCGTGATCGGACAGTTCTTTGCCACGATCCCATGTCAACGATCGCCACAACTGGGCAGGTAAGTCCGACACAGTCTTCTTGAGTGCGTTGGCCATCGTGACAGCTCCATAGCCGGCGAGCGCAGGCCCGTTCTTCGTGCGTGGGATCACCCCATAGCCTTTCTCGCGAGGTAAGTGCACGAGCATCGTAAAGCGGCTTGATCTTTCCACCAACGTTCCAATGGCTGATCGATTTAAGCCAATAATCAGGTCACCCTCCCAATGGCCCGGCACAGCGCGATCTTGCACCTCTGCAGGCCGGCTAGAAATCATCACCTCCTCGCTGACGTGCGCCCAGGCCTTGGCACGCGCTCTCGCTCGGGGAACGCGCAAGGCACGCCCGGTGCGAAGACACCCCACCAACTCGCGTTTGAGTGCGCCACGCCCTTGAATATAAAGGACTTGGTAAATGGCTTCATGAGAGATGCGCATAGATTCATCATCCGGGAAATCGGTCTTCAATCGATTAGCAATTTGCTCGGGTGACCAGCCGTTGACCCACTTTCGGTCCCCGCGATGCGGTTTATTGCGCCCCTTAAAGGGCGCCTGCCTGGGACCTGCAATATCATGGCCATGCGTGTCACGCACCTTGCCCTCCAAACGCTCCCGTACATATTGGAGCAGCCGTGCATTACTTGCCAGCTTCGCCGGCTTTGGTCGTTTGGCGAACCGCTCCGCCTTCCACTGCGCGACCGAAGCACGATACTCGAGGTACCCACCACGTGTCGCCGCATTGCGGGTAAGCTCTCTTGAAACGGTTGATGGACTGCGTCCGATGCGGCGGGCGATCTCGCGTACACCGATGTCTTGAATAGAAAGCAATGCTATCTCTTCTCGCTCAGCGAACGACAAGTATCGACCAGTGATAGGTTTCGACATGAATAGTGGCATGCCGCCACGATAGCGGGAACCAGCGCGAGCCTACCGCCTGAGACACACCGACCGCCTCCGCTGCTTTCTCGCTTGTAATCCCGGTTCCGATCTGTTTCCAAAAGCGACGCTCGATCTCGTTTCCGAGCGAGGGCGCGCCCGGTGAGTACATCGCTGCTCGACCCGTCAACCGATACACCTGCTTTGCATTTCGTACCATGCAACACCCCGTCGATTAAAGGTGTTGCGTCGACCGGTTGAATCCGCCTTGACTGCCGCGATCCGTGTGCTGTATCAGGCCGGCCGGTGGTCGGTGTGACGTGACAGCCCGAAACAGCGCCCGCATTACCAGCTGTTTTGTCATGCGCTCGCTCATCGCGTAGCCGACTACCTCTCCGCTAAACAGATCTTTGAGGCCGGCCAGATACAGCCATCCCTCATCGGTCGCGATATACGTGATGTCACCGCACCAGGCCTGGTTCGGCGCGCTTACCTTGAAATCCTGATTCAACAGGTTCGGTGCAACTGGCAGGTTGTGCGTCGAATTGGTCGTCGCCTTGAACTTGCGCTTTTGCTTGCATCGCAGGCCGAGCTTTGCTCGCAAGCGCTTGACGCGATGAACGCCGATCTGAACACCGTGATTCGCCAGATCCTTTTGTAGCCGCTCCGGACCGAAGGTTTGTCGAGTTCGCTCGTGAGCGGCGCGCACCTGTGCTTCGAGTTGGAGCTCCTGCTCAGCATGCAGCGACACCGGCCGTGTGCGCCAGGCATCGTAGCCGCTGATGGACACGCCCAAGAACCGGCACATCGGCGGCACGGGGTAATGCTGTCGCATCTGTTCGATAATGCCGTACCTCACCGCGACTCCTTCGCGAAGTACGTCGCGAACTTTTTTAAAAGGTCGCGCTCCATCTTCACTTCTGCCAACTCTCGCTTGAGCCGCCCCAGTTCCGCTTCGATCTCTGTCAGTGGTTTCTGGCTTTGTCCGACGTTCTCCAGTTTGCCATCCTTTGCCGCGCGAACCCAGTTCGCCAACGTCTTCATCGAAATAGACAGTCGACGCGCCGCTTCGGACACGCTAACGCCGTCAGTCATTGCCAGCTTTACTGCCTCTTCACGAAATTCCTTCGTGTACACGGCTTTGGGGATTCCGTTCATCAATGCCTCCATTCCTCAATTCTACGGAATGTTGGCGTCCACTTTTTTCAGCCGACCTCACAGGACGACCGGTCATGCTAGAGGAGAGCATTGCTTTCGAGGCCGGATGTGATGCCTGCCTTGCCAAACCGTTCAACCTCCAGGCCCTCGCGGAGGTCATTGACCGGTTGCGCGCAGCTGGTCGATAAGCGTCAAGTCAGAGGCAGTTGCAGTGGAAGTTGATTCCCTTGATGTCGTGAGCCAAAGGCATGCAACGCCTCATCGCGATCGCGATACCGGAACCGTCCCACCATCGGCTGCCGCTGACGAGTGAGCGTTCGTTCTCTATGATTGGGTTGCGGGCTGTAGCCGGGCTCAGTTCAGCATTCGCCCGAATTCGGATTGCTGATATGCGATGGCAATACGCGAGCAAAGTCGATCGCCCTGCTGGGACGGCGCCTGTTCTGGGAGCGACGCTTCAGTATTCATACACTCACGCGCCGCCGCGTAACTTATCAGCCGTTTGGACTGCTTGAATGTCTGGCCTTCATGCCTGCGCATTTGCCGCCCATCGTGGACGCACGCGACTGCCTGCATCGGTATCTCGTTCAGGCACTGGGACAAACGTGGAAGGCGTGAGTTGCAATTCGTTTCGGGATGCGGGAAAGCGGCTGCTACGTCTTTTCGCAGCTACTATTACCAACCCGCCTGCTCTGGCTGGCTTTTCGAGGCGACGGCGTGCCTCCGAGATTACCGATCTCCGCAGGCAGGTTGCTCGCATAGGGGAATCGCAAATGGCATCTGATCCGCTCTCAATGCCGTTGGATCAAACAGCTCGTGGCTCGGATTTGGCGGCGGTGTAACGACGCTCGCAGAAACCATCTTGACGATGTAGATTGACCTCGAGAACAGCATGGCGAGCATCGTCGGCGCACGGCCGGTGAAGAGTGCAACGCCGGCTGGCGATAATCGAAAAGGCCGGGAGAGGCTGACCGTTACGCCCGTGCTAGGATTTCCTTAACGAAAAAGGGGCAGCTATGGCAGTGCACGCTATAACAGCGGTTCGGACGGACGCAAAATCGCAACGAATCACACATGTACTTTGGGGACAGGTGTCCGTGAGCGGAGAACAATTTGAGGTCACTCCGCACACATCGTCTGTAATCGAAGTGGTGGATGCACTGGCCAAGGGCGACACAGTCGTCACAGTCTTTCCGTTGGACGGGCAGCGTGTCGCAGGCCCAGAGGTTCGCCGCGTTGTTGATGAGGCCGGACGCGTAAGCATCGAGATGGTTGCCGCTGATTTCAATGCAGGCCAAACGCTCGCGGACCTGCCACGGGTTGATCGCGAGTAAGGGCTCATCCGGTCGCTTGGTTGGGCGAAGGCGGATTATCAGCCACGCGATCTGCGCGTGCCGTTCGCGGACAGAACGCATGTGAAGATCCCGGACGGACTGAGCGACGAGCATGCGCTCTTTCTCGGCGATATCTTCCCGACCGAATGGCAGGCGCCAGTTCAGTGCGAAATTGAGCCGACCGATACCGTCGCGATCTGGGGCGCGGGTCCCGTGGGTCAAATGGCGGTGCGCAGCGCCTTGCTGCTCGGCGCGAAGCAGGTCATCGTGATCGATCACGTGCCCGAGCGTCTAGCAACGGCGCGCGCGGCGGGCGCGATCACAATCGATTTCAAGGAGGAAAGCGTGCTGGATCACCTGCGCGATCTGACGCAAGGGAAAGGTCCGGAGAAAAGCATTGACGCTGACGGCATGGAATCGCACGCGACGCGCTAGTTCGATGCCCTCTACGATCGCGCCAAGCAGGCGGCCATGCTGGACCGACCGGCCGCACGTTCTCCGCGAGATGATCTATGTGTGCCGTCCGGCCGGGACACTTTCGGTGCGGGGCAGTGTATGGCGGACTGATCGACAAGATTCCGTTCGGCGCCGCGATGAACAAGGGCTCACCTGGCGCATGCGCCAGACGCACGTCAACCGCCGGACCGACGATCTCCTCAGCCGCATTCAGGAAGGGCAGATCGATCCCTCCTTCATCATCACGCGCCGTATGCGTCTGGAAGATGGACACTCGATGTACAAGGCGTTCCGGGACAAGGAAGACGGGTGTATCAAGGTCGTCCTGAAGCCTTAGCGAGGGGCGCACGTGCCCTTCCCCCGCGTAGCGCTATTTGCGAGCGTCGATCAGATACACGGCCAGTCGATGAGAGATGGCCGCGCAAATTCGGACAGTCGGATAAGTGGAAGGCTCGGGGCCTGAGCCGGCGATAATGCCGGCAAAGGAACTAGGAAGATGACGAAGAGAACCCGACGGACGCACTCAGCCGCGTTCAAAGCGAAAGTGGCGATGGCGGCGGTCAAGGGCGAGCGCACGCTAGCCGAACTGGCGCAGCAGTTTGATGTGCACCCGAACCAGATCACCGAATGGAAGCGGCTGTTGCAGGAACGTGCCGCCGACGTGTTTGGCGCAGGCGGCACGGCGTCAAGCGAGCCGCAAATCGATTTGAAGGAGCTACATGCGAAGATCGGCCAACTCACGCTGGAGAACGATTTTTAAGCGGCGCGCTCAACAAGGCGGGATTGCTGAGCGCAAAGCGATGATCGATCGTACGCACGCATTGCCGGTCTCGCACCAGGCGCGACTCGTTGGTATCGCAAGATCGAGCGTGTATTACCGGGCGCAACCGGTGAGCGAAGCAGACCAGTGCTGATGCGTCGGATCGATGAACTGCACATGGAGTTTCCGTTTGCCGGGGCGAGGATGCTGGCGCGACTGCTGCGTCGCGAGGGACACGAGATTGGCCGCGGGCGCGTGCGCACGCTGATGAAGCGCATGGGTATCGAGGCGCTGTACTGCAAGCCGAACACGAGTCGACGCAATGCGCAGCACAAGATCTGGCCGTATCTGCTGCGGGGCATGACGATCAATCGGGCAAACCAGGTCTGGGCACTGGATACGAGTTATATCCCGATGGCGCGCGGCTTCGTGTATCTGACCGCCGTGGTGGACTGGGCCAGCCGGAAGGTACTGGCCCACTGCGTAGCGATCACGATGGAGGCGATGCACGCTGTCGAGGTGTTGGAAGAAGCGTTCGCGAAATACGGGCAACCAGAGATTGTCAATACCGACCAGGGCAGCCAGTTCACAGCGACAGCGTTCACCGAGGCTGTACTCAGCCGGGGCATCCGCTTGTCCATGGACGGCAAAGGTGCCTGGCGAGACAATGTGTTCGTCGAGCGCGTGTGGCGAAGCGTGAAATATGAAGAGGTGTATCTGAAAGCCTATGAATCGGTCGGCCACGCCCGGCGCTCAATCGGCGATTACATCAATCTGTACAACCAGAGACGACCTCATTCGAGTCTGGAAGACCGCACGCCGGATGAGGCATACTTCGCGACGCTGCCTGCGATCAAATTGGCAGCATGACTGCCCCGGACGTTACACTTAAAAATCTCTGAAGACTGTCCGAACGAGCGAGGCCACCTCTATGAGCAGTCTTTCCATCATCACCCTGGCCCTCAGATTCGGATAGGAGTCGTCGTGGACATGTCATCCGTTTCCCCTTCCATAATAACGATGATCCGCATGGATCACACGCATGTGATGGCGGCATTCCATCGCTATCACGCGGAAACATTGTGGTGGAGAAAGCGCGCCATCGTCGAGCTCGCCTGCACGGCACTGGAAATACACGCGCAACTCGAAGAAGAGATCTTCTATCCCGCGCTCAGCGTGGCGATTGCCGGAGACGACCGCCTCACGAAGAGCAAACCCGAGCACGACAAGATGCGCGAAGACATCGCGAAGCTTCGTTCGATAGGTCCGGAGGATGCGTCGTATCACGCGCGCTTCATGCAGCTCATGCGTGAAGTGATGCATCACGTCGCGGATGAAGAAACGGTGCTGCTTCCAACGGCCGAGCGCGCCTTCGCATCGCAGTTAGGCGACCTCGGCAGGCGCATGACGAAGCGCCGCATGCAGCTCGTCGCGGAAAGCCGCCCCGCGCGGCTATCGCGGCAAATACCGTCGGCACGTTTCCACTCGCATCGTTTGCGTTGATGTCGATCGGCACGCTCGCGCTTGTGCACTGTCTGCGGCCTGCCTCCGTGGGCCGCCGATATCGCGAGTAACGCCGCTCAAGGTTCGCGCGGCGTGCCGTTCACCTCGACGATATGTACCGGGATGGACTTCGCGCCGGGCACCTTGCTTTCCTTCGCGCAGTGCCATAATGGCAGCAATGGATTGCACTCGGGGTAATAACCGGCGATGCATCCCTGCGGTATGTCGTACGGCTCGATGCGCAGACCCGCGACGCGCCGCTCGAAGCCATCGTCGGCGATGGTGCGCAAGGTCACGCGATCATCCTTCCTAAGACCATGGCGCGTCATGTCCGCCGCGCACATTAGAATCACCATGCGGCCGCCGCTGATGCCGCGAAAGCGGTCGTCGTGGCCGTAAATCGTCGTGTTGAACTGGCTGTCGCTGCGCAGCGTCATAAGCCGCAGCGATTGCGGTTCGCGCTCGGGCATGTCCGGGTCTTCACCGATGGTCTCGGGCACGAAGAACTCCGCCTTGCCGCTCTTCGTCTTCCAATTGCGCTCGCGTGCGGGCAGATCGCGCGGGAAGCCGCCGGGCGTCCACATTCTTTCGTTGAAGTCGTGAAAGGTCTCGGGATACGTCTTCGCGATTTCATCGCGCACGAGCGCATAGTCGTCGCGCCACCTTTCCCAATCAACGGTCGAGCTCTCGCCGAGCGTATGCTTAGCCAGTTCAGCGACGATATACGGCTCCGAACACGCATCCGCCGATGCGGGCTCGGCCACGCCGCGCGATCCGTGAATGCAGCCCGTGCTGTCTTCCATCGACACCGCCTGCGCGCCGCTTGCCTGCGTATCGATCTCGATGCGACTCAGACACGGTAGAATGTACGACTTCTCGCCATGTACGAGATGACTGCGGTTGAGCTTCGTCGCGACGTTGACCGTGATCTTCAGATTGCGCCACGCCGGTTCGATCCGCATGCGGTCCGGCACCGAGCGCACTAGATTGCCGCCGAGATTGACGACCGCGCTCACCTTGCCATCGAGCATCGCTTCGAAGGTCTCGACGATGTTCATGCCTTTCTCGCGCGGCGGCTCGAAGTTGAACTGGCTCGCGAGCTTATCGAGCGGCGCGAGCTCCGGCTTCTCGGTGATACCCACCGTGCGCTGCCCCTGCACGTTCGAATGGCCGCGCACCGGCGACGGCCCTGCGCCCGGCTTGCCAACATTGCCCCGCAGGAAGAGCAGATTGCATAGCATGCGCACGTTTTGGACGCCTTGTCTGTGCTGCGTGATGCCCATGCCGTAGTGCGCCATCACTGCGTTCGCGCGCATGTATTCTACGGCTGCAGCTTCGAGATCGCTCCGCGGCAGCCCCGCCACGCGTTCGATATCGTCCCACGACGCGGTGCGTACGTAATCCGCGAAGGCTTCGAAGCCTGTCGTATGCGCGTCGATGAAATCGACGTCGAGTATGCGCGGCTCGCCGCTCTCCTCCGCGCGGTCGTCCGCGTGAATGACGGCCTTACAGATGCCGAGCATCGCGGCCGTATCGCCGCCCGTTTTCACTTGGTGATATTGCGTGCTGATCACCGTATGCGCCGGCGTCATCATCTCGAGCGGCGATTGCGGATTGGCGAACTTGATCAGCCCCGGCTCGCGCAATGGATTGAACGTGATAATCGGCACGCCGCGCTTTCTTGCGTCCTGGAGCTGATGCAGCATGCGCGGGCTATTGGTGCCGACGTTCTGCCCGAAGAAGAATATGAGATCGGTCTTATCGAAGTCCTCGAGCCTGATCGTGCCGACGCCCGCGCCGATCGCGGCCTTCAGGCCGACGCTCGTGCTTTCATGACACATGTTCGAGCTGTCGGGCAGATTGTTGGTGCCGTACATGCGCGCGAAAAGCTGGTACATGTACGACGTTTCGAGCGATGCGCGTCCCGACGCATAGAACGCGACGCGCTTCGGATCAAGCGCGCGCAGCTCGCGGCCGATGTCTTCGAATGCTTCGTCCCAGGTGACGCTCACGTACTTGTCGGTGGTGGCGTCATAGCGCAGCGGCGCGGTGAGACGCCCCGCGGCTTCGAGATCATGATCGTGCCACGCGCATAGCTCCGTCACCGTGTGCAGCTCGAAGAACTGCGGCGTCATGCGCTTCGCGGTCAGGTCCCACGCGGTCGCCTTCGCGCCGCTTTCGCAGAACTCGAAGGTATGCGGGTCCGCCGGCTTGGCCCATGAGCAGCTCACGCAGGCGAAGCCATCGGGCTTGTTCTGTTTCAGCAGAGCCGCGCTCTCCTTCAGCGGTACCTTTTCCTGTATGAGCGCGCCGGTGACCGCCTTCAGCGATCCCCATCCGCCCGACGAATAAGGGTATGCGGCACTCTTGCGAACGCCGTTGTCTGAATCGGCCATGTCCTTCCCTCGCACGTGTTAGGTGTGTTCGCATCACGCGAGCAAATGACGTTCCCTTTCGGGCGGCCTTCAGCAGAGCGACGCTTCTGCAAGTACTTCTCGCATTTTCATTGGAACAACGATTGCTCGGTCGAACATGGCTGTCTAGACTCCGTCCATCTACGACGAGACGCAATCACTCCTGGGAAAATGGCCGACGTATCATGCAAAGCGCCCTGACACCCGCCGGCATTCAGGCCACCCGCATTCTCGATCTCTGGCATTTGACATTGGCGGTCTGCTGCGTAGTCTTCGCGGCGATCCTGCTGGCATGCCTTATCCCGTTGGTGCGCGCGCCGCGGGCCAACCGAGCGACGCCGGCTGATGTCTCCACGGTGAATCGCCCGCAACCGCGCATGCGCCTTTGGGTCAACGCGGCGACGGGCCTCAGCGCGCTCCTTCTGTTCGGCCTCATTCTCGCGGACGTGCTGACCGATCGGGCGCTGTCCCGCCTGCCGGTCGACAAGGCCCTGCATATCGAAGTCACGGGCTATC
>NZ_JARUXS010000009.1:0-42304 GCF_031451175.1 Caballeronia sp. LZ035
AGTCCGACGTACACCGTGCTATCGTTGTCCATGCTGGCCTCCGTGGGGAAGTTGCCGGGGTGCGGCCTTTGCCCACCCATGCGGCTCTGGCAGCGATGCTAACCCGCGTTGATGCCCCACGCCAGGCCAGCCCCTCTACCCACGGAAAGTCATACTGACTTACGCTTCACTGACGTCTTGTGGAGGCAGAGCGAATCGCGGGTGCTCCAGATCAACGCGGTGATCGCGGCTGGCATGCTGAAGACTCGCACTGCTCAAAGTCTCTGCCGAAGGCTGCGCAGCTGATGGCGAACGCCCCGGCGATGGCGGCACGTACGAACGAATCGGCAAGAACCGAACACTGCCATTCGAATTCAATCAGACCATCCAGACGCTGCACAGCCGGCATGGGGAGACTGAGGAAACCTTGTCGCTGTCCAATCAGTAACCACAATCTCTTGCGCGAGTGGTCCGAGCCCGGATTTGGCGAGACGCGGTTCCACGGAGGGCACCGTGTTTGAGTCGCAGCCGATTCAGATCCGCTCACTCCTCGCCCGCATGGCTGCACATTGTGTAAAGTAAAGCTGCTCGCCTGATGCATTGACCTCTACCCGCTGCTGGTCCACCTTCTACTCGTCATCCTGCGCAAGCGCCGCCTCGTAGTCTTGGCCGCCGTAGAAGACACCCACGACAGAGACGAGCTCCCTCTCCAAAATATAGGCGACGATCGCCCGCTTGCGGAAATGAGTGATCCGCAGTCCAGGCAGCAAGTCGTCGCGCGCAACACCTCGCGCTGCAAACGTCTCGAGCTTCATGCAGAAATCGACAATCGAATCAACGTATCGTTCGGCGGCTATCGGCGCGCCCGCGTCGACGATGCGCTTTTCAAGTTTGCGCAGTTGATCTAGCGCTTCGGGCGCAAACTGGACGCGCCAACTCATTCGTGGCGGGTGCGAGATTGTTTCAGCTCGGCACGTACCTGGTCGGCTGACAATGCACGGCTTGGATCGTCTCGAAGTGCTTGCGCTGCGGGAACCACTTCGTTTTGCAACCACGCTTCAACGGCACGGTCACGCTCGCGCAGCGCGCGAAGGGCATCTCTCAGCACTTCGCTGTCTGACGCGTAGTCGCCGCTTGCGACTTTTGTGCGAACGAACTCAGCCATCTCATTGGGCAAAGTGATGCTCATTTGCTGCGTCGTTCTCATGGCGGCCTCCAATCAGTAGGATTAAATCCTACTCGCTTCGGCTAGGGTCTGCAACCGTCTTGCGCCGCGAACCCCTCCTCACCCGATCTCCGGCAGCCGCAGCCCGAATTGGGGTCAGAGATCATCACTACAGGCCGTTTTCCTCCCGCTAAAATGGTTCGATGATGAACTGGCGGTGTTCGACCATCGCTGTGGCGGGACGCACAGAGGTTCCAGTTGCCAACGCGCATAGATTCGCAACTGCTTAGTAGCCGCAATCGGAAACACTGATAGTCGTTGGGCTCACCCTTTCTACGTCGTCGCCGGCTCAGACGACATGCATTCAGACGCGCCGACGCATGAAATCTTCGAATCGCGACGGAATAGCCTACTGATAACCCTCAGCCTGCAGGCCGAATAAGTGCGCGTAGCGGCCGTTCCGGGCAAGCAGTTGCGCGTGGCTTCCACGTTCGAGTATCCGCCCTTCGTCTAACACCACGATCTGGTCGGCGCCTCGCACGCTTGAAAAGCGATGCGAAATCAGAATGGACATTCGCTGTCCGGACTGTGCCTGAAATTGCGCGAACACTCCGGCTTCGGCTTCGGGATCGAGTGCGGCGGTCGGCTCGTCGAGGATCAGGATATCGGCGCTCTCACGCATGTATGCCCTCAAAAGCGCAATCTTCTGCCACTGCCCGCCCGACAATTCCCGGCCGCCCGCGAACCATCGTCCAAGCTGGGTCTCATAGCCGTTCTTCATCTGCTCGATGAATGCGGCGGCCATCCCCTTGCGAGCCGCCTCACTCCAGCGCGTCTTGTCCGAGAACGCTTCGATATCACCGACGCCTAGATTCTCCCCCACCTTGAACTGATAGCGAATGAAGTCCTGGAGGATGACGCCGATCCGTCGGCGCAGCGCATATTCGTCCCACTCCCGAAGGTCTGTCCCATCTAGCAGGATGCGCCCGGAAGACGGGGTATAAAGTCGGGTCAGAAGTTTGATGAGCGTCGTCTTGCCAGAACCGTTCTCACCTACGAGGGCGAGAGTCTGCCCATGCTTCAATTCGAAGCTGATGTCCGTGAGCGCGGGGCGCTCGACCCCAGGGTAGGCAAACGAAACCCGGTCGAACTTGAGTCCCGAGCCCGGATGAAGCCCTCGTGTTAGATGCCCGATGCCAATGGTTTCCGGTTGCGCAAGAAACTCGAACAAGTCGCTCAGATACAGCCCGTCTTCGTAGAGCCCTCCAATTGACGACAAACTGCTGCTAACCGCACTCTGTCCTTGTCTGAACAGAACCAGATACATCGTCATTTGCCCCAGCGAGATCGCTCCGTTGACGGTCTCGAGGACGATCCATGCATAGGCCGCATAGAATGCGATTGTCCCCAGCACGCCGAGGAGGAAGCCCCAACCGTCGCGCCGCAGTGTCAGCGCGCGGTCTTCTGCGTAGAGCTTTTCGAAGGTGTCCCGATAGCGTTGCAGAAGAAGCGGCGCGAAGCCGAAGAGCTTGACTTCCTTGATGTTGGCTTCGTGCGAGAGCAAGGACTCGATGTAGTTTTGTTGCCTGCTCTCGGGCGTCCGCCGCCCGAATAAGCGGAAGGCGCTTCCCGAAAAACGGGCTTCGGAGATAAAACTCGGAATGGCCCCCACCACCAATATCACGAGCGCCCAGGGTGAAAACCTCACGAGCAATACCGCAAAGCTCGTCACCGCGATGACATTCTGAACCAGTCCGAGTGACTTCATTACGAGCGATAAGGGACGTGATGACGCGTCGCGTCGTACCCGTACGAGGCGATCGTAAAACTCTGCGTCTTCGAACTGAACCAGGCTCAGCTTCTGAGCCTTCTCCAGAATGAGGAGATTGACTTTCTGCCCGAGCCGCGCGCGAAGAAGATTTTGCAGCAACGACAGAGCCCGCTGACTCGCCGCGAGGGCGACGAGAAGCAATGCCTCGAGCAGCAGATAGCGCGCGACAGGCCAATGCAGGCCATGTACTGAACCACGCGTCGCCGCGACGACGGCGTCCACGATCCGCTGCCCAATGACCGCCGCCACGGCAGGCAGCACGCCGGCGATGAGGGTCGCGATGAGCAGCCCAACGAGAAATGCGGGCGACGTGGCCCAGACGAGCAGGAGCGCTCGCCCGGCCCGCTTGAAAAACTCGCCAGTCTGCAGGAGAAGTTCCATGATGTCAGTCAGGCACAGCGACGGAGTGCGTCCGGCTGCCGCCTGCGCCTCTTGCTCAACGAGCTAGCGATGATGCCGGTAATGCGGATGGTGACGATGATGCGGGTGCCATTTATGATGATGGTGATGAGGGCGAGCCATGGCCAGTGCGGGAGCCGCGCAGACGGCAACCAGCAAGACTGCCAGGCACGTTTTCAAGGCGTTCGTTATTCGGCTGTACGGGTCGAGAAAGATGTTGCGCACGATCCTTATCGGCGGGGCGTTACGTAGTCGCCGGGATCAGTCGTCGACCCGGAAGCCGAGCTTCAAGGTTACCTGCCAATGAAGAATCTTGCCGCCCTCGGTGTGTCCCCGGGTTTCCGTTACCTGGAACCATTCGATGTTCCTCACTGTGCCCGACGCCTTCTCGAGCGCAACCGCGACAGCGTTATCGGACGAAATGGGCGATGAGCCCGTGACTTCAAGCAGTTCATAGACGTGTTCGGACATGGAGCCTCGAAGGGGGATGTAGGGATCCGACGACTTGACCGGGTTCGCCGGGTGCCGGAGCAAAAGGTGTACCTCGCCAGTCTTTCGGATGGGTTCTGCGCGTTGACGATAAATGGCCTGCACGGCTGCGCAACCGCGCCGTTCGCGAGAGTTTTACTGGGAGGACGCGCAAATCTTCTCGTTTGATGACCCCTTATGGAGTCGGTACTCTTCTTCACCATGCTCAAACACATCACCACCGACTTGTTGGAAATCGCCTACGATGAACAGGGTGAGCCTGACGGCTGGCCAGTGATCCTGCTGCACGGTTTTCCATACGATGTTCACTCGTACGAGCACGTGGCGCCTCTCCTGACAGCACAGGGCGCTCGCGTCCTCATCCCATTTCTGCGGGGATATGGGCCCACGCGTTTCCGGTCGTCTGCCACGCTGCGTTCGGGCCAGCAGGCGGCGCTCGGCGCGGATCTGCTGGCGCTGCTCGATGTACTCGGGATCGAGCAGGCGATCATCGGTGGTTATGACTGGGGCGGCCGGGCGGCATGCATCGTGGCGGCGCTCTGGCCGGCGAGGACGCGCGGTCTCGTGTCCGTCAACGGCTACAACATCCAGAACATCGCGGCTGCTTCGCGGCCGGCCGATCCCGAGAAGGAACATCGGCTGTGGTATCAGTACTACCTTCATGGAGAGCGCGGCAGGACCGGGCTCGAAGACAACCGGCGCGCATTCTGCCGACTGCTGTGGACACAGTGGTCGCCGATCTGGTGTTTCGACGACGCAACCTTCGCCCGCTCCGCTGCCGCTTTCGACAATCCTGATTTCGTCGATGTCGTCGTGCATTCGTATCGGCATCGTTTCGGGCTGGTAGACGGCGATCCCCGCTACGACGATATCGAGCGCCGCCTGTCCGTCCTGCCGCCCATCGCCGTGCCCACCATTACGCTCGAAGGCGAGACGGACGGCGTCTCGCCGCCCGGCGGCCGGTTGACGAACGCGACGCGCTTCACCGGCCGCCATGAGAACCGAGTCGTCGCCAATGCTGGTCACAATCTTCCGCAGGAAGCACCCGACGCCTTCGCCGAGGCGATCCTCGACATTCACGCCTGGACCGCCTGAGCGACCGCATTCGGCAATGACACTATTTGAACCTCCGGCCGAGAACGAACGGCTATGCGACGCACGTTGATGCCTTAACTGTTGTTCAGAGATCACGCCTACGCGGGTAGCAAACGGGCCTTGGCATAATGGGGACGACGCAACAGCATTGACTGGCTATGCCCTCTTCGACCGAACGTCGGCCCATCAAGCGGAAGCCGCCGCGCGGCACCATCGCGCGTTATCGTGATCGCATCGTCGAAGTGCTGGGTGAAGCGCGCGGACAGCGCGTCATGATCAGGTCCATCCACGCAGACGGATCCGAACGCCTCACCGCGGTCAAGCTAATCAACCTTCTGCCGCTAGAAACTCAGCTTTTTTGACGTAGCCGGTTGGCAAACGCCTTTATTCTAGGACTGGTTGACTGCGTCCTTGAACGCCTTGCCTGCCGTGAACTTGATTGTCTTGGCCGCGGCAATTTCAATCGTCGCACCTGTTTGCGGATTTCGACCGGTCCGCGCGGCGCGTTCGCCGGTCCCGAACGATCCAAAACCGATCAGTTGAACGGCATCTCCTGCGGCCACCGTTTTCGAAATCGTCTCGAAGACAGCATTGATCGCCTCTTCAGTTGCGATCTTGCTCGTACCCGACTCCGACGCAACCGCGTCGATCAGTTCCAGTTTGTTCATTGAAATCTCTTCCCCTCTATTGAAAACGAACGCGATCTTGCCGAACCGCTACGAATAACAGACGACGGCCGCTGCTACAAGATCGCTTCGGTCGCATCCACGTCGAACAGGTCCGAGGTCGTGCTGTGTGCAACGAGCAGCTCAGGCAAGTCACCCTTGCGAACCTTGGCCAGCGTGTCTGGCGAGAGCCAGGTCTCTTCCATCGCTTCGATGCCTTCTTCGATCATCCGCTGCAAAAAGAACGACTGCTTGCGCCCCGTGGCCTCTGCCAGAACACGCAACCGCTGCTCGATGACTGGGTCGATGCGAACTGCCACGACCCTTAACTTGTTCTCTGCCGATCTTCTCATCTGTTTGCTCCTTTAACCGTCGGCGCGACTGGAGCACCAGCCGGCCGTGGGCTGCGCCACTCGCCGGCGCCACCCGGTCATTATCTACGTGCGAGCTTTCGCTCTCGTCGTTTTGCCAACGGCCGCCTTTCGGGCCGCTCGCCTGACTGGCGGACTGGATTCCGTCGTGGGCGAGCGCCGCGCCGAAGGCCGCGTCGTTCCGTGCAGCGACTTCAACTGCGATTGAAGTGACTTGTGTGCCGCTTCGAGCGCCGCGAGCTTGCCTTGCAGTACGCCAGTGTGTTGGCGAGCGTCGCCCTGCTGCTCCTGCAGCGCCTCGACGATGCGACGATGTTCGGCCTCTCGCTTCTCAGCGCGTTTGGCGGCCTCCGCCACTTCTTTCTGAGCCTTGGCCACCGCGCTGCGTTCCCGATCGATCTCCAACAGCGCGCGCTTTTCCGAGGCGCGTAAGCGCTCCTCGGCACGGTCTGCCGTCTCCCGAAGTATTTCGAGATCGTGCGAGAAGGTATTCCGTACTTTCTCCAGTTCTCGCTCGCGCGCAACTGCTTCTTCGCCGAGCCGCTTGATCTCCGCCTTAAGCGCCTTGCGTGTGGCGGCCTCTTCAGCCTGCTGCCGTTCGAATTCCCGAATCTCGACCTGGGCCGCCAGCAACGCCGCGGTGCGTTGTTCGAGCGCCGTCTCCGTCCGACCGAGCTCTTCTCGCGCGGCGCGCACTTTCTGCTCCGCCTCGGCGCGCTGCGCTTCTACTTCGTCGCGCAGCGCGGTCAGCTCGGCGTGAGCGGACGTCGTCGCCCGCGTCCAAAGTTTCCCGATCAACTCGCCCGCTGCCTGGCTCAGATCCGTTGGCAAGTCGGGATGTTCGATGCGAACGCGGCTCTTTTCGCGCAACTCCGCCCAGAACTCGCTCAATACCGACGCCGGCGTGCTCATGGTGCCGCGTCGCACCAAGTTGTACAGGCGATTGGCGGTCGGGGCGACGCCGAAGCGGAAGAACAGCAGCGCACACACCTCGCGATAGAGCTCGCGCGTCTTCGGGAATTCGACCTTGAGGCGCGCGATATCGGCGGCCAGCCGCGCCTCATCGGAAAGAACGTCGGACATGAACGTGAATGAGTAGGAATATCAATAATAATATAACGTATTTCACGTTAAATTTAACGAAACGCTGCGTTTTATTTGACATTAATCCTATAATGTCGAAATCAGGACTCAACTCGAATTCTCAAAGTGTGCAGACCATGAAATCTGCTCTTACGCGACCACCACCCCTCGCGCTTTCACCGGCGCCACTGGATACGCTCGTCATTCCATCCGAACTCGACGGCAGCGTCGGGCTGAATCGCGGGCATTCATCTCACGCCCAGATCGCCGCGGACAACGATCTCGACGCCATCCGAGCGTGGCTGTCGCGCTTCGTTGACACCAGGACCACCTTCGACAACTATCGCAAGGAGGCCGAACGCCTCCTGCTCTGGTCCGTCGTGATGCTCGGCAAGCCGCTCTCCTCGCTCACGCATGAGGACTGCCTGAGCTACCAACGCTTCCTGACCGATCCGCAACCGGCGGCAACCTGGGTCGCAGGCGGCGGACGCAAACACGCGCGTACCGATGCCCGTTGGCGCCCGTTCTACGGACCGTTGTCGCCCACGAGTCAGCGCCAGGCAGTCGTGATTCTCAACGCCTTGTTCTCGTGGCTGGTGCAGGCAGGCTATCTCGCGGGCAATCCGCTCTCCCTCTCACGACAGAGGACGAAGCATGCCGCGCCACGCATCACTCGGTATCTCGAACCCGGTGTCTGGCAGGACGTGAAGGATTACATCGCCGCAATGCCGAGAAGCACTGAACGCGCGACGGCCCATGCAGCCAGGGCGCGATGGCTTTTTACGCTGCTGTATCTCGGCGGTTTGCGCATCGCTGAAGTAGGAAGCAACACCATGGGCCAATTCTTCATGCGACGGGATGCCGAGGGAGAGATTCGCTGGTGGCTAACGGTGCGCGGTAAAGGCGACAAGGAACGACTCGTTCCAGCCACGCGTGAAATGATGACGGAGCTTTCTCGCTATCGACAACACCTCGGGCTGAGCGCCCTTCCATCACTTCACGAAGATACGCCGCTCGTGCTACCGATCGTGGCCAAAAGGGCTAAAGGGAGTGTCGAGACCTGCTCACCGCTGACTCGAGCGGCACTGCACATCATCGTGAAAGAGGTGTTTGCGGGCGCGGCGAAGCAACTGCGTTCACGCGACGAATCCTCCGCAGCACGAGCCGCGATGTTGGAAAAGGCCTCGGCACACTGGCTGAGACATAGCGCTGGAACGCACATGGCGGACCGGCAGTTGGACCTGCGTATGGTACGGGACAATCTGGGTCATGCCTCCCTGACGACCACGAGCATCTACCTGCACACAGACGACGACCGGCGCCATCAGCAGACCGAGGACAAACATCGCATCGACTGGTAGTCAATCCGTCCATTCGCGTTGATTCGCGACAGCCAGAGGTCAGACTTTGGTGGACACGCTGCCCTATCACCCTTCCGGCTGGAAGCGTTTTCTTGGCGCAGCGAAAAGGGACTGGTTGCACGCAGACCATTAGTTGCGTTAATCGCTCGACACCTTGAGAACTGCCGCCGTTCCCACACGAGTATCACTAACGAGATTCTCTCCGCACCGCGGAGAGAATTCGCGATGTAATACGGTCGGAGGTTGAGACTTACCTACGTAAAGCGAGCGTCACAGTCCGAACCACCATTGCTGGAGAGTGTTCGATCGCTGCTGAGCGTGCGCCGAAAGGCAGCACGCGACCCACAAAGGACCTTCGCCGCGCGTGCGCTAGGGTCCGTTCCGCGTCTGCAAGCGGACGCCCAGTTTGTCGCCATGAGTTTTGCTTCACTGGACACGCGAGCGAGCGTAGTCGGCCACCGAGATAAAGCAGATTATGCTCGGCGTAGCCCTCGGGGACGTCGATTAGCTCACGCTGGCGAGGTTGACGCGCCTCCGAGGTCACGTCACCCCAGCAGCGACCGCTCCAAGGGGAGAATGCAATAAGTGTCTTGACGACGGTAAGTCTACAGTGCGGTGCGTCGACACTTCGGAGACGTCAGGCCGCGATAAAAAGGCTAGATATCGTGTCCTCGCTTAGCTATTTTCATCATCGTAGTCATCTCCTTCGTTGTCGAAAAACGGCTCCACGTTTCCGAAATTCACTGTCTCTGCAATATGATCAATTGCAATTCTTTGAAGGATGGGACGATGCTCTTCGAAATCCGAAAACTCGAATTCAGCGTCAGTTTCGAGGCTAAATTTCCGTTCATGCTGGCTGTCGCCTATATGTACCATGTCCTTGTCGATACCGTCTCTCACGGCGAAGCTGAACGAACAGCTAACTCGCACAGTCATGCGGATGCCGCGTCGGACGGTAACAATGCCATCCCGACATTCAATAGGCCGAAACTCTGAACCTTCCCGACCTCCGAATTTCCAATCTTCAACAACTGCGTACGGATCATCCGCGTCCCAAAACGCGGTAGAGCTTGCATCGATCTGCCAGTCGGCAGTATCGAGTGCCTCGCCGATCGTTCCTAACAAACGCTCCGTGAAGCCCGAAATGGAATCCGTATCTACCAGATCAGTAAGCTTTTTTGCCAAAGCCTCGACGTCGGGCTCAATATGTTCCTCGTCATCGTGCCTATCGTGGACAGCTGAAATCAATGCGGTCGGTCTCGGCTGCCCGTCGAAATAAATCATTTCGCCAACATCCACTTGATTAAGGTCTAGGCGTTCACGATAAAACGAATAGGTTACCTGCCCGTCCAGCGCGGCGTTTGTCCAGCAGATACCGTCCGCTTCGCTCCAGTTATTGCGGATGCCTTCGATGATTTCCCTAACGACAGCGCTGTCATCGGTATGCAGAAGTCGCGCGGAATCAAACAGCTCCTCAAACTTCTTCGATTCCATCGCCACGAACGATAGCGTGCGTCGCACATGAAAGCGAACTGTTCCCACGTCTTCGCCGCCGCTCAAAATCAAGCCTAGCGAACGGACATGGTCGACGTCGTTAGGGATCACCTGGTAAGCGTGAAGGAATTTCTCCGTCATCACTTGCAGCCAACCGTTCTCGTTTTCGAGGAATTCCGGTGCAGTCAGATAATCCGCCGCTGAATAGAACGGTACCGGATTAAGACAAAATCTCCAAAAATTGGTATCTGGCGGTATGGACACGATACTCAGATTTTTGTTAATCAGTTCTTGCCTGATCCGATCGAATCGGCCTACCTGCCGGGCATATGTCAAATCCACGTTACCGACCACCCCAGGATTGTGGCTCTGCGGCGCCGGCTCCCTATCCCGGGAAGCGGAAGCGGCCACAGAGTTTCCTAGTAGCGCGCGATATAGCGATGCTTCAAAATCCTTTGGAGAACGGAATAGTGTCACGAGGTGATTCTTCCGCAGCGTTTCGCGAAAATGCGACATACGGTCCAGTTCCTGGTTCTGCGGAACGGGAGAAGATGTTTCATCGTCGAGCATGAACACCATGATCGACTTGCGAAGTCGTACTGCCTCCTGGTACTCATATTCGACAAGCAAGACTTTGTTTGGATCGGAACGGAGCGCTGCTTGCCCGTATTCATTGCGAGTACCAATGAGCAGCAGGACTATGTCGCTCACTTCCATCTGCTTTAGCCTTGTCTGGAAATCGGAAGCCGACTCTACGGTCGGTGCATCCACCATTTCATGGCCGAGGCTTTCTAACAACTGCACCGCTTGCGTACGATATTCGGCGAGCTCCCAACCCGTCGAGCCGATCAGAACTCGCTTAGGTTCGCGGTCATTGACGGAAGAGACCCCTACAGCGGGTATCGCTGCGAGTTCATCGAGCAGGCGGTGAACGTTCACGTCTTCACGCCCGGCAGCTTGCAGCTTGTACTTCGAGTCGATCGCCATACCACGAATCTGGACCTGTTCTTGGTTCGAAAGCGCAGGTGCGGCTCGACATAACGTCAGCACCGCCTGGAAGGCGAGAAAGGCCTGTGCGCCGACGATGCAATCGAACAGCCATCCAATGTGGGCCGGGTCGAATCTATGCTGCAGGGTAACGATCGCCACCAGTTGGACTCCAGCCGACCTGCTCTGCATGGCCAGGGGCACGTCGAACGCCAAAAGGGGCGGCACGTCGGCCATCCGCTCGACAATCTGTTGCATTGCCTCGGTCCGTGCCGGGCTTGCCTCTACGCTTGTGCGCATTTCATCGTACTCGTGCGCCAACCCGCACAGCCGCATCAGTGTCCCGTTTCTACCGCCGGGAATCATGGCCGTGATCGCATCATCCAGGACGCGCGGAGAAGGAAACAGGGATTGACTGTAATACCACCTCTGCTCATGCGAAGCGCCGAAGGTCAGCGTCGGGTTGTCTTTCGAGTCCTGCCTGGCCGTTACGGGAAGTGCATCGAGCCAGCTGCTATTGCGCTGTACCAGACGGTTATCGCGCCTCGTCCCGGCGTCGTCCAGGACCAGGGCCATCGCATGGTTCGACGCCACTAACCAGCTGTGTTGTGTGGCACTGGCGAAAAATAGCAGGCAGCGAAGGTGCAAAGCCCTAGCCAGCGCAACATCTGTCCTTCGGACTTGCGCTTTGATGCCTTCCTCTGAGAGGAACTCGAACTCAGCCTCCTTTCGAATCGCTGGCGACAGCGCCGGTATCGTTCCAGTGCTGCTATCCCCTTCCCTTTGCGGAAGGCGCCGGGTAATCAGGGGACGGAGGTCCTGGCTGACACTCAGGAACGACTTCGCCTGCTCCAGAAGACGCTCATCGCCCATGGGGTCGTGCACAAGTGCCGGGAAGTTGACGTTCACCCTTCCGGCGGATGCCTCGACGAAGCGACGTGCTTGTTCGACAATCTGCGTTAGCGATGCGTCGATACGATTGCCTTCGCTCAAGGTCAAACTGTCGAGCAACTCCTCACGGATACCCGGCACGAAATCGTATGCGATCCGGTCGGCCGGGAGGTCGGCGTCTGGCGGCGTTACCCGCTCGATCAGCCCACTCAGCAGGATCTCCGCCAGATGGACCTGTGCCCGGTCGGGCATACCCATCTGCATCAATCGCATGACCGGCAGACTGAGTGGCATGCCGGAAAGAAGCCTGAGTAGCTGGAACGCGGGAGATGAAGCGATCGCGCGAAATGCGGCGATTCGCTGGCGAGGTGAGGCAGGTTCAGTAGCCGGCACGGCAGCGGGAAGAGCCGCTTGCGGAACAGTTCTCAGGCGGATCGCTCTATGCGGCAACTTGCGCAAGGCCATGGAAAAACGCGCCCAGGTTTTGAGTCGGGCAGGCTCCAGGCTCGTCACCGGTACGGTCAGAGCGTCTGGAGCACGCTCGATCTCACCGGTGAATGGATCACGTAGCCACAGGCGCGCCGTAGGCGTGCCGGGTGCCTGCGCCAGGGCTTCTTCACTCGCGTCACCAAGCAGGGTGTGCGGCCAGGTATGGTATGGCATCAATTGCACAATAGCAGTTGGACCATACCTGCCGAGCGTTGCCACTAGATCGGTCAGAGCCGGATGCTGCCAAAGGGGCGAAGTGCCGGTGGTGACGAACCAATATAGCCGCCGGCCTTGCGGATCGACCAAGATCTTAGGCGCTGCCACTGCAGCGCCAGGAGTCGACAGGGTCAGCGCGTTCTTGCGCATCGCATAGCGCCACAGGCGCACGCGCCGGAATGCCCCATGCCGCGCCAGCATACGCCTCAACTCCAGCAGCGTCGCCTCCCAGACGTGCA
This sequence comes from Caballeronia sp. LZ035, assembly GCF_031451175.1. Taxonomy (NCBI): domain Bacteria; kingdom Pseudomonadati; phylum Pseudomonadota; class Betaproteobacteria; order Burkholderiales; family Burkholderiaceae; genus Caballeronia; species Caballeronia sp. LZ035. The sequence continues at coordinate 12,755 of NZ_JARUXS010000009.1, forward strand.
TCGCGTCGCTGGCCTCTGCCAGGATTGCAACTTCGAACCAGCGTTCCGGCGAAGCCCGAAAGATCGGTGTAATCGAGCGCCATTCTGCGCTCGCCTCAGCTGTTGCGCTCGGATCGAGTTCTCGTTGCGTGAGCGACGGCAGTCGGCGCTTGAACGGTTTCAGGGCACGTTCCAGTTGCAATCGCTGTGGAAGCGACTCCCCGGCAGGGATGCTGACCCGCGACGCCCCAACCGTGCCAGACGGGTGGGTGAAATACGAAGGATAGACGGGGATCGCTGGCTTCGCCCTCTCCCTGTCGGCCGTCGCAGCGGACTCTGTCTGCGGTCCGGAATCCGGCACGTCGGCGGGGCCAGGCTGGTGCGCAATCTGGACAGCCTTGGGATCTTCAGACCCGACTGCCTCATCCGGCAGGGTCGCGCCACGCAGCGCCAACTGTAGCCCGAGCCAGATCACGTCCGCCAACGCGCCTGGTTCAGAGTCCGCTCCCAGCGCGAGAAGATGGGCCCGGCAGAGCTTCGCTGCGGCTGAGGAGTTCATCCGCCCAGCCCTTGAAACACCGTGTTGAGAATGCGCTTGCGCTCTGCTTCCGAATGCGGTTTATCTGACGAGAGCAGCAGGTGCACAGCATTGAGCAACTGGTCGGTCGCCAGCGTCACGGAACTCCTCACCCCCACGAATTCAGAAACAATCTTCGATATATCGTCACCCAGAACCAGGTCTGCGAAGTGCGCTGCGACGATCTCCTGCAGCTCGCTCTCATTCGGCTCGCGAAGCTCGCACTGCACGCATCGCCGCAGGAATGGTGCCGGAAAATCGCGCTCGCCATTGCTGGTCATGATGACGAAGGGATACTCCGTGAAAGTGATTTCCCCACCCCGCACCTCGATGGACTCGTCGTCACGCGCCGAGATATTAACCGTGGGTAACGAGCTGCGGCTCGCTTGAGCTCGGGTATGACGAAGCTACCTGTATCGAGCACGTTCAACAAATCGTTCGGTAAGTCGACATCGCTCTTGTCGATCTCGTCAACCAATAGCGCGCGCGGCGCATGCGCAGATGCGAGCGCGGTCCCAAGCGGGCCAAGCGTCAGGAACATGCCTAGCTCTTCGGCGCCTTTATCCTGCGCATCGGCGTTTGTACGCGCATTCGATTGCTGGATATATTGCAGCCGGGCGAGCGCATCGTATTGGTACAGTCCCTCCTGCAGCGTCGAGCGGGAGTTGACAGCCCATTCAATCACAGGTCCGAGGCCAAGCTGGTATGCGACAGAATGCGCAAGCGAGCTCTTCCCGGTGCCGGGTTTGCCTGTCAGCAGCAGCGGCCGCCGCAGGTAAAGCGCGGTGTTGACTGCATCGACGACTGCCCGATCGGGTTTAAACGTCCTTGCAAGGACATTCTCCCGGTCTTGACCTGGCTGGCGCCAGGGCGGCGCAGGCGGTAACGTGGCCTTCTGCGTGGCTGGCGGTGACTTCGGATCGTAGATTTTCCAGTTGGTCATGATGTAGTCCGCTGCATGGTTTCGGTAAAGCGCCACTCGTAGGGATTGCGCTTGGGATCGTCGATGAACAGCCAGAGAGAGCAAAGGATGAGATCCTCGCCGTTGCTGCGCACCTGGCGCAGTGCTTCAGCAAGGGTATGCGGCTGCGTGGCTTGACGTGCCCCATGGTGCTCGATGAACTCTCGCACATGCCGCTTGAAAGTGTCCGAATCGCCGGGGGCGACGCGCGGCCAGCACATCCACGGATCGCCTTTGAGGAGGGCCGTAAAGAACGGTGATTGGTTGCGGGACGGCTCGCCGAGGGAGGGACCTGGGAAAGGCAAGCCAACAATATGTCCCGGCTGCCGCTCGTTAATCCACTCGATACCGAGATCAGGATTGGTCTCTCCATAACTTAATCTGATTTGAGCCTGTTGTATCCAGTTGCCGGGCTGAAAGCGTGGCGCGCCTTTCATACGGTCGTGCCAGCGCAGAACCAAAGCGCATTGGGCTTCGAGCCATGTGCGGGTGCCCAATTCGTTGTCCACCAACTCAAATAGCTCTTGTGGACTGCAAAGCAGGGCACTCGGTGCGAGCAACTCAACGATCAATTGACTGTCGTACCTGATCTTGGCGATCTGAATTAATTCATTGACCTGCTCTACCAGAGCCCCGGCGCTCGATGATACCTTCCAGGTGGGATCGATTTCATGGTTCTGGTATAGCCAGGATTCGGCAATCGAGAGCGCTCCCTTGGATGGCTCGTGATGCAGGCCTAGTAACAGGTAGACCGGTCCGTCCGGCCGCGGCAGCGTGGCCACAGCGCCATCCCATGCGTCGGTGAGCTGCGCCATGGCACGTGCTTCCGTTTCGAAGGTGTCGGCAAGTCCAAGATTTTTGCGTCGCGCCCGCCGCCCCGCCAGCGCCAGCAGCCGGATACACGATCCAAACCCACGGTCCGACTTCCTTTGATCCAGCAAACCGATAAGCAGGGTTAACAGGTTTTCCGAATCTGGTACCAGCAGGTTGTCGATCGCAGCGACCTGCTGGGACAACTCCTGCCACTCGATCCAGGACAGGCCGATGCGCAGGCACAACGATTCCAGCTCGCGTGCGAGCCGCAAATGCTGCCAAGCGTCTTGCAAGAGTTGCCTGTGAACCCATGGTACCTGGCTATCGGCCGCATTCAGCTCGTCTAGCAGGCCGTCCATGCGATCGTCTCGCAACGCATCGCAGAGCTTCTGGTCTTCGACGCTTCCGCCGGCTGCGCGGCGCAGGTGGTCGAACTCTCCCAGGCTGCAGCGTGCGGCACGCGCGAAGTGGTCGGATTCAACAGCGGCCTTTCCCCCCACATACTCCCACAGGTCACCTGAACCGGTAGTCCGCTGCAACGGAAAACCGCGTGTGGATACCTGCTGTTCATTAAACAGCTTCCCCAGTTCGTCAAACAACCTGGCCGGCTGCGGCGGGAACTGCCGCACCGGATCGGTGAGCAGCCTGATCACCGTGCCCGAAAATCCTAAGGGGTCGTGATAGGCCGCCACCACCTGCGCTGCAGCCGAAGAGACGTAAAAGTATTGATCTGTGTGGACCTCTTCGGTCCCACGCAGCAAGAGTACGTTGGGAGGCGGCATCACCTGTGCGCAGGCATCGAAGAAGCCAAGCTGACTCCGCGGGAACGTTTTGCTGCGCAAATGGGTGAGGAGCGAGTCAACATCGATCGCGCGCAAGTCTGAGAGATCTCGGGAATCGGCACTCAGCAGCAGTCGTCTGTTGTTGGCCATGATGCCATGGCCAACCCAGTAGATGAGCAGCGTACCGTCTCCGCGGAGCGCTAACAGGGCATCCTGAAGCGCAGGCTGGGTGGCGTCGGTCCGTATGATCGTCGCTGGAAGCTGTGCGAGCTGTTCGCGGTACTCTTCTGTATCGGGAAGCGAGCAGCTCAGAACGATACACGCCTGAAGATCACGTTCCGCAATCGAGCGAGCCAGTGCCAAAGCCCGCTCACCAATGGGTGCAGAGATATCAAGTCCGTCGTTATCGACGCCGATCTGACCATAACGCTCGACTGCGACGATCCATACGAAGGCCGTCATATCGCCGCTTCCAGACGTGCATCTCCCCATCCGGAGCATCGGATCGTGACCTGCTGCCTCCCCGTCAACGACTCAAGGCAGGAAGCGATTGATTTCAGGCCAGACTTCTGCATCGTTATGCCAATACGCGCTGTGCGCTTCTGGGAATGGCTGGCCGTTGTCGACCTTGACGTCATGGGCGAATCCTTTGAAAAGCGCCTGTCCCGCGTATGAGAGAAAGTCACGCGGATCGTAAAAATTGAGCCAGCGCCGCGGGAAGGATTCAGGCAGCTTGGTTCCGTACGGGCAGGATGCCAGCGCATCGATTTCATAGAAGAAAGGTGCCTGAGAACCCACTGTCACCAGGGCAGCCAAATTCCGGTTGCCGCTGGCAAGCCAGTCCACAGCTGCGACGCCGCCCAGGCTATGCGCGAGGATGACGCTAGCACCGGTCTGCCTGACTCGCTCGCCGATAAAGTTTCTCAACGTCTCGCCGCGGGCCTGATACCGCAGGATGTCCCCGAGCGGCGCGCCACTCCAATTGGAAAATGCGTCACGCCGGGGAGCCATGAAGCTGGTGACCCTTCCGAGGAGCCAATCCTTCACGCCGAGACCGGGACCACCGAATTCCGGTTGCAGCACGGCCACCAGTTGGTCGCGTTGCTGTCCAGTCACTCCCGGCTGGCCTGACACGCGCAACCAGGCAATAAAAGCCGAAACCACTGCGCGCGCCACCATCACCGACAATTGCACCTTTGTGCCACCGAGAGTCTGGAATGTCTAGCTCCATGCGGCATCGGCCGCTAAACTCGCGACGAAAGTCGGCCAGAGTTCGTCCAGCCCCCAAGACTTCAAAAGTCCTAGAGGCTTTTCCGCCGCGCCGACTGTAACAAGCATGGCCCACAGTGCCGGCCCCTGCGAACCGCCGACTGGCAGCGGCAACTCAGTGACACGCAATTCGATTAACGGATCATCGGCCAATAAAGTCCAGCGCGCCATAGCGGCGGATTCGATCGCTGCAGGCGCTGCACTTCCATCGACATAGCCGGGAATCGACAGTCCATGGGCGTTTAGCCGAGCACCGAAGGCATCTCCCCAATTGCAGCCCACTACCTCATATCGAGGAAGATGGGTTTGAACCTTGCTGGCAATAAGCGCCAACGAACGTTCAAAGGCCGCAGTCCGCACCCCGGTTCCGTGGATGAAAAGGATTTTTTCGCTCAAGAGTTCGCCCTTATTTTCGCCAAGAGGCGGCAATGCCACCAACTCAACCCTTTTTCCTTCCCGAATTTTATCGGGAAACTATGCAATTTATGAAACAAGCGTGACCCGTGCCAGAAACTTCATTCCAAATGATTCTATAGATAACGGCTCCTCAGTTCAGACGAGGAGTCTGCATGAAGTGGCGGCGGTACAGCGACGAACACATCGTGTGGTTAGCCGAATGGACGGACCTCGCGAAGTGCCCCGTTCATCGATCCGCAACTGCCGCATGTCGACCCTGTATAGATAGTCCGTCCCGCTTTCATCGCGATGCTGGTAGGACTGGCAGCTCATTAGGTAGCCGTTCTTCCATTTCTAGCGCGCTGGGGTACTCGCCCTGGGTCTGAAGCACCTGAACCATCCGGCCGTCGCGGCGCTCAACGTTTCCACTCGATTGCGCCGCGATCTTACCCGTTCACTGCGGCGGTCGTGCCACGCGTTGTTGCTGTAGCTCAGCCATCCGCTTCCGTATCCTGTCGTGGGGCTGAAGGCTGTTGAGGTAGATGTATTCGGTGTCGTCCCAAAACCAGGCAATCGCATCCGCGAACTGAGCCAGCCATTCTCGTGGCACGGCGATGCTGTCGAACGACGGCGGCAAAATCCGAGCCACCGGCTCGACCTGCCCCGGCAGAAGCGTGGGCACGGTTGCCCAGTCAGGCCACAGTTCTGGGTGTCGCTTGAACAGTCGGGCAGCGGATTCCCCATCGCCGTGTCGGCAGGCGTTCGCCAGCAGTTCCAGCCGTTTCAGATCAGGGAAGCTGTAGAACGCGGACAGCGGGATGCCGCGCACCTCATGCAGCAGGCCGCCGAGCCGTCCGAGGTTGCCCGTGCGGGCCGTGTCCATTCGCTCGGGCGTGAACCCGAGCGACGCGACACAGTCGCTCAACCATCGGCGAAGTTGGCGTTCGAACAGCGAATGCATCGAAAGGCAAAACGCTTCCGTGGTCGTCCGAACAAGCTCTTGCGCATCGGCGTGAGCGAACTCGGCACCGCCTTCGTCGGTGTTCGCCCATTTCTCCACGTCAGCATCCAACGATCTGAATGCCGACTCCACCACGTCACGCAAGAAGGCGCGCACGCGCAACCCGTTGCCCGCGGTTTGGACGTCGGAGAGACAGTTGATCCAGCGGTGATCGTCAATCGAGGGCATGTTCGGAGTGTTTTCTGGCATCGCTCGCCAGTAAAGCACAACAGAGCCACGACGGGGCCTTCCCTCGTACAATCGGTACAAGTACACCCTTTCACCGCTGGAAGCGCCCAACATGGCAACTCTCCCGTCGATCGAAAAGCGAAAACTGGAACGCCTGCTCGGCATGGGCGGCGGGTATGTGCTCAACTTCTCGGACCGCACCTTTTCAATGTTCTTCGAGGAGCATACGGGCTTGGACATCGATGATCAGAGGTACCGCGGGTCCGGCACCTCGAAAGCCAACCGGATGCGAGGCTTCTGGACCATCGAACCGGATCACGTGGTCGCCAAGGTGTTGCTCGCAATGATCGAACATGCGAACGAGCATGAATGCGTTCCGGCGGACATGGACGACGCCCTGTTCGCCGATGTGCACCGGATCATTGCTCGCCTCAATCAGAACCTGTCGAGCCCTGTCCTGGAGGCGGACGCCTTCACCGCGAGCGTCAACGAACTGGACTTCGAAGCGGCGGCGAAACACATCCGGACCGCGATAGAGCAGAACGAGCCGGCCACGGCCCTAGATCGCCTGCACGTGTTTTCGATGAAGTTTCCGCGCACTAACTGCGAACGCCGGGGTATCGAGGTCACCCGGGACTCATGGGCGAGTATGTGAAAGCGTTGCGCGTGGGAGGGCTCCTAGAGTCGGAGATGACCGATCGTATCCTGCGCAGCAGCATATCCGTGCTGGAAGCGTTCAACGACGTACGCAACAACCGGAGCTTGGCCCACGATAACCCGATGCTGAATCACAGCGAGGCGGTGCTCATTTTTAGCGACATCGGCGCATCGATCCGTTTCATCCGGGCTCTTGAAGGGCGCGCGGGTGGGGGCGCCCGATGATCCGTGCCACGCCCCTTCGCCGGACAACGTTTCTCCTTGGTGGGCTGTGCTCGGCGGTCATCGCCGTCCCGGCTCCGGCAAGCGATGTTGCGCAGAACGCGCCTGCCGCCTCGAGGGCCCTAGCCGAGTCGCTGTACGCCACACCGACACCTAGGGCGCAACCTGTGAGCGCCGTGGTACCGCCGACGCGACCAGCGTCGAGCTTAGGAACCAACGAGGCAGCGACTACGCCTAGAAGGGCCGAGGCTCTCGAAGGCCGGGAAAGCTTCGCAGTGTTCGGGTTGGTGTTCAAAATCACGGACGCTCTTCTCGTACTGTTCACGGGTCTGTTGTGGTGGTCCACCCATCGACTCTGGAGCGAGACCCGCAAGGCCGGCAAAGTGGCCGAAACGGCCGCGAATGCCGCGGCGGCGAGCGCCGAGGCTACCCTCCGAAGTGCGCAGGTCGCGTCAGGGGCAGAACAGCCCCGATGGATCGTCACCTCCATGACGCTGCACGTCAACGACACGGATGGCAGCAACACCGACACCGCGTGCCGCGTGGTTGCGGTGCTGACGAACCACGGACGCACGCCCGCCGAAGTCACCCGCACGGCGTTCCGATCTCGGGTGACGGTGCTTCTGGATCCCAAGCCACGCTACGCGATGGGACAATCAACGCCCGCCGACGCCTTTGGGACAACCGTCGTGCCTCCGGGCGGTTCGTATACCTTGACGCTCGACACGAGCGTGCCCGAGGACGATGTCGAGGCACTGCGTCGTGGAACGACGCATTTGTGGGCTTGGGGCTACCTAAGTTACCGCACGTACCTGGACGAGCATATGGTCAAGGGTTTCGTCGGGATGCTGGACGTGCACCCGACCCGGCGGTTGCCGTTGGATCAGCAGGACCAGCCGGGCCTCAACTATGGTCATCTGATCGAGGGAGCGCTTCGGCAACCGCCCGCCGACGCGCGTGTGCAGGCCTACGTCTACACGCGACCCGATCCGGTTGGCGAAGCCGAGGCCAACGGGGTCACGCAACCGGTGGAGCGTTAGAGAGTGCTGACGACGACTGCGCGTCGCACGCGTCCTCGTCCATCATCGACCAAGCGGCCGAGCGCCGGAAGCGCCTTCACAACAACTCCTCGTTCCGAATGACCTTGAAGTCCCTAGGATTGATAAGACGCGCGGAGCGAGCGGTAACCTTCACGTCGCCATGGCATCGAACAAGGTGTTTGCTGCCGTGAGCCTTCACTGCCCGCTGGTAGTCGTCCCTGTTCAGCTCGACCGTGACGACCCTAGGCTGGCCGTTGAGCGTTGCGGCGATGCTGATCGTGCCGCTCTCGTCTTCCAGAGGTCGATCGAGCTTTTCCACAGAACCGGTGATGGTCCGATCGTAGAGCATTTGGTCGTCGCGCTTGTAATACGCCGCCGCTTCAGCGACGCGTTCCACTTTGTTCACGTCGAAAACGAATGTTTTGGGCGGGCTGAGGGCGGCGCTGCTTCCTGCTGGTGCGATCGTGATTTCAAACCCGCGTCGTGCGTTGGTCCCACTCAGGCCCACAAGCGCATCGCACAAGTTTGCGCTTGCACCGTTGCTCACGGCCTCGTCGAAGCGCGTCACGGCTCCGCCTTTCGATACTGTTTCGATAGCATCATCCAAAGCTTTTAGCCCTGACGAGAGCGTCGCTGTCACCAGGCTCGTTGTCGGAACCGATGGCAAACCAAGCTGCGTGGTGTCCTGAGGCGGCACCGGTGCGATGATGTTGATCACGTAGCTACCGATTTCTGTCTGGCCCAGCCGTAGCGACTTTAGGTACCCGGCCGTCTCCTCCGGCTTGCGACCACCGAACTGTCGTCGCTTCGATATGGCTGCAAACGCCGCGGCTTCCATCAGGTCTCTAGCTTTCTCGTTCAGCATCACACCGTCGTCAAGCGGGATGGTCCCGCCTTCCACATCGAAGTGAAAGACCCGAACACGGATACGATCGGAGAAATGACCCATGACGTCCTCAATAACGTCGACGGGTAACCGTCCTTCGAAGGTGCCGATGGTTTCAGCGGCATCGACCAGGCGGTCCTTGAAATCCTTCGCATCCACCGACGTTGGCAGCAGTATTTCGGCATCCTCGTGCTGCGGCTCGGGTCGATGCCAGATGGACGCCAACGTGCCTAGGTCGCCGTCTTTTATCCAACCGCTCATCGTGAGGTACGCAGCGAGTTGGTCCGGCGTCACATCGGCCAGTCGCTTCATGAGGTCGTCGTGGCTCATGCGATTTCCCGGTTGCTGGCGAGTGTCATCATGCGCATCAGACTGTCGGTCGTCAGGCGCTGTGCGAGCGGCACATCAACGGTGATGGTCGTCGGGTTGGTCGTGCTTGGGTAGTCGCGCAACGACAGCCAATAACATGCGTTATGCATCGCCATGTGGTCGTCATGGTGACGCGCACCCATTCTTCTGGCTGGCCGGGGACGAGCAACACCGCCAGATAGCGAGGGCAAATTACGTCCGTCCCGCGAAGATCGTCATAGTTCTTTCGCAGCAATGGAAACTTGATGACTTCGCCAGAAATCAGGTTCCGCGACGTGCATTTGAGCTGAAGCGCCACCCTCGGGTTACGAATAGCCCCCTTGAACCCTCGGCCTCCTAGTTCAAGGTCAATGCTCTCATCGTCCACTTCCAGTCGACCGGGATTTAGGCCGGCCTGCGCTGCGATGGCGTGCACGTAAGCGATGTTGAACTGCTCTTTCCGTTTCGCGATGTCCATGTGGTCCCCGAGTATCTCTCGGCCCGTCCGTCCGCGAGATTCGCGCCTTTTTCCAGCGATTGTAAACTGGACGGCGCGCGACGAACATTGTGTCTGCCCGAAACGCGATCAGAGCCACATGTTCGCGAAGATCGCCCGCAAGGGGAAAGGGCGGAGCGCACGGGCAAAACCTTCTAAGGCTGCTCAGACCTCTGATCTGCAAGCACGCGCGCTGGAAGTCGGATGGCAAGTACCTGCCAGCGTTCCGCCCGAATCTCCGACGCTATAAACGGCTGCCATGGCGCGATGACCGGCCATTCGTCAATGCTGGACGACTGTCTCTTCGTGGCCCAGACTGTGTCAAAACGCAATTTTTGACGCAGTAATATGGCTCATCCTACAGCGGAGGATGAGCGAGATGAAGCGGTTCGTTCAAGGCGACAGTCGTACACAGAGCTTTCTCCTCCCTGAAGCACTTGATGACTACGTGAGGGACACCAATCCCGTGCGCGTAGTCGACGTTTTTGTAGACGAGCTTGATCTTCAGACACTCGGGTTTGCAGGTGTCGAGCCAGCGCTAACGGGTCGGCCTTCGTATCATCCGGAGGTGATGCTCAAGATATATATTTACGGCTACCTGAACCGTATTCAATCCAGTCGGCGCCTTGAACGCGAGGCTCAGCGCAACGTCGAGCTGATGTGGCTCACGGGTCGCCTTGCCCCGGACTTCAAGACCATTGCGCGATTCCGTAAAGACAACGGCAAAGCAATCCGCAGCGTCTGTCGTCAGTTTGTCATGCTCTGCCAGCGTCTTGACCTGTTCGCAGAAGCCTTCGTTGCAATAGACGGCAGCAAGTTCAAGGCGGTAAATAATCGCGACCGCAACTTCACGAGCGCCAAGCTCGAACGACGCATGCGCGATATCGAATCAAGTATCGCCCGCTATCTCGAGGCGATGGACACGGCGGATCGTCAGGAGCCTGCAATCGCGAAGGCCAGAACAGAGCGACTACAGGACAAGATTGCAGCCTTGAAGGAACAGATGCAAAGCCTCAAGGCAATTGAGGTCAGGCTGAACGAAGCACCGGACCGACAGGTGTCGCTCACGGACCCGGATGCCCGTTCGATGAAGACGCGCGGGACTGGTGTCGTCGGCTACAACGTCCAAACGGCGGTAGACACGAAGCACCATCTGATCGTCGCACACGTCGTGACCAACGACGGCATTGATCGTGATCAGCTGGCGTCGATGGCGATGCTTGCCCGTACAGAGATGGGCGTCGGCAAGCTGACTGCAGTTGCAGACCGTGGCTACTACAAGAGCGAGGAGATACTCGCATGTCATCAGGCTGGAATAACCGTATTCGTTCCGAAGACGGTGACATCGAGCGCAGCGGCTCATGGCCGCTTCGGCAAGGAAGACTTCATTTACGACGCAAAGACCAACGAATTTCGATGCCCGGCCGGCGAGCGGCTCATCTGGCGATTCTCAACCATTGAGCGCGGCCTGAAGATCAGTAAGTACTGGAGTTCGAATTGCCAGCAATGTTCGCTAAAAGGGGAATGCACGCCGGGGCCCCAACGTCGCGTAGCGCGCTGGGAGCACGAAGCTGTTCTTGATGAGATGCAGGCACGGCTTGATCATGCGCCCGAGATGATGCGTATCCGGAGACAGACTGTCGAGCACCCGTTCGGCACGATCAAGGCATGGATGGGCGCCACTCATTTCCTGACGCGAACCATTGAACGGGTGAGTACTGAGATGAGCTTGCAGGTGTTGGCGTACAACATGAAGCGAGTAATCAAATTACTCGCTTCAGAAGCGCTTACGAGTGCGATGCGGGCGTGAAGCCCGTACGGGCTTATTTGAGCCTTCGCAATCTCGGTGACTGTGAGTTGACGTTCGGCTTGCCGGGTCGACAAGCTGCGCTCAGCGCTGGGAAAGGTTTCGTCGATTCCCACAGAATACGTGTTTTGACACAATCTGGGCCGAGAAGAGACATCGGTAACGCGCGGCAATTTGTTCTTCAGCGTTCGACTCAGCTTAACTTCCTCTTACGGAGTTAGGCGCCGGTGCGTGACGAATTATCGCGACCCTTCAGCCCCCGTTCCAGCAACGTATCTATTTTGTGCGAGTGCGGTTCGTTGCCACGACAATACCAGTTAGAGGTTCCGGTGCATCGAACGTCAAGCCGCCGTCCCACTCCAGAGTTACGGTCGCCCCGCATTTCAAGCAGCTTGATGCTTCGCCATCGTGTGAGTCGTCTGGATAGGCGATTCTCCGTCGCTTGCGCGCGGGTCAATTGCGGCTCGATAGATGGCCTTGGCTTGCTCAGTTGAAATTCTCATCTTCTTCCGTAGTTCGGTCGCGCCGACTCGACTGGCATGCTCAATCACGGACGGGCGAGTAAGCGCAAGATGCGCGGATCGTGTCGCACATCGATCACCGCCTGGACGTTGATTTCGCCTATATCTGCGTGTACGGGGTTGAGGAGGTAGTTGTATGCAAATGGCATCACCGCGCTGGGTACTTTGAGCAAGGCCGTTGATCCGCTTGCGAGCCATTCGCTGCCTGCGGATTGTGTGTACGCTGCGTCCTCCCTCCAGTTCTCAGGTAAAGCGACCTCGCTTAATTCGGCAATTCCCACTTCAACGCCGACTGCGACGCGAAGAAGTCGATACGTATCGGGTAGATCCGCTGTGGAACGGATTTCTTGATGCACCAGTGTTTCCAATAAGGCGCCGGCGGGATGTTCAGCCAGGTAGATTACCGGTACACCGGCGAAATGCCAGCGGCCAGGAGCACGCAGACCGCCTGTGCCCTTCAGATCAGCGTAGTTGCTGATTCTCCACAGCACCATCAGGCGAAATATCCCTCGTCGATCTGCACCAGTGCATCCTCCACGAGACGAGCGCCATGCTCGGTCGCCGCCATCTCGAGAGCGGTGCGACCCTCGAAACGCTTTTGCGGATTGCGCAACCAGCCCAACGCCTTGTCGTTGCCGCCGAACGCCGTATTCGCTTGTGCGACGATCCGCGCCAGACGAATAGCGCGGTCCGACTCCTCGGTCGAGAGACGTTCATGTTGCTGCCGACGATGCGTCAGCGTGCGGCGCGGAATAATGAAGACGAGTTCGTCCGCCTTCAACCCTTGGGCCACCAGGCGATCAATCACATCGATGTTGACCCGCTCACGCACCAGTCCGGCCAGATCCGCGTCATCCTGGACGCGCGCATTCAGTAGCTCGCCGAGCAGCGCGAATTCGGCTCGTCGGACGTTACCGCCCCCCGTCGGCGTAAATGCAATCGTCGCCATGGAACCTCCGCTTTGGCAATATGCCCATCTATTATAGGCGTTTTGCCGGTCTGAGGGCAATCAGCGGAGGCAACCTCAGGCCCATCAGGACCGGACCTAGCTTCCGTGCTAACCAGTTGATTTATTGTAAATTTATGCTTGACATTCTTGTCATAATGTTGGTACACAGTTTGGAGTAGCGAAAACGAATCGACGTGATCTTGCGGTCCGCCATGCCACCGACGACATCACCTGCGCTCCAGCCTGCGTCACGCGAAACGCTCGTCATCCGGCTTGGACTCGATAGCACCGCTGGCTTAAACCGCTGCTCGACTGGGCGTGCACAGATTGCCGCTAACAATGATTTCGACGCAATTTTCGGGCGTGGCTATCCCGTTTCGTCGATACCAACACCACTTTCGAGCACTATCGGAAAGAAGCTGAGCGGCTCTTGCTCTGGTCCCTCGTAATACTGTGCAAACCACTTTCCTCCCTCCACACGAGGACTGCCTGCGCTACCAGCGATTCCTCGCCCATCCGCGACCGGCCGCAACTTGGGTCGCGGGCGGCGGCCGCAAGCATGCGCGCAGCGACGCACGTTGGCGCCCTTATGGGCCGCTCTCGCCCGCCAGTCAGCGCCAGGCCATCGTGATTCTTAATGCGCTGTTTTCGTGGCTGGTACAGGTCGGCTATCTGTCCGGCAATCCGCTTTCGCTGTCTCGACAACGTGCCAAACATGCGGCGCCGCGCAATCCCGCTATCTGGAGCCGAGCATCTGGCAAGAGGTGAAGACCTACATCGCACCATGCCACGCGACACTGACCAAGCGGCCGCGCACGCGTATCGTGTGCGATGGTTCCTCACACTGCTCTATCCTGGCGGCCTGCGGATTGCTTAGATCGGTACTAATACGATGGGACAGTTCTTCATTCGTCGCGATGGCAATGCCGAGATCCGATGGTGGCTGACCGTACGCGGCAAGGAACGGTAGGCTCCAACCACGCGCGAAATGATGACGGAGCTCTCGCGATACCGACAACACCTAGGGATGAGCGCACTGCCCTCTCCAAACGAAGACACGCCTCTGGTCTTGCCGATTGGCGCGCCGACAGCAAACGGTGGCACGCAGACGTGTGCGCCTTTATCGCGCGCCGCGCTGCATGCGATCGTCAAAGCGGTGTTTGCGGGGGCCGCCGCCAGACTTCGTGGGCTCGACCAGACGTCTGCTGCACGCGCCGACCTGCTGGAAAAAGCTTCGGCGCACTGGTTGGAGCACAGCGCGGGTTCACACATGGCCGGCCAGCGGGTCGACTTGCGCCTCGTTCGCGATAATTCCGGACATGCCTCGCTCACGACGACCAGCCTTTACCTGCACATTGAAGATGACCGGCGCCATCAAGAGACCGACGAAAAGCACCGAATCGACTGGTAACACGCCGAATTGCCCCATTTGATTTCATGAACGCCCGCATCAGCCATCCATCGATGAAAGCACCCCCGCCGGAACCACAGATCTCGACAGACAAACGCAGCCTCACGTTCGTCACAGTCTGGCGCGGGGAACCCATCACCTGCGCCGTCTCGCGAGCAGCCCTCGAAGCATACTTTTGGCTCGCGCCAGACGCGGACGACGCACGAACGTTGACAGTCTTTCGCAACGGATTCGATCGTATTCTTGCTGTTGTCTCACGGAAGCTCCTAGCGCGCCCTGCAAAACACCTCCAGCTATCGGCTGTCGACTTCGCAGAACGCTGATCTCGTCGCGAGAGCCTTCCGCTGGAGGCGCTTTGATGCCGAAGCTTGTTGATGAGAATTGAGGAATGACGTTGATATAGATATGCGTCACGTCACAAGTCAACCCGACGCGCACCGGGGTGTCTTGTGCCCCATACTTGATGGCGTTGAGACAAGGTTTCCAAGCAATTGCTGAAGGCGCTGGCCGTCCCAGACTTCCTGCGAATCGCCCATTACGTGCAACTCAATCTGCCTGCCAGGATGAATGGCACGCAACTCGTCCAGTTCCTCAGCAAGCACGTCCGCGAGATTGACACGCGTGGGCATTACGTTGATACCCAAGCCGAGCCTGGTCCGAATGAAATCGCACAGATCATCAAACAAAACTTGCATCCGGGCTCCGCTACGTATCAGGCGGCCTGCTGCGTCCGATACTCGCTCCCAACATTCAGTGCTTCCAGATACGACGCGGTTGCCTGAATCGCCGGGAGTGGGCTGCGCATGTCATGCCCCAGCATGCCGAGCAGGAGATTGCGGCTCTGCTCGACCTGCGCGCTGAAAAAGCCGACGGATTCCGCAAGTGCCTGATCGCTCGCCTCAGTGAAGCGAATGACGTCGTTCAGATGGAGCGCGTCGGGCTCGCATTCGTCCATCCACAAGCGGAGTACGCTTGCGCGTAACGCGCGATATTCGGCGGTGAGCTCGATGATATTGAAGCCGGCCCGCGCCCTCAGAAGGGCGTGCGTTTGCGCAGCTGTTTCGGTTGCATCGATCGGAGCAGGGGCTCGCCCTATTGATTTATCGTGTTGGGCTTCCACGGTTTACGCAGCCCCCAAGTCTTTGGCAACGGCGTGCAACATCTCCGGCGCATGGTAGTGTAACGCCGAAGGTTGCAAATTGCCCCCACCGGAACTGGAGAGCCGGCGAACGCCTCCCACTGCGCCAGGATCGGTTCCGTGTGCCGCAAGATAAAGTCAGCACGTCGCATGTGGGCGTCTCCAGGCGAAACGGGGCATAGAATCCGATCGTCATGCCATCTTACGGGCAAATTAGGGACGAACATCGGCCGGAGGAGGCACCGACCTCGGGGCAGGGTTAGCCGGGAGCGGCCGTTCGCGCGACCAGCTGACCGTTTCAAATTGTCCGATTGCCGAAGATCACATTCAAGCGCTGCGAGCCCGCGATGATCGTGGCCGCAACTGCCGGACTCGACCCTTTTCTGCCGCTTGCCACATCTCCTGCCCGATGTCTTTTCCTGAAGTGAAGCGATCCCACTGAATTAAGGCGTGCTGGTCGGAGGCCATCCGACCAGCGAAAATGGTTCTCAGCGCCCCGTCAACTGCCACCCACCGTAAACGGGACATGCCGCGCCCGCGGCCGTTGCCCAGACTCCTGAGGGCCCGAAGCTCCACGACACGAAGCTCGCCGGATTGCTCATCTGCGCCGTGGTCAGTCTGTTCGTCGCGGGCGGTGCAGTGCCGCCCCCGCCCACATACGCCGCGTTCGAAGGATTCGTCGTTTCCTTGTTCCAGTACACGTCGTTGCGGATCGTTCCCGAGTTCAGCGTGGCGATGGCGCCGGAGGTATCGGGTGTCGGTCGATCACTCGACCACCCCACGGCAAACGACCCTTCGATGATACCAGTGCTGGCGTTGTACTCGACCAGCGCACCGGCGCCGATCAAAGAGCCGACACGACCGATACCGTAGGACTGTTGAATCACCCCGGTGTTCCTCGCGACCAGTCCGCCGCCGCTCGCGTGCGAGCCGCCGAAGTTGATCGGGCCGGTCGCGTATGACTGCACGATTCGACCGTCGTTCGTTGCGACGAGGCCGCCTTAGGACCCGTTGCCGCCGACCGTTGCGCCACGCCACGACCGTTCGATCGTACCTTGGTTCCACCCCATGAGACCGCCGCCCACGGTGCGGCCGAATGGCGCGCCCGAACCTATGACACCGGTCGACCATCCATAGGCGACGACGCCATCATTCTGACCGGCGAGCGCGCCGTAACTGCCGCCTATGCCGCTCTCTACCTCGGCGTTTGCAACCCCGATGTTCCTTAGGACGCCGCTCGTTCCAATGACACCGAACAGCCCGATATACGGCGCGTACGATTGATCCGGCACATGATGTTCAAATTGCTCACGACATGGCCGAAGCCATCGAACTGTCCGCCGAACGACGCTGCGTCGGTCGGGGCGATGAGGCTGAACGACGTGCTCGCCGCCGTCCTCACGTCGATGTCCTTGCCGAGGGCGTAGGTGCCCTTCAGATCCTGCGACACCTTCCCGAGGTCCGACACGCTGTTCACGAGCTTGTACGTCGTGATCTGCGTGATGTGGCCGCTAAGCGAGCATCTTCCGGCGCGTCCGGCGAGACTACGAAACCTCATCTGCTTGGCGAGCGGCTCTTTGCGGCCGTTCATCAAGGGAATGCGGCCAGACCGCAAAACCTTCCGGAGGCGCCTCCGACTACGTCAAGGGCGCGCGCAACCGCTTGGGCATCGCTTCGCTCGCGGCGCTGAGAAACGTGCTGCCCGGCAAGCCCGACGCAATCACCGTCAGCGGCGCGGCATGCACCGACCGCGACGCATTGCTCGCGCAGCACGGCGCGCTTTTCAGGACACGCCAGGATGAAGTGCAGGCGCAGACGGGCAACAACACGCACGGCGTGACCGCCGCCAACTGGCAGGACTTCGGGAACGGCGGTTCATGGGGACCGCGCGCCGCGACTTATGGCGCCATCACCACCGCCTCGTGCAGCAGCGACACTGGCACGTTCGAGCGTGAATTGCTGATGGCCGTGGAAAATTACTGGGTCGATCAAGGGCTCAACTACTGCCACCATCACGTCCCGGGCTGGACGCCGCCGCTCAAGTTCCGCAACTCGTCGTCCGGCAGCACCTCGGATGGCGACAGTTCGGGCATGACCTGCACCGCGCATCGCAAACGCGACCGGTCGCAGAGCCTGACCGCGCTGAAGCACGACGACACCAACTGGCAAGGCGTCGACTGTTCCGACTTCACGTCGTGGGTGTACAACTTCTCGGGCATCACGCACCAAAGCGGCAACCTGGAGACCGGCATCGGCACGCAGGCCTGCTCGACCGGCAAAGATCCGGTGTCGGTGTCGGGCCAGGAACAACCGGGCGTGCTGCTCGACATCAACCACGACAACGTGACGAGCCTGCTTGCCTACCTGAAGCCGGGCGATCTGCTGTACATCACGGCAACCTCCACAGTGCCGTCCGACGGCCCGCTGTCGAACGTCGTGGGCGCGGCGCCCGTGTCGCACGTCGTCACCTGGACCGGCATGCGCTTCAATGATCTTCGCAATGGTCCGGAAGGCTGGCGCTTCGACCCGGCCCGTCTGGGCACGGCGGATTCGCGTCTCGGCGCCGATCTCGCCTCGTATCTGCCCTACCCGCCGGGCGAGCTCGGCACCGGCACCGGCGATGACAAGAACCCGTGGATGATCGTCGACAGCCACTATGCCGGCCCCGCCTACCGGCCGTTCGTCGCGGTGACGGCAAGCTCGAAGGGCGACTGGTACGGGCAGAATCTGTCCCACGTGCGCCGCATCATCGACGCCGATGCCGCACGCACGGATCCCGCGCTCGCGCCGCTCGTGATCGAAGCGCACAGCACCGGCAGCGGCGCCTTCGGCAAGGCCGTCACCTTCAGTTCGACGCTCGGCCGCGCGGGCAGTCACGCCCACCAGTGGATCTACCAGCGTCCGTCGGCCGGCGGCACGCCGCAGTGCTATCGCATGGACACGCATTAAACCCGGCTGAGGCCGGGCCGATGTAGCCAGGCGAAGCTCGTTCGCCTGGCTACATCACCCCCGCGCGTGCTCCGGATCTGCCTCGAGACGCTGCATCAGGCGCTGTGCGTCGAACGGCGCTTTCACCTTCTGATCATTGTCGAAGTAGCAGAACACGTCGCGCGATGTCCGTCGGCGCGGCATGCGAGGAGTGATGAGACGCGCATCGCCGGGCTGGCGGCCTGCCGCCCAGCATTCGATGCGCTCCGCCCATGCTTCGATGGCGTCGTCCGTATAAGAGCCGCCATACAACGTCTCGCTGCCATGCAGACGCAGGTAGACGAAATCGGCGGTCAGGTCTTCGGCGTACGGCCAGCCCGCCGTCGAGTCCGATACGACAAGCGCCGCGCCGTACGTCCTCAGCAGTTGCACGAACCCCTCTTCGAGGAAACTCGGATGCCGTACTTCAATGGCATGGCGTAACGCCCGCCTCTTCCTGGGCGGTTCGAACCATGGCTCCTTGACACGCGCGTCATGCTGCCCCGCGAACGCGGCGGCAGCCGTCGTGTCCTTCGGCAAGAGCGCAAGAAAGCGCTCGAAGGCATCAGCGTGAAAGGCGAAGGTGGGCGGAAATTGCCATAGAAACGGGCCAAGTTTGTTACCCAGACCGAGGACGCCCGATGCGAAGAAGTTGGCCATTGCACGAGTTGCCGTTTCGTCGCGAAAGCGCAGCATATGGGTCAGATAACGCGGTCCCTTCACACTGAACACGAAGTTATCAGGCGTGGCATCGTGCCAGGCGCGCCACGTAGACGCGCGTTGCAGCGAATAATGCGATCCGTTGATCTCGACACTTTGAACGGCGCGCGATGCGAATTCGAGTTCACGCGACTGTGCGAGCTTCGGTGGATAGAAGACGCCGCGCCAACCCGAATACCGCCAGCCCGATATGCCGATGCGCACAAGTCCTGTCTGCACTCAAGGTCCCTCAAGCGGTTTCACGGGCCTTGACGTCGCTTGGGCGTTCACTTCTTGCGAAGGCCCTCGAAGGCATCGGCGATTGCCCGATGCGCCAGCGTGCTGACACCAGCCGTAGCGACGCCTTGCACGGTACGCCGCACACCAAGAATGACGAACGCGACGAGGGTTGCCGCGATCAGTTCTGCGTTAGGCGACTGCAGGAACCAGGGCGACACAGTGGGCTGCAGCGCCACCGGGCCGATCCTGTCTGGACGGGGTATTCCCTCTTCCAGGGCGCATGCCGCAAGCAATGCCGTGCGTGTCTCCGCCATCCGCGCCAGCAAGGCCGCTTCACTGTCCGAATAGGCCCGGCTCATTGCAACACCTTCCTGATGGCTTCCACATCGCGCTCGAACTGATCGCGTACAACCTGGAACGGCTCGGTGGGCTTGCGCGTCATGATCACCACTGTAGCGATCAACGCGACCGCAAGCCACGCGCCGGCGACACACCATGCGGTCAGTATCAGATGAGGCGTGCCGACTGCGGTCACGATGGCCGCGATCGATACGAACGACAGCGTGAACATCGCGCCGACGATCAGCGCCACCATGGCAATCAGTTCGTGCAGGACGCGCGTCTTGGCTTCCGCGAACTCGATCGACATCAGCTCGCCATAGTCGACAATTCGTCGCGCACAGAAGTCCTTGACGGTGCGCCACGCTGCAATTTTTCTTCCAAGCGACATGAACGATCTCCTTCAATCAAGCGGGCGATCCGGCGACGATTTCTGTCTGCCGACCGCACGCCTCGTTAGTCACTGCGCGTCAGAGCGCGCAAGCTTCAAGGCAAGGCATGCTGCCGTTTCGTGCGAATCACGGCAGCCTTGTTGTCACCACAGCAGCCGTCCCGCTTGACCGACTTCGGCACGCCTTTCCGCCTCGCTCCGCCAACGACGTTCAGGGCCGCTTGCGTACGGGCGCACGGTGTCCGCTTCTCGTGAGTACGAAGAACCCTGCACCGGCAGCCGCGATTGCGACGCGTGCCGGATTGGATCTCACGACCTCAACACCTCGGGCCAGAACATGCATCCAGGGCGGTTGGTCCTCGTACTTTACTGACCTCACGGGCGCGGGCGCGGGCGCGAGGTCCGATGGTCCAGGACGTCCTGCAGTGGGGTGCTCGTGCACGGTCGTCGTTGCCTGCGACGGAACCTGCGCGCGGACCTCGCGCGTATCGTGGCCTTCACGCGCTTCCAGACGCGTGGCGGCCGCTTCGGCGCCGAGCAGCAAGACCGCTGCAGCGAAGTAGAGCCACATCAACAGCACGGCGAGCGAGCCCGCCGCACCGAATGCACTCGCGGTTCCCGCGTGCGTCAGATAGAGCGCAAACAGCTTCTTGCCGAGCGAGAACAACACGGCCGAGATAAAGCCGCCGACGAACGCGTCGCGCCAGGGCACCGGCCCGTCGGGCAAATACTTCAACAACGCGGCAAAGGCGCACGTCAGAAGCGCCACTCCCAGTACCAGCTGCACGATATCGCCAACGATCAGGAGCGGCGAGCTACCGAATGCCCACTTGCCCGCGGCCTGCACGGCAGTATCCAGCACGAGTGAAACGATCAGCAGAAACGCTACGCCCATGACAAGGCCGAAGGAGATAAGCCGCACCTTGACGAGTGTGGCCACGCCTGACTGCTGCTCACTGCCCTTGGGCCAGATCACCGACAGCGCCGTATTCAGCGACGAGAACGTTGCCGATGCCCCGACCGCCAGCAAGACAAACGACATGATCGCCGCGAAGCCGCTGCCGCCGCTCCGATGCGCGTGCTCGACGATGTTCTGCACGCTAGCCGCCGCATCCTTGCCTATCATGCCGCTGATCTGCTGAAAGAGTTGTCCGCGCGCGGCTTCGGCGCCGAATGCCAGTCCCGCGACGGCGATCACCATGACGAGCGTCGGCGCAAGCGAGAAGGCCGAATAGAACGCGATGCTCGCGGCCATCGGCGCGCCCCGATCGGCACCAAAGCGTTTGAACGTGCGGACGGGCCAGGCCAGCGCGCCGCTCATCAGAGTCTTGCCGGTCATGACCATCTCCAGGAGGTGTACGCCTGCGGCAAGCATTTGAAATGCCAGCCTTCAAATTGCGCTCTCAGGCCAATGCTCACGTTTATGGCTGCCTGCGGCATGACGATTGCAAAACATCAATGCGTGCCGCACGCGCCGTGTCACGTTCGCGCGTCCAGCGCCCTCTGGTCCTGCGGCCGGCAGGCCCCTCAACATTCGCAAGTCAGCGCACAACCAGCTCAACGGGGAGCGCATCATGATCAGACACATCACGTTCAAGAGCGCGTCGATTGCTGCACTGTCGGCGTGCATTTGTCTCATCGCAGGCTGCAATCGCAACAGCAGCGAGTCAGGAAGCAGCGGCTCAGCGAGCAGCACATCCAGCGCGTCCGCGCCTGCTGCGGTGAGCTTTCCTGCCACCGCCGCCAGCGATACGCCGTCAGGCGCAAGCCAGTAATGCAGCGCTCGGGCGCCCGCGCATGCTTCCCGCCTTAACCACGCGGCAAGTCTTCGCCGGGCTCTCGAGCGCGGCAGTGGAAAGGGATGGAAGAACTGCTTGATACGGTGATCTGCGGACGAAGCGCCGAAGACCGTCGAACGCCGATGTCCTGAACGACAAGCGCCGCAAGCCGTGCGGCTGCGGCGCGCCGGCGCTTACTTGGAGACCTGTTTCTCTGTCTGTTTCTCTGCCTGTTTGGCCGCAGGCTTCTCCGCGCGTTTCGCTTCCGGCTTGGCAACGGGCTTGCCAGCCTGCTCTTCTGAAACCTCTTGCTCTGCGAGCAACGTCAACTTCTCGTCCGTCGCCTTCTCTTCTTTCAAGGTGTCGAGAAGAAGATTCATTGCTTCAGTATGACCAAGTTTTTTTGCGAGCGCCGCGAGTGTGCCGTACGTGGCAATCTCATAGTGTTCGACCTTCTGCGCGGCGGCGATCAATGCCGCGTCGAGGATGGGCCCTTTTTCGATCTCCTCGATCTGCTCCTGACCCTCCTCGACAAGCCCTTCCATGGCCACACACTTGACACGCTTCAGCTTGATTCCGGTGCTCTCGACGACCTGGTCGATACGTTCGATCTGCCCTTGCGTTTCTTCCAGATGCGTCTTGAAGGCTTCGGCAAGATCAGGGTTGGACGTCGCCCGCGCCAGTCTCGGCAGCGCCTTGGTCAGTTGCTTCTCTGCGCTGTAGACGTCGGACAGCGCGTGGATGAACAGATCCTGCAGAGTCTTGATAGCCATGATGCCTCCCGGTTGGATGGATGGTTACGCTGGTCGTCGACCAGCATGGCAGGCCCAGCGCAATGGCCATGCCTTACCTTGGCCAGAGCATCGCGCCACCGGGTGGAGCGCGACTTTGATCGGTCATCAGCGGGCGCGTGTTTATCGCAGTGGGGAATGCGGCCATATGAGCAATCGACCAGCACATTTCTTCTTGGGAGCGTCTTGAAGGAATTCGCAGGACGAGAGAAATCACGGCGCCGGCCCAGGGCACACGCGTTGCTGACGCTTCTCCAGCCTGAGCCTTGCGGGAAGCGACCCGCTGACGCGCTTGTTCACTCATGCCCCTCTCGACTTCCTGAACATCATCATGAATCGCGCTACCGAATCACATTCCCGCACTGCGAAGGGTCGATCACTTGCGCGAGGCCTCGGATGGTTCAGCCTCGCGCTCGGCGCGGCCGAACTGCTCGCGCCCCGCGCGGTTGCCCGTGCAGCCGGTATTCGAACAAGTCCGGCGCTGACGCGGCTCTATGGTCTTCGCGAGATTGCAGCGGGCATCGGCATTCTTGTATCAGGCGATCCGTCTCGTTACGTGATGGCCCGTCTGGGCGGCGATGCGCTCGATCTGATGACGCTTGGGACCGCTGCACCCTTGCCCGAGCGCGCGGCTTCCAGGCGCAGAGTGACGGCAATCGTCAACGTTACAGCCGTCACGGCGCTCGATGCGCGGGCCGCAGTCGCGCTCGCCGCCGACAAAAGCCATCAGCGCCGTGAACGGGCGGAGAGTGCCGTCGCGCTGTACAGCGACCGCAGCGGCTTTCCACGTTCGCCCGAAGCGATGCGCGGCGCCGCCGTTCGCACAGGAGCGAACGGTTCAGACGTTGCGCGAGCGGGATGAACTCGTCTCCGCGATGCAGCGCCGGTCTCGGCGTGGGGTGACGTCGCCGCATTCGATCCCGATGCCAACAAGGCGGCCTGGAAAAAACGTATCGATATGACGCGCGATAAGCTCGGCGATTGCGTCATCGCCACGCGCTGCCCTGATCGAACGAGCTCCGGGGGACGCCATGGTGCATTCACCTGCGGATAGCGTAAAGACGCGTCGGCAGCGCCGCGGGGTTCTGCGGCTGATACCAGCTCATGTCGGGAATGCGGGAGTCGGTGACATAGATCGTTCCGTCCGGACCCTCCGAGAACGTATCAGGCCAGATCAGCTGGCGGTCGCGCACGAGCGTCGCGAAGCGCTCGCCCTGGCGCACCCGGATTGCATGGTGTTCGACTGACGACACATTCAAGCGTCCGCGCGGGTCGATCCACAATCCGTCTGCGGGGCCGTCCACGCCCACCGCTTCCACGCGCGAAGCGACCTGGTCCGCGCCGAGCTGAGCGTTCTGCAACGCGTCGGTGGCAATGCGATAGAGCGTCTTCCCCTTGACCACCTGCCAGTACAGATAGCGTCCGTCAGGCGTCAGCGCGATGCCGTCTGCGCGAAGCTCACGCGTCGTCCGCCCGTTTGCTGCAAGGGCTTGCCGTTCACCGTGACCGTCACGCTCTTGTCGGCTTGCGTGCTCGAATCGCCGTCGAGAACGCGGCGCGCGACGCCGGACTCGATATCGACGACGACGATCGCGCCACGCACACCCGAGCCCGTGATGTAGGCCGTGCGTCCGTCCGGACTGATGCGCACGTCGTTCAGATAACTGCCTTGCGGCGCGATGCTTTCGTCGAACGCGTAGGTGCGAGCAACACGATTCGACGCGAGATCGATGCGCACCAGTTTCGGCGCGCCCGGCACGATCAGCGACTGGGCGGGCGCGCCGGGATCGATGACCCAGAGATTGCCGCGTGTGTCGGCCACCACCGATTGCACGCATACCCAATGATCGCCGGGCGTGACTTCGTCGCGGCGCGCATTGCGCCAGGTGTTCCACTCGGCGTCCGGGTAAGGACGCAGATCGCCGCCTGAACCCACCTCTGCCACCGAGAGCGGCGCGTCTTCGGTCCAGCGCGGGAAGTTCACGAACATGCGTCCGTCGGGCGCGACGGTCACGCCCGTCACCTGGTGATCAAACGAAGCGACAAGTTGCAGGCGGGCGCTGTTTGCGTGCTCATCCCGGCTCGTTTGCCACGCGGGATCGTTCGCTTCGCCGGCTAATGCGGCGTGCGCGCACAAGGCGGCGCCAAGTGCGATCAGGTAACGGCGATACGGTTGCATGGTTGGCTCCTGGTGATGCCGCGATGCGCGGCAATCGCCAGCAGCAATCAGGGTGCCGTTCCGAATACTCCCGGGCGCCGGGAGGCCCTGCTTTACGGCCACTGCGGAGTACCGCCCGACGGCCCGTCGTGGCATGCGCGGTGCGCGGTTGATGGCACCTTTCTCACACGCAGTACTTCCGGGGAACCGCAATGCCGAACATGCCAGTTGACGAGAACTTCACGCACGACCGATCCACGACATGGTTCGATTGCCTGGTTCCCTCGCAAGACCGATGCGCCCGAGTCGAGGCGCCGGCCTTTGATCCCTGCGCCCGCAAGCACCTGTCGATCACGATCGTCGAACAGCTCTCGCCGCACTCGGCGCTGCTCTCATGGTCCGACCCGCGTCTCGGCTGCATGGCCGAGCAGACCTGGACGTTCGGCAGGGCGCGGCAGGAGGACGTCTGCGCACTCAGCGGCGAGCTCATCAAGCGCGGGGATCCGGTCTATCGCCCGCGCAAGACAACGCCTCCGGCGCTCAACGCCCGCTGCGTGATTGCGGCGCACCACGTCGTGGACGCCATGCAGTCGTTCGAACGCCTCTGAACCGGCTCTCGGCCCGCTCACGCAAGCGGCCGTATCAGCGCCTCGGCGGGTACGCTCGCCGCGCGCTGTGCAAGACGCTCGAACTCGACCGGATCGTGGCTGCAGAAAACGCGGACATCACGGGCGGCGTCCCCATTGCAAAGTGCGCGCAGCCGTGCCTGATTGTGCCGGCGGGCTGCGCGGTCCTTGTCCATCATCCACTGATAGAACGCCAGGCCGGGGGTACAGTGCGGCCGCTCGCCGTCCATCTCCGTGTGATAGAAGTAGGCGTCGGCGGCAAGCAGCAGCCAGCCCGGTCCGGTGCGCACCGCGATACCGGCGTGACCGAACGTATGTCCGCGCAGCGGCACGAGGGCGATGTCGTCCGCGAAGCGCGTAAGCGGCCTCACGCGGTCGAAACCGTGCCAGCGGTCGCCGCCTTCGGCGTGCACTACCCATTTGTCGCGCGTCGACCACTGCTGCGGCCGGAAACGCTGCCGGTCCAGCCAGGTCTTCTGCTGCAAAGCGTAGTCACGCTCGGTCTGGAGCATATGGACCGTCGCGTGGGGGAAGTCGTCGAGGCCGCCGGCGTGATCGAAGTCGAGGTGACTGAGCAGAATATGGCGCACGTCGGACGCGGCAAAGCCGAGCGCCTCGACCTGCCGGACCGCCGTCATCGTCTCGCGAAAATCCGGCTTCAACATGAGAAGAAAGAACGTGCTGAGGCGGCTGCGCGGGTTCGCGACATCGCGCAAACCGAAACCCGTGTCCACCAGCACGAGGCCGTCATCGGTCTCGATGAGCAAGCAGTGGCAGGTCAGCTCGCCGCGTTGCAGAAGTCCTGCCGTACGCCCGTCGAAGAGCTTTCCGCCGAGAGGACAACTCGAAATGCAATTGAGGTGATGCACGCGCATGTCGTGGCTCCGATAGGACCGTCACGTGCGCGGGTTCGCTTCACTGGACGGCACCCGTGACGCGATGTACCCGCAGGCAGGATTTGCCGTGGCGAGCCCGCGCTTGTGCGCACCGGGAGAGTACGACTTGCCGTTCAGCAGTTCGTATGCCAAAGGCTCAACCGTGCCCGGCGCGATGGACACTCGACGTTGATCTCGACGCGGCACGACGAATGCGCAGCGCGTTTGCCCCGTGGTTGCCTGGTTCGTCATGCACCCGGGTGCGTCCTCATCCATACCCCGGCGCAGGCGCCAAGGAACGAGCATGGACATGCCCAACTACTCTCCGTCCATCACGACCATGATCCGCATGGACCATACGCACGTGATGGCGGCTTTTCATCGATATCATGCCGCCACGTCCTGGTGGAGGAAACAAGCGATCGTCGAGCTGGCTTGCACGGCACTGGAAATTCACGCTCAGCTCGAAGAAGAGATCTTCTATCCGGCACTCGCCGGCGTCCTCCATAGCGATGACACGCTCGAAAAGTCGAAGCCTGAGCACGACGAAATGCGTGCGGACATCGCGAGGTTACGCGCCATGCATCCGCGCGATGCCGCCTTCGACGCGCGCTTCATGAAGCTCATGCGCGAAGTGATGCATCACGTCGCTGACGAGGAAACGGTGTTGCTGCCCGCTGCGGAGCGTGCGCTCGCGGCCGAGCTTTCCGCGCTCGGCGCGCGCATGACTCGCCGCCGCCTGCAACTGGTGGCGCAGAAGCGGCCTGCAGCCATCGCGGCGAATACGGTCGGGACTTTCCCGTTTGCGTCGCTCGCGATGGCAACACTGGGCGCCGTCGCGATCGCTGGCTGTCTGCGGCCTGCCAGCGTCCGGCGCGGGCGCCTCGGATGAAACCGCGCGTCGGGAATGACCTTGCGGCGTGTTCGGCACGTCCATTGCATGCCCGGGTGTGCCGTCTGCGCGGCCTGCTTCGGGAGCGACGCACGTTTCCTTCGTAGCGCTGTGCAGCGTCACATGTTCCCTCATGCCGACAGGAGAGAAGGATGACCGACCCCGATCGCACACACGACCCTGTGGACGCCCTGAAGACCGAGCGCGCCGACAGTGCCTACGAATTCCCCACGAGCGAGAGCGTGGCTGCCGGGGAACGGCACGCGCCGGTCCAGAACAGCGACGATCACGGATTCCGCGATGCGTCCCAGTCCTGGGACGCCGGCCACGACGGTTCGTCCTCGGCCGATATGCGCGCGCAGGCGAAGGCCAGACTCGTCGGCATGCAGGATGCAATGAACAGGAAGTACAGGGTGGCCGCCGACACGACCGACGATTTCGTGCATGACAACCCATGGAAGGCCATTACGTTGGCAGCGTTGGCCGGATTTGTGATGGGCATGCTCGTCTCGCGATAAGCGCACGCGCGGCGCGGCCGGGTTCAGCGGTGGCTCCGGGAACGCGCCGGCTGTCGGCCCGCCCGCGCGCACCGGAAGGGAGTGAGCGGTGATCATCGAGGCGGTCTGGTTCATCGTAGTAGGCGCGCTCCTGATCCTCATGGCGGTCATGCGCGGGGTGATCGCGCGTCTGCCCATGACGGGCGCCATGGTCTATCTCCTCGCGGGCTTTGCGCTGGGCACGGCCGGCGTCGGCTTGCTCGAACCGGACATCGAAGGGAACCTGCGCCTGTTGCGTGTGCTGACCGAAGCCGGGCTCGTCATTTCGTTGTTCGCGATCGGCATGCATCTGCGCGTACCGCTCTCGAGCGAACTCTGGCGTCTCACGCTACGGTTGGCCGGCCCCGCGATGATCCTGACGATCGGTCTCATGTATTGCGCCGGCCGCATTGGCCTCGGCCTTGCAGCGGGGCCCGCGCTGCTGCTCGCAGCGATACTTGCTCCGACCGATCCCGTGCTCGCCAACGAACTGCGCGTGCGTCGGGCGGGCGATGACGAGCCGCTGCGCTTCGCACTGTCATCCGAGGGCGGCTCCAACGACGGCGCCGCCTACCCTTTCGTACTGATCGCGCTCGCCCTGTGCGGCAGCGCCAGCCTCGGCAGTGCCCATTCGTGGACCTTCGCCGCCGCCATCGTCTGGGGCATCGCCAGTGCGCTCGCAATCGGCTGGGGCATCGGCTCGGGCGTCGTGCGCCTCATCATCCGTCTGCGCACGCGCTATCGTCAGGCACTCGGGCTGGAAGGGTTCATCGCCCTTGGACTCATGGCGCTTGCCTACGGCGCGGCGCTGCTCGTGCATGGCTATGCGTTCATCGCCGTCTTTGCGGCCGGCGTGGCCTTGCGTCGGCAGGAGCTGGCCGCCACCGGCGACACTGCACCCGGCAAGGCGCTCGAGTCGGTCGAGCGCGGCGAACGGGAGGAAGCCGCCAAGGACCCCGAGCTCGCACACGCCTACATGGCCGAGACCATGATGGCCTTCGCGCTCGAGTTCGAGCGGCTGGTCGAATTCGCGCTGATGCTGTTGATCGGCAGCGTCGTTTCGGCCCATTGGCAGGCGCTGCTCCACTGGCAGGTCGTCTGGCCTGCCCTCTTCCTGTTCTTCGTGGCCCGCCCGCTCAGTGCGTGCCTGTCGCTCGCCGGATCCTGCATGGACCGCCAGCAACGGCTGCTTTCCGGATGGCTCGGCATTCGGGGCGTCGGTGCGTTCTATTACCTGTTGTTTGCCTTCGAGCAGGCCGGCAAGGAGCAGGTCCAGCCGATCGCGCCGATCGTGCTTGCCACCATCGTGCTCTCCGTCGTCCTGCACGGGACGAGCGCCACTACGCTTCTGCACCGCTACTTCTCAGACCGAAAAGCCGCGTGACGCCCGATTGGAACACCGATTGCTAACCTTGGCAGGCTTGTCCGGTTTCTGTCCATTTCAGACGAGATGCCCCAGCGCGAATAAGACCCGGCCGCCCTCATCATGCAAAGCGCTTTGTCTGCCGCCGGCGTTCAGGCCAGCCGCATCCTCGACCTCTGGCACCTGACGCTGGGGGTTTGCTGCGCGGTGTTCGTCGCCATCCTGCTCGCGTGCTTCTTTGCCATGCTGCGCGCCCCGCGCGCCACGCGCGCGACGCCGCCGGAAACCTCCGGTGCGCACGCTTCGCAGCCTGGACTGCGCCTTTCCGTGATCCTGGCGACCAGCATCTCGGTCATCCTTCTGTTCGGCCTCATTCTCGCGGACGTGCTGACCGATCGGGCGCTGTCCCGCCTGCCGGTCGACAAGGCCCTGCATATCGAAGTCACGGGCTATC
>NZ_JARUXS010000010.1:0-36817 GCF_031451175.1 Caballeronia sp. LZ035
GATGCCGTGCATCGCGAGGCGCACCTGATCGCCTTCGCGCGACGTGACCTGTGCATCGAGCAGATTCGATTCACCGAGGAAATCCGCCACGAACACATTCTTCGGACGGAAATACAGATCAGCAGGCGTGCCCAGTTGCGCGATCTTGCCCGCATCCATCAGGCAGATGCGATCCGACATCGTCATCGCTTCTTCCTGATCGTGGGTCACGTAGATGATCGTGGTGCCGAGATCGCGGTGAATGCGCTTGATCTCAAGCTGCATGTGATCGCGCAGCTTCTTGTCGAGTGCGCCGAGCGGTTCGTCCATCAGGATGATCGACGGCCGATACACCATGCAGCGCGCCAGCGCGATACGCTGCTGCTGCCCGCCCGAAAGTTCACGCGGATAGCGCCCCGCCACGTGCGGCAGATGCACCATCTCCAGCGCCTCGGCGACGCGCTTCTTCGCGCTGGCCGCATCGACCT
This sequence comes from Caballeronia sp. LZ035, assembly GCF_031451175.1. Lineage (NCBI taxonomy): Bacteria > Pseudomonadati > Pseudomonadota > Betaproteobacteria > Burkholderiales > Burkholderiaceae > Caballeronia > Caballeronia sp. LZ035. The sequence goes on from NZ_JARUXS010000010.1 coordinate 468, forward strand.
TGCGCATCTGCAACGGAAACGCAATGTTCTCCGCCACCGTCATATGCGGAAACAGCGCGTAGTTCTGAAACACCATGCCGATGTCACGGTCATACGGCGCGCCGTCGGTGACATCGACGCCGTTGATGCGGATCGAGCCGCCGTCCGCTTGCGCGAGCCCCGCGATGAGGCTCAGCAGCGTGGTCTTGCCCGAGCCGCTCGGGCCCAGCAGCGTCAGGAACTCGCCCTGCGCGACGTCGAGATCGGTCGGCGCGAGTGCGACGAAGTCGCCGTAACGCTTGCACAGACCGCTGATCTGGAGATTGATGGTTGCCATACAGGTCACTTCCTTGAACAAAAACTCAGCGCGCCGTCTCGAAGATGTCCAGTTGCCGGACGAGTTCTTCGCGCAGACGCGCTGTCAAATCAGGCGCCGAATTCACGAGCGGCGCCAGCACACGGGTCGAATCGATGCCGAGCACATCCAGCACCGTCTTCAACGGGCCAGGATTGCATTCGGCGAACATTAGTTGCATCAGCGGGATCAGCGTGCGGTGTAACGCGAGCGCGTCGTCGATCTTGCGTTCGTCGGCGAGACGCCAGATCCGCTGCCATGCCGTTGGCAGATATGCCGCCGTCACCAGCATGCCGCCGCGCGCGCCGGCCGCGACGTGCATCGGGAACAGCGAGTCCTCGCCGCTCAGCACCGAGAACGCCGCATCCACGCCCGCGACCGTCTGCAGGAAATGCCACATGTCCGTGTTGCACGCCTTCATGCCGATGATGTTCTCGTGCTTCGACAGTTCATGCAACACGGCAGGGTCGATAGCCACGCGCGTGCGGTACGGGATCTCGTAGATCATGATGGGCAGCGGCGATGCTTCGGCATAACGGAGGAAGTAATCGCGGATGCCGGCTTGCGTCGGGTTCGTGTAGTAAGGCGTCAGCACGAGCAGTGCATCGGCGCCGGCAGCAGCGAGTTCCTTGCCCGACTCGATGGCATCGTGATAGCCCGGGTCCAGCACGCCCGCGATCACCGGAACGCGGCCAGCCGCTTCGCTCGCCGTGGTTTCGATCATCCGCACGCGTTCGCGCTGCGACAGTCCGCCGTATTCGCCGGTGCCGCCAAGCGCGAGGAAACCGTCCACGCCCTGGCCCAGCAGATAACGTATCAATTGCCGCGCGGCCTGTTCGTCGATGCAGTCGTTTTCATCGACCGGAGAAGGGATCACGGAAAAAATGCCGCGCAATGCGTGTGCAGTGAGCATCGAAACAAGTCCTTGAAAAAGCAGTTCAGCGCCAGCCGTTTCCCTCAGGGAAGCAGACGCCCCGGATTGAAAAGATTGCGCGGGTCCAGCGCGTGCTTGATCGTGCGCATCAGCGCCAGCTCGGCGGGATCCTTGTATTTCGCCATCGCGGGCAGTCCGGTCTGGCCGATGCCATGCTCCGCGCTGAACGTGCCGCCCAGTTCATGCGCCACGTCGTTGACGCAGGTGCGCAACGCGCTGGCGGTCGCATCGCGGTCGGCGAGCGTGTTCCAGCGCTCGAAGGTGAAGAACGGCACGAAGTGCGCGTTGCCGTCGCCCATGTGCGCGACCACCAGCACGTCGAGGCCGGGTTCAATGGCATGCACTGCCGCCGTCGCCCGCGCGATGAACTCGGGCACCGCCGAAACCGGCACCGCGCAATCTGTCACGAGCCCCATGCCGCCCTTCTTGTTCGCCTCCGACACGCTATGCCGCACCTCCCACAGCGCCATGCGCTGCGCTTCGCTCGACGCGAGCACCGCGTCCTCGACCAGTTCTTCCTCGACGGCCCATTCGAGCGTGGCCTGCATCAGCGCGGCAATGGCCTCGCCCGATTCGACATCCGACAGCTCGACGAGCACGTTCCACTCGCGCAGCGTATCGAACGGATTGCGGCGGTCAGGCACGTGCCGCAGTACGAGATCGAGCTGCGTGGCGTTGATCATTTCGAACGCGGTCAGGCGGTCGCTGCACACCTGCTGGAAGCGCCCGAGAATGCGCACGGCGGCGGCGGGATCGACGGGTGCGAACCATGCGATCTCGCGATGCGTCGGCAATGGATGCAGCTTCAGCGTCGCCGCCGTGATGACGCCCAGCGTGCCCTCCGCGCCGATGAACAACTGCTTGAGGTCGTAGCCGGTATTGTCCTTGCGAAGCGCGCGCAGGCCGTTCCAGATGGTGCCGTCCGGCAGCACGACTTCAAGACCCAGCACGTTCTCGCGCGTGTTGCCGTAGCGCAGCACGCCAGTGCCGCCCGCATTCGTGGAGAGATTGCCGCCGATCTGACACGAGCCTTCAGCCCCGAGACTCACCGGATAAAGCCGCCCGTGACTCGCGGCGGTCTCCTGCACGGTTTGCAACACGCAACCCGCTTCCACCGTCATCGAGCCATTCACGATGTCGATGCCGCGAATGCGCCGCATGCGCGAGAGACTGAGCACAACCGGCGCGATACCCTCGGCACGCGGCACGGCGCCCGCGCAGAGGCTCGTGTTGCCGCCCTGCGGCAGCACCGGCACGCCATGTTCGGCGCACAGCCTGACGACCTCCGACACGGCTTCCGTGTTCGCCGGCAACGCGACACACAGCGCCGGCCCGCGATGCCGTCCGCGCCAGTCCTCGACAAAGCCATCCATGTCAGCCGCCGACGTGAGCACGCCGTCATCGCCCAGTAGCGCCTTCAGGCGGCTCACCATGCTGTCCGCATCGACCATCGTTCGTTCCATTCGAAAAGAAGCGCCGCCCCAAAGCGGAGCGGCGCGAGTTGTTTACTTCAGCACCCAGTCGTTGAAACGTTCCATCGCCTTGTCCTGATTCGCCTGCCAGAACGCCGGATCGATCTGCAACGCGTTCTTCATGTTCTCCGGATAGCCGGGACAATTGCGCGCCAGTTCGGGCTTGAGCATCGCGTACGCTTCGGGCTGCGTCGGGCCGGCCGGGAACCAGTCGACCAGCGCTGCCTGAATCTTCGGGTCCGATGCAAAGCGGATGAACTCGCGGCAGGCATCGAGATTCGGCGTGCCCTTCAGGATGGTCCAGTTGTCGAAGCTGGAGATGTTCTGGTTCCACACGATCCGGTACGGCGCGCCATGCGCAATCGCCGACTGCGCCCGCGACACCCACGTGCTCACCATGTCGATCTCGCTCGAATTGAGCATCTGCTCGACCTGCGCGCCCGTGGTCCACCACACGTCCACGTGCTTCGATACCTTGTCGAGACTCTTGAAGGCGCGATCGAAGTCGCAGGGGTAGACCTTCGGCGTCGGCACGCCATCGGCCATCAGGGCCTCTTCGAGCGTATCGAACGGCGACTTGCGCAACGCGCGCCGGCCGGGGAAATCCTGCACATTCCAGAAATCCGCCCACGACGACGGCGCCTTGCGGCCCTTGAACGCGTCGATGCGATAGGCAAGCATCGTGCTGTAGACATCGGACCCGACACCGTACGGCGACATGTACTGCTTCGAGATCTTCGCGATGACCGGGTCCGATTCCAGACCGTGCTTCTCCAGATACACCTTGCCGCCCGTGGTGAGCATCAGCACCGCCGGCTGGCTCAGCTTGGCCATGTCCCACGTATAGCTGCCGGTCTCGACCATGCTTCTGACCTGTGCGGTCGGGTCCGCATTGGCCTGCACACCAATCACCTCGATGCCGGTCTTCTCCGTGAACGGCTTGTAGAGCAGCGCGGCATAGGCGCGCGAATAGACGCCGCCGTCGTCACGCACCACGATGCGCTTGTTCGCGGCGCGCGCGGGCGTCCACACGAACGGGAACGCGGTGATCGCCGCGCCCGCGAGCGCCTGCTTGATGACGGCGCGGCGGCTATATTGAAGAGGTCCGTCGTTGCGTTGTTGTTCGTCTTCCAATTTTTCCTCTCTGCGTGGTTCCGGGCCCGGACCATGCCCGGGCCCGCACGGATGATTCCGGACTTAGAAACGATGACGCAGCGACAGCCGCAGCGCGAACTGATGGTTGCTCGCCGAGGGCGTCTGCCCGTTGATGGCCGCGACAGCCGACTGACCGTACGAATCGGTGCCGCTGGCGCGCTGATACACGCCGATCGCATAGACATCGGTACGCTTGGACAGCAGATAATCCGCGCCCACGCCGACCTGGTTGTAATGCGCCGCAACGCGATCATTCGCGCCGTTGGAACGCACGTACTCGTACACCACGCCGCCGAGCAGCGAAGGCGTGGCCTGCAACGTGTAGCTCGCCTCGACCGTGTCGAACTTGCCGGTGCCTGCATAGCCGAGCGTGTTCGGACCGTCGCCGGCTTCGAGATGCTTGAACTGCACGTTGTTGTAGTTCAGCGCCACCGTCGAAGCGCCGAACTTGTACGACGCACCCGTCGCGATGACCTGATAGGTCTGCGCCGAGCTATAGCCGCCGAAGATCGGATTCGATTGCGCGGCCGTCGCGGAGCCAAACGAGCCCATGTTGTTACTGGTCGCGGCGGTGCCGGAAGACGGATTGGTGCCAAAGAACGAGTAGTTCGGATCGCGCGCGTTCAGGTAGGCCGCGCCGATCGACAACGGTCCGCGCGAAAAGCCGAGGCCCAGCGAGTAGACCTGGTTGCGTCCGGTGCTGCCGGCCACGCCGCCGAGGCTATAGAGGCCGCCGAACGAGAAGCCGCCGTAGTCCTTGCTGCGGAACTTCACCGAGTTGTTGACGCGCCGGCTGTTGCCCTGATTGTCGATATCGCCCGGCTGGCTGGCGGGATAGCCGCCCCACATCGCAACCGTCGAATACGGCTGCACGAAGTCCACCACGGAGTCGTACTGACGGCCGGCGGTTGCAGTGCCGTAGGGCGTCGTGAGGCCGACGAAGGCCTGCCGTCCGAACTCCGCGCCGCCCTGGCCGAGCGTGCCGCTCTGGATGTTGAAGCCGTTTTCCAGCGTGGCGATGGCCCCGTAGCCGCCGCCCAGGTCTTCCTTCACGCGCAGGCCCCAGCGGCTGCCGCTGATGCCGCCCGAGCCGCCGTCCTGCATGTTGAATTGCGACGCGCCCTTGAGCGCGCCGTTCGCGCGTCCGGTCTGCGCGTTGCTGGTGTAGTTGATGCCGACATCGATGACGCCATAGAGCGTGACACTGCTTTGCGCGGCGCAGGGAACCGCGACTGCCAACGACGAGAGGGTCGCCCCTGCCAACAAGCTTCTTTTCATTATGTACGTCTACCCGGTTGCTTTTCGATGATCGCGGGGAACGAGGGTGATGCGAGAGGCGCGTGTCGTGTATCTCGTGGTCCCCGCGCGCTGTGCCGGCCGGCTGACCGGACTGGAAGCGACTATCCGAAAACGCAAAACCAGCGTCAAACTACGAATATTCACTACATGTTGTTGTTTCTTCATGCTGAGGCGTGGACGAGCGAAAGCGCCGGGCACGATGCCCGGCGCTTTCTCTTGTCATCAGCTTTGGCTTTCGCCGAGCAGCGCCTTGCGTGCACGCGCAAGACGCGCTGCCGCTTCGCCTATCTCGCCGATACCCGGCGCAGCGAACGACAGACGGAACGCGGCAGCATCGATGTGATCGGCATAGAAGGCCTTGCCCGGCACGAACAGCACCTTCTGCGCGATCGCATGCTTCAGCAACTCCGATGAATCGACACCGTCCATGCGCGCCCAGACGAACATCCCGCCTTCGGGCCGCTGGAATTGCAGCGCACCGGCGAGCTGCGCATCGAGTGCATCGCACAGCGCCTCGCACTTGCGCCGATACTGCTCCGCGATGCGTGGCAGGTGTTCCGTCAACGCGCCCTGTGCGAGATACGCGGCGGCGATCGCCTGCATCCACGGCGCGCTGCACAGGTCGGCCGTCTGCTTGGCGACGGTGCAGCGTCGCACGATGTCCGCCGGCGCGACGGTCCAGCCGACGCGTATCCCCGGCGCAACCACCTTGGACAGACTGCCGAAATACACGACGCGCTCGCGTCCGCCGTCGATGTCCTGCGCCACCTTCAGCAGCGACGGCAAGGCCTCGCCTGCAAAACGCAGGTCGGCATAAGGTTCATCCTCGACGATGATGAAGCCGTACTTCACCGCCAGTTCGACGAGCGCCCGGCGACGTTCGAGCGACAGCGTCGCGCCGGTCGGATTGGCAAATGTCGGCACGGTGTAGAGCAGCTTCGGACGTCCCGCCTCGCCGCTTTCGAGCATCGCCGCGAGCCGCGCGACATCGAGCCCTTGCGCATCCACCGGCACCGTCACGATGCGCGCCTGTTGCATCTTCAGCGCCTGCAAGGTGGCGGGATACGCGGGCTGTTCGGTGAGCACGGCATCGCCGGGCGCGACCAGCACGCGCAGCAGCAAATCGAAGCCCTGTTGCGAGCCGGTCGTGACCATCAATTGATCCGCGGGCACCGACACGCCACGTTGCTGCATGAGCTGCGCGAGCGCGTCCTTGAGCACGGGCAAGCCGTCGGTGGGACCGTATTGCAGGCAGAGCGCCGGCTGCGTCCATGCCGCTGCGGCGGCCCGCTGCAAGCCTTCGGTATCGAACAGGTCGCTCGCCGGATAACCGCCCGCGAGCGAGATCATCCCCGGCTCGCCGAGATACTTGAACAACTCGCGGATCGGCGAGCCGCCGGGGTTCCGGAACGGCTCAGTGAAGTCGTACATCATGATGGCTCCGGAACGCGCGGCTTATTCGATCGAAAAGTCGATGCCCTGGGCCAGCGGCAGCGCGGACGAATAGTTGACCGTGTTGGTGGCACGGCGCATGTAGCCCTTCCATGCATCCGAGCCCGACTCGCGGCCGCCGCCCGTTTCCTTCTCGCCGCCGAACGCGCCGCCGATCTCCGCGCCGCTCGGCCCGATGTTCACGTTGGCGATGCCGCAATCGCTGCCCGAATCCGAGAGGAAGCGCTCGGCCTCGCGCAAGTCCGTGGTGAACACGCACGACGACAGACCATGCGACGCCGCATTGTTCGCTTCGATGGCCTCGCTGAATTCGCGGTACTTCATCACATAGAGAATCGGCGCGAAGGTTTCCTTCAGCATCACCGCGGTCTGCGACGGCATCTCGACGATGGCCGGACGCACGTAGTAGCCGTTCTCGAGACCCGCCACGACATGACGCTCGCCGCCCGTCACCGTGCCGCCTTCGTCCTTTGCCTGTGCGAGCGCGGCCTGCATGCGTTCGAACGATTGCGCGTCGATCAGCGGGCCCATCAGCGTGCCGGCCGTGAGCGGATCGCCGATGGCGACCTTGCTGTAGAGCGTCTTCAGGCGTGCGACGGTCTGTTCGTACACGCTCTCATGCACGAACAGGCGGCGCAATGTCGTGCAGCGTTGTCCCGCCGTGCCGACCGCCGAGAACAGGATGCCGCGCAGCGCGAGTTCGCTGTCGGCGGTTCCGGTCACGATGCCCGCGTTGTTGCCGCCGAGTTCGAGGATCGAGCGGCCGAAGCGCTTCGCCACCTCGATGCCGACCGTGCGGCCCATCTCGGTGCTGCCCGTCGCGCTGACGACCGACGAGCGCGGGTCCGCGACGAGTTGCGCACCGATCTCGCGGCCGCCGTTGATGACGCACGTGAGGCCCTTGGGTGCATCGCCGAATTCGGCGAGCGCGTCTTCGAGAATGCGGTCCACGGCAAGCGCGGTCAGCGGCGTCTTCTCCGACGGCTTCCAGATCACGGCATTGCCGCACACGAGCGCGAGCGCCGCGTTCCACGACCACACGGCCGCCGGGAAGTTGAACGCCGAGATCACCGTGCAGACGCCGAGCGGATGCCACGATTCCGCCATGCGATGGCCGGGACGCTCCGACGCAATGGTCAGGCCGTACAACTGCCGCGAGAGACCGACCGCGAAGTCGCAGATGTCGATCATTTCCTGCACTTCGCCCATGCCCTCCTGAAAGATCTTGCCGGTCTCCAGGGTGATGATGCGTCCGAGCGCTTCTTTCTTCTCGCGCAGCTTGTTGCCGAGCAGGCGCACGAGTTCGCCACGGCGCGGCGCGGGTACATTGCGCCATGCTTCGCTGGCGGTCTTCGCGGCGGCGAGCGCGGCATCGGCTTGTGCTTGCGTGTGGCTCTTCACGTGGCCGACGACAGCGCCGTCGATCGGCGAGCGCACGACGATATCGCCTTCTTCAGCCAGACGCGCGATGCCCAGATCGGAAAGAATGGTGGAAGCTTTCAAGGATTGATCTCCAGTGGAACTGGCCCGATTGTGCGAGTGCGCGCAACCGGGCTCAAGCGAGTTAATTGCAGGACTTGATGCGCTTCACGCATCAAGCGAAGTGAGTTCGCGCTGTGGCGCAGGCTTGCGCGTGCCGTGTTGCAGCGCGCGTTGCAGCAGTTGCGCGACATGCAGCGTGTCGCGCTGTGCGCCGTGCGCGATCTGCTCGCGGCAACTGAAGCCGTTGGTCACGATCAGCGTGTCCTGCTGCGCCGCGCGCACGAGCGGCAACAGCTTGTCTTCGCCGATCTTCATCGAGAGCTCGTAATGGTCCGCATTGAAGCCAAACGAGCCGGCCATGCCGCAGCAGCCGGTATCGAGCAGCTTCCAGCGCACGCCGAGACGCCCGAGCAACGCGGTTTCCTTCTTCATGCCGAACAGCGCCTTCTGATGACAATGACCGTGCAGCAGCACGTCGGCGTCGAGTGTCGGCCAGTCGAAATCGGCATCGGCGACGAAGTCCGAGAACATGAAGGTCTGTCGCGCCAGTTGATGCGCGAGCGGATCGTCGGGAAGCTGCTTGACCAGTTCGTCACGGAACACCGACAGGCAACCCGGCTCCAGACCGACCAGCGGCGTGCCCGCGCGGATTTCGTCGGCGAAGGTGTCGAGCACTTCGCGCAGCATCGCGCGCGCTTCGTCGAGCAAGCCGTAGTCGTATAAGGGGCGGCCGCAGCACAGACGCTTCTTCGGCAGCACGACCTCATAGCCCAGCGCGGTCAGTACGTCGCTCGCGGCGTGCGCCACGTCCGGCGTGAAGTGATCGTTGAAGGTATCGACCCAGAAAAGCACCTTGCGCGTCGGCTTCGATACGCCGCGCTGACTTTGCGTCGCCGCCGTCGCGCGGAATGTGCGCGGCGCGAACACCGGCAACGCGCGATCCTTCGCCACGCCGGCGATCCATTTGCTCAACGGCGCAAGCGGGCGGAACGACGTCGCGAGATTGGCGAGCCACGGCGCGCGCGCGGCGAATGGCGCCCACTGCCCGATGCGCCCCATGAACCACGCCTGGCGCGGACGCCGCCTGCGGGCATAGTGATGCGACAGGAATTCGGCCTTGTACGAGGCCATGTCGGTATGCGTCGGACAGTCGCTGCGGCAACCCTTGCACGCAAGACACGTGTCCAAGGCTTCCTTGACTTCGACGCTGTCCCAGCCGTCCTTGATGACCTCGCCTTGCAGCATTTCCCACAGCAGATGCGCGCGGCCGCGCGTCGACTGGCGTTCCTCGCGGCTGCCGCGAAAGCTCGGGCACATCGTGCCGCCATCGAGCGAACGGCACTTGCCCATGCCGATGCAGCGCTCGACCGCGCGCTGCATGCCGTCGCCTTCGGGACTGCGGAAGGTGAGCTTCGTCTGCAACTGCACGGGCTTGTACGCGGGGCCCATGCGCAGGTTTTCGTCGGCGCGATAGGCATTCACGACCTTGCCCGGGTTCAGGCGCTGCGCCGGGTCCCAGATGGCCTTGAACTGCTCCATCGCCGAGATGATGTCGGGGCTGTACATGATCGGCAGGAACTCAGCCTTGGCCTGGCCGTCGCCATGTTCGCCCGACAGCGAGCCGCCGAATTCCACGACCAGCTCCGCCGCCTCGCGCAGGAAACGCCGCCACACCAGCACGCCTTCCGCGCTGCGCAGATCGAAGGTGATGCGCGCATGCACGCAACCATCGCCGAAATGGCCGTACAGGCAGGTCTCGTAGCCATGGCGGTCCACGAGCGCCTGGAAGCGCCGCAGATAATCACCGAGACGCAGCGGATCCACCGCCGCGTCCTCCCAGCCGATGATCGGGTCCGGCTTCGACGGATCCACCGATAACGCCACCGCCGACGCACCCGTTTCGCGTATCGACCAGATCAGCGCCTGCTTCGCCTTTTCCTCGACGACGAAGCCCGTCACGCCCTCGCCGCCCGCACCGGACAGGAAGAACGCGCGCGCTTCTTCGGCTTGCGCGCGAGCTTCGGCGGGCGTATCGGCGCCGAATTCGAGCACGACCCACGCGTCGCCCTCGGGCAGCAGCGCGATTTCGTCGGCCTTGAGACCACGCGCCTGCAAGCCGCGAATGATGCCGCGATCCAGTCCTTCGATAGCAATGGGACCAAAGCGCTCGAAATGCGCGACGCCATCCGCCGCGACGAAGATATCCGCGAAGCCGAGCACGAGAATCACGCGGCTCGCCGGACTGTGCACGAGGCGCACCTTCGCGCGCAGCGTCACTGCGCACGTGCCTTCCGTGCCCACCAGCGCCCGCGCGACGTTGAAGCCGTTCTCCGGCAGCAGTTGATCGAGATTGAAGCCGGACACGCGGCGGCGGATCTGCGGAAACTCGCGGCGGATCGCGTCGGCGTAGCGGTCGCGCAGATCGCGCAACTGACGATAGATCTCGCCCTGCCGCCCGCCGTTCGCGATGATGCGTTCGAGTTCATCCGGGGCAGTCGGGCCGGTCCAGAAGCGCGCGCCGTCGTACGTGAGCACTTCCAGCGCCTCGACGTTCTCGGCGGTCTTCCCCGCCATCACCGAATGCGCGCCGCACGAGTTGTTGGCGATCATGCCGCCGAGCGTGCAGCGGCTGTGCGTCGCCGGGTCCGGGCCGAACGTCAGGCCATGCGCGCCCGCCGCATCGCGCAGCGTGTCGCAGATCACGCCCGGCTCGACAATCGCCGTGCGCGCCTCTGGATCGATCGACACGACCTGGTTCACGTACTTGCTTGCGTCGGCCACCACCGCGACGTTCACGCACTGACCGTTCTGCGATGTGCCGCCTCCGCGCGTCAGGAACGGCACGTCATGTTGACGGCACAGTTCCAATGCACGCGCGAGGTCATCGACATCGCGCGGCACCACGACGCCCAGCGGCACCTGCCGGTAATTGGACGCATCGGACGCATAGAGCGCCTTCGCGCCGGCATCGAAGCGCACTTCGCCGCGCAACGCGGCCGCGAGGTCGCGTTGCAGCGACTGCAACTGGGCGGCATCCGCCGCATACGGCTTCGCGCTCACCTTACTTCGCCGCGCCGGCTGTCATCTTGAAGATGCCTTGCGCATTGCCGGCATCGAAGCGCAGGTCGGTGACCCAGGCGCGGGCCGCACGGTCGAACTCGCGCTTGCGCGTGATGAACTCATAGAACGAGCCCGGCACCTTGCGCGTGACCGTGTCGCCGTTGGCGGTGCGGAACATGCGCTCGACCGTGTCCGCGCGATACGCCGTCTGGAATACGCGTCCGGAACGCGAGCGTTCGACATCGGGCTTCATCGGACGGCCCTTGGCCTTTTCGTCGTCGGAGAGCTGGAACACGTCGGCGACGCGGTCGGTTGCGTGATTAAAACCGTTGCCCTCGGTGGCGATCCACGCCATTTCCGCCGATTCCGCCAGCAGCAACTCGTAGTCGGCCAGCATGGGCAGGTCGTGCTGACGCTCGAATGCGCCGACGATCACCGGCAGCAGCTGGTGCGCCGCGTCGAGCGGCAGCGAGCCGTCGCGCTCCAGTTCCGACAATTGCGCCACCGCCAGCGGCGTGAGCGGATCGCGCGATGCGCCCACCACGTTGGTCACGGCCTGCTGGAAGGTCTCCGAGAAGCGCTCGGGGTGCAGTTCGCTCACGAAGAACTGCGCGATCTCGTCGGGCGCGTCTTCATGGGCATAGGAACGGCCAGTCATGCCGAGCTTGTCGAGCGGATAGCGTCCGTTCAGCCGGAAGCCGAGCGGCCGGAGAATGCGGGTGAACGCGGCTTCGCCCGGCGGCAGGCCGCCGTTCTGCGGCCAGCGCACCGTGCGCAACGCGCCGTGGTCGAAGTACACGGAACCGCCGCTGGCAATGGCTTCATCGGTATAAGTACGGCCGTTCGGCGAACGCGCGAGCAGGCCTTCGAAGAGCGCCATGTTCATCGCCTGGGCGAGTTCGGCGCGTGTGACGGTGCCGGGTTCCCAGTCGTTCAGGATCGACGGGGCATTCAGGGTCGTGAAGAGCAAGCCCGTCTTTTCGGAGCCGAGCAGACGCTCGAGCAGGCTTTCGATATTCGTATTTCGCATGGTCGCCTGGTATCGCGGTTGGACGTTGGCCGCGGGCCTTCTCGCATCAAGGCGGAGCCGCTACGGCAAGGCAGCATTATTTTTAATCGTTGTGCCGCGCGTAAAGCGAGATTAAATTGTGACTTGATGAGTGTTTGGAATCACCATGCGCAAGTTCAAGATCCCCAACATGGGCGCGCTGCTCGCCTTCGAAGCCGCCGCGCGCCATGAAAGCTTCACGCACGCCGCCAAGGAACTGTTCCTCACGGAGAGCGCGATCTCCCGTCAGATCGCCACGCTCGAATCCAATCTCGGCGTGCGCCTGTTCGTGCGCGCCAAGCAGCGCGTGGTGCTGACGCGCGCGGGCCGCATCTACGGCACGCAGGTGCGGCGTTCGCTCGAACAACTCGACCGCGACACGCTCTCCATCATCGCGCACGGCAGCGGCGGCGGTTATCTGGAGCTGGCCGTGCTGCCCACGTTTGCATCGCAGTGGCTGATTCCGCGTATCGGCGACTTCTACGCCTGCACGCCGGACGTGCGCGTCAACATGGGCGTGCGCACGGATGCCTTCTCCTTCGCCGAGTCGCACTTCGAAGCCGCCATTCACTATGGCAAGCCCACGTGGCCCGGCACGACGGCGGACTACCTGTTCGGCGAGGAAGTGGTGCCGGTGTGCAAGGCCTCGCTGCTGGAGCGGCCCATCGGGCACGTGCATGAACTGCTCGCGTATCCGCTGCTGCACTCCACCACGCGGCCGGACGACTGGACCCGCTGGTTCGCGAGCCTTGGCGTGGAAGATGCGAGCACCATGCATGGCATGCGCTACGAGCTGCACACCATGGCGATCAGCGCCGCCGCAGCAGGCCTGGGCGTCGCGCTGGTGCCGAAGTTTTTGGTCAGCGGACAGCTCGAACAGTTCGGGCTGATCGTGCCGTTCGAGGCGAGCATCAAGGCTGACTCCGCCTACTACCTCGTCTATCCGACCGAACTCAGCCATGGCAAGCCGCTGGAGAAGTTCCGCGAATGGCTGCTGAAACAGGCCAGCGAATACACCGCAGACGACGACTGCGACCGCCCACGGTCTTGAGCATTTCGCATCATGTGGTGCTTTTATCTCGTTTGGCGAAGCGTCTCGTCTGACCGATCATGAGCGCACGCTGGCGAGGCGCGTCGAATGCGTCGAATGCGTTGATTAGGCGCGGCGAGCCGCCAGACCATTACTCTTGCGGCGCCGCGCGTGCTTTGCCTGTCCGCGCGGCGCCCGTTTTCGCACCTCGGGGACCCACATGGCAAACGACCAAAAGAAAACTTCCACCGCTTCGCGCCGCGACTTCATCCGACTCGGCGTAGCCGGCGCAGCCGGACTCGCGATGCCCGCCATCTGGACCTCGGCGAAAGCCGCTTCGAAGCGCCTCGTGGTGCGCGACTCCGGCGGCGTCTACACCGACATCTACACCCGCACACTGTACAAGCCGTTCCAGCAGGCGACGGGCATCGAAGTCGTGGGCGTGGCCTCGGGTGCTGAGCCGACCGCGCAGATCAAGAGCATCGTCGAGACGGGCGCGAAGACCTGGGACATGGCCGAACTGAGCTTCCCGGCCGTGTATCTTCTGTCGCGCAAGGACAAGGTCTATCTGGAGCCGGTGAATCTCGACGGCAACGCTGCCGTCGCGAAGATCCCCGCGCAGTTCCGCGACCAATACGCCATCGGCCATAACGTCTACACGACGGTGATGACCTATCGCTCGGACGCCTTCAAGGGCGGCAAGACGCCCGCTTCCTGGGCCGACCTGTGGGATGTCAAGGCGTTCCCGGGCCGCCGCGCGCTGCGCAAGTTCCCGTTCGACACCATCGAAGAAGCGCTGATGGCCGCCGGCACGCCGACGAGCGGCGTCTATCCGTGTGACCTGGACAAGGCGTTCAAGAGCCTCGACCGCGTGAAGCCGAACATCGACATCTGGTGGACGACGGGCGCGCAGTGCGAGCAGTTGCTCAAGTCGGGCGAAGTGGCGATGGCCTCCAGCTGGCTGGCACGCGTGCTGCCCGCCATCGATGCGGGCTCGCCGCTCGCGATTGCCTGGGACGGCCACATCTACGGTCCGCAGGCGTTCGGCATCATGAAGGGCGGCGACAATGTCGATGCCTGCCGCCAGTTCGTCGCGTTCTGCGCGGACCCGAAGCGTCAGGCGGAAGTCGCAAGTGCGCTGGCTGTCGGGCCGACGCATCCGGACGCGTTCCAGTACATTGATGCGAAGCGCGCGAAGAATCTGCCGACCTTCCCGGACAATCTGAAGCGCGGCGTGCGTATCGACCCGTCGTACTGGCCGGCGCATCAGGATGTTGCGATCGAGCGCTTCAACGACTGGGTGCTGCGCTAACCCTCGTCGAACCATCACGATGCAATGAGTCTTTTCTATTCTTCAACGCAGGGCTTCGCCAACGTCGCCGATTACCGCGAGGCCGCGCGGCGGCGGCTGGCGAAGATCGCCTTCGACTATCTCGACGGCGGTGCCGAAGACGGCCATACACTGGCCCGCAACCGCGCCGCGTTCGCCGATGTGCATTTCGCGCCGCGCGCGATGGTGGATGTCTCGCACGTCTCGCCGGCCGCGCAGTTGTTCGGCTACGCGTCCGCCGCGCCGATGGTAGTCGGGCCGACCGGACTGAACGGCCTGTTCTGGCCCAAGGCAGATGAAATGCTGGCCCGCGCCGCTGCCGCGCGCGGCGTGCCGTTCGCGCTGTCGAGCGCTTCCACCTCGCTGCTCGAAAACGTGCGCGCCGCCGCGCCAACGGGCGAACTGTGGATGCAGCTGTACGTGCAGAAGGATCGCCGCATTGCCGAAAGCATCATGCGGCGCGCGTCGGAAGCGGGCTATACGACGCTGCTCGTCACGGTCGACACACCCGTGCACGGCCGCCGCGATCACGACATCCACAACAACTACCGCCTGCCGCTGCCGATCACGCCGAAGCTGATCCTCGACCTGCTGCGGCATCCGCACTGGGCGTTGCAGATGGCGCGTCAGGGCACGCCGCAACTCGTCAACCTCGCGCGCAGTCTCGGCGAAGCGCCCGATTTGCAACGTCAGGCCGCTGCACTGGCGCGCCAGATGGATCTCTCGCTGGCGTGGTCGGACATTGCGTGGCTGCGCAAGCACTGGAACGGACCGCTGCTCGTCAAGGGCATCCTGACCGTCGATGACGCGCGCCTCGCGCATCAGCATGACGCGGACGGCATCGTGCTGTCGAATCATGGCGGCCGCCAGCTCGAAGGCGCACATGCGCCGCTCGATGTGCTGCCCGCCGTGGCCGAGGCGGTCGGCGATGCGCTGCATGTCTACCTCGATTCAGGCGTGCGGCGCGGCGCCGACATCGTCAAGGCCGTGGCGCTCGGCGCGCGCGGCGTGCTGCTCGGCCGTGCGCCGCTGTATGGCCTCGCGGCACGCGGCGATGCCGGCGTTGCCCATGTGCTGTCGCTGCTGTTCGATGAAATCGTGACGACCATGACGCTGCTCGGCAGCCCGGGCATCGACACGCTGCCCGAGCGCATTTCGGGCGCGCGGCCCGGCACCGCTGTTGCGACGGGCAAACCCAACGTCACTGTCATACCCAAGCTGGTCCAATCATGAATCTGATCGAATCGCTGCTGCACATCGTGGGGCCGAAGGGCCTCGTGGACCTCGCCGACGCCGAGCCGATGCTCACCGACTGGCGCGGCCGCTATCACGGCCGTGCGCGCGCCGTGGTCAAGCCCGCGGATACCGCGCAGGTCGCGCAGGTGATGCAACTGTGCGCGGAGCAAGGCGTGAGCGTGGTGCCGCAGGGCGGCAACACCGGCCTCGTGGGCGGCGCGACGCCGTCCGAAGCGGGCGACGCCATCATCATCAGCCTCGCGCGCATGAGCACGATTCGCGCGATCGACACGCGCAATGACACGCTCACCGTCGAAGCCGGCTGCACGCTGCAACAGATCCAGGAAACGGCGGCGTCGGTGGACCGGCTGTTTCCGCTGTCGCTCGCGAGCGAAGGCTCGTGCCAGATCGGCGGCAATATCTCGACCAACGCGGGCGGCACCGCCGTGCTGCGCTACGGCAACATGCGCGCGCTGGTGCTCGGCCTCGAAGCGGTGCTGCCGGACGGCCGCGTCTGGAACGGCCTGCGCGGTCTGCGCAAGGACAATACCGGCTATGACATGAAGCAGATGTTCATCGGCGCGGAAGGCACGCTTGGCGTCGTGACCGCTGCCGTGCTCAAGCTGTTTCCGGCGCCGCGTTCGCATGCCACGGCATGGGTCGCGCTCGATTCCGCCGATGCCGCCATCGAACTGCTGTCGCGTTGCCGCGCCACCTGCGGCGACGCGCTCACTTCGTTCGAACTCATGTCGCGCAGTCAGCTCGATGTGGTCTATCAGGAAGTGCCCGACACGCGCGATCCGCTCGACGGCCAGTCGCCGTGGGTGTTGATGATCGAACTCGCCGATCCCGCGCACGACGCGCCGTTGCAGGCGATGCTCGAAGACGTGATCGGCGCGGCGCTCGAGGAAGGCATCGCGCTGGATGCCGCGCTGCCCGCCAGCGAAGCGCAGGCTGCGGCGTTGTGGCATATCCGGCATATCGTGTCCGAGGCCAACGTGCGCTCCGGCACGAGCGTCACGCACGATATCTCGCTGCCCATCTCGCAGATTCCCGCGTGCCTCGCGCAGACCGAAGTCAGGCTGAACGAAGCGGGACTGGTGGAGGGGGCGCGCTTTCTGTACGTGGGCCATGTGGGCGACGGCAATATCCACTCCATCGTGCTGTTCCCGCATGCGGTGTGGGCGAAGGTCGAGGACCGCGACGCCCGCGTCGATGCAATCGGCAAGATCGTCAACGACGCCGCCGTGGAGTTTGGCGGCAGCATCAGCGCGGAGCATGGCATCGGCCGCGCGCATCGCGATGAACTTTCGCACTACAAGAGCGCGGTCGAGCTCGACATGATGCGCGCCGTGAAGCGCGCGCTCGATCCGGACGGCCGGATGAATCCCGGCAAGCTGCTCTGACGCGCGTCGCCTACAGGTTTTCACAGGACTCTCATCGATGACACTCGAAGTCTCCGCCCTCAAGGGCATGTATCCCGCTTTCCCGACGCCGTTCACGGCGGATGGCGCAATCGATACGGAACGACTGCATGCGCTGGTCGATACGCTGATCGCCGATGGCGCGACCGGCCTCGTGCCGGTGGGCGGCACCGGCGAATATACGGCGCTCTCGCCGGCTGAACGTACGCTGGTCGTGCGCGCGACCGTGGAAGCCGCGCGGGGTCGCGTGCCGGTGGTCGCGGGCGTGGTGTCGCCGGGCTATGCCGAAGCGCTCGATGCGGGCCAGGCCTTTGTCGATGCGGGGGCGGCTGCGTTGCTGCTGGTTACGCCGTTTTATGTCACGCCGAGCGATGCGGGCGTGCGCGCGTATTTCCAGCGTTATCGCGATGCGGCGGGCGTGCCGCTGCTGCTGTACGACATTCCGGCACGCACGCGTTACGCAACGCCGCCCGCCACCATCGCCGCGATGGCGAAGGAAGACGGCACGATCATCGGCATGAAGGCGTGCAACACGGATCTCGGCGCGTTCGCACGCACGGTGGCGCTGGCGGGCAAGGATATGGCGATCCTCAGCGGCGACGACCTGCTGTATGTGCATCACGTGCTGCTGGGCGCGGTGGGCGGCATTCTGACATCGGCGAGTTTGTTGCCGAAGGCCTGGGCGCGTATTCATGCGAGTGCAGCGAATGGTGATGCCGCGACTGCATTACGCGAACATGCGATGCTCGCGCCGATGCTCGATGCGATCTTCAGTGAGACCAATCCCGGACCGGCGAAAAAGGCGTTTGAGTTGCTCGGCGATGGGTTGGGGCCGGTGCGGCTGCCGCTCGTGGAGCCGGCAGCGGCGACGGTCGCGCGGATGAAGGAGGCGCTGGCGGGGTTGCCGAAGGGGTGGTTGCCGTAAGCGCGAAGCTCCAGTTCGAAAAAAACGGCTCCTGACGGAGCCGTTCTTTCGTGGCTTTGCTGATGCTTTACGAGCGCTTCATGCCTTGGCTCGCTCGCGTGCCTTGCGTGTCAGGCTGATGATGTTAGGCCGAGCGCCTTTGCGTTTCATACCCAAGCCTATCCGGAACAGCTCAGGCACCTCGAAGCTGCCCTCATCGGCATATGCCACGCCGTACTTTTCCAACAGGTCAAGCTCACGAGACTCGATGCCCAGCGCAGCAGCCTCGGCACGATCGAACGGAGTTGTCATCTCCTGTAGTGTGCGCAGCTTGTCGAAGATGGGCTTCAGTTCCTGAACCTCATTCGGATACTCGCCCACCTTTGCACGACTCGTATATTCCACGGCCTTGCGCATTGCGTTGGGAGTCAACAAGCGGTCTTCCGGCTTGCTGCCGACCGAGTCGAACGCCGCTTGTTTGATGAAACGCACGAGATCTCGCGCAGTCAACCGTCCCGTGAGGTCGGTAAGGACGGCGATCACCCATTCGGTCGAACGTGCCTCTTTCGACGAATCAGCTCCCAGCTTGAGACCCCAGATTGCTTTCAGGCCTGCGTCGCGGTCGGCTTCAGACTTTGAGCGCCACTCCGGCACCCATAGATTTGGAATGGCCTCGCTCTTTGCTGCGAGCCAGACCACCAGCTCCTGAATGTCGAGATCAAGCCACGTGAGCGCATAGTTCCGGTACGACGAACGGAACTGCTGCAGGTTCTGCTCGATCACGGCTTCCACCATGTCACTGCGGGCGAAGATCAACGTGCCTACCGGACGGCCAGCCTCCTCACGCAACCGCAGCGGCACCTCGCGCAACAAGGAGCGTAGTGCATCGGCATGCACGACGTCGGTAAAGGGATTGGTCAATATTTCTTCGAGGCCTTCGAACAAGGCGATCGGCTGGACGTTCAACTTCGCCACCGAGGAGACGAACTGGTCCCAAGTCGCAAAACCCGCCGCTCGACCAATGAGACTAAGCCACAACTCTGTCCACTCGTTGACCTTGTAGGCCGACGCAATGCCGTCGTGAATCGCCTTGATTGTTTCGGAAACACGCTCAGGTGCATTGCCGCCCACAGCTTGCGCAAAACCCGCCCGTGTCTTGTTCACCAGTTCCAACATCGTGTCCGAACTACCAACGGATCCGAGGACCGGCAGGAAGACACCGTTGAATGTCGAGGAATCCGTCAGGTCCATGGACGATGCCGCGCTCGCCCAGCTTCTGTGCTGGAGCAAATAACGGAACGTCAGTGTCTTGCCTGTGCCCTTGGTTCCCTCGACCACAGCGATGGGAACGTGACGAATAAAATCAGCGAACAGGCGTTGCAGCGGCGGTGTCAACATCGGCCGCTCGAGCACTACAGCGGTTTCGGCGAATTCCATCGTTCCAGCAAATTGCGCCAGTTTCTTGCAAGCTTCATCGTGCCGGTCGGCTGGCACAAGGAACGATGTCTCTGTTCCTTGCGACGCCATGATGGCGGAACGGCTGGTGAGCCAGCCATCCATCTCCGCGACAAGTCCCGCCGTGAAACCCGTCGTACGAAGATCGGCAGCGAAGGATTCCCAGTCATCCGTGGACGCGACGAGCTCGGACATGTGCGGAGCGAATCCAAAAGCCAACGCACTTTCATGCGACGGAGTCACATTGGTGCCGCCGGTTGTCTCCTCCGTACTGAGAATCGGAAGAAACTCTTGCTCTGCTTTGTCTTCGAGCCTTTTCTGCAGCTCGCCCCTGAATTCGCGATTCTCATACAGCAGGCGCGGAACCTGATTGATCAACACAAACGGCTGTCTGCCACGTTGTCCCGTCTGCCTTTCGATCAGCCCGATTGTCCGCAGCATGGCTTGCAATGCATTGATCGCCTGACCGCTCGCCGTGGTCACGAAAATGCGTTCGACCGTCGGATCCGTCAAGAAGTGAAGCGCGACGTCCACGAGCCCTGCTCTCAGATCGACAACGGCCAGTTCGCAACCCAAAGCCCGGGTCAATGCGCGAACCAGATCTACCATGAGATAGGGCTGATTCTTGCGCGCGGTAACGAGGTGTTCCGGGCGAATCGCAAACCCCGTCAGATCGTCCAGAAGCCTCTTGACCGGGAGCACATAGACATTGCCGATCTTCTGATCGAGCATTTCGCGCGCGGCATATTCAATCGTTTCACTTAGATCTTTCGAGATGTCCGCGTGCGCAAGCGCAAGCAAATCTTCCAGTGATAGATTAGCTTCGGGCTTGCGCGTCCGATACAGATAGCTGACGCCTGGCGCTTCGAAGTCGGCGTCGATGAAAAGAATCGGCTTGCTTCCCTGGAGACTCGCGAGATGTTCGGTGAACGCCATCGCGGAAGTAGTGCGCCCCACTCCGCCCTTGACGCTATGGAAGGCAACGACGGCGGGACTTGCTTCACTGCGCTCCGTGAATGAGATCGAGTAGGCGCGAGTCCCATCCAGCGATGCGTACGGTCTGAACGGGAACAGTCGCCCGGAGGCGTGAGTGACCTCGTACCGGACGGGCAAACGGTCCCTTGAAAGCGGCCCTTGCAGGCGAATGCTCTCACTGGTTCCGTCAACCACATACCAGCTTCGGAAGTTGAGTGCCAGCCAATGCCTGACTTCCGCGATGTCAGCCTCCGCCTCGACAGTCAGAGTCAGGCCTGTCCAGAACACCTCAGAGGCTATGAGTCCCTTCGGAGGCGCAAGCTCGGACCCATGGCTCGCCCCCCGCACGGGCACGACAGAAAGTCGCCGGGCGACATCGACCCAAGAGACGAGAGGCAATGTTGAAACGGCGGAGGCGTTCATAAAATTTCGTCCTCAAGGTAGGACAGAATGTCAGCGATAAACTTTCCCAAAGCAGCCTGATCGTCAGGATCCACCTCCAGCCCATAGCGCCATGCCTCATGCGCCTCATGGATCCGAAAGCTTTGACCGCCGTTATAACCTCCGACAGTCTTAAACGGGCCGGTCGGAATCGGCACCCTGGCTGCAGACACCTTGAGCCGCTTCAGCATCTGATCCAGCTTGTGACTATAGCCTTCGACCTTCCTGGGGAACGACGGATCCGAAGTATCCGCGGGCATGGTCTGATCCCTTATCTCGTATTCAAACGGGATCATCAGGTTCTTGCTCAAAAGATACTTAAGTCCTGACTCTGCCGCATAAAATCTCAGCAGCGAAGGGCCGAACGAGGGCTGCGGTTTTGCTGTATCTACGAGCGGTTCAAGAAGGTCAGCCAACTCTCGCGTGCGTCCAAAATTATGCTTGTGATCTTCCCGTTGGCTTACCAGCATGAGCAATGTACGGTTCGTTATTTGAGATGCAGAGGGATTGCGGGGCGACGAGATCTCTATTCAAGATTCGCTTGTAGCGTCGAAGCCCCCGAATGAACGCATTCTAACTGGTTCATAGGGCCACACGCCTGCCGGGACGCCGCACGATTTCATTGCCGAGTGCTTGCTGACGCATCGCAAGTCGGCCCGATGACCAGCACTTTTCCAATGCTTCCAAGCCGGACCTTTCCCCGGTGCGCGTAAACGAATCAAGGCGGCCTGAACTCTCGATTCAGGCCGCCTCTCGGGCTTCGGCGGGGTGACTACCCCGAGGATCGGTTGATGTTCTGACTCTTTCGTTGGCCGCTCAAGCCGCCCGCTTCTCTCCCGCCCGCAGCGCCGGAAACTCCGCCACGAGTTCCGCGAACACCGCATGCACGATCTCCACGCCCGCCGCGACTTCCCCCCGCGCCGCCAGGCGCTCGAACATCTGATGCTTCAAAAAGAAACGCCAGCCGATCGACACCGACTCCAGATACTCGCACAGCACCGCATAGCGCTCGCGCGTCCACACGGCTTCATGCGCGCGACGGTTCGGACCATAGTCGAAGAAACCATCGTCGAGCTTCCGATCCGTGCCCATTTCAGCACGCAGCGCAGCCGTCGCCTGCCCATCCAGCGCGCCATCGACAATCACCACGCCATACAACTCACGCGCCTGCCGTACCGACACATGACCGCGCCGAACATCGCGCTCCACCGCTTCGGCCGCACGCAGCGTCGGCGCGCCATAACCACCGCCGCCGTTGCCTTCGAGCCGGATCACATCGCCCGGCTCGCAGGCCACCAGATCGGTATTGCCGAGCACTTCCTCGCGCGCCGTGCCCGGATTGCGCTTGAACACCGACGTGCGCCCCGCCATGCCGCCCTTGATGCCCCACGAGCCAAACAGCGTGCGGTCGCGATTGCGCGCCGTGATCAGCGTGTTCGGTGCGAAGACCTTGAACTCCATCGCGATGGCCAGGCCGCCGCGATACTGCCCCGCCCCGCCGCTGTCGCCCACGAGGCCGTATTCGAGAATACGGATCGGCACTTCGGCTTCGTTGATCTCCACCGGCGTGTTGCGCAGAAACGCCATGTTCGCGCCTGACGCATCCGAACCGTCGCCCGCCGATGCGCCGCCCGCGCCGCCCATCACCGGACCCAGCGAAGCCATGATGGTGCGGCCCGCCGTGTCGGTGGTCTTGACGTTGAGCAGACACACGCTCGATGCCGGACAGGCCGGCATGCGCTCCGGCAGCGCCTGCGCGAACGCGCCGAACACCGCCGCCTGCACGACCACGCATGTCAGCGTACGCATGCCCACCGCCGCGGGCGGCACGGGATTCAGCACGCTGCCGAGCGGCATTTCACAGGTCGCGATGCGCAACATGCCCGCGTTGAGCAGGATGTCGGGATTCAGCGAATACAGCACGTAATTGAGCGCAACCAGCAACAGCGCGTGACGCGGATGATTCCCGGTCGGCACGTTCATCGACGACGTCAGTTGCGGATCGCTGCCGGAAAAATCGAAGCCGAGCAGGCCGTCATCGACGGTCAGCGTCAGCGCAATGCGCATCGGCTTGCCGCCTACCGCGTCTTCATCGACGTAATCGGCGAAGAAGTACTTGCCATCCGGAATCGTGCGGGCCACCGCGCGTGCCTGGCTCTCCGAGTAATCGAGCAACTGGCCGATGCCCGCCTTGAATGCCTCGACGCCAAAGCGCTCGACGATCTCGAGCACGCGTCGCTCGCCCGTCGTCAGACACGCGATCTGCGCCTTCAAGTCGCCGATGTTCTGATCCGGCGCGCGCACGTTGGCCATCATCCACGACAACAGCGTCTCGTTGACCACGCCGCCGTCCACCACGCGCGTCGGCGGAAAACGGATGCCTTCCTGATGAATCTCCGTCAGCGTGCGCGACAGCGATGCCGGCACCGCGCCGCCCATGTCGGTGTTATGAATGTGCCCCGACACGAAGCAGATGATCTCGCCCTTGTAGAACACCGGCTTCCACATCACCACGTCCGGCGTGTGCGTCGCGACATAACCGCTGTACGGATCGTTGGTCATGCACACGTCGCCCGGCTTGTAGTCCGTGAACGAACGGATCACCGGACCGTAATCCAGACCGACATACCACGTCGCGCCGAAGGTGCGCGGCGAGGCGAAGGTCAGGCCATCGACGCTCGCCAGCGCGCACGAGAAGTCCTCGGTTTCCTTCACGAAGGTCGAGTGCGCGGTGCGCACCAGCGTGTAGGCCATGCTCTCGGCGGCCGCGACGCAGTAGTTCGCGAAGATCTGCAATTCCGATTTATCGAATTTCATGATCGGTCTTCAATGTTGAGTTGCGCGATTCGTCAGAACCAGATTGCCGAACGGATCCACCGTGACCGAGAAGCCCGGCAGCACGCACGTTGTGGCATCGTCCTGCGAGACCACCGCCGGGCCTTCGAACGCCTGGCCTGCACGCAGGTCGGCACGGCGATACAGCGGAATGCGGCGCGCTTCGTCGTCCATCCACACGTCGATCTCGCGCACCGGCACCGGCGCTGCATCGCTTGTTGCAATGCGTTCGAGTTCGGGCTTCGGCGTCGGCGATGAAATCACCAGCCGCAGCGCCACCAGCTGGATGCCCGCGTGATCATCGCTGTGACCGTACAGACGACGATGTTCGTGATGGAACGCTTCGCGCACTGCGGCGAGATCGCCGGCAGCGATGGTGGCGGCATCGAGCGCCGTCTCGATCTCGAACGATTGCCCGCGATAACGCATGTCCGCCGTCATGACAATCGACACGCCTGCGGCATGGCCGATCTGCGCTGTCATCCAGTCGCGCGCCTGCTTCTCCAGTTCGCGGGCATCGTCCGCGAGGAGCGCGAGCGTCGTCTCGTTCAGCTCGTAGTAGGTCGTCTTGACGAAGTCGTTCTTGATATCCGCGATCAGCCCGCCCAACGCGCTCAGCACGCCCGGCGTGACCGGCACCGTGACATCCGGCATGTTCAGCGCGCGCGCCAGATAGCACGCGAGCATCGGACCGGCGCCGCCGAACGGCAGCAGCGTGAAGGTGCGCGGGTCGATGCCGAAGCGCGACACGAGCCGGCTCGTGCCCGCATACATGCTCGACGTGGACACGCGGATGATGGCTTCCGCCGTCTGCTCAATGCTCTTGCCAAGACGCCCGGCGAGCGTACCGATTGCGCGGCGCGCGGCCTCGCGGTCCAGCGACACCGAGTTGTAGCCGAGGTCCGACTGCCCGAGCACGCCCATCACGGCGAAGGCATCGGTGATGGTGGGCTGTTCGCCGCCGCGTCCGTAGCAGACCGGACCCGGATTCGAACCCGCGCTGTGCGGACCCACCTTCAACACGCCGAAGTCGTCCACCCAGGCGATGGACCCGCCGCCGTCACCAATCGACGACACCGACACCGACGGAATATGAATCTGGAATTCGCCGATGTATTCGCCGGTCGCGTACTGCGGCTTGCCATCGACGATCAGCGCGACGTCCGCCGTCGTGCCGCCGATATCGAGGCTCATGCAGTTGCGAATGCCGCACTGGTTCGCGATATACGCCGCGCCGATCACGCCGGACGCCGTGCCCGACAGGATCATCTGCGCACAGTTGCTCTTGCCGTTCTCGGCGCTCATTACGCCGCCGTTCGACTTGGTCACCTTCAGTTCGGCGGGCACGCCGGCTTCAGCAAGCGCGGCTTGCAAGCGCGTCAGATAGTCCGCCACCTTCGGCTGCACATAGCCGCTGATGATTGCGGTGGACGTGCGCTCGTACTCGCGGATGATCGGCCACACTTCATGCGAGCACGACACGAACAGCTCTGGATAATGCTTCGCGATCAGTGCCTTCACGTCCTTCTCATGCTGCGGATTGCGATACGAATGCAGCAGCGACACCACAACGCCTTCGCAATCCGAGCGGCGAATACCTTCGATCGCGGCGAGCACGCTGGCTTCGTCGATCGGCGTTTCCTCGCCGCCGTCGGCCGTGAGGCGGCCCTTCACGCCAAACACGCGGTCACGCGGAATCAGCGGATCCGGCCGGCGCGACAGCAGGTGATACATGTCGGGAATCTTCAGCCGCGCGATATCCAGCACGTCCTCGAACTTCTCCGTGGTGATGAGGGCGAGACGCAGGCCGCGCCGCTGCACCACCGCGTTCACGCCGACCGTCGTGCCGTGCGTGAAGTACGCGACGTCGCGCGCCTCGATGCCATAGCGCTCGATCAACCCCGTCATGCCCGCCAGCACCTCGCTGCCGGGGCTATCCGGGCGCGAGAACACCTTCAGCGTGCGGATACTGCGCGTGTCGTCGTCCAGCACCGCGAAATCGGTGAAGGAACCGCCGATATCGACTCCAATTCTCAGGCTCATGAACTCAATCCTCTGTTGCGGTCAGCGACCGATCTGCTTGTTCCACATCTCGACCCATTGCGGCGTCTTCTGCGAGATCACGTCGAACGGCAGCCACATCGAGTCGTTGTCCTGCGGCACGCGCGGCGCCACCTTCTCCGAATACCTGGCGTTCTTGTTCGAGGCCGAGTACTGAATCAGATTGGCGAAGCAGCTCTGCCCTTCCGCCGACGCCACCACGTTCATGAACTGGAAGCCGAGCGGCGAACCGTTCTTGACCTTCTGCACCATGGTCGGGAACGCCACCGCGCCGGGCTTCGGATTCAGATAGCCGATGTCCGGATTGCTCGCGTCATGCTCGGCCCAGGCGCGGCCGTCGAAGTACATGGCCATGTCGATATCGCCCGACTTGAGCGCCACCAGCGGCGAATTCGGTTCGCTGTAGAAGGTCACGTTGCCGCTCTTCTGCATCTTCTTGATCTCGTCGAGACCCGGCTGCACGTTGTCGAGACTGCCGCCGTACACCATCGCGAACAAGCCGATCAAGCCTTGCGCCGTGCCCACGTAGGCGATGCCCGGCAGCGCCGCGTGCCACTTGCCGGCGTTGGTGCCATCGACGAATTCCTTCCACGTCTTCGGCGGATTCGGCACGGCCTTCTTGCTGTACATCAGGCCGAAGTCGCCGAACGCGATCGGGAAGCCATAGCCCTTGCCGTACGCGAGCATGTTCGGCTTGATGTCCTTCAGGTTCGGCACGCTCTTCTCGTCGATCGGCTCCACCAGGCCTTTCTGGCGCGCGATCTCGCCGCTGTCCACGAGGCCGATCATCACGTCGATGGGCGGATGCGCCGTGTTGGCCGCGATCTGGTTGATCCACTGCATCGGGCTGCCGAGAATCACATCGACCGACTTGCCGGTCTGCTTCTCGAAGGGCTGCACGAAGCACTTGCGATAAGCCTGTTCCCATGCACCGCCATAAGCGGTGACGGTCAGGTCGGCGGCGTGCGCGGTCAGCGCGGCGGCGGAAAGCGAGATCGCCAGCCCAGTGGCGCGCACAGCATGTGAGACGTTCATTCAGGCTCCGTAGCAGGTGAGGTGGTGTGGCGCTGGCTTCATTGCGTCGTCAACGCGCGCAGGCCGTAGGTTTTTTCGACGATCAACAGCAGAACAATGGTGATCCCCATCTGCACCGTGCTGATCGCGGCGATGGCGGGATCGAACTGGTTTTGCAGGTACGACAGCATCACGACAGGCAGCGTCGTGACGTTCGCCGTGCCGAAGAAATACGACACGCCGAGGTTGTCGAGCGACACGAGAATCGAGAACAGCGCGCCCGCGAAGATGCCCGGCGCGATCAGCGGCAAGGTCACGTGCCGGAAGGTCTGCCAGCGGTCCGCGCCGAGCACCGAAGCCGCTTCCAGATAGGACGCATGCGTGTTCTTGTAGGTGGCGAGCGTGGTGCGCATCACGTAGGGCACGGACACGACCGTATGCGCAATCAGCAGCGCCAGGAACGACACGCCAATGCCGATGTTCGACAGGAAGTACAGCAGCGACAGCCCGATCACCAGCGCGGGAATGGCGATGGGCGCGAGCAGGAAGGTGGTGAGCGCCGTCGCCACGCGGCCGCTGCTGCGCCCGACGCCGATCGCGGCGGGCACGGCGATCAGGATCGCAATGAACGACGAGCTGAGCGCCAGATAGAGGCTCGTCAAGAGCGAATCGACGAACGGGCGGTATTCCCACAAGCGGTGATACCAGCGCAGCGACAGGCCGGCGACCGGCACGGCGAGCGATTCGTCCGGCGAGAACGACACCAGCACCACCACCACGATAGGCGCGATCAGCGCGATGAAGAACAGCGCGGTGAAGACCGCGAGCGAGCCGGCGCCGGCACGCGCGGCCATTCTGTCGAGGGTTCCGGCGCGCATCATCGTGCGTCTCCCTTGCGTCCGGCGACGCGCAACTGAACATACAGGCACGCAAGCACGATAACGAGCAGCAGGTTGCCCATCGCGCTGGCGAAGCCGAGATCCTGAGTGAGCGAGAACTGCTGGAAGATCAACAGCGGGAGCGTGACCACGCTGCCGTCGCCAAGCAGCAACTGCGTGACGAAGCTGCCGCTCGTGAGCATGAAGACGAGCACGCAGCCCGTGAGAATGCCTTCCATCGCGAGCGGCAAGGTGACGAGCAGGAACGTACGCGCCGCGCCCGCACCGAGAATGCGCGCCGACTCTTCGAGCCGACGGTCCACGCCGCGCAGCACCGGCACGATGGAGAGCACCATGAACGGCACCATCACATGCACGATGCCGATATACACGCCAAGCGGTCCGCCCAGCACGCGCAGCGGCCGTTCGATCAGATGCAGCCACATCAGCAGGTCATTGAACGGACCGTGCCGCGCGAACAGCACGCGCCAGCCGAACGTACGCATGATGATCGACGTGAGCAGCGGCGCGATCAGCAGGAAGAGCATCGGCATGGCGAGGCGTCCCGCGCGGCGCACCATGAAGTGCGCGATCGGATAGCCGAGCGCGAGACACAGCAGCGTCGCGATGAAGCTGACCTTGATGGTCTCGACGATCACGCCACGGTAGTACGGATCGACGAACAGCTTCTCGTAGTTCGCCCACGGACTGCCCTGCGATGGCGATGCCTGCGCGTCGAGTCCGAGACTGCGCATTGCGTTGCCGATCAACGGAAACGCGAAGAACACGATCAGCAGCACGAGCGCGGGCGCGCACAGCAGCGCGATGCGCAGCGCGGCCTCGCGTGCGCGCCGCTGTCCTTGCGGTGCGACGGCGGATGCAGTGGCGGCGGGCGTGGACATCAGCGGGCTCCTTCGCTCGCCAGCGGCCCGGCCTGCGTGACCGGCGCGATGCTCGCATCCGCCGCGGCGGCGGGTGCGCCGTCCGGTTCGAGCACGACCACATCGTGCGGGGCGAAGGACACCGTTACCGCCTGGCCGCGCGCATGACCCGCGTGATCGGTGGAGAAAGCCTGTTCGTAGGCGTAGATGCGCGGGCCGAGGCCCGGCACGTCGATCTCATAAGAGTGTTGCGAGCCGCGGAATACGTGCTGCACGATCTGTCCGCGCAAGCGGATGTGACCTTCCTTCGGCGCATCGATGGCGATCTTCTCCGGCCGCAGCGCCACTTCCAGCGTGCCGGGCAAGTCGCCTTGCAACGCGCGCGGCAGGTTCAGCGTCATCTCGACCGGAGCGTTACCGGATTCGGGCAACGTGACGACGGTCATCGACTGCACGCTGCGCGCGCTGACGCGGCACGCGAACACGTTCGCCGTGCCCAGGAATTCCGCCACGAAACGGTTGCGCGGACGATCGTAGACTTCACGCGGCGCGCCGCTTTGCAGGATGCGTCCGTGACTCATGACGACGACGCGGTCACTCATCGTCATCGCTTCTTCCTGATCGTGCGTGACCATCACGCTCGTGATGCCGAGTTCCTGCTGCATGCGGCGGATCTCGAACTGCATGCCTTCGCGGAGGTTCTTGTCGAGCGCGCCGAGCGGTTCGTCGAGCAGCAGCACCGAAGGATCATTGACGATGGCGCGCGCCAGCGCGACGCGTTGTTGCTGGCCGCCCGACAATTGCCCGATGCGGCGATCGCCATACTGCGGCAGGCGAATCAGATCGAGCATGCGCGTCACCTGTGCCGCGATATGCGCCTTCTTCGCGCCCGCCATGCGCAGCCCGAAGCCGATGTTCTCGCCCACGGTCATATGAGGAAACAGGCTGTAGTTCTGGAACACCATGCCGAGACCGCGCTTGTTCGGCGGCAGCGCGGAGACATCGGCGCCGTCGATGCGCACGCTGCCCGTATCGGGAAACTCGAAGCCAGCGATCAGCCGCAGCGTGGTCGTCTTGCCGCACCCCGACGGCCCGAGCAGCGAAACCAGCTCGCCCGGTTCCACAGCAAGCGTCAGCGTGTCCAGTGCCTGAACGCCGCCGTAGCGCTTGCTGACGCCTTCGAGCACGAGGTTCTTCGAACCGGTTCTCGCGGCGCCTGCCGCCGGATGCGCCGTAGCGCGACTAGGGTGATTCATGCGAGCTCCCAGGTGCCTGATCGGGGTGATGCGATTCAAATAAGGGCGTTGCGCGGGATGGTGCGGTACGGCTAGGCGGACAGCGCCTTCATTTCCTGATCGAGCGCATGAATCAGCCGCTCGAGCTGGCGATGCAGCCATTCGGCTTCATGGCCGGCAAAGAAGGTGTCGAGGAAGATGCCGCGCATCGACGAGAGCAGGAACGGCAGCAGTTCGGTCAGCGCGCGCTTCGTGTCGGCCCTGAGCGACGGATTCGCCTCGACGACGCGGTACATGCGTTCGCGCGTACGCGTGCGGTGCTCGATGAGCGCCTCATGTAACGCCTGATCCGGCCGCAATCCGATGTTGATTTCCCATACCGCCCAATAGCGACGGCTGCCGTACAGCGCCCAGAGCGACGTGACGATGCCGCGCGCCGCGCCATCGCCACGACTTGCCGGATCGCGCAACTGGCGAAACAGCGCGAGCGCTTCTTCGGTGAGTTCGTCGAGCACCGCGAACAGCAGGCTCTCCTTGGTCGGAAAGTGGTGATGCAGCGCGCCAGTGGTCACGCCCGCATGCTCGGCAATGGCCGAAGTCGTCGCGCGGGCGAAGCCGAGGTCGCTCAGGATCGCGATCGCCGAGCGCACCAGCGCAGCCCGCGCGAGTGCGGTGCGGTCGGCCTGTGTGCGCCTTTTCGCGACGGTCGTCGTCATGGCCGGTCTCCGTGTTGGCGTCGTGCAGATACCATCTGATTGGTATGTAAGTGGGGGTGGTTGCGCGCGAACGAGCGCGCGCATCCGACGCCGGCGGGCCTTGGGCGGGCTCCGGCGGCGTCGTGTTGAAAGTATTCTGGCGAGGAAAGAAACGCGTGTAGCGTGAGAAATAATCAAGACTTCATGCCGCAGGGGCATCAAGTCGGGACCATTGCTTCAGGATTCAGTGGTCGAGTGCTGCGACCAGATCCGGCACGACCGTGAACAGATCGCCGACGAGACCGTAATCGGCCACGCTGAAGATCGGCGCTTCCGCGTCCTTGTTGATCGCGACGATCACCTTGCTGTCCTTCATGCCCGCCAAGTGCTGGATCGCACCTGAAATGCCGACTGCCACGTACAGTTGCGGCGCGACGATCTTGCCCGTCTGGCCCACCTGGAAGTCGTTTGGCACGTAACCGGCATCGACCGCTGCGCGCGATGCACCCAGCGCCGCGCCCAGCTTGTCCGCCAGCGGTTCCAGCGTCTTCGTGTAGTTCTCGCCGCTGCCCAAGCCACGGCCACCCGACACGATGATGTGCGCGCTCGTCAGCTCCGGACGGTCCAGCTTCGTCACTTCGCGGCTGACGAACTGCGAAATGCCTGCATCGGCGGCGGCTTCGATTTTCTCGACCGTCGCGCTGCCGCCTTCCGCTGCGACCGGATCGAAGCCCGTTGCACGCACCGTGATGACCTTGATCGGATCGCTCGATTGAACCGTCGCAATGGCATTGCCCGCGTAGATCGGACGCTCGAAGGTATCGGCGCTGTCGACGGCGGTGATGTCGCTGATCTGCGCGACATCCAGATGCGCGGCGATACGCGGCGCGATGTTCTTGCCGTAAGCGGTAGCCGGCGAAAGAATGTGCGAATAGTCCTTCGCGACGTTCAGCACCGTGCCTTCGACATTTTCCGCGAGGCCGTCGGCGAGTTGAGGCGCATCGGCAAGCAGCACTTTGGCCACGCCTGCAATCTTCGCCGCAGCATCCGCTGCGCCTTGCGCGTTAGAGCCTGCGATCAACACATGCACGTCGCCGCCGATTTTAGTTGCAGCCGCAACCGTATTCAGCGTCGCTGCCTTGATCGACGCGTTGTCGTGTTCCGCAATTACCAGAATCGTCATGTTCAAATCACCTTCGCTTCGTTCTTCAGCTTCTCGACCAGCGTCTTCACGTCCGGCACCGTGATACCGGCGCTGCGCTTCGGCGGCTCGACAACCTTCAACGTCTTCAAACGCGGCGCGACATCGACGCCGAGTTCGGCTGGCGTCATCGTGCTCAACGGCTTCTTCTTCGCCTTCATGATGTTCGGCAGCGTGACGTAACGCGGCTCGTTCAGGCGCAGGTCCGTCGTGATGATTGCCGGCAGCTTCAGGGACAGCGTTTCCGCGCCGCCGTCCACTTCGCGCGACACCTTGGCTTCGCCGTCCGCGATGACAACTTTCGACGCGAACGTCGCCTGCGGCAGACCTGCTAATGCAGCGAGCATCTGACCGGTCTGATTCGAATCGTCGTCGATGGCCTGCTTGCCGAGAATGATCAGCTCGGGCTTTTCCTGATCGACCAGCGCCTTCAGGATCTTTGCAACGGCGAGCGGCTGAAGCTCTTCTGCCGTTTCCACCAGCACCGCGCGATCCGCACCAATGGCGAGCGCCGTCCGCAAGGTTTCCTGACACTGCGCCACGCCGCACGACACGGCGATCACTTCAGTCGCGACGCCCGCTTCCTTCAGACGCACCGCTTCCTCAACAGCGATTTCATCGAACGGATTCATCGACATCTTCACGTTGGCGAGTTCCACGCCCGTGTTGTCCGATTTCACGCGGACCTTCACGTTGTAATCCACCACACGTTTGACGGTTACGATAACTTTCATAAGCTTGAGATGAGAGTGAAATTGCCTTTACTGCGCGCCCAGTTCCCGGGCCAGTTCATCCGAGCGCGCCTGTGCCGCACGCACGCCGCGCCCGATTTCTTCCTTGATGCCTGACTGCTCGAACGAGGCCAACGCGGCAGCCGTCGTGCCGCCCTTCGACGTCACGCGCTCACGCAACACCGCCGCCGTTTCATCCGACTGCCGCGCCAGCGCCGACGCACCGAAGAACGTCTCCAGTGCCAGCGTGCGCGCCTGCTCCGCGTCGAGCCCCGCGCTTTCGCCCGCGGCAATCAATGATTCGATGAAATAGAACACATAGGCCGGGCCGCTTCCCGACACCGCCGTGACCGCATCGAGTTGCGCTTCTTGTTCGACCCACAGCGTCGCGCCGACCGAACTCATGACGGCATTCGCCTGATCGTGCATGTCGGGTGTCACGTCCGGGGCTGCGTGCAGTCCCGTCATGCCCATGCCGATCAACGCGGGCGTGTTGGGCATCGACCGGACGATGGCTGCGTAGCCGCCGAGCCAGCGCGAGATATCAGCGATGCGCACGCCCGCCGCGACGCTGATGACGAGTTGTCGCGTCAGCAACGGTGCCAGCGTCGCGCAGACCTTCTCCAGAATCTGCGGCTTCACCGCGAGCACGACTGCATCGAAACCGTCCGCCGATGCAAGGCGCTCCGCCGTATCGACACCCAGTTCGAGCGCGGCCGCTTGCCGCTTGCTTTCGTCGGGATCGACAGCCAACAGATCACGCGGCGCCGCGCCTCGTCGAATGAGCCCACCCATCAGAGCCGAAGCAAGATTACCCGCGCCGATGAAGGCGATTTTCATATCGTTTTCCTGAGTTAAGCATCTTTGATTGAACTACAATCGAAGCCATCGGAATACAATCATTGGCCCCATGCCCAAGGCATCATCCACGTCCGCGCGCAGCACGCGCGAAGCATCCGGCGAGCGCTCTTCGCTGTTCGTCGGCTCCGCTGAAAAGACCTTCCGTGTGCTGCATGCCTTCGACGGTCCCAACCGGCAGATGACGCTTGCAGATCTCGCCAAGGCTTCGTCGCTGGACCGCAGCGCCGCGCAACGCATCGTTCATACGCTCGAAGCGCTCGGCTATCTGGCACGTGTGCCGGAAACGCGCGACTACCGCCTCACGACCAAGGTCCTGCAGTTCTCGTATAACTACATTCGCGCCAACGAGCTGATCGATAAAGCCTCGCCGTACCTGCTCGATATCAGCCGCCATCTCGGCGAAACCACGAACCTGCACGAGATCGACGGCAATGAAATCGTGTTCGTCGCGCGCTTTCCGGGCCGTCATCTGTTCAACGTGGACATCGCACTGGGCGCGCGACTTCCCGCGCTCTATACGGCGTCCGGCATCGCCATTCTTTCGCGGCTGCCCGAGAAACAATTGAAGGCAATCGTCGCGCGCACGCCGCTCGAACGCATGACGCCCTATACCGAAACCGATCAGAAGAAACTGCTCGAACGCGTGCATCAGGCATCGCGCCGTGGTTATAGCGTCATCGAGAATGAAACCGTGCTGGGCGACATCGCCGTTGCGGCACCGATCACCGATCACGACGGCACCGCCGTCGCCGCCGTCAACATCTCGGTGCCCACTACGCGCTGGACCATCGAACGGGTCGAAGCGGAATTGGTCAAGCATGTGCAGGTCGCCGCGACTTCCATCTCGAAGTCGCGGCTGCCGATGTCGCGGCGCTGATCAGCGTCCTTCGAAGATCGCCAGTTGCTTCTTCAGCTCGGCGCGCAGATTGCCCGACAGCGTGTCGTCGGCACGAACCAGCGGTGCAAGCATGTCCGGCGCATTCACGCCGATCAGGTCCATGACCGACTTCATCGGGCCCGGATTCGTTTCGGCGAACGCGAGGTTCATCAGCGGGATCAGCGAGCGATGCATCGCCAGCGCTTCCTGCGTCTTGCCCGCGCTGGCGAGTTCGAAGATACGGCGCCATGCAGTCGGCAACAGCGATGCCGTCACGACGATACCGCCACGCGCGCCCGCCGCCACATGCAGCGGGAACAGCGTGTCTTCACCGCTCAACACCGCGAAGGAATCATCGACGCCCGCGACCACGCGCAGGAAGTGATACATGTCGGTGTTGCACGCCTTCATGCCGATGATGCGCTCATGCTTCGACAGCTCATGAATGACCTCGGGCGCAATCGCGATGCGCGTGCGGTACGGGATTTCGTACAGCAGGATGGGCACCGGGGACTCGTCGGCGTAACGCAGGAAGTAATCGCGAATGCCGGCTTGCGTCGGGTTCGTGTAGTACGGCGTCAGCACCAGCAGCGCGTCGGCGCCGGCGGCGGCGAAGTCCTTTGCGGCCTTCATTGCGTCGTGATACCCCGGATCGAGCACGCCCGCGATGACCGGAACGCGGCCCGCCGCTTCACGCGCGGTCAGTTCGACCATGCGCACGCGCTGCTCGCTCGACAGCGCGCCGTACTCGCCCGTGCCGCCCAGCGGCAGCACGCCGTCGATGCCCTGTTCGAGCAGATAGCGCAGCAAGGCGCGGGTGGCATCGACGTTGATCGTGTCGTCCGGATTCACCGGCGTGGGAATCGCGGGCAGGATGCCATGCAAGGATTGAGACGTCAGCGACATACGATTTTCTCTAAGTTTGAATGGCTCAGGATGCCGTGCTGCGACGACGCAAGCGGTCGGCAATGGAAATCAGAATCGAGATGAACACGAACAGCAGCGTTGATACGGCTGCAATGACCGGTGAGATCTGCATCGTGGTCTCGTCCCAGAACTGCTTGGGCAGCGTGGTGCTCAGTCCGCCTGACGAGAACAGCGCGATGGTCAATTCATCAAACGAAGTCGCGAACGCGAACAGGAACGACGAGAGCATGCCCGCGCTCAGGATCGGGAACGTTACGCGTCTGAGGGTCGTGAAGGTGCGTGCGCCCATGCTCTGTGCGGCGAGGTCCAGACGCGTGTCGTAATTGCGCAGGACGGCCATCATCGTGATCACCACGTACGGCACCGCCACCACCGTGTGTGCCAGCACCAGTCCCAGCGACGAACCCACCAGACCGATCTTCGCGAAGAAATAGAACACGCCCACCGCCAGGATCATGCGCGGCACTACGATCGGCGCCAGCACGAACGCCAGCATCGTTGCATTCCAACGCAAGCCGCCCCGCACCAACAGGAAGGCCGCGGGCGTGCCGATCGCCATCGACAGCACACCCGTGCCCACGCCTACTACCAGCGAACGGGTCGCGGCCTGGATCCACAGCGGCGAATCCATCACCTGCTGGTACCACTGCAACGACACGCCGTGCGGCGGCCAGGCGAGGCCCGAGGCGGAATCGAACGACAGCGGGATCATCAGGAACGCAGGCGCGCTCAGGAACACCAGGATCAGCGTGACGACGGTTCGCAGCGTCATGCCGTTGCCGTCGCCTGCGCGTTTCTTGCGCTTCGGGAGCAAGGCAAGCAAAGCGTCCGTTGCATTGGCCAGCAGCGTGAGCAGCGCGTCGCCGAACTTGCGGCCCAGGCCATCGCTCTTCTGCGGGCCACGAGCCGCACTGCTTCCACCGGTCATCGTCGAGAGACCCACCATCCGGTCATACACGACGAACACCACCAGCACCACCGCCAGCAGCAACACCGAGATCGCACCCGCAAAGCCCCAGTTCAACGCCTGCAACACCTGATCGATGATCAGCTGCGTAATCATCGTCTCGTGACGTCCGCCCAGGAGCGTCGGCGTGATGAAGAAGCCGATTGCCGTCACGAA
>NZ_JARUXS010000011.1:0-36203 GCF_031451175.1 Caballeronia sp. LZ035
TTGCCACACGATCATGAATTGCGTCGACGTGTGCCCGAAGGGGCTCAACCCGACCAAGGCGATCGGCAAGATCAAGGAATTGATGGTGCGCCGGGCGGTTTAAGGCACGGCATCGAACGTGAAAGACGCGAAAGGCGCGGCCCCTCAAAAGGCCGCGCCTTTTTGTTTGATACGCGCCAGCAGTGCTTCTGGTCCGGCAGAGTACTATTCCCGCTTACGAAGCCAACCGTTCCAGGTGCGTTCATGCCGCGCTCACTTCATCTCAGCAACCTTCGCCTGGCCGATGGCCAGCGCGTGTCCGTCACCATCGAAGACAAGCGCATTGCAGCGCTCGGCCCTGACCTTGCCACGCCGCCCGGCATGCCGGTTGAAGACGGCGGTAGCGCGTTGCTGCTGCCGGGGTTCGTCGAGGGACACACGCATCTCGACAAGACCCACTGGGGACTTCCGTGGTATCGCAACGAAGTGGGCCCGTTGCTGACCGACCGCATCAGTAACGAGCGCGCGTGGCGCAGCACGTCGGGGCATAGCGCCGAAACTCAATCACTCGCACTCGCGCATGCATTCGTGCAAGCCGGGACCACGCGGCTGCGCACGCACGTGGACATCGATACCGATGCGGGCCTGCGCCATCTCGAAGGCGTACTCGCCACGCGCGACACCTTGCGCGAGATGCTCGACATGCAGATCGTCGCGTTTCCGCAGTCGGGCATGCTGATCCGTCCGGGCACGGCCGAACTGCTCGACCGCGCGCTTGCCGCAGGAGCGGACGTGCTCGGCGCACTCGATCCCGCCTTGATCGACCGCGATCCGGTTGCCTCGCTGAACACGACATTCGCGCTCGCGCAACGCCATGGCAAGCCCATCGACATTCATTTGCACGAACCCGGCGAAGTGGGCGCATTCACGCTGCGGCTGCTGCTGGATCGCGTCGAGGCGACGGCCATGCAGGGGCAAATCGTCATCAGCCATGGCTTCTGTTTGGGCGCGTTGCCGGAGCGCGAGCGCGATACCTTGCTGGATCGCATCGCGCATCTGCGAGTCGCATTGATGACGAGCGCGCCGCCGTCGGTTACCGTGCCTCCCTTGAAAACATGCGTCGACAAGGGCATTACGATATTTGGCGGCAACGACGGCATACGCGACACCTGGACGCCCTACGGCGTACCCGACATGCTCGAACGCGCGATGCTGATCGGCATGCGCTACGACCTGCGGCGCGACGACGATCTGCAACTTGCGTTCGATACCGTCAGCGAGGCCGGAGCACGCGGCTGCGGCTTTGTGGACTATGGCCTGCGCGTCGGCGCGCGCGCGGACCTCGTGCTGGTCGATGCGGAGTCCGTCGCACAGGCGGTCGTCGCGCGGCCGACGCGCAAGCTCGTGATGGCGAACGGGCGCATCGTCGCGCGCGACGGCAAACGCGTCGCGTCCTGAAGCGCTATCAGCGCCGCGCGCCGAGCGTGAGCTTCACGTGGCGGTTGACGTCCTTGTACAACAGATAGCGGAAGCGCCCCGGTCCGCCTGAATAGCACGCCTGCGGACAGAAGGCGCGCAGCCACATGAAGTCGCCTGCCTCGACTTCGACCCAGTCCTGATTCAGCCGATACACCGCCTTGCCTTCCAGCACGTAAAGACCGTGTTCCATCACATGCGTTTCCGCGAATGGAATCACGCCGCCCGGCTGGAACGTGACGATGTTCACGTGCATGTCGTGACGAATGTCCTCGGGATCGACGAAACGCGTCGTCACCCAGCGTCCTTCGGTGCCCGGCATTGGAATCGGCTCGACGTCCAGTTCATTGGTCACGAAGGCGTCGGGAAGCGGCAGGCCATCGACGGCTTCATAGTGCTTGCGCAGCCAGTGAAAGCGCGCGGCATCCTGATGACGATTGCGCAACTGCCATGACACCCCCGGCGGAATGAACGCATAGCCACCGGGCTTGAGCACATGCAGCGCGCCCTGCAGCGTCAGTTCGATCTCGCCTTCGACGATGAACAACACGCCTTCGGCATCGGGGTCCTGCTCGGGCTGCTCGCTGCCGCCGCCGGGCGCGACTTCCATGATGTATTGCGAGAACGTCTCGGCGAATCCGGTCAGCGGGCGCGCCAGAACCCATAGACGCGTCTTGTCCCAGAACGGCAGATAACTGGTGACGATGTCGCGCATCACGCCTTTCGGAATGACGGCATAGGCTTCGGTGAACATCGCACGGTCGGTCAGGAGTTCGGTCTGCGCCGGATGGCCGCCATGCGGCGCATAGTAGGGTTGGCTTGACATACGAGAGTCTCCGTAAGGGTGGACGTCGCATGCGCGTGGCGGAGCCGTGATCGTTGCGCCGTGCCGCGCATCGAACCATCATAGTCTTTTCGGCGCGTCTCGATGGCGCCTTCGCGATGACCGCTTACAGCGGGACGTCCTCGATCAGGGCGAGGCGCAATGCGCGAATGCGGCGATCCACGAAGTAGCCGCCGCCTTCCGTGTAACGCAGATAGAGACGCCCGCAGACCGAGCAGCCCCATACGCCGCAGCGGTTATACGGGAAGTAGCGCGGCGCGATGGGCGCCTCCGCTGACCAGTACTGGATCTTGTTGGGCAGATACTCGGCGAACGTGGGCTCGGGATCGTCTTGCGGCCACAAGGTGCCGATCTCGCGCAACAGCGATTCGTCGAGAGAAAGCGGCTGGGACTGCCAGCCCTCGAGCGGCGTCTTTGTGCAGGTGCACGGGCCGGGATCGCCAGCTTCGGCGTGTCGTGCGAGTTCGATGAGTGCTGCAGTGTCCAGAGTGTCGGGCATGACGCGTGAAGTCGAAGAGGCGAACGCGTCATGATGCGCGCGCGGGCGTGGGTTCGGCAAGCCCTCAGCCGTTCATCATCCGGTCACGCTGCGCCGCAACCCATGCGCGATCGAAGCGGCCTTGCACGATGGCTTCGAGCTGAGCCGCTTCCTTCGCCGCCTGCTTGCGCGCGCCTGCGATGACCGCTTCGACATCGCCGGGCGCGATCGCCAGCACGCCGTCCTCGTCACCGACGACGATATCGCCCGGATGCACCACCATGCCGCCCACCGTCACCGGCACGTTGATCTCGCCGGGTCCGTTCTTGTAGGGACCGCGATGCGTGACGCCGCGCGCATACACCGGAAAATCACGCTGGCTCAGCGCGCCGACATCGCGGATCGCGCCATCGATCACGAGGCCCTGCACGCCGAGGCTCGCGGCATAGCTCGCCATGATCTCGCCCATCAGCGCCTGCGTGAGTTCGCCTGCGCCATCGATCACGAGTACGTCGCCGGGGCGGCAGTAATCGAACGCGCGATGAATCGCGAGGTTGTCGCCGCCGCGCGTGCGCACCGTGACCGCGGTGCCGGCCATCGGCCGCGGACGATGATACGGACGCAGCCCGGTCGTGCCGCTCACGCGGGCCATGTTGTCGCTGAGGAGCGAGACGGCGAGTTCGCGCAACGCGTCGAGCGTCGCGGGGCTCGCCTGTACTGCCGATTCATGTTCGTGCCAGCCGGCCGGGTTCATGTCGTTGCTCCTTCGATGGATTGTTGTTGTCGGTCGAGCTGCGCGTTGAGACGTCCATACACAGCCCGCGCGTTGTCTTCGTA
Source organism: Caballeronia sp. LZ035 (assembly GCF_031451175.1). Taxonomy (NCBI): domain Bacteria; kingdom Pseudomonadati; phylum Pseudomonadota; class Betaproteobacteria; order Burkholderiales; family Burkholderiaceae; genus Caballeronia; species Caballeronia sp. LZ035. The sequence continues at coordinate 3,615 of NZ_JARUXS010000011.1, forward strand.
AATGCGCTGACGGTCCGCATCGGCGAGCCATTCGATTGCGTCGATATAGCGGCGCGTATCGTCGTAATGGTGACCGGTCTCGGGATCGATGCCCTGCACCGCGCCGATCGTCTCCGATGCAAACAGAATGTTCTTCGCCGGGATCACCTTGGCGAGCAGTTCGGCGCCGGGCTGGTGATAGACACAGGTATCGAAGAACACGTTGTTGAGCAGATACTCAGTGAGCAGCGGCCGCTTCATGTCCTGCGCGAGTCCGCGATAGCGTCCCCAGTGATAGGGCACCGCGCCGCCGCCGTGCGGGATGATGAACTTGAGCGTCGGGAAGTCGGCGAACAGATCGGCGCTCAGCAACTGCATGAACGCGGACGTATCGCCGTTGATGTAATGCGCGCCTGTTGCATGGAAGTTCGGGTTGCACGATGAAGAGACGTGGATCATGGCCGGCACGTCGAGCTCGACCATCGCTTCATAGAGCGGATACCAGGACCGGTCTGTGAGCGGCAGGCCGGACCAGTGCCCGCCCGATGGATCCGGGTTCAGATTGCAGCCGATGAAGCCCAGTTCTTCCACGCAGCGTCGCAGTTCGGCGATGCAATTGTCCGGCGCCACACCGGGCGCCTGCGGTAACTGGCATACGCCGACGAAGTTACGTGGAAACAACTCGACCACGCGATGCACGAGGTCGTTGCATGCGCCCGACCAGACCGCGTTGGCTTCGGCTGTTGCGAGGTGATGGCCCATGCCGGCGGCGCGCGGCGAGAAGATCGTGAGATCGGTGCCGCGTTCGCGCTGGATGCGCAACTGTCCGCCTTCGATGCTCGCGCGAATCTCGTCATCGGATACGGTGGGCAGCGGAGGCGGCGTATGGCCGTCCTTCAGCGCGGCGATCTGTTTGGCGCGCCACGCTTCGTGCTGCGGAGGCGAGGTCGTGTAGTGGCCATGGCAATCGATGATCATGCGTAAGGTCCGTTGCGTTGAGTGCGAATTCAGGTGCGCGCGGCGGAGTCGCCGGCGGGCAGGGAGGAGGCTTCGTCGTCGGCGGGCTTGACGCGCATCACCAGCGCGATCACGGTGGCCACCACGAGGAACGCCGCGATGGTCAGCAACGCGAGCTTGAAGTTGCCCGTGGCGTTGCGCACGAGGCCGATGCTCCATGGCCCGACCAGCCCGCCGAACTGCGCGATGGTGTTGATGAGCGCGATGGTGGCCGCGCCCGCTGCGCCGGTGCGGAACGACGACGCGAGACTCCAGAACAGCGGATTGCCTGCGTAGATGAAGAGCCCGGTCACGCACAGCAGCACATAGGCGATGACGGGATTCGGCGCATAGGCACTGCCCGCGATGGCTACGGCGCTCATGCCATAGACGAAGGCGAGATGCTTCTTGCGGTCGCCGGTGCGGTCGGAGCTGCGGCTGATGATGAAGGTGCCGAGCACGCCCAGGAGCGGCGGCGCGGCCGAGAGAAAGCCGACTTCGATGTTGCTCAGATGCCCAAGGCTCTTGACGATCTGCGGCAGCCACAGAAAGAGCCCATAGATGCCGACCAGCGCGCAGCCGAACAGGCACGCGAGGCTCCAGACGCGAATGTCGCCCGCGACGCGCAACAGCGGGAAGTGCGTCGCGCCGCCCACGGCTTCGCGTTCGGCGGCGAGCGTGGTTTCGAGCCACTGCTTTTCGTCGTCGCGCAGCCAGTCGGCTTCAGCGGGCCGCTCCGTCATGATGCGCAGCGTGAGCAGGCCGAGCAGCATCGCGGGAATGCCTTCGAGGATGAACATCCATTGCCATCCTTGTAGGCCCAGCACGCCGTTCGCGTAGGTCATCAGCATGGTCGAGATCGGGCCGCCGAGCACGGCCGAGAACGACCCCGCGATGATGTAGCCGCCCACCGCGCGTGCACGGTAGCGCAACGGGAACCACTTGGTCAGATACACCGCGACGCCCGGCAGGAAGCCTGCCTCCATCACGCCGAGCGTGAAGCGCAGTACGTAGAAGCTCTTGTCGTCGAAGACGAAGGCGGTTGCGGCGGCCACGGCGCCCCACGTCAGCAGGATGCGGGCAATCCAGCGGCGCGCGCCCACGCGATGCAGCAATAGATTGCTCGGTACTTCGAGCACCATGTAGCCGACGAAAAAGATGCTGCCCGCGAAGCCGAACACGGCCGGACTGAAGCCCAACGCCTTGTTCATGTCGAGCGCCGCGAAGCCGATGTTGATGCGGTCGAGATAGTTGAAGAACATCATTGCGAAGAGCAAGGGCATGAGGCGCCCATAGACCTTTCGCATCGTCGCCGCTTCGTTGAAGGGGGTCATGCCGTCTCCAGGTTCTTTCATCGAATCACGAAGGCTCTGCGGCCCCGCTTTACAAACAGCCTGCGCCGTTCTTGCATTGGGCTGGCTGACGCGCACAGCAAGCCAGCCTGTACGTCCGATCGATGATAAGAAGCGTGGCGGCGCGCGTCCAAGACGCGTTGCTTATGCTTCTATAAGTTTCTGCTTATAGTGCCGGAGAATCGAGGGAGGGCGGAAGGCAGCGCAGGAAGGCGTGCAGATGCGCTGAATCGTCCTCGCTGCGAAAGGTGGCGGCGAGCGTCGACCAGAGCGAAGCGCCGGGGCCCGCGAGCGGGCGGAACACGACATCCGCGCGCCCGTGCCGCGCCACGGATTCTCCGACGAAGGTCACGCCGAGACCGGCGGCAACGAGTGCGATCGCGGTCTGGATTTCATAGGCCTGATGCGCGATGAACGGCGTCACACCCGCATCGCGATAGAGCGACTGCACGGTGTGCTTGAACTGCGCGTTCTGATGCTTCGGATAGACGATGAGCGGGGTATCGGCGAGTTCGGCGATGCGGACTTTCTTGCGTGCCGCGAGCGGATGATCCGGTGAGAGCACGGCTACCACGTGCTCGCGCAACAGCGTGTAGGAGGTGCAGCCCGGGATGTCGAGTGGCTGCCGCCCGATGCCGACATGGATGCGCAGATCGCGCAGGGCGTCGGTCTGCTCCTCGGTGAGCATCTCGAAGAGCTTCAGTTCGACTTCGGGGTAAGCGTGATGAAAGGCTTTGAGTGCGGGTGGGAGGATGCTGTACATCGCGGAGCGCGTGAAGCCGATCGCGAGCCAGCCGCGTCGCCCCACGCCAATCTCCTGTGCGCCGAGGCTCGCCTGTTCCCATGAGCCGAGGATCTGGCGCGCTTCGGTGCAGAGGTAGTGGCCCGCTTCGGTGAGCCGCAGCGGCCGTCGCGCGCGGTCGACGAGTTGCGTGCCGAGGCGGTCTTCCAGCAAGCGGATCTGCTGGCTCAAGGCGGGTTGCGCGATGTGCAGGCGCTCTGCCGCGCGGCTGAAGTTCAGTTCCTCGGCGAGAATCACGAAGCATTGGAGGGATCTGAAGTTCATCGGGGTGTTCCTGGGCGCGGGACCTCATGATGTCACAAGGCCTACCCGACCCGCGCCGCTTGCTACCCCAACCCGCCAACCAGCCGCGCCAGAAACGCATCACACGCATCCAGCTGCGCCAACTCGACATACTCATCCGGCTTGTGTGCAACAGCGATATCGCCAGGACCGCACACCAGCGCCGGCACCGAGAGCCGGGTCGAGAACAACCCGCCTTCCGTACCGAACGCGACCTTGCGCGACTCCGTTCCCGGAGGCAACAGCGCTTCCAGAAAACGCACCGCGTCGCTTGCCACGTGCGTATCGAGGCCGGGATAAGCGTTCACCTCCTCGATCTCCGGCAACGGCGCGCCGCTGTCCGCCACTGCGCGCTGCCGGATGCCGTCGAGAATCGCTTCTGCGCGATCCGCTGCCAGCGTGCGGATCTCGAAGTCCAGCGTGCATTCGTTCGGCACGATATTCAGCGCGCGGCCGCCGTGAATCGTGCCGACGTGAATGGTCGAATAAGGCACGTCGTAGCCATCGTCCTGTGCGCCGTGGTGCGCAAGCTGCTGCTGCGCCGCGCGCATCGCCATGATCCAGTCGGTGGCGACGTGAATCGCGTTCCTGTAGTTCGGCGCGAGGGCCGAATGACCCTCCTCGCCGCAACACACCGCGCGATACGCGGCCTTGCCCTTGTGGCCGGTGGCGATCTGCATCATCGTCGGCTCGCCGACCACGCACAGCTCGGACCGCACCGGCGCGCTCTGCAGCACGTCGATCAGCCGCCGCACGCCCACGCAGCCGATTTCCTCGTCATACGACAACGCAAGTTGCAGCGGCTTCCTGAGCGTGCGCGTCGAGGCATCGAGCATCGCCACGACTGCGCACGCAACGAAGCCTTTCATGTCGGCCGCGCCGCGTCCGTACACCCGCCCGTCGCGCACCGTCGCCTCGAAGGGCGGCACGGTCCAGGGCTGGCCTTCCACCGGCACGACATCGGTATGGCCCGACAGCATCACGCCGGGCACATGCGCCGGCCCCGTGCTCGCGAACAGGTTGGCGCAGGTGCCCTCGTCGTTCCTGACGAGCGTGCAGGCGATCCCCGCCGCGCCGAGCAGCCCCGCGACATGCTCGATCAACGCGAGGTTGGGCGTGCGCGAGATCGTCGGGAAGGCGATCAGCGCCTTCAGCAACTCGGCGCTGCGGCTCGGCATCATGCCGGCTTCACCGCGGTCACGTCGATCTCGACCAGCCACTCGGGCCGCGCGAGCGCCTGCACGACGATGCCCGTCGATACCGGATACACGCCCTTGAGCCAGCGGCCCATCACGTTATAGACGGCCTCGCGATAGCGCGGATCGATGATATAGACCGTCACCTTGCAGATGTCTTCGAGCTTGCTGCCGCATTCGTCGAGCAGCATCTTGACGTTCGCCATCGCCTTCTCGGTCTGCACGGTGACGTCGCCGATGCCCACGGACTCGCGCGTGTCGAGATCCTGGCCGATCTGGCCGCGCAGATAGATCGTGTTGCCGGCGATCACGGCCTGGCAGAGGTCGTTATCGAGCTTCTGTTCCGGATAGGTTTCGCGCGTATTGAACTTGCGGATGCGGGTATGCGTGGTCATGTCGTATCGAAAAAAAGTGGAATCAGTGCTGAAGAATTTTCGAAAGAAAGCGCTTCACCGCAGGACTGGCCGCGTCCTGGAAGAACGCATCGGTCGGGCTGTCCTCGATGATCGCGCCGTCCTCCATGAACACGACGCGATGCGCGACGCGTCGCGCAAAGCCCATCTCGTGCGTCACCACCATCATGGTCATGCCTTCGCGCGCGAGTTCCACCATCACGTCGAGCACCTCGTTCACCATCTCGGGATCGAGCGCGGAGGTCGGTTCGTCGAACAGCATCGCCATGGGGTCCATCGAGAGCGCCCGCGCGATGGCGACGCGCTGCTGCTGGCCGCCCGACAACTGCCCGGGATACTTGTGCGCATGCGCCGAGAGTCCGACGCGATCGAGCAGTTCGCGCGCCTTCTCACGCGCACGAGTCTCGTCGCGGCCCAGCACGATGCGCTGCGCGAGCGTCAGGTTGCGCGTCAGGTCGAGATGCGGAAACAGCTCGAAGTGCTGGAACACCATGCCGACGCGGCTGCGCAGCTTGGGCAGGTTGGTCGACTTCGCGGCGAGCGAGGTGCCGTCGACGAGAATGTCGCCTTTCTGGAACGGCTCCAGCGCATTCACCGTCTTGATGAGCGTCGATTTTCCGGAACCCGATGGCCCGCAGACCACGACGATCTCGCCTTTGTTCACGTGTGTCGAACACTGCTTGAGCACGTGATGCGCGCCATACCATTTGTCGATGCCGCGAATCTCGATGACCGGTGTCGTCATTTGTCGAAATACCCCGCGCGGATCGACGCGCCGATCAGGTTGAGGATCAGGCGGCCTGCCGTGATGCACGAGATCAGGTTCTTGTCGTCCTTCTCCGGCTGGATCTCGACGATGTCCATGCCGACCACGCGCCCTTTCTTCACCAGACCGTGAATCAGCTTGCGCGCCTGCACGAAGGTCACGCCGCCCGGCGCCGGTCCTGCGACCGCCGGCATCACCGAAGGATCGAGACCGTCGGCGTCGATGGTCAGGTAGTAGTTGCCGCCGTCGGGAATGCGGGCAAGCACCGCTTCCATGCCGATGTCATGCAGTTCGTAAGCCGTCACCAGGTCCGCGCCATACGCGCGTGCCGCGACCAGTTCCTCGGGACGTCCGCTGCCCTGGGCGCGCAGACCGATCTGGATGATGCGGTCGACGTGCGCCATTTCGGAGGCGCGGCGGATCGGGCTCGAGAGGCCTTCGCGCACGCCGTTGACATCGTCGCGCCAGTCGAGGTGGGCATCGATATGCACCAGCGTGATCGGGCCTTTCTGGTCGAGACCGCGCAGCACCGGCGTGGTGATGCCGTGATCGCCGCCGAGCACGATGGGCATCGCGCCGCCCGCCGCGATGCGGCGCACCGCTGCTTCGGCACGCGCGTAGTGTTCGCCGGGCTTCGTCAGGTCGGGGATGATGTCGCCGCAATCGACGAAGCGCACATCGGTGCGGCCTTGCAGCAGCGGACCGTCGATGTCGAAGTCATAGTGATAGGGCTTGCGCACCACGCGATCGGTCGCCTGGCGGATCGCCGAGGGTGCGTTGGTCTGGTCGTTGCTGAAGTCGGACGGGTCATAGGGTGCGCCATACGGCATGCCGAGCACGGCGATGTCGGCCTTCAGGTTGTCGATGTCCAGATCGAGTTCCGAGTACAGCAGCGTGGGATGGCCGACGCGCGGCGCGACAGTGTATTGAGTCATGGGTGTCTCCAGAGTGAGGAAAGGCGCGTCAGACATGACGCGTGCGGCGGCCGATCACGGTCTCCAGGCGCCGGCCGACGCCCGCCAGCAGAACGCTGCAGATCCAGTACATCAAGGCCGTCGTGCCGAGCACTTCGACATAGGCGAACGTGTTCGCGGTGAGCAGGTTGCTCTGGTACGTCATCTCCGGCAGGCTCATCACGGAGAAGATGGCGGAGTCCTTGAACATCATGATGACGAGGCTCGTGGTGGGCGGCGTGATGAAGCCGAACAACTGCGGCGCGATGATGTGGCGCTGCGCCTGCCAGAACGTCATGCCGAGGGACAGCGACGCGAAGGTCTGGCCGCGCGGCACGGAGCGCAATGCGGCGCGCAGGATCTCGCAGAAATATCCGCCGGTGTAGAACACCGTGCAGCCGATTGCGACCGTCATCGCCGAGGCCGGCACGCCCAGCTTCGGCAGGCCGAAGAACGCCAGGTACACGAGGATCAGGTACGGAATGTTGCGCACCAGTTCGACGTAGGCGAGCGCCAGGGGCCGCAGCACGGTGCGCGACTGCGCCGCATAGGCCGCGACGATGCCGGCCACGATGCCCAGCGGAATGCCGGTCACGCTGACGAGCGCAGTGATGCGCAATCCTTCGAGCAGCGGGGGAATCGCTTCACGGACGATCGAGAAATCAATGGCCATGGGGAAGCATCCTCGCAACGCGGCGTTCGCACACTCGCGAAGCAGCGGAAATCAGGAACAGGATCACGAAGTACACGGCGGCCGTGATCGCGAAGACCTGCAGCGGCAAGTCGGTTTGCAGCGTTGCGTTGCGCGCGACGGTCGCGAGCTCCGGCACCGCGATGATCGACATCAGCGAGGACGCCTTCAGCAGGATCGTGAATTCGCTGGTGAGCGGCGGAATCGAGCGATAGATCACTTGCGGCAGCAGCACATGACGCCAGACCTGCGCGGTGCGCATGCCTACCGCGTAGCCTGCCGCGCGTTGCCCCCAGGAGATCGTGCCGAGCGCGCCACGCAGGATTTCGACGATATACGCGCTGGTGTTGCAGGCGAGCGCGGCGATTCCCGCCGTGACGGGCGAGACCGAGATATCGAGCAGCGCGGGCACCATGTAATACGCGATCAGCATGTGGATCAGCGCGGGCGTGCCCCGAATCAGGCTGACCCACAGAATGACCAGCGAGCGCAGCGGCGCGAACGGTGAAATGCGCGCAAGCAGCAGCACGATGCCGAGCGCGAGCCCGATCACGAAGGCGCATGCCGACGCGCCCAGCGTGAGCGCCGTGCCGGCCACGACGCCGTCGAGGAAGGGCGCTATGACGCCGCCCGGGTCGATCCAGTCGAACATGGCGTCAGATCGAGCCGGCCGGCAGATAGCCGCTGCGCGGCGTGTCCATCGCGGCGCCGAACCATTTGTTCTGAAGCGCGGCGAGCTTGCCGTCGTTCCGGAAAGTTTCGAGCGAATCGTTGATGAATTTGCGGATCTCGAGATCGTTCGGATTCGCCACCCACGCGAGCAGCTTCGGCTGGCCGATGGTGCCGGCGATGCGGAACGCATTCGGCTGGCGCTTCATCTGCACCGCGGCGATGTTCGAGGGCATCAGCGCAACATCGATGGTCTTGTTCGCCAGCGCGTTCGATACGTCCGGATACGCCTGGAACAGCTTGGTGTCCGCATAGCCCTTGCCGGTCTTGTCCTTCAGTTCCTTCTCGAACTCGGTGGCCACCGGCTGCGACGACGAACCCATCTGCGTGCCGATGATCTTGCCGCCGATGTCGAGATCGCGGTTGATGCTCTTGTCGTCCGCGCGCACCATCAGCACCGAACGCACGACGCCCACCGGCTCGCTGAACGCGAAACGCTTCGCGCGTTCCGGCGTGATGCCGACGCTCGTCGCAACGAAGTCGAACTTGTGCGACATCAGGCCCGGCAGCAGACCCTGGAACGGAAGGTTCATCTGTTCGAGCTTGACGCCGAGTTTCGCCGCCATCAGTTCCAGCACGTCATGCCCATAGCCGACGATCTGGCCGTTCTCGACAAATTCGAACGGCTCGTATGCCGCTTCGGTGCCCACCACCAGCTTGCCGCGCTTCTTGATATCGGCGAGCGTGCCGCCTTCGGCGCGCGCGATGGTCGGCAGCGCCAGCGCGGCGCCCGACGCGAGCGTCGCTTTCACAAAGGATCGTCTGGACCAGTTTTTCATTGCTTTCTCCGCGTGAGGGACGGCTTGAGGGACGCTCGGGGACGAGGCAGCCGAAATGTATGTCGCCATAAAGAGAGTGAAAAATGATTTTTTTATCGGTATGGTTCCGGAAAACGTAACCTTTTTCTGACGCTTTTTTTCTCGTAACCATGTCCGAACGACCCGCCGCCAAACATCCCGTCACCAAGCGCCCCGACTTCAGCGAACGCGACCTGCGCTCGCTGCGCATCTTCTGCTCGGTCGCGCAGGCGAACGGTTTCGCCGCCGCCGAGAAGCAGCTCAACATGTCGAAGGCGTCGATCAGCCGGCATATCCGCGAGGTCGAGGAAACGCTTGGCGCGCGGCTGTGCGAGCGCGGACCGTCCGGTTTCGTGCTCACGCATGCGGGCAAGGTCGCGCTCGAACTCGCACGCGATGCGCTGATGTCGCTCGCGCGCATCCGTCCGGAAATCGATGCGGTGCGCGGCGTGCTGTCCGGAACGCTCGCCATCGGCATGGTCGAGCACATCGTCAGCGACGAAGGCTGTCATCTGCCGGAAGCGCTGGCCGCGTTGAAGGAACTGGCGCCGGACGTGAGCGTGGAATTGCGCGTAATGACCTTCAACGAGCTCGATCTCGCGTTGCGCGAGCGTCGCGTGCAGGTGGCGATTCGCGGCATGTATCGGCGCGAGGCCGGCTTCCACTACCTGCCGCTGTTCATCGAGCGTCAGCAGCTTTATGTGGTCCGCCGCAGTCTCCGCGATGCCGCGACGCTGCCGCTGGTGTATCGCTCGTAACCCTTCGTACACGAGGCGCTCAACACGCTCGGCATGGTGCGCGGGCCGTCGGCTTCGGGTCTCGAAGCGGTCGCGATGCTGGTGCTGTCAGGGCACTATGTCGGCTTGCTGCCGCAGTTCTATGCGGCTTCGTTCGCGAAGCGGCAGGCGCTCGTCAAGGTACCGGGCATGCCGGTGTACGAAAACACGATCAGCGCCATCACCGAGATTTCGCGGCCACGCACGCGTGCGCTCGATCTGTTCCTGGATCTTCTGCAACAACTGCATGGCCATGCGTAGAAGGAGGAGGGTATGTCCTCACACGACGCGATTCATGCGATCGACGACGAGTTCACCGCAGGCGGCAATCGCGCCGGCCACGACCGGAACGAGATGATCGGGCACGCGCCACTCGGCGGCGGTGGTATCGGAGAGCAATTGCTCGGAGAACAGGTGGAAGACTTCGGAGCAGGCAACCTCGGGTCGCGGGTCGCGGCTGCCGTGCTCCCGGTAAAGACAGGCAAAGTGCAATACACACCGGCTGAGTGAAGCGCTGGTCAATTGCGCCCATGAACAATCCTCCCGGCCCGCCAGACTCATCTGCATCTCGCGCACGGTAGCCCACAGCACGCCGGCCAGACGCTCGGGAATCCCGAGATAGCTGTAACCCACGCTTCCGCTTTCCATGATTTCGTTCTCCATCCATACGTCGTGACTGGCGCGACCAATGTGCAATCGTCATGCCGAGTAATGCGTCGGTAAGGCGGGTTTTCTTTTTTAACCACTCGTCCTTTCCGTTACTCGCGTTATGCAGCGGCCGCAAGGCCCGATTCCAGTTCCTTTCGCAAGAGCCACCGATAACATCCTGGGTCATTAATGCAATACGTACGCGCGGGACGAATGGACGTAACACTGTGTGCATGTAACGTAACGAACCCCGTGACGCCCGCCGCGCATGGGTTACGCGGCGCACGTTTTTGGTAAGACAATTGGCATGGAACCTGCGTAAAGCTTTATTCGGAAACAGACCGCTCGACCGTTTCATCAAGGGCTTTTTTAGTGCACGAAAATGCTGTGACAGTTGCGCACGTTCGGTTCAGAATGGCGCGTGCCTCTGTTTCGGAAGCAGATGCGCACGAGGTTGAAGCTGTTCATTCTTGGAACACCGGCAACACACAGCGTTGCTGAAAAAAAGCAATCCGGAATAAATGCTCGCCACTTCCTATAATCCGCTCCTCGTCGTCTGCTCGCTGCTCGTAGCGATCCTGGCTTCCTATACCGCGCTCGACATGGCTGGCCGTGTGGCATCGGCCAAGGGGCTGGCCGGCTATCTCTGGCTCGTCGGCGGCGGCTGTGCAATGGGGCTTGGCATCTGGTCGATGCACTTTGTCGGCATGCTTGCCTTCGACCTGCCCATCCCTGTTGGCTATGATCCGGCCATCACTTTCTTCTCGCTGCTGATCGCCATCGCGGCGTCCACCTTTGCCTTATGGCTCGTCAGCCAGTACGCGCTGCCGTGGCGCCGGCTGATGCTGGGTTCGCTGCTCATGGGCCCTGCCATCGCCGGCATGCACTACACGGGCATGGCCGCAATGCAGATGAACCCGGTCATCGACTATGACTGGAGCCTGGTCGCGCTGTCCGTTGTCATCGCGGTTGCCGCTTCGGGTGCGGGCTTGTGGACGGCCTTTCATATCCGCGGCAGACAGGCCGGAGTGTTCCTGTTTCGCGGCGGCGCGTCGCTGCTGATGGGATCGGCCATCGTCGGCATGCATTACACCGGCATGGCGGCCGCGCATTTTCCGCTGGGCAGCATCTGCGAGGCGGCCAGTCACGGGACCAACACGTCCTGGCTGGCGGCCATCGTGATCGTGGTGACCGTGGCGGTGCTGAGCATCGCGCTGATCGTATCGGTGCTGGAACTCAGGCTCGAACTGCGGACTGCCGCACTCTCCCGGTCGCTCGCGGAGGCCAACAAGGAGCTGATTCATCTCGCCCTGCATGACAGCCTGACCAGGCTGCCCAACCGCGTCCTGCTCGATGACCGCCTGAACCAGCTCATCCAGCAGCACCGGCACTTCACGCTGATGTTCCTGGACCTCGACGGCTTCAAGGCCGTCAACGACGCGTTCGGGCACCAGGTCGGAGACCGCCTGCTGGTCGATGTCTCGCGGCGCATCGGCGCCAGCGTGAGTGCGAATGACACCTTCGCCCGCGTGGGCGGCGACGAGTTCGTCCTGTTGTGCGAGGTCACCCGACCGGCGGACGTGGCGAACATCGCGGCCATGCTGATCCGCATCGTGGAGGAACCTTACTCGGCGGGCGAGCATGAAATCCAGGTGTCGACGAGTATCGGCATTGCCTGTCATCCCGAGCATGGCCGGACCCAGAGCGAGTTGCTGACGAGCGCCGATACGGCGATGTACCGGGCCAAGGCCATGGGTCGCAACAACTACTGCTTCTTCGAGCCCTCGATGCACGCCGACGCCTACGAGCACATGCAGCTGGCGCGTGAGCTGCGCACGGCGCTGTCGGGCGGCGAACTGATCCTGCACTATCAGCCGAAATTCGAGGCGCGGGGCGGTCCCGTGGTAGGGGCAGAGGCACTGCTGCGCTGGAAGCATCCGTCGCGGGGCCTGATGGCGCCGGACGAGTTTCTCTCGATCGCCGAGAAAAGCGGACTGATGGTGCCCATCGGTGAATGGGCCCTCAACGAGGCCTGCCGTCAGATGCGCATCTGGGTCGAGGCAGGGCACACGGACTGGAGCGTCGCCGTGAATCTCTCGGCCACGCAGTTCGTCCACACCAGCCTCGTGCAGGTCGTGCGCCAGGCGCTCGTCCAGCATCGGCTCGAACCGCGCCACCTGATTCTGGAGATCACCGAATCCACCGCGATGCATGACGTCGAAGTCAGTCTCAGCGTGCTGAAGCAGTTGCGCGAGACAGGCGTGCGGATTGCTATCGATGATTTCGGAACGGGTTATTCCAGTCTTCTCTACCTGAAGCGGCTACCTGCCCATGAACTGAAAATCGATCGGGGCTTCATCCGCGATCTGCGGCGCGATACCGAGGACGCGGCCATCGTGGCGGCGATCGTCGCACTGGGACGCACCCTGAATCTGCGCGTCGTTGCGGAGGGCGTCGAAACGGAAGAGCAGCAGGCCTTCCTGGGCCAGCTGGGCTGCGACATGTTGCAGGGTTTTCTGCTGGGACGGCCCATGGCGCCGGAACAGTTCATGAAGACCGTCGAAGCCGGCAGGGTCGTGTCCGATTAGCCCCAGGCAGCCGCTGTCCACCGGAATGGCATCCGAAACGTTAGGATGCGAGGCCGTTCCGGAAAAAACCGGAACAGCGGACGAAAAATTATTCAAACGAGAGAGGGCGCGCGGTCTCGAACAGAGCCGCGTTCGCGAAGGAGAGCACGGTTGAAGCCGTCATCAACCCCCGGAAAGGAAACACGCTGGACGATGGCCTGGGTCGACAGGCACGCGATCCTTATTGCGCTGAGCACGACCTTCGTCTGCCTCGTGGTTCTGGTCACGACTGTCGTGGTCCTGGTCTCCGGCAGACAGGAGGCATTGGACAAGGCGCGCGACACCTCCGCGAACGTGGCCGCCGCCCTTGCGCGTGACATGAGCCGCAACCTGCAGGTCTACGACCTCTCCTTGCAGGCCGTGGTGGACGGCGTGTCGAATCCGGAGATTCTTGCGTTGCCGCCCGAGTTGCGCAGGCAGATGCTGTTCGACCGCGCGACCATGGCGCCCCACGTGATGGGCATCTACGCCGTGGATGAGGAGGGCAGAATCGTGCAGGGGCGCGCACGGCTTTTCCCGACGCTGAACCTCGCCGATCGCGATTATTTCCTCGTGCACAAGAATCGCGATGACATCGGGCTGTACATCTCGAAACCGTATGAATCCCGGCTGAGGAACGGCATCCCGTCCATCGCGCTCAGCCGCCGCATTTCGAAGGCTGACGGCAGCTTCGGCGGCATCGCGCTGATCGCGCTCGATCTCGACTATTTCCAGCAACTGGTCGATGGCGTCAAGCTGGGCAAGCACGGCGCCGCGACGATCATGCAGACCGACGGTTTCATCCTCGCGCGCTATCCGCAAGTGAGCCCCAACCGGCTGATCTCGGTCGCCTCGCCTGCGTTCCTGTCCATGCTCGGACCGAAGGGCGGCTCCTTCGTCGCGAGGTCGCCGGTGGACGGTGTCGAACGCCTGTCCACCTTCGCGAACGTGGAGAACAGCAATCTCGTCGCAATGGTCGCACCGGCCATGGATGAAATCACTGAAGAGTGGAAGCACCGTTCGCTCATCATCGGCGCATTGAGTGTCGTGGTGTCGTGTGCGTTCACGATCGTCGTGTGGCTGCTTGTGTTCGCGGTGCGGCAGCGCGACGCGGCGCAGGCGCGGCTGATCGCGATCGCGGACACGGACGGACTCACGGGCGTTGCCAACCGTCGCGGGCTGGACGCAACGCTTCCGGCGATGTGGGCGCGGGCCGTGCGGCATCGGCTGCCGATGGCGATCATGTTCGTCGATGCCGATCACTTCAAGGCCTATAACGACACGCATGGCCACGTGGCGGGCGACCGGGCGCTGCGCTTCGTCGCGCATTGCCTGACGAGACGCGCGCGCCGGCAGAACGACATCGTTGCGCGCTATGGCGGAGAGGAGTTCATCGTCGTGCTGGCCGATTGCACGCCGCGTCGCGCCGAGGATGTCGCCGACGCCATCCTCACCGACGTCGCCGCATGCGCGGAAGAAAGCGAAACGCCGCAGACCACGCCGCTTGCGCCGGTGACGGTGAGTATCGGCGTTGCGCTTTGTCAGCCTGACGACGGCGTGAGCCTCGAAACAGCGATGCGTCGCGCCGATGAAGCCTTGTACGACGCAAAGCGCGACGGCCGCAATCGCGTATCGATCGTCACGGTGGAAGGGAACCCGGTCCGCAAGGCGAAGGTTTCGCGTGACACGCTTCCAGCCGATCCGCCGCAGGGAGCGCGCAGCCTCGTGGACGAGACTGTCAAATGACGCGCGTATCGAAACTCGACATCGAACGATGTGTGCTCGATCTGCTGCACAGTCGCGCCGAGACGGCTTCCATTTGTCCGTCTGACGTCGCGCGCGCCCTCACCCATGATGAAGACGGCTGGCGCGAACTGATGCCCGAGGTGCGGGACGTGGCTGCGCGGATGGCGCATCGGCAGCGCTTGAGAATCACGCAGGGAGAGGCGACGCTGGACCCGGACCAGATCAGCCATGGCCCGATCCGCTTGCGGCGTGGACCGGGCTTTCCGGCGCGCGACTGACGCCAGGCCCAGAGGTCGTGCAACGGATAGGCGAAAGCCGGGCAGCGCGTGCGCTTTGATCTTCCGGAAGGTGCAAGACAATCCTCGGTACGTTCATTGCGCCCTCGCATGTCGAAGCGAATATCCCACGCGCTGAGCCTGGAACATGCCGTCGTCAAGCATTCGTCAATGACCACGCCCGCGCCATGCTGGAAGAGTCCGGGCACGCGCCCGCATGAAAGACGTTGCTTTTCCTGCCCCGACTCGCGCGCCAGCTCATGACATGCCTCTGAAAGAAAGGGCGTCCTGAACGCTACGGCCTCATCCCACAGGCACCGAATTTGCGGACCATCGAAGCTCATCGATCACGACATCCGCACCCAACACGAACATGCTTTCGTCTGTCACGTCCTGGCTGAGAGACATGGCCGATACCGCTGTGCCTGTCCTTGCGCTTGTAGCCATCGCCGGCGGCACGGATGCGCTCATCATGCTTCACAGCAAGGACCTGCTGGCGGTGTACATGACCGGCAATTCGACCAGGCTCGGCCAGTCATTGATCGCCGGCGCCTGGAGCAAGGCGCTGCCGCTCGCGAGCGTGATCGCCTGCTTCTTCGTAGCGGCGACGCTCGCTGCATGGCTCGCCTCACGCCTGCCGAGCTGGCGCGCGCCTGTCTGCCTTGCATCGACCGCGTTGCTGCTCGCATGCGCCGTGCCGTTGGCGGGCACAGCGTATCCAGCGACGGCGACCTGTCTGATCGCGGCGGGCATCGGTGCAATCAACCAGACACGCGCCGATGAACCGGGCATTTCGTTCATCACAGGCAATTTCATCCGCGTCGCGCGGCATCTTGGGGAAGGGAAGTTCAGCGCGGCAGCGGCCGGTGTCGCGCGATGGATGGCGTTCGTCGCCGGCGCGGCGCTCGGTACGTTGTTCGATTTTTTATATGGCACGGGTGCGCTCGCGATTCTCGCGGCGACGGTGTTCGCGGGTGCATGTATCGCGCTGCTCGCGCGCAACGCGCCGCAAGCATGCTCCGAATGAACAACTCAACGCAGGAGGATGGTTCATGTCCACACACGACAAGGCTGAATTCACCGTCACCGGTCCCGGTACGCCCGATGGTCCGATGCTCCCCGCAGCCGGGCAGCCGCAGGCGCCCGCCGCCATCGATCTCGGCATGGTCGAGGACGGCAAGGTCCGCTTCGGAAACTGGAAGGGCGACGCCGACAAACCTTCGCCGCCTCCGCCCGCGCCTTCCGCACCGGACCAGCGCGTGGGCTTTGCGGTAGTCGGTCTGGGCCGTCTGGCGCTCGAGCAGATCCTGCCCGCCTTCAACGCCTGCAAGCACGCGCGCGTGACGGCGCTCGTCTCGGGCAGCCCCGACAAGGCGCGGGCAGTGGCGAAGCAATACGGCATCGACGAGCAGTCGATCTATTCCTACGCCGAGATGGCGCGCCTCGCCGGGAATCCCGATGTCCACGCGGTGTACGTCGTCACGCCGAATGGTTTGCATCTGGAACACGTGAGCGCCGCGGCGCAGGCAGGCAAGCACGTGCTGTGCGAGAAGCCCATGGCCAACACCGCCGACGAAGCGCGGCAGATGATCGACGCCTGCGCGAAGGCGGGCGTGAAGCTGATGATTGCCTATCGCTGTCAGTTCGAAGTCTTCAACAGCGAGGCCGCGCGCCGGGTGCAGTCGGGCGAACTCGGCAGGGCGCGTGTGATCGAGGCGACCAATGCGCAGGTGCAGGGCTCGGGCGAGCAATGGCGGCTGCGAGCGGTGCTTGCCGGGGGCGGCGCATTGCCCGACATCGGGCTGTATTGCCTGAACGGCGTGCGCCATGTGCTCGGCGAAGAGCCCGTGGAGGTCTATGCACAGATCGTCAATCCAGCGGCGGATGAACGCTACCGCGAAGTGGAAGAAACCATTGCGTTCATGCTGCGCTTCCCCTCCGGCGCGCTTGCGAACTGTGCGGCGAGCTATGGCGCGCATGAGTCGAAGGACATGCGCATCCGGCTCGAGAAAGGCTGGATCGACGTGGAGAACGCCTTCGCCTACAAGGGTCAGCGCATGCGGATCGCGCATCGCGAAGGCGACATCGAACAGGTCGACGAGCCACGGCTCGAATTCAAGGATCAGTTCATGCTCGAAATCGATCACTTCGCTCGCTGCGTGCGCGACGGAAGCGAACCGGACACGCCCGGTGAAGAAGGTCTGCGCGATCAGGTGCTGATGGAGGCGCTCTACCGCTCAGCGCGGGAAGGCCGGCCAGTGCGGCTCGACGAGTGAGGCGCCCGCGTGCCTCGTTCAAGCCCCCGCGAACCGCTCGGCCCGAAACGGAAACGGATCCGCCACCGGCGCGGCGCCCGTCATCATCTCTGCAATCAGCCGGCCGGTCACAGGGCCGAGCGTCAGCCCATGATGCGCATGACCGAAAGCGAACCACAGGTCCGCGTGACGCTGTGCCCGGCCGATTACCGGCATCATGTCCGGCGTGCATGGACGCCGGCCGAGCCATGGCGTGTCGTCGAGACGCTCTCCCAGCGGGAAGGTTGCGCGTGCGATGGGTTCGAGCGCGTCGAGCTGCGCCGGCGTGGCGGGCGCATCGCAGTAGGCCAGTTCGGCGCCCGTCGTGAGGCGGATGCCGCGCGCCATCGGCGTGATCAGATAGCCGCGCTCCGCATCGAGCACCGGTTGATGCAGCTGTGCGCCATCGGCCGCCGCGTAGTGCATGTGATAGCCGCGCTTCACGGCAAGCGGCAGCGCATAGCCCAGACGTGACGTAACCTGGTCCGACCATGGCCCCAGCGCGATCACGACCGCACGCGCCTCGATGCGTCCCGCTGCCGTCTCGACCTGCCACTGCGGCGCGAGCGTCCCGGCATCACCGATAAAAATACGCCCACCCAGTTGCTCGAAATAACGCGCGTAGGCAGTCACGAGTGCATTGGGATCGCTGACGGACACGGCATCGGTATAACGCAGTGCACCGCTCAGCGCGTGACTCAGCGAGGGTTCTTCGCGCTGCAATTGCGCGGCATCGAGCACCTGATACGAGACGCCGTATTCGTCATGCCAGCGCTGCGCCGTGCGCCATTCTGCGTCTTGCGCGGCCGCGCTGCGAAAGACCTTGAGCCAGCCGCCCGGACGCAGCAGCGCCTGCGCGCCCGCTGCTTCGGCAAGCTCCCGATGTTCACTGACGCAGTGCTCGATCAATGTCGCATATGAGCGCGCGATAGCCGCATGCCGGTCCGCGCGCGAGTGATGCCAGTAGCGCAGCAGGAACGGCACGAAGCTGGGCAGCGCGCGCGGGTGATAGCGGACATCGGGCGAGCGATTGCCGGCATAGCGCATCAGCGTGGCGGCGTCGCGGGGCAGCGCATACGGATAGACGCCTTCGCGCTGAATCAGCCCTGCATTGCCCAGCGAGGTCTCGTTGCCGGGCGCCTTGCGATCGACCAGCGCAACCGCGAGCCCGCGGCGTTGCAGATGCACGGCGACCGATACGCCCACCATGCCGGCGCCGAGTACGAGGGTATCGAACTTCATTGCAAGGGCTCCGTGCAAGCGTGGCGCATAAGATGTCCCGGAAGGTGTGAACGGATTGTCTCAGGTCGTGCCGATTTCGTGTGATGCGACCGTCAGGGCCGGGCTGCTTCCATTGAGCAGAGGTGAAACAGGCTAGACTGATGCCGCGCTGTTTCCTTTCAATTGCCTGCGATGGCCCTGGGGCCGTCCCGACAGCCCGATCATGCCCAGCACCCCTTTCGACAGCGGCCCGGCCGAAGACGCGACAGAAGTGGTCTATCTGTTTGGGTCGTTCAGGCTCGTTCCGTCGCAGCAGATGCTGCTCGATGGCGATGCGCGCGTGCTCATCGGCGGGCGGGCGTTCGAACTGTTGACCGCGCTGGTGGAACGTCGCGGCGAACTCGTCACCAAGCAGGAACTGATGGCGCGCGCCTGGCCGCGCGCCGTGGTCGAAGACAGCAACCTCAAGGTGCATATCGCCGCGCTGCGCAAGGCGCTGGGCAAAGCGCCCAACGACCAGCGTTTCGTCGCGACGGTGGTGGGCCGCGGCTACCAGTTCGTGGCGCCCGTCGAGCGCGAGGCGATTCCATCCGGCGCAGATCTGCCGCAAGCCGCGCACGTGGCGTCGCACAACCTGCCTGCGGCGCTGGTGCGTCCCGTCGGCCGCTCGGGGACGATCCGCACCCTGCTGGACCGGTTGACGCGGGCGCGGATCCTGACGGTGGCCGGTCCCGGCGGGATCGGCAAGACCACGGTTGCGCTGGCGGTCGCGCATCAGAGGGAGCAGGCGGGCCAGCACGATGTCTGGTTCGTCAATCTGTCGCGGCTGTCCGATGCGCGTTTCGTTCCTCATGCCGTCGCGCACGCGATGGGTCTCGCCGTGCATTCGGACGACATCCTGCAGGCGCTGACGAACACCTTCCGCTTGCAGCGCCGCCCGCAACTCGTGGTGCTGGATAACTGCGAGCATGTGATCGAAGCCGCGGCGGTGGTCGCGGAGAAACTGATCGCGGCGGCGCCGTGCCTCACAGTGCTGGCGACGAGCCGCGAGCCGTTGCAGGCCATCGGAGAACATGTGTACCGGCTGGAGCCACTCGACAGCCCGCCCGACTCCGTCAGCCTGACAATGGCCGAAGCGCTGCGCTATTCGGCCGTGGAACTGTTCGTGGCGCGCGCCGAGGCCGCGCGCGGCGGCTTCATGCCGACCGACGAGGAAGCGCCGCTGCTCGCCCGCATCTGCCGCAGGCTCGACGGCATTGCCCTGGCGATCGAACTGGCCGCCACGCGTCTGGATGCGTTCGGCGTCCGCGAACTTTTCGAGCTGCTCGACGACCGCTTCGCGACGCTCGCTCAAGGCCGCCGCACCGCCCCCGAGCGACAGAAGACCCTGCTCGCGACACTCGACTGGAGCCATCAGTTGCTGCCCGAGGCCGAACGTGTCGTGCTGCGGCGACTGGGCGTGTTTCCGGCGGCGTTCTCGCTGGAATCCGCGGCGGCCGTGGCAAGCGACGCGCAGCTGACGCACGCCGGCGTGATCGATGCCATTGCGAGTCTCGTCGCGAAGTCGATGCTGTCGGCGAATCTGAGCCATGCCAGCGTGCGCTACCGTTTTCTCGACACGATGCGCGATTACGCGCGCCGCAAGCTCGCGGAAGCGGGCGAGCTGAATGCGCTGCGCCGCCGCCATGCGGAGCATTTCGTGGCGCTGTATGCACGCGTGGAAGACTGCTGGAACCGCCCGCCAGACGAACGCTGGCTGCGCGACCATCTCCCGACCATCGACGACGTCCGCGCGGCCCTTGGCTGGGCCTTCTCGCCGCAGGGCGATGCATCGCTGGGCATCGGACTGACGGTGCTGGCGATTCCGGCCTGGATTCGTGCTTCGTCGCTGGACGAGTGCCGTGGGCGCGTGGAGGAGGCATTGCGCCATGCGCAAGCGTTGCCCGCGCTCGAAGCCGAGCGCATGCGGCTCTATACGGCGCTGGCTGCGTCGGCGCTGTACACGCGCGGCATGGTGAGCCAGGTGGAGGCTGCGTCGCGCAGCGCGTTGGCCATTGCGCAGAAGCTGGGCGATACCGGCTTTCAATTGCGCTCGCTGTTTCCGGCCTGCTGCGGGCTCGTGTATGCGGGCCGGCATCGTGACGCCGATGCCCTGCTCGAAACCTTCCGCGCGATTGCCAGCACGTCGGGCGATGAAGACGCGATGTCGGAAGGCAGCCGGCTCACGGCCTTCGCGTGGCATCACATGGGCAGGCAGGCCGAAGCGCGGCAGTTGCTTGCCGGCGTGCTCGAAGCCTTCGACGTTCAATGCCGCCAGTCGCAACTGTCCGACAACCACGTGAACGGACGCGAGGGAACGCGTTCGTTGATGGCGAGCGTCCTGTGGTTCCAGGGCTGCGCGGAACGCGCGCTGGAGGAGGCCTATCGGGCACGCAGGGATGCCGAGGCGAGCGGCCATGCGCTGACCATCGGCTACGTGCTGGTGTTCGCGTTCATTCCGCTGACCTTCCATGCGGGCGACCTCGACGCCGCGGAAGAAGCGCTCGACATCCTGCAGGACTGTGTGGCGAAGAACGGGCTGGCGCTCTTCGATGCCATGGCGCGCGGACTGCATGGCGCCTTGCTGATCGAGCGGGATGAGCGTCAGGGCCTGACGATTCTTCACGATGCCCTTGCGCAGCTCGAACGTGAGCATCTCGGCATGCGCCAGACTTTGTTCGCGGGGCTGTACGCGCATGGTCTGCTGCGCTTCGGGCGGCATGCGGAGGCGCAGGCGGCCATCGACGACGCGCTTGCGCGCGCGAAGCAGCACGACGAACTGTGGAATCTGCCGGAGTTGTTGCGCATTGCGGGCGAGATTCGCGCGGCATCCGGCGGCCGCGATGCCGAGGCCTTGTTCACGCAGGCGCTCGACGTCGCTCGCCAGCAGGGTGCGCTGTTTCTCGAACTGCGTGCGGCGAAGAGCCTGGCGCGTCTCGAGCACGCGCGAGGTGAAAGCGATCATGCACGCGCGCTGCTGTCCGCCGTGTGCGAGCGGTTCCCGTCGAGCTGCGCGATCGTCGATGTCAGAGAAGCGCGGGCGCTGCTCGATAGCTTGCGTGCAGCCGATTGATTAGCGGCCGTGTGAGCGCTTCAGAACCCGCGCGGTCTCAGTCCGCCCTGGAACCACTGCACCATGCTCACGATGTCATACACCGCCACGCCGAAGCGCTCCGCGATCAGCGACGAATACGGCGCAAAGTTGGCGCACTCGCTGACGATAGCGCCCACATCCGGATGCGCGTCGAGCAGGCGCGCGGCGCAATCGAGAATGTCGCGCGCATGATCGTCGAAGTCGACCACAGCGGCATTGTTCAATTGATTCTGGAAAAAGCGTGAGTTTTCGGGCAAGCCCGCAACGGGCGTGTCAGGCGAGGCGTTCGCGGCGAGCAAGTGCGCTTCGGTCAATGCAGAGCGCTTTGCCGTCAGCACGCCCACACGCCGGTTGCCTTGCAGCACGCTCGCGGCCAGCGGAATCTGCAACAGACTCGAGGTTGCCACCGGCACGGCGCAGCGTGCCGCGATCTCGCGCTGGAACGCGACCAGGAAGCCGCAACTCGTCGTGACGCCGTCCACGCCCAGTTGCGCGAGCTGGTTCGCCGCATCGACGAAACGGTCGATCAGCGGCGCCGCCGCCTCGCGGTCGCCCGCTGCGGCGGCCATGACCATCGGGCCGGTGACGCCTTCCATCAGCGCGTACTGCACGGGGAACGGCCAGGTCGAGCCGTGACCGATATCGCCGGGCAGGCGCATGAAGCCCGTATCGAGCATCAGGACGCCGATGCTCACGCCATGAATCGTGCGCTTACGCATGCTTAGTTGATGAAGCATTTGCAATCGTCGAGCGAGGACGCAAGCGGCAGATCGAGCGTCTTCATCTTCGCGCGATTGATGATCGCCACATAGTCGCCCGGCAGCGGCCGGTACACCGCCAGCGCCGAAGGCTTCGTGCCATGCAGCATCTTCACCGCGAGATCGGCGGCATGGGCGCCCTGCGA
Organism: Caballeronia sp. LZ035; assembly: GCF_031451175.1. Lineage (NCBI taxonomy): Bacteria > Pseudomonadati > Pseudomonadota > Betaproteobacteria > Burkholderiales > Burkholderiaceae > Caballeronia > Caballeronia sp. LZ035. The sequence goes on from NZ_JARUXS010000011.1 coordinate 26,174, forward strand.
CTCATAGGAAGGCGCATACGCGACCGCGACGATATCGCCCTTCTTGATGAGCTCATGCTCGGCACTGAGGATAGGCACCTTCATGCGATCCATCACCGATGCCACCGCGGGCAACGCCGACTGCACGAGATTCGAGCCGATCGCATAGAAGAAGCCGATGCCCTTCATCGTGGCGGCGCGCTGCGGCACATCCACGGTCGAATCCACCGAGGTCGCGTTCATCTCGAGGCCTGCCTTTGCAGCGGCCTGCTTCAGGCTCGCGACTGCTGCGACGTCGTTCACTTCGCCTGCGTTGTACAAGACGCCGAAGGACTTGGCCTTGGGGAAGACCTGCTTCGCGAAGGCGAGCACGGTGTCGTAGTCCGTGACGCTTGCCGTGCCGACGATGCGGTCGCTGCCGTGTTGCCAGTCCGGCACGAGTCCGGCCGCAACCGGGTTGGTCACCTGCGAGAAGACCAGCGGCACCGAGCGGTCCGACACGTTGCGCACCGACGCCTGCGCGACCGGCGTCGTCACGGTCAGGATCACGGCGGGATGTTTCGCGACGATCTGGGCAAGCGACTGCGGAATGAGACCGGGGGTGAAGTTGGCGTCGCTGTACACGTACTCGGCGTTCTTGCCTTCGACATAGCCCTGCTTGCTCATCTCGTCCTTGAAGCCGGCGATGGTGCGCGACAGGGCCGGATGCGGACCGAAGTTCGCGATGCCGATGACCGTGGTGGACTCGGCCATCGACATGGGTGCGTGCAGCACGGAAAGCACGGCGAGCGTGCGCAGCAAAAAGGGAAAAGGACGCATGAAGGTGAGGCCCCGTAGGTTTGGCTGAGGCCCATTGTGAGAAGGCGCGGCGGCCATGGGCAGGCCAACAAAATAAACAAACCCGATTCCCTAGTTAATCGACCGGCTGTCCTCGAAGCCGTGTACGAAGAACGCCTACATTGAGTGGCGCAAGCGTTTGGTCGGTCCCGTTCATGGCTCTGTGACGACAGGCACTAGTGAAGCGATTCTCAAATGAAGGAAATCGGTTCTAACTTTTTTTATCGGATTGTCGATGCGGGTGGCGGTTTTTACTCTGCGGTTCGTGGCACCTGAGCCATGCAGGTTTTTACTCCGACGCAATATTTACCGACAACGCCCACGACCGCCTGGACGGGACAAGAACATGAAACGAGTTTGCTCCACGATGCTGCTGCTCGCATCCACCGCCGCCGCCACGACCGCCACCACCGCCCAGGCACAGACAGCGCCCACCGGCAGCAGCGTTACGCTGTATGGCGTCGTGATGTCGGGCCTGATCTACACGAACAATTCGCTGAAGGGCGCTTCGCTTTCGACGGCCAATGGTCCGAGCCGCTGGGGCTTCCGTGGCGTCGAGGATCTCGGCGGCGGCATGCGCACCGTGTTCCAGCTCGAAGGCGGTTTCAATCCGAACAGCGGCAGCGCTGCGCAAGGCGGACGGCAGTTTGGCCGACAGGCGTTCGTGGGGCTGCAATCGGATAACCTGGGCACGGTCACGTTCGGCCGCCAGTACGACCTGACGCAGGACTGGCTCGCGCAGTACTCCGCTGCGTACATGTGGAACGGCTATGCCGCCACCGTGGGCGACAACAACAACTTCAACTTCCAGTTCCGCACCAACAACGCGGTGAAGTATGTCTCGCCGAACTATCGCGGATTGCAGGGCGGCGCCATGTACAGCTTCGGCGGCGTGGCGGGCAGCTTCGGCAACCAGAGCGCCATGAGCTTTGGCGCCAACTATGCGCAGGGTCCGCTCAAGCTGTCGGCGGCGTACATGCGCATGAACCACCCGTCGATCGCATCAAGCGAGGGCATCTGGAACACGGCCCTGTTCCCGTCGATCTCGGCGCAATCGCCGACCATCGCGGCGGCGGTATCGCCATCGAGCATGGAGATCTATGGCGGCGGCGGATCGTTCGTGGCGGGCAAGACCACCTTCGGCCTGGTCGTGACGCACAGCCGTTATGAAGACCTGGGCGTGGCGTCGCTCGGCCTGGCGAACGGCCGCGCGGGTTATACGAACATCGAGGCGAACGTGAGCCGTTACATCACGCCGTCCTACCAGCTTGCGTTCGATTACACCTATACGCTCGGCAAGATCCAGCCCACGGATTTTTCTCCGCAGTATCATGAGTTTTCGCTGTTCAACAACTACTTCCTGTCCAAGCGCACCGCGTTGTATCTCGATGCGATCTTCCAGCTCGCCGCCGGCGACGCGCAGCACGCCAACATCGAATATGCGAGCGGCGGCGGCGCCTCGACGAGCAAGCGTCAGCTCGCGGTGACGGCGGGCATCTTCCATCGCTTCTGATTTCATGCAATGACGCGTGAACGTGCGTTCACGCGTTTTTCTTCCGGACGTGTTCCCTTGCCTGACATCACTTCCACGACGGCGCGCAGCGGCGCCGCAATACTCGTCGATGCGCTGCAGCGCTTCGACGTGCCCGTCATCAACTTCATTCCTGGCGAGGGCATTCTCGAACTCGTCGATGCACTCGCCACGCGCGCGCCGTCCATCCGTCTCGCGAGTTTCCGGCACGAAGCGGGCATGGCTTACGCGGCGCAGGCGATCGGCCAGTTGAGCGGTCAACCCGGCGTCTGCCTCGCGGCGCGCGCGCCGGGCGCGCTCAACACGACGCTCGCCATTCACACCGCGCACACCGATAGCGCGCCCATGGTCATGATCGTCGGTCAGGCGGACATGCAGTGCGCGGAGCGTGAAGCCATGCTGGGCGTCGGGCATTTTCACCAGGTCTTCGGGCCATTGACGAAGTGGGTCGGACTGATCGAATCGGCGGCGCGCATTCCTGAAATGCTCGCGCGCGCCTGGCATGTCGCGATGTCGGGGCGGCGCGGCCCGGTGGTGCTCGTGCTGCCGGAGAACGTCTCCCGCGAACTCGCTGACGTAGCCGATTTGCCGCGTCCTGCGCCGATGGCAGCCGCGCCCGCGCCACAGGACATCGCGCGGTTCATGGACATGCTGGCGCAGGCGCGCAGGCCGATCCTGATCGTCGGCGGCACTGGCTGGCGCAATGAAGCGCTGCGGACGCTGACGACGCTTGCGAAGGCGCATGGCTTGCCCATCGCGACAACTTACCGGCGGCGCGATCTCGTTGATCACGCCGATGCGAACTTCGCGGGCGAGATCGGTCTCGGCATCGACAAGGCGCTGGCCGCGCGCATCGCGCAAGCGGACCTTGTCGTGATGTTGAACGGGCGGCTCGGCGAACTGAACACGGTCGGCGCGGGCGCATTCAGTGGCTTTACGCTCTGGACGCCGCCGCAGCAGAGCAACGCGCTCGTGCATGTTCATCCCGAGCCGGCCGAGCTGAATGCGTCGTATCAGGCGGATCTCGCCATTCCCGCCGATGCCAACGCGTTCGTCGAAGCGTGGGCGGCGGCATCGGATGCCGTTCCACCCGATTCGGCCTGGGTACGTGAAGCGCGCACGGATCGGCTTGCCTTCATCGAAACTGGAAGCTGTCCTGGCCCGCTCGATCTGCGCGCGGTCTACGCGCTGCTCGACGAAACCCTGTCCGACGATGCCCTCATCACGTCCGGTGCAGGCGCTTATGCGACCTGGCCGCAGCGCTATTTGCGGCATCGTCGTCCGGGTACGCAGCTCGGGCCGAAGAGCGGTGCGATGGGTTACGGTCTCTCGGCGGCGATCGGCGCGGCGTTGCTCGAACCGCAGCGGCAGGTCGTCGCGATTGCCGGCGATGGCTGCTTCATGATGCACGCGGAAGAACTCGAAACAGCGGTGCGTTTGGGCATCGATCTGCTCGTGCTGGTCGTGAACAACTGCGCGTACGGCGCGATCGAAAGTGCCCAGCAACGCCAGTTCGGCCGTGCGACGGGTACGGCGCTGGGCGCCATCGACTTCGCGGCGTTCGCGCGTTCGCTCGGCGCGCAGGGCGAAGCTGTCGATACCACCGACGCCTTCGCACCCGCGCTGCGGCGCGCGCTGACGTCGGGCGGCGTCCGCCTGATCGAGTTGCGCGTGCCTTCCACTGTGACCAAGCCCGTGGGCTGACGACTTCTCATGCAAACGATGGATCCTTCTCTCTCCGGCCAGCGCGTTGCCGTGATCGGCGCGGGCATTGCGGGCCTGACCGCGGCTTACCGGCTCAAGGAAGCCGGCGCGAACGTGACCGTGTTCGACGCGCAGGATGTCGTCGGCGGCCGCATGGGCGACCGACGCACCGGCGATCTCGTCTACAACAGCGGCGCGCGGCTCGTCTATCCATTTGGACGGGCGTTCAACCGGCTGATCGCGGACCTTGCGCTGCAGGATGCTCTCGTGCCTTTGCATCGGCTGAGCGCGCAGTGCGTGTCGCCGCACGGCGAGCACACGATAGAACTGATGCCGTCGCCGCGCTCGCTGGCGGCGCCGGGACTGTCTTTGACCGAACGCGTGAAGCTCGTCGCGCATGCGCTGGCGATGCGCGGCGCAAAGCGCCATGTCGATCCCGACTGGGCGACGAGCGCATTGCGCGTCGATCCCGCCCTCGACGATACGACGCTCGCCGCCTATATCCGCGAGACGCTTGGGCCGAATGTCCTCGCACGCATGGTCGAGCCGGTGTTTCGTGCGACTCGCAGCTTCAATCCGGAAACACTGTCGGCCCTGTTCTATGTCTCGACGGTGCCGCACATGATCGGCGAGAGCACGGTGCATACCCTCAAGGGCGGCATGGGGCGCGTGTGTCAGATGCTGGCGTCGCGGCTGGACGTCCGCACGGCGACGCCCGTGCGCAAGCTGCGCCGGCACGCGGACGGCGTGGAGCTGGCGCTGGCCGACGGCACCACGTTCAGCGCGGATCATGCCGTCTGCGCGGTCGAGGGCTCGCTCGCAGGGACGCTGATCGACGCACCGACGCGTGAGGAGCGCCAGATGTTCGACGCCGTACGCTACAACGCGCTCGGCGTCGTGCACTACGGTTTCTCACAGCCGCTGCCGCCGCGGATGAACTTTGCGATGCGCGGCTTGCCGGGACGCATCGCGACCTATCAGCAATTGCCCGCCGCGCCGGCGCAAGGCCGTCCGCTCACGCAGATCTACTGCCAGCTGACGCCCGAAGCGGCGGACGACGCCGTGCGGCAGGGCCTCGAAGACAATCTCGACGTGCTGATTCGCGACGAACTGCGCGCCCGCATTCCCGGCTTTGACCGGCATGTCGTGCAGGTGACGAACCAGTGGATCGCCCGCAAGCTGCCGGTGTTCTCGCCGGGGTATGGCGCACGGGTGGACGCCTTCTGGCGCTGGCAGGAAGTGGGCATGAACAACGCGAACACAGAAAGCGGAACGGAGCGCGTCGTTTATTGCGGCGACTGGCTGTCGCAGGCCTTGCTGACTGGGGCCTGCGCTAGCGGCGAGCGCGCTGCGCGGGCGCTGCTCGGCCGCATGCAGGCCGAGCCGGCGCGCCTGGCCGCCTGAAACGCCTGAGAAGAGTGAGGTGCCCGAGACGCCTGAAACTTAGGCAAAGCGGCGCGAGTTGTAGCGAAACGGCAGTTGCGCGACCCGCTTTAATGTCGCGCAAAACATCGGTGATAAAAAGAATGCCGGCCAGCGTTGCGCGCGAGCGTGCGCGCCGGCGACAGAGTTTTGTTCCAGTTTTTTCCGGAATCCATCATGAAAATTCGCATCACGCACGCACGCGCCGGACATCGCGCGTGGCCGGCGGCACTCGGCGCGGCCTGCATCGCCGCGCTCGCGTTGACGACCTTGCCCGCCCTGGCGGACGAAACGGTCATCGGCATCGCCAACCTGGGACCGCATCCGTCGCTCGCGATGACCATCGAGGGCTTCAAGCAGCAGATGGCGAAGGAAGGCTACGTGGAAGGCAAGAACGTGAGCTACGTCTACAGCGACGCGAACTTTACCCAGGCGCTCATGCCGCAAATGTTCTCGCAGATTTCCGCCAAGCATCCGGCCCTGATCCTGACGGTGACCACGTCGGTCTCGCAGGTGGCGCGCTCGGCCGTGCCGGATCCGAAAACGCCGCTTGTCTTCACCGAAGTCACCGATCCGGTGGCGGCTGGTCTCGTGCCGAGCTGGAAGCAGGGCGGCGACCGCTTCACGGGCTCGTCGGACCTGCAGGACTTCGACGCGGTTCTCGCGTTCGCGAAGAAGGCGTTTCCGGGCGTCAAGTCGTTCGGCACGCTCTACAACCCGGGCGAGGCGAACGATGTCGTGACGACCAAGGCGCTGGAGGCTGCCGCGCAGCGCGCCGGACTCACGTTCAAGCCGGTCAGCGTGGATACGGTCAACGACATCACGCAGCGCGCGCAGCTGCTCAAGGGCGTGGGCTTCGTCTACATCACCGGATCGAACCTGGTGCAGTCCGCCATTCCCGCCGTGGCGACGAGCATGCAGCGCCTGAAGATTCCGGTCCTCAGTTCCGAAACCGAAGCGATCAAGAAGGGCATGGCGACGGCGTCGTATGCGGTGTCGCTGCAATCGGTCGGCGCGAATGCCGCGATACTCGCAGCCCGCGTATTGAAGGGCGAGAAGACAACGGCTTTGCCGCCCGCGCTGCCGAAAGCGTCTGACTACGTGACGCAGATCAGCCGGAGCCAGTTCCAGGCACTCGGCCTGACGGTGCCGGCCGCGCTCGAGGATTGCAAATGCTTCATCAACTGAAAGGCCGCAACCAGGCGAAGGTCACCACGATGCGCGAGCGCCACATTCCCATGCTGTCGGCGGAGAAGATCTGCAAGACGTTCCACCCCGGCACCGTGGATGAGCGCATCGCGTTGTCGGATGTCTCGCTGAAACTCTATGCCGGGGACTTTGCGGTGGTCGTCGGCGGCAACGGCGCGGGCAAGTCGACCTTTCTCAATCTGCTGGCAGGCGAAGTGATGGCCGACAGCGGCGCGATTGTCGTCGATGGCCGCGATGTCACCGCGCTGCCCACGCACAAGCGCGCGCAGCACTTCGCCCGCGTGTTCCAGGACCCGTCGGTAGGGACGGCCGCCGCGTTGAGTCTCGAAGAGAACCTGGCGGTCGCGAATCGGCGCGGCCTGAAGCGGTCCTTCAGTCTTGGCCTGACGAGCGCGCTGTCGAAGGAGTTCAAGGAGCGCATCGCATCGTTCGATCTCGGGCTGGAGAAGCGGCTGAAGACCAAGGCGTCGCTGCTGTCGGGCGGTCAGCGTCAGGCGCTTTCGCTGCTGATGGCGGTGTTGCAGCGGCCGCAATTGCTGCTGCTCGACGAACACACTGCCGCGCTCGATCCGCGCACGGCAGCCATCGTGATGCGCGTGACCGAGCAAGTGGTGCGCGAGCAGAACCTGACCACGATGATGGTCACGCACAACATGCAGCATGCCATCGACTTCGGTAACCGGCTGATCATGATGCGTGACGGCCAGATCGTGGGCGACCTGTCCGGCGACGCCAAGCGCGCGATGACGGTCGAGAAGCTGATGGCGTATTTCAATGAAGAGCCGGCGACGGCAAAGACGGTGAACTCATGAATCTCCTGTTGGGTTTCTGGGACCTGATCCCGGTTGGGTTGATGCAAGGCCTGACCTACGCGCTGATCGCCATTGCGATCATGATTCCGTTCCGCATCCTCAACTTCGCCGACATGACGGGTGAGGGCGCGTTCCCGTTCGGCGCGTGCGTGTGCGCGAAGCTGCTGATGCTGGGCCTCAACCCGGTGATGGCGCTGCTCGGCGGCGCGCTCGCGGGGTTTCTTGCGGGCCTTGTGACGGGCTACATTCACGAGAAGGCCAAGATCAATACATTGCTGTGCGGCATTCTCGTGTTGTCGATGCTGTACTCCGTCGATATCCGTGTGATGGGTCAGCCCAACGCCGCGCTGTTCGCGTACTCCAGCGTGTTCTCGTGGCTTCCGGGCGACTCGGGCGGCTATCTGCCGCGCATCGTGATGCTCGGCGCGATCGATGTCGCCATTGCCGCGTGCGTGCTGTGGTTCCTCGGCACCGAGCATGGACTGGCGATGCGGGCGATTGGTTCGAGCGCGTCGATGGCCAAGGCGCAGGGCATCAACGTGAAGGTGTACACGCTGGTAGGTCTCGGCCTTGCCAACCTGTTTGCGGCAATGGGTGGCGCGATGCTCGCGCAGAACCAGGGTTTCGCCGATGTGAACATGGGCTTCGGCGTGTTGGTCAATGGCCTGGCTGCGCTCTTGCTGGGTGAGGCGGTGATCGGCAATCGCTCGATGACACGGCAGGTGATTGCGCCGGTGCTTGGATCGATCATCTATTTTCAGCTGATCTCGGCGGTGCTGGCGCTTGGTTTCCAGCCTTCGGATTTGAAGCTCGTCACCGCGCTGTTCGTGCTCGTGACGCTGCTCTCGATGGCGCGACGCAAGAAGCGCGGGGTGTCGAAGAAGAAGCTTGAAGCGGTGGGGGTGAACGCGTAGGTCGAGCGTTGTCAGCACGAAGGCCGCTCTTATCGGGCGGCCTTTTTGCTTGTTTCGCTTGTTTCGCTTGCTTTGAGTTGCGCCGCTCGCTTCTGCATTTTCAGATTTTAATCATTCCGTTGCAGTACCGGATGCAGCAAGCTCGATTGCTTCGATCAACGAGGCTTCGAGCGAACGATGCAGACATGGCACCTCACCCATCCGGTAGAACGTCGCCTGATGGCGATGTACGAGGATGGGCTGGGTTTTCGCCGTCATTCACGCGCGTCGCTTCGCTGCTGGCCGGCGAGCCGTGCGCGCGATTTCGGCTCGCGGATCGAATCGGCGCAGCGTGCGAACTGCAACGTACAGCATGTGTTGCGGCTGGCGTTTGGCCGCGTTGGCATCCTTCGCCGGCAACGTGGCGAAACTGCGCCGCGACTGTGCGCCCTGTACGGCGAGAACTGGGCCGAGACGATCAAGCCGTTACCGCCTGAAGCCATCAGCGCGCAGATCGAAGCGGATCTCGGCGGGGCCCAAGCGTAATGGGCATGCTGGCGGTCACGCACCTGACGCCAGTGGTTGGCGTGGACGTGCATATGATTCAGACGCCCGCGGGCGTCGTCTTGCCGCTGCCGCATCCGCATGTGGGCTTCGTGCTCGATCCGATGGAATATCTTTCGATGCTGCCGGAAGGGGTGGGCAGCATGGTGTCCACCGGAATGATGGCGATGAGTGCGGGGTCCATCGTCAAGTTGGGGATGCATAGCGTGAGCGCGGCGGCGGTCGCTGCCGGTGCGATGGCCGTCTCGGTGACTTCAGGCGGAGGCGGTGGCCCGATCTGGATCAACGGTCTGATGCGCTCGACCGCCGGCACGCAGACCATGCACGTTCCCGGCCTGCATTTTCCGATGGGCGGTGTGTTCACCGGCCCCGATGCGCCCAAGCCAGCAGGCAATGGCGAAGCCGTCCTCGGCAGCATGACGGTGCAGGCCAATGGCGATCCGATGGCCTATGCGGTGCTGCCCGCGTTGACGTGCTGGTTCACGGGGATGCTCTCGCTGTCGCACAACAGCGAGCACACGCGGCGTGGAAGCAGTTCGCTGCCGACTTCGGTCATGCTGCCGATTCCGGCATCCCGCCCTGTGCTGGTGGGCGGGCCACCCGTGCCCAGCATCGCGGCGCTGGCGGGCATGGCGATGCGCGGGGCCTTTTCGTACGGCATGTCCAGACCGTCGCGGGGCTGCGCGGTGTCCAGGGCGATTCAGGATCGCGTGGGCAACGGCCGGTGGGGCAACTTCGTCAGACTGGTCGCCAAATGGGCCTTCGGCGAACCGGTCAACGGCATTACAGGTGAAGTGGTCGTTCAGCAGCACGATTTCACGGTGCCGGGACGCTTGCCGCTTGTGTGGGATCGTCGTTACGCGAGTCACGACATTCGTCTGGGCGCAGTGGGATGCGGCTGGCAATCGCCGGCCGATATCCGCATCGAGTTGTTCGAACACGATGATGAAATCGGGGGGATCGTCTACTTCGCCGACAAGTGGGTGTGCTTCGACCAGATGCCCGCCGATGAAGGTTGGGCGGCGCGCATCATCGAAGGCGTCGGCGGTCATGCGCTTTATCTCGACGGCGTGCATTTG
>NZ_JARUXS010000012.1:0-22361 GCF_031451175.1 Caballeronia sp. LZ035
TTTCTGGCATGCGAATACCTGGTTCACGCCCCTCATGGTGAGCGGTGAAGTCGTGTCGTCCGAGGGTCGGACTTCACGCTTATCGTGATGCAAATAACGATATATACCGTTTCATGGCCACCGCGCAAGCAGATAATCGCGCTCGAAGAAGCGTTCAATTCGTTAAGCAGATGGGGATTCGGCGCAACACGCGTTGACCGGGGCGATGCCGCGTCGCTAGTGTCCGGAGGACGTTCTTTTCGGACGCCAACTCGTTCGTGGTGTTCGCACGATGTTGTACGTCGAGTGTTCGAATGAAAGCATTCTCTTGTGCCGAAAAACGCGGCTAATACGAGTCCTCTGGCACTGTCCTATCGAGTTTTATTCCGTGATAGTCGAGTTCCATGCCCTGCCCGCGGCGGTCATGTAGAGGACACGAGAGTTCTGGGCTCGACGTCGTTGTTCATCGCGTTTGCGCTTTTTATTTGCATCGACGCGACTACGAACGAGCGGCGACGCGTCCGGTCGATCTGGTCGTCCTTTGGCTCTCTGCCCATTACTGCATTGCAGCGGTTCTTTCGTGCTTCTGGCCGACATCCTTTACGAGGACGTTGGAGGAGAAGCTGCTCGTCGCCCCGCTGATTGGCGGCCACATGGGCTGCACAACCTTGCCGAAGGTCGTCGCCTTGTTCAATAACCTCGGTGCCGCGCAGGCGCCGTGGTGTTTTTATCGCATCCCGTTTACGACAATTTCCATCACTGCCTGCGCTCAGACGATACGTGTTCGTCGCGGTCGAGGCAATCATGTGGGTCGTCGCTTTCGCGCTTTTGTTCAAGGGGAAGCCGTGACCTTGGCGCATTGGGTCTGTACAAGCAAGCAGGTCGGGGAAGTTTTGGCACCACGATTGCTGACATCGCGCAATGCCACCATCGGAGGCGATCATGGCGTTCATCTCGAAGCCGCTGTACCGAATCCTTTTCCTCACACTGAGCCTCGGCGCGATTGCGCACGTGGGCGTCGCCCAGGAGAGCGCGGACAGGCGCGGCAATCATGCCCGAGGCGGCGGTCCGCAGCTTCAGCTCGTCGCCACGTTCGAACATCAGGTCACTGGCGTAACGGTCACGCCGGATGGCCGCACCTTCGTCAACTTCCCTCGCTGGACAGAGGACGCGCCCATCTCCGTCGCGGAACTCGGCGCTTCCGGCGATCTGCGTCCTTATCCGGATCCGGAATGGAATAGCTGGCGCAATGCGCGCCGCGACGAAGTCACGCCGCAGGATCATTGGGTATGCGTGCAGTCCGTCGTGGCGGACAAGCACGGCAACCTCTGGGTGATCGATCCGGGCGCGCCGGCGCAATCGCTCGTCGTGCCCGGCGCGCCGAAGCTCGTGCGGATCGATCTCGCGTCGAACCACGTCGCGCAAGTCTATGCGTTCGATGAAACCATCGCGCCGCAAGGAAGCTATCTCAACGACGTGCGTATCAGTCCGGACGGGCGTTTCGTCTATATCACCGATTCCGGCGTGCGCGGAGCGATCGTCGTGCTCGATACGGCGTCGGGCAGCGCGCGACGCGTCCTCGAGGGCGATCCGAGCACGCAGGCCGACAAGACCGTCACCGTAAAGGTCGACGGCGAGCCGCTGCAACAGACGGATGGCAGGCGCGTGAGCTTTTCCGCCGACGGTATCGCGCTGACGCCGGACGGACGTTACCTCTATTGGCAGGCGGTCAAGGGCAACACGCTTTACCGGATCGCAACCGACGCGCTGCAGAATGCGCAGCTCAGTGCGCAGCAAGTCTCGGCGCGCGTGGAGGCGGTGGGTATCGATGGTCCCGCGGACGGGCTCTGGTTCGACGAGCGTGGACGTCTCTATGTTTCATCGGTCGAGCATCATGCGATTCGCGTGCGTGACGGTGAGCGCATCGACACGCTGCTACGGAATCGCGCTTTGATCTGGCCCGACACGTTCTCGGAAGGCGCCGACGGCACGATCTATATCACCGATTCGCGCATTCCCGAGATGAGCTGGTTCGATCCGCAGAGTCCGATCGCGCTGCCGACGCGGTTGTATGCGATTCGAGGACGTTAGCGCCGGGCGACGCCGCACTCGGCGTGACTCGTTCACCATGGATATTGATGCGGAAAGAGGAAAGCAGCGCATGGAACAGCGATTCGATGACCGGCGCGTCCACGTCCTCTGCTCGGGTCTGGCAGCGGGACTGGCATCGGCCTCGGCGGCCTGCACCGGCGCGCAGCGTGCGGGTCATGCGCCCATCGCCGCGCTGAATGCCGTGACGCATTGTGTGTGGCCCGACGCATCATCGCATGAAAGGCCGAGCATCCGATACACGGCGCTCGGCGCGACGATCCACATGGGCAGCGCGGTGTTCTGGAGCGCGCTGTTCGAAGCGCTGTGCGGACGACGGAACCGTCCCGCGAGGATCGTAAGCGCTGCCGCGGCGACCGCCGTCGTCGCTTATGTGGTCGACTACCACGTCGTGCCGAAACGCTTCACACCGGGATTCGAGACGCATTTGCCGAAGCGCTCGCTGGCCATGACGTATGTCGCATTAGCCGCGGGATTCGCAATCGCCGCGTTGGCGCGACGCGCGTCCCGCTGAGACCACTCATCGACTCATCGCGCGACACGCCGCGCCGCGCGACGCTTCGTGCTTCACTCCGCGAGCGGCGCATCGAGCACGTGATGTGCGGCGATGACCGAGCGTTCGTTGGTGGCGGGTGGTCGCGTCTTTCTCGGCCGGAAGACGGGATCGCCGCGCTTGATGTGCTCCCCGCTGATGGAGCAGACGTCTTTCGCCCGTGCTCTGCCAAGCGACCAGACTTGTTCGGCACAGCAACCCAGTTGCGAGTCCGACCACGACACGCTCGCCGTGCGGGACGTCAAACGCTCTCGTATCGTGATCGACACATGACCGTTTGCGGCCGGGCGCATCGCTGCTGAACGGCGCAACGATTCATAGGATGGTACGAGGCAGTCGAACCAGGTTACGCGCGATTTGAATGCCGTCTGGGTAGTGTGGATGGTCGCCATAGGTTGCTCATTTGTTTGCGAGTGTCTGTCGATCCCGGCATGCGCCGGCTCTGTGTTCACGATGCATTCGTCATCCCGAAACAGCGCGCGACACCGCTCATGGGTCGTGTCCGGAAGCTTTTGGTATCAAACAGGGGCTTTTGCGCGACGCGACCGAACTCCGAACGGCGATCAGCACGCAGTTACGCGATCTCGTCGGAAATGGAGCGGCCGCGCTTGTCATGGTTGTCCCGAGAAGCGTTACCTCGAACCGCGATACGCGAAGTACCGGTGCAGGAGCGAGGTCGCGCTCGCGCCGTGCAGGACCACGGAAAGCACGATGGTGGCGAGCACGATCGGCGCAAGCGACTGGACTTGCTCCTTGCCGGCCTGCTCGAAGGCGAACAGCAGGTAATAGAACGCACCGACGCCCCGAATGCCGAGCCATCCAGATAGCAGGCGTTGCTGGCGGTCCATGCAGGAACCGGCGAGCGACAGGCACGCACTGAGCGGGCGGGCCACGAAGAAAAGGAAGAGGGCAGGCCAGACGACCTGCCAGTGGAGCAGCGCCTGCCAATGGGCCGAAACGACGCTGCCGATCAACAGCATCAGCGCGAATTCAACCAGTCGCTCGAACTCGAGCGCGAAGGCCATCATGGTCTCGGCCATGTAGGCGTGCGCGAGCTCGGGGTCCTTGGCGGCTTCCTCCCGCTCGCCGCGTTCGACCGATTCGAGCGCCTTGCCGGGCGCAGTGTCGCCGGTGGCGGCAAGCTCCTGCCGACGCAAGGCCACGCCGGCCGCAAAGACCGCGATGAACGCATAGCCATGCACGAGCAGCGCTGCGCCGTAGGCAAGCGCCATGAGTCCGAGGGCGATGAAACCTTCCAGCCCGAGCGCCTGACGATAGCGCGTGCGCAGACGGATGATGAGGCGCACGACGCCTGAGCCAATGCCCCAGCCAATCGCGAGCGCACTGGCGATGCCCCAGACGATGGCGGCGGCGAAGGTCCACGAATGGGAACTGCCGAGGCTGGCGCTGCCGCATAGGGCGAGCGCGATCAGTACGAAAGGGTAGGCGGCGCCGTCGTTGGAGCCGCCCTCCGATGACAGTGCGAAGCGCAGCGGCTCGTCATCGCCCGCTCGACGAACGCGCAGCTCGTTGGCGAGCACGGGATCGGTCGGAGCAAGTATCGCTGCGAGCAGCAGCGCGGGCCCCGCTGCAAGGCCGAGGCCAATGCGCGCGGCGCAATACATGAGACCGATCGTCAGGATCATCGCCGGGCCGGCCAACCGTAGCGTGAGACGCCAGAGTTCGCTGGAGAGCGGTACGCGCAGATGCATGCCGATCGCAAACAGCGAAATGACGAGCCCGGCTTCGGTCAGCACACGCAACAGGCGCAGGTTCCCTTCGATGTCCGGCTCGAGCAAGCCGACGCCGGCCGTGCCCAGCGCGAAGCCCGCGAGGAGATAGACCATTGCGCCCGTCATGGGCAGACGCGCGATCACGCCCCGCATGACCGCCATGAGGATCAGGAGCGCGCCCACTACGATGAACCAGACCGCCTCGATGATCACCGCTTACTCCCTTCTGGACCGCGCGGGCGAGCCGACAGCCGGCGCGTTTCCGGATTCACTGCTGAACCCGGCCGCGCCGGGCATGCGCGCGCTTACCGCGCGCTTACCGCGAGACGAGCATGCCCGTCACGAATCCGGCCAACGCCGCTAACGTAATGGCCTTCCACGGGTTGTCATGCACGAAATCGTCTGTCGTGTCGGCGGCCACCCTGTACTTCCTGTTCATCGCATCCTGCAGGCCGATGAGCCTGGCCTTCGCATTCGCGCGCGCATCGGCCGTGGACGAACCGTCGTGGCCGGCGTCCCAGGACTGGGACGCATCGCGGAATCCGTGATCGTCGCTGTTCCCCGGCGCGTTGCGTTCGCCAGCAGCCACGCTCTCGCTTGTGGGGAATTCGTAGACACTGTTGGCGCGCTCGGTCTTCAGGGCGTCCACAGGGTCGTGTGTGCGATCGGGGTCAGTCATCCTCTCTCCTTGTCAGCACGAGGGAACATGTGACGCTGCGCAGCGCTGCGAAGGAAACGTGCGTCGCTCCCGAACCCGGCCGCGCATACGGCACACCCAGGAATGCAATCGACGTGCCGAACGCGCCGCAAGGTCATTCCCGACGCGCGTTTTCATCCAAGGCGCCCGCGCCGGACGCTGGCGGGCCGCAGACAGCGAGCGATCGCGACGGCGCCCAGCGTTGCCATCGCGAGCGACGCAAAAGGGAAAGTCCCGACCGTATTCGCCGCGATGGCTGCAGGCCGCTTCTGCGCCACCAGCTGCAGGCGGCGTCGAGTCATGCGTGCGCCAAGCGGGGATAAGTCGGCCGCAAGCGCACGCTCCGCAGCGGGCAGCAACATTGTTTCCTCGTCAGCGACGTGATGCATCACTTCGCGCATGAGCTTCATGAAGCGCGCGTCGAAGGCGGCATCGCCGGGATGCATGGCGCGTAACCTCGCGATGTCTGCACGCATTTCGTCGTGTTCGGGCTTCGACTTTTCGAGCGTGTCATCGCTGTGGAGAACGCCGGCGAGTGCCGGATAGAAGATCTCTTCCTCGAGCTGAGCGTGAATTTCGAGTGCCATGCAAGCCAGCTCGACGATCGCTCGCTTTCTCCACCAGGACGTAGCGGCATGATACCGATGAAAAGCCGCCATCACGTGCGTATGGTCCATGCGGATCATGGTCGTGATGGACGGAGAATAGTTGGGCATGTCCATGCTCGTTCCTTGGCGCCTGCGCCGGGGTATGGATGGGGACGCACCCGGGTGCATGACGAACCAGGCAACCACGGGACAATCGCGCTGCGCATTCGTCGTGCCGCGTCGAGATCATCGTCGGGTGTCCATCGCGCCGGGCACGGTCGAGCCTTCGGCATACGAACTGCTGAAGGGCAAGTCGTACTCTCCCGGTGCGCACAGGCGCGGGCTCGCCACGGCAAACCCTGCCTCCGGGTACATCGCGTCACGGGTGCCGTCCAGTGAAGCGGACCCGCGCACGTGACGGTCCTCTCGGAGCCACGACATGCGCGTGCATCACCTCAATTGCATTTCGAGTTGTCCCCTCGGCGGAAAGCTCTTCGACGGGCGTACGGCAGGCCTTCTGCAACGCGGCGAGCTGACCTGCCACTGCTTGCTCATCGAGACCAATGACGGCCTCGTGCTGGTCGACACGGGTTTCGGTTTGCGCGATGTCGCGAATCCACGCAGCCGGCTCAGCACGTTCTTTCTCCTCATGCTGAAGCCGGATTTTCGCGAGACGATGACGGCGGTCAGGCAGGTCGAGGCGCTCGGCTTTGCCGCGGCCGACGTGCGCCATATTCTGCTCAGTCACCTCGACTTCGATCACGCCGGCGGCCTCGACGACTTCCCCCACGCGACGGTCCATATGCTCCAGACCGAGCGCGACTACGCATTGCAGCAGAGGACCTGGCTGGACCGGCAGCGCTTCCGGCCGCAGCAGTGGTCGACCCGCGACAAGTGGGTGGTTCACGCCGAAGGCGGCGACCGCTGGCACGGTTTCGATCGCGTGAGGCCGCTTGCGCGCTTCGCCGACGACATCGCCCTCGTGCCGCTGCGCGGACATACGTTCGGTCACGCCGGTATCGCGGTGCGCACCGGATCGGGCTGGCTGCTGCTTGCCGCCGATGCCTACTTTTATCACACGGAGATGGACGCCGAGCGGCCGCACTGTACCCCCGGCCTGGCGCTCTATCAATGGATGATGGACAAGGACCGCGCAGCCCGCCGGCATAATCAGGCAAGGCTGCGCGCACTTTGCAATGCCGACGCGACACGTGATGTACGTGTCTTCTGCAGCCACGATCCGGTCGAGTTTGAGCGTCTTGCACAGCGCGCGGCGAGCGTACCCGCCGAGGCGCTGATACGGCCGCTTGCGTGAGCGGGCCCGAGAGCCGGTTCAGAGAGGCTCGAACGACTGCATGGCGTCCACGACGTGGCGCGCCGCAATCACGCAGCGGGCGTTGAGCGCCGGAGGCGTTGTCTTGCGCGGGCGATAGATCGGATCACCGCGCTTGATGAGTTCGCCGCTGAACGCGCAGACGTCCTCCTTCCGCGCCCTGCCGAACGTCCATGTCTGTTCGGCCATGCAGCCCAGTCGCGCATCGGACCATGAGAGCAGCGCCGTGTGTGGCGAGAGCCGTTCGACAATCGTGATCGACAGGTGCTTGCGGGCGCAGGGTTCAAAGGCCGGCGCCTCGACTCGGGCGCATCGGTCTTGCGAGGGAACCAGGCAATCGAACCATGTCGTGGATCGGTCGTGCGTGAGGTTCTGGTCAACTGGCATGTTCGGCATGGTGGTTCCCCGGAGGATTGCGTGTCAGAAAGGGTTCAACACACGCGCACCGCGCATGCCACAGCGGCCCGTTAGGAAGACCTCCGCGCTGTCCGTAACGCGGGCCTCCCGGCACTCGCGAATATTCGGAACTGCACCACGATTGCTGCTGGTGATGCCGCGCATCGCGGCATCACCAGGAGCTAACCATGCAACCGTATCGCCGTTATCTGATCGCACTTGGCCTGCCTTTTGCGCGCACGCCGCATTAGCTGGCGATGCCGACGATTCCGCGTGGCAGACGGGCCGAGATGAGCACGCAAGCAACGCCCGGCTGCAACTCGTCGCTTCGTTCGATCACCAGGTGACGGGCGTGACCGTCGCGCCCGACGGACGCATGTTCGTGAACTTCCCGCGCTGGACCGAAGACGCGCCGCTCTCGGTGGCGGAAGTGGGTTCAGGCGGCGACCTGTTGCCTTACCCGGACGCCGAGTGGAACACCTGGCGCAACGCGCGCCGCGACGAGGTCACGCCCGCCGATCATTGGGTATGCGTGCAATCGGTCGTGGCCCACACACGCGGCAATCTCTGGGTCATCGATCCCGGCGCGCCCGCCCAGTCGCTGATCGTGCCGGGCGCGCCGAAGCTGGTGCGCATCGATCTCGCATCGAATCGTGTTGCTCGCACCTATGCGTTTGACGAGAGGGTTGCGCCGCAAGGCAGTTACCTGAACGACGTGCGCATCAGTCCGGACGGACGCACGGCCTACATCACGGACTCGGGTGTGCGGGGCGCGATTGTCGTCGTCGATATCGAGTCCGGCGCCGCGCGCCGCGTTCTCGACGGCGACCCGAGCACGCAGGTCGACAAGAGCGTGACGGCCACGGTGAATGGCAAGCCCTTGCAGCAGACGGACGGACGACGCGTGAGCTTCGCCGCCGACGGCATCGCGCTGACGCCCGATGGGCGCTATCTGTACTGGCAGGCGGTCAAGGGGAAGACACTCTATCGCATTGCCACCGACGCGTTGCAGAACGCTCAGCTTGGCGCGGACCAGGTGGCGTCCCGCGTGGAAGCGGTGGCCGTGGACGGCCCCGCCGACGGCTTGTGGATCGACCCGCGCGAACGCCTGTATGTGTCGTCGGTCGAACACCACGCGATCCGGGTGCGCCAGGGCGAGCGCTTCGCGACCCTCGTGCGTGACCGCCAGCTGATCTGGCCTGATACGTTCTCCGAGGGTCCGGACGGGACGATCTATGTCACCGATTCCCGTATTCCGGACATGAGCTGGTACCAGCCGCAGAACCCCGCAGCGCTGCCGACGCGTCTTTACGCCATCCGCAAATGAACGCCCCACGGCGTTCCCCAGAGCCTGTTCGCCTTGGAGGGCGCCAGCGGCAGTCACCGGATCAGGGCAGGGCGTAGGCGATGACGTAATCGCCGAGCTTTGTCCTGAACGAACCATGTCCGCCTGCCGCGATCAACACATACTGCTTCCCGTTTGCTTCGTAGGTCATGGGCGTTGCCTGGCCGCCGGCGGGCAGCCTCGCCTGCCAGAGCGCCTCGCCAGTGTCGGTGCTGAACGCCCGCAAGTAATTGTCGGCGGTCGCCGCGATGAAGAAGACATGGCCTGCCGTCGTGACCGGACCGCCGAGCATGGGCATGCCCATTTTGAACGGGATTGGAATCGGCGAGGCATCGCGCGTCGTACCGATGCGTTTTTTCCAAACAACCTTGTTGGTATCGAGATCGAGCGCGGCGACGTAACCCCACGCCGGTTGCTTGCAGGGAAGGCCCAGCGGCGACAGGAACGGATTCAGCTCCACACCAAAAGGCACGCCGTATTGCGGCTGTATGCCGACCTCCGTGCCGGTTCCTGCCTGTCCCGCCTGCGGCGGCGATACAGGATTGCCAGACCCGCGCGGCACCAGTTGCGAGACGAACGGCAGCGCAATCGGATTGGCGATCGCGAGGCGGCGATCGGTGTCGATCGCGAGTCCGCCCCATTCGAACATGCCCAGATTGCCGGGGAACACGAGCGTACCCTGTTCCGACGGCGGCGTGAATGCCCCTTCATAGCGCAGCCGATGGAACATCACGCGGCATATCAACTGATCGAACATCGTTGCGCCCCACATGTCGGCGCCGGTGAGATTCTTTTGCGGCCGGAAGGTGAGTTGCGAGAACGGCTGCGTGGGCGAAAGCCGATCCCCTTTCGCCGCGCCTTGCGGGACCGGCCGCTCGGGCGCCGGCACGATTGGCTTGCCGGTGCGGCGATCGAGCACGAAGATGTTGCCGGTTTTCGCGGGGGCGTAGATGGCAGGCACCGTGTTGCCCTTCTGGTCCGTGATGTTGGCGATGGTAGGCTGGGCAGGCAGGTCCATGTCCCAAAGATCGTGATGAACCGTCTGATAGAACCAGGCGAGCTTGCCGGTGGTCGCATTGAGCGCGAGCAAGCCGCTCGCGTAACGCTCCTGGTCCGGCGTGCGATGGCCGCCCCAGATGTCCGGGGTGGACACGCCCATCGGCAGATAGACCAGGTCCAGTTGCGGATCGTAGGCGGCGGGCGCCCAGGAGTTCGGCGAGTTTTGCGTGAAAGCGTGCTGGTCATCGGGAATCGCGTTGGGATCCCGCGCACCCGGATCGAACGCCCATAATAGCTTTCCCGTCTCGACATCGAAACCGCGGATCACGCCCGACGGCTCGCGCGTGCCATAGTTGTCGGTCACGGCTCCTGCCACGACGATCACCTTCGCGGTCACGACGGGCGGCGATGTCGGCTCGTACTGGCCCGGCGTCTTGACGGGCTGAAGATGTTGCAGGTCGAGTACGCCGTGGTCCGCGAATGCGGCGCACGGCTTGCCGGTGTCTGCGTCAAGCTCGAACAGACGGCCATCGTTGACCGGCAACACGACGCGCCGCGAGCACGCAGGCAGGGCCGCAGTACTGCCCGCTCGACGAGATGCGGAACCTTCAGGAGTTTCATGCCACGAAACGCCGCGGCAGGTGACATGCTGAAAACTGGGATCGGGCTGCAGCTTTGGATCGAAGCGCCACTTCTCCCGGCCCGTTGCGCCGTCCACGGCGATGGCATTCTGATGCGGCGTGCAGAAGTAGAGCGTGCCGTCGACGGCGATCGGCGTGACCTCATCGGTGATCTCGACGGGATCGTTTGGGCCTTTCATGTCACCGGTGCGAAAACTCCACGCCTCGTGCAGATTTTTCGCGTTCTTGTCGGTGATCTGCGCGAGCGGCGAGTAACGCGTGCCGCCCTGCGAGTTGCCGTAGGCGAGCCAGTCGCCCGGGCGATGCGTGCGTCCGGTGGGTGAATCGGCTGATCCTGCAGGCTCTGTCGTCGCGCGGGTCACGGTTCCATCGATTTGTTGCGGGTCGTTGAACGCCGCATAGACCAGCGCGATGCCGCATAGCACGAGCGTCGCGGCCACCGCGAATCCGGCTGTTCGCGCCGAGGCGACGAAGGAACGGCGAACGAAAGGAAACAGCAGCCAGATGCCGACAATGACGAGCACGTCGAGCCGCGGTGCAAGCGCCCAGAAATCGAATCCGGCTTCGGCGATGGCCCAGCCAAGTGTGCAGAGCAGCAGCAACACGTAAAGCCAGAGCGAAAGCACGCGTGCGCGCCAGAAGCACCATGCGACAATCAGCATCAGGATGCCCGCAATCACGTAGTAAGGCGTTCCGCCGATCGTCACGAGCCAGCCGCCGCCGATGGCAAGATAGAGCCCGGCAAGCGCCAGAAGCAGGACCGTCAGCCAGCCGGAAGCAGGCAGTCGGCGGCGCGCTTGCGAGGGAGACAGAGGGGAAGGGCGGGTATTCATCGTTGCCTAACTCGTGAGATAGAAGAGCCTAAGGATTGCGCGGAGAAGCATCGGGCTCGGGCGTCGCGCCGGGCGAGACGATGACGTTTGGTGAGGGCGCCTTTCGTCCCGCCGCGTACGTCTCGTGAAACCCATGAAAACCTCCGTGCAGCAGTTGCTATGCCGATCACTCAAGGCGAACCTTCACTTAGGCCGGCCGCAGACCGCTATGGCAACCCATTCGTACGCATGCTAGAGCGTCCGTTGCCTTTCGCCTTGCGCGAAACTGTGGCCTACTGAAGCGCGAGTCCCGGCGCGTATGAGGCACTGATCGGTCGCATGTGCTCATGGCCGCGACCGGCATCAGCCAACGATACTTGCGGGGACAGCATGGATCTGGCCGAATTCTCGAGTCGAATCTATCACTCGTGCTCGAAGACTGGGCAGTGCAGGCGGGTCGCCTGGGCGTCGCCGAACCGCATCCACGGCTTGATGAACTGGAAGACTCAGCAGTGCGTCTCGTCGAGCAGATCATCGCGGATATGAGGCAGCCGCAAACCGAGGCCGAGCGTGATGCGAAGGCCATCGGAGACATGCCGGGCAATGCGCCCGGTGTGAACGCCGCCGCGCGTGCGCACGCCGAACAGCGGCTGAGTCTCGGATTGTCGCTGAGCGACATGGTCGCGGAATATCGGGCGTTGCGTGCGAGCGTCGTTCGGCACTGGTTCAGTTTCTTTCTGGACAATGCGAAGCTGAGCACTCGACCGCTCGTCCGTTTCAACAAAGCGGTCGATCAGGCATTGACCGAGTCGATCACGTGCGATTCGCATTCTCTTCAGCGCATCCGAGACATTTCGGTCGGTATCCTTGCACACGATCTGAGAACGCCGCTTGGCGCCATTGCCAATTCTGCCCAGTATCTAATGCGCAAGGGCGAGTTGCCCGAGCAGCCCTTCGTGCTGCGACGAACATCCATCGAAGCAGCCAGAGAGCGCAGGTTATTGTCGGAGACCTCGTTGAGTTCACGCGGATTCGTCTTGGAGGCATGCTGCCGATCGAGGCCAGACCCGCGCTGCTCGATCAGATCTGCCGGCATGCGCTCACGGAGATCGACGCACTGCATCCGGAGCAAGCCGTGACCGCGCGGTTTTCCGGGGATCTTGCAGGTGTGTGGGATGCGGCCCGGATCGAGGAGATGCTCGTCAATCTGCTGGAGAATGCGATCGACCATGGCAGGCAGGAAGGCAACATCACACTCGAAGCCATCGGTCATGACAACACGGCTACGCTTTCGGTGACGAACGAAGGAAATCCCATTTCTCCCGAGGATCGTCGCACCCTGTTCGACCCGCTCAAGCGAAAGAACCGGTCGCCGACGCCGCGCCGCGCAGGCGCCGGTTAGGACTCGGCCTTTTCATCGCGCGGGAGATCGCGACGGCGCACGGCGGGTCTATCAGCGTGACTTCGTCGCACTTGACCTGTTTCAAGGTGACGCTGCCGCACAAGCCGCTCTAGAACGGGCGCGCGCCCGAGGGCAGGGCGAACAGGACAGACCAGCGCTGTATCGTGAGAGGTTGTATCCTGCTCGCGCAACGCCTGGACCGTTCGCTCATGTGCGAACGGCGGCGCCGCGCATCTCTTCGGGCGAACGTGGAAAGCCGCTGCGGTCGCTGTACAGCGCGACGGCGCTTTTCGCCCGTTCGCGGCGCTGATGGCTCTTGTCGGCTGCGAGCGCGACCGCGGCCCGCGCGTCGAGCGCCGTGACGGCTGCAACGTTGACGATTGCCGTCACTTTGCGTGTGGACGCCGCGCGCGCCGGCATGGGTGCCGCAGTTCCAAGCGTCATCAGATCGAGCGCATCGCCGCCCAGTCGAGCCATCACGTAAGGAGAGGGATCGCGTGATGCAAGAATGCCGATGCCGGCTGCGATCTCGCGAAGACCATAGAGCCGCATCAGCGCCGGACTCGTTCGAATACCGGTCGCGCGGGCGACCGCGCGCGGCGCGAGCAGTTGGGCTGCGCCCAGCGCGAGGCTGAACCATCCGAGGCCTCGCGCAAGTGATCGACCCTTCGCAGTGCGGACTCGTGTTTCGACAGATTGACTCATGCTGATGATCAGGAAATCGAGAGGGGCATGAGCGAACAAACGTTTCAGGAAGTCGCTTCTATCAGGGCTCAGGCTGAAAGAGCGCCAGCAACGCGCGTGCCCCAGACTGGGCCGGGATTCTCCTACTGCTGCCCATTACGTGAAGGCGCTCGCAAGAAGAAACAGGCGTGTCGATTGCTCGCATGTTGCTTTCCCGAACGCGATGAAGGAGCCCAGCATGAAAGCAGTCGTTTTCCACGCAGTCGGCGATATATCGCTCGACAACGTCGCCGATCCGACGATCCGGCATGACCAGGACGCCATCGTGCGAATCACTGCAAGCGCCGTGTGCGGTACGGACTTGCACATGGTGCGCGGGACGTTGCCCGGCATGAAACCAGGCACCATCCTTGGACATGAAGGCGTGGGCGTGATCGAGGAAATCGGTAAGAGCGTGCGCAATTTCAAACGTGGCGACCGCGTGTTGATTCCGTCGACCATTTCGTGTGGTTATTGTTCGTATTGCCGCAAGGGGTATACCGCGCAATGCGACGAGGCGAATCCGAACGGCGCGGCGGCCGGCACCACGTTTTTCGGCGGACCGCAATCCACCGGCCCGGTCAACGGACTGCAGGCTCAATTCGCCCGAACGCCGCTCGCCAACGCAAGCCTGATCAAGCTGCCAGACAATATCGACGATGAACGCGCCATTCTCATTTCAGACATTTTCCCGACAGGATTCTTCGGCGCACAGCTCGCCGAAGTGACGCGCGGCGACACCGTCGCCGTGTTCGGCGCGGGACCTGTCGGCCAGTTCGCGATAGCCAGCGCCTTCATGCTTGGAGCAGGGCGTGTGATCGCAATCGACAGGCTTGCCGATCGTCTCGACATGGCCCGCGCGCAGGGTGCCGAAGCCGTCAATTTCGACGACGAGGACCCGGTGCAAGCGATTCTCGAGCTGACGGGCGGCATCGGTGTCGATCGCGCCATCGATGCGGTGGGCATCGATTCGCAACATGCACAGCAGGGTCCCGCTGCCACGGCGGAGAACGTGGAAAGGGGCGAAGCCGAGAGCCGTACCGTCACGCCCAAGCCCAACGTATCGGACGGAAACTGGGTTCCCGGCGATGCCCCTACCCAGGCGCTCGACTGGAGTATCAGCGCGCTGGCGAAGGCAGGCACGCTCGGCATCATCGGTGTCTATCCGCCGACCGATCGCTTCTTCCCGATCGGGGTCGCGATGAACAAGAACGTCACGATCAAGATGGGGAACTGCAACCACCGCGCTGTTACGCCCGGGTTGATCGAACGTGTGCGCAACGGTTCCTGCGACCCGTTGCGCGTGCTGACAACACGCGAGCCGCTGATGAACGTGATCGATGCTTATAAGGCGTTCGACAAGCGTCAGCCCGGCTGGATCAAGGTCGCGCTCGAACCGGTGGCATGACGCTGTGGCCGGGGTAAGGCATGGCCATTGCGCTGGGCCTGCCATGCTGGTCGACGACCGGCGTAACCATCCATTCACTCAAAAGGCATCATGGCTATCAAGACTTTGCAGGATCTGTTCATCCACGCGCTGTCCGACGTCTACAGCGCAGAGAAGCAACTGACCAAGGCGCTTCCGAGACTGGCGCGGGCGACGACCAACCCCGATCTTGCCGAAGCCTTCAAAACGCATCTGGAGGAAACGCAGGGGCAGATTGAGCGTATCGATCGGGTCGTCGAGAGCACTGGCATCAAGCTGAAGCGCGTCAAGTGTGTGGCCATGGAAGGGATTGTCGAGGAGGGTCGGAGCAGATCGAGGAGATCGAGAAAGGGCCGATCCTCGACGCGGCATTGATCGCCGCCGCGCAGAAAGTCGAGCACTATGAGATCGCAACGTACGGCACACTCGCGGCGCTCGCGAAAAAGCTTGGTCATACTGAAGCAATGAATCTTCTTCTCGACACCTTGAAAGAAGAGAAAGCGACGGACGAGAAATTGACTTTGCTCGCGGAGCAGGAGGTTTCAGAAGAGCAGGCTGGAAACACCGTTGCCAAGCCTGAGGCAAAGGGTGCGGAGAAGCCTGCGGCCAAGCACGCGCAGTAACAGGTGTCCAGGTAAGCGCCGATGCGCCGCAGCCCACGGGATGCGGCGCCTATCCTTGCTGCCGTCCGCGTTCGATGGCCTTCGACGCTTCTGCGTTACTGGCTTGCGCCTGACGGCGTGTCGCTGGCAGCGGTAGCAGGAAAGCTCGCCGCGGCAGGCGCGGACGCGCTGGATGTGCTGCTCGCTGAGCCGCTGCTTCCCGCCTCGCCGCTGTTGCGATTGCAGCCTGCGGTGAAACAAATGCACGCCGACAGTGCGGCAATCGACGCGCTCTTGAAGGTGAAGTTGCGGATCATGATGCGCTCCTTGTTGGGCCGGCTTTGCGCTGACTTCCGGATAATGAGGCGCCTGCGCGATTCCTGCCGGTCGTAAAGAGACCAGAGGGCGCCGCACGCGCGATCGTGGCGCCGCGCTTGCGGCACGTACGCACCGCTGATTTGCAATCGTCATGCCGCAGACAGCTATCGCACGAGCATTCGCCTGAGAGCGCAACATGAGCGCTGGCATTTCGAATGCTTGGTGGAGGCGTAGCCACCTCCTGGAGACGGTCATGACCGGCAAGACTCGGCTGCGCGGCGCGCTGGCCTGGCCCGTCCGCACGTTCAAACGCTTTGGTGCCGATCGCGGCGCGCCCATGGCCGCGAGCATCGCGTTCTATTCGGCCTTCTCGCTTGCACCGACGCTCGTCATGGTGATCGCCGTCGCCGGACTGGCATTCGGCGCCGAAGCCGCGCGTGGACAGCTCTTTCAGCAAATCAGCGGCTTAATAGGCAAGGATGCGGCAGCAAGCGTGCAGACCATCGTCGAGCACGCGCATCGGAGCGGCGGCAGCGGCTTTGCGGCGATCATGTCGTTTGTCTTGCTGGCGGTGGGAGCATCAGCCACGTTCTCTTCACTGAATGCGGCGTTGTCGGTGATCTGGCCCAAGGGCGGCGAGCCGCAGTCAGGCGTCGCCACGCTCGTCAAGATGCGGCTCATCTCCTTCGGCCTGGTCATGGGCGTAGCGTTTCTGCTGATCGTCTCACTCGTACTGGATACGGCCGTGCAGGCAGCGGGAAAGTGGGCATTCGGTAACTCGCCGCTCCTGATCGTTGGCGATATCGTGCAACTGGTGCTTGGAGTGGCGCTTCTGACGTGCGCCTTTGCCGCGTTGTTGAAGTATTTGCCCGACGGGCCCGTGTCCTGGCGCGACGCGTTTGTCGGCGGCTTCATCTCGGCCGTGCTGTTCTCGCTCGGCAAGAAGCTCTTTGCGTTCTATCTCACACACGCCGGAACGGCGAGTGCGTTCGGTGCGGCGGGATCCCTCGCCGTGCTGATGATGTGGCTCTACTTCGCTGCAGCGGTCTTGCTGCTCGGCGCCGAAGCGGCCGCCACGCGCCTGGAAGGGCGTGAAGGACACGATATGCGCGAGGTCCGCGCGGATGTCCCGTCGCATGCAACGACGACCGTGCACGAGCACCCCACTTCAGGACGTTTCGAACCATTGGGCCTCGCGCCCGCGCCGGCGAGGTCAGTAAAGTACGAGGACCACCCGCCCTGGATGCGTGTTCTGGCCCGAGGCGTCTAGGTCGTGAGATCCAATCCGGCGCGCGTCGCGATCGCGGCCGCCGGTGCGGGGCTCTTCGTGCTCACGAGGCGCGAACACCGTGCGCCCGCACGCAAGCGGTCTCGAGCGTCGATGGCGGACCGAAGCAGGCCACATTGTCGGAGTCGGTCAATCGGGGCGGCTGTGCAGGGACAGCAGGGCTGCCGTCGTTCGGCCTGAACTGTACCCGCATTGCCATGAAACCTGCGAGCTCTGACGCTCAGTGAGTAACGGGGCGTGAGTCCGTCAGACGAAGATGGCCGTCGAATCGCCCGCCCGATCAGAGGAGATCGTTCATGTCGCTTGGAAGAAAAATTGCAGCGTGGCGCAGCGTCAAGGACTTTTGTGCGCGACGAATTGTCGACTATGGCGAGCTGATGTCGATCGAATTCGCGGAAGCCAAAACGCGCGTCCTGCACGAATTGATTGCCATGGTGGCGCTGATCGTCGGCGCGATGTTCACGCTGTCGTTCGTATCGATCGCTGTCATCGTGACCGCGGTTGGCACGCCTCATCTGATACTGACCGCATGGTGTGTCGCCGGCGCGTGGCTCGCGGTCGCGCTGATCGCTACGGCCGTGATCATGACGCGTAAGCCCACCGAGCCGTTTCAGGTTTTGCGCGATCAGTTCGAGCGCGATGCGGAAGCGATCAGGAAGGTGTTGCGATGAGCCGCGCCTATTCGAGTAGTCAAGCGGCCTTGCTGACGCGGATGGCGGAGACACGCACCGCTTTGCTTGCGGCATGCGCTCCGGAAGAGGGGAAACCTTGGCTAAAGAGGAGCGGTCCGGTCGCGCTGCGCGGCAGTGTTTCGCCATGGTCGCCTAACGCCGAACTGATCGCGGGGACCCTCGTCGCGCTCGTGATTCTTGGCGTGCGGCGTACTGTGCAAGGCATCATGACCGCAGGGGTGAGCACGCTGGCCCATCGGGCCATTGCCGATGCCTTCGAGGGCCTCCGCAAGAAGTGAACGCCCAAGCGACGTCAAGGGCCGTGAAACCGCTTGAGGAAGCTTAAGTGCAGACAGGTTTCGTGCGCATCAGAATATCGGGTTGGAGGTATTCGGGTTGGCGCGGCGTCTTCTATCCACCGAAGCTCGCACAGTCGCGTGAACTCGAATTTGCATCGCGCGCCGTGCAGAGTGTCGAGATTAACGGATCGCATTATTCGCTGCAACGCGCATCCACGTGGCGCTCCTGGCACGATGCCACGCCTGACAACTTCGTGTTCAGTGTGAAGGGACCGCGTTATCTGACTCATATGCTGCGCTTTCGCGACGAGACGGCAACCAGCGCATTGGCTAACTTCTTCGCATCGGGCGTTCTGGGTCTGGGTGACAAACTCGGTCCGTTCCTATGGCAATTCCCACCCACATTCGCCTTTCACCCCGATGCCTTCGAGCGCTTTCTTGCGCTCTTGCCGAAGGACACGACGGCGGCCGCCGCGTTCGCGGGGCAGCATGACGCGCGCGTCAGGGAGCCATGGTTCGAACCGCCCAAGAAGAGGCGGGCGCTACGCCATGCCGTTGAAATACGGCATCCGAGTTTCCTCGATGAGGGGTTCGTGCAACTGCTACGGACGTACGGCGCGGCGCTCGTCGTATCGGACTCGACGGCGGGCTGGCCGTACGCCGAAGACCTCACCGCCGATTTCGTCTACCTCCGTCTGCATGGCAGCGAGACGTTGTACGGCGGCTCTTATACGGACGCTGCCATAGAAGCGTGGGCAGAGCGCATCGAATGCTGGGCGGCAGGCCGTCAGCCCGGCGATGCCCGCCTCATCACCACTCGCATGCCGCGCCGACGGACATCGCACGACGTGTTCTGCTACTTCGACAACGATCAGAAGGTGAGAGCGCCGTTCGACGCACGGCGCTTGATGCAGGTCTTGGGGTCGAACCGGAGCACGCGCGCGGGCGATGTCTCCAGGCGATCGAGCTTCGCCCGTCAACATCGGCCCGCACTCGGCTGAACGTTCAGGTAGTGTCATCGCCGAACGCGGTCGCTCAGGCAGTCCCGGCGTGAATATCGAGGGTCGCATCGGCGAAGGCGTCGGATGCTTCCTGCGGAAGATTGTGAGCAGCATTCGCCACGATGCGGTTCTCATGGCAGGCATTGAAGCGTGTCGCGTTTGTGGACCGGCCGCCGGGGGGCGAGACGCCGTCCGTCTCGCCTTCGAGCGTGATGGTGGATACGGCGATGGGCGGCAGGGGCGGACAGGGGGTGCTCGATATCGTCGTAACGGGGATCGCCTTCCACCCGCCCGAACCGGTGTCGGTGCTAACGCACGACAACAGCCCGGCGATGCTCCTACGCAAGACCTCGACTGGAACATCGGTGCGCCGACGAAGGCAGGCACGCATGGCATCATCGGGGTCTACCGGCCGACCGATCGCTTTTTTCCGATCGGCGCGGCGATGAACAAGAACGTAGGCATCAACATGGAGAACTGCAACCATCGGGCGGTGATGCCTGAACTGATCGAGCGTCTGCGCGACGGCTCCTGCGATCTCGTTGGGCGTGCTGAAAACGTGTGAGCCGTTGATGAGTGTGATCGATGCCGATAAGCGTTCGACGAGCGACAACACGGCTGCATTAGGGTCGCACTCGAACCGGTGGCGTGAAGCAAGCACGTCGAACGCACGGCCGGACGATCGCGGCCGTCGGCATTTTTGCCAGTTTGTGCTGCGTGCTGCGCGGCGACGCCACGTCGTCCGCGGTGCTCAAGCGCGCATTGATGCCCCGAAACGCACTCAGGTAGGCCAGCACTTGCGCGATCTGGACATACGTGCGCGTGACATGCGACGGCAGCACCGACGCGGCGCGTCTCGGATCTCGCGGGACTGTTGCCGCCGTCGATGAGCAATCTGATGATCGAGGTTGTGTCCTCGCCGATGAGGACCGATTGCCGGCCAGTACCGAAACACCTGCGGCACGCCCTTGTCGTTAAGTGTGCGATTGAAGGCGCCATTGGAGGCGCCGCTTGGGCGCAGGTCGTTGTCGGTCAGGCGTGCAGGAAGTCTTCGAACGTTCGACTATGCTTGAATAGATCATCCCGTCCGGCGGTGTCCGGTTTTCAGCGAACGGAGATCAACGAGATAATCCCGGTCGGCACAATGCGTGCGTAAATTCGATGCACGCTTTCCGGACGCCTTGATTATGCAAGCCACGATTGTCGCTCATACGAAACCCCCGGCAGGATCGGACGTCGAAATACACCGGTTCACGTTCTTGCTCGATGATGGGACCGCACCTCCGCTGTCGGAGTTTATATCTCTGCGGACCGCGCGTGTCATCGTGGAAAACCTAGCAGACGGCAACGCTTTTATCAAAATGCTGCGAACGATCGTTAACGCGAAGGCGGAGGAGTACGACGGTCTCGCGGGCCGGATATTTTTAGACCGCCTCAAAGAGCGCCCGGACGGGTCACACCCGATGCCGGGGCCTGATAGCGAGGCACCGCCCCCATGAAATCTGCGTGGAGATCTCGAATATTTGCTCGGCATCGCGCAGCGTGTTGACACGACGATATGCCTAGAGGAACAAAATTCTGAGGTCGTCGTTGACGTTGCGCAGGGAAAGTCGGTCCGACATGGCCACAATGATGGTGAGGACCGTTTCAGGAATGAAGCGAACCGCATGGTGATTGGGATGAGCCCGCCCATCGGTTCTGCAACGCTATGTCGAGCTTACAGCAAGCGTCTGTTCTGCCCACTTGACTTCGGGAAGAGCTCGCCAGACCCCAAGGCAATCGGACATGCACTGCCGCTTTCCACTCTTATTCCACAGGCCGCGGACGTCCTCTCACAGTCGGGTCCAATGAGGGCGGATTCAGCTTCCCACTCAACGCTCCGACGGCGCGCCGTTCTGCCCTTTGTTGAGCATTGCAACAAGCAACGTGACGATCTAAGGTGAGAGATAGCAAATTGGCATTTGGATTGCTGCAAAGCTGTGAATGCTCCCGCGTGATGGGCACGGCTTATTGTAGGCGACCCTTTTTTTAGCCGTTTGACGCTAGGTCCGAACACACGTATGCAGCCATATGCGCCGTTGCCTGAACAACTCTCTTCGCACTCCCTCAATAAGAAAGCGGTCGGCGGCTACCGCGTGTTTACAGTGGTTTTTGTTTTAGACGCGGTCGGATGATTTTGGTTGTCGAAAAGGCAAGACGTCACCACAACTGCATGGAGTGGCCCGTACAAGACTAAAGTGGGCGCCATGGCGGACGCGCTGCGCGAGCTCGATGGTGACTTCCGGGTGCTGAGTTCGTTGTTTGAGTCGATATGGATCGCGGCGCGTCACATGAGACGCGGCCTTCCCATTATTCAAATAGTCAAACGTCAAGCGAACAACGACTGCAACGCTATGTCCATTCGAGACCATCGGTACCTTCGAGATCTGGAATTAAGCCTCCTCGCCCAGCGAGAGCTTCAGGAGAAGATGCCAGTTAGCGCTGTCAAGGGAGGAAGTGAGCGAACTTTGCCTGAAAAAAGGTGATCGTAGAGCAAAACTAATCGCTGCGAGATGCAAGCCGGAACGCACCGTCCTGTTTGGTCGCCTGGCGGCATTCCCGACTGCGCCATTGCCCGCACCAACGCCGACCTTTCCGCCGCTCGAATATTAGCCGATTGACTGCAAGTGGTCTTTGACGCAGTGGCGCGCCCAGAGCATCTGCGGATTCGCCCCCTTCTCAGCCTCCTCGTTTTTTGAAAACGTGCAGCAACAGTCAGCACGCCCGTTCAATGTGTGGGCTAATAGCGACATGTAGGTCTCGTCGACGGAACGCAAAGCGTCCATGATGCGCGCTAAATCGCTGGTTGAGCGGCCGCATCGCAATTGTCGGCGCAAGGATCCGCAAAATCGATTCATCCGGATCGTTCGTGCCCTTCGAGGCACGGGTGAATGTTCCCGTGCTCGCGCTGCTCGATAGTGCCGTCGGGTTTTACCTTTACGTCGCCTTTGGCAAAATCCTTGCGGCGCCCCGCACGCTCGACGGGATTAGATGGTTCGTCTTGCATCGCCTCTTCCTAGAACAAAGTTGAGTTGATTCTGACCGTTGGCGCGATCGTTATGCCTCTTGCGTCGTATCTGCTCGTGGGCGCCGACCATGGCATCTTTTGTTCAGGCCATGGCGCGGTTGCACTGTGTGTCGCGCATTGTCGTTGCATCGATCACCTCACGGAAATGCTGCGCGGTGCGCCGCAAGCCTTCGTCGAGATGCGTGGACGGCGCCCAGCCGAGCAAGTCGCGCGCAAGCGAGATGTCCGGCTGGCGATGCCACGGATCGTCGAGCGGCAATGGCTTGAAGATGATCTCGGACGACGACCCCGTCAACTCGATGATGCGCCGCGCGATGTCGAGCATCGACAGTTCATGCGGATTGCCGAGGTTCACCGGACCGGTGACGTCGTCGGGCGTG
>NZ_JARUXS010000013.1:0-20437 GCF_031451175.1 Caballeronia sp. LZ035
CACCGTCGGCCTTACTGCTACGTCGCCCTCAGGAAATTCCTTTGCCTATGGAAAAGCCAAAAACGCAGGTATCGCGATTGACATGGAAAGTCATATCAGCGGCTCGGCTGGGCCGTGTCCTCACGCGCGTGCGAGTGAGGCATGATGGTGATGGCGTGTTGAAGTCCGTGTAGATCAAGGGAGATCGTGTCCACGATCGGCGATCGTGGGCACGATCCATCCAAATCTATCCAGATCTTCCCGATTGAGATTGTGGCGGGGTGAGGGGTTTTAGTTTGTCAGCCACATTCCAAGGCAGCAATTCGTCGATGCGAGAGATCTTGTGATCAGCGATGTGGGTCAGGACGTATTCCAGGTAGGCACGCGGGTTGATTCCGTTGAGCTTGCACGTCCCGATCAAGCTATACATCGCGGCGGCCCGCTCGCCCCCGCTGTCGGAGCCGACGAACAGATAATTTTTGCGTCAATGCAAATATGTGCATTGCCGGAATAATGCGCAGCCGCAAATTATGCGGAGTTTGCGGTGTACGGAACGTTACGATCGTCCTTTGCGGCGCGCCTTGCGTCAATCGTTCGGTAGGAGCAAACTGCGCATAAAAAAGGTGGTTTCCTGTTTGAGTTGTAACTCACTCAGGAGAATCATCATGATCGGATTGGTCCCTCTTCGGCCGCAGCCTCAGACGTGGTTGCGGCGTAGCGTCCTATCTCGTTTCGCAGAGCGCTACTGCGAATATCTCGTTGATACCGGCTACGCAGCTCGCACCATCAACATCTACGTGAGATGCGTCGCGCACTTTGCGTATTGGCTTACAACGCACCGTATAGCCGTAGCAAGTGTCGACGACCGACTTGTCTGCAGCTTCGTGAACGACCATTTGCGGCGATGTACCTGTCCCCATCCGATTCCGAGGGGGCGGGCAGACGTGAATGCTGCACTTCAGCATTTGCTGGTCGTCCTGGGCGCGTGCGCTGTCCCTCGGTTTCTGCGGGCGCAATCGGACTCGGTGCAGCAGGAGGTGTGTCGCTTTACTGACCATCTCAAGGACGTTTGCGGCCTAGCCGAAAGCACGCGATATCAGCGCGGCCGAATCATTCGCGATTTCTTGCATCAGAGCTTTGGTCGCAAACACATAGACATGGAGCTGCTAACGATTCGGGATATCCGTCGTTTCGTTACGCACTACCCTGACGGGTGGAATGCTGGAGCCGCTCACGTAGCGGGCGTGACGTTGCGCAGTTATCTGCGCTTCAGGACCATGCAATATAACGACCAGGTCGCAGAGTTGATCGCGGCGGTCCCAAACGTAGCAGGATGGAGGTTGGCGGCATTACCCGAAACGCTTTCGGACGCTGCGATCGGACAGCTCCTGAATTCCTTTGATCATGAGACAGCGGCCGACTTGCGTGATTACGCAATGGTACGTTGTCTGGCTGACCTTGGATTGCGTGCTGCGGAAGTCGTGCAAATCCAGCTCGACGATTTGAACTGGCGCGAAGGCACGCTGCAAATCCGTTGTAGCAAATCACGCCGGGGCTACATCATTCCGCTGCCGGAGCCGACAGGTCGCGCGATCGCCGACTATATCCGGTTAGCCCGAAGGGCAACGACGACCTCGCGAGCCGTCTTTGTGCGGCACTACGCGCCCGCCGACGTTCCGTTGGGAACCGGTCGTGTCCATCAGGCAGTGCGTGCCGCATATGTTCGCTGTGGTTGGACTAAAGAATGTGGAACTCATCTTCTGAGACACAGCGTTGCCAGACGACTGCTTCGTTCCGGCTCGTCGCTAAAGGAAGTGGCCGATGTATTGCGCCATCAAAGCATCGACACGACTGCGATCTACACGAAGATCGACTTGCAAAGCATGGAGGCGGTCGCGCTCCCATGGCCGGGGAGTAAATCATGAAACGCACCGTTCACGTCAACCCGACTGACACGATGGTATCGCTGGCGCAAGCATATCTCGCAGAGCGACGCTGCCTTGGCTTCGACCTCAAGATCTCTGGACACGTATTGATGAACTTCGCCCGCTTTGCGGACGCGACGGAGCATCGTGGTTCGATCACCGAAGATCTGGCGCTTGCCTGGGCACACTCGACGCCGAGCCAAAGGCCAATTACCTGGGCGCGTCGAATCGAGGTAATCCGTCCCTTCGCGAAGCATCTCAAACAGCTCTATCCTGACACCGTTGTTCCACGATGCGACCTGTGCGGGCGAGCTCATCGTCGTCTGACACCACATATCTACACAAAGCAGGAACTCAACGAACTTCTCGCTGCGTCGGCGGCGATGCTACCTGCGGGTTCGATCAGACCGCTCACCTATGAAGCGTTATTCGGTTTGATTGCGGCAACCGGTCTGCGAATCTCGGAAGCCATCAATCTGTCCAGAGATGACGTGAATCTTGCTGCTGGGACGCTAACTGTCCGCGAGACGAAGTTCCATAAGTCGAGGCATATTCCGTTGCATCCTACGGTAACTCAGGCCATGGAGCGTTACGCTGCCCGCCGTACGCTGGTCGTCGCTACCGAGCCGTGCAACTCATTCTTTGTGAACCTTGATGGCAGGAAGCTGCATCCCAGTACAGTGCACTGGGCGTTTGGTCGGCTTCGCGAGCAACTCGGATGGATTGCGCGAGGCGACCATGCATTGCCTCGTATCCATGATCTTCGCCACACATTCGTGTGCTGGCGAATCCTGAAGTGGTATCAGGATGGCGAGAACGTCGACAACCGGATGATCGCGCTGTCAACATATCTTGGGCATGTGAAGCCCAGCGATACCTACTGGTATCTGACTGCGGTTCCCGATCTTATGGAAATCGTGAGCCAGAAATTTGCGGGCTTTGCTGAAGGGGTGGATCATGACTAAAGGCCGCCTGATTCCTTCCTTCGCGACGCTCCTGCAGGACTTCTTCGTCGAACGGTTGATGCAGCAACGCGCGGTGAGTCCGGAGACGATATGCAGCTATCGCGATGCGTTTCGTTTGTTTCTCCAGTTCGCATCGAATCGCCTTGGTAGGTGCCCAACTAATCTGACGCTGTCGGACATGGATGCGCCGCTGATCCTAGAGTTTTTGCAACATCTTGAGGTTGAACGGCATAACAGCACGCGGACCCGTAACGTTCGACTCGCAGCGTTGCGCTCGTTCCTGAAGTACGCGGCACACCGTGACGTCGCATCGTTGGCCGTTATACAGCGTGCACTCTCGGTGCCGATGAAGCGTTGCGATAAACCTATGGTCGGATTCCTGTCTCGCGATGAGATTCAGCACCTGTTGATCGCGCCCGACCCAGACACCTGGTCGGGCCAACGCGACAGGGTCCTCCTGGCAACCATGTATAACACCGGAGCACGTGTCTCGGAGATCCTGGCACTACGCGTTAGTGATGTCGTCCTGGGCATATCCCCCTGCGTTCATATTCTTGGCAAAGGACGCAAAGAACGAACGGTGCCTTTATGGCGATCCACGGCCAAGCTCATCAAGGAATGGTTACCGCAGATACAGGATGCATCAAATCAGAGGCTCTTTCCAAATCGATCCGGAAACGCGATGACACGCTCCAATGTTGCCGATCGGATGAGAATTGCCGTAACGCGCGCGAAGGACCAATGTCCGCAGCTCGCCAAACGACGTGTTTCTCCTCATCTGGTCAGACACGCGACCGCCATGCATCTACTTCAATCAGGCGTCGACCTGTCGGTCATCGCCTTGTGGCTGGGACACGAAAGCCCATCGACAACACATGGCTACATGGAGGCTGATCTGACAATGAAGGAGCGAGCGCTGAACA
The DNA here is from genome assembly GCF_031451175.1 of Caballeronia sp. LZ035. Lineage (NCBI taxonomy): Bacteria > Pseudomonadati > Pseudomonadota > Betaproteobacteria > Burkholderiales > Burkholderiaceae > Caballeronia > Caballeronia sp. LZ035. Next base: position 3,793 of record NZ_JARUXS010000013.1, read on the forward strand.
GGATTCAGCTGCCGCAAGTAAAGAATCCTCGATATCGACCGCCGGACCACATCCTTCAGTTCCTGGAGTCGCTGTAATTATGCACAGCTCGCCGAACCGCGAATCCTTGCAGATCGCTTCGGCGACTCGCCCGGCACTCTTTAGAAAGTGACGGACTCCGCATAATTTGCGACTGCGCATTATTGCGTCCGAGCGCGACACAGCGCAAGGCGTTTTCGGCAAGCACATTGCTTATCTCGGCCCGACCGTCTTCACAGTAAAACGTGAGGGCTGCCCAGTGGTTCAGCGAGTAGTTGATCGCCTTGGCGAGCGCGGACTTCGTCGACAGCGTCGTGAGTTTTGCCCTGATCGTCGTTTCGAACTTATCGAGCAATGGCTTGCTCTTCTCGCGCCTCACGCGCAGACGCTCGTCTGATTCCTTGCCGCGGATGTCGGCTTCTATGCTGTAGAGCTCGCCGATCATCTCGAGCAGCTGCTGGGTATCCGCAGTCGGCGTGCGCGCGTGAACATCATAGATGTACCTCCTTGCGTGATCCCAGCATGCCGCTTCGTGGATCTCGCCGCTTGCGTACAGTTGATCGAACCCCGAGTAAGCATCGGCCTGCACGATGCCGTGGAATGCAACGAGCCGGGTTTGAGGGTGGATGCCTTTGCGATCCGAGGAGAAGTCGAACCATACCGCAGCAGGCTCAGCCGAACCCGAGCGACGATCGTCGCGCACGTAGACCCAGAATCGGCCGGTTACCGTCTTACCGTTGCCTGGCGCGAGCACCGCGACCGGCGTGTCGTCAACGTGTACCTTTTCGGAAACCAACACGTAGCGCTGGATCGCTTCAACGAGCGGTACACAGAGCTGGGCAATCTGCCCGAGCCAGCGGCCCATGCTGCCGCGATCCAACGTCACTCCATCGCGTGCCGCAATCTCCGATTGGCGATACAGCGGCTGATGATCAGCGAACTTCGACACCGCAATATCGGCCAGCAAGCTCGGATGCGCGATGCTGTGCTCGATCGGCAGGCTAGGCATCGCGGGCTGTTCGATGTGGCCGCAATCGGGGCAACACAGCTTGTGGCGGATCGTGCGGATCACTTTGAACGCGGCCGCCACGCGGGCGATTTGCTCGGAGACATCCTCGCCGAGCCACTGCATTGCAGTCGCGCATATGGGGCAAGCCGAATCAGGTGTGAGTTCGATCTCGTCGCGCGGCAAGTGCGGCGGCAGGGGTTCTCGCGTGGGCCCTCGATTGGATGGTCCCTTCGATGCTTTGTCTCGTTGTCCTCGCGCCTCTGCCGCCCCTTGGCCGGCCGTCAGGTCTTCCAACTGCGCTTCGAGCTTATCGATCTGCCGGGCCAGTTTCTCGGACTTGCTCCCGAAGTACATCCGCCTGAGCTTGTCGATCTGCGCCTTCAGTCGGTCGATCTCGTCGTCGCGGACGGCGATCTCCCGCACCATGTTCGCGAGCGATGCTTGCTGCTCGAGCACCAATGCCTGGAGCTCAGCGACGGTGGCGGGAAGCGGCGCATGTTGGGACATGCGTCGCAGTTTACGAGTCTTCTTCGCGGTTTACAACATCGACAGCGCGGCAGTGCGTCGCGGCTGCCGCCAGTCGATGCCCTCGAGCAGCATCGACAGCTGGGCGCTCGTCAGATGGATCTTTCCGCCATCGGCCTGGGGCCAGATAAAACGGCCTCGCTCCAATCGTTTTGCGAGCAACCAGAGTCCATCATCAGTCGCCCAAAGCAGCTTCACGAGATCGCCGCGACGCCCGCGAAAGATGAACAGGTGGCCGCCCAGCGGATTTTCTTCGAGTGCTGTCTGCACCTTCGCGGCCAGCCCCTGGAACCCGCAGCGCATGTCGGTCACGCCGGCCGCTAGCCAGATACGCGTACCTGCCGGCAGCGCGATCACTTCAGACATTCCTGCAGGAACGCTTCGGTGCGCTCGGCAGACAGGCCGCGAATCTTCACGCGCCGCTTGCCGATCTCCACCTCGATCTCGCACACGGGCGTCGGCATCGATACGCTGCTCATCGCTTCCGACACATGTGTCGGCTCCGGCGCGCGAAGTACTAATGCCGAGTCGATTACGTCGACGCTCAGCAGCTCCGTGCATCGCATGCTCGGCGCAGCGTCGAGTGCAGGGACGACCAGCTTGCCTTCACGATATTGCTTGCGCCATCCGAACACCACATTGGCGTTGATGTCGTGCCGGCGCGCAACAATCGATACCGACATGCCGGGCTCCAACGTTTCTCTGATCACCTGCTGCTTGAATTCTCGCGCGTACGTGCGACGCGGATGGGCTCCGCCTCCTCCGTTCGACATGGCTAACTGGCTCCGTTGATCTGAACGCGCTCATCATGCTTCGGAAAAGTCAGCATGGCGAAACGGTCGGGCCGAGCCGCTTACGGCGCTGCCAGTCGGGCAGCACCTTCGGCAGCAGCGACACCAAATCGTCGTCAATGCGCATTTGGGTTGAGTCCGGCGCGGCCACAGACGCGCAATCGTTGCGGATCACAAGGAGAGGAAGGCCATAAAGGGGTGCTCGAAGATCGTCATGCAAGCGCTGATGGTCGCGCCGAGTCAAGTCGTCGCGATGTCCGCGCACGCGAATACCGCGCTGACGAAAACGCTGCCTTAATCGGTTCGCGATGCCGGCACGCTGCGCGTGATCGCATCGCCGAACAGTCCGCCGATGATCTACGCGGGCAGGCGTCTGCGCTACAGGAAAACCGCGTCCAGCATGGAGCAGTTGACGGGCACAGTCAGGCACAACGCCGACAATGCGCGTCAGGCCACTGCACTGGCAACAAGCGCTTCCGAAATCGCAAACAAGGGCAATCAGGTCGTCACTCAGGTGGTCGGAACGATGGGCGAGATCAGCCGCAGTTCGGCCCGTATCGCCGACATCATCTCAATTATCGAAGGCATCGCGTTCCAGACGAATATTCTGGCGCTCAACGCGGCCGTCGAAGCCGCGGGCGGGCGAAGAAGGACGCGGCTTCGCGGTCGTCGCGGGCGAGGTGCGCTCACTTGCCGGACGTTCCTCGGCCGCGGCGAAAGAAATCAGGGAACTGATCGAATCGTCCGCCTCGTCCGTCACCGCCGGATCGACGCTCGTGCATCAGGCAGGCGACACGATGAACGAGATCATCGGAGCCGTGCAACGCGTCAGGGACATCATGGGCGAAATCTCGGCCGCTTCGGACGAGCAGAGCACCGGCATCGACCAAGTCGCCCGCGCGGTCGCGCAGATGGACGAGGTCACGCAGCAGAACGCCGCTCTCGTGGAGCAGGCAGCGACTGCGGCGCAGTCCCTCGATGATCAGGCGGCCAGGCTTCAGCAAGCGGTTTCGATCTTCTCGGTTGGCGCAACGGAGCATCATCCAGGTTGAAGCAGCGGATGCGTCACGTCGTCAAAGCGCCACGATGGGCATCGCTCGAACGTCGGCATTGGCAGAAACAGGTCCTTTGCTCATCCGTCCAGCTTCTGATTTTGCTCGGGTTGTCCCTTTCCCGATTGAAACCTGACCGAGGCAAAGAAATAACACCGGGCGGTCGAGGTCAGCTCCGCAAGGAAGCAATAGAGGAAGAACGAGGCAGTGGTATACCAATTGCCCCACGAAGGTCACTTTCCGGGCTATCTCCGGATGCTGCGACGAGAGCGCTTAACTGTAGTACCGAAAACGCCGCACAGGGCCTGCGCGGCGATCGGAGACTGCCTTATAGGCTCGGGTTATCTGCTTCCGACACGACGCTTTGAGCCGGAGTTTCAACGGGAGCAACACTCTCCACCGGTCCTCGAGCCTTGCGAGCCGGACCCGTGCCGACCGAGCGGGGACGTTTTGCCGCAGCACTTTTCGCGACCTTCTTCGCTGCCGTTCCTTTTTTCGCAGCCGCTCCCTTCTTGGCAACAGCGCCTTTGCTAGCCGCCGCTCCTTTCTTGGCAGCCGCTCGCTTCTTCGCTGCAGGTCCCGTCTTGGCAGCTGCCCGCTTCTTAGCAACGGCCTTCGTCGACGCCGCTTTCTTTGCGGTGGGTTTTGCGGTATCCGCCGCTGCGGTCGTTTTCGATGCTGACTTCTTCGCAGCCCCACCCTTTTTGGCAACCGCCTGGGCGCCATCGTTTTTCGTGCCCGCAGCACTGCCCTTATCGATCAGGAGCGCGCTACGGTCTTTCGCGCTTGTGATCCACTGGGGCGCGCGACCAAATCCGCTCCACGTCAACCCCGAAACGGGATCACGATAGAGTGCAGGCTGCGGTCCTTTGCGTGCAGCCGTTCTGCGCTTCCCCGAGGGCTTCGATCGAGCAGTCGATTTATTGGCGCCCGCCGCAAGGAAGGCGGTACGATCGCTTGCACTTGCAATCCATGCCGGCGCCCTCCCGCGGCCACTCCATGTTGCACCTGTCTTCGGATCGACATACTTGGCCGAAACCGCTTGCCCCACCGCTTTTGCTTTGGTCTTAGCAGATGCCTTGTTGAAGAATTCAGTGACGTCATCGATCGAAATCCGATGACGCGCCATCAAGCCATGAATCTGTTTGATCACACCGCTCGATGCTTTAGCTTTTAAAGCTTGCGCCTGTGCTTCAAGCTTTTTGATGCGTGTTTGAATCGCTTCTAACGTTGCCATCTCATTCTCCTTTTGCGAAAACTATCCGCACTATGCCACGGGCGCGTGTCAATGGGCTAGCAGCAGCCGCCTGACGAGGAGTGAAGAGAACGGAAAGCGCGCTTCGTTGCCTTGTTTTTTCCGAGATCTTCTGAAAGGCGCACTTCAAAGAGCCCCTACCTGACGACCGCTGTTGGAAGCGTGAGCTTCGCGTTAGATTAGAGGTTAGCTAAATTCAGTATATCGATTTTTATGCAAATCAACCTTTGGCTGTCCGATCCTCAGAACGCTTATGGGCAATGGCAGCGAGCCGAGGCAACCGGCGCCGATCGTCGTGCCTTCGCAGATCAGTCGGTCGTGCAACATTGCTCTATGTTTTCGCGATTCAATGACTATCTGTCGGCTCACCGACAATGCGTGGCGACGTTCGGTGCTGATCACATCAGTGGGTTTTTTGAGGAACTCGCGCACGACTGTCAGCCGGGGACCACGACTCGCTTTCGATATCTGAAACTTATCGATCGACTCGCCCGTCATCTCGTTGCGCTCGAGTTGCGAAAAGAGAACCCCGCAGCCAACCTGCTTGCACGAGAGAATTGGCCCGTGGATGAACCGACGCCAATCTATCTGTCTGTGGAGGACGACAAGCGTCTGCAGGCGGTTTGCCGGACGACGACAGATGTCTTCGCGAAGGAGTTGCGCAACACAGCGATCGTCTCGCTCTTTCCTGGTTGCGGGGTCACGGCAGCGGAATTAAGTCTGCTGCGGGTCGCTGACCTTGACGTGGAAGACAAGCGGCCCAGCGTGCTCGTTGAAAAACATGGTCCGCGGCTCGCCAGACGCGTACCGATCGACAGCTTCGCCATTGACATACTGCGCGCGTACCATGAGGCCCGAACGATAATCATCTGCCCGATGGACTGGCTTTTCGTGGCGACGGCCGGCGGCAAGCCCATGAAACCGGACACATTAGTAAAGTGCGTTCGCACGGCGCTCAAGGGCGCTGGATTATCGGCGGCCGATGAAATCCCTCGCCTGTTACGCAATACCTATGGCAGGCGCCATCTCGCCGCGGGAAAAACCAACGAGCAGGTGAGCAACCTGCTCGGCCTGTCGAGCCACCGTACCGTGACGCGCCTTCGGTTCACGCTTGATGCTGCAGCTGGCGTCGCAGGTTGACAACGGACGATCCAAAGACATGACGAAAGACCACAAGAAAGTGCTCGACGACCAAATCCGGCGATGGTCGACCGAGATCAAGGACCTGGCCGCGAAGATCGCGGCGGCAAAGGGCATAAAGGGCGTGAATTACGCGCTGATTTTGGTCACGCCGAAGGGCGACTATGAAGATGTCGCGCCCGAACTGATCGCATAGGATGCATTGCGCGTCATGAATCGCGGTTGGCCCGACGGCTTCGATATCGAAATCCTCGATCGATCAAAATGAATCGAGCCGACACGCCGCGTCTTTAATCGGCCAGCGCTGGTTCTGGCTCGTCGGGATCCTCGTCCGGCGGGGGCGGCTTCAATCCGGCGAGCGCACGATATCTAAGATGCTGCTCCATGAGCAACAAGCGGATCTTCTCCATCGCGACGAGTTGTCCGAGGTTCTCTTCTTCCCACACTCTGCGGACTGAGTCGAAGTACCTTCCGATCTCTTCGATGGTCTGGCGCGCCTGCGCAAGCTCGAGCAGCATACGCTCAACGTCCACATTTCCCCGGTATTTCTTCCAGAGCACCCGCCCCTCGTCGACGCCGACAGGTTCGAAACGGGGAAGCTGGCGTGTCTTCATGGGAGCATGAGCGAAGGTCTGCGCAAGCCTTCAACTATGCGCGCGCTCATGTGGCACATCGCGAATGGTGCAACGCGCCGTCCGTCGTGGCGGCCTGCTGGCCAGCGGGTTCACTCATCTCAACCTCCTCGAAGATCTCATTTGGGCCACATCTTAATGAGCATCAGGACGGATCCCGTCTCCTTTTGCTCGTCGGCCTTACTTTTCAGTGTGGAGGCTAGCTGGCTGGCGAAGGCATTGACGGCTCGACTCGCCGTCGCTGCCCATTGAAATCCGGCGATACCCGCTGTTCCGCCAGGCGACTTGACTTCTCGATCTGATGAATAGGCTTGGAAGGGTGCCAAAACAACGGCGCAGGTGTTCAACCCTTCAATCTTTTCTTGCGAGACTTCATGCCCTACACCATCGATCCCTTGAGCATCCAATTCACCGAGACAAGGCACGGCATCAATGCGACGGCGAGGATCCTTCTCGATGGAAAGAAGGTTGGCACGATCCACGACCATACCGAGCGGATCGTCACCGACGTGACGTTCACCACGGAGGAGGACCGTTTTGCCTTTGCCGCCGAAGCGCGGCGCGTTCTGGTCACCGTTTTCGGAAAGGCCAACCATCACGACAGCGCATTCATCTCAGAATATGCGCGCGCCTTATTGAAACAAGCCGAAGACGAACTGCTCAAGCGGTCGCGAGACGATCGCCTGTCGGATGACGGAGCATGACAGAGCGATATGCCGTGGGAGATTGAGTGTCACTTAGGGGCTGTGAGCCATTTTTGATTCGCAGCTACGTGCTCGGTCTCCGGTCTCAGTGCATCATTGCGGGCCAGGACCGTTACCGCATGACAGGCGGGTCATGGATCTGAACGACGGCGAGCAACTTTTGATCAGAGTTGCTCCTGCGCGATCGCCCGACGCGTATTGGTTCCGCGGTACAACAGACGAATTGTCCCTAGTTCAGCCACTGGATTTGCTAGGCGGTCGGACTACTGACTCGGTCTAGCTCGACGCTAATCCGTTGTCCTCTGCGCGTGTGCCAAACTACGGCACAAGTCCGGTATAAGAAAGTGGAGCACCTTAAGATGCGTCGAGTTCTGGCGGATCGGTGCGCATGACGTCGTCGCAAAAGCGGGCATAAATTTCAGACTCGACGAACCGCACAATGTCCACTTCCGCATTCTCGAAAAGTTCCTTGGCTGCCCAGTCGGCGAGCGCTAGCGCGGGCGCGCCTTTCACGCGGCGCGAGGGATAAACGAATCCGTCTGGTCGCTCGGCCGCCGGCATCATTAGGATCGCCTCGCGGAGTCGCTCGCCAAGCAAGTTGCAGGCAGCATATTCGCCGTCGTTGATCATGTCGTGGATGCCAAGCCGGCTGCTGTGGTCCTCGTCGAGGCGCCACAGGCCGAGCGGCCGCGGAAACTTGATAAACGCGAGTCGGCCTTCCTCTTCGGCCCGGAGCGTGATATGAAATCCTGTACCCGGACCGTGATTGTTTCGCACTAGCTGTCCTTCCCAAGCCGCTACTAGGCTGTCCACCGCAAGATACAACCACGTGAACGGAAGCCGCAGATCAGGGCCAGCCGTTTCGGGCGACGGTCCGAAGCGTCCCGGCACGAACGGCGACGCCGTCGCCACGTACTTCGGGTTGGCGACGGCGCGCACAAAAATCCTATCGCTTTTGTAGGAATAGCACTGCCCACGCAAGGCCTTCAAAAGCTGGGCCGTAGTCGGAACTTTATCTTCTATCGGCAGCAACCGTTCTGTTTTCGATTGTTTCTTCTTTGACATCGGATTGTCTGTTGCTCAACCCAGATCAGCTACTTCCATCCTCGCCAGTGCATTGACTTTGTTCACCCGTGCCCTGACCGGAAGCGCAAGCATCCGTTGCTGCGCCGACGCCACTATCTGGCGGTCCTCAAACGGCATTCCCGCGAGGACTTCAGCAGGCGAGAGATCGTCAAGCGACTCCTGCTCGGAGAGGAAGAAGGTGTTGACCTGCATCCTTGAATTGCTGCGGAGAATTTCGAGCAGATGCGGCAAATGCGATGGCACGTCGGCGATGAACTGCCACGCGGGATACGCGCGGCCGTTCTTCTTGCCAGGCGGCACCACGCTGTAGAACTGCGCATGGTCACCGCGATAGAGCGTGCTTTTCGACATGCCGGTGCGCTCGAGCACCTCCTCAGGGCTCCATCTGGCAGCTGGCAAACATGACGGACGAGCGTCAACGGCACGATCGGTCTCTCGGATCAGCCATTCAGCCAGCCGTGACGCGATTTCCCTGCAGGCTGCCTTGCTGGAGAGGCCAACGATCTTTCCAGCACCAGGCTTCTCACCGGCACGGGCGGATACACCGGCGAGCAGATCTGCAGCGATCCTCTCAATCAGGGCATGCTCATCGCCCTTGTACTGTCCGTTCACAAGAGCTCGCAGGTCCGCTTTTTCACCTGCGTGGTTGCGTTTGGTTGCCAGTTCCATTTCAACTCCTACTCAGCAATCCAAGGGGGGCGCGCCGACAGGTGCGAGCATGCGCGACCGGGACGCGACACTTCGGCTAAGGAATGAGGCCGCGTACGGCAGGCGACAGCGATGTTTGCACGAGGACGCCAGACGGCTGGAAGCTTTCCGACGAAGCATTCTGCGCACGAAAATTAGACCGCGCGTGCGCGTGGAGCGAAAACTGCATACGCGGCCCCATGCGCTGAACGGGACGCCCGGCTTCAGCACAGCAATGGACACTTTGCTTGGCTCGAAGCTGACCACCGAACCGTTGCGACGAATGACCTTGTAGTCGGCGAAATCGTAACGGTTGAATGCCTCAGCCAGGTCGGCGGCTCGTATCGGCACAACCGAGGTGTCCGCCGGCAGCAGTCGATCGAGCTGTGCCAGACGTGCACGCTTTATGGCCAGCTGCTCCTCACGCAGAGCGATGACTTTTTCGATCAACTGTGCGCGTTCAGGACTCGCGTTTAACCGATATACCTTTGCGAGGAGGTGATCCGCGTCTGCAATCGCCTTGTCCAACGTTGTTAAGGCGAGCCGCCTCGCTTGCTCGACTTCGACTCGCGAAAGTTGGATCTCGTCATCCCAATTCAGCATACTTTTCTCAATGGGGTATGTCACATGAGAAGCATCATAGCATGTTTTCCCATTTTTCCCAGCTTTTCCCACTTTTCCCTTTGCAGTGGCTAGTTGCAGCGGCAAATGCTCTCCACGCCATTAGCTACCGCGCTTGTTCGACCTGAGTCTCGTCATCACGAACGAGATATCGCACGAGCACATTCGTATCCACGGAGGCCATCAGCTACTCCAGGGATCCATGTCCTCGATGTCGCTTATCCGTCTTCCCCGACCCGGCCAGATCCAGAATCGACAAGTTCTTCGCCCGAACGATGACGTCGCCGTCTGGCGTCACTTGCCACTCAAGGCAGGTACCTGGTTCAGTGTGAAGGGCTGCTCTCACTCGTGCGGGAACGGTGGTCTGACCCTTCGATGTAATAGTTGATTTGGCCATATGCTTACCCTTACCTTTCGTGACATTGCAAGGCGACATCCCGCGCACATGCAGGGCCAACCACGGCAGACGGCCCCCTGCCATCATCGTGCACCACTAAGGAGATGCCTGAGACGCTCACGATCTGGGCCAGCTAAACAATGCGTCGCCTGCCATGTCGTTCCTGCTCTCGATTTGAGATACGGAGGCAACCAGCATGCCCTGCTCTCCGCTGCAGCGCTGATTTTTTGCCACTATCCGAGGCGAGGAGGTCGTGCAGCTTGCCGAACGCACTTGGCAGCCGCCCAATTCGCTTTCGCATGCGACGAGATCAACTATTCATGCTCGCGAAGTGCCGGGAGGGCGTCTTCCAGTACTTCAGCCGCTTCAGCATGAAGGCGCGCACATGCGTCATCAAGCGCCTCTCCGCTCGGCATTCGGCGTGATTCAGCAGAATCTCGCAACACGTTGATCGCAGCACGTAGCGCCAGCGCGGTGGTCAGTTGGGTCATGCGCTCCTCCTCGTCGTCCGTTGATAGCTGACCAGCTGCGATGCGACAAAAGCCTTCACGCAGCGAGACGGTGCTCATAATATGGCCGGTCGCGATCATCGAGAATGGCATACATCGCTTCGAGATCGGATCTGCCCGGGCTCAACCATGCCTCGATGTTTTCCGCCTTGATTGGGACGATACAACGGTCATGGCCGGCCGCTTCGACCTCAGGCGGCGGTTCATCTGTGATCGCGGCGAAGGAGAGTAAATCAGGCTCCCCAGGCGCAGTCCATCGCGACCAAAGGCAGGCGACGTGCATCAACTGGCCGTTGTTCGGACGGAATTCCAGGACAACATTTTCGTCCTGCTCATGCGATTCCAGGAGCGTGCCTTCCATCTTGGCCTTGCTGACGTTTTCATAGAACACGTCGACCAGCATGATGCCGTGCGTATGGCCAAAACACGGCTTCCAGAACCCTTCAAGATTATCCCGACGGGCGTTATACGTGCCGGGGAAGCGCCGATCATAGTTCTCAGGCTTGCCCGCGATACGACATTGATAGCGCATCGGCTTCACCACGTACTGTCCGTCTTCGATGATCAGCACCGGCGCATAGTGTCCAGGAAAGATTCGGAAGTCGCGATCCTTGGGTGTTGTGCGCCGCAGGTCGTCGAGCCGACGAAGAGCGGAATCGATCTTATCGGTGGCGATACGGCGGCTTTCTGTCGCCGCTTTCGTGACCTTTATCTGTAACGCACGTTCGGCATCGGCGAGGCGGGTGCGCTGCTTGAAAAGATCCTGTTCGAGTGTGTTCGCCTGCCCGGTGTTGAAACGATCGATGAATTCCTTGATCTGGCGTTCGTCGTCGTTATCTGGATGAAGAAAGGCGTCCTCCATCGCTTTCGGGATCTTGGCCTTGCTGCCTTCGGCGCGTTCCCAGAACAGGCGCGCGAACTCGCGGATATCCATCTGTGCGCCAAACATCTTCACATAGCGTCGATAGTCCGCTTGGATCTGCGCCGAGTAGCACACTGCCGCCTCCTGTAAGGTTCAGCTGTTCGCCTAGTTTGTCTATGTTGCCGTGCCGGTTGCTTCGCGGCACAGCTTCATCATCTTCTGGACCACCGTGCTCGCATGGTTTAACCCCATGTCGCCAGTGAAGAGCACTGGCACATCGGATTGACGAAGGGCGATCCCTGCGCTCTTCAAATCACGGCGGGCAATGTTGAGGGCCAATTGTCCGATGCGCACGCGCTCCGGCCAGCTCATCGTAACGAGGTTTCGCTTAAGCCAAATGCGGCAGCTATCCACGACGTGATCCACCCGCCACTCCTGTGTCAGCGCATGCGAGGCAGCAAGCGTTGCCACCAGAAAGCACAAGAGGTCGGCCCGCGCGCCATTCAGCTCGTCAATATCGGGTAGATCCATTGCGCTCCTCGTGTGTTCTTAACATACTAGTCGCCCTCGTCGGCTCCGTTCGCCCCCTCGCAAAATCAGCCGTTCCGACTGCCCGCTTGTACGCAAGTGCGGTCGGCTTACGCACTTTCAACGACCTAGATCGACGCCGCGCTGCAGGCAACTCCGCTCCGCCGCGCGATCGATTCCATCAGGCGTAGTAGTGGCGGTCCCACATTGTCGTTAGCTCGACAATGGTTTGAACTCGTCGGGCGACCCTGCCCCCACGGGTTGGTCATTCTCTTGCAAATAAGGCTCGCCGACATTTGCATAGGCAACAGCCTCATCAATCGTCACGTCGCTAGACGTCTCGCACGGCTTGGCGACGAGGTCGACGACCTCGAACGTCGGCGTCTCGGAGCGAGCATTCGGGTCAAGTTTCCGCGGCAACATAAAAAGGTGCAGATCATCGCATCGAGTTTTGCGCTACACTCGATACTGTACATTTATACAGTGGTTTCACGCCCCGCTATTACCGATCATGGCCGCTTTGCCTAAACACATCGAGTCGATTCACCCGGCGCTTTGGCGTGGGTCTCAGCTCGCACGTGCCTATGGCAAAACAATCGACACCGGCTACGCTGCGCTGTCTGCGGAACTGCCCGGCGGCGGTTGGCCGGTTGGCGCGCTGGTGGAATTACTGGTGCAACAGCCAGGCATCGGGGAGATGCGCTTGCTCAACCCTGCACTCGTCGCCTCAAGCAAGCGGCCGGTCGCCCTGCTACAGGCGCCGCACATACCGAACAGCTTGGCGTTCGCCTATCTGGGCGTGCCGCTGGACAAGCTCATGATGTTGCGCGCACCCAAGACAGCGGACGCCCTGTGGTGCGCCGAGCGTGTGCTGAACGCACGAAGTTGCGGTGCACTGCTCTTGTGGCAGCAGCATATCCGGTCTGAAGCACTGCGGCGTTTGCATCTGGCGGCACAAGCAACAGAAACCCTGCTGATTCTGGTCCGACCGCTTGCCGCCGCCCAGGATTCATCGCCTGCGACGTTACGGCTCGGTGTACGGCCGGCCAATGGCGGAATCGTCGTCGACGTGATCAAGAGACGAGGACCCACGCGCACCGACCAACTCTCCATCCACCTTCAACCTTCACCGATTCTGCTTAGCCCTCATGGCCGTGTTCGTCGCCATCTTCCTGCCCCGGCTCTCGCTGGAGGTGTTTCGGCCGAGGTACTCGCCTCGGGCTGAACACGGCTGTGTCGTGCTCGAACGTGACAAGGTCATTGTGCTTGATCAGGTGGCAAGAGAGGCCGGAGTAATGGTAGGCATGAAGCGCGGTGGCGTCACGACGCTCGCGGTGGATGCGTTGATGTTTGACCGCAGCCCCACGCGCGAGCTTGATGTGCAACGCGAAGTCGCCTTCGCGCTGCTGCGCTTTTCGCCTCAGGTAGCGGTGCGGGAAGAGGAAACGATTGTCGTGGACGTGACCGCAAGTCTGCGTCTGTTCGGCGGCATCCGACACGTTTGCCGGCAGATCCGAGAGACAGTCAACACGATCGGCTTGACCGCCCGCATGAGCGTCGCGCCTACGGGCCAAGGCGCGTGGCTTCTCGCCAAACGCGGCCGCCGGCGGGTACTCAAAATGGCCTCGCTTGAACGCAGTCTCGGGGAGCTTCCTTTCATGGTGGTCCCCGAAGTTCGGTCTTTTGGGGAATGGTTCAACGGCCTTGGTTGCCAAGTGCTCAACGATGTTCGCCGCCTGCCACGGGCAGGACTTAAAAAGAGGTGCGGTGTGGATTTACTGGATTCGCTTGACCGCGCCTATGGCCTGTCACCGGAACTCTACGAGTGGCTGGAGCTGCCGCCGTCGTTCAGCGCGCGCACCGAGTTGCCTGATCGCGTCGAGCACGCCGAAGCCGTCCTATTTTCCGCACGACGGCTGATCGTGCAGTTGTGCGGTTGGCTGAGCGCGCAGCAGCTCGCGCTCACGCAGGCGACGATCACGCTCGAACACGAACGCGGCCGTCAGGCGATCGAGCCGACGACGATCGATATTGCGCTTGCCGAGCCGACATGGCAGGAAGAGCATCTCGTTCGTCTTTTGAAGGAACGGCTCGGGCGCATTGAACTTGAGGCAGCCGTTATTGCCCTGCGTCTGACAGCATCGAAAGTGGAGCCGGCAGAGCCGCCGAGCGACTCGCTGTTCCCTGAGCCCGGCGGATCAGCTCAAGATCACAATCGCTTGCTCGAACTGCTGGTCGCGCGGCTTGGCGCCGAGAACGTCTTGCGGCCTGCACCGACTTCGGACCATCGCCCCGAACACGCGAATCAGTGGGTCCCAGTGCAAGCTGCAACGAAAGCGTGCCCTCCTCCGGCCGAACTTCCACGGCCGACGTGGCTGCTTGACGCGCCCGTGCGGCTAATGATCAAGCATCACCGACCGTTCTACGGATCCCCGCTAAAACTCGTCTCGACGGGCGAGCGCATTGAGGCCGGGTGGCACGACGGTGAACTGGTGTCGCGCGACTACTATGTCGCCGAGGCCGCGGATAAAAGCTGCTACTGGATCTACCGTGAACGACCGAGCGTGAAGACGGAAGAAGTCCGCTGGTTCCTTCACGGGCTGTTTGGATAATCGGTGGTGTTGCCGTGGATCTCTTTTCGTCAACGCTTCCTGACTACGCGGAGCTTTTCGCGTTCACGAACTTCTCGTTTCTCCATGGCGCATCGCACGGCGAAGAGCTCGTGCTGCGTGCGTCGCAACTCGGCTATTCGGGCCTTGCGATCACCGATGAGTGTTCACTCGCCGGCGTCGTGCGCGCGCACGTGCAGGCCAAGGAAGAAAAGCTGCCGCTCATCATTGGCTCCTACTTTCGACTCGTCCACGCCGACAAGCGTCCGGCATTCGGCCTTATCCTGCTCGCACAGAACCGTAACGGCTACGGCAACCTGTCCGAGCTGATCACGCTCGGGCGCATGCGCGCTGAAAAAGGCACGTACTTGCTCACGCCGCACGATCTGTCGAAGCCCGACAAGGAATACGCCCACTTGCGGGGCATGCCCGATTGTCTGGCGATCCTCGTGCCGGATTTTCCGGCAAAAGAAGAGGCACTCTCCGCGCAGGTTGAATGGCTCAACGAGACGTTTCCGTCGCGCGGCTGGGTCGGCTTGATCCTGCATCAACGCGCGATGGATGACATTCACCGCGGCAGCGTCGAGTACGTCGCGGAGCAACATCGGGTGCCGGTGGTCGCGCTGGGAAATGTGGTCATGCATGTGCGCTCCCGCAAACCGCTGCAAGACACGATGACGGCGATCCGCGTCGGCAAACCCGTTGCCGAGTGCGGTTACGATCTCGCGCCCAACGCGGAGCAACACCTTCGCTCACGCCTGCGGATCAGCAACTTATATCCAGCTCATGCAGTGGCTCAAACGCTCAACATCTTCGAGCGCTGCACGTTCTCGTTGGACGAACTGCGCTACGAATATCCCGACGAGCTCGTACCGGAGGGTTTTACGCACGAAGCGTATTTGCGGCAGGAAACCTACATCGGCGCGCATAAACGCTTTCCTGCGGGCATTCCGCATGACGTGCAAAAGCAAATCGAATACGAATTACAGTTGATCGGCGAGATGCGCTATGAAGCGTACTTTCTCACGGTCTATGACATCGTGCGTTTCGCACGTAGCCAGCACATCCTGTGTCAGGGACGCGGGTCGGCTGCGAACAGCGCGGTCTGTTACTGCCTGGGCGTGACTGAAGTCGATCCTTCGCGCGGCAACATGTTGTTCGAGCGATTTATCAGCAAGGAACGCGGCGAGCCGCCTGATATCGACGTCGACTTCGAGCATCAGCGGCGTGAAGAGGTCATCCAATACATCTATCGCAAATACGGACGGGATCGCGCAGCGATCGCGGCAGCGGTGTCCACATACCGGCCTCGCGGCGCGTTGCGCGAAACCGGCAAGGCGCTCGGCATTGATCCGCAGATCGTAGACAAGGTCGCGAAGAGCCATCAATGGTTCGATCACTCACAGGACCTGCTGCGCCGCTTCGAGGAGTCTGGGCTTGACCCGCAGAACCCCCTCATCACGATGTGGGCGAAGCTGGCCGCGCAGATTCTCAACTTCCCAAGACACCTCTCGCAGCACTCGGGGGGCTTTGTTATCAGCCGCGGCAAGCTTACGCGCCTCGTGCCGGTTGAGAACGCGGCGATGGCCGACCGCAGCGCCATTCAATGGGACAAAGACGACCTTGAAGCGCTGGGCCTTCTGAAAATCGACGTGCTCGCGCTCGGCATGCTCTCGGCTATTCGGCGCACGCTCGATATCGTCTCCGACCAACGCGGCGAGCGCTTCGAGATGCAGGATATTCCGCCTGAAGACCCCGTAACCTACGAGATGATTTCACAGGCGGATACGGTCGGAGTCTTCCAGATCGAATCCCGTGCGCAGATGAGTATGCTGCCACGCATGCAGCCCAGGACCTTCTACGATCTCGTGATCGAAGTGGCCATCGTGCGTCCAGGACCGATCCAGGGCGGTGCAGTGCATCCGTATCTGCGCCGGCGGCAGAAGATTGAACCTGTTTCGTATCCGAGCCCGGAGCTGGAGACCGCGCTGGGCCGCACGCTGGGCGTGCCGATTTTCCAGGAGCAGGTGATGCAGGTTGCCATTCTGGCTGCCGGCTTTACCCCCGGCGAGGCGGATCAACTGCGGCGCGCGATGGCCGCGTGGAAGCGCAAGGGAGGCTTGGAAAAATACTACGACCGCATCGTCAATGGCATGCAGCAGCGTGGTTACGACAAGGCATTCGCGGAAGCGATCTTCGAGCAGATCAAAGGCTTCGGCG
>NZ_JARUXS010000014.1:0-15226 GCF_031451175.1 Caballeronia sp. LZ035
GACGGCGTCATGGTGACCCGCGTGGATCACGTCGGCGAGCGCGTCAGCGATGGCTTCCATCGTTTGCGATCCGTCCTCCGCGTATTGCGAATCGAGGAAGGAGAGATGCCTGGCGTGTGCGCCGAGTCTCTCCAGCGCCGCAATGTCCTCGGCGCGACGTGCTTCCATGGCCTGGTGAGCGTCGTCAAAACCGCACTCCGTGTCCCAGCCGGTCACCATCGGCTTCTCGGGCGTTCCGACGAACACCGTGCAGACCAACGCATCGGTTTCCGCAGCGAGCAGCGCGCCGCAACTGAAAACGGCGTCGTCGAGATGCGGTGAGATCACGAGCAGGCGTCGGGGAGGCTTCTGCATCATCGAGTGTCGGTCGTTCAGGTCATTCGCCAGGCGCAATGGCTGTGCCTTGGCGCGCGGCTCAGTGTGTCGAGCCGCCTCCCACCGCTTCGCGCATCGTCCTGACATCGCGCGTCGTGACCGGCGGCGCGTTATTGCCCCACGTCGCGCGCACGAAGGTCAGCACGCGGGCTATCTCCGTATCGGTGAGCTGGTCAGCGAACGCGGGCATCTTCTTCGGTTCAGGACCATGGACGGTGGACGGCGCGCGTCCGCCCTGCAGCACGAGCCGCACGAGCGAATCCGGCTTCTGCGACAGCACCGCCGGATTGTCGGCCAGACGGGGATACTTGAGCGGAACAGGACCCAGCACGATGGCGATGGGCTTCTCCGCGATCGCCATCTTCAGGTCGCGTGCATGCAGTGCCCGATAAGCCTCAACTTTCTGCCTGATCTGGCGTTCGCCGTGCGTGATCTGCGTGGGCCGCAGACGGTCGATGTCGAGCGTGTTCATCGCGTGCTCTCCCTTCGATCAAAGCTCCCCGCGCGCCGCCAGCGCCTCGATGCGGTCCGCCGTGCGCAGCGCGACGGCCTGAATCGTCAGGGACGGATTCACGCCGCCTACGGTCGGAAACACCGAGCCATCGCAGATCCACAGGTTTTTTATATCCCAGCTGCGGCAGTCGGCATCGACGACGCTCGTCGCGGGATCATCGCCCATGCGTGCGGTGCCGTTCAGATGACAGGTATCGTCGTCCTGCCGCCAGACCTCGCGCGCGCCCGCGGCTTCGAGCGCGGTGCTCATGGTGCCGAGCGCATGCGCGACCATCCGCCTGTCGTTGTCGCAGAGCGAATAGGTGACGCGCGCAACCGGCAGGCCGTACTGGTCGCGTTGATCGGCGAGCGTCACGCGGTTGCGCTCCTGCGGCATCGTTTCGCCGACGATCTTCAGCCCCGCCTGATGGTTGTACTTGCGCATTTCGTCGACCAGCGCCTGTCCCCACAGCCCGCGCCCGTTCTGCACCGAGGCCCATGCCACCGGCAGCGGGCCCTGGCTCATGTAGCAATAGCCGCCGAAGAAGTCCTTACCCTTGTCTTCGTAATTCCAGTGCTCCGTCATCGAGAGCGAAGGCGGGCCCTTGTACCAGCGCACTTCCTCTTCCATCGTTCCCCACGCGGCCTGGTTCAACTGCACCATCAGGTTCTTGCCGACCAGGCCCGAGCTGTTGGCAAGGCCGTCGGGATGACGGTCGGTGGCGGACATCAGCAGCAGGCGCGGCGTTTCGATTGCATAGCCCGCGACCACGACGTTGCGTGCCTTCTGGAAGCGCCAGCGACCCTCACGGAAATATTCGACGCCCCGAGCGCGGCCATCGTCGCCCATGACGATGCGGCCGACCATCGCGAGATCGCGGATCTCGGCGCCCGCCTGCACGGCGCGTGGTATCCACGTGACGAGCGCGCTCTGCTTCGCATTGGTTGCGCAGCCCGACACGCAGAAGCCGCGATACACGCACGGATGGGCATCGCCGCGCGGCGCGGAGAGCGTGGCGAGCGGGGTGGGCGTCCAGTCCATGCCGAGCGCCTCACAGCCCCGCGCGAGCACGAGCGCGGCCGCATTCAGTTCGTGCGGTCGATACGGATAGCGCGGCCGCTTCGGCCCCCATGGATACGTAACCGGACCCGCGATCTTCAGCGCCTGCTCGACCTCCGCGTAATAGCGCCACATTTCGCGCCAGTCGAGCGGCCAGTCCGCGCCATAGCCGAGCAGCGACCGCGCCTTGAACCACTCCGGCCGAAAGCGCAGCGACACCATCGCGAAGTGCACGGTGCTGCCGCCGACCGCGCGGCCGCTGTTGTTGTTGCCGAGGCGAAGCGGATCGTCGCCGTCGCAGATGCGCTCGTCGGTCCAGAAGAGCTTCGACTGATGCGTTTCGTCCGAGGCGAACTCTTCGAGCGGACGCCACCACGCGCCCGCGTCGAAGGCCACCACACTGAAACCTTTCTCGGCGAGACGGCAGGCCAGCGTGCCGCCGCCCGCGCCCGTCCCGACAATTGCGAAGTCCACTTCCTCGCTTTCATCGTATTCGCGCATCGGCAGCCATGCGCCTTGATGGAAGACATCGGGCGCGCGGCCATGCTTGCCGCGCGGAACCTGCTGCGGATCATCGGACACGGCGATTCTCCTTCAGCGTACGCGCTTCCGTGCCGGGCTTGGCTTCGACGGCTTCCCAGGGATCGCGGCGGTCGAACACCATGCGCACATAGCCGCGTGGATTCGCCGGGCCACCGAAGCCGATCTCGCTCCAGGCGCGCGGATGCGAGTAGTACGCGCCGCAGATGTCGTGCAGCACGCGCATCGCGAAGAACAGGGCGGGCGGCATGCCGCGCCACGCGTCGCTGTGCAGGGCGCCGTGCTGCATGTCGAGCAAGAGCGCGCGCTGGCCGGCTGCGTCGATGCTCGCGAACGGCAGTTCATGGCGCGCGCGGCTTTCCGCGTCGAGCGCGGCGAGACCGATGCGCCACGCGTCGCGCAGCATCGGCAGACGGGCGTCGCGATAGCCATCGCCGACGTCCCTGACGAGCTTCGCATCGATCAGCGCGGGCAGCGGCGCGGGTTCGCGTTCATGATCCTGCGGCACGATGCACGCGCATAGCGCCGTCAGCGCGCGCCATTCGACGGTATCGAGGAAACGCGGCTCCGTGGGCGTTGCGAGCCGTTCGTCGATGACATCGCGCGTGACCTGGTCCCATGACGGCGTTTCACGCTTGTCCGTCACGTCATAACCGGGAAAGCGGGGCAGGCTCATCGCTCGGTCTCCCGCAAACGCTTCGCAGCGAGGCCCGCGAGCGCGAGCGCGGAAAAGCTCGGCGGCGCGGGCAGCGGTGGACCGTTGAACAGGTTCTGGCTCCAGTTGCGCCAGCCGCCCCGATTGCGGGCGATACCGCGCGCATGGAAGCCCACGCCGATGACACCGAGCGCCGCCGTCATGCGCAGCCAGAGCCGGGTGAACCAGCGTGGGCGCGGCGTGGCGAGCGCGGTGTGCAGCAGCAGCGCGCAAGCAAGCGGCGGAATGGTGACGGGCGCATACATGGCGGGGTTCTGGAACGCGCCGCGAAAATGCAGCAACGCAACTTCGCCCACTGTGCCGATCAGTCCCGCACTCGTCAGCAGCGCCAGCGCCTGCCCGGCGGGGAGGCCGAAGAGTCGCGGCTCGTGTTGCGGTTCGTCGCGCAGGCGCTCCGCTGCCGCGCCGAGCGCGCCCGACAGCAGCAGCGCCATCGGCGCGCCGATGGGCGCGGCATAGAAGAGGTTATGCCAGCTCCACTGGCCGGGGCGCTTCGTGATGTTGTACAGATGCAAGCCGGTGCCCGCGACGCCCGCGAGCGCTGCGCCCCGATACACTGAATCGCGCACCGGATGCCGCTGCGGCTCGTGATCGCGTCCGCCATGCACGCCTGCGAGCAACGACAGCGCGGAGACCACGAGCGGCGTGACCATCGCGGGGTTGTCATAGGAGCCGCGGTAATGTTCCATCGCGCTGTCCGCAAACACGGAGAGCGCGAGCAGCGCCGAGCTGCGATTGAAACTGCGCGCCGTGTCGATATGGGTCTGCACGGGCGCCGCGCGCCGGTTCGACCTCATGCCGATGAAAGCGGCGCCCGCCGCCGCGAGCCCGGCCGCCACTGCCAGATTGCCTGCCGTGAATTGCTTCATGCCGTGCCCCGTGTGCTTCACACCGCGTACCAGTGTGCATCCGTATATTTGAATTCGAGCCCGCAGCCGGGCCGCGACAGGTCCGGCGTGATGGCGCCGTCCAGCGCGCCGTTTGCATCGACGAACAGGCCCGCCTGCATGCCAATGGCGTCACGCGCCACCGCCACGCGATGTGGGATCGCGCGCAGGCTCGCTGCCGATCTTGATCTTGACCCAGCGGCACCCGATCTCATGCACCCAGTGCGCGAGCTGCTCGCGCATCTCGTCGTCGCTGTAGGTGGTGAAGCCGCCGCTGCCATACAGCGGCACGCGTGTGCGCACCATGCCGAGCAACCGCGCAAGCGGCATGTCGAGCAACCGCGCCTTCACGTCCCACAGCGGGCAGTCCAGCGCTGAGATTGCGGTAGCCGCCGCGCCCGAGCGCCCGATGTTGCGCACATGCTGTTGCAGGCGCTGCCAGAGTGCGTCGATGTGCCACGCGTCCTCGCCCCGAAGCGCCGGCGCAAGGGTGGCCTCGATCACCTTCGCAACGCTTGCATCGCTGTAGGTGTAGCCCAGACCCGTTTTGCCCGCCGCCACGACCTCAACGATAATGAGCGTCGTCGCGTCCCAGGTGAAGGTGCCGTCGGCTTCGGGCTTGTCGGTGGGAATGGTGTAGGCGCGCGTCCGAATGATTCCGATCGGCGCCTCACGCCTGGACAGATGCATGGATTATTTGCCCTTGTGCCCCGGCAACACCGCGCCAAGCACCTGCTTCGCCGTATCGACGATCACGTTGGCCTGACTCGGATCGCCCTTCATCAGCGTAGTCGCGAAAGCCTTCGCCTGCTGCACCGTGATGTGCGGCGGCAGCGGCGGCACATTCGGGTCGGCCTTCACCTCGATCACCACCGGCCGATCCGCGGCCAACGCTTCATCCCATACGGCGGCCATGCGCTCGGCCTCATCGACGTAGATACCCTTCAGGCCGATCAACTCCGCGAACTTGTGATAAGGCACCGAGGGAATGTCCTGCGACGCCTCGAACTTCGGATCGCCTTCCATCACGCGCTGTTCCCACGTGACCTGATTCAGATCCTCGTTGTTGAGGACCATGCAGATCCAGCGCGAATCGCGCCATTGCTTCCAGTACTTCGCCACCGTGATGAGTTCGGCCATGTTGTTCATCTGCATCGCGCCATCGCCGACAAGCGCGATCACGGGCCGCTCCGGATACGCGAACTTCGCGGCGATCGCATAGGGCACGGCCGCGCCCATCGAAGCGAGTCCGCCCGACAGCGAGCACAGCATGCCGCGCTTTACCTTCAGGTCGCGCGCATACCAGTTCGCAACCGAACCTGAATCGCTGGTGACGATCGCATTCGACGGCACGCGCGGCGATAGCTCCCACACGGTGCGCTGCGGATTCACGCCGCTCTGCGCCGGTTCGATCGCGCGCTTCTCCAGAGTCGTCCACCATTTCGCCACCCAGCCTTCGATGTCCTCGCGCCAAGCGCGTTCGGTCTTCTGCTCCAACAGCAGAAGCAGAGCACGCAGCGTCTCGGCGCTGTCGCCGACGAGGTTCACTTCCATCGGATAGCGGATGCTCAGCATGTCCGCCTTGAGGTCGATCTGCACGCCGCGCGCCGCGCCTTCCTTCGGCAGGAACTCCGCATACGGAAAGCCCGAACCGATCATCAGCAGCGTATCGCATTCCATCATCATCTTGTAGCTCGGCTCCGTACCGAGCAGGCCGATGGAGCCCGTCACGAAGGGCAGATCGTCGGGCAGCGCGGCCTTGCCGAGCAAGGCCTTCGCGACGCCCGCACCGAGCTTGTCCGCCACCGCGATGACTTCGTCGGTGGCATTCAGCGCGCCCGCGCCGACGAGGATCGCTACCTTCTTGCCTGCGTTGAGGACGTTCGCTGCGCGCTTCAGATCCTCGTCGTAGGGCACGGTCTTCGGCGCGCGATAGCCCACGCCCGAATGCAGCGTGCCGTGCTTGCGGCCGGGCGACTCGTAGTCGAGGTCCTGAAGGTCGTTGGGCAGGATGAGCGCGGTCACCTTGCGCTCGGAAAGCGCGATGCGCACCGCGCGATCCACGAGGTGCCGGATCTGCGAGGGAACGCTTGCCTGCTGCACGAATGCGCCGGCGACGTCCTTGAACATCGCGGGGAGATCGACTTCCTGCTGATAATGGCCGCCGAGCGCGGCGCGCGCCTGTTGGCCGGCAATCGCGAGCACGGGCATGTGATCGAGGCGAGCATCATAGAGACCGGTGATGAGATGTGCCGCGCCCGGGCCTGACGTTGCGATGCACACACCGAGTTCGCCGGTGAACTTCGCATGCGCGGAAGCCATGAAGGCGGCCATTTCCTCATGGCGTGCCTGGATAAATTCGATCTTGCCCTTCGAGCGATTGAGGGCGCCGAACACGCCGTTGATGCCATCGCCAGGGTAGCCGAAAATGCGGCGCACGCCCCAGGCATGCAGGCGGTCGATCAGAAAATCACCGACGGTGGTGGTCATGGGAGGCGCTCCGGAAGGTCGTGAAGCAGGCGCGGTGTATTCAACCCGCAGACAAGCCGTGCAGCGCAAACGGCATGCCGACGGAGCGTTTGTTGGCGGGTTGTTCGACAATGGAAAGAGCTTGGAAAGCTGGCGACGTGCGCATCCCGTGTGAATACGGGATGACGATTGCTGGACAACGACGACTGAATTCGTATGCTTAGCCGCGCAACACGGCTTGCCCGAGAAGTCCGAGCATCGCGCGCACTGAGAACGGTTTCTGAAGAAAGCCATCGAACCCCGACCCCTGAGGTGGCGGCAATGCGCTCATGGCAACCATGGGAACGTTTGCGAGATCTCGCGACTGCCGCAGGTGACGCAGCAGTTCTTCGCCGCCCATCCGCGGCATCATCAGATCGGAGAGGATCAGATCAGGCCGCCATTGAACGGCTTTGCTCAGAGCCAGGCATCCATCCGCAGCGCTTTCCACCTCGTATCCCGCGTCGCTGAGAATGAAACTAAGTGCGTCCGCTATCGCCGGCTCGTCGTCTACCACCAACACCCGCACCATCGCTCGCCGCTCCTCGTTGTTATCAGTCTTGCTGCCTACCACGCTAGCGCAATGTCGATGCCCGTAGGCGCTCGCCGCAAGTGAGCCGTTAAAATAGGACGGTCGCATTGATCCATCTTCCCTGCCACCTCGAGAAACACGACTCATGAATCCCAGCGGCAGTAAAAACGACTTTCTTCCGTCCGATTGGGCCACGATCTGGGCGCGAACGACGGTCGATCTTGCCGTTTTCGGTTTGACACCCGAGGGCATCGTCGATTCGTGGAATCACGGCGGAACGCTGATTTATCAGTACGAGCCCGAAGACATCGTCGGGCAGCATTACTCCGTGCTCTTTCCAGCGGAGGCGATCGCTGCAGAAACACTGGGCGCCGAATTAAAGGGCGCGCTGGCACACGGCAGCTTCGCCATCGAGGGATGGCGCAAGCGCAAGGACGGCTCTGCCTTCTGGGCGAGCGTCGTGACCACCGCCATTCAAGATCACGCCGGGGCCCTCACGGGCTTCGTCAAGGTCGTGCGCGACGAGACGGAAAAGCGCCAGGCGCACGACGCAGTAATAGAGAGCGAGCGCAGCTTTCGCCTGCTGGTCCAGGGCGTCTCCGATTACGCCATCTTCATGCTCTCGCCCGAAGGCAAGGTCACCAGCTGGAATCTGGGCGCGCAGCGTATCAAGGGTTACACGGCCGAGGAGATCGTCGGATCGCATTTCTCGCGCTTCTACTTGCCCGACGAGATCGCCGCCGGCGTGCCGGACAATGCGCTGGCTACCGCCGCGCGCGATGGTCGCTTCGAAGCGGAAGGCTGGCGCTTGCGCAACGACGGCACGCGCTTTCGGGCACACGTCGTCATCGACGCGATCAGGGACGACGCACAGACGCTGATCGGCTTCGCCAAGATTACCCGCGACGTCACGGAAAGGCGCGAGGCGCAACGGACCCTCGAGCAAACGCAGGCCGCGCTGTTCCAGTCGCAGAAGATGGAGGCCATCGGCAAGCTGACCGGTGGCGTCGCGCATGACTTCAACAACGTGCTGCAGATCCTGCGCGGCAACCTGGAGCTGATCAGTACGCGGCATGCGCGTGACGAATGGCTGATCACGCGGCTCGTCAATGCGCTCGATGCAGTCGATCGCGGCGCGAAGCTCGCGTCGCAACTCCTTGCGTTCGGACGCCGTCAGGCCTTGCGGCCGGTGTCGGTGAATGTCGCCAACATGATCCGGGGCACCGACGACCTGTTGCGCCGCGCGCTCGGAGAAACCATCGCGGTGGAGACGGTGGTGGCAGGCGGCTTATGGAACGCCATGGTGGACATGCACCAGTTGGAAAACGTCCTGCTCAACCTGGCGATCAACGCGCGGGATGCCATGCCTGACGGAGGAAAGCTGACGCTCGAACTGTCCAATGCGATGCTCGACGATGCTTACGTGCGCTCCTTATCCGATGTGCCGGCCGGACAATACGTGATGCTCGGCGTGACCGACACGGGAACCGGCATGACGCCGGACGTGCTGGAACGCGCCTTCGATCCGTTTTTCACGACGAAGCCCGAGGGCGCGGGAAGCGGACTGGGTTTAAGCATGGCCTATGGCTTCGTCAAGCAGACGGGCGGCCATATCCGGATCTATAGCGAAACCGATCACGGCACGACGGTGCGCATCTATTTGCCGAGAACCACGACCGAGGCCTACGAACCGGCCCACGTCGTCAGCACCAGACTCATGGGCGGCAGCGAAACGGTGCTGGTGGTCGAAGACGATGCGAAGGTCCAGGCCACCGTGATCGAGATGCTCTCGGGGCTCGGTTATGGCGTACTGCGGGCCGACAACGCCGAGCAGGCACTGGTGATCGTGGGCAGTGGCGTCCACGTCGATCTGCTCTTTACCGATGTGGTCATGCCGGGCGCCCTGCGCAGCCCCGAGATGGCCCGGCAGGCGGTGCGTTTGCAGCCGCATCTGAAAGTTCTTTTCACGTCGGGTTATACGCAGAACGCCATCGTGCATGCAGGGCGTCTGGACGAAGGTGTCGAGCTTCTCAGCAAGCCGTACAGCCGGGCGGAACTCGCCTCCAAGGTTCGTCAGGTACTGGGCTCGCCCGGCCAGGCGCTGCCGTCGTACGCAGCCGCGATCGAACCGAGACGCCGCACTGAACCCGCCGCGCTCGACATCCTCATTGTCGAGGACGACGATCTCGCCCGCGAAGCGGTGTGTGAGCTCGTTTCCATGTTGGGTCACACGGTTGTGCAAGCGGAATCGCCTACCCAGGCCTTCGCGGAAATGGCACGGCACAAGTTCGATGTGTTGATGACCGACATCAATTTGCCCGGCATGTCCGGTCTCGATCTGGCTCAACAGGCCAGTTCCTTTTGCCCGGGGCTGAGCGTCATTTTTGCTTCGGGAGAACCCGTGGTGACCGACGAAACGCGCGCGTTCACATGGTTCCAGTTGCTCAAACCCTTTACCTTCGACGAACTGCACGCGGTCATTCAGAAAGTGCTCGATGAAGCAGATACACGAGCCGCCCATTGATTCCGGGAGTCGAGGAAGCGAGTCAAGAAATTAACGAGAAACGTAGGTTAGTCGAAAGCTGGACAGCTTAAATTGTGGCTTGAATCTCCACTTTCGACGCAGCCATGAACAGCAAGCCCCATCTCGTAGAAGCCGATCCCATCTACACGGTTCCCTCGACTTCGACACCAGCCTATGCGGGCCGACATCCGCTCACACGAGCCTTTGACAGCTTTGCCAGGGCTGTCACGCGTTGGGCTGGTTCGCCGCTCGCTTTTGCGCTTGCGGTCATTTCGGTCGTGGCCTGGATCGTCACCGGCCCCGTGTTCCACTACTCCGAGAACTGGCAGCTGGTTATCAATACCGGCACCACGATCGTGACCTTCCTGATGGTCTTTCTCATCCAGCAGAGCGCCAACAAGGACAGCGTCGCCGTCCATCTGAAACTCAACGAGTTGCTGGCGTCGAACCGCAAAGCCAACAATCAGCTGATCGGGATCGAGGACGCATCCGAAGACGAGCTGCGCAAACTGGCGGCAGCGTACCTGAAGCTGGCCTCCGGCGAAAACGGCGCGCCGCGCGCCGAGGACCCGGATGTCAATGCCGCCGCGGACATTGCTCGCCGACTGGCGGACGCGCAGCATCGCTCCGCAAAAAACAAACACTGACGCGTTCCGCGTCATCGTGGGAACGGCCATTGCGTACAGCCGTGTACGCCATGCCTCTACATTTATGCGAAGCGTTCGGCTTGCGTGATTGGCGAGCTGCATATTCCCGAGTTGCCGCCGGAACTGGCGCAGGGCTTGTTCGCCACCCCGGGCGCCTATCCGGTCGCGATACGTTTCGCGCAAGGTCCGGGTGAGACGCTGGGCGATCACGTCTCGACTCATCGCGGGATCGCAATCAAGGTGTTCGGCGTCCAGGGCGAGAAGCTGCCGGGCCACATGGACGACACACAGGATTTCGTGTTCGCGACCGGCCCGACCTTTTCCTCGGGCACCGCGCAAGGCTTCTTGCGGGACGCGAAGCAGATCGGCGCGGCCACGCCGCTTCCGGAAGGCGCGAAGAGCGCGGTATCGAGTCTCGCGCGCAACATCAACCGTCTGCTGACGAAGGTCGCGGAGCCAAGCGCCAAGGCCGATTTCTTTGGCCACCCGTATAGCCACCCGCTCGTCGATGCCTATTTCAGTCAGGCACCGGTGCGCTCCGGTGACTTCGTGGCGAAGGTCGGCGCCTTTCCCGTCTCGGCGGCACAGGATGAACTAAAGGAATGGAAGCTCGATCCGCACAAGGACGAAGACGGCTTCCGGCACGCCGCGGTCGAATACTTCGCCGGGCACGATGCAATCATCGAGTTACGCCCGCAGTTGTGGGACCAGGCAGAGACGCAGCCGATCGAGGATGCGTCAGTGGAGTGGCCCGTCGAGGAAAGCCCGTATCGCGCGCTCGCGACGCTGCGTATCCCGCGTCAGGATGCTTATGGTCCGGCGCGCGTCCAGTTCTTCGATGAGCACATGACGTTTCGTCCGGCACACAGCCTCGCCGCGCACCGTCCTCTAGGTTCGGTCATGCGGGCGCGGCTTCAGGTGTATCGCGCGCTAGCGGCGTTCCGTCACGAACAGAACACGAAGCAACCGCCACCCTTGTAGACACCTACGGAAAAACCTGGCATACGTGGCAGATCGACCGACACGCTCAGCTGCCGCTCGGGATGCCGCAGCTCATTATGGGTTTCACGGCCGACGGACATGTCGACCCCGAGAAGGTCCGTCGTCGGGACCAAGCATTCGGAATCGCAACCGCAAAGAAACGAGCCGACCGTGCGGACCTAGCCAGGTCTGGCAGCGCCGTGGCACGCGGAGCCGATGCGCGGGAACCGGAAAATACATGCCACTCGCGCTTCGCGAGGCGTCGCTCAGGAACCGAAAAGGCTGAGGACGCGACGAACATTAATCACGCGGAGACCACCCGTCTTGCCGGTTCATAACTCCGGGTTGGCGATGTCGCCATTGACAATAGCCTCTCCCCGAGCTTGAGCGGCTTCAATCGCCTCAGTCATCGTCTTGAACGGCCCCAACTGATCCGCGCCTTCGAATGGGTAAAGCAACCTGCTATCCGTTTTCCGCACTACTTTCAAGGTGCCAACATAGCCAGATGTCTGACTACCGCGATACGACGCGTAGATCAGGAAATCATCCGGCGAAGAACCTGCGCAAGGCGTTGTCGAGGTCGAAAAGAGAACAAGCTTCGGCCTCTTGCCGAAGGTCTGACGCATGGAAGTCTCGATAGTCAAACAAGTCTCGATTCTCGCCTTCCGCGTCGACTCTTGGCGTGTACGTATTGCACCGGTTCTGCGTGTACTGCCAAGCCTCGAATGCGGTCCTTCGCACATACATGCGAATAAGCATGTTCGGACGGCTCCAACGAGTTGCGATCCCCGGAGCGCGTGATGACACAGATTAACGGGGAGCGGGCAGAATCAATCAAACAGCCCGAGATCTCGCCGGCTCCGACCGGCGGCTTAGGTGCCAGAAGCAGATCGTCGCGAACTGGAGCCTCCGGAACGACGATAGTAGCTCGCTCGCTCGCTTGGCCGGCCGGATACATTTTGATTCGACCGCGTGAGTCGGGTGCACACGACGCTCGATACACAAGCTTCTTCTCGGAGGATTAATGTCCGCTCGCGTTTAAGCTTGTCGAGATTTCACTTCGTCACTTTCTTTCTCGGACGCGCCGTACAGATGGCATTGCGCAGACCTCTACGATGGTGCGGCACATTGACTGGTCTCAGGTCATGCAGTTTGCGGCCATACCAAGAGGGCCGGAAATTTGGGATTGGCAAGTGACCCGCAAGATTGGCTTTCGCATCGAGGGGTAGCGCTGGCAGCCGTGTAGGCCGAAAGTTTTTCGCCGGCCAGCGTCTTTGCTGCGGGCGCAGCGGAGGAGCGGGCATTATCGAAGGCGCGCGCGCCGGACCTTCGCAGGCGAAAGCACCGAGCCGCGGCTACGACCGCCAGCGCCATGACCATGACCGATGCCAGCGCAAAGGTCCCGGCCGTATAGACCGCATTGGTGGCCGGACGGCGCTGGGTGATGAGTCGCACCAGGCGCCGCAGCATGCGCGCACCAAGCGCGGCAAGCGGCAAGGTGAGCGCGTGCTCCGCGTATCCACGCGTACCCATCGTGTTCGAGTTTTGACTTGTCGAACGTGCCATCGCCGGGAAGCACCGCTGCGAGCGCCAGACAGACGACTACCTCTTCTTTTGAGCGTGTGTCTCCACCGCCGTTCAGGCCAGTTCGACGATAGCCCGCCTGCGCCGCCACGGTGCGATGCTGTGGTAACGATGGAAGGCCGCCGTCACGTGCGGGTAATCCGTGCGGATCACGGTCGTGATAGACGAACAACATTTCTGCATGCCTATTCTCGCTTCTTTGGCGACGTGCACGTTGTATGTGGGACGACACCCCGGGGCATGAGACGGGCACGCGGCCGCAGGGCAATCGCGCCCCACATTCGTCGTGCAGGCTTCCGACGGGCAAATGCGCACATTATTTCCAAGGAGGAAGAATGGGACGGCACAGCGACTGCTAGTCAAGCTGTTGAACAAGCCTTGGAAAAAGGTCGACTATGGACATTCCCAGGCAGGTTGTTTCGTTTCTCAGTTCACGCGGCCTTAAACTCGCGACGGCGGAATCGTGCACAGCGGGATACATTGCCTCGTTAGGTCGTCGGTGCCTGGCAGCGGAAACTGTCTCGACGTGGGATTCGTCACCTACTCCCCAACAGGCAAGGCCGGTTTCCTCGACGTGCGCGAAGAAACGATGCAGCGCGAAGGGTTGACGAGCGAAGCTGTGGCGCGGGAGATGTCCGAGGGCGCACTTCGGCAGGAAGCGTGTTGCGCGGATGTCGTGGTCTCCAATACCGGCGTTGCCGACAAGGTGCCGGACGGCGGTCCCCCCCGGGCACGCAGTGTTTCGCGTGGTCGTATCGCGCGCACGACGGCGCGGTCTTGACTTTTACCGAAACCCGGCGCTTCGAGGGCGAGCGCAACAAAATTAGGCGCGAGGCCGCGCTGTACGCGCTCTTGCGCGTCGAGCACTATTTCGATCAGTATCTGGCGCAATGTGCCAAGAAGATATGATGAGCAGGGATCATGGCGATTGGCGCGCCTTGGCAAGCGGAGGTTATTCGCGAGCAAGGCGTCGCGGAGCACATCGACCTCGATGCCGAGCGCGAACGCCGCATCGGCTTGCTTTTGCAAACTGCTTGTGTCGCAGCACTCCAGACCTAGGTCCTCGGAATCAGCTGCGTATAGATCCGCCATCCGCAGGCCGGCTCGCGCAACTGGCCGTTGAACGTCCGCGGGCGCGGCGACGAAGCGCACTTCGCAGCGGTCCGGCCGCCTCACGGGTCACAGCGAGACGAAGAAGACGCTCGGCTCGCGCTCGATCTTGTGCGGGAGGACACGACATTCGAAGTCAACATGAAGAACGCGTCCGACGCCATGTTTTCGTCGCCATGCGGGCGCGAGCGTTGGCATGGTGATCGACTCCGATGACACCGCTGAATCGCTGTTGGGCTTCGTCACCCAGATCAGCGACGGCGGCGCGGACGTGCGGCCTCTGTAGGGACTGACGAAACGCCGCGTGCGCGCGCTGGTGGGCGTGAGGGTCATGATGGGAGCTGTACCATCGGCTGTGACGCCCACGTCGATCCAGCGTGTGTGCAACGGCTCATTCGATCCGTTGCGTGTGCTGACGACGCGTGAGCCGCCGAGAAGCGTGATAGATGCCTACAAGGCGTCTAACAAGCGTTAATCCGTCTGGATCGGGCGGCGTGAAGCCAGGCGTGCCGAACGCGTGGCCAGCCGGTCCCCGGCCTTCAACCTGTTATTTAGCCTATTTGCGCAGCGTGCTGCGCAGCGACGCCACGTCGTTCGTGGTGATCGGGCGCGCGTCGTTGCCCCAGGACGCGCGCACGTAGGTCAGCACTTGCGCGATCTGGACATCCGTGAGGCGTGCAGCAAACGACGGCATCGGCTCGCGCGGCGGCCCGTGTATCGTTGCCGGACTCTTGCCGCCTTCGACCAGCAGCCGTATGAGCGACGTCGTGTCCTCGCCGATGACGGAGGGATTGCCAGCCAGTGCCGGAAACACTTGCGGCACGCCCTTGCCGTCGTCGCGATGGCACTGCGCGCAAAAGCCCGCGTAGACAGCCGCGCCCTGTGCGGGCGGAGCGTCCGGCGCCCGCGTTTTCAGACGGCCAGGTTGCGCGAGTGCCGGATCGAAGACACCGTCGGCGGCGCCGGTCGCAGGCAACGTCTTCAAGTAAACCGCGATGACACGCAAGTCGTCATCGGTCAGGTACTGCAGGCTGTCCTCGATCGTTTCGACCATGCTGCCATACGCTGCGATGCCCGCGCCGTGACCGGTCTTCATGAAGGCCGCGAGGTCTTCCGCTGTGATGCGTGTTAGACCCGAACCGGGGTCCGTACGCAAATTCGACGCGAACCAATTGTCGTTGAGGCCGCCCGAAAGGAACGCTTGCGATGATTCGTCATAGCCGCGCTCCTGATATCCGAGGCCGCGCGGCGTGTGACACGAACCGCAATGT
>NZ_JARUXS010000015.1:0-10228 GCF_031451175.1 Caballeronia sp. LZ035
GACGACCCCGTCAACTCGATGATGCGCCGCGCGA
Organism: Caballeronia sp. LZ035; assembly: GCF_031451175.1. Lineage (NCBI taxonomy): Bacteria > Pseudomonadati > Pseudomonadota > Betaproteobacteria > Burkholderiales > Burkholderiaceae > Caballeronia > Caballeronia sp. LZ035. The sequence goes on from NZ_JARUXS010000015.1 coordinate 35, forward strand.
TGTCGAGCATCGACAGTTCATGCGGATTGCCGAGGTTCACCGGACCGGTGACGTCGTCGGGCGTGTTCATCAGGCGAATGAAGGCGTCGACCATATCGTCGACATAACAGAACGAGCGCGTCTGCGAGCCTTCTCCATACACGGTGATCGGCTGGCCGGACAGCGCCTGCATCATGAAGTTGGAGATCACGCGGCCATCGGCGGGATGCATGCGCGGACCATAGGTGTTGAAAATGCGCGCGATCCTGATCGAGAGTCCATGCTGGCGCCGGTAATCCATGAACAGCGTTTCGGCGCAGCGCTTGCCCTCGTCATAACAGGAGCGCGGACCGATGGGATTCACGTTGCCCCAATAGGCTTCCTCCTGCGGATGAACGTGGGCATCGCCATACACTTCGCTCGTCGATGCCTGGAAGATCTTCGCGTGGACGCGCTTCGCCAAGCCTAGCATGTTGATGGCGCCGTGCACGCTGGTCTTGGTCGTCTGCACCGGATCATGCTGATAGTGAATGGGCGACGCGGGACACGCGAGGTTATAGATCTCGTCCACTTCCACATACAGCGGGAACGTGACGTCGTGGCGCATCAGTTCGAAGTTCGCGCTGTCCAGCAGGTGCGCAATGTTGTCCTTCGTGCCGGTGTAGAAGTTATCCACGCACAGCACGTCATGGCCTTGTGCAAGCAGACGCTCGCACAGGTGCGAGCCGAGAAAGCCCGCACCGCCCGTCACCAGAACCCGCTTTCTATAGGCTTCTTTCATGTCGCCATTCCTTCAAGAATGAATTTCAGCTGCACACGTGGAGCAGGGTTTCGTCCCAATCATGGGCGAAGCGCGCGATATGGAACCTTTCGAGCGCAGTGCGGCGCGCGCCTTCGCCGAGACGTCGCGCTTCGGCGGGGTCGCGCAGCAGGCGTTGCATGGCATCGATCAGCGCGAGCGGATTCGTATCGACATAACCGTTTTCGCCATTGCGAATCACGGCCGCGAGTTCGGTCGTGGCCAGCCCGATGATCGGCATGCCGATGGTCATCGCCTCGACGATCGCCAGGCCCAGGCTGGTCCAGCGGATCGGGTTGAAGAAGAAGCGATAGCGCGCGACGAACGCGGCAAGCTCCATGTTGCCGATCTCGCCGATGCCGCCCGCAGACTGCGCGTCCATGCCGACGAGATCGAGCGGCACGCGCTCGGCCGCTTGCGTGAAGACATCGTTGCCGAGCCGCCTGCCGCGCTGCCGCAGGTGATTGATGACGGCGATGCCGCGCTCCAGGTCGCCGCTGTAGCGCACGCCTTCGGGCACGATCACGCCGTGCTCGATGACGCGTGTCTGCGTGTCGCCGTTGTCCCACATGAGACGGTTGAAGTGCGTGACGTGCACGAGCAGCGTGTCGCGATCCTGGACCCAGTGCTTTTGTTCAAAACCATTCTCTTGCGGCGGATCGTGTTCGATATACACGCGTGGCAAGCGCCGCTGCGCATCGCTCAGCAGGTTGATGCGGTCGTCATCCCACTGCTGTTTGTGCTGGAACAGGATGACGTCGAAGGGCTGCGACTGCACCTCGCTGGCCGGAATCTCATGCACGTTCGCGCCGAACGGCAGCGCGCCCGCGGTGCCCGCATATCCGGGTGGATAACCGGGGCGCGTGACAAGGTAAAAGTCGTGCGGCGTCTGGCTCAGGTAGTAGAGATAGTTGCCATGCACGTGCCATGTCAGCACGCGCAAGCGCCGGGAGCTAGTCATGGGCATGGATCAGCGTCTCCTTGCGGAAGGTCGTTTCGAGTTGCGCGCGGGCGGCATCGAGCACGGCGGGCACGCCGATGTTGGTCGCGCATTCGTGTTCATAAGGGCACACGCGGAACGCGCACGGACGGCATGCGGGCCAGTCGGCCAGCACGCGATGTCGTGCGTGATCGGTGGGCGCCCAGCGGTGCGTGTCGCTGCCTGACGCGATTACCACGCTTGGCGTGCGCATGGCGGCTGCGACGTGAGACAGCCCGGTGTCATTGCACACGATCAGCCGCGCCCGGCCGACGAGCGCCGCCAGTCCGCCGAGCGAGGTCGCGCCGGCGAGATCGATGGCGTTCGGTCCTCCGTTCTGCGCCACATGTTCGGTGAGCGCGGCTTCGCCCCGGCTGCCCGTGACAGCGATGCGCCATCCCGCGCGAGCAAGCTCACGCGCGACCTCGCCAAAGCGTTCGACGGGCCAGCGCCGCGACGGCAGCTGCGCGCCCGGATGCACCAGCACGAGGCGGCTGCAATCGATCGCACAGGCTTCGATGAGCGCGGCGCATTCGCGTTCGTCATCCGCCGTGAGCGGAATCTCGAGCGAGATATCGCTTGCATCGATATCGAGGCGCTGCAGCAGCGCCGCATAACGCGCCGATTCGGGCAGTTCGTCGGGCCATGGCATGAACACGCCTGCCCGCATGCCTTCGTCGGGTTTGAGGAAGCCCGCGTTCAGCCGTGCACCGAAGCCTTCGACGATATCGTTCGCCACGCCGCCGCTGCCGTGCAGTTGAATCGCCAGATCGAAGCGGCGCTCGCGCATGGCTTGCTGGAAGGCGGGCAGATGCGCGTCGGTTTCTTCCTGTTCCGGAAAGCCCACCGCGCCCGGAAACACGATCAGTTCATCGAGCAGATGCGCATAACGGCTGACGAAGCTGCGGGCCCACGGCAAGCCGATCAGCGCGATATGCGCATGCGGATGAGCACGCCGCAGCGCTCGCAGCGCGGGCACGGCGCACAGCATGTCGCCGAGTTGCAGCGCGCGAAAGATGACGATGCGTTGCACCGGTCCGGCATTCATAGGAACAGCACCTTGAAGCGGAGCGCGCCGCGGATGCGCCAGTAGATTGACAGAGTCGGAATGATGGCCGAGGTCCACAGCATCTCCGCGATATGCGCGGGCGTATGGGCGGTGCGTTTGAGCCGCTGCGCGCCGAACCCTAGCGTGAGTGCGGCCCAGACAAGAAGCGCCGTGACCGCGACACGAGGCGCACCGGCAGTGAACGAAAGCAGCGCAGTCGCCAGCGCCGCAAGCATCGCGTAATACAGCAGCGGCGGGCCCCGGCGAATGCGCGCGCGAAAGAGATCTGGATACTTCTTGAACAACAGCGCGTCGAACTGGCTCTTCTTCTGCTGCGAGATGCATACGCCCCAGCGCGCGGGGCGCACCGGATGCAGCACGGTCGCATCTTCCGCACGCGCGATCGTCAGTCCCGCCTGCATCAGCGCGAACTGCAGATCCGAATCCTCGCGCCACGCGGCGGTATAGCGTGCATCGAAACCGCCGGTGCGCTCCAGCGCCGCACGGGTCGCGAAGGCGTTGGCCGTGGCGAACTCGGCCGTGGCGAGTCCGGCTGCGTCGCATTCGTAATCGGTCGGGCGCGGTCCCAGCGGCACGACGATACGGCCGGACACCGCGTCCGCGCCAGCGTCGAGTGCGCGGAGGCCATTCGCGAGCCAATGCGGATCAGGAATGGTGTCATCGTCGGTGAAGGCGATGCGCCGTGCAAGCGACGCCTGCCAGCCCGCGTTGCGCGCGCCCGCCGGTCCCTGGGTCGCCGTGACGGGCACATAGCGAATGCGTAGACCCCGTGGCGCCTGCTCATGCGCCAGACGTTGCACGCAGGTTTGCGTGGCATCGTCCGGGCCGTCGTCGCATACGATGATTTCGTAACGCGCCGCATCGTAGTGCTGCGCGGCGAGCGCGCGTACGCAGCGTTCGAGCATTGCGGGACGACGGTAGGTCGGCACGACCACGGATACCTCGGGGATGAAGTCCCCACGGTGCGCGGCGTATGCATCGCTTGCAGCGGCAGTGCCGTCGTGATCGAACAGACCGGTGCAGGTGCTCATGCGCGCAACCCCGGCTTCTCGACCAGGAACGGACCAATCACCAGCGCATCCAGCGGCGAGGTCCAGAACGATTCGAGCGCGTCGCGCGGGGAGTTCACCATCGGCTCGCCGCGCGTGTTGAACGACGTGTTGACCAGCACCGGCACGCCCGTGCGCGCCTTGAAGGCCGCGAGCAGGTCATAGTAGAGCGCATGCTGCGAGCGATTGACGGTCTGCACGCGCGCGGTGCCGTCGATATGCGTCACCGCCGGAATACGGTCCTTCATGTCCTCGCGCACGTCGAAGATGAACAGCATGTAGGGCGCGACGCGCGCATCGACGAACCAGTCGGCGGCATGTTCTTCCATCACGACCGGCGCAACCGGCCGGAAGTCCTCGCGGTCCTTGATCTCGTTCAGGCGGGCCTGCATCGATGCATCGATGGGCGAGGCCAAGATGGAGCGCGCACCGAGCGCACGCGGCCCGAACTCGGTGCGCCCCTGATACCAGCCGATCACGCGGTTTTGCGCGAGCAGGTCGGCGGTTTCGGCGGCAATGTCATCGAGCCTGCGATACGGCGCACGCGTCCACTTCAAAAAGGTTTCGATGTCATCGTCGGCGAAGGATGGACCGAGATACGCATGATTCATGCGCCACTTGCGGCAGGGTTCGCCCGCGATGCTCCGCTCGCGCCAGTCGGTCCACAACGCGGCGCCGAGCGCCGTGCCGGCGTCGCCCGCCGCGGGCTGCACCCATACATCGGCAAACGGGCCGCGATCGCGCAGGCGCGCATTCATCACGCAATTGAGCGCGACGCCGCCGGCCATCGTCAGATGAGACAGACCGGTCTTCGCGTGCAGCCACTTCGCAAGTTCGAGTGCGGTTTCTTCCAGCACGACCTGCAACGAGTGCGCGACGTCGTAGTGATGCTGCGTGAGCGGGCCACCGCGTTCGCGTGCCGGTCCGAAGCGTTCGACGAGACGCGGCGCATCCACCGTATAGCTTCCGTCGTGCCGATACTTGACGATCTCGCGGAACTGATCCGCATGTACGGGCTTGCCGAACGATGCCAGGGCCATCACCTTGTACTCGTCCGAGGAGTGCAGGAAGCCCAGATAGTTCGTTACCGCTTCATACAGCAGGCCCAGCGAGTGAGGCAGTTCCACCTGCTTCAGTCGGCGATATTCGCCATCGACGAACTGCCCGAGGCTCGTCGTCACGCCTTCGCCGCGGCCGTCCATCGTGAGCACGGCGCAGTCGTCGAAGGGGGCGGCGAGGAATGCGCTCGCTTCATGGCAGAGATGGTGATCCACGTTGTGCCAGGTGTAACGCGGCACGCGTCCGCCGCTGGCGAAGCGCTTGCGCAGATGATGCGGCGCGCCGTCGCGCAGCTGTCCCTGCGCATTGACGATGTAGCTCAGGAACAGCGGATCCCACGGCGACTCGGATGGATTGGACAGCGGTTGTTCCGATGACATCATCGGCAGCGTGATGCTGGCCTTCGCGTCCTTGGGCATGCCGGAGAACAGATGCGGATCGTATGAATAGGCGACGTGATCCACGTCGGCCAGTTCAATGCCCGCTTCCTTCAGGCAATAGTCGATGGCATCGAAGGGAAGCTGCCACGTCGAGAACGGCACGGGCCGCTTGGCGTGCTTCACATGCGTGAAGCGTTCGTCTTCGGCAGCGGCGATGACCACGCCATCCTTGATGAGCGCGGCCGCGCTGTCGTGATAAACGGCGTTGATACCCAGTGTGTACATGACTAGAAAACCTGTGTGGTCGTGTTGATGGGTGGAAGTTCGGTTTCGAGGAGAGCCAGCGCGGCATCGACGACGTCTTGCACTGGTACGCCCAGCAGGCAGGCGTGATGGCCTTCAGGACACACGCTGCGGTAACACCAGCGGCACGGCACGTCGTGATACAGAACGCGGTGCGGCGTCTGCCAGGGCATGTGCTGCGGATTGGTGAGCGCGTAGAGATCCACGACAGGCGTGCCGAGCGCCGAAGCGAGATGCACCGGACCGCTGTTGTTCGAGATCAGCACGCGCGCACGGCGGATAAGCGCGCCCAGTTCGCCGAGCGACACCGCGCCCGAGAGGTCGATGGCGTGCGGACTGGCGCCGCGTGCTTCGCGACAGAGCGGGCTTTCGCTTGCCGATCCGGTGACGAACACCGGCAGGTCCAATTGTTCGCCGAGACACGCGATCACTTGCGCAAAGCGCTCAACGGGATAACGGCGCGACTCTGCCGTGGCGCCCGGATGCACGACGATGAACGGCGCATCCTCATCCACGCCGCGTGCTTGCAGCTTCTGCGCGAGCGAAGCGACATCTGCGGGTCGTTCGTTGAAACGCATGCGGGTATCGTCCGCGCGTGCGCCCACCTGCGCGACCAGCGCAAGCTGCCGTTCCACTTCATGACGCGTGCCGAGTTGCGGCTCGCTTTCCGTGACCCAGTCGGTCAACAGGCCATAGGGGTTCTCGCGGCAATGCGCGAGCCGCAACGGGATGCCGGCGAGATGACACAGCATGGCCGCCGGCAGCGGGTTCTGGCTATAGACGCTGAAGATCACGGCCGCATCGAAATGCGCGTCGGCGAGACGCGCGCGCATGGCCAGGTCAGCGAGCGGGTCGATGGGCGCATCCTGCTTGACCCAGGGCGCGTCGTATTCGATCACGTCGTCGATGGCATCGATGAACGGCGCCGCCGCCTTGCCCGAACGCGAAGCGAGCAAGGTCAGATGCCGGCCTGGCTGCGCGTTGCGCAACGCATGCAGCGCGGGCGTGGTCATCAGCACGTCGCCCAGATTGTCCAGCCGGATGCAGAGAATGCGCTTCACGTCCGCGCCCCATTCGCGCGGAGCGTTCGCCGCGCTCTTGCGGGCGTGCGCTGCGATCACCGGCGTCATGGACACCGGCTGTTCCGTGTCGCGCTTCATGCTGGGCACTCCGCGTTCGCGATCGCCAGCGCGGCTTCATGCATGTCGCGCACCACGATGTCCGGTTCACGCCTTTCGCCGCGCAGCCATTCGGTTTCATTGCCGTTGTCGATCAACACACAGCGGCAGCCCGCGCGATGCCCGGCTTCTATATCATCGAGTATGTCGCCGATGAACCAGCTGCGCGCCAGATCGATGCGATGCTCGCGCGCGGCCCGCATGAGGAGGCCGGGCGCGGGCTTGCGGCAGTCGCATTGCATCGTGTATTCGGGCACCACGCCTTGCGGATGATGCGGACACCAGTAGACGCCCGCGAACGCCGCGCCTGCTTCGGCGGCAAGTGCTCTAAGGCGAGCTTCCATTGGATCGAGTGCTTCGCGGCTGAACTTGCCGAGCGCCACGCCGCTCTGGTTGCTGATGATGAATAGCGGCAAGTCGAGCGACGCGAACAGGCGCAGTGCGTCGAACGCGCCGGGCGCCAGCCGCATCCGTTCCGGGTCCACGTTCCACGGTATGTCGTGTAGCAGCGTGCCGTCCTTGTCGATGAAGACGGCGGGTTTCGCGGGCGACGTCATCGGGCGGCCCTGCTCATCTGGAGCGCCGTGGCGGTCTGGGTATCTTCGCCGCTGACGCGTGCATAGACCCGCGCAAGCGCCTGCGCCACGCTCGACCACGTGAACATGGCATGGGCGCGTGCCAGGCCGGCATCGCCCATCCTGCGGGCCAGCGCCAGGTTGCGTTTCAAGTTGACCAGTGCTTCCGCGAGCGCGTCCGGATGCCTCGGCGGCACCAGCAAGCCGGTCTCTCCATGCGCGACGGAATAGCGAATGCCGCCCACGTCCGCGCCGATCACCGGCGTGCCGCACGCCATGGCTTCCAGCGGCGTGATGCCGAAGGGCTCGTACCAGGGCGTCGTCACGAAGACATCGGCGGCGTTATAGAAGTGCTTCAGCTCGCCGCGTCCATGACGGCCCACGAAGTGCACATGCGATTCGACGCCGCATTCCCGCGCGATGCCACGCAGCCTGCCGATCTCTGGCGTGGCGCCCTCGTTCGGTTCATCGGAATTACCGCCCGCTATATAGAGTTCTGCTGCTTCGCCGTGCGTGGCATGGCAGGCGCCCATGGCGCGCACCACGTTATCGATGCCCTTGCGCGGCACCAGCCGTCCCAGTTGCAACACGATGAAGCGATCCTGCGGCCAGCCCAGCCGTGTGCGTGCCTGCGCCTTGTCGAGCGGATGAAACTCCGTACGGTCGAAGCCGCACGGCACGAGATCGATGCGCGCGGGATCGGCGTCATAGAGATGCACCAGATCGTTCTCGTCCTGCGGACATTCGGCAATGACGGAATCGGAACGGCTGACCAGTTCGTCTTCGATGGCGAAGCGCGCATCGGGAAAGCCGTCCGATTCGCCCTGATGCAGCCGCCGCACGCGCCCGAGCGCATGGAACGTGGTGACCAGCGGCACGCCGAGCGCATCCTTGATGCGCAATCCGACCAGACCCGACATGAAGAAGTTTGCATGCACGACGGCATAGGTCTGTCGTTCTTGCTTCATGAACTCGATCATGAAGCTTGCGAAGGCGTCCATGTGCGGTAGAAGCTGCTCTTTGGGCAACTGCACCGGCGGCCCTGCCGGAACGTTTATCACGCGGATGTTTTCGAAGCGCGAGACAAGCGGCAACAACGAACGATCGCAACGTGTGAACACATCGACATCGTGACCGAGGCGAACAAGTTGCCGCGCGACGTTGCCGACATAGATGTTCTGACCGCCGCTATCGACTCCACCTGCCACGGCCAGTGGCGAAGCATGTTCACTGATCAACGCGATCTTCACGGAAATCCCCTTTTCACAAGATCCCTCTCCGCATGGGCGCGGTGCGTCGTCGCGTGGATCAGTCGATAGCTTTCAGCATTCGCTATGCCACTCGTTGCGAACGTACGGAGGACTATGAAACGATCTGCGGTTTGCATGGAGACGAACCGAATATCGTTGGGTGCGTTGCGCCGCGAGCGCGTTTTTACGAATTGCGTGTAAAACGGAATGCGCGGCGGGATGAAGCTCGAGCGGCATGGCGCAGGTCATCGTCGCGGACGATGCGGCGCATTTCCTGGACTCGTGAAGGGATGACGCGGCGTCTTGCGACGGCCCACGCGAAGCCGCGAAGAAGTTCAGGGAGACCGCGCGATAGCGATGCTTCCGCGCGCAAGGTGCGAAGCGCATCGCGCGTTGTCAAGATCGCTTCGCGTGGGGGCAGGCGCATCCATGCGACCCAGGCTGCGTTGCGCGCCAGGAGCTTGCGCCGCTGGGTGCTGTCGCGAAGCGGGGAGGGATGATGATGGAGGATGAGTTCATCGGCATAGACGATCTCGTGGCCCGCGCTCAGCACATCCAGCGACACGAGCGTTTCCTCGCCGCCGATGAACAGTCTCGGCTCGTATCCGCCCGTCTGCCGGAATACGCTGGTGCGGAACACGCAAGCGCCCGCCATGAAGCCGATCAGCGCGGGCCCCGGCAAGCCATCGTGCGGCAAGGGGCTGGCGCGCATGCGTTCGCAGGTTTCGTCGGTCGCGCCGTGCTCGCCCACCACCACGCGCGCATTCAGCACGCCGACGCGCGGCGCCGCATCGAGTATGTCGACGGCACGTGAGAGCGATCCGGCGTGCCACCAGGTGTCGTCATCGCAGAAGGCAACGTATTCGGTCTGCACGCGTGCTACGCCGAGATTGCGTCCCGCCGCGCCAAGGTTGCCCGGCGCGACGACGAGTTCGACTTTCGGAAATTCCGCCACGATGCGTTCAGCGGTGCCATCACAGGAAGCGTTATCGACCGCTACGATGTGGATGCAATCAGGCAACGCGGTAAGTCTTGCGAGCGTGTCGAGCACCTGATCGGCACGGTTGTAGGTCAGCACGACCACGGTGAGACGTGTGACCGCGGAATCGGCAAGCATTGCAGGTTCACGCATCGCGATGCTTCGTCCGCAAGGTCCAGAAGCGTTCGGGTGCGAGCACGTCGTCATAGCCGTGCGGACCGAACGCTCTCAACTGACTCGCATAACATTGCACGGCGCGCTGCTTCGCTTCCATATGGCCAGGCAGGCCCGCCACATCGATGGTTTCGAGCCAGGGCGTGGCTCCTATTCCGTCGCTTTGGAGGGCTGCCAGACGTTGCTGCACGAGCCCGTCCATGCGCCGGTACAGGCCATCTTCATACGCGATGCAGGGCCGCGACGCATCGGCCATGCAGGCGGCGAGGGCGGCGCGGTGCACGAGTTCATGATCGGAGTGGAACAGGCCTGCTGGGATCAAGACGGCGTCATGGTGACCCGCGTGGATCACGTCGGCGAGCGCGTCAGCGATGGCTTCCATCGTTTGCGATCCGTCCTCCGCGTATTGCGAATCGAGGAA
>NZ_JARUXS010000016.1:0-8977 GCF_031451175.1 Caballeronia sp. LZ035
ACATTGCGGTTCGTGTCACACGCCGCGCGGCCTCGGATATCAGGAGCGCGGCTATGACGAATCATCGCAAGCGTTCCTTTCGGGCGGCCTCAACGACAACTGGTTCGCGTCGAACCTGCGTGCGGACCCCGGTTCGGGTCTTGCACGCATCACAGCGGAAGACCTCGCGGCCTTCATGAAGACCGGTCACGGCGCGGGCATCGCGGCGTATGGCAGCATGGTTGAAACGATCGAGGACAGCCTGCAGTACCTGACCGATGACGACCTGCGTGCCATCGCGGTGTATTTGAAGACGTTGCCTGCGACCGGCGCCGCCGACGGTGTCTTCGATCCAGCACTCGCGCAACCTGGGCGGCTGAAAACGCGGGCGCCGGACGTTCCGCCCGCACAGGGCGCCGCGGTCTACGCGGGCTTTTGCGCGCAGTGCCATCGCCATGACGGCAAGGGCGTGCCGCAAGTGTTTCCGGCACTGGCTGGCAATCCCTCTGTCATCGGCGAAGACACGACGTCCCTCATACGGCTGCTGGTCGAAGGCGGCAACGGTCCGGCGACCATTCACGGGCCGCCGCGCCAGGCAATGCCGTCGTTTGCTGAACGCCTCACGGATGTGCAGATTGCGCAAGTGCTGACCTACGTGCGCGCCTCCTGGGGCAACGACGCGCGCCCGATCACCACGAACGACGTGGCGTCGCTGCGCAGCACGCTGCACAAGTAGGCTAAAGAACAGGTTGAAGGCCGGGGACCAACTGCATGCGTTCGGCATGCCCATCGGCGGCGCAAGGAGAAACAGCGCGAACCAGATGATCTTGTTCTCCTTTCTTTACGGCGGCGCGCGGCATCGAGCCGCCGTGCACCGGCTTGCCTTCGACCTTGCTTCTTGTAGATGCGCTTGCGCGAATGATTGTCTTGGCGAGTGGGCAGCGTCCGAAGCCGTGGAATGCTATCTCGACTTACTGCTGACACGACCATGCCGGTCAAGACCGTGATCACTCCGCCTCGGGCGGGTCGTTTGCCGAATGGTGCGGATCGTTCGCAGCCTGCGCAAACTTGACGGTCGTTGCAATGGCCAGAAAAAGCGGCGACCGGCATACGGGACAAAAATTGCTGGCAGACGCATCATCATTGGAGAAGAAAGACCCGCCGCACGTGACGCAGTATTGAACAAGTCCCATGGGCCCTAAACCGCTCTGAAATCGATGACAAGCGACCTGGAGCGAGCCGCGATGGAAACCAGCCTGATATTGTTGCAGCGAAGAACTTAAGAAACGCTTAAGCGAAAAGAAGCCCGCATATAGCGGGCTTAAGAACTTCCGAGGTCAAACACGCCGTGCGACCGGCGCGAGTGCAAGTTTGAACAAATTTTGATGGTGCCGGGGAGTACGAATAGCTTGCCTATCAAGCCGTACTCCGTCGAATCAACACGCCCGAGAGACGCCAGATTTGCTCCATTCTTGTTCAGTTTTGTAAATTCGAACGGAGGCGCACATGAACATCGACGACGAGAAGCAGGTCCTGGCCAAGGCGGACCGTGACATTGAGCAGGCTCGGTCGCGAATTGCCCGACAAAGCGAAATCGTGGAAGAGCTGCGCCGGGATGGACACAATACTGAAACGGCCGTTGACTTGCTGGCGACGCTCCAAGGCACGCTCAAAGCCATGATCGAGCATCGACAACTCATCGTCGAACATATCGCGCGACTCGAGCGCGACGGCTCATAACATGGCAGCCCGCACTGCCGGCCGAAGGTTTGATGATCGGCATGCCCGACTCGGGCGGCTTCGCAGTTTCCGGCTTCAGGCGACAGGTTCCAGCGCAACCTTGATCCAGCCCGGTTGCCGCTTGTCGAATGCCTTATAGGCATCGATGACGTTCATCAGCCGCTCGCGCGTGGTCAGCACGTGCAACGGGTCGAAGGAGCCGTTGCGCACACGCTCGATCAATCCTGGCGTAACTGCGCGATGGTTACAGTTTCCCATCTTGAGCGTCAGGTTCTTGTTCATCGCCACCCCGATCGGGAAGAAGCGGTCGCCGGGCGGATAGACGCCGATGATGCCGAGCGTGCCCGCCTTCGCCAACGCGCCGATGCTCCAGTCGAGAGCCTGCGTGGGTGCATCGCCGGGCACCCAGTTGCCGTTCGCCACGTTGCGCTCGGGCGTGACGATCCGGCTTTCGGATTCGCCTCGCTCCACGCTGTCTTGCGTGGCTGCGGGACCTTGCTGCGCATGTTGTGAATCGACGCCCACTGCATCGATCGCGCGATCCACGCCAACGCCGCCCGTCAACGCGAGAATGGCCTCGACCGGATCTTCCTCAACGAAGTTGACTGCTTCCGCGCCTTGCGCGCGCGCCATCTCAAGCCGATCCGCGAGCCGGTCGACGGCGATCACGCGACCTGCTCCAAGCATGAACGCACTGGCTATCGCGAACTGACCCACCGGACCCGCGCCAAACACCGCCACGGTATCGCCGCGTCCGACTTCGGCAAGTTGCGCACCGAAGAAACCAGTCGGGAAGATATCGGAGATCAGGATCGCACGTTCGTCGTCGACGTTTTCCGGCAGTCTGATCAGGCTTGCATGGGCAAGCGGCGTGCGCGCATATTGCGCTTGCAGGCCATTGACCGGACCCGTCGACTGCGGTCCGCCGAAGAATGTGGTGCCGGCTGCCGCGCCGTTGGGATTCGCCTCGTCGCATTGCGCGGTGTAGCCCTTGCGGCAATACGAACAATGGCCGCACGAGATCGTTGACGGAATCAGCACGCGGTCGCCACGTTTGAAGTTGCGCACGCCCTTGCCGATCTCTTCAATCACACCCACGCCTTCATGACCGAGAATGGTCCCGGGCTTCATCCCAGGCAACGTTCCACGCACCATGTGCAGGTCCGTTCCGCACACGGCGCTCGCTGTGATCCGGACGATGGCGTCCTGGTCGTGCTGAATGGACGGATCGGCGACATTGTCGAGCGAGATGTTGCCGACAGCGCGAAAAACGACCGCTTTCATGGTTGGCTCCTTGTCTGGATTGGAGAAAGCAACGCTATGCGTGCTTTCGTCGGCACGCCCGGAATCGCGCCGACTATTTGAAGATTCGGTAGCCTGCTGCGATGCCCGGATGAATGGGTAATCGCGTGCATCGCAGTTGCCCTTCGCCAATCCGCCCGCAACGCGCGGGCCCGGGTGTAAACCGGTCAGACGAGGACCGCGCGGTTCCAGGCACACCGTGAAAAAACGGACACTGTGCTCACTCGGGCGGGCGCTCGTTCGGCGCGGATTCGCGCGGTAATGTCACAGTAAAGCGGGTCACGTGCGACGACGTCACGGTAATCGCGCCGCCGTGTGCCGTTGCAATCTCCCGCGCGATGTAGAGTCCCAGACCCAGACCGGCGCCTGCCCGGCGGGGCGTCGGCGAAGACGCCCGTCGCTTGAGCGGATCGAACAGCGTACGAAGGTCCTCACTGGGAATCGGGTTGCCCTCGTTGGTCACGGACAGCGTTACCGTGCCCTCCAGACCGGTGGCTTCGAGCACAATGTCGCCCCCTTCCCTGCCATGATCAATGGCATTCTCAAGCAGGTTGACGAGCATTTCCTCGACTCGGGCGGCGTCCCATACACCCGCAAGGTTGCCGTGAAAATGCGGCTGCAGGGTCTGCGCCGGGTGCAAGGCGCCGATCTCGGCGAGGGCGTGCTCACAGACTTGATCGAGACGCACCGGCCCAAGCTTGATGGGCAGCATGCCCCCGAGACGGATTCTCGTGAAATCGACGAGATCGCCGACGATCATCTGCGCCCTCTGGCTGCTGCGGTGAATGTTCGCTGCGGCTCGCAGTGGCTTCTCGGACAGATCTTCCACGCGCATCAGATACTGGGCGGAATTGGAGATGGCGCCCAGCGGCGTTCGCAGATCGTGTGCAAGGATGCCCACGAACACATCCCGCATGCGCTGCAGCGAGTTCGAATAGCACGCGACGGATTCAGTCAGCGCCTGATCGACTGCTTCGTTGAAACGTACGAGCTGATGCGTGTTTTCCTCGGTCTCGTCGAGCGATGCGTCGAACCAGTGGCGAACCACGCTCGCGCGCAACGCGCGATATTCCGCGACCATGTCGCTGAGCGACAGGCCAAGCTTGAGACGCTGTTCTGCGTGGGCACGCGCAGCACTGCTGACGCCGGGCGAATGGTGTGGCCTGTCGCCGATACCTTTCGCATCGCGGTCGACTTCCGTTTGCGGCCGTCGCATGTCGGCGACGATCTGCTTGACCAGACGCACGGCCGAGTCTTCCAGTTCGCCGGGCTGCGGATGCGGTTCGGCGACGCCCAGCCGGCCGGCCTGCGCCGCCCAGTCAGTCAGCACCCATTCAAGATGCGACTCGATGAAATCGGCAAGATCCATGCTGTCCCCGATGGTGTCCTTGACGGACGTGGGCGTCCCGGCGAGGAGCGAAGCGAGATAACAGTGACTGAAGCGCCGAAACCTTCTTCCAAGTAGGCCACAGTTCGACGACCAGAAAAAGGCGACAGACGCACTTCTCCGTGTACGTATCCGTTGCCATCCGCAAGCTGCCGGTCATGTAATAGCACGCTCTGGACTTCTCATGCGACGGACACTGGATGCGTGACGAGGAACATTGGCACACCGACTGCTGTGAGTCACCTGCGGCTGAAACTGATCTTGTTGTCGATCACCGGAGGACATCCATGACTACGCAGAATGCAGGTGGCGGTTCGAACAGTGTCTTCATCGAACTGCAGAAGGCCTTGAAGAGTATCGACTACCCGGCGAACCGGCAGACCATCATCGAGACGGCTCGTAAACACAGTGCCGGCGACGACGTCATGTCTGCGCTCGAAAAGCTGCCTGACCAGGACTTCCAGACGCCCGCAGAAGTATCCAAGGCAGTAGGCGCCGAGGGCTAGGCCTTCCACTCGCGGACGTGCAAAACGGCGAAATCACGTTGACGACATGCAGAGAATGAACGCTCCATCATCCATCCCTCCTCGTCCGGCGCCGCGGCGCAGTCTTTCTGTGCCCGGCTGGCTGTCGGTCGTGTTTCTGGCGCTCGCGGGACTCTATCTCGTCATCGTCGGCAGCTGGCTTGTCATGATCGGCGGAACGCCTTACTACGCGTTGACCGGCATCGTGCTGCTGATGGTGGCGTGGTGTTTCTGGCGCGCCCAAGTCCTGGCGCTCTGGCTGTATGCGCTGCTGCTGCTCTGTACGCTCGGCTGGGCAGTAGCGGAAGCCGGCTTCGATTTCTGGGCGCTGGCGCCACGGCTCGACGTGCTGGTTGTCGCGGGCATCTGGCTGCTGTTGCCGTTCGTTCGTCGATCCATACTTGAACCCACGCGGGCGGCTGCGTTCGCGCTTGCCGCCACGCTCGTACTGTCCGGGGTCGCGCTGGGCTACGCCAGCTTCAACGATCCGCAACAGATTGACGGGAGCTTGAGCCGCGCGGAAGAGAAGCCCGTCAACGCTACCGGAACGCGAGCCGGAATCAACCAGAAGCCGGGCGATTGGCTCGCCTACGGCAATACGCAGGGCGGCACGCGTTACTCACCGCTGGCGCAGATCAACGACAGGAACGTTGCGAATCTCAGGGAAGCATGGCGCTTTCGCACCGGCGACATGAAAGGTCCGGACGATCCCGTCGAAATCACTGACGAGGTCACGCCGATCGCCGTTGACGGCACGCTCTACTTCTGCACGCCGCACCAGAATGCCATTGCGATAGACGGCGCAACGGGCCGTGAGAAATGGCGCTTCAATCCAGGACTCAAGCCTGATCCCAGTTTCCAGCACGTCACCTGCCGTGGCGTGTCCTGGCATGAGACACCGGAGAGTTCGGCCGCCCGTCGAAGCGGCACGCCCGTAACAGGGAACACGTGCGCCCGCCGTGTCGTGTTGCCGGTGAACGATGGCCGCCTCTTTGAACTCGATGCCGATACCGGCAAGCCATGCCCCGGATTCGCGGACAACGGGGTGCTCGACCTCCAGCACCTTCAGCCGGTCAAGACACCGGGTCAATATGAGCCGACGTCGCCGCCCGTCGTGACCGCGAAAGTGATCGTCGTTGCGGGGGCCGTGACCGATAACTTCGGCACGCGCGAACCGTCCGGCGTCATTCGCGGATTCGATGTCGAAACAGGCAAGCTTCTGTGGGCATTCGATCCCGGCGCGCGCGACCCCAACGCCATTCCCGACGATCAGCACAGTTTCACGCAGAACTCGCCGAATTCCTGGGCGCCCGCCGCCTACGATCCGCAACTCGATCTGGTCTATCTGCCTATGGGCGTGTCCACGCCGGACATCTGGGGCGGCCATCGCACGCCGGACCAGGAACGTTACGCGAGCGGCTTGCTTGCGCTCAATGCAACCACCGGCAAACTCGCCTGGTTCTATCAGACCGTCCACCACGATCTCTGGGACATGGACCTTCCGGCGCAGCCGACCATCGCCGATATCCAGGACCGGGACGGCAATACCGTGCCTGCCATCTACGCACCAGCCAAGACAGGCAACATCTTCGTGCTCGATCGCCGCACCGGCAGGCCGATCGTGCCGGCACCCGAGCAGCCGGTGCCGCAGGGCCCGGCGAAGGGAGATCGTCTGTCGCCTACGCAGCCGTTCTCGCAACTCACCTTCCGCCCACAGAAGAACCTGACCGGGGCTGACATGTGGGGCGCAACGATGTTCGACCAGTTAGTATGCCGCGTGATGTTTCACCGGCTGCGCTATGAAGGACCGTTCACGCCGCCGTCGGAACGGGGCACGCTGGTCTTCCCCGGCAATCTGGGCATGTTCGAATGGGGCGGGCTTGCCGTCGATACCGATCGTCGACTTGCCATTGCCAATCCCATTGCGTTGCCCTTCGTTTCGCAACTCGTACCGCGCGGCCCCGGGAATCCAGTCGAGCCGCCCCAGGCGGGGCAGGCAGGCACCGGCACGGAGGTCGGCATCCAGCCGCAGTATGGCGTGCCGTACGGTGTCGAACTGAATCCGTTCCTGTCGCCCCTGAACCTGCCCTGCAAGCAACCTGCATGGGGCTATGTCGCCGCGCTCGATCTCGACACGAACAAGGTTATATGGAAGAAGCGCATCGGCACGACGCGCGACGCGTCACCGATTCCGATCCCCTTCCGGATGGGCATGCCGATGCTTGGCGGACCCGTCACGACCGCAGGCCATGTCTTCTTCATCGCGGCAACCGCCGACAATTACCTGCGCGCCTACGGTACCGACAACGGCGCCGAGCTGTGGCAAGCCAGGCTTCCGGCGGGTGGCCAGGCGACGCCCATGACCTATGAAGCCAATGGAAAACAATATGTGCTGATTGCGGCGGGAGGGCATGGCTCCTTCAGGACGACGCTCGGTGATTACGTCATCGCCTATGCATTGCCCTGAGCCCGTCGCAGGCGCACCCGTCCTGACGCTGCGTCCGCTTAGATCTCGGGGTTTGCGATATCGCCGGTCACGATACTCTCGCCCTTGGCCTGAGCGGCCTGGATAGCCTCGTTCACTGTCTTGAACGGCCCGATCTGTTCCGCTCCGTCAAACGGAAAGAGCAGTCTGCTATCCGTCTTCCGCACGACTTTCAACGTTCCCATATAACCCGCAGTCTGACTGCCGCGGTAAGACGCGTAAATTGCGAAGTCATCCGGCGTGGTACCTGGATGAGGCGTTGCCGGCTTCGCGAAGAGCACGAGTTTCGGCCGTTTGCCAAAGTTCTGACGCATGGTGAGGATGGATAGTGATCAGGATTCGATTCTGACCTTAAGCACCCATACGCGGCGTGTACGTAATAGTCGGATTACGTTCGTCATGAACGAAAAAGTTATGGTCGGATCCGCACATACATGGCGATATGCAGTTGATAGCTCTTCAAAGCATTCGCCCTGCGCAGATTGTCGAGAAGCCGCGCATTCCCCGCTTTATCAGGTTATCAGCATCAGCCCGACGCTTCATGCGACGGTTCCGTACGCATTCAAACAATTCTTCGACGTTCATACTTGGATCCCGTGCATTATTACGAGTGAGGACTTCATGAGCGCAGGGAACGGCGTCGACAGTGCTGCGGTCATTGTCCGGCCAGATTCATGCGGAGGGTGGCAGGTCGAGTTTCCTGGTACCGCCGGGGTCTCGCTTGCACAGGCGAGAACAAAAGACGAAGCGATCTATCTCGCCAGATGTGTCATGCCCAACGCCGCTATCTTGCTGCAAAGTACTTCCAGTTAGATCCCTTCGGACAGATGCTGCTCAAAGTAGTCGACGAGCGCCGTGATCATCGCCGGACGGGATCATGCGGACAGCGTCATGAAAAATCGACGAGTTTCGCGCCGTCTTCGAGCACGCCTCTCGCAGCCTGCCGCAATAGCGCGATCAGCTCATCGCGATCAAAATCCGCCTCCCGATTCCTAGGCCACACCGCGAAGTAGTCGAAGAATATGGCCGGCCCAAAACGCCGGAACACCAGCCGGTCGCGCCGGGCGACGTCCATTCCGAACACGTCGGTGAGCGTCACACCGACGCCCTCCTCGGCCATCCGGATCGCCGCCGCCATCAGCGGCGCCTGCATCATTTCATTGGGCCGCGCGTTCTCGACGAGGAACATTCGGTCGATGCTCGCCTGCGCGCTCTCGACTCGCGAGAGACTGACGCATCGACGCCATCCAGATCGCTCTCGCTAATCAGCGGCCAGTGCGCGAGCGGATGGTCCTTCGGCACCGCACAGTAGATCGGGCTGCGCATCAGCGCAGCAGTCTCGAGCCCGTGACTCGGCTGCCCCGACCGCGACGCCGATCTCCAGCCGCCACGTCGCCAGGACGTTCAGCAGATTCGGCGTGTCATAGGTGTAGATCAGAATCGACCGCCCGGTGCGGCGCTGCGTAAGTCAGTATGACTTTCCGTGGGTAGAGGGGCTGGCCTGGCGTGGGGCATCAACGCGGGTTAGCATCGCTGCCAGAGCCGCATGGGTGGGCAAAG
>NZ_JARUXS010000017.1:0-8610 GCF_031451175.1 Caballeronia sp. LZ035
CCCGATCAAGCTATACATCGCGGCGGCCCGCTCGCCCCCGCTGTCGGAGCCGACGAACAGATAATTTTTGCGTCAATGCAAATATGTGCATTGCCGGAAGAACTTCTTGTTCGCGGGCTCCGACAGCGGGGGCGAGCGGGCCGCCGCTATGTACGGTCTGATCGGAACTTGCAAGCTCAACGGAATCAACCCGCGCGCCTACCTCGAATACGTCCTGACTCATATTGCGGACCATCCCATCAACCGCGTCGATGAACTGCTGCCCTGGAACATGGCCAGCAAGCTGCCCCCGCACCCTGACTTACCCGCGTCTACTGCCTGATTGCCGACCAGTGAGAAGCACGTAGCCTGATTCCCCGATCATGCCTCACGCGAACGTCCCGTTGCGAACGGCCGTCGCGAGGTGCTTACGGTAATCCGTGGGTGGCCGTCAATGATCCGCCGATCATTCGCCGCGCGAATTCCATGCAGATCAATCGCGCGTTGCCGGCGGAGTTGTGGCGCAAGCTGCGCGACGAGCTCGATGTGCGGTCGGCACCGGGGCACGCTTCGCAGTGGCGGGCGTTGCGCGCGACGATTCTGCTGATGGGCGATTCGGGGCTACGGCGCGAAGAAGCCGCGTCGGCCCGTCGCGAACATCTCAAGCCATCGGCTTACGGCACACTCGAGCGGCCGGTTTGGGAACTGACCATCGTCGGCAAAGGGCAGCGTGAACGGACGGTGCCGGTGAGTGCAGCGACACTCAGCGCGTTGCGCGCGCATTGGGTCGACCGGGGGAGAGTGTTCGATGTCGAGGGCGTCGTTGAGGGGCACGGTGTGGTCCATGTCGAGGTGCCTACCGAGGTGCATGCGGGGCCGCTGCTGGCGCCGATTTTCATCCCGTGGACGGACGCGTCGCGCCGACGTCACCGGCAGGCGCAGGCTGGAAAGAACGAAGACGGATTCAGCGTTCCATCAAAAGCGGAGGAGGCCGGCTACACCGCCGATGGCCTCAACCGACTGATCGGTCGCATGACGAAAACGCTGATCGAGACCATGGATACCCTGAGCCTGGATGAGCGTGCGCGACTTCGGGCGCGTGAACGCGCATGCATTCCGCCATACCTTCGGGAGCCAGTCCGTCGCCAGGGACGTGCTGATTGATGTCGTGCAGAAGGTATTAGGTCACGTATCGCTGCAGACAACGACCATCTATGTGCAAGCCGAGAAACAACGGGTAGTCGAAGAGGTCGCTCGCTACTATGCCGGCGTGGCGGCGCAGAAGACGTCCAACGCGTAAATCCGTTCACCGTTTGCGACGGAGTTTGCGAGGGTCACCACGAGGTACACCTGGGAGGCACAGGCGGAATGAGTCAGGGGTTGGAAGGGTATCTCTACGTGCTGTTTGACGCCTATTCGACCCGCTGCAAGATCGGTCGCACAACGAGGACTGGCAGCAAGCGCCAAAGGTCGATCATGGGGGCGCATCCAGTGCCAACCATCAACGTGCTGTACGCGCGTGTCGCGAATTGCGTTGCTTCGGAAGCTCAATGTCACCGGCATTTTGCCAGCCGCCGCGTCAATGGCGAGTGGTTCGACATCCAGGCGGACGAAGCGATCGAATACATCCACGAACACATCGACTGGTGTGAGCTCGATTTCGAGTCGCTTGGCAAGATCGCCTCCTACATCATCACAGCGCACCTGAGTATGGGCCGTTGAGTGCGGGGCTTGCTCCGTGTAGGTCGTGACAAAAGACTTCCATCATCCATTTGTCCTTCAAAGGAGGTTGATGATGGAAACCGTGGCATATCGCTGCGAGCAGACTCGGCGCAACGTCGTTGTTTGGATTTTTCGCGAAGACATCTCCGGCATCGGAGATGAGGAGAAGAGCTGGGTAGAGGTCGGCCGTCAATGCGTAGAGCATCTTCGGTGCGCTGCTTGGCCCGATTGCCCATTGGAAGGTTGACGCCGCCCGTCAGGATCACAAAGGGCGCTGGAGCGCCCTTGATCCGTTTGACGCGCGCCTTCGCTTGCCTCCATGACCGAAGGGTCAATCGAGGCGGGCCACGCCGTTCGGCGCGAACTTCCTCAGTTCGGTGGTCTTCTTATGCGGCGGATAGATGCCCATCGATTCCCGCACTTCGCACTTGGCAATGAGCGCGCCTGAAGCATCAAACACGTCATAGAACTCGATGTCGTTGTCTTGGCCCTTCCGATTTTCATTTTTCGAGCCGGTATAGGTGACGCTCATCGTGTCGTCGATCCCAAGCGCCTTCTTGTGTTCTTCGTTCATAAATCCCTCGTGGTTGATGGGGCGCATCATTCTGGTCATTCGATCGCGCGCTCCATAAAAAAGGGCGCCGAAGCGCCCTCGATATTGCGAAGCCTGCATCACGCGTGCGCGCGCTCGACCTTGGGCGCCCCCCTGGAGCGCGCTTGCCAAAGGTCATAGGCCGTCTGCTGAGCCAGCCATACGTCTGCGCGGCCGCCGTTCTCGACACCGAGCCACCCTTCAATCCGAAGGGCCATCTCTGGCGATATGCCAGCGTGCTCGTTCAATACGCGCGACAACGCCACGCGTGTAACGCCAAGCTGTTCGGCCGCTTGAGTCACCGTCAATCCGAGCTCGGGAAGTACGTCTTCCCGGAGCGTTTCACCCGGGTGAGGTGGGTTAAACATTTGAGCCATGTACTGAACCCTAGTGGTAGTCCTGGTAGTCCACCAAGACAACGTCAGTACCTTCGAATCTGAAGGTCATCCGCCAGTTGCCATTAACGCTCACAGCGTAATGGCCTACCAGATGTCTCTCCAATCCATGAAGCTTCCAGCCTGGAATATTCATGTCCTGCGGCGACTGCGCCGCATTGAGCTGGGCTAACTGACGTTTCAATTTGGATGCGTGGTCGGGGCGGATGCCTGCCTTACTTCCACTGACGAAGAACTCCTCGAGTCCTTTGTGGCGCCATGATTTGATCATGGTTTTCCCAATAACGGCCGTCGATCATGTGATCCATCCCCCGAAATGGACTACGCTACACCGTGTAGCGTATAGTTACACTATACATAAAGGGAAGATAATTTGCAAGCACCGAAATCACTGGTGGGTGCGTTCTCGAGTGCGGCGTGAACTGCATCGTCCCGATCAAGCGTGAGAATGTCGATGCCCGGTTGAATCGCAGGCGTCGGACCTACCCAAGTGTGATTCCCGAGGATCGAGAACGGCTTTACTACGAACATCGACCCGCTGCATAAATCGCGGGCGGTCGTTTGCCCGACTCCACAGGAACACGCCTTGCTCGGCTAATTGTTGTTCTTTACGGAGGAGGTACAACGATGGCAGGCGACAGCTCGTACAAGCCCGGTGAGATCGTCAAGGTGTCCGGCATCTACTCCGTCGTTCATGACGACGGCAAGGATACATTCGAAGTCACGTGTGTCGAGGGCGAACATTTTCCGCCGACGAAAAGCGGCAAGGGCGCCCACTTCGAACTCAAATATGCGGCGACGCACTCACACAAGCACGGTGAACTGAAGGGCACCGAGGCGCGTGGGTAACACAGCTTAGGCGTCGTCGATCGGCAGAAGGGCTACTTGTCTAGCGCTTCATGCCGACTGCGCGGCGCATCGCGGCAGTGATGCCTTGCCGCGTGCGCCAGTAGCCGCCCCACGGGTCCGCTGCAAGCGCGCGTTGTCGGTAGATGGCTTGCGCCATCGTCCAATGCTCGCCGCTTTTTACATCCGTCAACTCATCCCACGATATCGGCATTGATACCGCCATGCCGGGGCGGGCGCGCACCGAAAACGCGGCCACCGTGCTGGCGCTTCGACCATTGCGCAGATAGTCGATGAAGATCTTGCCGACGCGGCTTTTCGGGCCCAGCACGGCCGAGAATCGCTGCGGCACGACGCGCGTCATGTGCTGTGCGACCGCTTGTGAGAAAAGCTTCACTTCCTCCCAGCCCTGCCGACGAGTGAGCGGCACGACTATGTGAAAACCCTTGCCGCCGCTGGTTTTTGCAAATGAGCGCAGGCCGAGTTCATCCAGGACAACTTTGACAAGTGATGCGGCTTCCAGCATCGCTGACCAGGGCAGCGCGGGATCGGGATCAAGGTCGAAGATGACGCGATCGGGATGTTCCAGATCGGGCGCTACGCCGTTCCATGAGTGCATTTCGACGACGCTCATCTGAGCGAGTCCGACCAGCGCGTCGGCGGTGTTCGCTACCAGCAGCGGTTTGTGTCCTGGATAGACGTTGACGGGCAACTCTTCCACGCCGGGAATACGCGCGCGCTCGGAATGCTTCTGAAAAAACAGTTCGCCCGCGATACCGTCCGGCGCGCGTACGAGCGCAAGCGGTCGGGCGTGCAGGTAGGGCAATGCCCATTCGGCGATCGCGTCGTAGTAGCGCACGATGTCGAGCTTGATACGGCATGAGGTCTGATCCATCACGCGCTGTGGGTTGCTGATCTTGATGTCGCCCATGATGACCGTGCCGCGCGGCCCATGTCGTTCGCGTTTCGAACGGACATGCCGTATTTCGGAATCGCCAACTACCTTCTCTTCTGTGACCGCCCGGGCAGGTTTGTCTTCGCGCAGAGCATGGAACACGGGATGCCGGATTTCTCCGTTGGGCGTCCACTCCAGGAAGGACACCTCCGCCACGATGTCGGGCGCGAGCCAATAGAACTCGCGATCACGCTCGGGTTGAGGCGCGTTGTAGAAGGCGGGCTTGGCTTGAAGCAACCAGTGTGCCTTCTTTCATCATCAGCCCACGTTCGCACAGCGAGCTGCCAATCTCGTCGAACAACTTGCGTGTCAGATTGTGTTCGATCAGAAGGCGCCGGAACTTCAAAAGCGTGGTTGCATCAGGCACGTTCTCGACCGCCAGATCGATGCCGGCGAAGGCTCGCAGCGCGATGCTGTCATACAGGGTGTCTTCCAGTCCTTCGTCGGACAGCCCGTACCACTGCTGCAAGAAATAGATTCGCAGCATTCGCTCCAAGCCAATCGGCGGGCGGCCTCGCGTGCCTTTCGGATAGTGCGGCTCGACTGCCAACAGCAAGCGCTGCCACGGAACGACCTTCTCCATCTCAGCTAGGAAGCGTTGGCGCCTCGTCACTCGCTTCTTGCCTGCAACTTCCGCTTCCGCGAAGCCGATCTGCCTCTTCATCAGTGTGAGTCTGTTCCGTGATTTGCCTTCTATAACGTCCTTAGCTACGCCAGCGATGACCACCCAGCCGAATAAATCAGCGTTTCCCTAGGGAATACATGATCGTCTCCGTGAAAGGCGTACATCTTCGGTGCAGCATATGGCGCTCCCGCTTCCTATGAATAAAGCAGGCTCTTCAGCCAGTGTTTCGCATCTGGCGCACGCGTTGCTGACGAATTCGCGTTAGTCGCCAAACAGGGAGGACGCCGATGAAGCGATTTCTGCAATCCGCGCTCATGGTTGCACTGACAGGTGCATGCATGAGCGCCGCGTGGGCTCAGCAAAACGGCGCGCCGCCCGGCAATATATCGCCCAGCGACGACGGCGCCGGCAAGTCCGCGGGCATTGCGGGCGGTGCAGGGGCGGCGGGCCAGTCCGGCACCGATCCCGCCACGCTGAAGCGCACCGAAGAGCAACGCGTGAAGAAGCAGCACGGTGGTGCATCCGGTCCTGGAACGGCCAATCGCAAGGACTGGAAGGAGTGATCCCGGCTGCGCAGGACCGGGATCGCACGCGCGTTCGCAGACGCATCGTCAGCGATCTGTGGCGCGCGGTCTGGGCATGGCGTTATCAGACGGCGGCCGCGCTGGTGCTGATGATCGGCGCGCGGCTTGCCGTGGTGTCTGTGCCGCTGCTGCTCAAGCGGGTCATCGACGAGTTCAGTCACCCGGCATCTAGCGTCATCTTCCCCGTCTTCCTGATCCTCGCCTACGTGCTGCTGCGCTATCTCGGCGATGTGCTCAACGAAGCACGCGATGTGGTCTTCAGCATCGTCACGCAGCGCACCGTCGCGTCGTTCACGGAGCGAACGTTCGCGCATCTGCATGCGCTCGGCGCGCGCTTCCACGCGAGGCGCGAAACCGGCGCCGTGGTGCGCGATGTCCAGAAAGGCGCGGATGGCGTGGGTTTTTTGCTCGGCACGTCGCTGTTCACCATCGTGCCGGTGCTGATCGAGATCGGTACCGTCGTGGCGGTGATGGTCAGCAGCTACTCGCTGGAGTTCATGGTCATCATCGGCGTGACTTTCGTGCTGTACTCGGTCTGGACGCTTATCTTTACTCGCTATCGCATGCGCTACCAGCGTGCCGTGAACGCACTGGAAGCGCAGTCGGACAGCCGCCTCGTCGACAGCCTGCTCAACTACGAAACCGTCAAGTTCTTCGCCAGCGAAGACACGGAGCGCGGGCGTCTGTCGGGTGTGCTCGAACAATGGGTTCACGCGCGCGTCGCGAACCAGCGCGCGCTGACGCTGCTGCACGTAGGGCAAAGCACGATCATCGCCGCGGGCATTGCGGCCGTGATGCTGCGCGCGGCGCAGCAGGTGGTGGCGGGAACGATGAGCGTCGGCGATCTCGTGCTGGTCAATGCTTACATCGTGCAAGTGTGCAATCCGCTCAACACGCTGGGCTTCGTGTTTCGCGAGACCAACGACGCTATCGTGAACGTCGAGCGCATGTTCAACATCCTGCTGTCGCGCGGGCGCGTGCGCGAGGACATCGACGAGACCGGTGCGAAGCCGCTCGTCGTGACGGCGGGCGAGATCGAGTTCGAGCACGTCGAGTTCGGTTACGACCCGGCGCGGCAGATCCTGCGCGATGTGGACTTTCGCGCGCATCCGGGCAAGAAGCTCGCCGTGGTGGGCGGCAGCGGCTCGGGCAAATCGACGCTCGTGAAGCTGTTGTTCCGCCTCTATGAACCGACATCGGGCGCCATTCGCATCGACGGTCAGGATATCGCGCAGGTGACGCAGAACGGCCTGCGCGCGACCGTCGGCATCGTGCCGCAGGACACCGTGCTGTTCAACGATACGATCGCCTACAACATCGGCTATGGGCGACCGGACGCCACGCGCGCCGAGATCGTGCAGGCGGCGCGCGCCGCGCAGCTGGACGGGTTCATCGAGCGCCTGCCGGATCACTACGACACGCGCGTAGGCGAACGCGGCGTGCGGCTCTCGGGCGGCGAGCGGCAGCGTATCGCCATAGCGCGGGCCATCCTGAAGAATCCGCGCGTCATCGTGTTCGACGAAGCCACGTCCGCGCTCGACACGCGTTCCGAGCGTGCCATCCAGAACGAACTGGACCGGCTGGCGGAAGGACGCACGTCGATCGTGATCGCGCATCGTCTGTCCACTGTCGTCGATTCGGACTGGATCCTCGTGATGGAGCATGGACGTATCGTCGAGCAGGGACAGCATGACGACCTTCTCGCGCTCGATGGCGTGTATGCCCGCATGTGGTCGCTGCAATGGCAACAAGGCGAACTCGAACATGCGCAGCGCAAGATATCGGCGGAAGCGGTCGGGCTCGATGCGCTGGTGAGCGGCGTGATCGATGCGCTCCACGAAGAGATCGCGACGCGCGGCGTGAATCTCTATACGGTGATGACCGAACCGGGCTTGCGCGTATCGGGTGACGCGGGCGTGTTGCAGCAGATCGTCGCGGAGCTGTGCCGCGTGCAGATCGGCACGGCGGCGCGTGGGGAGCGCGTCGAGTTGCGCGTGTTCCGAGAAGGCAATCATGCGTCGCTGGTGGTGATGGGACAGCGCGCCGCGCCGGTGGAACTGTCGCGGCAACAGATGCGCCGGCTGGAGAAGGCGCTGACGGAGATTGGCGGGGGCTTCGCAGCGCGCACCATCGACAGGCAGGTGGCCTATGTCGCGACGATGCCGCTGCGCCCCGTGCTCGACGATGCCCACATCAATGCCGGTACCGCCGAGGATGCGCTCTCCGGCATCACGGTCATGGTGCTGGACGATCAGGAAGAAGCTCGCGATGCACTCGAGGCCGTGCTCGAGACCGTCGGCGCGCAGGTGGTGTCATGTGCGTCCGGCGACGAAGCGCTGGCGCGGCTGCGCGCTTTGCCCACGGCGCAATGGCCCGGCGTCCTGCTGTGCGATATCGTGCTGGGCGGCGATCAGGACGGCTACGACGTATTGCGGCTGATACGCGAAGAAGAGGCAAGCCGCGGCGCGTCGCTGGCCGAGCGCATGCCTGCTATCGCGCTGACGGGCTTTGCTCAGGCCGAGGCGCGCGCGCGGGCCCAGGCGGCGGGCTTCCAGGCCCACCTGACCAAGCCCGTGCCCGCGCCGAAGCTGATTGCCACCATCGAGGGCGTCACCGCGCGCAGCGTTTAAACGGCATGCGCGGCGCGTGCATCGGCGGCTTCGATGACGCCGCGGAAATGCTGTGCGGTGTGCCGCAAGCCTTCGTCGAGCTGCGTGGACGGCGCCCAGCCGAGCAAGTCGCGCGCAAGCGAGATGTCCGGCTGGCGATGCCAGGGATCGTCGAGCGGCAATGGCTTGAACATGATCTCGGATGACGACCCCGTCAACTCGATGATGCGCCGCGCGATGTCGAGCATCGACAGTTCATGCGGATTGCCGAGGTTCACCGGACCGGTGACGTCGTCGGGCGTG
>NZ_JARUXS010000018.1:0-6185 GCF_031451175.1 Caballeronia sp. LZ035
GGCCTTACTGCTACGTCGCCCTCAGGAAATTCCTTTGCCTATGGAAAAGCCAAAAACGCAGGTATCGCGATTGACATGGAAAGTCATATCAGCGGCTCGTCTCGACCATTGTAGGGGGTGACCTCAGTACGCAGCAAAATGATGTCCATCACTTTCGATTTGATGGACACCACTTTGTCAGAGTTCTCAGAGAAGAAGCCGGGTAGTCGAGCGGGCCGTCCGAATTGCCCAAGGGAGCTTCGGGACCGGCTGGCGGCAGCGGCGTGTGAACCAGGCGTCTCCGTTGCGAGACTCGCCCGTGAGAATGGCATCAACGCGAACATGCTGTACACCTGGCGGCGCCGATATCTTACCGAGCGGCACGCTCAGCCTGCCGGCATGCTGCCAGTCGTACTGCTGAGTGACCCACCGACGCAGGCCCCGGCCGCGCCGTCGGCGATTTACAAGCATTAGATGCAAACTCGGCGCCACCTGCGGGCACGATTAAAATCCGAATCGGCCATGTGGTGGTCAAGGTAGATGGTCTGGTCGACGCCGACATGCTGCGTACCGTGTTGGGCAGTCTGCGATCATGATCTCGCTCTCGGCTGGCACGCGTATCTGGGTTGCTGCAGGCGTGACCGACATGCGCTGTGGGTTTCAGGGGCTAGCGGCAAAGGTGCAAACGGCGCTTGAAGAGAATCCATTGGGCGGCAACGTCTACGTCTTCCGAGGCCGCCGAGGCGATCTCATAAAGGTCCTCTGGGCGACGGAGGATGGCATCTGGCTCCTGGCAAAACGTCTTGAGCGGGGCCGCTTTATCTGGCCTCAGGCCGACGGCGGGAAGATTCATCTGAGCTCCGCACAACTGTCAATGCTTCTCGACGGCATCGATTGGCGACAGCCCCGACGCACCGCCGCGTTATCGATGTTGTAAACCGCGCGGAACACTCGTAAACTGCCGTGCATGTCGAACGGCGCCGATCTTCCTGACGATGTCGATCTCCTGAAGGCCTTGTTGGTCGAGGCTCGTAGTCTGCTCGCTGAACGCGATATTGAGATCGATAAGCTCAAGGCACAGATCGACAAACTTCGACGCATGCAGTTCGGCCGCAAATCCGAACAGTTGCAGCGGCAGATAGAGACCCACGAGACCCAACTCGAAGATCTGGCCGCCGGACGCGGCGTTGCAGACGTGCAGCGCGCGCAGGCTCAAGGCGCCAACGCGTCCGCCTCCAACGCAACAACCGGCAACGCGGCTTCGAGACATGCATTACCGGCGCACCTCTTGCGCGAAGATCATGTGCTCGAGCCGGAATCCAGTTGCCCAGACTGCGGTCAAACAATGCAACTGCTCGGTGAGGACATGTCCGAACAACTCGCTCGAGTTGCGGCCGCCTTCAAAGTCATTCGCACGATCCGGCGCAAACTTGTTTGCCCTTGCTGCCACTCCATCAAACAGCCGTCGATGCCGGGACTGCCAATCGAGCGGAGCATCGCCCACCCGAGTTTGCTCGCGGATATCCTCGTCTCGAAATACGCAGACCACCAGCCGTTGTATCGACAATCGGCAATCGCCGCTCGCGACGGCGTCACGCTTGACCGTGCCAGTATGGGGCGCTGGGTCGGCCAATGCGAAGCGTTGTGCGCGCCACTGATTGAGGCGCTGCGCCGATATACGGTATCGACCGCCAAACTGCATGCTGACGATACGCCGATTCCCGTGCTCGCACCAGGCAACAGGAAGACCCGAACAGGTCGTCTCTGGGTCTATGTGCGCGACGATCGTCGCTCCGGCTCCACGCAACCGGCTGCGGTATGGTTCGCATACTCGCCGAATAGGCAAGGCATCCACCCTCAAACTCATCTCACTGGCTTCAGAGGGACGCTACAAGCGGACGCATACGCGGGCTTCGATGAACTGTTCCTGGATGGCTCAGTACTGGAAGCAGCCTGCCATGCTCACGCAAGGAGAAAGTTCTACGATATCCACGTACGAACGCCGTCCGACACAACGCAGAAGGCCCTCGAATACATTGGTGCGTTGTACGACATTGAAGCTTCCATTCGCGGCAAGCCTGCGGACGAACGGCTGCGAATACGGCAGGAGAGAGCCAAGCCACTGCTTCGCATCTACGAAACGTGGCTCAAGACCAAGCTCGAAGCGTTGTCGTCGAAGTCTGACACAGCCAAGGCGATCAGCTACTCGCTTAATCAGTGGCGCGCGCTGACGCTCTATTGCGAAGACGGTACGCTCGAGATCGACAACAACATCGCGGAGAACGCGCTGCGCTGTGTGAGTTTGGGCCGCAATAATGCGCAGCCGGAAGTTATGCGGAGTCCATCACTGTCGAAGAATGCCTTGCGAGTCGCCGAAGCGATCCGCAAGGATTCGCGGTTCGGCGAGCTACGCATAATTACAGCGACTCCAGGAACTGCAGGATGCGGTCCGGTGGTCGATATCGACGATTCTTTACTTGCGGCGGCTGAATCCTGTTCAACGCTTGCTCCTTCATTGTCAGATCAGCTTCCATATAGCCATGTGTTGTCGATGGGCTTTCGTGTCCCAGCCACAAAGCGATGACCGACAGGTCGACGCCTGATTGAAGTAGATGCATGGCAGTCGCATGCCGAACCAGATGAGGAGAAACGCGCCGTCTGGCGAGCTGCGGACATTGGTCCTTCGCGCGCGTTACGGCAATTCTCATCCGATCGGCGACATTGGAGCGCGTCATTGTGTTTCCCGATCGATTTGGAAAGAGCCTCTGACTTGATGCATCCTGGATCTGCGGCAACCACGCCTTTATGAGCCTGGCCGTGGATCGCCATAAAGGTACCGTTCGTTCTTTGCGTCCTTTGCCAAGAATATGAACGAAGGGTGACGTACCCAGGACGACATCACTGACGCGTAGTGCCAGGATCTCCGAGACGCGCGCCTCCGTGTTATACATCGTTGCCAGCAGAACCCTGTCGCGTTGGCCCGACCAGGTGTCCGGGTCTGGCGCCGTTAACAGTTGCTGAATCTCGTCGCGTGACAGGAATCCGACCATAGGTTTATCGCAACGCTTCATCGGCACGGAGAGTGCGCGCTGTATAACGGCCAACGACGCGACGTCACGGTGTGCCGCGTACTTCAGGAACGAACGCAACGCTGCGAGTCGAACGTTACGGGTCCGCGTGCTGTTGCGCCGCTCAACCTCGAGCTGTCGCAGAAACGCCAGGATCAGCGGCGCATCCATGTCCGACAGCGTCAGATCAGTTGGGGACCTGCCAAGGCGATCCGATGCGAACTGAAGAAACAAACGAAACGAATCGCGATAGCTCGATATCGTCTCCGGGCTCACCGCACGTTGCTGCATCAACCGTTCGACGAAGAAGTCCTGCAGAAGCGTCGTGAAGGTAGGAACCTTGCAGGCTTTAGTCATGACGTACCCCTTCGGCAAAGCATGCAAATTTCTGGCTCACGATTTCCATGAGATCGGGAACCGCAGTCAGATACCAGTAGGTATCGCTCGGCTTCACGTGCCCCAGATATGTCGACAGCGCAATCATCCGGTTGTCGACGTTCACGCCGTCCTGATACCACTTGAGGATGCACCGGCACACGAACGTGTGGCGAAGATCATGGATTCTAGGCAACGCGTGGTCACCCCGAGAGGTCCACCCGAGTTGCTCGCGAATCCGCCCGAACACCCAGTGCACTGTTCGGGCCTGCAACTTTCTGCCATTGAGATTCACAAAGAACGAATCGCAAGGCTCTGCGGCGACGACCAGCGCACGGCGAGCAGCGTAACGCTTCATCGCCAGAGTTACGGTAGGATGCATCGGAATAAGGCGCGATTTGTGAAACTTCGTCTCACGCACCGTGAGCGTACGCTCGGCAAGATTCACGTCGTCTCGAGAGAGATTGATGGCTTCCGAGATACGCATGCCGGTTGCCGAAATCAAACCAAACAACGCTTCATATGTAAGCGGTCTGATCGAACCGACGGGTAACATCGCCGCCGACGCCGTGAGGAGTTCGCCGAGCTCCTGCTCCGTGTAGATGTGCGGTGCCAGACGACGATGGGCCCGCCCGCACAATTCGCGTCGCGGAACAACCGTATCGGGATAGAACTGCCTGAGATACTTCGCGAAGGGGCGCATTACCTCGATCCGACGCGCCCAGGTAATGGACCTTTCGCTCGGTGTCGAGTGTGCCCAGGCAAGGGCCAGACTTTCGGTGATCGGACCGCGGTGGTTCACCGTATCCGCGAAGCGGGCGAAGTTCATCAGCACCTGCCCCGAGATCACAAGGTCGAAGTCGAGACAGCGTCGCTCTGCGAGATACGTTTCCACCAGCGATACCATTGTGTGTGCCGATTTGACGGGACGCTTCATGATTTGCTCCCCGGCCAGGGAAGCGCCACGGCCTCCAGGCTTCGCAGGTCGATCTTCGTGTAGAGCGCGGTGGTATCGATGCTCTGATGGCGCAGTACGTCAGCCACTTCTTTCAACGACGATCCGGAACGAAGCAGCCGTCGGGCAACGCTGTGCCTCAGTAGATGGGTTCCAGAGCGGTCAGTCCAACCGCAACGGACATATGCGTCATGCACGGCCTTGTGGAGGCCGCCCGTTCCTAATGGAAGGTCAGCAGGTGCGTAATGGCGTACAAAGACGGCGCGGGAGGTTGTCGTTGCCCGTCGGCCTGACCGGATATAGTCGGCGATCGCATGACCGGTCGGCTCCGGCAGCGGAATGATGTAGCTCCGCCGCGATTTGGTGCGACGGATTTGCAGCGTGCCTTCGCGCCAGTTTAAATCGTCGAGTTGGATCTGCACGACTTCCGCAGCCCGCAACCCAAGATCAGCTAGACAGCGCACCATGGCGTAATCACGTAAGCTTGCCGCAGTCTCGCGATCGAAGGAGTTCAGAAACTGCTCGATCGCGGCGTCAGAAAGCGTTTCAGGCAGCGCCGCCAACCTCCATCCAGCCACGTTTGGCACAGCTGCGTTCAACTCTTCGACCTGATCGTTATATTGCATGGTCCTGAATCGCAGATAACTGCGCAACGTTACGCCCGCTACGTGAGCGGCTCCAGCATTGCATCCGTCAGGGTAGTGCGTAACGAAACGACGAATATCCTGAATCGTTACCAGCTTCATGTCTATGTGTTTTCGACCAAAGCGCTGATGCAAGAAATCGCGAATGATTCGCCCGCGCTGATATCGCGTGCATTCGGCTAGGCCGCAAACGTCCCTGAGATGGTCAGTAAAGCGACGTACCTCCTGTTGCACCGAGTCCGATTCCGCCCGCAGAAACCGCGGGACAGCGCACGCGCCCATGACGACCAGCAAATGCCGAAGTGCAGCATTTACGTCCGCCCGACCCCTTGGAATCGGATCGGGGCATGTACACCGCCGCAAATGATCGTTCACGAAGCTGCAAACAAGTCGATCGTCGACGCGTGCTACGGCTAAACGGTGGGTTGTAAGCCAATACGCAAAGTGCGCGACGCACCTTACGTAGATGTTGATGGTACGAGCCGCGTAGCCGGTATCAACGAGATATTCGCAGTAGCGCGCTGCGAAGGGAGAAAGGACGCTGCGCCACAACCACGCCTGAGGCTGCGGTCGAAGAGGAACCAAGCCGATCATGATGATTCTCCTGAATGGGTTACAACCCAAACAGGAAAGCACCTTTTTATGTGCAGTTTCCTGCAAGCCACAGATCTCTGCAAGGCGCGTCGCACCGGTGCGCGTGACGAGCCGGACGACGCAAACTCCGCATAATTTTTAGCTGCGCATTATTGCGGCAATGCACATAATTGCATTGCCGCAAGAACTTCCTATTTGCGGGCTCCGACAGCGGTGGTGAACGTGCTGCTGCAATGTACTCGTTGATTGGCACATGCGCCCTCAACGACATCGATCCGCGCGCGTACCTAAACTATGTTGCCGAGAATCGCCGACCATAGAATCTCTGTCATCGACGAGCTCTTGCCATGGC
The DNA here is from genome assembly GCF_031451175.1 of Caballeronia sp. LZ035. Taxonomy (NCBI): domain Bacteria; kingdom Pseudomonadati; phylum Pseudomonadota; class Betaproteobacteria; order Burkholderiales; family Burkholderiaceae; genus Caballeronia; species Caballeronia sp. LZ035. The sequence continues at coordinate 5,968 of NZ_JARUXS010000018.1, forward strand.
GTGTGGCCGAGAAGCTGCACGCGGCGGCGAGTTCACCACATCAAGATATCTAGCCGCTCCACCTGAGGCAATCCTGCGCCCAGGCGCGCACGCCTCTACACACGGCCTAGGCGAGCCGACTGATATGACTTTCCATGTCAATCGCGATACCTGCGTTTTTGGCTTTTCCATAGGCAAAGGAATTTCCTGAGGGCGACGTAGCAGTAAGGCCGACGGTG
>NZ_JARUXS010000019.1:0-5565 GCF_031451175.1 Caballeronia sp. LZ035
TCCTTCTGTTCGGCCTCATTCTCGCGGACGTGCTGACCGATCGGGCGCTGTCCCGCCTGCCGGTCGACAAGGCCCTGCATATCGAAGTCACGGGCTATCAGTGGTGGTGGCAGGCCCGCTATCTTTCCGACGATGGCGCACCCGCTTTCACGCTCGCCAATGAACTTCATGTCCCAGTGGGCCGTCCGGTGGTCGTCGCGCTGAAGGCCGCCGACGTCATCCACACATTCTGGGTGCCGAATCTGCACGGCAAGAAAGACATGATTCCCGGCCGCGACGCGACCATCGAATTTCGCGCGGATAGACCGGGCGTCTATCGCGGACAGTGCGCCGAATTCTGCGGCTACGAACATGCGCTGATGGCGTTCCTGGTCACCGCCGATCCTCCCGCGCAATACGAAGCCTGGGCCGCGAGGCAGCGCCTGCCTGCCGTAACTACCCTCGATACGGTCGCCGCGCGCGGCCGGGAGGTGTTTCTGACGCAGGACTGCGCGCGCTGTCATAGCGTGCGGGGCACGCCGGCGCAGGGAAGCATCGGGCCCGATCTGACGCACGTCGCGAGCCGGCAATTCCTTGCCGCCGGCACGCTCGCCAACAATCGCGGCAATCTCGCCGGCTGGATCGTCGACCCGCGAACGCTCAAGCCGGGCACGGCCATGCCGCCCACCCGCCTGCCGCCCGAAGACCTGCAGGCGCTGCTCACGTGGATGGAGACGCTCAAATGAGCGATACGCCGCTGACCGACGGCCCGCACGCCGCGCCCGAAGCGCGCAGTGCGCTCGCGCAGACCTGGCGCGACCCGGTCGGATTCGTCGGCATGTTGAGCGCGATCAATCACAAGACGATCGCGCGCCGCTTCGTCGTGACGACTTTCGTGTTCTTTCTTCTCGCTGGCGTGCTCGCGCTCGCGATGCGCACCCAGCTGGCGCGCCCGGACCAGCGTCTGATCGGTCCGAATCTCTACAACGAACTCTTCACGATGCACGGCACGACGATGATGTTTCTGTTCGCCGTGCCCGTGATGCAGGCCGTCGCCGCCTATCTCGTGCCGCTGATGATCGGCGCACGCAGCATTGCCTTCCCGCGCATGAACGCCTATGCGTACTGGGTCTTTCTGTTCGGCGGCCTGCTGCTGTTCGGCGCGCTGGTCGTGAACACCGCGCCCAACGCCGGCTGGTTCAGCTATGTGCCGCTCGCCGGCCCCGACTACTCGCCGAACAAGGGCGCGGACATCTGGGCGCAGATGATCACCTTCACCGAGCTCTCCGGGCTTCTCGAAGCGGTCGTGCTGATCACAACCATCTTCAAGCTGCGCGCGCCCGGCATGTCGCTCAACCGGATGCCGCTGTTCGTCTGGGCCACGCTCGTGACGCAGTTCATGGTCATCTTCGCGATGCCGGCCGTCATGTTGTGCAGCACGGCACTGATCCTCGACCGCCTCGTCGGCACGCATTTCTATAACCCGGCGAAAGGCGGCGACGTGCTCCTGTGGCAGCACCTCTTCTGGTTCTTCGGACATCCCGAGGTGTACCTGATCTTCATTCCGCCGCTGGGTTTCATATCGTCCATCATCCCGACCTTCGCGCGCCGTCCCGTGTTCGGCTATCCGGCAATGGTGCTGTCGCTCATCGCTACCGCGTTCCTGGCATTCGGACTGTGGGTGCACCACATGTTCGCGACCAATATTCCCGAGCTCGGCAAGAGCTTCTTCACGGCCGCGAGCCTGATGATCGCCATCCCTTCGGCGATTCAGATCTTCTGCTGGATCGGCACATTGTGGACCGGCAAACTCAATCTGCGCGTGCCCCTGCTCTTCGTGCTCGCGTTTTTCTTCATTCTCGTGATGGGCGGCATGACCGGGATCATGGTGGCCTCCGTGCCGCTCGACCTGCAAGTTCACGATACGTATTTCGTCGTGGCGCACCTGCACTACGTGCTGTTCGGCGGCGGCGTGTTTCCGCTCTTCGGCGCGTTCTTCTACTGGTTCCCGAAGTTCGCGGGCCGCATGCTGGACGAGCGTCTCGGCGAATGGCAGTTCTGGCTTTTCTTCATCGGCTTCAACGTGGCCTTCTTTCCGATGCATCTGCTCGGTCTGCACGGCATGCCAAGGCGGGTGTGGACCTATCCGCACGGGCTCGGATGGGACGGCATGAATCTCGCCGCGACGATCGGCGCCTACATGATCGCGTTTTCCGTGCTGCTGTTCATCGTCAATGTCGTAAAAAGCATGCGCCGCGACGAACCCGCTCCGGCCGACCCGTGGGGCGCGGGCACGCTCGAATGGAGCGTGCCGTCCCCACCGCCGCCGCACAATTTCGATGCGATACCGGTCGTGCACGGCCGCGATCCCCTGTGGGAACCGTCGGCGCAGCCCGCTTTCGTCGCAGGGCTCGCCGTCGATGCGCGCGAGGTGCTGGTCACGAGCGTGCTCGATGCGCAGCCCGATCATCGTCCGCTGTTTCCAAAGTCCTCCATCTGGCCGTTCGTGAGCGCCGTGGCGACGACCGTGCTGTTCATCGGCTCGATCTATACGCCATGGGCGATCGTCTGGGCCTCGCTTCCGGTGGCGGTCACGATGATCGGCTGGTTCTGGCCGAATCGCGCCGAGAACCGCGCCGCCGTCGCGCGGAAGCGTCAGCCATGAATGCCGATAGCCACAAGGCCACAGCCCGCCCCGACGCGACCGACAAGAGTCAGTTGGTGCTCGACGTCCGCGCGCTGCCCACCTTCGCGTTCAGTCATCGCAGCCTGATGTGGTGGAGCACCGCCGGCCTGATGCTGATAGAAGGAACGGTATTCGCCATTGCAGTGATGATGTACTTCTACCTGCGCACGCGCGCGCCCGCCTGGCCGATGGCTGCGGACGCGCCCGAACTTCTCTGGGGCACGGTCAACACCGTCGTTCTCCTCCTGAGTCTCTGGCCCAATCAACTCGCGAAGAACGCGGCGGAACGCGGCGAGCGCAGGAACGCGGCGATCTGGCTCGCGCTCTGTCTGGCTGCGTCGGTCGCCTTCCTCGTGCTGCGCGGATTCGAATTCGCTACGCTGAACGTGAGCTGGTACACCAACGCTTATGGATCGGTCGTCTGGCTGCTGCTCGGTCTGCATACCACGCACCTGATCACCGATACCGTCGATACGGCCGTGTTGACCGCGCTCCTGTTCACCGGTCCGTTCGAGAGCAAGCGTTTCGTCGATGTCAGTGAGAACGCGCTCTATTGGTACTTCGTCGTGTTGAGCTGGCTGCCGATCTACTGCGTGATCTACTGGGCGGCGCGGCTATGAAAGTCTGGTTTGCGCTGCTCGGCGCTCCCTCCATCGTGCTCGGCTGCCTCAGCCTGAACTACGTGCTCGTGACGCCGGCGTGCCGGCTCGGAGGCCAGGCGTTGCTGCACGGTGTGAGCGGCGCGAGCGCGCTCGCGTGCGTGGCGGCCACGCTGCTTGCCTGGCAGCGCTGGCGCACGGCGCGGCGTGACCTCGCCCTGCCGACGCCCGATTCCGCCGACCGCCCCGCGCGTCCCGCTTTCGTCGCCGTGGTCGCGGCAGGCGTGGGCGCGCTGTCGGTCTTGTCCGTCATCGCCATATCGATACCGCAATGGCTCCTGTCCGCGTGTTGATACCCGGGCTGATTCCCGGCCTTCTCGCGTGTGCCGATGCTCACGCGCACGTCGCTGCCGAGACGGGCGGAGCGGCCGTGGCGTCGCCTCTCGCATGGACCTTCGAGCCGTGGATCGTCATCGTGCTGACGGCAAGCATAGTGCTCTACCTCTGCGGCTACATGAGGCTGCGCAAGCGCAGCACGCACGGTCGCCGGGAACGCACGAGACGGCTCTGCGCGTTCATTGCGGGCTGGCTTACGCTCGTCGTCGCATTGGTATCGCCGCTGCATGCGCTGAGTGAATGGCTGTTCTCCGCGCACATGCTGCAGCACGAACTCTTCATGCTCGTCGCGGCGCCGCTGCTTGTCATCGGCCGGCCGCTTGCCGTGTGGCTCTGGGCATGTCCGGCCGGCGCGCGGCTGCGCATCGGCGCGGCCACGCGCTCTCGCTGGATCGCACTGCCGTGGCGCTGGATGACGCTGCCGGTCGTCGCGTGGCTGCTGCATGCCGCCGCGCTCTGGGTGTGGCACGCACCGCGCTTTTTCGAAGCCGCGCTGGCGCGTCCTGGCATTCATACGCTGCAACATGCGAGCTTCCTCGCCAGCGCGTTGCTGTTCTGGTGGACTGTGTTCGGCCGCGTATCGGACGCGCGCGGTGCGTCGAACGCCCACGCGATGCTGTCGCTCTTCACGACCATGGTTCATACCGGCGCACTCGGCGCATTGCTCACGCTCGCACCGGACGTCTGGTATCCGTCGTGCATCGAGACCACGCGCGCGCTCGGATTCGACCCGCTGCAGGATCAGCAACTCGGCGGTCTCGTCATGTGGGTGCCGGGCGGGCTTGCGTATCTGATCGGCGGATTGCTGGTCGGCGCGCGCTGGCTGATGAGACGCCCGCCTTCGCGCGTTGACGACGGCATCGTCCGTGAAGGATGACAGCATGCGCAAGATCATCCTCGCGCTGTTACTGGTCGTTGCGCTCGCGGCTTGCAAGGGTCGGCCGCCATCGTCGGACGCGATCACGGGCGGCAGTCCGCAACGCGGCCTCGAAGCGATCCAGCGCTACGGCTGCGGCGCGTGTCACCGGATCGACGGCGTGCCGGGCGCGTACGGCAAGGTTGGCCCGACGCTGCAAGAACTCGGCGAGCGCGCCTATATCGCGGGCAAGTTGCCCAATACGCCGGAAAATGTGCAAGCCTGGATCCGCTTTCCCCAACGTATCGTGCCGGGCAACGCGATGCCCGACCTCGGGGTGAGCGAACTTGACGCCCGCGACATCGCTGCCTACCTGTATCAGCCATGACGACACCGGTCTTCCGCCTGTTTCTTGCTCTGCTTCTGTGGCCGCTCGCGGTCATGGCGGGAGATGCGGCGCCGTCGAAGGCATTGATTGCGCGCGGTGCGTACCTTGCGAAAGCCGCGGATTGCGCGGGCTGCCACACGGCGGCCTCGAACGGCGCGCCGTATGCCGGCGGACTCGAACTGACCTCTCCGTTCGGCACCATCGTCAGCAGCAACATCACGCCGGACCTGGAAACAGGCATCGGCCAGTACAGCTACGAGGACTTCGCGAGAGCGCTGCGCGAGGGGCTGCGTCGCGACGGCAAGGGTCTGTATCCCGCCATGCCTTATCCCGCCTTCGTCAAGATCACGGACGACGACATGCGCGCGCTCTACGCTTACATGATGCAGGGCGTGCCTGCCGTCAAGTACAAGCCGCCCGAGACGCGGGTGCCGTTTCCGTTCAATCAGCGCTGGGCGTTGCGTCTCTGGCGTGCGGCGCTCGCGCCGAAGGAACGCTTCACGCCTCGACCCGACCGCGATGCCGACTGGAATCGCGGAGCGTACCTCGTGCAGTCGCTAGGACATTGCGGTTCGTGTCACACGCCGCGCGGCCTCGGATATCAGGAGCGCGGCTATGACGAATCATCGCAAGCGTTCCTTTCGGGCGGCCTCAACGACAA
>NZ_JARUXS010000020.1:0-5433 GCF_031451175.1 Caballeronia sp. LZ035
GCCTTTGCCCACCCATGCGGCTCTGGCAGCGATGCTAACCCGCGTTGATGCCCCACGCCAGGCCAGCCCCTCTACCCACGGAAAGTCATACTGACTTACAGTAAAGATGAGAACTTGTGCGGATTGCCGTCGGTCACGACTTTGGGATTGCTGATGCCTCAGTCGAAGGCGTGTTGTCGTTTCGCCGAAGCGTTGCCAGTTCGCAAGGGCGTGCGAGCCACGCGATGAGCAAATAGTGGCCTCGGTCACGCATGAAGCTCGCAATGCGACCATATCCAGGCTGACCTCATAAGGTCTTCGTAAAGCCAGTCATTCAATTGGTCGCGCCAAGCGCACTGCGGAACGTCGGCGGGCCGGTGAGGCAAGTGCGCACGCCATCCAGCCAGACCCAGCGCCGGCGTGGATAAGCGATCTTTCGGCACACATGCACGTGTGAGCCCGTACCAACTCAGCGACCAGCCGAGCGCTGTGGCGCTATCGCTGCCAACGTCTCGTGACGAGAGCACGCATTGATGAACTGGCCGCGCGCAGAGGGTGGATGCGTGGGCGGGGCGGAGCATGTTACCGAAGAGTTCGCGTCCGACGCGATCGACAGTGTGCTCATACTCACGAAAGCCTATTCCAAAATGCGGCCAGTCAATTTGTGAGTACTGCGGAGCTGCGTCGGTTTGCCAGTCATCGTCGTCGGCCACCATGAAACGACGAGTTAAGCCAGCGGCCGCGAAGGCGGGTTGCCTGCGGAGCACCTCGAATGATGACGGCGGCGGCACGTCGTAGAGCTGGTTCAGTAGTCGCATATATTCGGCCAGATTGGCCTTACGTCCGTCGAGCCAGGGCGCGGGTTGGACAACAAATCTTCCCGTGTTCGGATCGCGGCGCCGAGACGCCGGAGCAGTCAGTGGTATGACGTTGTCGGCAATAAAACTCTTCCACCTCCCCAAGACCCGGGCGGCTTGGCCCGTGATCGGCGTACACTTGCAGACCTCATTCGACGCGCGGAACCGATTACCCGCGCGGCGGATGCGCGGGTGAACTTGGCTTGCCCCCAAGGGCAACTTCGTTGCCCCTCATCCCGATAGTCAGGCAACTCGCCCGGTACCACACTTGAGGTATCTCCTTGTGGCCGGCCATGAGCGATATCAAACAGACGATCGTCATTGTCGAAGACGACGATGGCATGCGGCGTGCGCTACAACGCCTGCTAACGCTGGCGGGATACAACACGCTCGCTTACGAGAGCGCTGAAGCACTCAACGCCACATGTGGTATAGAGCGCGCTTGGTGCCTTGTCCTGGACGTCCAGCTTCCCGGAGCTTCGGGGCCGACTCTGTACGCACAGCTCGGCGAACCACGCCCTCCGGCCGTTTTCATCACATCGCACGACAACGAGACGACGCGCCTCGCGGTAGCGAACGCGGGCGGTGTGCACTTTTTGGTCAAACCCTTCGCGGGCACAGACTTGCTAAAGCTCATAGCGATGTTGGGGGCGCAATGAGCGAAACAAGACGTTGCCTTGCAGACACCCATTGCACTGGATTCCGACGCGGTCGGGGCGCAGGGTCGAACGACTGATTGCGTACGCTCAGCTCCCCCAAGAAGAAATGTAAAGGAAGCTCTGCAGAATGCGGTTTCAAAACGCTGCGCACCATGTAGGCGTTAGGCAGATTGTTCTTGCTCAGCAGCGTCTGTCAACGACAGAGGTAATGGGGCCACACTTTGTGACCCTTCCTCGAGAGTGTGAGAGCGAGTTCAGCCTGCGGTGTGCTTTACGCTTCGCGCAGCTCCTTGCGCATCATCCATAAATTTCCCAACGCAAATAACGTGGTGATCGGAGCGGTGTTCTTCGCCAGCCCCCGATAACGCGTCTTCGAGTAACCAAACTGTCGCTTGAGAATTCGGAACGGATGTTCGACCTTTGCTCGAATTCCGGCTTTCAGTCGTTCGATCTTGTCGTATATCGCATCGAGAGGATCTTTCAAGTTCAATTTCCTTCGCTTGCTGGGCCGCATCGCGACATGCCATCGAGCCGAGCATGTTTGCTTACGTTTTTCGATGCCTTGGTATCCGGCGTCGGCATAAACATCCGTTTCTTCACCGTGCAACAAGGCAAGGGCCGCATTGATGTCGTGCTCGTTAGCCGCCGTGCCGATGACCGTGTGAACGATGCCTGACTCCGCGTCCACGCCTATATGCGCTTTCATACCAAAGTACCAATTCCTGCCTTTCTGGGTCGACTGCATCTCAGGGTCACGTGTACCCGATCCGTTCTTGGTCGAACTGGGCGCAGCGATCAACGTAGCGTCGACGGCCGAGCCTGCCCTAAGCATCAATCCCTTCTCGTTCAATACGTCATTGACGACCGCAAGAATCTGGGCAGCGATGCCATGCGCTTCGAGCAGGTGCCGAAATCGCAAGATAGTCGTTTCGTCTGGAAGACGGGTCATCCCGCCATCGAGGCCTGCAAATTCGCGGTACAGCGGTACATCGTAGAGAGCTTCTTCCATCGCAGGATCCGACAGACCAAACCATTGTTGGAGGAAATGAATCTGCAACATCGTCGCCACCGGAAATGGCGGACGACCAGTCGTCCCCTTCGGATAATGCGGCTCGATCAATGCAATCAGCCTCGACCAGGGCACGACTCGCCTCATCTCGTCCAGAAACTCCCGCTTACGCGTGCGTTTGGTTGACAGGTTCAAGCCGAGATGAAGTTGTGTCATCGTGATAGCTCCAAGTCATTGCTATTCAATAGTACTCCTTATCGTCCATATAGGAGCGGGTTATGCAGAGGCTCCTAAACACTGCGACGTCGCATCCGTCTGCCGTGATACCCGACCATCATCGGCGGTGCGTCACAAATTCCAAAGCAAAAGCGAAGGGACGACTTTATTTCCCGTTCGCTATACCCCTATTGGGTATTGCACGCCGCCCCGACGCGGCGCACGACGTCGCGAGTTGATGACTTTATAGTCGCAACGTTGACATCGTTTATGCGTTCTACGACTCGACGCGTGATGGACGAGATTCCTTGTTGGACAATCAGTCCAAATTCGCTGGCGGTAGCATTCGACCTTTAAACAAAAAGTATGCGCACAGCTTCTTTAAACACGATCACCTCGCGAGTTCAGGCGCAGAACGGACTCATCAGCTCAAGTGTGTGAGATGGTGTCCTGAAGTAGTGGGAAAAATCCACATCGTCAGTTCTGATCTGTGGCGGCAGGCCGAGCCGGGAGCCTAAAGTTAGTGCAACGAATCACCGTTCATCGCAGGCGTTCGCGTCCTTGTCTGGAGGTCCGCCCGGCCTGCCGGGCTCTGGGCCCGGTTCATTATCGGGAGGCTGAGGCGGCGGGATAGACTGATCGGCTTCAGGGTCACTTGCATCGGTAGGTTTGGAAACCAACGTTCCCTCCTTGTATAGTTAAAGGACACCCGATTCAGCCGGCGGCGGCGGGCGGTCCGGTTTGGTCTCCGGTGTTCCAAGGTCAGGAACGGCGGGTGGATTTTGCGCCGGTGAAGAATCGGGTACCGGCATAGGGTTGCTAGGGATTGCGGGATCAGCCATGATTTCCTCCGTGCAGAGTCGTGAGGAATGGTTTTAGGGGCGCCGGACAGTGGAATCACCTTCCACCGCTCGCACCCTGCTAACGTTCGAATTCCGTGCAAGCTCGTTAATAAGCGAGTACCGATGAAATGCTTTTGCGATCAACCACGGCAAGCGCTGTAGGGTCGTTTCAGCACCGAACAAAAGTGTCAATCGTACCTGTGGTCCTATCCGGTAGCATCATCTGTTCCAAAAAAAGACATGTCGTGTTGATTCGGGTCTTATGGTTGGCTCAATTGCAACGCTGTCAGCGTAGACCGTTTTACTTCCCCGAACCGGTAAATGAGCTCTTGCGCTAAAAAGACAATCGCATCATGCGAGATCTCGTACTCGATTGATATGACGAAGCATGCTTTATACCGCACACGCGGCCGCACACTAATCGCCGCACGACTTGTCGTATGCGAGAACGCGGGTCGTGCATCATTTGGTTGCGCTCGTCACCCGCCACACCGTATTGCCGACGTCATCGGCTATCAAAAGGCCACCCTCCCGATCCTGAGTGACGCCTACCGGTGCGCCGTACAACTCCTTCTGGTCCGCCGATGTGAAGCCCATGACGACGTCCTTCGGCGCACCGACCGGCTTGCCATTCTCGAACGCCAGATACGACACCACGTAGTCGCTCAGCGGCGAACGGTCCCAACTACCGTGTTCGCCGATAAAAACGCCGCCGCGATATTGTGCCGGCAAATTGTCGCCGGTATAGAACGTCACGCCTAACGGCGCGACATGGGAGCCTATTGCGAAGTCCGGTGGAATCGCCTTGGCGACGAGATCGGGACGTTGCGGTTGAGCGCGCGGATCGACGTGCTGGCCGTAGTAACTGTATGGCCAGCCATAAAACGCATTTTCCGTCACCGAGGTCAGATAGTCGGGGACGAGGTCTGCGCCGATTTCGTCGCGTTCGTTTGCGATTGCCCACAATTTTCCGGTTCTTGGTTCCCATTGCAGTGATATCTCCAAGTCATTGCTATGCAATAGTATTCCTTATCGTCCATATGGAGCGGGTTATGCAGAGGTCCCTTAACTGCGTCGACGGCCGGCGGACCGGCTTTCGCCGGCTCAATACCGCCGAACACGGGGAGACGTTCATGGCTATCACGGTCCAAGCTTCGACCTCGGTCGATTCCCTCATAACGCAAAAGGCTGAGTCTCTCGTAACAGAAAAGGCTGAGACTGCATATGAATTCCCGACGCAAGCCGGCGTTTTTCGAATGAAAACCGGGGAGCCAGCCGCGTCCGGCCATGAAATGCATTCGGTCGTTAAAGAAAGGCTCTCATTCGGGACGGGTAGCGACGAGAAATCGAGCGGCATCCGAAACAACCGACGAGTTCGTGCACGACAATCCGTGGAAGGCTATCGCGCTGGGGCAGTCGGCGGTTTGCTGATCGGGCTTGCTTCGCGTTGAATCAGATTTGGCGACGATCGGGGCGATCAGTTTCAGCCTCGCCGAACGTCGCATTTGATTGAATCCTCAGAGAATCACTCGTTCGTCGGATCGCCTGGGTCTTCGACACCCTTCTCGATGTTGTCCTTCTGATCGCCGTAGTCCTTGCGATTGGCACCGTTGGTGATCTCCACGTCGCCCTTGAGCTTGCGATCCTCGTCGCCCGTCACCTTGCCGATCGCGGTGTCGGTCCAGCCCTTGACTTGCTCCTTGATGCCTTCCTTCTGATCTTTGTTCATGATTTTCTCCGTCGGTCAGGCGTGCTTCGCCGCAGGCGCTGTATTGAAGCGTGTCAGACCTCGATCTATGCAGCATGTCGTGTGCCGCCGCTATCATCGACGCGCGAGGCACGCGCAATGCTTGAGCCCATGCATTCCTTAC
>NZ_JARUXS010000021.1:0-5341 GCF_031451175.1 Caballeronia sp. LZ035
AATCCGCACTATCATCGGCGTGGAGTCGTTTCACGGTCCTGTTCGGGATGGGAAGGGGTGGTACCGACTCGCTATGGTCATCAGGCATGACTTGTTGTTGTGTCGCTCGGGGGCGGCACAACCAATCTGGGAAGAAGTAGAAGTGTTTGGGGTGGTGATTGTTGGCAACAACGACTCACTCAACCAGGCGCCCCCTACGGGGGTTGCATTGAGTAAGCGCTGAAGCGCTAACTCACTGCGAAACACACTGGTTATAGGATCAAGCCTTACGGGCAATTAGTATCAGTTAGCTCAATGCATTACTGCACTTACACACCTGACCTATCAACGTCCTGGTCTGGAACGACCCTTCAAGGGGCTCGAAGCCCCGGGGATATCTCATCTTAAGGCGAGTTTCCCGCTTAGATGCTTTCAGCGGTTATCTCTTCCGAACATAGCTACCCGGCGATGCCACTGGCGTGACAACCGGTACACCAGAGGTTCGTCCACTCCGGTCCTCTCGTACTAGGAGCAGCCCCCTTCAAATATCCAACGCCCACGGCAGATAGGGACCAAACTGTCTCACGACGTTTTAAACCCAGCTCACGTACCTCTTTAAATGGCGAACAGCCATACCCTTGGGACCGGCTACAGCCCCAGGATGAGATGAGCCGACATCGAGGTGCCAAACACCGCCGTCGATATGAACTCTTGGGCGGTATCAGCCTGTTATCCCCAGAGTACCTTTTATCCGTTGAGCGATGGCCCTTCCATACAGAACCACCGGATCACTATGACCTGCTTTCGCACCTGCTCGACTTGTCGGTCTCGCAGTTAAGCACGCTTATGCCATTGCACTATCAGCACGATTTCCGACCGTACCTAGCGTACCTTCGTACTCCTCCGTTACACTTTGGGAGGAGACCGCCCCAGTCAAACTGCCTACCATGCACTGTCCCCGACCCGGATCACGGGCCAAGGTTAGAACCTCAAACAAACCAGGGTGGTATTTCAAGGACGGCTCCACCAAGACTAGCGTCCTGGTTTCATAGCCTCCCACCTATCCTACACAGATCGGTTCAAAGTCCAATGCAAAGCTACAGTAAAGGTTCATGGGGTCTTTCCGTCTAGCCGCGGGGAGATTGCATCATCACAAACACTTCAACTTCGCTGAGTCTCGGGAGGAGACAGTGTGGCCATCGTTACGCCATTCGTGCAGGTCGGAACTTACCCGACAAGGAATTTCGCTACCTTAGGACCGTTATAGTTACGGCCGCCGTTTACCGGGACTTCAATCAAGAGCTTGCACCCCATCATTTAATCTTCCGGCACCGGGCAGGCGTCACACCCTATACGTCCACTTTCGTGTTTGCAGAGTGCTGTGTTTTTATTAAACAGTCGCAGCCACCAGTTTATTGCAACCCTTTCACCCTCCTGGCGCAGGCCAGTCAAGCTACAAGGGCGTACCTTATCCCGAAGTTACGGTACCAATTTGCCGAGTTCCTTCTCCCGAGTTCTCTCAAGCGCCTTAGAATACTCATCTCGCCCACCTGTGTCGGTTTGCGGTACGGTCACTATTAGACTGAAGCTTAGAGGCTTTTCTTGGAACCACTTCCAATTGCTTCGCTTCCGAAGAAGCTCGCGCCACACCCTTGAATTATGTGCCCGGATTTGCCTAAGCACCTTCTCCAATGCAGCGACCGGGACGTCCAACACCCGGACAACCTTCCGCGATCCGTCCCCCCATCGCATCTAACAATGGTGCAGGAATATTGACCTGCTTCCCATCAGCTACGCATTTCTGCCTCGCCTTAGGGGCCGACTCACCCTACGCCGATGAACGTTGCGTAGGAAACCTTGGGCTTACGGCGAGGGGGCTTTTCACCCCCTTTATCGCTACTCATGTCAGCATTCGCACTTCCGATACCTCCAGCATGCCTTTCGACACACCTTCGCAGGCTTACGGAACGCTCTCCTACCACACGTGCCTAAGCACGTATCCGCAGCTTCGGTGACTGGCTTGAGCCCCGTTACATCTTCCGCGCAGGACGACTCGATCAGTGAGCTATTACGCTTTCTTTAAAGGGTGGCTGCTTCTAAGCCAACCTCCTGACTGTTTTAGCCTTCCCACTTCGTTTCCCACTTAGCCAATCTTTGGGACCTTAGCTGGCGGTCTGGGTTGTTTCCCTCTTGACACCGGACGTTAGCACCCGATGTCTGTCTCCCGTGATTGCACTCTTCGGTATTCGGAGTTTGCTATGGCGTAGTAATCCGCAATGGACCCCACAACCATGACAGTGCTCTACCCCCGAAGGTGATACACGAGGCACTACCTAAATAGTTTTCGGAGAGAACCAGCTATTTCCAAGTTTGTTTAGCCTTTCACCCCTATCCACAGCTCATCCCCTAACTTTTCAACGTTAGTGGGTTCGGTCCTCCAGTACGTGTTACCGCACCTTCAACCTGGCCATGGATAGATCACTTGGTTTCGGGTCTACGCCCAGCAACTGATCGCCCTATTCGGACTCGCTTTCGCTACGCCTGCCTTAATCAGTTAAGCTCGCTACTGAACGTAAGTCGCTGACCCATTATACAAAAGGTACGCCGTCACCCGTTTCCAGGCTCCGACTGTTTGTATGCATGCGGTTTCAGGATCTATTTCACTCCCCTCCCGGGGTTCTTTTCGCCTTTCCCTCACGGTACTGGTTCACTATCGGTCGATCACGAGTATTTAGCCTTGGAGGATGGTCCCCCCATCTTCAGACAGGATTTCACGTGTCCCGCCCTACTTGTCGTACACCTAGTTCTTCCATCCTATTTTCGCTTACAGGGCTATCACCTGCTATGGCCGCACTTTCCAGAGCGTTCAGCTAATAAGAAGGATAAAGAGTACAGGCTGATCCCATTTCGCTCGCCACTACTTTGGGAATCTCGGTTGATTTCTTTTCCTGCGGTTACTTAGATGTTTCAGTTCACCGCGTTCGCTCCACTAAGCCTATGTATTCAGCTTAGGGTGACCCATACGGGCCGGGTTTCCCCATTCGGATATCGGAGGATCAAAGCTCGTTTGCCAGCTCCCCTCCGCTTTTCGCAGGCTACCGCGTCCTTCATCGCCTGTGATCGCCAAGGCATCCACCACATGCACTTGTTCGCTTGACCCTATAACAAGTGTGTCTCTCTCGAGCCACCCTCGTCATAGGCTGAGTATTTGCGTTGTGCCGTATTCCAAAGCAATCTTTCGATCACCTTTTCATACTTGATACAATCACTACCCTGAGCAGTTAATCACGCCCATCTCTAAGCGCTTTCGCTACTCTCTTTACTACTTCTTCCAGATTGTTAAAGAACGTTTAGCCGACCGGCGTACTTCATTGCCTTCAGCATCAACTGGCTGTAATCGCCAATGCACAGCACTTCACGAAGCACTGTGCATTGAAGACTTGTGGTGGAGGATGACGGGATCGAACCGACGACCCCCTGCTTGCAAAGCAGGTGCTCTCCCAGCTGAGCTAATCCCCCGCGAGTCTTGCCCCGCTTGACACTTGGTGGGTCTGGATGGATTCGAACCATCGACCCCCGCCTTATCAAGACGGTGCTCTAACCGACTGAGCTACAGACCCAAAGCCAGTCTTAAACAACAGCCGATAAGCGTGAGCGCTTGAATGCTCGGACACTTTCGTGTCCAGTGCGAAGCTCGAGAAAGGAGGTGATCCAGCCGCACCTTCCGATACGGCTACCTTGTTACGACTTCACCCCAGTCATGAATCCCACCGTGGTAAGCGCCCTCCTTACGGTTAGGCTACCTACTTCTGGTGAAACCCACTCCCATGGTGTGACGGGCGGTGTGTACAAGACCCGGGAACGTATTCACCGCGGCATGCTGATCCGCGATTACTAGCGATTCCAGCTTCACGCAGTCGAGTTGCAGACTGCGATCCGGACTACGATCGGTTTTCTGGGATTGGCTCCACCTCGCGGCTTGGCAACCCTCTGTTCCGACCATTGTATGACGTGTGAAGCCCTACCCATAAGGGCCATGAGGACTTGACGTCATCCCCACCTTCCTCCGGTTTGTCACCGGCAGTCTCCCTAGAGTGCTCTTGCGTAGCAACTAAGGACAAGGGTTGCGCTCGTTGCGGGACTTAACCCAACATCTCACGACACGAGCTGACGACAGCCATGCAGCACCTGTGCGTCGGTTCTCTTTCGAGCACATCCACCTCTCAGCGGACTTCCGACCATGTCAAGGGTAGGTAAGGTTTTTCGCGTTGCATCGAATTAATCCACATCATCCACCGCTTGTGCGGGTCCCCGTCAATTCCTTTGAGTTTTAATCTTGCGACCGTACTCCCCAGGCGGTCAACTTCACGCGTTAGCTACGTTACTAAGGAAATGAATCCCCAACAACTAGTTGACATCGTTTAGGGCGTGGACTACCAGGGTATCTAATCCTGTTTGCTCCCCACGCTTTCGTGCATGAGCGTCAGTATTGGCCCAGGGGGCTGCCTTCGCCATCGGTATTCCTCCACATCTCTACGCATTTCACTGCTACACGTGGAATTCTACCCCCCTCTGCCATACTCAAAGCTTGCCAGTCACCAATGCAGTTCCCAGGTTGAGCCCGGGGATTTCACATCGGTCTTAACAAACCGCCTGCGCACGCTTTACGCCCAGTAATTCCGATTAACGCTCGCACCCTACGTATTACCGCGGCTGCTGGCACGTAGTTAGCCGGTGCTTATTCTTCCGGTACCGTCATCCGCTCAAGATATTAGCTCGAACGTTTTCTTTCCGGACAAAAGTGCTTTACAACCCGAAGGCCTTCTTCACACACGCGGCATTGCTGGATCAGGCTTTCGCCCATTGTCCAAAATTCCCCACTGCTGCCTCCCGTAGGAGTCTGGGCCGTGTCTCAGTCCCAGTGTGGCTGGTCGTCCTCTCAGACCAGCTACAGATCGTCGCCTTGGTAGGCCTTTACCCCACCAACTAGCTAATCTGCCATCGGCCGCCCCTATAGCGCGAGGTCCGAAGATCCCCCGCTTTCTCCCTTAGGTCGTATGCGGTATTAATCCGGCTTTCGCCGGGCTATCCCCCACTACAGGACACGTTCCGATGTATTACTCACCCGTTCGCCACTCGCCACCAGGGTTGCCCCCGTGCTGCCGTTCGACTTGCATGTGTAAGGCATGCCGCCAGCGTTCAATCTGAGCCAGGATCAAACTCTTCAGTTCAATACCTGTTACTGTTTTCGGTTCCGTTAAGAACCGGTCGCTCACTCAACGTACTGACGATGATTAATGTCCTAAGACAAAAACCTTCCTCTGATACTTCGTGTGAGACTCTTGATACTTTTGCTATTCCG
>NZ_JARUXS010000022.1:0-3252 GCF_031451175.1 Caballeronia sp. LZ035
AACATCGGGATCGGCCAACTCGCGAAGTATCGCTTGCCGCTCGCAGGGAAAATCTCCATCCTGCATCGCGTGAGCGGCCTGCTGCTCTTCGTGTGTCTGCCGTTCATCCTGTACCTGCTCGATCAGAGCCTGACGTCGGAAATCAGTTTCGACGCCTTCAAGGGCTTCCTCGCCAATCCCATCGTCAAGATCATCACGCTCGTGCTGTCGTGGGCGTACCTGCATCACTTCTGCGCGGGCATCCGTTTCCTGCTGCTCGATACGCACGTCGGCGTGAGCAAGGACGGCGGCAAGCAGAGCGCGCTTATCGTGCTGATCGTCTCGTTGCTGCTTACGCTCGCGATGGCGCTCAAGCTCTTCGGCGCCTTCTAAGGAGTTTATAAAAACATGGCAACCCACAATCGAGTCGGCCCCAAGCGCCTGGTCGTCGGCGCTCATTACGGTCTGCGCGACTGGCTCGCGCAACGCATCACCGCCGTCGCGATGGCTATCTACACCATCGTGCTGCTCGTGCTGTTCTTCGGCGCGCAGAACTTCTCCTACGAAGGCTGGGCAGGCATCTTCGCCATGCAGTGGATGAAGCTCGCCACCTTCGTCGTCTTGCTGTGCCTGTTCTATCACGCGTGGGTCGGCATTCGCGACATCTGGATGGACTACGTCAAGCCCATGGGCCTGCGCCTGTTCCTTCAGGTGCTGACCATCCTGTGGCTCATCGGATGCGCCGGCTACGCCGCACAGATTCTCTGGAGAGTGTAAAGAACATGGCTGCAATCAAGACTTCCCTGCCGCGTCGTCGCTTTGACGTGGTCATCGTCGGCGCGGGCGGCTCGGGCATGCGCGCCTCGCTGCAACTGGCGCGCGCGGGACTCTCCGTCGCTGTGCTCTCGAAGGTGTTCCCCACGCGTTCGCATACGGTGGCCGCACAGGGCGGCATCGGCGCATCGCTCGGCAACATGAGCGAAGACAACTGGCACTATCACTTCTACGACACCATCAAGGGCTCCGACTGGCTCGGCGACCAGGATGCGATCGAGTTCATGTGCCGCGAAGCGCCCAATGCCGTGTATGAGCTGGAACACATGGGCATGCCGTTCGACCGCAACGCGGATGGCACCATCTATCAACGTCCGTTCGGCGGGCATACGGCGAACTACGGCGAGAAGCCGGTGCAACGCGCCTGCGCGGCAGCGGACCGTACCGGTCATGCGCTGCTTCATACGCTGTATCAGCAGAACGTCGCGGCCAAGACGCACTTCTTCGTCGAATGGATGGCGCTGGACCTGATCCGCGACGCCGAAGGCGATGTACTCGGCGTCACCGCGCTGGAAATGGAAACGGGCGAGGTCTATATCCTCGAAGGCAAGACCACGCTGTTCGCAACAGGCGGCGCGGGACGCATCTTCGCGGCCTCGACCAATGCGTTCATCAACACCGGCGACGGCCTGGGCATGGCGGCGCGCTCGGGCATCGCGCTGCAGGACATGGAGTTCTGGCAGTTCCACCCGACGGGTGTGGCCGGCGCGGGCGTGCTGATCACCGAAGGCGTGCGTGGCGAAGGCGGCATTCTGCGCAACTCGAACGGCGACCGCTTCATGGAGCGCTATGCGCCGACGCTGAAAGATCTCGCGCCGCGCGACTTCGTCTCGCGTTCGATGGACCAGGAAATCAAGGAAGGCCGCGGCGTGGGTCCGAACAAGGATCACGTGCTGCTGGACCTGTCGCATATCGGCGCCGAGACGATCATGAAGCGTCTGCCGTCGATTCGCGAGATCGCGCTGAAGTTCGCGAACGTCGACTGCATCAAGGAGCCGATCCCGGTCGTGCCGACCATCCACTATCAGATGGGTGGCATTCCGACGAACATGCACGGTCAGGTTGTCGGTACGTCCAAGGGCTACAACGATCCGGTCAACGGCTTCTACGCCGTGGGCGAATGCTCGTGCGTATCGGTGCACGGCGCGAACCGCCTGGGCACGAACTCGCTGCTGGACCTGGTGGTGTTCGGTCGCGCCGCGGGCAACCACATCATCAAGCATGCACGCGAGCTGAAGGAACACAAGCCGCTGCCGGCCGATGCCGCCGACTTCGCGATGGAACGTCTCGCGGTGCTGGAGAAGTCCACCTCGGGCGAATACACGCAGAACATCGCCAACGACATCCGCTCGACGATGCAGGCGCACGCAGGCGTGTTCCGTACCGCGAAGCTGCTGGAAGACGGCGTGGAGAAGATTGCCGAAGTGGCGGAGCGCGTGAAGCACGTGCATCTGAAGGACAAGTCGAAGGTGTTCAACACCGCGAAGGTCGAGGCGCTGGAGCTGGCGAACCTGATCGAGGTAGCGCGCGCGACGATGGTGTCGGCCGAAGCGCGCAAGGAAAGCCGTGGCGCGCATGCGCACAGCGACTACGAACATCGCGACGACGAGAACTGGATGCAGCACACGCTGTGGTTCAGCGAGGGTGATCGGCTGGAGTACAAGCCGGTGCAGATGAAGCCGCTGACGGTCGAATCGGTGCCGCCGAAGGCACGCACCTTCTAAGGCACGAGGATAGAGAAATGGCCAAGAGAATCTTTGAAGTTTATCGCTACGATCCGGACAAGGACGCAGCGCCGCGCATGCAGACGTACGAGCTGGACCTGACGCATGAGCGCATGCTGCTGGACGCATTGGTGAAGCTGAAGGAAGTGGACGAGACGTTGTCGTTCCGTCGTTCGTGCCGCGAGGGCGTGTGCGGTTCAGATGCAATGAACATCAACGGCAAGAACGGTCTGGCGTGCCTGACGAACCTGAACGAGCTGCCGCAGAAGATCGTGCTGCGTCCGCTGCCGGGTCTGCCGGTAGTGCGCGACCTGATCTGCGACTTCACGCAGTTCTTCAACCAGTATCATTCGATCAAGCCGTATCTGATCAACGACACACCGCCGCCGGAGAAGGAGCGTCTGCAATCGCCGGTCGAGCGCGACGAGCTGGATGGCCTGTACGAGTGCATTCTGTGCGCGAGCTGCTCGACGTCGTGTCCGAGCTTCTGGTGGAATCCGGACAAGTTCGTGGGACCCGCGGGCTTGCTGCAGGCCTATCGTTTCATCGCGGACAGCCGTGATGAAGCGACGGGCGAACGACTCGACAACCTGGAAGATCCGTACCGTCTGTTCCGTTGCCACACGATCATGAATTGCGTCGACGTGTGCCCGAAGGGGCTCAACCCGACCAAGGCGATCGGCAAGATCAAGGAATTGATGGTGCGCCGGGCGGT
>NZ_JARUXS010000023.1:0-2202 GCF_031451175.1 Caballeronia sp. LZ035
TGGGTGTGCTTCGACCAGATGCCCGCCGATGAAGGTTGGGCGGCGCGCATCATCGAAGGCGTCGGCGGTCATGCGCTTTATCTCGACGGCGTGCATTTGATCGTGCGGGGTCGCGCGGGGGTTGAATACCGCTTCACACTGCCCGAGCGATGGCGCGAGCAGGCGCTCGTCGCCAGTCCGCAACAGCCGCTTCGATCATGGCTCGAACAGTTCAACGATCTGAACGGCAATGCGTGGCGTATCGAGTTGCCGAGCGAAGGCGCACTGCAATTCATCGAATGGTCGGGCGATGCCGCGACGGGTCGCATCGTGCACTGCGCTGCGGGCGATTTGAGTGGCTGCATCGGTAGGGTGACATTGCACAATGCGCAAGGCCAATGCTGGCCGCTGGTGCGCTATGAACAGAACGCGCGCAGCGATCTGATTGCGGTCCACGATGCGCTCGATAATGCCTACCGTTTCGAATATGCCGGCGAGCACGTCATGGTGCGACATACCGATCGCAACGGCTTGTCGTTTTACTACTCGCATCAATGGCATGAGGATGGCCTGTGGCGCGTGGATCACGCATGGGGCGATGGCGGTCTTTATGACTATCGCTTTGAATACGATCTGACCTATCGCGAGACGCGTATTACCGATTCGCTCGGCGGACTTACGCGTCTGCAATGCGACCAGCGTGGCTTGCCGATCATGCTGATCGATCAGTTAGGCGGAATGTCCAGTTATCGCTATGACGGATTGGGACGCACTGTCGAAGCAGTGGATCCTGGCGGGAACAGGACCGCGTGGGAATACGATCTGTGCGGCAATCTGCTGAGTCACACGTTGCCGGATCGTAGCGCGACGCGCATGGAGTATGACGATAATCTGCGACCTATCGCCATTACTGACCCGGAAGGCGGCGAGTGGGAACAGACGTGGGATGCATGCGGCAACCTGACCGAGCAAACCACGCCATCGGGCCTTGTCACCGCGTTCGGATACGACAATCGCGGCCAACTCGTGCAGGTACGCGATGCCGCGCAACAGGTCACGACACTCGCCTATGACCCGCTGGGCTATCTGGCGGGTCTGACCGATCCGCTCGGACGCACCACGCGCCTGAAGCACGATGCGCGAGGCAAGCTGATTGAACGAAGTGCACCGGGAGAGGAAGCGGCCACCTATAGATGGGACATCAAGGGGCGGCTCACGACCTGCACGCTGCCAGGTTTGCGCTACGTGTCTTGCGCATACGACGCCGAGGACAACCTCACGCAGTACACCGATGAGGCGGGCGACGTCACGCGCTTCAGCTTCTATGGGCAAGGCCAGCTAGCGAGCCGAACCGACGCCGATGGCGGCGTCACGCGCTATCACTACAACACGGAAGAACAACTGGTCGGCGTGACCAATGCGCGGGGAGAAACGTGGCATCTGTTGCGCGATGCGGCGGGACGGTTGGTTGAAGAAATCGGCTATGACAGGCGTTCGCGACGCTACGCCTACGATCCGGCGGGGCATCTGACGCAGAGCATCGATCCGCTGGGTAACGTGCTGGCGGTGACGTGCGATCCGTTGGGGCGCATCACGCGACGCGCGGTCGAAGGCAGCGATCAAAGCGAAGTGTTCGCGTATGACAGGCGCGGCCAGCTAACGAAGGCACAGAACACAAGCGCAACGGTCGATCGCGCCTATGACGCCGATGGTCGCCTAACAACAGAGCTGCAACAGCACGCCGATGCGACCGGCACGCTCGCGTACGCATACGACATGGCGGGGCGTCTGGTCGAGCAAACCCGCACGCTGCAAACAGCTGATTCCGTGTTCGAGCAGACGCTCGCGTATTCGTATGACGCGCTGGGTGCGCCGCAAACTATCCAGATTGACGACAGCGCGCCGATTCGCTTCACGCGCGATATTGCGGGCCGGCTGGCGAGCACACAGTTCACCGAAAGCCTCGAACACGCTTACGACTACGACAGCGCGGGACGCCTGACCCGTCATGCAACGCGGTGTGCGGGCCTGAACGACGACGAAACCAACTTCCGCTACGACATCAGCGGGAATCTGATCGAACGCCGCGACAGCCGTTCAGGCAGCGATCAATTTCGCTACGATCCACTCGGGCGCATCATCGCGCATACCGATCCGACTGGAAGGCTCAAGTATTTCGCCTACGACGCCCACGGCGACCGCTTCAAGGTTGTACGCGACGAC
>NZ_JARUXS010000024.1:0-1975 GCF_031451175.1 Caballeronia sp. LZ035
AAGGCCCAGCTCACGAGCGAGCCCCGGCGCGACGGCGATAGCCTTTATGAGAGCGGGACCGGCCTGAGCGAGCGGTCCGGACGACACGGCCGGGTCCGCGAACGCAGCTTCTACACCGATGCGCATACACATCCCGCGAGTGCGCGTGCGGCGCTCATGGGGATCGCCGGTGTGCTACTGGTCGCGGCGGCGCGACGCTATGTACGCGAGACACGGGGACGTCGGCTTACCCGCATCCTGCCCTGAAAGTGCCGGTCATGACAGGCCGCGTGCGAATCGGCATCTCCGGCTGGCGCTACGCAGGCTGGCGCAGCGTGTTCTATCCGCCGAAACTTGCGCAGGCGCGTGAACTGGAATTCGCGTCGCGCCGGGTGCAGAGCATTGAGATCAACAGTTCGCATTACTCGCTGCAACGCGCATCGAGTTGGCGTGCATGGCGCGACGCGACGCCCGACGAGTTCGTTTTCAGCGTAAAGGGCCCTCGCTATCTCACCCATATGCTGCGCTTTCGCGACGAAACGGCTGTCCCTGCAATGGCAAACTTCTTCGCGTCAGGCGTGCTGGGCCTTGGCGAAAAACTCGGCCCGTTTCTCTGGCAGTTCCCGCCGAGCTTCGCCTTTCATGCGAAAGATTTCGAGCGCTTCCTCACGCTCCTGCCCATGGATACGGCCTCCGCCGCGGCATTTGCCCAGCAGCACGACACGCGAGTCAAGGAACCGTGGTTCGATGCGCCAAGGAAAAAGCGAGCGTTGAGGCACGCCGTGGAAATCCGGCATCCGAGCTTTCTGGACGAGACCTTTGTACGCTTGCTGCGCAGACACGGCGTTGCGATGGTGGTATCGGACTCCACGGCTGGCTGGCCGCACGCGGAGGACGTGACCGCCAATTTCGTCTACATGCGTTTGCACGGCACCGAAACCCTTTACAGCGGCGCATATACCGACGAGGCGCTCAGCGCCTGGACGCATCGCATCCTGGCTTGGGCAAAGGGCATGCAGGCCGCGGACGCACGGCTTATCACGGCGCGCAAGCCGCGAAGTCGCGCGTCGCGCGATGTCTTCTGTTATTTCGACAACGATCAGAAAGTACAGGCGCCGTTCGATGCCGAACGGCTCCGAGAACATCTCGCAAGAAGCTCCTTCAGCGGTTCATCGCGCGAATGAAATCGTCGATGAAGGTCAATTGGCCAACGCCTCGCGTTCGAGTTCGTCCAGCGGAAGGTGACGCACGTCCCGGTCCTTGACGACAAACACAAGAAACTCAGCGATGTTTTTGGCGTGATCTCCGATCCGCTCGAGCGCTTTGGCGACGAACAGGTATTCGAGCGCGACTGAAATGGTTCCGGGCGCTGCGTTCATCTGCATGGCGAGCCTGCGGGAAAATGAGCGGAATAGCTCGTCAATCGCTTTGTCGTCGCGCACGATTCGCGCCGCATCTACCGTGTCCATTCGTGCGAATGCGTCGAGCACCCGACGCAGGACGGAGTGAACCATCTCGCCGCATTTCTTCAACTCCGCCACCTGGAACAATGCCGCTTTACCACTCTCGGAAATGTGCCGCATCCGTTTAGAGATCTTTCGTGCTTCGTCGCCCATGCGTTCGAGGTTCGTCACGCACTTGGACATCGCCATCAACAGCCGGAGATCGCAGGCAGCCGGCTGTCGCCGGGCGATCACATGTTGTATCTCATCGTCGATTTCGATTTCAAGCGAGTTGAGAAGCCGCTCGCTGTCGCGGATTTCCAGTGCGAGCGCCGGATCGTACGCGTTCAACAATCGCAGGCAGCGTTCGATCTGGATTTCGACGAGACCGCCCATCTCCATAAGATGGGTCGAGAGTGCCTCGAGGGAGGCGTCGAATGCCCGTGAGAGATGCTTTTCTGGCATGCGAATACCTGGTTCACGCCCCTCATGGTGAGCGGTGAAGTCGTGTCGTCCGAGGGTCGGACTTCACGCTTATCGTGATGCAAATAACG
>NZ_JARUXS010000025.1:0-1773 GCF_031451175.1 Caballeronia sp. LZ035
GCATCAGGCGCCAAACAGTCTCCGCTCAGACTCTTATGTTCGGATGCAAACATACTGCAACCCATCCGCTTCTCCACAATTCCATGAAGCTCGACAGATTAAACGCCTACAACAACGGGGACTCGAGCAACGCTTGATCGGCGATCGACACCGAATCAGATCGCATCCGTTCAGCCAGGTCGTGCAATCACGATCGCAGCCATCGCCAAAATCATAAAAAGCAAGGGAGCTGCAATATGGGAAGTGCGCAACAATCACTCGTCATCGGTGGTCAGGGCTTTTTGGGCGCCGCGATCGTACGCCATCTGATTGCGCGGGGAGATGCAGTCACGATCGCCGACCGATACGCGGATACCGCGAAGTGCGACGCCTTGTTCGGCGAGGGTGTGGCCAAGGTCGTCCGGGCCGACATCATGGATGCGCAGGCTATGCGCGACCTGACGCAAGGCCAAGACACCGTCTACCACTTGGCGGGCAAGCTGGGGACAACCGAGTTAGATGACGACGTGCTGGCCGGAATCCAGATCAATATCACGGGCGCCGTGAATGTCTTTGCGGCCTGTGTGCAGAACGGCGTGCCCAATCTCTTCTATCCGTCCAAGCCGAACGTCTGGCTCAATACCTACACGATCACCAAGCACGCTTCGGAGCAGTTCGCGAAGCTCTACGCGTCAATGGGCAGCACGAACATCTCGACGCTGCGCTACTTCAACGCCTATGGCCCCGGCCAGGCGACTGGTCCGGTGCGCAAGATCATTCCGTCCTTTGCCGAACGGGCGAGCAAGGGCATGCCGATCGAGATCTTCGGCAGCGGCGAGCAGATCGTCGACATGATCCATTCCGACGACATCGGCCGCCTGACCGTGGATTTCGTCGAGGCGGGCGGCAGCGCGGACCCCATCGACCTGGGACGGGGCATCGGTCTTTCCGTCAATGAGATTGCCGCTGCGGTGAACGACTATTTCGGCAATGGCGCCGGCGTCGTTCACCTGCCCATGCGCCGTGGCGAAACACCGGAGACCCGGTTGATCGCCGACATCCAGCCGCTTCGAACCGTGCTGGGCGACCTGCAATTCCTGGACTGGAACGAGTCGCTTCATGACACGCTGGAATGGTATGCCCGGGCCTTTGCACAACCCCAGGCAGCGTGATGAAGGTACTGGCTGTCGTCGCTCATCCCGATGACGAGGTGATCGGCTGCGGCGGAACCTTAGCCCGGCTGTCCGAGAGCGGCCATGAAGTTCGGGTGCTGCTGCCCGTGCGGCGCAACGATCCGCGCGGCGTGGCGCACTGGGCGGAACTGGAGCGTGCCTTCAGGCGTAGTTGCACCCACCTCGGGGCGGAAGCTCTAGTGGGCGACCCGCTCATCGACGAAAAGTCACTTGAGGCGGGCGTTCATCATCTGCACGAGCTCATCTTGCCGGAGGTCGAATGGGCGGACACAATCTTCACGCATTGGCCAGGCGACTGCAATCAGGTCCACGGCAGCGTCAGCCGTGCCGTGGAGATTGCAACTCGTCCTTTTCGGCGGCGCAAGAATGTCTATCTGTTCGAGGTGTCCACGTCGACGGAACAGGGCTTCTTTCCCAGCTTCGTGCCGAACATGTGGTCGCCACTGGAAGCACGGCACGTTACCCAAAAGTGCGAAGCCATGAGCTTCTATGCCACTGAATGGGCCGGTGGCCGAACACCCGACGCGCTAGCGCGGCGCATGCAAACCCGAGGCGACGATATCGGCGTGCACGCCGCGGAAGCGTTCAATATCGCCCGGTT
>NZ_JARUXS010000026.1:0-1491 GCF_031451175.1 Caballeronia sp. LZ035
CTGATATGACTTTCCATGTCAATCGCGATACCTGCGTTTTTGGCTTTTCCATAGGCAAAGGAATTTCCTGAGGGCGACGTAGCAGTAAGGCCGACGGTGAATCACGCTGATATCCGCGGGTTGGGTACCGCATTACGGAGGTCCGTCATATGAGCCTGCCACTTTCTTACGCCGCGAGTCGGCCTGCTGTCTGCCGTCGCGAAGCGGCGCCGTGGGTTGCTCTTGTACCGGGCTACGCCGCCTTCAGGAAACTCTCAAGAATGTTGTGACGGTGTTTTGCCTCGTGAGTGTTATGCCTGCTGTGCAGCGCGCCGCGGCAATGCCAGTGACATCGCCATTCGGCCGATATCCCAGATAAAGCCCGCGAGTTCCCGGGCGACAGCTACCACCGCAACATTGACGTTCTTGCCTCGCGTCGCAAGTTTGCGATACTTCTTGCATAGCCGTAGCTGTGCGTCCCACGCACGATCGACGATCGCCTTTGGAATGCCTTCGTGTCGAGGCTGCAGTGTTTTACCTACGCGGGCCGGATGTCGGTAGCTCCACGCTGCTTCGACCAGCAGCTTTCTTGCATAGCTGTTGCCCGCTTTGGTGACGCCCCCTTGGCGTCGCGTTCCTCCGGACGAATGTTCTGAAGGTGTGATGCCCAGCCACGCCATCAACTGGCGTGGATGCTCGAAGCGTGAGAGATCGCCGAGCTCGGAGATCATGCCGACTGCCGTAATGAACTGGATGCCGCGCATCGCCTGTAACGCCAGCACTGCCGGATAGAAACCCCACTCGACGACGGCTTCGCGTAGCGCTACTTCCAGTCGCTCACACTGTGCTAGCCGATCCTCGATTGTGCGTCGATGTTCTTCAAACGCAAGTTGCCTCCATGCTGTCTCGAAGGAATATTTGCTTAGCCAGCGTCGATGTGCGGCGCCCCAGTCCGCGCGTCCGACATAGTGCACACCGTGGCTTAGCAGGAAGGACTTCAGTCGTTGTCGCGCGTGCCGTAAATCGTCCCTCGCCGATGCCCAGGCTCGCGCCAAATCCCTGAACGCCTCGTCCTCGACGCTTGGTACATATACCGCTGAGAGGTCGCCGGCACGCAGCGAACGCGCCAGCTTTATCGCGTCGCGTCGGTCAGTCTTGACCCGTTCTCCAGGCTTTCGTGGAATCAATGATGGCGCACATACCATGCAGTCGAAGCCTTGCTTGACCAGACGCCGGTACAGCCCGTAACCGCAGGGCCCAGCCTCGTAGACGACTCGGATATGCCGCCCTTTGGATCGCAGTCGCTTGCACAGGCGATCAATTTCCGTCGGCGTCGTCCCGATCTTACCCATTAGCTCAACTTCACCCGAATCAATCGTATAGGCAACTGTGATCGACTCCTTATGCACATCAAGTCCGACGTACACCGTGCTATCGTTGTCCATGCTGGCCTCCGTGGGGAAGTTGCCGGGGTGCGGCCTTTGCCCACCCATGCGGCTCTGGCAGCGATGC
>NZ_JARUXS010000027.1:0-1073 GCF_031451175.1 Caballeronia sp. LZ035
CAACACCACGCATACCACGGCGGGCTCGCACACCATCGAAGTGGGCTTGCCGCTCGCTTCCGGCGACAGCTCGACCTCGCCGCCGCCCTCCGGTGCGCAACGTCTGTTGCAGCAGCAAGTGAGCACAAGCTCAGCCGGGCAATTGCAACAGGCCCTGGCCGCGCGGCGAGGCAAGCGTAGCAAGAAAGCCTATGCGCGCAGCCTCATGCAGCAATCCACGCCGTCGACTTCGACCTCGACTCCGACTTCGACATCGACGTCATCGGGCACGTCGCAGTCCGGCACGCTCGCCAGCCAGCTGCCTTCGTTCGTCCAGAACTTCTTCCAGCCGAACCTCACGGGGCACGCTTACAGCCTCACGGTGAACGGCGTTTCCAACACCCTGACCGTGGGTCGGCAGAGCAGCTTGATCGCTGGCACGGGTATGTCAGCGGTCGTCGGCAATTTCACCAGCTGGATCGCCGGCAACGAGAATGACTTCAACGTCGGCAACACATTTACCGTCAACGCCGGGTCGGGCGAGGTGTTTCATGCGAACGATATCGTCACGATCGGAAGCGTGGTGACCACGGCGGGCAACGCCGTCAACAACACCGGCTTCTGGGTGGCGAATACCGGCGCGATGGTGACGCAAGTCGGCGCCTCGATCAGCGAAACCGGCGTGACCATCAACCAGGTCGGCTATGACGTCAAGTTTTGAAACCGGCAGCCACGCCGTAGCCAGCGACGCACCGTTCAACCTCACCCATAGCCCGGAGGCCAAAGCAACCATGCGAACCGTTTAAGCAAATTCCGCCACCCAGGGCCGACCCACCAGGTCGGCCGACAGCATCCGGGACAGTGCCGCGCAGTAACGCCGTGAATCGTACGGCGCAAGAAACGCAGCGCCACTCAGGATGACTCACTTGACACGCATCTGCGCAACGATCCGATCAACACAAGAGCCCGACATGACCCAGATTGTGATGGCCTATAGCGAAGCATTTGCATCCGGTACTCTCAGTTTCCGTTCCATGACAGGTAACGAAGCCCTTTCCACGCTCTTCGATTTCGAAGTGCAACTCGTCTCCAGC
>NZ_JARUXS010000028.1:0-991 GCF_031451175.1 Caballeronia sp. LZ035
GTAGAAGGACAGGCCATTGCGGTCGGTATGCCTCACCATCTGGTGCTGCGCATACTCGAAACAGTAGGGCGCGTCGTGCGCATCGAGCACGGCGCTCAAGTTCCCCAGCGCGTCCTGCTGATACGTCACCAGCGGATGCACGCCACCTTGTGCATCGTGCAGCGCGAGCGCCCCCAGGCAGCCCGCGACGCGGCCCGAAGCGGCTCGCAACTCACGCCCGGTAGCACGGCTCCCCGCGAATTCGATGAAGCGCATCGACACGCCGCCGTGAATCGCATCGGTGCGCCGCTCGATATGCCAGGCGTTGCCATTCAGGTCGGCCATCCGGGATAACGGCAAACCCAGCGTCTGCCCTTGATCCACGGCAGGCACGCGTGCGCGCCAGTCATCCGGCAGCGGGAACGCGTATTCCAGACCGGCCCGCATACGAATGCGCAGTTCGTCATGTTCGATATACAGCGCATGCCCATGCTGGCGGTCGACCGTCCGCGCGGGCCATCCGCTTTCGTGCGGCATCTGATCGAACGCAGTGGTGTGATCGGCAAACGTGACCGCCGCGCTGTATTGCACCGTCTCGTGACCCCCGTGACCCTCATCGCGCAGCAAGTCCACGCGAATGTCGGCCGGACTGCGCCAGCCGTGGCCCAAGTGTCCCAAGATCTCGTCGTGACTCGCGTAGTACCGGTCCCACACCAGCGGCAAGCGCCCTTCGATGGTGAAATCGTGCTGCTGCACCACCACTTCGCCCGTGATCGAGTTGACCGGCTCCGCGTCAAAGATCACGCATTTGATGAAGCCCGAAGGGAAGTTCTTGAACAGCCTCTTGGCCAGCGCCGAGCCCCGAAACGCCCTGAACAGTCCGGCCGCCACCGCCATCATGTTCATCACGGGCGGGCCGCCCACCAGCACGGGACGATCGGCCGGAATGGGCAGCATCGTGGCCGTGGGCAAGGACAGGTACTTGCGTTCCGTGTGCGCACTGTTGTGCGAC
>NZ_JARUXS010000029.1:0-991 GCF_031451175.1 Caballeronia sp. LZ035
GTCGCACAACAGTGCGCACACGGAACGCAAGTACCTGTCCTTGCCCACGGCCACGATGCTGCCCATTCCGGCCGATCGTCCCGTGCTGGTGGGCGGCCCAGCCGTGATGAACATGATGGCGGCGGCCGCCGGACTGTTCAGGGCGTTCCGGGGCTCGGCGCTGGCCAAGCGGCTGTTCAAGAACTTCCCGTCGGGCTTCATCAAGTGCGTGATCTTCGACGCGGAGCCAGTCAACTCGGTCACCGGTGAAGTGGTGGTGCAGCAGCACGATTTCACCATCGAAGGGCGCTTGCCGCTGGTGTGGGATCGCTACTACGCGAGTCACGACGAGATCCCGGGAAGCTTGGGCCACGGCTGGCGCAGTCCCGCCGACATTCGGGTGGACTTGCTGCGCGATGAGGGTCACGGGGGTCACGAGACGGTGCAATACAGCGCGGCGGTCACGCTCTCCGATCACGCCACTGCGTTCGATCAGATGCCGCACGAAAGCGGATGGTCGGCGCGGACGATTGACCGCCAGCATGGTCACGCGCTTTATATCGAACATGACGAACTGCGCATTCGTACGCGGGCCGGTCTGGAATACGCGTTCCCGCTGCCGGATGACTGGCGCGCACGCGTGCCTGCCGTGGATCGGGGGCAGACGCTGGGTTTGCCGTTATCCCGGATGGCGGATCTGAATGGCAACGCCTGGCATATCGAGCGGCGCACCGATGCGATTCACGGCGGCGTGTCGATGTGCTTCATCGAATTCGCGGGGAGCCGCGCGACCGGGCGTGAGTTGCGAGCCGCTTCGGGCCGCGTCGCGGGCTGCCTGGGGGCGATCGCGCTGCACGATGCACAAGGTGGCGTGCATCCGCTGGTGACGTATCAGCAGGACGCGCTGGGGAATTTGAGCGCCGTGCTCGATGCGCACGACGCGCCCTACTGTTTCGAGTATGCGCAGCACCAGATGGTGAGGCATACCGACCGCAATGGCCTGTCCTTCTAC
>NZ_JARUXS010000030.1:0-838 GCF_031451175.1 Caballeronia sp. LZ035
AAATGACTGACGTAGTGATCGTATCGGCCGCGCGTACGGCGGTAGGCAAATTCGGCGGCTCGCTCGCGAAGATCGCGGCGCCGGAACTGGGCGCAACGGTCATCAAGGCCGTGCTCGAACGCGCAGGCGTCAAGCCGGATCAGGTGAGCGAAGTCATTCTCGGCCAGGTGCTGGCGGCGGGTTCGGGACAGAACCCGGCGCGCCAGTCGCTCATCAAGGCAGGGTTGCCGGACATGGTGCCCGGCATGACGATCAACAAGGTGTGCGGCTCGGGCCTGAAGGCGGTGATGCTGGCCGCCAACGCGATCATCGCGGGTGACGCGGACATCGTGATTGCGGGCGGCCAGGAGAACATGAGCGCGGCGCCGCACGTGCTGCCGGGCTCGCGCGACGGCTTCCGCATGGGCGACGCGAAGCTGATCGACACGATGATCGTCGACGGCCTGTGGGACGTCTATAACAACTACCACATGGGCACGACGGCCGAGAACGTCGCGAAGGAATTCGGCATCACGCGCGAGCAGCAGGATGCGTTCGCCGCGCTGTCGCAGAACAAGGCCGAGAAGGCGCAGAAGGAAGGCCGCTTCAACGATGAAATCGTGCCGGTCTCGATTCCGCAACGCAAGGGCGAGCCGCTGCAATTCAACACGGACGAATTCGTGCGTCACGGCGTGACGGCCGAGGCGCTGGCGGGTCTGAAGCCGGCGTTCTCGAAGGAAGGCACGGTGACGGCGGCGAATGCATCGGGCATCAACGACGGCGCAGCGGCGGTCGTGGTGATGTCGGCGAAGAAGGCGGAAGCGCTGGGCCTGACGCCGCTGGCGCGCATCAAGGCGTA
>NZ_JARUXS010000031.1:0-735 GCF_031451175.1 Caballeronia sp. LZ035
AATGTGTTCGTGGCGGATTTCCTCGGTGAATCGAATCTGCTCGATGCACAGGTCACGTCGCGCGAAGGCGATCAGGTGCGCCTCGCGATGCACGGCATCGACAAGGGCAGCGCGATGGTCTATGACGCGCAGGTGCAGTCGGGCAAGCCGGTCAAGCTGATGCTGCGTCCGCAGAACCTGCGGGTGAATGGTCATGCCGAAGCCACAGCGGAAACGATGTCCGCGAAGCTCACCGACATCATGGTGACCGGCGGCATGACCAAGCTGTACATGCAGCGCCAGCAGCAGAACGCGGAAGCGGCCGAACTGATTGCGTCGTTCCCGACCGACCGGCTCGGGGCGCGCTATGAGATCGGCCAGACGCTGACGCTGTCGTGGTCGCCCGCCGATGCCGTTGCCATCGCGGGGTGAGCCGATGAACCCTTCCGCCATGACCGCGCAAAACGATCGCACAACGCCGCGCAAGGCACGCAACCCGCGCCTGAGCCGCAAGCTGCGCGTGGCCGCGATGGCCGCACCGGTGATCGTGCTGCTCACGGTGTTCCTGATCTATCCGGTCGGACAATTGCTGCTGCTGAGTATTCACAATCAGAGCGGCTTCACGATGGCCGAGTACAAGCGGCTGTTCGCCTCGTCGGTGTATGTGGAAGTGCTGTGGGTAACGATGAAGATATCGCTGCTCACGACCTTCTTCTCGGTGCTGGTGGGCTATCCGGTCGCGTACCTGATCTCGGC
>NZ_JARUXS010000032.1:0-640 GCF_031451175.1 Caballeronia sp. LZ035
TGGAAAAATACTACGACCGCATCGTCAATGGCATGCAGCAGCGTGGTTACGACAAGGCATTCGCGGAAGCGATCTTCGAGCAGATCAAAGGCTTCGGCGAATACGGCTTCCCGGAGAGTCACGCGGCGAGCTTCGCGCTGCTGGTGTACACGAGCAGCTGGCTCAAACGCCATGAACCGGCTGCTTTTCTTACGGCGATGCTTAACTCGCAACCAATGGGCTTCTACTCGCCCTCGCAACTCGTACAGGACGCGCAGCGCCATGACGTCAAAGTCGTGCCGATCGATGTGACAATCAGCGGGTGGGACTCGGTGCTCGAACGTCAGGCAGGCTGTCAGGCACCAGTTGTCCGTCTCGGACTTTCACTGTTGAAGGGAATGCGCGATGGCGCCGCGCAACGCATCGAGAACGCCCGAGCGGTGAGACCGTTCGGAAGCGTAAGCGACCTGGCGCGCCGAGCGCAACTCGACCGCCATGATCTGCAAGTGCTAGCGGCCGCTAACGCCCTTCACTCGCTCGCGGGCAACCGGCGCGACGCGCTCTGGCAGTCAGCCGCTGCCGTGCCTGACCGAGATCTCTTGGCTGATAGTCGGATCGACGACGAGACGCCAGCCCTCGGCGCGCCTTCTGAAGCGCAAGA
>NZ_JARUXS010000033.1:0-592 GCF_031451175.1 Caballeronia sp. LZ035
TTGAAGCGTGTCAGACCTCGATCTATGCAGCATGTCGTGTGCCGCCGCTATCATCGACGCGCGAGGCACGCGCAATGCTTGAGCCCATGCATTCCTTACCCGCAGCGAGTGCCACCATGCGAATCCGGCTCAAACCTCTCGACAAACAAGTAATCGTGATTACGGGCGCGACGAGTGGAATCGGGCTCGTCACCGCCCGCACCGCAGCGAAACGCGGCGCCAGGCTGATGCTTGTATCGCGCGACGAGAAGGCGCTTTCCTCACTCGCCGACGAGTTGTCGCGAGATCGAAGCGATACCGTCGCGTATGTCGTCGCCGATGTCGGCGACCGCGAACAGCTGCAAGTCGCCGCGAACGAAGCGATTTCGCGCTTCGACGGCTTCGACACCTGGATCAACAATGCAGGCGTCTCGTTGTACGGGCGCTGCATCGATGTGCCGCTGGAAGACCAGCGCAAACTCTTCGATACGAACTACTGGGGAGTGGTCAACGGCTCGGTCGTCGCCGTGCAACATTTGCGGGAACGGGGCGGCGCGCTCATCAATCTCGGAAGCGAACTATCGGACGTCGCCATTCCGTTGCAAGGCGCATA
>NZ_JARUXS010000034.1:0-589 GCF_031451175.1 Caballeronia sp. LZ035
CCGCACGATCGACAACGTCGAGTACCTGATCGTCGGCGCAAGCTATCAGTTTCAGAGCGGCGGCGATGCCAGCGGCAGCAGCACCGCCCAATACGACACCGAGTTTCTCGCGCAGCCCACTTCTCTGCCCTGGCGCGCGCCCTCGATTACGCCGCTGCCGAAAGCGACCGGACCACAGACCGCGGTCGTAGTAGGCCCCGCGGGTGAAACCATCTGGACCGATCAGCTCGGTCGCGTCAAGCTGCAATTCCGCTGGGACCGCTACGGCAAGAGCGATGAGAACAGCTCCTGCTGGGTACGCGTCTCCGATGCATGGGCCGGGTCGAACTATGGCGGCATCTATATCCCGCGTATCGGCCAGGAAGTGGTGGTCGACTTCATGAACGGCAACATCGATCGGCCGCTCATCACCGGACGCGTCTACAACGCCTCGCAGATGCCGCCGTTCAATCTCCCCGACTCGGCCACGCAGAGCGGCTTCCTCACCCGTACGCCCAACGGCAACAGCAGCAACGCCAACATGTTCCGCTTCGAGGACAAGCAAGGTTCCGAGCAGGTCAAGCTGCATGCCGAGCGCAATTACGACACC
>NZ_JARUXS010000035.1:0-585 GCF_031451175.1 Caballeronia sp. LZ035
CACGTTCAGCTATGACGGCGCGGGGCGGCTTGCGCGACAGACCGCGCGGCGTGCGGGGCATCGCGAGACGCATATCGGGTATGAATATGACGTCAGTGGCAACCTGGTCACGCGTAGCGATAGCCGGCTGGGGGTGGATCGGTATCGCTACGATCCGCTGGGAAGAATCGTCGCGCATACGGATCCGGGGCAGCGGGTGCGTCGGTATGTGTACGACGCGCAAGGCGATCGGTTCTCGCAGGTGCGCGCGACTGAGCAGCGCCGGGAGTGGCACCATCCGGACGGCGGGCGCTGGTGGCTGGATGCGGCGGGGCAACTGAGCGAGCGCACGCATCCCACGCGGGGCGTGGAGCGGTTCACGTGGGACGTGTTCGGGCGGATGGTGGGGTTCGAGAACACCGCTAACGAGCGATGGGTGTATCGATATGATGCGCTCGGTCGGCGGATTGAGAAGCTGGCGGGGGATGTCAGGGCGGAAGCCGGGCGGAGGCATCGCGATGAAGGGGCGCGGACCTGGTTCCTGTGGGACGGCGATGCGATGGCCGGCGAGGTGCGGCGCACGGCGCTTCATGCGAGGGAAGCGCG
>NZ_JARUXS010000036.1:0-569 GCF_031451175.1 Caballeronia sp. LZ035
TTCGCCTTCGTCAGCCGTCTGATGGAGCAGGAAGGCATCTACTACTACTTCACGCATCAGATGGGCCAGCACACGCTCGTGCTCGCCGACGACATGAGCGCGCATGATCCCCTGCCCGATTACGCCTCGCTGCCCTATCTCGCGCCCGACCAGATCGCGCTGCCCGAGACCGAGGGCGTCGATCAGTGGCACACCGAGGACAACGTCACCACCGGCCGCTACGTCGTCGATGACTACGACTTCCGCAAGCCGAAAGCGGACTTGCAAAGCCAGCAAGCCAATCCGCTCAGCGATGACCACGGCTCGTACGAGAAGTACAACTGGCAACTCGGTTACGTCAACGGCGACGAAGGCGATCATTACTCACGCGTGCGTCTCGAAGAAGAGCAGACCGGCAGCGAAAGCGCTCACGGTCACACCACCATTCGTGCGTTCATGCCCGGCTTCTTGTTCACGCTCACGGGCTCTCCCCGCACGATCGACAACGTCGAGTACCTGATCGTCGGCGCAAGCTATCAGTTTCAGAGCGGCGGCGATGCCAGCGGCAGCAGCACCGCCCAATACGACAC
>NZ_JARUXS010000037.1:0-560 GCF_031451175.1 Caballeronia sp. LZ035
TTGAGCGCCGTGCTCGATGCGCACGACGCGCCCTACTGTTTCGAGTATGCGCAGCACCAGATGGTGAGGCATACCGACCGCAATGGCCTGTCCTTCTACTACAGCCATGCGATGCACGAGGACGGCCAATGGCGCGTGAGCCACGCATTGGGCGACGGCGGCCTGTACGACTACCACTTCGAGTATGACCTTACGCATCTGGAGACGCGCTTCACGGATTCGCTGGGCCACCTCACGGTGCTGCAATACAACGAGCAGCAATGGCCGGTGGCGCGCATCGACGGTGCCGGCGGCGTGCGCAGCTATCAATACGATGGTGAGGGCCGCACGATCGCGGAGGTCGACCCGGCGGGCAACGCGACGGAATGGGAATATGACGGGTACGGCAACCTGCTCGCGCACCGGCTGCCGGATCGCACCGTGGTGCAGACCGAGTATGACGAGCAGCATCGGCCGGTCGCGATCACCGACCCCGAGGGAGGCGTCTGGCGCCAGGCCTGGGATACGCGCGGCAATCTGCTCGAACAGGTGACACCGGCGGGGTGTTCGAGCGTCTTCGG
>NZ_JARUXS010000038.1:0-553 GCF_031451175.1 Caballeronia sp. LZ035
GGTGTATGTGGAAGTGCTGTGGGTAACGATGAAGATATCGCTGCTCACGACCTTCTTCTCGGTGCTGGTGGGCTATCCGGTCGCGTACCTGATCTCGGCCGCCACGCGCGAGCGCAAGAACCGCTTGCTGTACTGGGTGCTGCTGTCGTTCTGGACGAGCTTTCTGGTGCGGACCTTTGCCTGGGTCGTGCTGCTCGGGCGTAATGGCGTGCTCAACTGGGTGCTGAAGCACCTCGGTCTGGTCGATTCGCCGCTCGGGCTGCTGTACAACCTGCCGGCGGTGATCGTGGGCATGACGCACGCGCTGATGCCGATTGCCATCATGACGATGCTCTCGGTGATGGAGAACATCGACCGGCGTCTGCCGAGTGCGGCGTCCACACTGGGTGCGCGTCCGGGCATGGCGTTCTGGAAGGTGTATTTCCCGCTGTCGTTGCCGGGGGTGTTTGCGTCGGCGTTGATGGTGTTCGTGACGGCAATCGGCTTCTTCATCACGCCGACGCTCCTGGGCGGACGTCACGAGACGATGATTACGCAGCTGATCATCGATCAG
>NZ_JARUXS010000039.1:0-551 GCF_031451175.1 Caballeronia sp. LZ035
GGCATTTGAAGCGCGATGCAGCGGGCAGGTTGATCGAGGAGATCGACTACTTCGGGCAGGCGCGGGGCTATGGCTACGATCCGGCGGGGCACCTGACGCACACCGTCGATCCGCTCGGGCGCGTGCTGAACATCCGCTGCGATCCGTTGGGGCGGATCGTGAGCCGCATCGCGGAGGGCAGCGGTGAGGCCGAGCACTACGCTTATAACAAGCGTGGTCAGTTGATTGGAGCGCGCAATGCACATGCGGTGATCGAGCGCGATTACGACCTCGACGGGCGGCTTGCGAGCGAGACCCAGAAGCACGCCGACACGCTCGGCAGCGTGAGTTACGAGTACGACGCAGCGGGTCAGTTGCAGTTGCAGCAGCGCGAGATGCGCGAATTGAATGGCGAGGTGTGTTATCGGCAGACGCTGAGCCATGAGTACGATGAGCTGGGACTGGCTCGTACATTGAGCATCGATGCGCATGAGCCGATCCGCTTCACGCATGATCTGGCGAGCCGTTTGAGCGGGATCGCGTTCGCACCGGGACTCGATCACACGTTCAGC
>NZ_JARUXS010000040.1:0-520 GCF_031451175.1 Caballeronia sp. LZ035
CTCGGTCGTCGCCGTGCAACATTTGCGGGAACGGGGCGGCGCGCTCATCAATCTCGGAAGCGAACTATCGGACGTCGCCATTCCGTTGCAAGGCGCATATGTTGCATCGAAGCATGCGGTAAAGGGCTTCACTGATGCGTTACGCATCGAACTCGCCGACGAGCACGCACCGGTCTCCGTGACCCTTGTCAAGCCCGCAGGCATCGATACGCTCTTCGTCGAGCATGCGAAAAACTACCTGGATTACGAGCCGAAGCTGCCACAGCCGGTGTATGCGCCCGAAGTGGTCGCGAAGGCCATACTGCACGCCGCGGCTCATCCGCAGCGCGACATATATGCGGGTGGCGCGTCGCGCGGCATGGCCTGGTTCGGGCGATCGGCACCGCGCGTGTACGACGCCATGACGAGCCGGCTCGGTGTAAAGGCCCAGCTCACGAGCGAGCCCCGGCGCGACGGCGATAGCCTTTATGAGAGCGGGACCGGCCTGAGCGAGCGGTCCGGACGACACGGCCGGGTCCGC
>NZ_JARUXS010000041.1:0-520 GCF_031451175.1 Caballeronia sp. LZ035
GCGGACCCGGCCGTGTCGTCCGGACCGCTCGCTCAGGCCGGTCCCGCTCTCATAAAGGCTATCGCCGTCGCGCCGGGGCTCGCTCGTGAGCTGGGCCTTCACACCGAGCCGGCTCGTCATGGCGTCGTACGCGCGCGGCGCCGATCGCCCGAACCAGGCCATGCCGCGCGATGCGCCACCCGCATAGATGTCGCGCCGCGGATGAGCCGCGGCGTGCAGTATGGCCTCCGCGACCACCTCGGGCGCATACACCGGCTGTGGCAGCTTCGGCTCATGATCCAGGTAGTTTTTCGCGTGCTCGACGAAGAGCGTGTCGATGCCCGCGGGCTTGACGAGGGTCACCGAGACCGGTGCGTGCTCGTCGGCGAGTTCGATGCGTAACGCGTCGGTGAAGCCCTTCACCGCATGCTTCGATGCAACGTATGCGCCTTGCAACGGAATGGCGACGTCCGATAGTTCGCTTCCGAGATTGATGAGCGCGCCGCCCCGTTCCCGCAAATGTTGCACGGCGACGACCGAG
>NZ_JARUXS010000042.1:0-514 GCF_031451175.1 Caballeronia sp. LZ035
GGGCCGCCCACCAGCACGGGACGATCGGCCGGAATGGGCAGCATCGTGGCCGTGGGCAAGGACAGGTACTTGCGTTCCGTGTGCGCACTGTTGTGCGACATCGGCAGCATGCCCGCGCACCAGCAACTCAGTGCGGGTAGCGCCTGGAACGACATCGGGTCGCCGTTGGCCAGCACGGTGCGGCTGCCCATGAACGACTCCGCATCCTGCGACGGCCCCCTTGCATCCGATGCGGCAAAGCCTGCGCCCAACGGAAAGTGCAGGCCCGGCGCATGGACCGTGTGCGTGCCCGCCGTGGCGCGCAGCAAGCCGTTGATCGTGACCGGCGCGCCCCCGCCGCCCGATCCGACCTGGCCACCCAGGGCATCGCTTACCTTCCGCTGCACAGCGTTCGCCGCTTTCAGCGCGTCCATCCCGCCCTGGACGACATCGTTCTTCATGACGGCGTCGACCGCCCCCAAACCCGACTGGACCAGATCGCTGCCCATCACATCGGCGATCTGCTGTTCATGGG
>NZ_JARUXS010000043.1:0-486 GCF_031451175.1 Caballeronia sp. LZ035
CGCCCTGGACGACATCGTTCTTCATGACGGCGTCGACCGCCCCCAAACCCGACTGGACCAGATCGCTGCCCATCACATCGGCGATCTGCTGTTCATGGGTCTGCACGAACGCCTCGACCTGCTCCTCGACGAAGCTGAACACGATGCTGCCCATGGCCGCCAGCGCCGCATTCGCGTACTCGCGCAAATCCAGCACCACGCCGACATGCGGGTGCGGCAGCGGAACCGGCGCGGGCGACGGCGGGAGGTTGACCCAGTGCACGTCGATACCGACCACCGGCGTCAGGTGGTTCACGGCCAACATCGTCATGTCGCCTGCGCCCGGGCATTCACGTCACTGTTGTCGGCGTCGTGCGCTGACAGGCGGGCCGAGACTTCAGCGGGCGCCAGCGGCTGAACCGCCTGTTTCCAGTCGACGCCATAGAGCGAGCGCAGCGCGCCTTCCAGTTGACTGCGCTGCGCGTGCAGCCAGTCGATGCGCGCCAG
>NZ_JARUXS010000044.1:0-458 GCF_031451175.1 Caballeronia sp. LZ035
ACGGCGGCGCGAAGCGCAGCGCCGGAGCCTGCAAGGGCTGCACCAGTCTGTTCAAGGGTGCGATTTCACAGTGGGTCCGCGATCCAAGCCCGGTTAGGCCTATGAGGGCACTCGCTAGTGCCGGGCCAGAAACGGGGTTCTGTGCTGCGCCCGTAACCTGACCTTGGGCGGGAAGAAAAGCTGCTTTCTTTGGTGACTTTCTTTGCAGCGGCAAAGAAAGTTACCCCCGCCCCGGGGAGGGGCAGTGCAAGCAGACCGACGTGATAGCGGGAAGTCCATGGAAGCGCATGGCAAACACAAGGAACCACGCAAAGGCTCGGCGCGAAGAATCCCGCCCCGGGGAGGGGCAGTGCAAGCAGACCGACGTGATAACGGGAAGTCCATGGAAGCGCATGGCAAACACAAGGAACCACGCAAAGGCTCGGCGCGAAGGATCCCGCCCCGGGGAGGGGCAGTGC
>NZ_JARUXS010000045.1:0-454 GCF_031451175.1 Caballeronia sp. LZ035
GCTCATGTCGTCGGCGAGCACGAGCGTGTGCTGGCCCATCTGATGCGTGAAGTAGTAGTAGATGCCTTCCTGCTCCATCAGACGGCTGACGAAGGCGAAATCAGACTCCTGGAACTGGGTGCAGAAGCCCCAGGTGCGATAGGTGGCGCTCAAGCGGTTGGTGACCGGAAAGCCGTAAGCGGTGAAGACTTCCTGGATGATCTCGACAACCGTCTTCTCTTGAAAGATGCGGCAGTTGACGGTGCGCGTGAGATACCACAATGAAGGCCGCACAGTAGCCGTGTAGATATAGCTGCGCGAAGTGAGCGTCTCGCGGCCATTGAACTCGAAGCGCGTGATCTGGCCATCGAGATAGCGCAGCGCACCGACCTGCGGCTGGATCTCCAGCGTGAGCGACTTGCCGAGGGCGCTCTTGAGATCGAGCGAGGCATCGCTGGAGACGAGTTGCACTTCG
>NZ_JARUXS010000046.1:0-438 GCF_031451175.1 Caballeronia sp. LZ035
TCCGCGCATCGGCCGCTTGGGCGGGCTGCTGCGCCGGCTGAGCATTGACGAACTTCCTCAGCTCATCAACGTGCTGCGCGGCGATATGAGTCTGATCGGCCCGCGCGCGCTGGTGATCTCGATGCTGGCCGACCTGCCCGATATCCGTCAGGCGCGCTCGGTTGTCCGACCTGGACTGACCGGCCTGTGGCAAGTGCGAGCGCGGCGAAAGAACGTCAGTGTGTTCGATATGATCGATGACGATCTGGAGTACATCCGGACATTCAACCTGTTGCTGGACGTCCGGATCGCCGTGCTGACAGTCGTCCGGATCGTCGGGCCCTGAGGAGCTAAAGGAAAAACCGGGCGATATTGAACGCTTCCGCGGCGTGCACGCCGATATCGTCGCCTCGGGTTTGCATGCGCCGCGCTAGCGCGTCGGGTGTTCGGCCACCGGCC
>NZ_JARUXS010000047.1:0-438 GCF_031451175.1 Caballeronia sp. LZ035
TCGCCCGGCAACGTGCCGTCCGGCGGCCCGTATTATTCGATCCTTTGCGAAATCAGCCGTGCACCCGACCAGCCTGCGATGATCGACGACAAGCTGCGCCGTGATGTGCTGCAAGGGCTCCGTGCCATCGGGCTGATGGACGATCAGGCCGTCGTATCCACCTTCGAAAAAGCGCTCGCTCACGGCTACCCTTTGCCTTTTCAAGGTCGCGATGCTGCGCTGGCGGACATTCACGAGCAACTGGAACCACTCGGCATCTTCAGCCGGGGACGCTTCGGCGGCTGGCGCTACGAAGTGTCGAATATGGACCATGCCTACATGCAGGGACTGGAAGTCGTCCACCGCATCATGTCCGGTGCGCCCGAGACTACGTATTGCGCACCGGAGCAGGTCAATTAAGCCGGCCGCGCCCGAGCGCCGCGGGTCGTATCGCGTCAA
>NZ_JARUXS010000048.1:0-412 GCF_031451175.1 Caballeronia sp. LZ035
GGTGTCGTAATTGCGCTCGGCATGCAGCTTGACCTGCTCGGAACCTTGCTTGTCCTCGAAGCGGAACATGTTGGCGTTGCTGCTGTTGCCGTTGGGCGTGCGGGTGAGGAAACCGCTCTGCGTGGCCGAGTCGGGCAGATTGAATGGAGGCATCTGCGAGGCGTTGTAGACGCGCCCGGTGATGAGCGGCCGATCGATGTTGCCGTTCATGAAATCCACCACGACTTCCTGGCCGATACGCGGAATATAGATGCCGCCGTAGTTGGACCCGGCCCATGCATCGGAGACGCGTACCCAGCAGGAGCTGTTCTCATCGCTCTTGCCGTAGCGGTCCCAGCGGAATTGCAGCTTCACGCGTCCGAGCTGATCGGTCCAGATG
Source organism: Caballeronia sp. LZ035 (assembly GCF_031451175.1). NCBI lineage: Bacteria > Pseudomonadati > Pseudomonadota > Betaproteobacteria > Burkholderiales > Burkholderiaceae > Caballeronia > Caballeronia sp. LZ035. The sequence goes on from NZ_JARUXS010000048.1 coordinate 380, forward strand.
GTTTCGCCCGCGGGCCCTACCACGACCGCAGTC
>NZ_JARUXS010000049.1:0-411 GCF_031451175.1 Caballeronia sp. LZ035
GATCACCGACCCCGAGGGAGGCGTCTGGCGCCAGGCCTGGGATACGCGCGGCAATCTGCTCGAACAGGTGACACCGGCGGGGTGTTCGAGCGTCTTCGGTTATGACGCGCGTGGGCAACTGACGCAAGTGGCGGATGCGGCGCGGCGCTGCACGGCGCTGGACTACGACGCGAACGGCTATCTGGCTAGCTTGACCGATGCGTTGGGACGCGTCACGCACTTCACCCACGATGCGCGCGGCAATCTGCTACACCGCGAAGCGCCGGGAGAAGGGGCCACCCGCTATGCATGGGACAAGAAGGATCGTCTGACCCTCTGCGATCTTCCCAGTGGGGCATGGGTACGTTGCGCGTACGACGGCGAGGACAACCTCATCCGCTACGAGGACGAAGCGCGGCAGGAAACGCGCTT
>NZ_JARUXS010000050.1:0-322 GCF_031451175.1 Caballeronia sp. LZ035
TGACCCATCCATCTCGGCTAACGCGTCCATCTCACTGTACCGCCCCGCCCCTCGTTGGTTTCCCTTGCATACCCTTCGGCAGCGCGTAGCGCTGGGCCGATGCTTTCAATGGCTGCACCAGTCTGCCAAACGGCAGTTTGTCTCAGTGGGTCCGCGATCCACGCCCGCTGTGACCTTTGAGGGCACTCGCTACTGCCGGGCCAGTGAGGTGTTTCTGTGTCGCGCCGCTAGTGAACCTTGGGCGGTAAGAAAGCTGCTTTCTTTGGTGACTTTCTTTGCAGCCGCAAAGAAAGTTACCCCCGCCCCGGGGAGGGGCAGTGCA
>NZ_JARUXS010000051.1:0-307 GCF_031451175.1 Caballeronia sp. LZ035
GTGGTTGGCGGGGCTCGCGGCTATCGGCGTGGTGGTGGGCGGGCTGATCGTCGGCTATGCGCTCGTCGTGATGGAGCCGAACCTGCCTTCGCTCGATGCGCTGATCGACTATCGCCCGAAAGTGCCGCTTAGGGTCTACACGTCGGATCACGTGCTGATCGGCGAATTCGGCGAAGAGCGCCGCAGCCTCGTGCGTTTTCAGGACATTCCCGACCAGATGAAGAAGGCGGTGCTCGCCATTGAAGATTACCGCTTCTACGATCACGGTGGCGTCGATTTCATCGGCATTCTGCGTGCTGGCGTGAGC